>NZ_JBEXCU010000002.1:0-954010 GCF_040605415.1 Kribbella sp. NPDC005582
AGATCCGCTCCTGGCTGCACAACCGGGCGACTCGGTTCTCACCCGCGGTGATCCCCTTGGCCGGCAGCTCGTCGGCGATGAACCGGTACCCGAACGCGGGGTCGTCGCCGTGGATGTCGCGCGCAGCGTTGATCAGGTGCGCATCGGCCCAATCTCTTTGTGTGACAGGATTCTTGCGCCATTTGTAGAAGGCTTGCTTGGTGAAGCCGAGTACCCGGCAGGTCACCGCGACAGCGATACCGTCGACGGCAAGGTCAAGGACCAGCGGATACGTCATTTTGGGTTGATGTCACGAGCGAAGTAGGCCGCTGCCCGGCGCAGGATCTCGTTCTCCTGTTCCAACTGCCGATTGCGCTTCTTCAGTTCGCGCAGCTCATCGGAGTCCTGCCGGGTCGCACCCGGCCGGTTCCCGTCTTCGATATCGGCCAGCTTGAGCCAGCGGGTCAGACACGACTGGGAGATCCCGAAGTCCTTCGCGATCTGCGTGATCGACGCCTCGCCCTTGCGAGCGACCGCGACCACATCCCGACGGAACTCCTCAGGAAAAGCTTTCGGCATGACAGACATCCTTCCAGCAAGGACCCAAGTCCTCACAGATCAGGAGTCAACCGAACCGGGGGCAGTCCCGGGCAAGCTTGTCGAAGTTGTGATGGAGGACTGCGCCGAAGTGGTCCAGGGTGTAGCGACTGTATGCGCGTGACAGACGCTCTGCCAGGTGATCAGCGAGCGTGTCCGGATGACCGATTCCTTTACGCTCTACGATCGTGGTCGTTCCCGGTCGAGACGTGCCAGTCTCGATGACGATGCGGCCGGGGCCGGAGGCCGTACTGGATCGTGGCATATCAGGTCCAATCTCAGAGTCAACTGGAGTACCGCAAGGTGACGTAGAGCTGGCGTCAGCGAGGGACGCCACGAGCTCGTAAAGTGGCGATGAGTTGCGTGAGCCTCTGACAGGCTGTGACTGGGTTCATCTCAAGGCTGAGTTCATCGAGGTCGCGCGATGGGATGAGCGCCAGATCGCCGGCGCGGCGGCGATCTGCCCAGCGAATCAGTCGCCAGGCCAAGACGGCACCGGGCGTACCGAGCCGGCTGAGCAAGGTGACTGTCATTGGTTGGACGACATGCCCGTCGTAGAGCAAGTCGCGAAGTACATGGAAGGCGACATCCGCGCTGTCGCACGCTGCCGGGCCTCGGCTGCAGGCCTCCCAATCGACGGCATGAGCTTCGTTGTCCGTCACCAGGAAGTGTTCGGCCTTCAGATCACCGTGGAGGTAAACGATGGGATCGGCTTCGACGATCGACAATCTCGCGTGAAGAGTGCTCCACCATGGGTACGTTCGACAACGATCTGCCAGCTGATCAACCATGAATCGCCGGTTTCCCGACGCAATCTCGCCGCCTCGTTGGCTCCAGCCGATGCCAGGGGTTAGCCCGACGGCCTGGGCCTCAAGTCGTGCAGTCAGGTTGCGCACGTGCCGCAGGTACCGCTCAACATCTTGGTCAGTCCGGACAGGGCGCACTGATCCCGGGACAACGCTAAAGATGCTCCATGGCTCATCCACATGGGCGCAGGTTGCGATCACCTTCGGGACTGCGATTCCCCAACGAGTTGCAAGCTGTAGAGCTTCGGCCTCACCAAGCTGCCGGCGGTGCGGTTCGATTCCGCGATAGATCTTCAAGATGCTGTGTCGGTCGATGGACCAACGTGTGACAGAGAAAGGTTTGACGACCGCCTCGGTGGACCACTCAAGCCCCCGCATGTCCCAGTCTGCCTCTGTGCGCCGGCTGGAACAGCGGGCAGACGCAGGCGCAGGGTCCGGTACGTCTGCCCGCCGGCTCATTGGGCTATTTGGCTTCTGCTGGGAGGAACTGCTCGGGCCTTGAACTTGCATCCTGCGCAAGTCGCCCTCACCCTCACGCCTAGCGGTCTTCATTACCTGCGCCCCTCCCAATACCTTCGGCATTGTTGGATGTGGAGGACCGTACGGACAGCGCGGGGGACGGCATCACCACCGTGAGGGACGCTCTCAGGACGTCTCGAGAGCGCAGAACGTCCTCGGCGACTTTCGTCGCGCCAACCACCGGTTCGTCGATTAGCGATCGTCAAACCCTCTGGGATACGGCGGTGACGCGCGTTATCTGCCCAGAATTACTGAGAGCGCGTGGTCGACGTCCGACAGGTCCCGAAGGACGACGTGCGCGCCTGCGGCGCGGAGTTCCCGTTCCGAGTCGACCCCGGTTGCGACAGCCACGATCCGGGCACCGCCTTGGCGAGCGGCTTCTACGTCACGTGGGGTGTCGCCGATCACCGTTGTGTTCTTCTCGTCGAACACCGCGTCGTAAAGACGCTCTGCACGGGCTTTCGCGAGGCGCACCAAGTCGTGCCGATCTTCGCTGTCCCCGCCGTAGGCGCCAGCAGCTAGGTCAAAAAAATCCTCAAGAGCAAATGAGGCGAGCTTGATCGTTGCATTCTGCACAATATTTCCAGTGACCACGGACTGGATGACTTCTGCCTGGGAACGGATCTCCTGCAACACCTTGCGAACCCCGGGAAGTACATAGCCGACCTCACGCAGCTCGGGCTGAAGCTCGGCGCCGGCAGCCTGAAGCGCAGCCTGTGTTCGTGGCCACCCGGGGTCAGACACTGAGTTCGACACGAACATGTTCCGCATGATCAGGCGATCTGTCATGCCCGCCGTAATCGGCGGCTTGATGGGGAGCTGGCTGGCGAGGCGACTGAAGGCTGAAGAATAGATCGCCTTGCTGACGCCCGAATTCTCGATCAGCGTGTGGTCGACGTCCCACAGCAGTAGCTGGCTCACTGTCCCGACAATACGGCCTGCCGTGCGCGCAGACCTCGCTCGAAGCGCATGGGACGTTACGGGACGCTCTTGATAAGTCCCTGAACGTCTTGAATGATACAGAGGATGAATGAGCGGCTACGAACTGTGATGAGCCAGCGCGGCCTCAGTGTGCAGGCACTTGCTGAGGCGTGTGCGGTGGATCCGAAGACCGTCGAGCGCTGGCTGTCCAAGAGTCGCGTGCCGCACAGGCGGTACAGGTGGGTTGCTGCCAACTTGTTGGGGTCCGATGAGACCTACCTTTGGCCTGCAATCGCCGATCAGCGGCAGCATCTTCGCAGGGTTGAGGCGATGTCCGAGTTGGTTCGTCTGTATCCAAATCGGGCAGCGATGTCACTGCAAGCCTGGCAGGCACTGATCAATGAATCGACGGAAGCAATCGATGTGCTGGTGTATAGCGGCACGTTCTTTTCGCAGATGCCAAACATCAGCCGCGCTCTCGAAGCGCGCTCCCGTGCGGGTGCCAGAATCCGGATTTGTTTTGGTGACCCAGACTGTGCTGCTGTCGTGCGACGGGACGAGGAGGAAGGCTTGGAGGGCACGCTGTCTTCGAAGATCCGCGCGGCGCGCACGTATTTTCGGTCGATCGTGTCAACTGAAGGTTGTGAAGTTCGCCTCCACCAAACCACCCTCTATAACTCAATCTTCAGGTTCGACGATAACCTGCTGGCAAATCCGCACGTGTGGGGTCATCCCGCGAGCATGAACCCCTTGCTGCATTTTCGCCGCGTAGATCCGAAGACTGCGGGTCTCTTTGATCACTATTGCGGCAGCTTTGAGGCCGTCTGGGGATCTGCTGTTCCGTGGGTTCCGAAATCTGGAAGGATTCAAGATGCCGCGAACTGAGTACTACAACGACCCCGATGCGCCGAAGCCGAATACGTTGATTCCGGCATGCAATATGGCTGTTGTCGACGACAGTGGTCGGATCCTCCTGCAGCGACGTCGGGACACGGGCCAATGGGCGCTACCTGGTGGTGCTCAGGAGCTGGGCGAGACGCCGAGTGCATGTGCGATCCGTGAGTGCATGGAGGAGACCGGTGTTACTGCCGAAATTACCGGACTCCTTGGCGTGTTCTCGGATCCGGGTCATATTGTCAGGTATGACGACGGTGAGACGCGTCAGGAGTTCGAAATAACGATGACTGGCCGCCCCGTCGCGGGGGAGCCGACGATCAATGAGGAAGCCAGCGATGTTGCGTGGTTCACCTTTGAGGAGTTGGCAGAGTTGGATATTCATCCGTCGATGACGCGCCAGATCGACGCCTACCGGGATGGCGTCCGTTCACATGTCGACTGAAACGGCATTGGCCGCATGGGCGGCGTCGCTCGCGCAGGGCCTGCTGGAGCAGGCTCTCCCCCGTCGATGGGCTCACACGATCGGGGTAGCCGAGGCGGCGAGAGAGGTAGCTCCTGCGCTCCGAGGTGTGGATAGCACTCTCGAGGCAGCAGCCTGGCTCCACGATATTGGGTACTCGCCAGCGATCGCCACATCCGGCTTTCATCCTGTCGACGGCGCGCGCTACTTGCGAGACAGAACCGAGTGTGCCCCAACGATCTACTGCCTTGTGGCACATCATTCGGGATCGGAGTTCGAGGCTTCAGAACGCGGGCTCCCGCTGCCGAGCGAGGAGTTCGACGTGCCTGATCGAATGTTGCTCGATGCGCTGACTTGCGCCGACATGACCACCGGGCCAACTGGTGAGCGCGTCACGGTAGACCAACGCTTGGATGAGATTCTGACGCGATATGCGCCGGACCACGTAGTCCACCGGTCGGTCGAGCGGGCATCTCCGCACCTACGCTCAGCAGTGGAAGCGACCCGGAGCCTTGCTCGCCAGGTCAGGTAGTGGCCAGCCGATCCGGCGCGCCTGCGACGCAACGATCGTGGGCGGCAGGTGGTCAGTCGTCGGTGTTAGCGACGCGACTTCGAGGCAGTCCTGTACTAGGTCATTCCTCCACACATGGGCGTTGCCGTGGATCTTCCAGAGGGTGGAATTCGGTTCCAGCGTCCGTTGCACGCCACGACGCTAGCCAACTCCTGAGTCTGGCGAAGGGACGCCGGCCAAAGGTAGTTGGTCGCGGGCGATAGCCCGCAGGTTCCGGGCGGTAGCCCGGAGGGGAAGTAAGGGTGGGCGGGTGCGCGCGTAGCTGGCGCGACGGAGGAGCGACTGCGTAGCACGCGGGGAAGGTCTTGTGCGGTCAGGCGTTGAAGGCTTGTTCGGTGGACCAGGAGGCGAGTAGGCGTAGGCGCTCGGCGGAGGGGGAGCCTGGTTCTGGGGTGTAGATGAGGAGGGCTAGGCCTGGTTCGGCGGTTATGGCTAGTTCTTCGTAGGCGAGGGTTAGTTCGCCTACGACCGGGTGGTTGAAGCGTTTGGTGCCGGAGCCGTGGGTTCGGACGTTGTGGTCGGCCCAGAGGCGGCGGAAGGTTTCGCTTTGGGTGGAGAGTTCGCCTACCAGGTCTTGGAGGGGGCGGTCGTGGGGGTCTCGGCCGGCTTCGGTGCGCATGATGTTGACGCACATTTGGGCGAAGAGGTCCCAGTCGGGGTAGAAGTCGCGGGAGGCTGGGTCTAGGAATTGGAAGCGGGCGAGGTTGGGGGTGCGGCCGCTGTTGCCTATGACGGGGGAGTAGAAGGCTCGGCCTAGGGCGTTCGTGGCCAATAGATTCTGGCGGGGGTCGCGGACGAAGGCTACGCCGTCTTTGATCGCGTCCAGGGTCCATTGGAGGCTTAGGCGGGAGGCTGGTTTGCCTGCGGTACGGCGGCGGGGGCGGCCGGAGGTGGGGATGCCATCGGCGGCGCGGGCCAGGTCCAGGAGGTGGGCGCGCTCGGTGTCGTCTAGTTGGAGGGCGCGGGCTAGTGCTTCCAGTACGCCGGTGGAGGCGCCGGCGATTTGGCCGCGTTCGAGTCGGGCGTAGTACTCGACGCTGAGGCCGGCGATCGTGGCTACCTCGCTGCGGCGCAGACCGGGGACGCGGCGGGTGCCGCTCACAGGCAGGCCGGCCTGGTCGGGGGTGATGCGGGCACGGCGAGTTGTGAGGAACTCGCGAACCTCCTGACGATTGTCCACAGCTACGACAGTAACGCCCATAAAGTGATTGATGGGTGCCCTGTGAGTACACCCATCGACAGTGACTTCCTGTACGCCGATCCGCCGGATTCACTCGTGATGTAGACATCAACAACTCGAGGAGGAAGCGCGCGATGCGCCAGGTAGTCATGCACAGCCCGGGGAACGTCCAGGTGGAGGAGCGCGAGGACCCGAAGCTCCTCGAGCCGACCGACGCCATCATCCGTCTGTCGGCGACGTGCATCTGCGGGAGCGACCTGTGGCCGTACCGCGGCGCGGAGCCGGTTGACCACCAGGTCATGGGTCACGAGTACGTCGGGGTCGTGGAGGAGGTCGGCGCGGACGTGCGCACGATCAAGGTCGGCGACTTCGTTGTCGGCTCGTTCTGGGCGTCGGACAACACGTGTGAGATCTGCCAGGCCGGTTACCAGGCGTACTGCGTTCACCGGGTGCTGATGGGGACGATCGGCACGCAGTCCGAGCGGGCGCGGATCCCGTTGGCCGACGGCACGCTCGTCGCGACGCCTGGGATGCCCGGGCCGGAGCTGATCCCGTCGCTGATGGCGGCTTCCGACGTACTGGGGACTGGGTGGTTTGCCGCGGTTGCGGCCGAGGCCGGGCCGGGTAAGACCGTTGCGGTGGTTGGTGACGGCGCGGTTGGCCTGCTGGGGATCTTGGCCGCGAAGCAGCTTGGAGCGGAGCGGATCATCGCCTTCAGCCGGCACGCGGATCGTCAAGAACTGGCGAAGGAGTTCGGTGCTACCGACATCGTCGAGGAGCGTGGCGAGGAGGGCGTGGCCCGGGTCAAGGAACTCACCGGCGGGCTGGGCGCTCACTCGGTGATTGAGGCCGTCGGCACTCAGGAAGCGATGATGCAGGCGATCCACTCCACCAGGGCGGGCGGTCACGTCGGATTCGTCGGGGTCTCCCACGACGTCGCGATCCCGGGAGACGAGCTGTTCATGGCGGGTGTCCACATCCACGGTGGTCCGGCGCCTGTCCGGCAGTACCTGCCCGAGCTGATCCAGCTGATCTGGGACCGGAAGATCAACCCTGGCAAGGTTTTCGACCTCGTCTTGCCACTCGAGAAAGCAGCAGAAGGCTACAAAGCCATGGACGAGCGCACCGCCACCAAGGTTCTGCTCACCGTCTGATGACCAAAGCCCGCCTAACCATCGGCCTGATCGCGACCGTGGTCTTCGTGACCGCGATCGCGCCGCTGGCCACGGACATGTACGTCCCGGCGTTCCCGCGGGTCGCCGGCGATCTCGACAGTACGGCGACGCAGGTCCAGCTGACGTTGACCACGTTCTTCGTCGGGATGGCGCTCGGGCAGCTGATCGGCGGGCCGTTCTCGGATCAGCGCGGTCGGCGGATCCCGCTGCTCACCGCGCTGCTGACGATGGCTGCGGCCTCGGTGATGTGCGCGCTCGCGCCGACCATCGGGGTAATGACGGTGGCCAGGTTCGTCCAGGGCTTCGCGGGCGGGTGGGCGATGGTGATCGGGCGGGCGATCATCGTCGACCTGGCCTCCGGCGTACGGCTGGTCCGGGTGATCAATGTGATCGGAGCGGTCGGCGGCATCGCGCCCATCGTGGGTCCGCTGCTCGGCGGGCTCATCCTGCAGTTCTCGCACTGGCGGGTCTCGTTCTGGTTTGTCGCTGCGCTTGGTCTCGCGATGACGGCGGCGGCCGCGCTTGCCGCACCGGAATCGCTGCCGCCGGAGCGTCGGCACGGCGGCGGTCTGTCCAACTTCCTGACCGCGGGTCGCATCGTCCTGGCCAATCGCGCGTACGTCGGTTATGTCGTGGTCTCGGGGTCCGCGATGGGTGCATTGTTCGCGTACGTCGCGACCTCGGCGTTCGTGCTGCAGTCGATGAACGGGCTCTCGCCGATTGCCTACTCGGTCGACTTCGCGGCCAACGCGGGCGGCATGACGGTGGCCGCACTGATCGCCGCCCGCCTCGCGGGGCGCGTCGCCACTCGCACGCTCATCCGGATCGGTCAGCTCGCTGCGCTGACGGCAGGGATCGCGATGCTCGTTGGCGCGCTCTGGTTCGACACCCCGCTCGGCGTGGCGATCGGCTGTTTCTTCGTCCTGATGACCGCCCAGGGTCTGATTCTGCCCAATGCCGGTGCGCTCGCGTCCGCCGCTGTGCGCGACCACCCCGGCACCGGCTCAGCACTGCTGGGCTTCGTGCATTGGGTCGTCGCCGGCACCATCGCGCCGATCGCCGGTCTCGGCGGCGATCGAACCGCCGTACCGATGGCTGCGCTGATCGCAGCCGGCGCGACTGTTTCCCTGATCGGGCTGAAGCTGGCCGGATCTGCGCGGGTGGAGGACGGCCAGCTGGTTGAGGGCGATCGTTAGGAGGTGTACGGACGGACTGGTGATGCGCGTGGCCGGCTGCGGGTGAGAGCGCTTGACCTGACCGAAGGCGGCTGGCGGACGTGACCTAGTAACAGTCCTTCTGTACGCGGTCGGCGGGCTACAGCCGGCCGGATCGAAGAGTGTCCAGCTGGTTGAGGGCGATGGTCAGGTCCTGATCGCGGCCGGCGGCCAGCATGCGTTGGTAGGTGGGATCGGTGGCGGCGGCTCGGGTCATCAGGGCCAGTTGGTGAGTGATGCGCTCGGCGACGAGATCGAGGAGGTCGTCGACGGTGCCTTGCCAGCCGTAGGAGCGGAGAAAGGACGACAGTCGAGGCAGGCGTGCGGGGAGGTCGGTGAAGCCTTCGGCGGCTACTACGTGCGGAGCGTGGAGCGGTACCCAGGAGAAGGCGACCCAGGCGGCGTCGAGCTCGCGGCTGATCGGTCCGGCCATGTCCCAGTCGACGAAGCCGACCAGGCCGTCTGCGTTCCAGACCGCGTTGTACGGCGCCGCGTCGTTGTGGGCGATGATCAGGCCCGGCCGCCAGATGTCGCCTTCGCGCCAGCGTGCATCGGAAGGCGGGACGAAGTCGGCCACAGCTGCGTGATAGCGCCGCAGCCACTGCGCGACGTCGGTCAGGGCCGACGTGCTGTGCGTCCACGCAGGCCACGGCCGAGAGTTTCCGACCGTCTGCCCGGGCAGGAAGCTGACCATCTCCCGCCCGTCGGCGTCGATTCCCAAAGGCCGCGGCGCGAGTCCAGCATCCGCCAGGTGCGCGAGCAGCGCATGAACCGACGACGTCCACGGACCTGCAGTACGCCGTACGACGCCGTCGACCAACGAGGCGCCGCCGTCGAACCCACCCTCGAGCCGTTCGCTCACAACGAATCGGCCAGAGCAGCCAAAGCGTTGTCCCAAGCCTGGCCCGAGACCTGTACGTCGGCCGCCAGGTCGAGGCGGTCGAAGCCGGTCTCCGCGAGGTGCAGGCGGGTGCAGTCGCCTTCGGGAGTGAGGGTGAACTCGACGAGGTTGGAGTTGCCCGGCAAAGGGTCGACATCAGGCGTGACGGCGTACCGATAAGCGAAGCGGCGGCCGGGCTCGACCTTCTCGACGAAGCCGCGGTACTCGCCGTGTTCGGGCCAGCGCATCAGCAGCCGGCCACCGGGATGCAGGTCGATCGAAGCGCCGCCGAAGGCGTACCAAACAGCGAAGTGTTCGGGAGAAGTGAGAGCCGTCCAGACCTGCTCCGGCCGGGCCTGGAGGTAGACCTCGCGCTCGATGCTGTCCATGGAGGAACTGTGCCCAAGCGGTTTCCGAGGATGCAAGTTCTCGAATGTTTCGTCAAGGAATCCCAGGGCTTGGTCACAGACCGATGCGCACCCGCTACGATGCGGGTCTACTGCACGGGCGGCGTCGAGGAGTTCGTATGAGTGACCACAGCGATGACACTGCAGTCGACATGGCGGAGCGGCTCAATCTGAGCGTGCCGCACAGCGCCCGGGTGTACGACTACTTCCTGGGTGGCAAGACGAACTTCGCGGCCGACCGCGCGGTCGCCGAGCACCTGCTCGAGGCGTTCCCCGGCTTCCGGACCGCGGCCCAGTCGAACCGGATGTGGATGCACCGCGCGGCCCGGTACGTCGCCGAGCAGGGCATCACGCAGTTCCTGGACATCGGCACCGGCATCCCGACCAGCCCGAACCTGCACGAGGTCGTGCAGGAGATCGTGCCCGAGGCTCGCGTCGTCTACGCGGACAACGACCCGATCGTGCTGACCCACTCGCGCGCCCTGCTGGTCAGCTCGCCGGTCGGCAAGACGGCGTACCTCGAGGCGGACATCACCGACCCGCAGGCGATCCTCGACTCCGAAGAGGTTCGCACGGTCCTCGACATGAGCAAGCCGGTCGCGCTGAGCATCGTCGGCGTCTTCCACTACCTGCCCGACGAGACCAAGCCCTACGAGCTGCTCCAGCAACTGGTGGACGCGCTGGCGCCCGGGTCGTACCTGATCTTCTCGCACTGCACGCCGGACTTCGCGCCGGAGATGTGGGAGCAGGCGATCCAGGTCTACAAGGCCGACGGCGGCGACGCGCAGGTGCGCAGCAAGGAAGAGATCGAGCGGTTCTTCACCGGACTCGAGCTGGTCGAGCCCGGTGTCGAGGTTCCGTACAAGTGGCACCCGGACGCGGAGACCGAGCGGCTGGTCGACAACGAGACCTTCACCGATGTCAGCTGCAGCCTCTGGGTCGGCGTCGCCAAGAAGCCCTGAAGCCCTGATCCTCAGGTCCCGCGGACGACGAACGGCTTCGTCGTCCCGGCGACCTTGTCGCGGCACGGGGGCAGGTAGGCGCGGTAGGAGATATTGCCCCGGTACGACGGCTGTGCGTTGAGCGTGAACCGGCCACTGAGGCGGACGGTGCTGGTACCGACCGCCCGCCACGCGGTGGCGCCGTACAAGCGCTGGAGCACGACCTGGCAGTTGCTGCCGTTGAAGACGCTGCCGTTCACCGGCACGATCGTGCCGACGGGGGCGCTCGTCCTCGACGGCGCGGCCGAGATGGCGGCGGGCCGCCAGACCGGCGTCACGAGGCGGCTGATCCACCCTGGCTTACCGGGGATGCGCAGGCAGCTCGTCACGTCGCCATAGGCTTGCGCGGCCCACGCCTGGACGAAGTTGCCGTTGGTATCGCTCAAAACTGAGGTGCTCTCGTTCTTCTCGAGGCACCGTTCTTCGTGCCCGGTCAGCAGCTTGAGCCGGGTGCCGTACGGCTTGCCGGTCGCAGAGTCGGTGACGGTGTACCGGACCGTCCACGGCTTGTCATAGGGCACGACCTTCGGCGTCACGAGCGACGTGAGCTTGGGGACGTGGACGCCGTTCACCACCAGCACCGGCGGACTCGCCACGGGCGCCGGCGCGTTCGGCGGGTTGCCGGCGACGAACTCGTAGCCGTCCACCGCGGTCGGCTCGACCGATCCACTGGCTGTGGACGGCACGTTCACCGTCCCTCGCCAGAGTCCCGGCGTACCGTCGCCGTCGACGAGCGCGAGCGGCATCGACGAGAACTCGGTCAAGGGGCCAGGACCGCTCGTCCGCTTGAACTGGACGTAGACGACATTGTTGTACGGGAGGTCCGCGTAGGAACCTTCGACCGTGACGGTGACCGGCACCGTGTTCAGCGACGAGACCGCGACACTGCCTCGGCTGAGGGTGACCTTCAGCGCGGGAGCAGCCTCGGCGGAGCTCACGTTCAGGCCCAGCAGCGGTACGACGAGGAATGCCGCGAGGAGTTTGTGCATACCTCCGAGCCTGGCGGAAAGTCTCCCCGCGCCGCCAGCGCCGTGCCGCAGTAATGCACGATCAGGCGCGGCCAATAGACCAGAACTCAGGCCTCGTCCTGCTCGACCAGATAGTCCTCGACCGTGAACAGGTGCGCCGCCATCCGGGTCCGCGCCCGGCCCGGATCTCCGGCGGTGAGGGCGGCGAGGATCGAGAGATGTTCGCGGTGGGAGGTCTCGTCGGCGCCGGGCTGGGAGATCGACCGCCGCAGCCGGTCGCGCGTCGTCCGGCCGCCCAGCGCGGCAATGAGCGCGGCCAGTACGGGGTTGCCGGCAGCTTCGGCGATGATCCGGTGGAAGGTGATGTCGTTCTCGATCACCGTCTCGTGGTCGGGCTCGTCGCGCTTGAGCTCGGCCTCGTTGAGCCGCAGCAGCTCGGCTGCGGACTCGAGCTCCGCAGCGTCGATCCGCAGCGCAGCCGACGCGGCTGCTTCTGTCTCCAGAATCCGCCGTACGGCGTGCAGGTGGTGGGTGCCGGTGCCGTTCTGCAGGTCGACGACGAAGCCGAGCGGGGCGAGCAGGATCGCCGGGTCGAGCTTCGTGACGTAGGTGCCGTCGCCCTGCCGGGTCTCGAGGACACCCATCATCGACAGCGCGCGAACGCCCTCGCGGAGCGGGTTCCGCGACACCCCGAGGGCGGCGGCGAGATCCTTCTCCACCGGCAGCCGGCCGCCCGGCTGGAGGCGGCCGTCGATGAGCATCTGCCGGATACTCTCGATGACGACGTCCGTCTGCGACAGCAGCTTGCCCGTGGTCATGGACGCGATGCCCAGTAGTCGCCGTCCGGGAACCGGTACGTCTGAACTGACTCCGTGTGCATCTCGGCACTGTAGCCGGGCGTGACCGGAAGCAGGTACGCACCATCCCGGACCACGCAGGGCTCGACAAAGTGCTCGTGCAGGTGGTCGACGTACTCGGTGACGCGGCGGTCCAGGCTGCCCGAGACCGCGACGTAGTCGAAGATCGACAGGTGCTGGACGAGCTCGCACAGCCCGACGCCGCCGGCGTGCGGACAGACCGGTACGTCGAACGCCGCCGCCAGCAGGTAGACCGCGAGCACCTCGTTGACGCTGCCGAGCCGAGCCGCGTCGAGCTGGCAGTAGTCGATCGCGCCGGCCTGGAACAGCTGCTTGAACAGCACCCGGTTCATGCCGTGTTCGCCGGTGGCGACGCCGATCGGAGCCACCGCCTTGCGGATCGCGGCGTGCCCGAGAATGTCGTCGGGGCTGGTCGGCTCCTCGATCCACAGCGGGTCGAACTCGGCGAGTGCCTTCACCCACTCGATCGCCTCCGGAACGTCCCACACCTGGTTGGCGTCGATCATCAGGTTCCCGCCCGGTCCGAGCACGTCGCGAGCGATCCCACAGCGCCGGATGTCGTCGGCCAGATTCGCGCCGACCTTGAGCTTGACGTGTTTGTAGCCGGAGGCAACGGCTTCCTCGCAAAGCCTGCGCAGCTTGGCATCTGAGTACCCCAGCCAGCCCGCCGACGTGGTGTAGCAGGGATAACCCGACTTCTCGAGCTCGTCGATCCGGTCCTGCCGGCCCGCGGACTTACTCTTGAGCAAGGTGACGGCCTGCTGAGGTGTCAGTACGTCGCTGAGATACCGCAGATCGGCGGCCGCGACCAGCTGCTCGGGGGACATGTCGGTCAGCAGACGCCAGAGCGGTACGCCGGCCCGCCGGGCGGCGAGATCCCAGACCGCGTTCATGACCGCGGCCAGCGCCAGATGGATCACGCCCTTGTCCGGGCCGAGCCAGCGCAACTGGCTATCGGACTGCAGCTCGCGATAGATCCCACCAAGGTCGCCGCACAGCTCGTCAACGTCACGGCCGATCAGCGGCACCGCGCGCTGGGTGGCGGCGGCTACGCACAGGTCGGTCCCGCGACCGATCGTGAAGGTGAAGCCGTAGCCGGCCAGCGCCGGGTCGTCGGTGTGCAGGACGACGTACGCCGCCGAGTGGTCGCCGTCCTTGTTCATGGCGTCCGACCCGTCGCTGGTCAGCGACGTCGGGAAGCGGACATCGACGACCTCGACCGAGGTGATTCGTGGCATGGCGGCCCTCACGATCAGCGATAGATGGGATCTTTCTTGGATTCCGACGTCGTTCAGTATGGACCAGGCCGCGCAGCGGCGCTACGATCCCGGAAATTCATAGGACTAATACCTCGTCGGTCCGACGGAGGACGTGGCAATGAGCAACCTGGTGAGCTCGGATGTCAACGCGCTGCGACGCAGCCTGCAGCGGCACTGGACGCTGTACCTGCTGATGGTGGTGCCGCTGGTCTGGTTCGTGGTCTTCAAGTACATCCCGATGTCGAACGCGGTCCTCGCGTTCAAGAACTTCAACGTGATCAAGGGGATCTGGGGCAGCCCGTGGGTGGGCTGGCAGAACTTCGAGCTGTTCTTCCAGAATCCGGTGTTCTGGAACCTGGTCAAGAACACCTTCCTGCTGTCGGTCTACACCGTGGCAGCCAGCTTCCCACTGGCGATCCTGCTCGCGCTGGGGCTGAACGAGATCCGCAACGGCGTGTTCAAGCGGACGGTCCAGATGGTCACGTACGCGCCGTACTTCATCTCCACCGTCGTGGTCGTGTCGATGACGATCCTGGTGCTGTCACCGCGGCTCGGCATCGTCAACGAGGGCCTCGGCTTCTTCGGCGTACCGGCGATCGACTTCCTCGGTAACCCTGACTACTTCCGGCATATCTATGTCTGGTCGGACGTCTGGCAAACCACCGGGTACTCCGCGGTGATCTACCTGGCCGCGTTGTCCGGGATCGATCCGGCGTTGCACGAGTCGGCCCGGATCGACGGGGCGAGCCGGCTGCAACGGATCCGGCACGTCGATCTGCCCGGCATCATGCCGACCGCCGTCATCATCCTCGTACTTGCCGTCGGCAACATCATGGCGATCGGCTTCGAGAAGGCGTTCCTGTTCCAGAACCCGCTCAACCTGAGCGAGTCCGAGATCATCGCCACCTACGTCTACAAGACAGGTCTGCTGAACGCCGACTTCAGCATGGCGACCGCGGTCGGCCTGTTCAACTCGGTGATCAATCTGGTCCTGCTGCTCGCTGTCAACTGGGTCGCCAAGCGCGTGACCGGAAACGGACTGTGGTCATGAAGACGCGGAGGATCGCCGAACCCCGGACGGACCGGATCTTTCTGTTCTGCGTGTACTTGTTGCTGGGCGTCTTCCTCCTGGTCGTCCTGCTGCCGCTGCTCTACATCCTGGCCAGTTCCTTCAGCAGTCCGGAGGCGGTGTCGTCCGGCCGGGTGCTGTTCTGGCCGGTGGACTTCTCGCTGCGCGGGTACAACGCGGTGTTCCAGAACCCGCAGATCGTCCAGGGCTATCTCAACTCGTTGTTCTACACGGTGGTCGGCACGATCGTCAGCGTCACGATGACGATCGCGATCGCCTATCCGATGTCGCGCCGGACGCTGGTCGGCCGGAACATCGTGATGACGCTGATCCTGTTCACGATGCTGTTCACCGGCGGCCTGATCCCGACGTACCTGGTGGTGCAGTCGGCCGGGCTGCTGGACACCCGGTGGGCGTTGATCATTCCGCAGGCGATCGGGGTCTGGCAGGTGATCATCGCCCGCACCTATCTGCGGACGGCGATTCCGGAGGAGCTCGTCGAGGCGGCTCAGCTCGACGGCTGCGGCGACCTGCGTTTCCTCTGGTCGGTGGTGATTCCGCTGGCCAAACCGATGATCGCCGTGGTCGCGCTGATGTACGCGATCATGCAGTGGAACTCGTACTTCGACGCGCTGATCTACCTGAAGAATCCGGATCTCTTCCCGCTACAACTGGTGTTGCGCAACATCCTGATTCTCAACACCACCGGCGGTGGCGCGGTCGACGCGTCCGTCCTGCTGCAACGCCAGCAACTGGCCGACCTGCTGAAGTACTCGCTGATCGTCGTCGCGAGCGTGCCGGTGCTGCTCATCTATCCGTTCGTTGCGCGCTACTTCACCAAGGGAATCATGATCGGCGCCGTGAAGGGCTGATCCTCCGCACCACCCGAACCCCTGTGAGGATTCTATGTCTGTTCAGTTCAGAAGGCAGAGGCGTGCCGCGATCGCCGGCATCGGCCTCCTGGGTCTCGCGCTCGCGGCCTGTTCCGGGAGCGGTCAGGACACCGAGCAGGGTAAGCCGCTGCCCACGATCACCGGCAATCCCGCCGTCACCCTCGACGTGTTCGCGCCGCAGGCGGCGGACTGGAACCTGGCCACCAACGACTTCACCCAGGAGGTGAAGAAGAAGTTCAACCTGTCGATCAAGTGGCAGACCACGACGTTCGACGGTGGTCCGGCCAAGGAGAAGCGGCAGATCTCATTGGCCAGCGGTGACTATCCGGACCTGTACCTGCTGATCCCGTGGGTCGACCAGTTCAGCCAGTCCGACCTGCTCAAGCTGTCGAACCAGGGCGTCGTCGTACCGCTGAACCAGTTGATCGATCAGTACGCGCCGAACATCAAGAAGGCACTGGACGCTTCGCCTGGTTACAAGGAGATGGCGACCGCGCCGGACGGCAAGATCTACGGCATGCCGCAGTGGGTGGACTGCTTCCACTGTTCGTATCAGGACAAGCTGTGGATGAACTCCGCCTGGCTGAAGAAGCTTGGGCTGGAGCAGCCGAAGACCACCGAGGACATGCGGAAGGTGCTGCAGGCCTTCAAGACCCAGGACCCCAACGGGAACGGCAAGGCGGACGAGATTCCGCTCAGCGCCGACGTACGGGACGTGCTGATCCCGTACTTCATGAACGCGTTCATCTACGACCCGCAGGGCACCAGCGGTAACAACAACTCGACGCTGGTGCTGGACAACGGCAAGGTCGACCTGCAGGCGAACAAGGACGGCTGGCGAAAGGGCCTGGCCTACCTGAACTCGCTGTACAAGGAGGGCTTGATCGACAAAGGCGCGTTCACCCAGAACCCGGACGCGCTGCATCAGCAGGGCGACCACGCCGGCTCGGTGATTCTCGGCTCCGCGACCGCGCTGCACCCCGGCATCTTCGTGACCACCGGTGTGGCGGACCGCCGCGACATGCAGTACGACGCCGTACCGCCGCTGACCGGCCCGGACGGCGCGAACTTCACCGGCTACAACTTCCCGAGCGCGCCCGGCGCCACCTTCGTGCTGACCAGCAAGGCGACGCCGGAGGAGCAGATCCAGGCGATCAAGCTGCTCGACTACATCTTCACCGACGAGGGCCAGATCAACGCCTTCTGGGGCAAGGAAGGCAAGACCTGGCGCAAGCCCAAGGCCGATGACGTCGCGCTCGACAAGTCACTGAAGCCGTCGTACGCGCAGATCCCGCAGAAGCCCGGCGCGACCCCGCCGAACTCCGGCTGGCAGGCGCTGGCGCAGTACAACAACACTGCGACCTTCCGGAACTCCGAGGCGATCGCGACCGACATCTACTCCGCGGCGGGTTACGAGCGGCGGTTGTACGAGGCAACCAAGCTCTACGCCGGCAAGGAGGACAAGTCGAAGATCTACCCGTACTGGAAGGTGTGGATCGATCCGTCGCAGGCCAGTGAGATGGCGACCCTGCAGACCAACATCGACAACTACGTGCAGCAGAACGCCCTGCAGTTCGTCACCGGCTCCAAGAACATCGACACCGACTGGGACAGCTACGTCAAGGGACTCGATGGCCTCGGCCTGAAGCGGTACCTCGAGATCCAGCAGACCGCCTACGACAAGATCCCCAACAAGTAACGCTGAGGAGCGACCAGTGCCGTACGACGCAACCTTCGAGTCATTGGCCACGTTCGAATGCCCGGACTGGTTCCGGGACGCGAAGCTCGGCATCTGGTCGCACTGGGGACCACAGTCCGTGCCCCGGTACGGCGACTGGTACGCCCGGAACATGTATCGCGAGGGCAGCGACCAGTACCGCTACCACCTGCGCACCTACGGCCACCCGTCGCAGGTCGGCTACAAGGACATCGTCAAGCTGTGGAAGGCGGAACGGTTCGATCCGCACGCGCTGATGGACCAGTTCGTCGCGGCCGGCGCCCGGTACTTCGTGGCGCAGGCCGTGCACCACGACAACTTCTTCAACTACGAGTCGGCGATCCATCCGTGGAACTCGGTGAAGGTCGGTCCGGGCAAGGACATTGTCGCGCTCTGGAAGGAGGCCGCGGACCAGCGTGGGTTGCCGTTCGGGATCACCGAGCATCTCGGCGCCACGCTCGGCTGGTCGGCGGTCAACAAGGGCAGCGACCAGCGCGGTCGCTTCGCCGGAGTTCCGTACGACGGCAACGACCCGGCGTACCGGGATTTCTACCTGGACAACCGGGAGTACCTGCCGGCCGAGGACATCGTGGTGCACGAGCCTTGGTACAGCCCGGATCCTGCGTGGCACCGCTTCTGGCTCGAGGCCGTGACCGAGATGGTCGACCGCTACCAGCCGGACCTCCTGTACTCCGACGGTCCGCTGCCGTTCGGTGAAGTCGACTACACGCCGGGGCTGCAGGCAGTCGCGCATCTCTACAACACCAATGCGCGTGCCGTCTACCAGCAGAAGGACCGGCGTCCCGAGATCAGTGCCGTCGGGGTGATGGATATCGAGCGCAGTCAGACTCCCGGTATCCAGCCTGCGCCCTGGCAGACCGACACCTCGGTCGGCGACTGGTTCTACAACGTCCGCGATATCTACAAGACGCCCGAGCATGTCGTCGAGCTGCTGGTCGACATCGTGTCGAAGAACGGCAATCTGTTGCTCAACATCCCGCAGTTGCCGGACGGCACGCTCGATGACGAATGCACGCAGTTGCTGGAGGATCTTGGTGCCTGGATGCGGGTGTGTGGCGAAGGCATCCATGGGACCCGGCCGTTCCGGGTCTTTGGCGAGGGGTCGTCGAGTGTGACGATCTCGGGGTTCACCGAGGATCGGGTTTCCTGGAAGGCCTCTGACTATCGGTTCACGCGGCGGGACGACACGCTCTATGCGTTCCAGCTCGCTTGGCCTGATGACCGGCGCAGCGTGATCCGCAGTCTCGCCGACCATGAGCAGGTGTCGGCCGTGCGCCTGCTGGGGCATGGGCCGGTTCCGTTCGAGCAGAGCCAGGGGATTCTGGTGATCAAGCTGCCTGAGGTGCCGCCGGTTGCCGTGGCCAACTGTCTCGCCATCGACCTGCGAGCCGCCTGAGATGCCGTTGCTGCGTTGGGATACACCTGACCTCTCGCTGACCTTCGTCATCGACGACGGGCCGGTACGAGCTACCGTCGGACCGCCGGGTTCTTCCGGACCGGCGCTGGTCGAGGTGACGGCTGTTGGCTACGGGTATCTGGCGAGCAGTCATCGGCAGATCGACACAATCCTTGGGCAACGCCTGCGGTACGTGAGCCACGAGGACACTGGGCAGACACTGCGAATCACGCAGGAGGACCCTGAGTCCGGCCTGCGGGTGACCAGCGTGTTCGTGGCTGGGGCCGGCGTACAGGCTTGGACCGAGGCATCGGTGGCCGACGGTCAGATGGAGCTGACCTTCCTGTCGTCGCTCGTTGTTGGGCTGCCATCGGTCGACTTCGAGCTGTACACCGCCGCCAACAGCTGGATGGCGGAGAGTCGGTGGTCAGCGCGACCTCTGCGGTCGGAGCTGGCGGACATCGCGGGCGATGAGCATCGGCACGTCGCGAGGAGCCGGTACGCCGTCACGAGCACGGGGTCGTGGTCGTCGGGTGAACGGCTGCCCGTGGGCGTGCTGGTCGGGCCGTATGCCCTCGCATGGCAAATTGAGCACAACGGTGCCTGGCACTACGAGCTCGGTGAGTGCCGGTACGGCGGCTATCTGGCGCTGAGCGGTCCGACCGATCAGGAGCATCAGTGGAGTGCCTCGCTGACGCCTGGTGAGCTGGTGAAATCGGTGCCGGTCTCGCTGGTTGCGGGTGCGGATCGCGACAGCGCGTTCGCGGCACTCACCCGCCAGCGTCGAGCGGTACGGCGCCGGCGTCCCATCGACGCGCGGATGCCGGTCGTCTTCAACGACTTCATGAACACGCTGCTGGGCGACCCGACCACCGAGAAGCTGTTGCCGCTGATCGACGCGGTGGCCGAGGTCGGCGCGGACTACTTCTGCATCGACGCGGGCTGGTACGCCGACGGCGACTGGTGGAACACCGTCGGCGCCTGGCAACCGTCGACCACCCGCTTCCCGAACGGGCTCGGTGAGGTGATCGACCGGATCCACTCGCACGGCATGGTCCCCGGGCTCTGGCTCGAGCCCGAGGTGATCGGCGTCCGCTCGCCGGTCGCGCAGGAACTCCCGGACGACGCGTTTCTCACCCGCCGTGGTGTCCGCGTCGCCAACTCCGGCCGCTACTTGCTGGACCTCCGGAGTCCGGCTGCCCGCAAGCATTTGGATGCGACGATTGATCGCCTGGTCGACGAGTTCGGCGTGGGCTTCTTCAAGTTCGACAACAACACGGTCACCGGGCCCGGGACGGACAAGGACGGTACGTCGCTCGGTCACGGACTGCTCGAGCACAACCGGGCGCTGCTCAGCTGGCTGGACGACGTACAGGCCCGGCATCCCGACCTGCTGATCGAGAACTGTGCATCCGGTGCGATGCGGATGGACTACGCGATACTGTCCCGGCTGCACCTGCAGTCCACCTCGGACCAGGAACATCCGTTGCTGTACGCATCGATCACCGCCGCCGCACCGGCCGCCGTACTGCCTGAGCAGGCTGGGCATTGGGCCTATCCGATCGCCGGTAGCACGCGCGAGGAGTTCACCTTCGCGCTGGTCAACGGCATTCCGGGCCGGCTCTACCTCTCCGGTCACCTCAACCGCATGAGCCCGGACGAACTCGAGCTGGTGCGGTCCGCGCTCGCCGCGCATCGCGTCGTACTGGAGGATCTCGAGACGCTCGTACCCAGCTGGCCGCTCGGGTTGCCTGGGTGGGACGACGAGTGGATCGCGCTCTGCCTGACCGGGCCTTCGGTCTCGTATCTCACCGTCTGGCATCGCACTCCTGGCCCGGCCACGGTCACCCTTCCGCTGGCCCGCGCAACGCTCGAACCACACCTTCCCGCCGACCTCGGCGACTGGGCGTGCACCTGGACAGATACCGAGCTCACCATCACCACCAACACCCCCGAGCCCTCGGCGCGGGTCTTGCGCCTCACGCCTCGTCCTGCTCGCGCCGGAGGGTGATGACGGCGACGGTGAGGTACCCGACGACACCGAGGGCGAGCAGGGCGCCGGCGCTCTTCATCGCCTGCGGACCGCGTTTCTTGGCGTCAAGCGCTTGTTCGTAGGTGAGGGAGCCGCCGCGGGAGCTCATGCAGACATCACCGGGCTTCATGGGCTCCCCGGCGCAATTGTCGCTGGACAGGGCTTGGCAGCCGGCGAAGAACCAGAGGGCCCCGCCAATGACGGCGGCCACGCTGGCGTACTTGAAGAGACGGAGCATCAATTCACCTTTGGTTGTTCGAGCCACATCGAGGCGTGGTCGCCGATGATGCGAGCGAGGTCGTCGGGGGCGTCGCGGGCGATCAGGTGGCCGGCGGCGGGCACGTGGGTGACCGTGATGCCGGGATGAGTGGTGCGGAACCGCTCGATGTCGTCGTCGGCGAGCGGTGAGTCGGGACCTGCGCGGACGAGCAGGATCGGTACGGCGAGGCAACCGATCTCGCCTCGGTCGCAGCAGGCGGGGTCGCGATGATCCGGCGTGCTCGCCAAAGCGTCGGCCGTCGCGGAGCGAGCGCGGCCGAGGATGTCGTCGACCAGTTCGGTGTGTACGTCGGTGAGGCCGTGCTCGTCCAGCCATACGCGGGCTCGAACCGGATCGGGCTGTGGGACGACGTCGACCAGGATCAGCCCGGCGACGTCATGCGCCGTGCGTGGATCAGCGAGCGCGGTGATGGCAGCCAGTCCGCCGAGCGAGGCGCCGACCACCACGACCGGCGCTGGCTCGTGCCGGATCATCGCGGCCACATCCGCCGCGATCGTGGCCAGGTCCGTCGCCTGGCCTGTGCTGGCACCGTGACCACGGAGGTCGAAGGCGACGGTTCGGAGGTTTCGCCGGTTGAGTACCGCCGCGATCGGAGCCCACACATCGCGTCGCTCACCGCCGGCATGCAGCAGCAGAACGGTCGGGCCGGCGCCGGTCGCCGTACCGCGGAGCTGCCCGTCCTCCCGGGTGAGGATCACTTCGGTCATCGCGCGCCTCCCTTACCTTGGCTGCTCAAGGTAGGCGCATTACCTTGGCTGGTCAAGGTAGAGTCGGCGTCGTGACTCCCCAACGCATCCGCCGATCGCCGGAGGAGGCCCGCCGGCTGATCCTCGGCGCCGCGGCCGAACTGCTCGCGGAGGGCGGCACGGCCGCCGTACAGGTTCGCGCCGTCGCGGCCCGGGTCGGCATGACCGACACCGGCGTGACCTACCACTTCCAGAGCCGCGACAACCTCCTGCGCGAGCTGCTCAAACACGGTGGCCGCCAACTGCGAACAGCTCTGCAAGAGGCGACAGGCTCGTGGTTGCAGGGAGGCTCCGACCTGCTCGGCTTCGTCGAGTCGTTCGCAGCCGTCTACCAACAGGGGTACGGCGAGCTGGCGATCGCCCTGCACGGCGCCGGCTGGCGCGATCACGGCAGCGGCATGCTGAACCCGGTCGTCGAGGCGCTCCACCAACTCCGTCCTCCAACGGCCTCCATCGAGGACACCCGGCTCGCCGTCGCTGCCCTGCATCAGGCGATGGCCACCGAGTCCCTCTACGGCAACGCCTTCCGCCGCAGCGCAGGCCTCACCGGGACCGCGGCAAGCGATCCGACCGCCCAGCTGCGCTGGTGGACGCGCCAACTCCAGTTGGCCCTCGGCCTTGCCGCAGCCGGAGGGCGAACAGCAGGGTGAGCAGGATTCCGCTGCCGATGACGAAGACCGCGTTCTGGATTCCGTTGTGCGCTGCGTTGGCGACCAGGACCAGCGCGGCGAGACCGACGACCGCGCCGATGCCTGAGCTTGTCGAGACCATGCCGGAGGCAACACCCTGGGCGCGGTCCGAGACGCCGGTCGCCGCGGCGATGAACATCATCGTGAAGACCGCGCCGTCCCCGAGGCTGACCGCGATCAGGCCGGGTATCAGCGCTGCGTAGGTGCCTGCGGACATCCCGATGCCGAGAGCGATCGCGCCGGCGGCGCCGATGGCCAGCGCGGCGATCAGCGTACGGCGAAGTCCGAAGCGGGTGACCGCTTGTCCGGCGTACGTCGAGCCGGCGACGACGACCGCGGTGGGGAGCAGGAAGGCGAGTCCGGTCTGGAGCGGGTCGTAGCCGCGGACGTCCTGGAAGTAGAGCGACAGGAAGTAGAGCAGCGAGCCGAAGGTCGCCATGAAGAGGAAGGCGATCACGAGGGCCGCGGTCAGTGCGCGGTTGCGGAACAGGTTGGGCGGAACGAGCGGATCCGGGCTGCGGCGTTCGATCTGGGTGAAGGCGATCGCCAGCGCGATTCCGGTGGTCGCCGCCAACAGGATCCAGGGTGAGGTCCAGCCGAGGGCAGGTCCTTGGACGAGCGCGAACACCAGCAGGGTGACCGCGCCGGTCACGGACAGGGCGCCGGGTAGGTCGAACCGCCGCTTGGTGTCGCGCGGCGGTCCCGCGTCCAGCAGCGGTACGGCGAGACAGAGCGCCGTACCGGCTAGGGGGATGTTGACGAAGAACACGGCTTCCCAGCCGAACAGGCGGGTGAGTGCGCCACCCAGCAGTACGCCGATCACCAGGCCGGCGGCGCCGGAACCGGCCCAGATCCCCAGTGCGCGGTTGCGTTCGCGACCTTCGGCGAAGGTGGTGTTGATGATCGCCAGCGTGCTGGGGAAGACCAGTGCGCCGCCGAGACCTTGGACGGCTCGAGCGGTCAGCTGCCAAGTCGGTCCGGTGGCCAGGCCGCCGGCCAGCGAGGCAACGGCGTACAGGGCGAGCCCTGCCATCAGCGCGCGGCGGCGGCCGAGCAGGTCAGCGGCGCGACCGCCAAGGAGCAGGAAGCCGCTGGAAGCGATCGCGTAGGCGCTGATCACCGCCTGCAGCGTTTGCGCTGAGTAGCCGAGCTCGCGGCCGATCTCGGGCAGCGCGACGACCACGATGTACTGATCGAGCGACACGATCAGCATGGCGAACGACAGCAGGGCCAAACCGGCGGATTTGCGGCGATCCATGACTCCTCCTTCAGCGGATGGCTTGAACTGTACGGCTCAGTTCATATGAACTCAACCGTTCAGTTCATCTTTCTGCTAAAGTTCGGTGCATGGCTTCCCCGAAGGTGCTGACGGGTGATCGCGCGGCGCGCAAGCGGGAGGCGATCATCACGGCGGCCCGGGCGGCGTTCGTCCGGGACGGGTTCGACGCCTCGGTGGATGCGATCGCGGCCGCGGCCGGCGTCTCCAAGGTGACCGTCTACAACCACTACGGCAACAAGGAAACGCTGTTCAAAGCGGTCGTCGGTGACGCCTTGGAAGGCGCGCTCGCCGAGGTGATCTCCGGGACCTCGCAACGTCTCGCCGAGTCCGGTGACCTCCGAGCCGCCTTGAAGTGGACCGCGACCGAATGGGTCGCCAGCATGACCGACCCCGATCTCGTCGCGCTACGACACCTGGTCACCAACGAGGTCCGGCGCTTCCCCGAGCTGGGCGCCGCCTGGCGCGAGCACGGCCCCGACCGCGCCGCCCCTGCCCTGGCCGCCGCCTTCGATCGCCTGATCGCGGACGACCGCCTCACCATGCCCGACGTCGACACCGCGATCATCCAGCTCTACGCGCTCGTCCTCTACCCCCACCTCGTCCACAGCACCTACGGCGCCACTGTCGACCCCCGGACCACCAAAAAGCTCATCGACAGCGGCATCGACATGTTCCTCCAGTACTACGCCTACCGGGACTAGTCGAGCGTCGCCCATTGGCGCTGGTGGATGGCGACGTCGGTGAACAGTTGCTTGAACTGGCGGTACTTGGTGTCGCCCAGGCGCTCGGCGTGACGCGACTCGAGCGCGGTGATGATCTCGCGGGCCGCGGACATCTGGGCCAGGCCGCGCTCGGTCGGACAGACCAGTTTCGCGCGGCGGTCGGTCGGGTCCGGGCGCCGCTCCAGGTAGCCGAGTGTCTCCAGCTCGTCGACCAGCGTCCCGATGATCTGTTTGTGCTGGCCGGAGCGCAGCGCCAGGTGGGTCGCTCGGATCCCTCGGGGAGCGAGATAGGCCAGGACCGCGCCGTGCCGGGGCCGGACGTCGTCGAAGCCCCGCTCGGCCAGCTTCGTGAACAGTTCGTCCTGGAAGGCGAACAGCAGAAGGCTGGACAGGACGCCCAGGTCGGGCTCGTCCGGTTCCGGATGGGTCGCCATGACGCTCCTGCGGTAGTCATCAAGCCTGATAGTCGCGTTTCTTGACTATAGCCGATGAGCGACCTACGCTGGCCAAGTAGTCAAGATTCGTGACAATCAAAGGGCTTGATCATGAAGACCATTGCAGTGCTCGGTGCGACCGGAACCCAAGGTGGCGGTCTGGTGCGGGCGATCCTCGCCGACCCGGAGCGGGAGTTCGCGGTCCGGGCGGTGACCCGGGATCCGGGCGGCGCGAAGGCGCAGGAGCTGGCCGCGGCCGGCGCCGAGGTCGTGGCGGCCGACCTGGACGACGAGGGCAGCCTGCGCGCGGCGTTCGACGGGGTGTACGGCGCGTTCGTGGTGACCAACTTCTTCGCGCCGCGGAGCGAGGCCGAGATCGCGGCGCGGTCGGCGGCCGAGATGGAGCTGGAGCAGGCGGGGAACGCGGCCCGGGCGGCGCGCGACGCCGGCGTCCAGCACGTGATCTGGTCGACGCTGGAGGACACCCGGACATTCTTCGGGGACACCGACCGGGTGCCCAGCCTGGACGACGGCCGGTACAAGGTGCCGCACTTCGACGCCAAAGCCGAAGGCGACGAGCTGTTCCGGGCGGCCGGCGTACCGACGACTTTTCTGCGGACCACCTACTACTACGAGAACCTGATCGGTCCGCTCGGCCCGGTCCGCGACGCCGACGGCAAGCTTGTCGTCACGTTGCCGATGGGGGACAGTACGATCAACGCGATCGCCGTCGAGGACATTGGCCGGACCGCACTCGGTGTCTTCCGGCGCGGTCAGGAGTACGTTGGCCGGGTGATCTCGATCGCCGGTGATCAGCTCACCGGTCAGCAGCTGGTCGACGCGCTCAGCGACGCGTTCGGCGAGCCGGTGCGGTACGAGCCGCACAGCTGGGAAGCGTTCCGCAGCTTCGGCTTCCCGGGCGCGGACGAGTTCGCCAACATGTTCCAGTACTACGCGGAGAACGCCGAGGACTTCACCAAGGCGCGCGACCTCGAGGTCGTCCGGTCCCTCAACCCGCAGCTGCAGAGCTTCCGCGACTGGCTGCAGGTCCACCACGCCGACTTCACCCGCTGACATGGCACGCGATCACGCCGCCGCCTTCGAGCAGGCCTGGGACGATCCGCGGACGACCTCGGTGGAGCTGCCGCCGGTCGCGGTGAACGACGTGCTCCGCGATCGGTACGACGTACAGCCGCCGATCGCGTACACCGGCACGCACCTGTGGGATATGGAGGTCCGCAAGGCGGTGGCGCCGGACAGGTACATCCCGACGGTCGTCCGCCCGGGCAGCGTCGAGAAGTTTCCCAGCGTGCACACCGGCTCGCTCGAGGACTTCACGAGGGTGTCCGACCAGCGCCTGTGGGCCGATCCGGATCAGTACGCGACAGTGATCGAGCATGTTCACCTCGACTACCAGAACCGCCGGGTGTTCTTCTTCGGCGCGGAGTCCTTCGAAGCGCCCGACGGCCGGATCTTCACCGCCGGCACCGGACAGCCGATCTTCCATGTCGAGCACTCCGTCGGCGGGACGGAGGAGGCGCCGCTGAACCTGTGGCGCATCGTCCTGCTCACCGACCAGCCCGACCCGGCCTTGGCTGCAGCCTTCGAGCAGCTGGCGAACGACCACTATCTGCGGGTGTTCATCGAGGTTCATCTGCGCGAGGACCTCGGCCGCGAACTCACCCGTCGCTAATCCCCTCACCACGAAACGGAGACGCACCATGCCCACCATCAAGAGCACGACCGGCGCCGAGATCTTCTACAAGGACTGGGGGAGCGGGCAGCCGATCGTGTTCAGCCACGGCTGGCCGTTGTCGTCGGACGACTGGGACGCCCAGATGTTGTTCTTCGTCCAAAACGGTTACCGCGTGGTCGCCCACGACCGTCGCGGGCACGGCCGGTCGGAGCAGGTCACCGACGGTCACGACATGGACCACTACGCTGACGACCTCGCCTCGGTCACCGCGCATCTCGACCTGCAGGACGCTGTGCACGTCGGTCACTCGACCGGTGGCGGCGAGGTCGTCCGGTACCTCGCCCGGCACGGCGAGTCGCGGGTCGCGAAGGCGGTACTGATCTCTGCCGTACCGCCGTTGATGCTGCAGACCGACGCCAACCCCGGCGGCCTGCCGATCAGCGTCTTCGACGACTTCCGCGCTCAGCTCCTGGCGAACCGTTCGGAGTTCTACCTGAACGTTGCCTCGGGCCCCTTCTACGGCTTCAACCGGGACGGCGTCGAGACCCGCGAAGCGCTGGTGCGCAACTGGTGGCGCCAAGGCATGGAGGGCGGTGCGCTGGCGCACTACGAGGGCATCAAGGTCTTCTCCGAGACCGACTTCACCGATGACCTGCAGAAGATCACCGTCCCGACCCTGGTCATGCACGGCGACGACGACCAGGTCGTCCCGTACGCCGACTCGGCGCCGCTGTCGGCGAAGCTGCTTCAGAACGGCACGCTGAAGACCTATGCCGGCTTCCCGCACGGTATGCCGACCAGCCAGGCCGACGTGATCAACGCCGACCTCCTGGAGTTCATCAGGTCCTGACGCGGCTGCCGGCCTTCTCGGCCAGGTAGTCGTCCCAGGTGTGTTTGCCGATCGTGGCGCCGACGAGAGTGAGGTTCTCGGCGCCACGGTAGGCGCGACCGACCTTGCCGGGCAGGCGGATCGGCAGGTGCGGGCGGCGCTTGCCTTGCGTCCGGAGGTAGCCGTCGACCAGCTCGCGCAGTGTGTAGACGGTCGGCCCAGCCAAGTCCGGTACGGCGCCGGCGGGCTCACCCAAGGCCAGTTCGGCAATGCGATCGGCAACGTCGCGCTCGTCGACCGGCTGAAACCGCAGCCCGCCCGGCGCGGGCACTACGGGCATGCCGCCCAGCTTCTGCGCCAGCATGTACATGAGGCTGTTGAACTGAGCCGCCCGCAGGATGGTCCACGGCACACCCGACTCGCGAACCGCCTGCTCCGCGCCGAGCTTCTCCCGGAAGTACCCGATCGGCATCTTGTCCGCGCCGATCACCGAGATGTGCACGAGGTGCCGCACCCCGGCGGCCGCTGCTGCCCGGACCAGATTAGTCGCGGCGAGCGCGTCGCCCTTGGCGCCACCGGCCAGGTGCACCACGGTGTCGATCTCGGTCAGGTCCAGCCCGTCCGCCTTCAACAGGTCGCCTTGCACGTGCTCGACGCCGTCAGCGTTGACGCCTCCACGCCGGCTCAGCACTCGAACGTCGTACCCGGCCGCCGTCAGCTGCGGAACCACCAGCTTGCCGAGCGTTCCTGTCCCACCGGTCACCAGAATCGTCATCACAACTCCTCAGCGCATCGTCTCTTGCTCTCCTGACGGATCCACTGGGAAATGTGTGACAGGTTCACTGTTTGGCGCGGGCTCGGTGGGCCTTGAGGTTCGCGGGGTTGCCGCAGGTGGCGAGTGAGTGCCAGACGCGGGAGTTGTTCTTCGAGCGGTCGTAGAAGGCGGCGACGCAGCGCGGGTTGCGGCAGGTTTTCAGGCGTCGCCAGGTGTCGAGCAGCTGCGCTTCGTAGATCCCCGCGAGCACTGCCGCGATGATCTGCTGCGCCCCCTTGCCGGCCGAGGTCAGCTCGACCGCCGCGTCGCTGCTCAGCTCCAGCCCGACCTCGACGACCCAGCGCTGGGAGGGTTCGCCCGATCCCGAAACCAGGTGCTGGAGATCGGTGCGGAAGGTCCGCAGCCTCTGGAGATCTGGCTCGGTCAGTGGCGCACCGGCCCACTCGCCGGCGAGCTGTGGATCGGTGAGCAGGTCGTCATGTCCGGCGAGGCCGACAGTGTTGAGCAGATCTTGGGCTCGACCAAGCCGGCCCGGAGCGGCGTCGAGCGCGTAGCGGTCGGTGGCGCTCATCGCGAGAACAGCGACAGGCCGCCGTACCAGAGTGGGCTTCGGTTGAGCCGGGTCGGATGGCGTTCGATCATCCGGTCGTAGAACTCCTCGGCGGTCGCGGTCTCGGCGCGGATCTCCATCACGTCCTGAAGGTACTGCCTGGTCTGCTCGAGGACGATCGGGTCGTCCGGCAGATCACGATTCTTGTGTCCGGCAACGACCGCGGTCGGCTCCAGCGTCGCCACCTTGTCGAGCGCCTCGATCCAGGCCTCGAATCCACCGTCCACTCCTTCGACGATGTACTGGTGAATCCCGTTGTAGGCGACGTCTCCGGCCACTACCAGCCCGATCGACGGCACGTGCAGCACGGTCGTCTGATCGGTGTCCGTGTGACCGGTCTCGATCGGCTGTAGCAGCTCGCCCTCCAGTGCGATCCCTTCGGCCGGAACCGGTACGGCGATCACCGGGGTGGCCGGGATCTGACCGGGGAACAGCACGTCCCACAGCTGCTCACGGCCGACACCGGCCTGCTGATGCATCATCTCGATCGTGCCCGGAGTCGCGTAGACGGCGACGCCTGGGAATCGCTTGACCAGCTCGCCGGCCCCGAACCAGTGATCGCCGTGGCCGTGGGTCGAGTAGATCGCGACCAGCCGTTTGCCGGACTGCTCGACCCAGTCGCCGACCGCCTCGATGTGCTCCGTGAGGAACGGCGGGTCGACCAGGACCGCGTCCTGCTCGCCGAAGATCAAGGTGGTGGCGAGCGGGTTCCAGTAGAGCCGGTCGCCGTTGGGCAGCCGCTGCTCGCCGGCGCGCAGCGCGCTCGGACTCACGTGAACCTCGTACGACAAGCTCATGACGCCTCCTACGGTGTGACGCAATGAAAGAAGCATACACCGTTTACCTATTGCATCAAGTCAGCAGTTCCGCCAGGACGACGCCCGCCAGCAGGACGTACACCGCGGCTGCGAGGTAGTTCAGTACGGCGCCGGCCCGGCCCGAGCGCCGGAAACGCGCATGGAACGCGCCCGCCAGGACGCCGATGGTCCCGTAGAGCAGGACCTCCATCGCAACGTTGACGGCACCCAAGAGCGCCAGTTGCGCTCTCGGGTTCTCCGCGTCGCCCATGAACTGCGGAAGCACGGCGAGGAAGAACAGGATCACCTTCGGATTGCTCAGGCTGACTGTCACGCCTCGCAGATAAGGGTGCGCGGTCGGGACGGCGCCAGGCTCGTCGGCGTGGCGCCGTGCGTGGCGCAGCGTCACAAAGGCCAGCCACAGCAAGTACGCCGCTCCGAAGGCCTTCACCACCTGGAGCAGTTCGGGATGTGTGCGAGCGACTTCCGCGATCCCGACGACCACCGCGGCGGCATAGACGATCATGCCGGTCCCGATGCCGAGAATCGCTTGCACGGCGGACCGGCGGCCGCCTTCGAGTCCGACAGCGACGACGTACGCCATGTCCGGCCCGGGCGGGACGAGGAACAGCAGGATGACTGCGATGAATCCCGGCAGAGCTCCGATGTCGACCATGGTCACTCCTGTGAACCGGCCAGGCCGTTTCTAACAGGTTGATCGGTGCGACCTAGGCGTTGCGGCGGGCGAGGTGGACGGTGACCTCGGCGTCGACCTCCACGGTCTCGGGGAGGACCTCGAGGATCCGGCGGAAGACCTCGTCGCGATCGGCGGGCTCCAGCATCACGTACGCCGATACCGTCGAGAGTTGGCCGATGTAGTCGGTGGCGCTCAACGTCAACTGGCGTTCGATCACTGCCTGGCGTACATCGGTGAACCACTCGGTCTGCTGCAGCTCGGTACCCGGCCATTGCATCGGGCGATCCGCGGGTGTTCCGTCCGGCGATGGGACGCCGTCATCACCCAGGTACGGCGCCCGCGCCGCGCGCGCCGCCTCCGCGAGGGCGGGGTCGGCCAGCTGCACCGGTACGCCGAACGAAGCGAACACGCCACCCGGCCGGACGAGCGCTGACATCCGCTCCCACCGTCCTTCGGGGTTCGTCCAGTGCAGCGCCGCAGCCGAATACACCAGGTCGTACGACGTATCCAGCGGCAGGTCCTCGAACGCGGAGACCACCGGGGTGACGTTCGCCGGCAAGTCCTTGCGCAGCTCTCCAAGCATGGCTGCGTCGGGCTCGGTCGCGGTGACGGCGATGCCCCCCTGTGCGAACAAACGCGTGGCCTTGCCGGTCCCAGCCCCGATCTCCAGCGCGGTCCCGATCGGCGTACCGGCGTACTCGGTCACGAGCTCCAGCAGCTCCACCGGATACCCGAACCGGAACCGCTCGTAGGCCTCTGCCACTGTCCCGAAACTCAACGCACGCTCAACCATGCAAGCATCCTGGCAGGTACGCCGACCTTCGCGCCTGCCATTTTCACCGAGGTGAACACAAGGGTCTTGTCATCGTTCCGTTGACGTGTTACACCAGAAGTGCGTGTTGACACTTCGTGAATCGAGACTCAGGAGGTGCAGGACGATGTTGATGCGCACTGATCCGTTCCGGGAGTTCGACCGGATGGCGCAGCAGGTCTTCGGCAGTCAGACTCCGGGCACCTGGTCGCGGCCGACCTCGATGCCGCTGGACGCCTACCGGCAAGGTGACCGGTACGTCGTTTCGTTCGACCTGCCGGGGGTCACCGCGGACGCGATCGAGCTCGACGTCGAGCGCAATGTGCTGACGGTGAAGGCCGAACGGCGCCCGCTCGAGCTCGGCGAGGGCGTCGAAGTCCAGGTCTCCGAGCGTCCGCTCGGCGTGTTCTCCCGGCAGTTGTTCCTGGGGGACACCCTCGACGCGGACCGGATCGAGGCGAGCTACGACGCCGGTGTACTGACGCTGAGGATCCCGATCGCCGAGCGGGCCAAGCCGCGCAAGATCGCGATCGCGAGCGCGGACTCGGGTCAGAAGCAGATCGACGCGTAACAGCCGGCGCGATGAGCACCCAGCAACTCGACCAGACCGAGGCCTTCCTGGACCTCGTGCTGGCCGACGACGATCTGATGCGGGCCGAGTTCGACGCGCTGATCGGCGCCTGCTGGGAGGAGTCCTGCGAACCACCCGCCCCGCGGACCTGTCCATCTCCGTCCGCGGGAGCGTGGGGCGAGCGACCAGCTCGCCGGTGGCCCTGCCTTGTGGGCATTCGGCGCAACACTTTGCCCACAAGGCGTCCAAACGCTCGCCAGCGCGGCCCTCCGTCGTACTCGTGACTGCCTTTGGCCCGGTGATGCGGTCGTCTGCCGATCTACCTCGACCCCGGCGGACCGCCGCATCACCCCGGCCGCGACCCCGAAGCCCTGGTCAGTCGAACAGACTTGAGTTGCCGTCGACGCTGTCAGTGCGAGTCGGTACGTCGGGCAGTCGGTCCGCGGACCGCTTGACCCGCGCAATCGCCAGCAGGACAGGCATTCCGATCATCCCGAAGGCGATGAACAGGACCCCGAGCACCACATAACCCGGCTGCTGAACCAGCAGGACCCCGCAGGCCGTCGCAGCCGCGACAACAGCTCCCCAAGGTCCGATAGTCCATCGCCGAGCCGTCCCCGCCACCACGACCCAGCCGGACACCACGGCCGCTGCCACCGCGACGGTCGCCAGCGTCTCGCCCGCCGCGATCGCGGTCACGACCAACGCGACCACAAGCACGACAAACCCCAGCCACACGGGGATTCGAGGCGCCGGCCGGACGTCACGCAGTTCGCTCACGCCCGAACCCTACAACTCGCGCACCGTGGCTACCGGGACGGTCGTGTCGCCGACGCTCTATCGTTGGGCCGCATGAGCTACCCGCAGCAGCCGCAGCAGCCGCCTCAGTTCCAGCAGCAGCCTCAGTTCCAGCAGCAGCCCCAGCAGGCTCAGCCTCCGATGGGGATGCTGAACCTGACCATCCAGGGCAGCGTCATGACCAGCAGCTTCATCCCGCCGACCGTGCACCTGAACGGCTACCCGGTGCGGGTGAAGTACGGCCGGAACGACATCCCGGTCTTCGCCGGACCGCTGCACATCGACGTCCACTGCCAGTGGATGCGGACCTTCGGCCGCGCCGCCCTCGACTGCACCATCCAGCCGAACCAGGCGGTGCCGGTGTTCTACGCATCGCCGATGCACCAGTTCGCGAACGAGGGCAGCATCGGCCACAGCAAGGTGAAGCGTAAGGGCATGGGCTTCTTCATCGGCCTGATGGCCGTGATCGCTGTCGGGGTCATCCTGTCGATCGTGGGCGCGGTACTGAGCTAAGGGACGGAGTCCGCCTTCACCGCATTGCGCTCACCGAGCGGCTGAGGCGGACCCTTCGTGGTGTCCCGGACGGTCTGCTCCTCGCTCTCGGCGTTGATCTCCGCGCCGAGCAGCACGGCGTACACGGTCAGCCAGAGCCACAGCATCAGTACGACGACCGCCGCCAGGCTGCCGTAGGTCTTGGCGTAGTTGCCGAACGTCTCGACGTACAACGAGAACGCGGCCGACACGATCAGCCAGGTGACGGTCGCCACGGTCGCCCCGATCGACACCCACCGCAGCCGCGGTGCGTCCCGGTCGGGCGCCAGACGATACGTGATCGCCAGCGCAACGCTCATCAGCACCACGGCGAGCAGCACCCGCGCGACCTCCAAGGCGATCCGCACCGGCGTCGACACCTCGCCCGACCCGAACAGAGCCGGCCCCAGCGCCATCAATCCGGCCGCGAGTACGACGAACAGAATCGCTCCCAGAGTCAGCCCGAGCGCCAGCCCCTTGCGGCGAACGAACCCGCGTGTCTCCTCCTCGTCGTACGCGAGATTGACGGCCGTGATCAGGTAGCCGACGCCTCCGGAAGCGCTCCACAGCGCCGTCAGCAAGCTGATGATCAGCCCGATCCCCAGTGCCTGCTGCGGCGCAGACGTCAGCGCCCCAACCTGCTGCAGCAACAGCTCCCGTGCGGACCCCGGAAGCGCCGCCGCCAGCTCGTCGGCCTGCTGCCGGATCTGGTCCGGCTCAGCCACCAGCCCATACGTCAGCACCGCCGCGATCATCGCCGGGAACAGCGAAAGGAACCCGAAGAACGCCACCCCGGCCGCCAGCAACGGCACCTGGTCGGCCTTCGCCTCCGCCCAAGCCCGCTTCAGGATCTGCCGCCACCCAGCCGCCGGAATCTGCCCCGGCGCCTCCGCCTCACGCCCCGGTATGTCACCCATAGCGCCTGGTAACCGATCCAGAACCTTCAAAACCTCCGGCGCGTACCCGCGCCGATTTCTCCAAGACTCACACGTGCCGGCTCGCTCAGGGTGGAGACATGATTCTTGTGACCGGAGCAAGCGGGACCATCGGCAGCGAAGTACTACGGCAACTCCTCGCGGCGGGTCATCCCGTCCGCGCTCTGACCCGCGATCTCGCCAGACTTCCCGGTACGACGGCCGAGGTCGTTCAGGGAGATTTCGACGATCGTGACTCACTCGTTCGAGCGGTGGACGGTGTCGAAGCGGTCTTCCTGCTGACTGTCGCCCGGCCACCGAGCACGCGGCACGACGAGGCGCTGCTGGAGGTCGTCGGGGATGCCACCATCGTCAAGCTCTCGGGGATCGGCGCCGGCGAGGAGTTCGACGGCGGGACAGTCGGCTCCTGGAACCTGGCGGCCGAGCAGGTGGTCAAGGCGAGTGGCCGGAGGTGGACCATTCTGCGACCGTCGAGTTTCGCCACGAACGTGCTCGCCCCTGACGGGCAGCCCGTCATCAACCCGACCGGCGCCGCGCAGCAGGGCGTGATCGACCCGGCCGACATCGCTGCGGTCGCCGTCCAGGCGCTGACCCGGCCCGGCCATCACGGGCAGACCTATACGTTGACCGGGCCGGAATTGTTGTCCGTGCCGCAGCAAGTCACCCAGCTGAGCGAAGTACTGAAACGTGCCGTTCCTGTTGTCGATGTGGAACCGGCCGAGCTCGCGCGGCAGTTGACCGAGTACGGCGAAGATCCGGCGTCCGTCGAGGCGATGATCAGGGGAGTGCGCTTCGCGCGCGCCGGGCGGAACGCCGTACTGACCGATGACGTCGAGCGAGTTCTCGGTCGGCCCGCAGGGAGCTTCGCCGACTGGGCGGCCCGTCAGTTCGGCGTCTGACAGGCAGTTGCCGTCGGCATCTTTCCTTGGGTGAAGGCGGCCGGCGGCACGCCCATCAGAGCCTTGAACTCTGTGGTCAGGTGCGCCTGGTCGTAGTAACCGGCGTCGATGGCGATCTGCGCGAGCGGCCGCCGCTCGGCGCCGTCGATCACAGTCCGGACCCGACTGATCCTGGCGAACTGCTTCGGCGAGATCCCCAGCGTCGCGGCGAAGACGGACCGCAACTGCCGCTCGCCGATCTGCAGCCGCCTGGACACCTCGGCCACCCGCAGGCCGGTGGCCAGGAGAGCGGTCGCGCGGCGAACCAGCACAGTGCGGTCTGTGCTGGTCGCTGCCGTCAGCCCCGCGACCAGCGACAACGGGCCGTCGGCAATCAATCGGCGGGCGACCCGGTCCCCAGTCACCGCTGCCAACGGAACTGCTTGATCGACCAACTCGGCGCCCGCGGCGCCGAGCAGCCCGTGCGCCGCCTCCGGGTTGAGGCGCAGTTTGAGCCACGGCGGTCCCGGCTCGGCTGCGTGATAGACCGCTCGAGTCCGCGGACCCATCACCACCAGGGAGATTCCTGGCCGGAACGCGACCGTCACCGCGTGGTCGGGCGCGTCGAGAACGACCTGACCACGGTCCTGAACATGGCCCGTCACCATGCTCTCGATCGCCCGTCGCGCCTCGCCCGGCACGGGCACCGCGAGTTCGCGCTGGATGGTCACCTCACCAGCCTATTAGAGGCTGTGGAGGAGACCGCCGTCGCAGTGCACGGCTGTGCCGGTCATGTACGACGAGAGGTCGCTGCAGAGGAAGGCGGCGACGTCGGCGAATTCGTGGACGGCGCCGAAGCGGCGCAGCGGGACCTCGGCGGCTTCTTCGGCCTGGATCTCGGCGGCGGGCCGGCCGGTGCGGGCGGCCTTGGTGGCTTCGACGGCGTCGCGGCGGGCGGTGCGGAAGCCGCCGGCGAGCAGGAGGTTGACGGTGACGCCGTCGGGGGCGATCTGGGTCGCGAGGGTCTTGAGGTAGCCGGCGAGGGCCGGGCGGGCGAGGTTCGAGAGCGCGAGAGCGGGCAGCGGTTCGACGATGTTCGTGGCGGAGACGGCGAGGATTCGGCCCCAGCCGCGCTGTCGCATGCCGTCGAGCACCAGAGACACCAGCCGCTGTTGCGGCCGGATCACCGAGGCGACCGCCGTACCGATGTCTTCGGTCGTGATGTCCAGGGCGGCGGCAGGCTTCGGTCCTGGACCGTTGAGGACCAGGATGTCGACCGATCCGAAGGCGTCCGTCGCGGCTTGGACGAGCTGTTCGGGACCGCCGTCGATCATCATGTCCACGCCGACACCGATTGCCGATGGCAACTGTGCGGCGATCGACCTGGCCAGTTCCGCCCGGCGGCCGGTCACGACGACGTTCGCGCCTTCGGCGGCCAGCGCCCTGGCCACACCTTCACCCAACCCGGAAGTGGACGCGCACACCACCGCGGTCCGGCCGGCAATTTTCAGATCCATGGAACGTAGACAGGACAGCCCGCTGGATCGTGACAAGTCACAAGCCGGTGGTCTGGTTGGTCTTAGCTGGAGTCGTCTACTGAACGAGGAGTGATCTGTTTGTCCGAGATGCCGGACGGCTTCCGGAGTGCGTTCGCCGAGGTGAACGGGACCACGTTGCACTACGTCGTCGGCGGTCAGGGCGAACCGCTGGTGCTGTTGCCCGGCTGGCCGGTGACGTGGCGCGAGTTCCGCCACGTCATGCCGCTGCTGGCCCGGCGGTATCGGGTGATCGCGGTCGATCTGCGCGGGATGAATCTGTCCGCCAAGCCGCCCACCGGCTACGACAAGAAGACGATGGCCCGCGACGTCTTCGAGCTCGTCCGGCACCTGGGGTACTCGAGGGCCAACCTTGCCGGGCACGACATCGGCTCGATGGTCGCCTTCAGCTACGCGATCAACCACCCCGAGGCGATCACCAGACTCGCCATCATGGAGGTCGGCCACCCGGACGCCAGCCTCTACGACCTGAAACTCCTCCCGTACGACGGCGCCCCCAACCTCTGGTGGTTCCCGCTGAACCAGATCCGTGGCCTGCCGGAGCAGTTGCTGGCCGGCCGGATGAAGCTGGTCGTCGACCACGTCTTCGACACCCACCTCGTCGATCGGAGCAAGGTCGGCGACAGCGATCGGCTGGCCTACGCCGGTGCCTACGACAGCCCGGACGCCATCCGGGCCGGCAACGGCTGGTTCCAGACCTTCGAGCAGGACGTCGCGGACTTCACGACGTACGGCAAGCTGACCGTGCCCATGCTCGGTCTCGCCTCGCCGGCGAACTTCCCGGGAGCCCAGCGAACCTGGCCGCGGTTGGGCGCCGACGTCCGGCTCACGATGATCGAAGGCTCCGGCCACTTCCTCCCCGTCGAGCAGCCGGAGGCCGTGGCAGAGGCACTCACCGACTTCTTCGGCTGACCGTCCTCACGTGCGGTCGTCGGGCGGGATGTAGGTGAAGGTGGGTCCGGCGCCGGCCTGGAAGAGTGCCGTGGCCTGGGCCTTGAGACCGAACATGGTTCGGACGGCGTCCCGGAGCTGCGCCGGATCCCCGGTGAAGGCCTCCTGCAGGAGGTACAGGATCGTGCAGTAGGTGTTGTCGAAGGCAAGCTGTGCCTGACGAATCTCCGCCGTGCTGAGGTCGGACGTCGGGTGGACACCCGCGGGGTCGACGACGACCGGCTCACCGGTCGGGCCGGACGACGCCGTGTCGCCGCGCTGGTACCGCCTGCCGAGCTTGAGTTCCTCGAAGCGGTAGTAGTGGGCGACCTCGTCGCGGTCGGGATGCATGATGTCGTGGTCGCCGTCCCAGATCGCGCCGTGCGACGTACCTTCGCCCTGTTCGACGATCTCCTCGAGCGCGGCGAGCGCCGACGCGAGGTCGGTGACGACCGCGAGTTTGCCGTCGGTGTGATGGAAGGCCCCGAAGGTCACCTGGCGGGCCGGGTCGCCGGTGAAGACCTTCTCCGGCCCGAGGCTGTCGCACAGGAAGCGGAGCCCGTCCTCGATCGCGTCGTAGAACTGGCCGATTGTCTCGTAGTGATCGCTCTCCGCGGGTCCGGTCGGCGCCTCGGGCTTCTCCAGCGCGAGGAACATCTCAAGCGCCGCCGGCCCGAAGGGCAGCAGCGACAACGTGACGGACCCGTGCGGAAGCAGCCGCGGGTAGGCGGCGAGCAGTTCCGGGGTGTCGAGTCGAGGCTCACCGCCAACCGCGTTCAGCAGGTTGGCGGCGAGTGACAGGTGCACCATCTCCTCGACGAACACACTGCTCACGAGCTCGACCGCGTCCGGATTGCGCGCGGGGTCGAGGGAGTACAGGGCATACAGGTACGGCGGGATCGTCGCGTGCTCGAGCTCGATGGCCCACTGAAGATGGTCGCGGAGGCTCTCGACGGTGTCGATCCGCGTGGTGTCAGGTGCGTTCATACCTGCTAAGACCGGATGCCCCCGGCAGCTGTGACTAAGGATGGATGTAGAGGCCTTCGCCGAGGTCGAGGCGCATCGATTCGAGGATGACGAAGACGGTGCTGGTGATGAACACATCGGCCGCGCCAAGGACACCGGAGTACTTCTCGACCACCGGCGCGGCGGCCTGCGCGGACGCGGTGTCCAGGTAGCCCTTGACCGCTGCCCACGCGTTGTCGCCGTACCGGGCGTAGAAAGGCATCGGGTCGACGGTGGCCAGCGCGGTGCGGACATTCGCGACGATGTCGCCGAGGTACTCCTGGTGCACGGTCAGGTCGGCGCGGGTGCCGAGCCGGCCGAGGTGGCCGCCGATGAAGTGCTTCCAGGGGTAGTCGAGCGCCTTGTCCGGTGCGGTGAGTGAGCCGGGAACGTCGACGTTCACGTTGAAGGCGGCGAACGACGCCCACCCGGGGATCACCACGTCGATCAGCATCAGCGTCTCGTGGTCCGGCAGGTGGATGTAGATGTTGTCCGGCGTGTGGTTCGAACCCAGCCAGGCCAGGTCGATGCTCTCGCCGCCGACCTGCAGCTTGTGCCTGGTGTCGAAGGTGACATCGGGCGCGGGCCGAGCGGGGTCGTTGGCGCGGAGCAGCAGCCGCTTGGTCTCGGCGTGGCCGACCCGTACGACGTCCGGACCGAACAGCGACGATGCCCCGATGTGGTCGGCGTGGTGGTGCGAGTACACCAGATGCGTCACCTTGTTCGGTACGCCGTTCGCCGCGGCGATCTCGTCGATGGCGCGCTGCAGGTTGTGCCCGATGGTGGGCGGCGCGTCGAAGAGGACGACGCCGTCGGGAGTGGTCAGGAACGCCGCCTGGTACCCGCTGTCGGTCACCCAGTAGAGGTTCTTCTCCACCTGACCGACGAAGTAGCCATGCTCGTTGACGGCGGGGCCTGTTGCGGATTGCGGTACCGGAGCGTAGTCCGGCAGTTCGATAGTGGACATGGAGCCAGCGTCGTCACCAACCAGGTGAGAAGGCATCACCGGAATCAGGTGATTGGGCAACTACACTCGTCAGGTGTCCGGACTGATCGACCGCCACGACCTGGTCGTTGCGCTGGACCGCGCCGCGACGAGGAAGGTCACGATCGTCTCGGCGCCGGCCGGTAGCGGCAAGACGTCGCTGCTCCGGCTGTGGGCCGAGCGCCGGCAGGGCCGCGTGGCCTTCGTGACCGTGCGCCCCGAGCACCAGTTCTGGAACGACGTCCTCCGCGGTGTCCGCGCTGCGTGCGGATCGGAGCTGCCGGTCGCGACACCGGGCGGCAGTGAGCGCGAGCTGGTGCTGTCCGAGCTCGGCGCGATCGCTGGTCCGTTCGTCCTGGTCATCGACGACGTCCACGAGCTTGAATCGCCGGACGAGCTGATCTCGTTGCTGAGCAGGCTTCCCGTACAAGCGCACGCGATCGTTGCCACTCGTGGGGACCTGCCGTTGCAGCTGCACAAGCTCCGGCTGGACGGTGAGCTGGCCGAGATTCGTGACCTGCGCTTCACCGCCGAGGAGACCCGCGAACTGGTCGCCGCGGCAGGTCTTACGCTCTCCGCTCACGCGGTCGAGGTGCTGCAGCAGCGCACTGAGGGCTGGGCGGCCGGGCTGCGGCTGGCCGTGCTGTCGTTGGCCGGGAATCCGGACCCGGAAGGATTCGTCGCCGGGTTCTCCGGTAGCGATCGGGCGGTGGCCGAGTATCTGTTGGCGGAGATGCTGGAGCGGCAGGATCCCGAGGTACAGAATCTCTTGCTGCGTACGTCGCTGCTGGACGAAGTCAACGGTGAGTTGGCCGACGTGCTGACGGATGGATCCGGGGCCGAGAAGGTCCTGCTGGAGCTGGAGCAGGCCAATGCGTTCGTGGTCTCGCTGAACGCCGATCGGACGTGGTTCCGGTATCACCAGATGTTCGCGGGCCTGCTGAGGCTGGAACTTCGGCGTCGGCAGCCGGACAGCATCCCGGCGCTGCACCGGCTCGCCGCGCAGTGGCTGGCGGAACACGCGCAGCCCGCCGCTGCGGTTCGGCACCTGCAGGCAGCGGGGGACTGGACCAAGGCCGCGCGACTGCTGACCGAGCACGCACTCAGCCTGACTCTCGACGGGAAGGCCGAGGTGGTGCGAGCGCTCCTCCAGGCTTTCCCCGCTCCGGGCGACTCACTCGCGTTGGTGCACGCCATCCTCGAGCTGAATCGGATGCGGCTCGACGACGCAACGGCGTACTTGGAAGTGGCTCGGTCCATCGGCGAGTATCCGATGATCGTTGCCGTGCTGGACCTGCAGCTTGCCCGGCTGCGCGGCCACCACGACTGCGTCGTTGCCCAGGACCACAGTCTGCCGAACGCCGATCTGCGCGCTGTCCTGCTGCTGAACCTCGGCGCCACCGAAGCGTGGTCGCATCGAGAGGCAGCCGCCGAACGGCATCTGTCGGAGGGTGCGGCGCTGGCCCGCGATCTGAACCGGCCGTATCTCGAGATGGCGTGTCTCGCCTACCTGAGCTTCGTCGCGACGCTTCAGTCGCTTCCGCTCGCCCGCCAACGTGCCGAAGCCGCCATCGCGCTGGCCGATCAGCACGATTGGGACGAGGAGCCGGTCATCGCGCCGGCGTACGCGACGCTGGCCTGGATTCTGGTGTGGACCGGCGAATTCGACGACGCTGAGCGCTGGCTCGGGCGCGCTACTCGGACGGTCAGTGAGCCTGGCATCCAAGTACTCACTCACGTCGTCGGCGGGCTGATCGCAGCTGCTCGCGAGCGCTATGGCGAAGCGCTGACCGAGTTCACCGCGGCCGGCGGTGAGCACGCGTTCGCGGCCCAGGTGACCGCTTGGACGGTTGCCACGCAGGCCCGAGCGGGCCTCCTCGACGAGGCCCGTACGACGCTCGCCGCGGCCGGCGACGTACCGGAAGCTGCTGCGGCGATCCACCTCGCTGAGCACGACGCCGCCGCAGCCCGGCGCGTCCTCGAAACGGCGACCGACCTCGAAGGCAGTCTGTTGATGGCACTCGCCTGCTGTGACCTGGGCGACCAGCGCGCAGCGACAGCCGCGGTCGAGCACGCCCTCGACCTCGCCGAGCAGGACCGGCTGATCCTCCCGTTCGCCATGACCGGCGCGTGGCGGGTCCTGGAGGTCCTGCCCAGCTGGGAGACCAAGCACGCCGCGCTCGTCGCCGACATCCTCGACGCGATCCGCACCGGTACGCCGCCCCGGCCGCCCGTCGACGCCCTCAGCCCCAGCGAACTCCGCGTCCTCCGCTACCTGCCCACGAACCTCACCCGGCCCGAGATCGCCGGTGAACTGCTGGTCTCCCTCAACACCGTCAACACGCACATCCGCCGGATCTACGCCAAGCTCGGCGCCACCGATCGCCGTACCGCTGTCGAACGGGGCCGCGAACTGCGGTTGCTCTCGGCAACCCACTGAAACGCCCTCCAGGCATACCGGCCGGGCATAACTTCGGGTCTATAAAGGCGCGGAATGTGAGGGATTTCCCCCACTCTTCCGGGCCGATCTTGACTGCTTTGCCGGCCGCCCGCAGTCTCCTTCGCAGCGGGTCGACAAGCGACAGCCGAGTTACCGCATCTGGCGTGAGGCCCAGGTAACTCGTTCTCCTGCGCGTGTCCGTCGTCCCGATTCGCCCCCAGCCGTCGCGTCCAGCGTGGCGGCTGCATGTAAGGAGTCCGTTCTTGAGGCGCATCACAACCATTGGAGCCGCGACCGCAGCGGTTGCCGCGGGGACCGCCCTGATCCTCGTGGCCGGCCCGTCGTCCGCGGGCACCCAAGCCACGACCGCGCAGTCCGGAGTCGCCGCGATCCAGGCGGCAACGGCGCAGGCGGCCGAGACCGCGCAGGCCATCGGCCTGGCCGGTGACGAGAAGCTGACCGTTCGCAGCGTCATCAGCGATGTCGACGGTTCCCAGTTCGTTCGCTACGACCGCACGTACAAGGGCTTGCCGGTCGTCGGTGGCGACCTGATCGTGCACCGGTCCGGCAAGGTCGTCCGCGGCGTCACGAAGAACGTCGACAAGATCGACGTCGCGTCGATCACGCCGAAGATCACCGCCGCCGCGGCGGGCGCCAAGGCCGCGAAGTCGGTCAAACTGGTCCGTGAGCAGGCACCGCAGAGCGACCTGGTGATCTACGCGCAGCCGGGCAAGCAGCCGCGGCTGGCGCACGATGTCACGGTCAAGGGCGTGCAGGCCGACAAGGTTCCGAGCGAGCTGCACCTGTACGTCGACGCCATCACCGGCGCTGAGCTGGGCCGCAACGAGCACATCAAGACCGGCACCGGCAACGGCATCTACACCGGCTCGGTGACGATCGGGACCCAGGCCCACACCGGCGGTGGCTACGAGCTGAAGGATGCCGCCGGCAACTACGCCACCGACGTCAAGAACCAGGGTGACCCGAACACCGGCGAGGGTCCGGACGGCACCCTGTTCCTGGACTCCGACGACAAGTGGGGCACCGGCAGCAACAGCGACCGTGCCTCGGCTGCCGTCGACGCGCAGTACGGCGCCGAGAAGACCTTCGACTACTACAAGAACATCCTTGGCCGCAACGGCATCTGGAACGACGGTCGCGGCGCCCGCTCCCGCGTGCACTTCGCCGACGGCATGGTGAACGCCTTCTGGGACGGCACCCAGATGTCGTACGGCGACGGTGCGAACAACGCCGCGCCGTTGACCGAGCTCGACGTCGCCGGGCACGAGATGAGCCACGGCGTCACCGAGAACACGGCCAACCTGAACTACTCCGGCGACGCGGGCGGCCTGAACGAGGCCACCTCGGACATCTTCGGTACCGCGGTCGAGTGGTACGCCAACAACGCCAACGACGTACCGGACTACCTGATCGGCGAAGAGGTCAACCTCAACGGCAACGGTACGCCGCTGCGTTACATGGACGACCCGTCGAAGGACGGCCGGTCCGACAAGTGCTGGACCACGTCGACCGGCGGCAAGGACCCGCACCTCTCGTCCGGCCCGTTGAACCACTGGTTCTACCTGGCCTCCGAAGGATCGGGCGCCAAGACGATCAACGGCGTCAGCTACAACAGCCCGACCTGTGGTGGAGCTCCGGCAGTCACCGGCATCGGCCGCGACAAGGCTGAGAAGATCTGGTACCGCACGCTCTCCACGAAGCTGACCTCGGGCAGCACCTACAAGGCCGCCCGCGACGGTGCGATCAACTCCGCCAAGGAGCTGTACGGCGCCTCCAGCGCCGAGTGCAAGGGTGTCGCCGCGGCGTTCACCGCGATCGCCGTACCGGCTGGGACCGCTGCCTGCGATGGTGGCACCGACCCGACGCCGACCCCGACCCCGACGCCGACCCCGACGCCCGGTGGGCAGCTGCTGAAGAACGCCGGCTTCGAGTCCGGTGCGGTCAACTGGACCGGCACCTCGGGTCCGATCAACCAGGACACCCGTCGCCCGGCGCACAGCGGCACCTGGAAGCTCTGGCTCGGTGGCAACGGTAGCTCCGCCACGGAGACCGAGTCGCAGACCGTGACCATCCCGTCGACCGCTACGTCGGCCAAGCTCACGTACTGGATCCGCACCGACACTGCGGAATCCGGGAGCACCACGTACGACACGATGAAGGTCCAGGTCGTCAGCGGTTCGACGACCAGCACGCTGAAGACCTACAGCAACGTGGGAACCAACGCGACGTACACGCAGGTCACGCACGACCTGACGGCGTACAAGGGGAAGAGCATTACCCTGAAGTTCACGATGAGTGAGGACCAGTCGCTGCAGACGAGCTTCGTCGTCGACGACACCGCGATCACCGTCAGCTGAAGTAGGCCACGCCGGCCGCCGCATCCTCTCCGGATGCGGCGGCCGGTGCACGATCGTGTTGATAGTGAGTGCTTATGAGCACTGGCGATCACATACTACCTAGGCATAACCTCGCCCTATGGAGCTCGATCTACGCCATCTACGGGTCGTCTGCCGGGTCTTCGAGACCGGTAGCGTCACCAAGGCGGCGGCTGCGCTCGGCGTTTCGCAGCCGTCACTGACGGCCCAGCTGCAGCGCATCGAGGCTGCGGTCGGCGGTCCGTTGTTCGAGCGCGGCCGGAGCGGCGTGGAGCCGACTGCCCTCGGCAAACACGTCCTCGGTCGCGCCCGCGTCATGCTGGCCGAGATGGACGATCTGCTCGGCAGCAGCCGGCGCTATTCGGACGCGCCGCGAACGCTCCGGATCGGATCTCTGCGCACCTCGATGTTCGGCGCCTGGCTCGGTCGCCTGGAGGACGCGCTGCCCGAACGCGAGATCAACACCCAGGCCGACGTCTCGTCGGCGGCCCTCACCGATCTGGTTGCCGCCGACATCCTTGATGTGGTGATGATCGGCCGCTGCGACGACGACCACGCACCGCCCTGCCCGCCAGGCGTTCAGGAGCGGACCATGGTCTACCCGGAGCCGTTGGTGCTCGCGCTGCCGCTCGGTCATCGCTTCGCCGAGCGCACCGACCTCGCACTGTCCGACCTTGCCGACGAGACCTGGATCTGTCCGCCCGCCGGCAAGGAAGACGGCGACCTCGCCTCGCTCCGCGATGCTTGCGAACGGCAAGGTTTCACTCCTCAGTTCCGCTACTACAACCTCGACTCGGTCGAGATCGAGCAGCTGATCGGCGTCGGCCGCGGGATCAGCCTGTGCGCCCCGACCGTCCGCGACATCCCCGGCTCGGTCATCCTGCCGCTGGTCGGCCCTCGCATCTCCTGGCGGCGAGTCCTCCGCTATCGGCCGGAGAACACGACGCAGGCCGAGATCGATCTCATCCACCAGACCTTCATCGACACCTACCGCGCCGCCATCGCCGACATCGCGGAACTCCGCCCGTGGTGGTGGCACCACCCTGACCTCCACCCGACCGTCATTGCCCCCTGACTCGGGTCGAACGGCCTTGGTGGGAAAGGATTGCTTCGGCGATCCGATCGCCCTGTACTGCGGGGATCGAGTGATGGCTGGCGTCCGTGAGTTCGGTGACGGCGATCGCGTCGTACCGGTTCGCAGCTCGCGCTAAAGCGGCAGGCTGGTGTGCCTTGCTGCGGCCGGCGATCAGGACCAGTGTGGGGCAGCTCAGGTCTGCGAGTTCGCGGCGGGTTGGCCGGCGCGGTCGCACGAACCGCGCGTGGGGGAGCAAGGTTGCCAGACTCGAGACTTCCACCCATCGCTCGTCGAGGCTGGTGCCGGTGGTTTCCCAGGCCAGGAAGGATTTCCATCGATCAGGTGAAGGCTTTAAGAGAAGCGGAAGCGCGTGCAGTACGTAGGTCGCCGCCAGGCCGCTGAAGCAGTTCGTGGGATCGATGAGTGACAGGTGATTGACCTTGCTTGGCCTTGAGAGAGCGTAGGAGCACGCCAACCATCCGCCGTACGAGTGGCCGACCAGGCCAACGCTCGACTGGCCGGTCCACGCGACGACCTCGTCCAGCCAGCCGTAGAGATCCTCGGGTCGGCGCAAGGCGTGATCGGCCTGCGAGTGTCCGGCGTCGCCGATCAAGTCGACCGCATGGACTCGCCTGCTGCGGGCCAGGTGCGGAACGAGTGAGACCCATGAGCTGGACGTGGCGCCGTACCCGTGCAACAGCACTGCCGCCGGAGCATCCGCCGGTCCCCAGCTCGTGATCCGGGTTCGCCCGGCTGTTGTCGGTACGTCGGCGATGTCAGCCGGCAGTCCGGTCGAGGCGAGCAGCGCATCGAGCGCGGCGAGAAACGTGTCCTGAGCAGTCACAGGTGCAGATTACCTCACTCAGTGAGGTAATCTGAAGGCGTGAGCGCATCGAAGGAACCTCCGCGGGCCGTGCATCTGCTGCGCAAGTTCGCGTTCGCGTACACCGATCGGATCGCCGCGATCGCTGCGGATGCTGGACTGCACCCGACCGACCTGCGGGCACTCGTCGAGCTACTCGACGCTCAGCGCGAGGGTCGGCTGCTCACGGCGGGTGGTCTGGCCGAGGCGCTCGGCATGACAACGCCCGCAACCACGGCGCTCCTCAAACGCCTCGAACGGCAAGAGCTGCTCACTCGCCGGCGCAGTGCAGTCGACGGCCGACGCGTCGAGCTCCTCGCCAGCCCGCAGGCGATCGAGCTGGGCTGGCGCCACTTCGGTGCGGTGGTGGAAGTTCTCGCGGACGTGATCAATCAGCTTGATTCTCGCTCGCAAAAGATCGCGGAGAAGGTCCTCGAGGAGGCGGTGAACGCGCTCGACGGCGTTCAGTAGTTGGACTCACCGCGAGCTCGTGCCGGCACGACCACGCGCGCGCTGACTCGCCAGCCGTTCGCCGTCCGCACCACCTCGTCCTCGTACACAACCGTGCCCGCGCGCCCGTCCGCCATCACCGAAAGACCCTTCGACCGCACCCGGGCATGGTCGTCGAGTTCCGGGTCGGCCGTGACGATCACGTTGGTGACGTGGTGCCCGACCGGCTGATCGCCGGGCGCCGAGCTGAACAGCTCGATGAGCGCCGGCAGTCCCCGGACGATCCCCAGTCCGTAGGCAGTCACGTCGTACGACGCGTCGGTCGTCAGCAGCAGCCCGAGCTCGTCGGATCGCCGGTCGTCCGCGAGATGCCCGTGCAGCGAGATCAGTTCGTGGATGGCCAGCCGGTCCTCGGTGGTCAGCGGCATCGATGCTCCTGGGCGCTCGTGGGGGAAGATGAAGGCGATGACTGATCCTAAACGGGGCGAGCGCCCCGCTTCAACCGGGTCCCGCCGGGCCGACGCCGTCGCCAACCGTGCGAAGGTGATCGCCGCCGCCCGGACGGCGTTCGAGGCCGAGGGGCTCTCCGTGTCTCTCGACGAGATCGCCCGGCGGGCCGGCGTCGGCGCAGGCACGGTTCACCGGCATTTCAGAACGAAGGCCGAACTCGTCGACACGGTCCTCGCCGCAGCGGTCGAGGACCTCGTCGCCGCGGCCAACTCGGCCGCCACCTCCACCGACCCCGGCGGAGCTCTCCGCGACTTCCTGGTCACACTGGTCACCGACGGCGCCGCGGCCCACGAGCTCGCCGCCCGCCTCCAGGCCGATGCGACCGCGGTCTCCGGCCCGGTCGCCGAACTCGACCGCGCAATGAGCCTGCTCCTGTCCCGCGCCCACGAGGCCGGCGCCGTCCGCCGCGACATCGACGACCGCGACCTTGCCGCGATCGTCGCCGCCGCCCACGCGGCGTACGTCCACCCCGCCGGCGGCGACCGCGCCGTACTGCTCGTGCTGCGCGCCCTCGACCAGTAACTAAAACAGTGTGACCGACCCTGAAACGCTGTTTTAGTTGTCGAAATCGGGGTGAGCGATTCGTGGACTGGGCAAACGGACCGATCCGGTCCCCGGCGCTAGGAGAACCACGATGAACGAGCGGCCTTTCCGCTTCGGTGTTGTCACCCCGATCACCGCTGACCTTGCGACGTGGCGGGACCGCGTGCGCCGGATCGCGGACGCGGGGTACTCGACGTTGCTGATGCCCGACGTGCCGACCTGGCAGCCGGCGCTTGCTCCGACGCTGGCGACGGCGGCCGCGATCTCCGATCTGCGAGTGGGCTCGTGGGTCTATGCCGCCGCGCTGCACGAGCCGTGGAGCACGGCCTGGGAGGCGCACTCGTTGTCGGTACTCACGGAAGGCCGCTTCGAGATGGGGATCGGCGCCGGCCGGCCCGGGATCGAGGTCGAGCTCGGGCTCCCGGCCGTTTCGCTGGGTGAGCGTCGTACCAGGATGCGCGAGACCGTGGCTGCCCTGCGGAAGTTCGACGGCCCCGACCTGCACACGCCGGTGGTGATGGCGGTCAGCGGACCGAAGGCGCAGGAGTTGGCGCTCGAAGTCGCCGATGGGATCACGTTCGTCCTGTCGCCGGACAACGATCGCGCCGAAACCACGGACCGGGTGCGCAACCTGGCGGGTGACCGGGACATCGAGCTCAGTCAGCACATCGCCGTTGTCGGCGACCGGGTCGCGCCGTTCATGGCGCCGCCCAACCTCGACACCGCGCCCCTGCACGCTGCCGACTCGCTCCTGGTCCTGCCGAGCGACCCCGCGGCGGCCGCGGAGGAAATCCAGCGGCGACGCGCGGAGATCGGCTTCTCGTACTTCGTCATCGGCGCCGATTTCGCCGACACACTCGCGCCGGTCGTGGCCGAGTTGGCCGGTCGGTAGCCGGCTCTGGTCACGAGTCGGTGACTACGGATAGTTCAAATGATCGATCCATAGACTCACGCACAGTAGCTGCGTAGCATCGCGCAAATGTGGGGAACCAGGGGTGGGAACCGAATTTTCGTGGTGGGTCTGCTGTCCGGAGCGGTGCTACTGGCCGCCGGATGTGGGGGAGCAGCTGAAGGCGGTGGCCAGCCAACGGCCACTGTCACGGTGACGACGACGGTCCAGGCCTCGGCACCGACCGAGGCGCCGCCGGCGCCGGTGAGCGACGACACGGCCGAGCCGACCGAGCCGACCGACTCGGCTACGCCGGTCGCGCTCGCCGCCGACGTCGCCGGGCGGCCATTGGTCCTGAGCAACATCTTCAAGTACCCGGACGGCTGGAAGGACGGCCGGTACGACGTTGCCGACCGCAAACAAGCGACCGGTATCGGCGGCACCTTGTCGAGTTGCAACTACGAGGACGCGCTGGAGCTGCGACTGGCGAACAACTTCAGCCGGTTCAAGCTGGAGTTCGGCCAGAGCAACTCGTCGGAGACCTCCGACCTGGTGCTCGTGGTCCGGATCGATGCCAACGGCCAGTACCGGGATCAGAAGGAAGTGAAGCTCAACCAGGTCGCCGCCTTCGACCTGACGGTGCCGAAGGTCAACGCGCTGAAGATCATTGTGTCGTTGAAGAGCACGCCGAAGTGCGGCAGCGGCGCTGTCGAGGCGGTGCTGATGAACATGGTCGTGTCTTGACCGCTCCGGGCAACCGGCTGGGCCGGGTGTTCGGGCATCTGCACCGCCTCAACGAGCACCCGGTCCTTCAGACACTGGTGATGATCGGTGAGCTCGCGGGACTGATCGCGCTCATCGTCGGAGTCGTGCGCTGGATGGTCCCCGACGATCCGGCGAAGGCCGACCTCCCAGCGGTGACCATCAGTACGTCGAGCACACCGCCTGCGTCTCCGAAGACGGGTCCTCCGAAGACGGCTGCCGCCGAGCTGGGCTGCTGGACCGCGGCCCGGACGGCGATCGACTGCCGCGAGCCGCACCGGTACGAAGAGGTTCCGCAGGCCGCATCCTGCGACCAGGCTGCCGTGGTCGGGTTCCTCGGCGGCCAGCCCGGCCTGGACATCACGGTCGCCAAGGCCGCGAACCTACCCACCGGCCGATGCTCGGTCGACGCCGTACGGGAGGTCAGTGGATCGGCGCGCGACGCCCTGCAAGGCTCGACCAACGCGACCTGGCGCCGCTGCGTCGACCGCCGGGTCACGAAGAACGTGCCTTGTTCCGCCTTGCACAGTGGAGAGTACGTCGGCACCGGCAGCACGCGCCGCGCCACCGACGCCGAGTGCCAGCAGGCGGCCGCCCGCTACCTCGACCAGGTGCCGGGAGCGCTGGTCGAGGATCTCGAGATCAGGGTCTTCGCCGTCCCGACCGGCACCAAGGACCCGGCCCGGTGCATCATCGATGCCCGAGGCAATCATTTGCTGACCACGTCGGTTCGCAACCTGGGCACCCGGCCGGTGCCGATCTTCACCCAGTAGCTCGGCGGGCTGTGCGAAGGTGATGCCATGGCGAGTAAGTCACAGCGGGCGGAATGGGCGAACCCGACGCGGGAACTGATCCTGACCGCGGCGGAGCGGTTGTTCGCCGAACACGGGGTGATCGCGGTGTCGAACCGTCAGATCAGCGAGGCCGCGGGGCAGGGCAACAACACCGCCGTCGGCTACCACTTCGGCACCAAGCTCGATCTCGTCCGGGCGGTCCTCCGCCGGCACGCGACTCCGATCGAAGAGCTCCGGCAGCGATTGCTGACCGAGCTCGGCGACGAGCCCGACCTCCGCGGGTGGATCAGCTGTCTGGTGTCGCCGGTGGCCGAGCACCTTGCCATGGTGGGCAGCCCCAGCTGGTTCGCCAGGTTCAGTGCACAGGTTGTTACGGATCCGGCCCTCCGCTCCATCAGCGACGAGGAACGGCTCGCGTCGCCGACGCTGCCGCGGGTCATCGAGGGACTCACCGAGTGCCTGCCCGATCTTCCGGCCGAGGTGCGGGCTGAGCGCGGTGACATGACCCGCCAGCTGCTCGTTCACACCTTCGCGGACCGCGAACGCGCCCTCGCCGACGGCACACCCACCCCCAGAGACAGCTGGTACGACGCCGCGGACGGCCTGATCGATGGTCTCGTCGGACTGTGGACAGCGCCGGTGACGAACCGCTCGCGGCACTGAGCCCGCGTCACGACGGGATGGACAGCGCTCCCCTGAGCGCTTGCGCCTGCAGTTGCCAGAACTGCCGGCTGACCTCGGCTTTGGGGAACACGGCATCGAATCCGTGGAAGGCGCCGGGGACGACGTCGAGCTGGCAAGGCACACCGCTGTCCGTCAGCCTGCGGGCGTACTCGACATCCTCGTCGTGGAACAGGTCGAGGTCACCAACCCCGATCCAGGCCGGTGGTAGTCCGGTGAGGTCGTCCCGGCGCGCAGCCGCGGCGTACGGCGAGACCTCCGGGCCTCCGAGAGCCGCACCGAGATAGGTCGACCACCCGAACCGGTTGCTCTTCGCGGTCCACATCCGGTGCAGGCGGGTGTCGAGGTCCGTGCGCGTCGTCGTACGGTCGTCGAGCATGGGATAGACCAGCAGCTGGAAGGCGGGCCGTACGTCGCCGCGGTCGTGGGCGACCAGTGCGAGTGCGGCGGCGAGCCCGCCGCCGGCGCTGGCGCCGCCGATCGCGATCCGGTCGGTGTCGATGTGCAGTTCGCCGGCGCGGTCGACGAGTCCGAGCAGGCCGGCGTACACGTCCTCGACGGCTGCGGGCGCGGGGGCATCAGCCGCGAGCCGGTAGCGGACGGCGGCGACAGTGATGCCGAGCTCGCGGGCGAAGGCGATGTTGGTGCGGTCGTCCTGCTCGGGCGAGCCGATGACGAGACCGCCACCGTGGATCCAGAGCAACGCCGGCGCTGTGTCCTGCAGACCGGCCGGCTGGAAGACGCGCAGCGATACCGACGGCGCGCCGGCCGGGCCGGGCACGACCACCTCGCGAACCGTGACGTCCGGGCCGGGCTTGGCCGGCCGCGCCTTGAGTGAGCGCATCACGCGGGAGGTGACCGGGCCCATGGAGAAGTTGGGGATGAAGCGCGCGATCGCGAGATCGGGGTGGAACGAGTTCATGGTCTCTCCCGGTGACAGTAAATGACCGCGCGGTAGAACGTTCGCGTGGAACGATGCGATGGTGGATCAGGAGCGGAGGCGCGCGGCCGTTGCGGCGCTGGTTGAGCTTACGGCCAGCAATGCGTACCTGGATCGAGCCGACGCGGGGCGTGCCTTGGCGAGTTTCGCCGAGCTGCCGGAGTCGCGTGAGCCGTTGCTCCGGCTTGTGCTCGATGCCGAGGACACGTTTGTCACTCGGGTGACGGCAGAGGCGTTGCTGCGGCGACACGACCGGGCGGGGATCGCGATTGTGGCCGAGGCGTTGGCCGCGGCGGACTTTCAGCACGGCACCTACATCCACGAGGCCGTCGAGGCTGTCTTCCTGGTGTTTGCTTCGGAGCGGGACCAGGCGATGGCGATCTGCGAGGCTCTGGGCGCTGCCGAGCTGCGCGGGATGCTCGCCGAGATCGACCCGTTGCTGCACCCGCAAGATCCTTCGTGAGCGCGTGTCAGACCCGTGTCAGGCCGGTGTCCAGGTGGTGTCAGGACGTCCGGACATCGTGGTTGTCATGACCGGCTGACGGTCACGACCACACCTTCTGAGGAGACACCATGTACCAGTTCGACACCACCGGCCCGATCGCCGTCGTCCTCGACATCCCGGCCGGGCATGTCCGGTTCGTCGCCGCTGACCGGGCCGACACTGTCGTCGATGTCCGCCCCACGAACGCCGCCAAGTCTCGCGACGTACAGGTCGCGGAGCAGACCACGGTCGAGTACGCCGACGGCGTCCTGCGGATCGTGGCCGCGGCGAAGAGCACCCTGTTCGGCAGCTCCGGATCGATCGAGGTCAGCGTTCAGCTTCCGGTCGACTCCACGGTCGAGGCCAAGGCCGCCGCGGCCGGCTTCCGGACCGACGGACGCCTCGGCGACATCAGCTTCGACGGCGCGTACGGCGAGATCGTCGTCGACGAGGCGGCCGGCGTGCGCCTGACCGCACTCGCCGGTGACATCTCGGTCGGCCGCCTCAACGGCGCCTCCGAGATCACCACCAGCAAGGGCGACATCCGGATCGGAGAGGCCGCCGGCGGCAACGTCGTACTGCGGACGCAGTCCGGTGACCTGTCGGTGCAGGCCGCGCACGGTGTCTCGGCGTCCCTCGACGCGGGCACCACCTACGGCCGGATCGAGAACTCGCTCAAGAACGCCGACGGTACGCCGCAGCTCACCATCCACGCGACCACCGCACACGGCGACATCAGCGCCCGCAGTCTCTGACTACTGCTCGACCCGCTGGACCAGTTGTACGGGGTGGTCGTCGGGGTCGATGACGAAGGCGATGCGAAGTTTTCCGTCGAGGAACGGGTGCGGGGGTGCGTGATCCTTCGCCCCGGCCTCGAGCGCCATCGCGTACGCCTCCTCGACGTTGTCGGTCCAGAGCGTTACGCAGGCCCGGTGTCCGGCGGTCACCGGTACAACGCCGTGGCTCTCGGCGGCCGGCTCGGGCAGTGCGAGGCCGATCGAGAACCCGCCGAGCTCCAGCTCGATCTTGACCGGCTGCTCGCCGCTCGTCCGAAAGGTTTCCTCGAAGCCGAACTGTCGATAGAAGGCCGCAGCACGTGCGGTGTCGGCCACGAACAGAATCACCTGAGCGTCACTGAAGCGCATCCCGCGATCGTACCGATCGGGCCGTCCCGGCCGTTGTCCAGCAGCTGAACTGAGACAGCCACTACCGGCCAAACCCTCCCCAGACTGTGCTGGAACCGTCCGAGCTCTGGGCGTGCACGCGGTAGCTGTCGCGCTTGACCGTGCGGACGCCGGTGGCGTGGTTGTACTGCGCGGCGAACTCGTGCTGTCCGGCGGGAGCGGTTCGGCCCTGCTTGAGGGTCCAGCGGTAGAGAAGCGTACCTCCGGATTCCTCAACGATGACAGTGAAATCGTCGTTCGGGAGGGTCTGCCAGTTGCCGGTCTTCTGTACGCGGCCGGTCTGGGCGATGCGCAGTTCGACAGTGAGCGACGTGAGTGGCTGAGCGGTTTTGAGGATCAGGTCGCTCTGAGCCCAGTAGAGGTTGCTGTGGGCGTCGATCGAGCCTTGGGACCACAACGGGCCGTCCTGGATCCGGCTGTCGGCCGGGGCAGGCGGGCGCGTGCTGGGCGGATTGGTGGTAGGGCGCGGACTGGTGCTGGTGGGACGGGCCGATGGTTTCGACGGCGCGGGAGTGACTATCGGTGTCGGTACGGCGGGAGCCGGGGCCGGTGGCGACGGAATTCCGCCGATGGCGGCGACGGCGAGACCACCGGTCGCCAGCGTGGCGGCGGCGATGACACCGACGATCGCTGCGCGGGGCCCTGACCTCGCGAGCGACCGGGTGCGGGGGCGAACGGTGGGGTCGGCCAGGCCGCGCTCGACGCGCGCCGCGATGCGTGCGCGGTTGGGCTCGTGGGCCTCGGCGGCTTCCCGCAGCCGTCGGTTGAGCTCCTCGTTCACCGGTTCCTCCTCCCTGCCGCCAGTTCGCCGGCTGCTTCCGTGCCGAGCAGTCGTTCCAGCTCCGCCATTCCCTTGGAGGTCTGGCTCTTCACCGTGCCGACCGATACGCCCAACGCCGTGGCGGTGTCCTTCTCCGACAAGTCGAACGCATGGCGCAGGATCACGCACGCCCGCTTGCGGAACGGCAGCCGGGTGAGTGCAGCCCGGACATCCAGCATGCCCGCGACGTCGGGCCCGTCCACCTGCTCGGTAGTGCGTGACCAGAACAGCGCTACTCGCCGTCGCTCGCGAACCGCGCTCCGGATCCGTTCCCGCGCCAGGTTCGCGACAACGCCTCGGGCGTACGCGACCGGGCTTTGCGCGGCCTGCAAGCGATCCCACCGCTGCCACAGGGCGACCAGCGCATCGGCGGCGAGATCGTCGGCCGTGTCCTTCTCACCGGTCAGGAGATAGGCGAGTCGAGACAGTTCGGCGTAGTGGCGTTCGAAGAAGTCGTGAAACTCCGCGGACGTGTCGTGGAGCATCTCCTTCGGGCGCCCTCTCCCTGCGGTGTTCGCGTTAACAACCGGCCCGAGCGTACCGGTCAATGCCGAGCGAACTGAACCCTGGTCGACTGCACGACGTCCGGCTTGACCGCGAGCCCGTCGATGGTCAGCCGCTGGCCGTAGATGTCGGTGATCCGGATCGCCTTGCCGCAGCCGCTGCCGTCGGGGGAGAGGAAGTAGTTGTAGTCGGTCCGATGCAGCTTGCGCCAGCCCTTGGCGGTTCTGACCTCGAGCGTCGCCAAGGGATTGCGGTGCCCGATCGCCTGGATGCCACACCACCACTGACTGGACCCGACCTTGTAGCGGATGGAGATCGTGCCCGACGAGCCGGGACTCTGCAGCGTCCAGGTGATCGGGAGCCGGCCGACGGAGAGCTTGGCGAGCTTGGCGAAGGCTTGCTGGCTGAGGTCGATTTGCCCAGGTGCGCAGGGCAGCGGGCACTCGTTGGTGATCAGAACCGTGATGGAGGCGCCGTTGGCCGCGCGGACCAGGACATGCGCACCGCAGGCCTTGGCCGACTCGTAGTCGGTGTGGTTCATCGCCGCGATCATCAGGTCGTCGGCCGGGCCGAAGAGGCAGGCGCCGTTGCCGTCGGCTGCCTCGTACGCGGTCGCGACACCGCGGTACCGGATGCCAGGCTTGATGCGTCCGGCCAGGGAACCGGCGGACGTCGTACGCTGGGTGCTCGGGGTTGCACGCGGGGTGAGTTTAGTGGTGGAGGCCGTGCGAGTAGGCGTGGGCTTGCTGGTGGCTTTCGGAGTACGGCGGGCTGGTGGCGGGCTCTTCAGCGGTGGCTGCGTCGCTTTCGTGGTGGCGTCGGCCGTCACGTCCGGAGCGGCCGGCTGGACGCTCGACTCGGCAGCCGTGACGGCGCTACGAGGGGCTGCGCCGCCCTGGTTGAGAAGGGCGGCGGCCAGGCAGATCACCACACCGACGGCCAGCAGAGCCAACGGAATTCCGACGGCATCCCGGTACTTTCCCGGCGATTGCGTTCCACCGTGCTTCGTTGTCCTCATGCCCATCCGTTCGGTTGATCTGGTCGACGTACATCCCAGTTGCCACCGAGGGCCAAAAGGTTGCCGTCGACCAGATCATCCGTTTACGCCTTACGCCAGACCGCGGTGAGCGCTACGGCTCCGCGCGGGGTGGTGTGCAGGACGGTCGCACCGTTCTTGTAGAGGTACGGCTTCCAGCCGCTCGGCTGCTTGCCGGCGGTGTACCAGCCGGTCTTGCTGGTGTCCTTCGGGTTCTGGTAGCGGGTCTTGTTGTCGTAGGACCGCTTCGCCGACCAGCCCGTGAAGGTGTAGCCGGAGCGGACGAAGGCGTTCTTCCGGAGGGCCGTCGTTCGGCCGTAGAGCACCACGGTGGGCGACATCGAGCCGGTGCCACCCGCGGCGGCGTACGTCACCGTGAACTGGAAGTTGTCCAGGCGGTAGAGCTTGCCGGCGCCGATGTTGAAGCCCAGGTAGTAGGTGCCGCGCTGGTGCGTGAGGTGCTCGCTTTCGGAGCCGGAAGCGTGCTCGTAGGTGCGCACCAGTTTGAACGACCAGTCGTAGACGAAGATGCGGTTGGTCTTCTGCGCGCCCTTGGGGCTGGTGATGACGTAGATGTAGCTCTGGTCGCAGTCGATGCCCTGGCCGAGGCCGGTCATCGCGAACTTCGGCGACTTCTTGGTCTCCTTGAACGCGCTGGTGTACGAGTAGTACTGGTTCAGCGTGCCGCCGGCGTACCGGTTGTTGACCGCGTCGTAGCACAGCCCGGTTGTTGTGTGCGGCAACAAGATGGTCTTCTCGATCGCGAGCGTGCCGGGGTTGATCACCCGGACCGCCCGGCCCTGGGTGGCGCCCTGGACCGAGTCGTCGTTGGTCCACGCCGGGATCATCAACCGCTTGGTGTCGGCGTTGTAGGCCATGTCGTTGCCGTGGCCGAGCAGGTTCGTGTGGTTGCCGGAGCGGATCCGGAAGGTCGCGATCTTGGTCGGGCTGGTCGCGTACAGCTTGGTCTTGATCAGCTGCGTCGAGTCGTACGTCTTCGTACCGGACTTGGCGTGTTCCGAGACGACGGCGTACCAGTAAGTGCCGTCGGTGACCCCGCCGTTGAGCGCCGTGTACTTCGCAGACGTCGGCTTGGCGGTCCCGGCCAAGGTCGGGCCGGTGATCTTCGGCAACGCGGCCCCCGCGGTCACCGCGCTGCCGATCGTGAGCGCGGTGGCGGCGCCGAGCGCAACCACCGTCCGCGTCAACCGGCCGATTCCGTGCTGAGTAAGCATGAAGCCCCCTTTGCTGGGCCGGCTTCCCTGCGAAGCCGCACCTGAACGCACGATAAGCGGAGTGCCAGGTCAACAACCGGGACTCTTCTGTTGACACCCGGTCGGCGCTAATCTGCCGCCAGCCGTGACAACCGCCCCGAGGAGAACGTCATGCCTGTTCCGCTCCGCTTGCCCCGCTCCCGTCGAAGCGTGGCCGCCACCGCGCTGGCGGCCGCCGTACTGTCTGGTGGTGTGCTGCTGTCCGCAGCAGGACCGTCGACCGCCGCCGAAGTGCCACGGCGCGACTACGTCAACGTGTACACGAACAACGTCGAGAACCTGAAGACGATCGACGCCGACAGCTGTCCGGGGGACTGGCAGGACCTCATCTTCGCGATGAAGCGCTCCGATCCCGCCCCGGACATCTTTCTGGTGCAGCAGATCAGCAATCGCGCCGAGCTGACCCTGCTGGTCAGCACGATGGAGGCCAAGCTGAACCGCAAGTTCACCGGCCGGATCGCCGACCCCGAGCCGCCGATCCAGCCGGCCCGCTGCGACGGCGAGAAGAGGCAGCAGACCACCGCGATCATTTTCGACACCGACCGGTTCAACGTCCTGCAGGCGGACACCTGGATGGCTGACCGGGACGGCGACAACGGTTGTGTGAACACCGGTCAGAGCCGGGCGGAAGCGATCCGGCTCAAGCTCCATGACACCCTGGCCGACAAGGACCTCACCGTCGCGTCGACGCATTGGCCAACCAGCAACAGCGGCGGCCACCCGTGCGTCGCGGAGAACGCCCGCGAGGCCTCCGAGAAGGTCTCCGGCTGGGGTGGTGACCTGATGATCTGGGGCGGTGACGCGAACACCACCGCCGGCAACCCCGGCGACTGGAAGGCTTGGTACCGCCAGACGAACGGCGACCTCGGCGCCGCGGGCGGCTTCCGTGACGTCATGTACGACCACTGCGGCAAGGTGACCGCTCCCCGCGGCGAGTGCCTCGGCAACAACTGGACGATCGGCGGCAGCAACCGCATCGACTACATCTGGGCCAAAAAGCCCAACGGCCTCCCCGCCACCTCCGCCGTCCACACCGTCACCTTCGAAGAAGCCGGCCAAGCCGACGCCTACTACACCGGCTCCGACAACCCCGCCAACTACTCCGACCACCGCTCCGTACGAGCGCAGATTTACTACTAGTCCTTGGTACGGCGTTCCAGGGCTTCGATGATGGTTGGGCAGACATCGATGTCGTAGAGCCGCTCGATGCTCTGGAGGCCGCCGGGGCTTTCGGCGTTGATCTCCACGACCTTGGTGCCGATCACGTCGATGCCGACGAAGAACATGCCATCGGCAACGAGTTTCTCGCCCATCGCTTCGATGATGGTGCGTTCGCTGTCGCCGATCTCGAGTGGGACCGAACGGCCTCCGGTGCTGATGTTGGCCCGGGGGTCGTTCCCGGTCGGGACCCGGCGGAAGGCGGCGGGTTTGCCGTCGCGTTCCAGCAGCCGGCCCTCGAGCAGGAAGATCCGGGCGTCGCCGTTCTCCCCGCCGTCGACGAACTCCTGGACGATCGCGTAACCGTCCTGGAGCACCGCCTCGGTCATCTGGGCGAGGTTGGTCGCGTCCTGGTTCTCGATCATGAAGACGTTGCGTCCCTTGGAACCGTACAGCGGCTTGACGACGCAGTGCCCCACCTCAGCGGCGAATCGCTCGATCGCCGCCGGATCGCGGGTGACGAGCGACCGCGGCCGGATCTTGGCCGGGAACTCTTCCAAGTAGAGCTTGCTCGTTGCGCGGCCGAGGCAGGACGGATTGTTGACGACCGTCACGCCGCGCTCCGCGAGCATCTGCCCGAAGACAACGCCCAGCGGACTCGCCCACGGCCGATCCCGCAGGTCGTCGATCGATTCGTTGCGCAGGAAGAGGGCGTCGAGGTCGTCCAGCACGATTCGCTCGGCAGCGCGCTCCTTGACGCGCTCCATGAAGGTCGCGAGCGTGTCGTCGGGCCGGAACTCGGCGGGACGGGCTCGCGCCGTCAGCTCCCCATCGCCCGGACCGGCGTCGACGTCGCCGACTCCGACGTACCAGACCTCATGCCCACCCTGTACGGCGGCTCTGGCCAGGCGTGTGGTCGCGTACTCGTCGATCTCGGTCGGCACGTCGTTGACGAAAAAGGCCAGCTTCACGATGCAATTCCCTCGTAGAGGTCGGTGACTGATGCCCCAGCGCGCAGTCCTTCCAGGCGTTCTTGAGCACCGGGCACCTCCAGCCACCGCGGGTGGACCCACGGTGCTTCGAGGACGCCGCGGTCGAGCAGGTCCTGGATCAGCGAGACGTGATCCAGGGCCAGCTTTCCGACGAAGAGCACGTCGAGGCTGTTGCCTTCAGCAAGAGTTTCGAGGATGCGGGTGATCCCGCGCAGGTAGATCGCGTCCTTCACCGACCCGCCACCGACGACGACGCGAATCGCGATCGACCAGGCCGTCTTGACCGGGATCCGGTACTCCTCCCGGAGTGAGGTGAAGATGTCCAGGAACTCCGCGCCTTCAAGCATCTTGCCCACGGCAACAACCCTGGCCGCGAGCACCCGCAGTCGTCGCGGATCCAGTCCACCGACGAGATATTCGGCGAGGACGGCCAGTCCCTCTTGGGTTTCGTCGTACCCGGGCAACCCGATCGTCAGCAACGTCAACGGTTGCCGGGCGCCGTTCTGATAGGTGACCACGTGGGTCCCGACCTCGTGGTGCAGCAGCGGCTCGACGCGATCGGCGCGGATTGTGGCCGTCTCAGGGATGAGCAGCCGGCCGAACGAGACCATCAGTTCGGAGACGTCCGCACGCACCTCGACAGCCATCGGGAAATCCGGATACTTGGCCTGGTACCGCTCGAACTCCTCCTGCGCTGATTGCGCGAACGCACCCGCCGTGACGCTGCGGCTACTCGGAGCCTGTGGCGGAATCAGCTCGAGCAACTCCTCCGCCGCCGCTGCGAGCGGCGGCGACACCTCGCCGTACAGCTGGAGTGAGCCGTACACGAACCGTGACGTGTCGCGATCCTCCAGGAGCGTGAGCTCGCGCGCGATCTCGTCCCGCTTCGACCGGAAGAGCGTGTGCAACGCGGGATCGTCCACCTTCTCGATCTCGAGGTCGTACAGCTCCCGGCGCAGGAGATCAGGCTCGAACTCCAGCGGTCGCAACCGCAACGTGGGCGTGGCTCCGAAGTCCCCGCGTTCGAAGTCCGCCCATGCTTCGGCCGCATTGACCGGCGTGAGGTTGAGCAGCAGATCGAGCCTGCGCTCGATGGTTGTCAGCCGCTCGTCGATCTCGACAGCGGTCCCTAGCCTCCGTTCCGAAGAAGTCATCTCGATCACGTACCCGTTCGATCAGGAACTACGCGCCGATCCGTCCCAACCCGTCGGTAGCTCCGGCAGCGACCAGGTCGGATCGGGCACGAAGTCGCAATAGGTTCCGTCGAAGGGGAATTCGCCTTCCTCGGCCAGCGCGATGACACGCTGCCCCTCAGCGCGGGCGGCGATTGCCTGGTCAGCAGTCCAGTACGACGGGGCGTCGGTGAAGGCCGCGAAGTCGTCTTCGTCCTTCCAGCGCCAAGTCCGGTCGGGGTCGACGACAACGTCGAGACCCAGGTCGGCGACATCGATGTCGTCACTCCAGCGCGGTCCGCGAATCTCCAGGTTGACGTACCAGCCGGTGAACCCGTTCGCATCGAAGAACCACCACAGCGAGTGCGTGGCACCGGCCGGATTCCAGATCAGCACGCTGCTGTTCCTCCACTGGCCCGCGACCAGCCGACGCGTCGCGACGACGTCGATCGGCTCCTCGCGGGTCGGCCGGCCCTGATCATCAACACGGCGCCCGAATCCCGAACCCTCCGGCAGCCACAACAGCAGCCCGTCCTCGTCATCGCGTACGACGCGTGTGGCCTGCACCCACGTCACAACGACCCCTCGGCGCGACCGCCGCAGTACGACGTCGCCCGGCTGGTAGCGATCGGATCCTGCCATGCAGATGCAACTCCTCAATTCCGATGTCAAAAGGTGCAATCCCGCGAAAGTATCTGCCGCGAGCTCTCGGCATCCGGCAGGATTGGCCGGTATTTGACCAGCAGTGGGGGGATCCGGACAGATGAGCGGCGAGAAGCTGCGGACAACAGAGGTCGACGGCGTACCGGTCTACTGGTTGCCCGGTCCCGGCGCGCTCCAGGCCAGCCTGTGGTTTCGGGCGGGGATGGTGGACGAGCCGCTGCCGGCACACGGCTGGCTGCACCTGCTGGAGCACCTGGCCCTGCACGGGCGGGATTCGATCCGGACACCGGTCAACGGCCACGTCAGCCTGCTGCACACGGCGTTCGATGTCGAGGGCGAGCCTGAGGACGTGGTGGCGCACCTGCGCGGCCTCTGCCGTTGGTTGAGTGAGCCGGTCTTCTCCGATCTCGACCACGAGCGGCGCGTGCTGCGGGCCGAGAGCTCCCGGCGCGGCAGCAGTCCGGTCGGCAGCCATCTGCTCTGGCGGTACGGCGCCCAGGGGCCCGGGCTCGCGGAGTACGACGAGTTCGGTCTTTATACCGCCGAGCCGGACGGACTGCGTGAACTCGCAGCCCGTGCGTTTGCCCAGGGCAACGCGGTGCTCGCCCTGTCCGGGCCACCACCCGCCGGACTCGAACTGCCGCTGCGCCCGGGCCCTCGAATGATCCCCGCTCGAGCAGTCCAGTGCGACCAGCCGTTGCCCGGCGGCTTCGCGGGCCGGCCCGGTGGGATCGCCCTGTCCGGGACGGCCGCCCGGTCGACCGCGGCCGGCGCACTGTTGCGAGCCTTCGAACGCGGCCTGCAGGGCGGCCTTCGGCACGGCTCCGGAGTCGGCTACAGCGCCTGGTCGTCGTACGAGGTGGTTGATGCCGACCGAGCGATGCTGACCGTCGGGATGGATGTGATCCCAGAGGCTCTGCGCTCCGCGGTCAGCGAATCCATCGCCGTACTGCGAAGGCTGCGCGACCGCGGACCCGATCCGGTAGAGCTACGCGACGACCTCGATGCGCAGATCCGGCAGTTCGGCACGCGCCCCGCCCATCAGTGGCTCCCCATCCTGGCGGCTCGGGACGCGATGCTCGGGACCCCGGTGACGAACAGTGTCGAGGAGCTGGCAGCCGAGACGGACGCGGTCACCGTGGCACAGGTTCGCGAAGCTGCACTGTGGGTGTGGCGCGACTTGCTGGTGTCGGTCGACCCGGAGGGTGGCGGTGATCCACAGCTGACCTGGCTGGGCGGTCCACCGACTGCGGTCATGCCGTCGGACGGACGCCGGTTCCGGCCGGTCGACCCGACGTCCAAGGGAGCGCTGACTGTCGGCGCCAGCCACGTCCATCGGGAGACGGCCGACGGGCGCACGTCCGCGGCGTACGACGAGATCGCGGGCATGGTCAGGTATCCCGACGGCGGCCGGCAGCTGATCCGGCACGACGGCTACCAGCTGCAGGTCGAGCCGACGTTGTGGCGCAACGGTTCGCAGGCGGTCGCATTGCTCGACGCGGCGGTCCCTCCAGCGGTCCACATCCCGCTGCCGGAGCGGCCGAAGGAGCAGATCCCGTCCGTCAAGGTCCGCCGGATCGACACCGCACGGTACTGGCTCGACCGCCCGGTCGTGTGGGTCCCGTTCCTGGTGCTTGTCATTCTCGCCGCTGCGCTGACCGTCGCACCGAGCGAGATCGGCTCCCTCCTCGCACGCGCCCTCCCGGTCGGTATCGCGATCGCGGTGGTCTCCTTCTTCAGAGAGTTCAGGAGCAAGAGATGAAGCTGCTACGACGCCGGGCAGGGTCGTTGCCCGCGATCGATCCGTGCATGGGTGATCCGCTGGCCCGCTCGTTCTGCGACGCGTTGGCGCACCGCGACTGGCCAACCGCTCGCCAGATCCTGCTCGGCGCCGACCACCCGGACGACCGCTGCTTCCTGCTCGACGCCTGCGGGTCGGTTTCCGACGTCCAGGACTGGATCGGCACGGTGGCAGCCACTGACCCGCTGGCGCAGTTGGTGCGCGGCTGCCACGCCACCGCCTGGGCCTGGGAGGCACGCGGCGCTTACTTCGCGAGCTACACCAAGGCCGAGCAGTTCCAGCTCTTCTTCGACCGGCTCCGCATCGCCGAGAGCAGCCTGTACGACGTGGTCACGGCGAACCCGGACGAGGTCGCAGCCTGGGCCTTCCTGGTGCGGACCGCTCGCGGGCTGCAACTCGGCCTCGAAGACGGTGAGTTCCGTTTCCAGCAGGCGATCTCGAGGCACGCCACCAACCTCAAGGCGCACGCCGAGTGGCTGCAGACCTGCTGCCAGAAGTGGGAAGGCAGCCACGATCGGATGTTCCACCTGGCGCGGTCCGCGGCCGGAGCAGCGCCGGACGGCAACATGCTGCACGCGCTGGTCCCGCTGGCCCACCTGGAGGTGATGACCGACCTCGCCGGCACCGCCTCCCGGCGCTACCTGACCCAGCCCGACGTACAAGCCGAGCTTCGGGCGGCCGCCGACCGTTCCGTTCTGCACCCGGCCGCCGAGCTTCGTCCCGGCTGGCCCCTGTACTTCAACACCTTCGCGATGGCGTTCGCCAACGCCGGCGACCGACCCGCCGCCGCGGCGGTGTTCTCGCGGCTCGGCGACCAGAGCACCGACTTCCCGTGGAAGTACGCCGGGGGCGACCCGGCCAAGGCTTTCAGCAAGGCCCGCGCGGCCGTTAGCTGACCGCGCGACGAAGGGCCACGAAACAGCCTGTGTCTCGTGGCCCCTCGGTCGGTTCTACTTGCGGTGCAGGACGACGACCGGGATGATCCGGTCGGTCTTCTTCTGGTACTCGGCGAAGTTCGGCATCTTCTCCGCGATGTGCTTGTACAGGCGGTCGCGCTCCTCGCCTTCGGTCAGCGCCTCGGCGGTGACGGCGATGGTGTCCGGGCCGAACTCGATCGTGGTGTCCGGGTTCGCCAGCAGGTTGTAGTACCAGGCGGGGTTCTCCGGCGAGCCGCCCTTGGACGCGATGATGAACAGCTTGCCGTCGACCTCGTCGTACGCGAGCGGGGTCACCCGCTCCGTGCCGGACTTCGCGCCCACGTGATGCAGCAGCAGCAGCGGCGCGCCGGCGAATCCCTCGATCGTCACGGTGCCGTTGTTGGCCCGGAAGTCATCAATCATCTTCCGGTTGAAGTCGTCGAACTCAGTCACGAAGCAGTCCTCTCAGGAGCGGTGGTCGCCGGAAACTGACGACCTACCAGTCGTAACGCCGCCAGACCGCCCATTCATGCCCGCACCGTTGACACTGCGGCTGGGCTCCGGGCAGGATCGGCGTACGGCGTTGCCGACGCCCAGCCTCGTGAGGACCTGCCCCAGCCGGGCCTCGAGAAGGCGAAGGGGATTCTGCCCTCAAGGCTGTTGCTGCCGTCCAGGCCTGTTCCGAGTGCCACTTCGCTGGGGGAATCGGGCACGTCGAGGAGGCTTGTCATGACCAAAGAAGGCAGTTTCAAGCGCGCTGTGCGTCAGCGGGCACAAGCGACCGGGTTGCGCTACACCGAAGCCCGCGCCGCGCTGGAAAAGGGCCGTACGTCGCCGTTCGCGCGTACTCGGCCCGTCGAGTTCGCGGAACTGAGGGAGCACCTCGAGACGCGGTACGGCCTTCGCATCACCTCGATCGCGCCCATCGACGACGACCCTGAGACGCGGCCCAGTGGATCCTGGATCGGCCACTACCCCTGGACGTTGGTCGTCAAGCGCGCGGACGGCCCGCCCTGGATCGCTCGAGTCTTCTCGTCGGCAGCGGACACGGTCGGCCGCGTCGAGGGCGATGCGGAGATCCTGCGGTTCCTGGCCGCGCACGACTTCCCCGCCGAACGGCCCGCGCACGACAGTCCGGTGTCGGTGTTCGAGGGAAGCGGCGTGATCGTCACCCAGTACGTCGAGGGCGGACGCCCAGCCCAGTCGCCGGCGGTGCTGCACGAGCTGGCGGGCCTGCTCGGCCGCCTGCACCAATTGCCTGCTGCCGGTGGTGCGGTCGCGCGCGATGGAGGGGCGGAGGAGCACGACGGCGCGTTCTTCGCGGGACGACCGAAGCAGGATCTGGTGGCAGCGATGAGCTTTCTGGTGAGCGTCGAGGACGCCGTCGCTCCCGAAGGTCGCGAGACGTTCGAGTGGCTTCGCGACAAGGTCGAGAAGGCCGACAACGCGGAAGGCCTCCCCGAGGCTTTCACCCACGGGAACTACCACGCATGGGCAGCCGTCGGCATCCCCGGCAACCTCTCGATTGTCGGCTGGGCAGGATCCGGACGCGGACCCCGCCTGCCCGCCCTCGCCTGGCTACTGACGACCGCCGGCGAGGGCGACAGCGAGGGCATCGACGCGGTCGCACGCGGCTACCGCGAACACGTGCAGCTCACCGACGAAGAGCTCGACCGGCTGCCCGGCGTACTGGCGATGCGACCGCTGTGGCTCGCCTGCCTCGACTACCGAGAGGCCGTGCGCAGTGGATCCACCCCGAAAATGGACGAGGGGTGGGTCGGTTGGGTCGCACGTCCCGAGCACGCCGAACAAATAGCCGCCCAGGCGATCAGTTCGTTGCAACGCTGAGTCCCGAACTGTCGGAGGCGGACGGCAGAGTGGGGGTGTGGACTTTTCGGAGGCTCTGAGGACCGCTCGCCGTGGTCGGCGGCTCAGCCAGCTTGAGCTTGCGGTGCGCGCTGGGACGACACAGCGGCATGTCAGCTTCATCGAGTCCGGCCGGTCGAGTCCTGGCCGTGCTCTTGTTGTCCGGCTGGCTGAGGCGATGGAGATGTCGTTGCGTGACCGCAATGACCTGCTGCAGCTGGCCGGCTTCGCTGCGGTCTATCCGCAGACGGCCATCGGCGATGCGGGGCTGCTGCATGTCCGCTCGGCGCTTGAGCACATCCTCAGGGGCCATCTGCCGTACCCGGCCATCGTGGTCGACGCCAACCACGACCTGGTGCTCGCGAACGACGCGTTCAGCCTGTTCACCGACGGGGTCGCCGGGAAGCTGCTCGAGCCGCCGATCAACGTTCTGCGCTTGTCGCTGCATCCCGATGGGGTCGCGCCGCGCATTGTCAATCTGTCGTCCTGGGCGCAGCACATCCTCGACCGGCTGCCGCCCGGCGACTTCCGGGACGAATTGGCCGCCTACGTCCCGTACGTCGAACCAGGTCCCGAGCATGTCGGCTTCGCAGCCCCCATGCAGCTCCGCACACCCAGGGGCGACCTGCACCTGACTACCACCATCACCACGTTCGCGACCGCTCTCGACGTCACCGTTGCCGAGCTGAAACTGGAGGCCTTCCTGCCAGCCGACGAAGCCACGGCCGCCCTGCTCACCAGCTGACGGCGCCGATCAGTTCGGGAACTGGTAGTCCGCAACGATCCGTCCGTCGGCGTCGACCTGCAGCACCTCCAGGCCCTCGCCGACGACCTCACCACTGGCGGTCGCGACCATTTCCCAGGTGAACTTGACGACATCCTTCAGCCGTACGGCGTTGTCCCGCGCCCGGAACTCGTACTCCCCACCGGCCACGAACTCCTCGTAGCTGCGCGCGACCCGAGCTTCCAACTCGTCGTACCCGGTCGCCTCCAGGGTGCTCGCCCCGAACCCGAAGCCGAGCCCGCTGGCCGCCGTCCGGAACTCCGCGGGCGGATCGAGGTAGTGCTTGCCGCCCTCGATCCACAGTTCCTCGATCGTCTTGCGCCGCTGCTCGGCGTCGCCTTCGCCCCAGATTCCGACGTACCGCGCGACCAGCTCGGCGGTCTTGCTGTCCGACATGGTTTCTCCTTGCTGCAGAGGGTTTTCCCGGCTGCGCAAGATCCTCCGCCACCCGCCATCCGGTCTCAATTCCCGCCCGGGAATAGCAGGCTGCATGTCGAAGGGCCCCGGTGCCGAAGCACCGGGGCCCTTCTCGGTCGATCACACTTCCAACTGCTACTTCAACAACCAACTGCAACTACAAACTGCTACTTCAACTGCGAACTACAACTACAACTACGAACTGCTACTGCAACTACAAACTGCTACTTCAACTGCGAACTACAACTACAACTACGAACTGCTACTGCAACTACAAACTGCAACTACAACTACGAACTGCAACTTCACAATCAACTACGAACTGCAAACTACGGACTGCAACTTCAACTGCGAACTACATCTTTCTTCGTCAAGTCCGGAACCTCTTTCGACCACTGGCTCCACAGACTCTGACCTTGGCGCGAAACCCGAGCCCCTTCACTGATCGGCCCGGCGGAGTCCGCCGTCGTACCAAACTGCAGAATCACACTCTGGGACAGAACGTTAGCTGTCCACCTCAGCTTCGCTGTTCTTCTCTGTCAACACGAGGAACACTACACAGCCCAGATCCGAATGTCTAATCCGGTCGCCATAGATATCTGCGATGTCAAGACGCGCCGATCGGTTCCGACCGAGGGGTGACAGACCGGCAACGGGCCGGTCGCTCACCTCGGAGGTCACCATGTCCGTCGACTACACCGCCACTGCCGCCACGACCACCGCCCCCGCGGCTGGAGCGCTGGTACGGCGCGGAGCCCTCGCCGCTGTGCTCGCCGGCATCGCGACCGCGGCGGTCGCTGCCGTGGGCCAGGCCGCCGGGATCAGTCTGGAGGTTGCCGGTGCCCCGATCCCGGTCACCGGCTTCGCGGTGCTCACTGTTGTCTTCGCGGGAGTCGGCCTGCTCATTGCGCTGCTCCTGCGTCGCTTCGTCGCGAGCCCGCGGACCGCCTGGTTCCGCATCACTGTGGCGCTCACCGTGGTCTCGTGGGTGCCCGACGTACTGGCCGACGCTGCCACTTCGACGAAGGCCCTCCTGATGCTGACCCACTTGGTGGCCGCCGCCATCGTCATCCCCGCGGTGGCCCGTCGCCTCCGTCGCTGACACCTCTCGCCAGTCATGTCGACGGCTGTCGATCAGCTTCGACGTAGCGGTCAAAGATCGGCAGCAGGCCGGTCCGTCATCGGAGGTCAGCATGAGCAAGCTCATCGTGCAGATGCAGACGTCGGCCGACGGCTACGTCGAAGCGGACGACTCGACTCTGCAGTGGTCGGTCTGGGACTGGGGGCCGACCTGGTCCTGGGACGACGAGCTCAAGCGAGACTTCAACAAGACGTTCCGTTCGATCGACCGGATCCTCCTGGGCGTGAAAATGGCCCGGGAGGGCTATATCGATCACTGGGCGCGGACCGCGGCGAGTCATCCCGACGAACCCGACTACGCCTTCGCTCACCGGATCGGCGAGGCCGAGAAGATCGTGTTCTCCACCGGTGAACCCGGTGATCTTCCCTGGCCGCGCACCCGACCAGCGCCCGACGGCCTCGCCGCCACCATCACCAAGCTCAAGGCAGGCCCGGGCGCCGACATGATCGCCTTCGGCGGGACCGGATTCGTCGCCGCGCTCGCCGCCGCCGGCCTGGTCGACGAGTACCAGCTCTACGTCAACCCGACGGCGGTCGGCCGCGGCCAGTCGCTGTTCCGGTCGGTCGCCGGTGGCTGCAGCCTCACGCTCGCCCGCTCCACGCCGTACGCGTGCGGGATCGTTGTGAACACCTACACACCGGCAGCCTGAGGTCAGTTCTTCGTCAGGCGCCGTACGGACACGGCGGAGGTCTCGTTGATGGGGTCGGCGTGCCGGTGCACGACCTTCCACTCGGGACCCTCGCGCCGGAAGATCGTCGTACTGCGGAGCGTGTACGACGCTGCCTCGGCTCCGTCGATCGATGCGGTCGTCCGTTCGATCGCGAGCAGGTAGGCGAAGTCCTGGCCGACATCGGCCGCCACGACCTCCCATTCGCATGAGCGGCAGTCGGAGAATCGCGTCGCGAGCTCGTCGAACATCGGCGCGACCTCGGCCCAACCGATCGGGCTGAACGCGGCGCCGTAGACGGTGACCGGGTCGGTGTGCGACCACATCGCGAACCGTGGCTTGGCGTCGCCGTTGTGCAGTGCGGTCTCGGCCTCGTGAATACGCGGCATCATCTCGGCGAGGAACTGCTGAGTGTCGTTCATCGAATCTCCTCCGTCTTCGAGTGCCGGCCCAGCCTGTGCAGCAACCGGTCTTGTGGTGACGCCGTGCGGAGCGCGTCGTCGTACGGCGTCGCGAAAGCCAGCAGGTAGGCGACGACCTCGTCGGGGAGCGTTTCGTCCGCGCCGATCGCACGAGCCAGGTCCCAGGCGTGGATCGCGGCATCGAGGATCCGCATCGGCACCAGCGCCGATCCGGTCCGGTCGCCGGATACGTGATGGACAACGCGGTCGAGCGCGCCGTCCTCGCGAAAGCACGCGACCATCTGATCCGCGCTCGCCAGGAACGACGCCAAGGCGTCATCGCCGAGGTGATCGACCGAGCGCGTGGCCTCCACCTGCTCGACCGAGGCACCCCGAAGCAGCAACCGGTAACGCACGTTGGCGCCAACCACATGGTTGACCAGCGCACGGACATTCCATTCGGAACACGGCGTACGGCGTCCCCAGTCGTTCGGCCCGACGAGTCGAAGCCTGCGGGCAAACTCGTCAAGCGCGACGTGAAGCAATGCGAGGCTCATGTTTCTCAGCGTGCGCCCGCGCCGATCCCGTCCGAAAGGTCCGTTGTCCCGCCGTCCCCGGGAAAAGCTCCCGAACCCGCGTGGCGTGTGCCTACGATGCGGAGATGAATGACGGGGTGGACCGGGTACTGGCCGACTTGGCGGCTCGCGCGGCCGTGGCGCGGGGCAGCGTTTCGGCTGCGGAGCGGATCGCTTACTTGCGGTCGCTGGTGGCTCCGTTCGAGCGGGCCTCGGACCCGGTGATGACGGTGGTCGACCGGGTGGAGTGCGAGGGTTACCGGCGTGATCGGGTGGAGCTCGAGGTGCTGCCCGGAGTTCGGTTCAGCGCCTATGTGCTCGTTCCGAACGGGTTGCGTGGGCCTACGGCCGCGGTGCTTGCGGTCCATGGGCACGGCTACGGGAGCCGGCAGATCATCGGGTTGCCACCCGATGGCCGATCTGATGCCGACAGCAACGACCTGTACGGACAGTTCGCCGTACGCCTTGTCCGCAAAGGATTGGTCGTGGTCGCTCCTGACGTGGTGGGCTTCGGGGAACGGATGACCGACGTCGATCGGAGCTATGACCCGGAGGCATCCAGTTCCTGCTATCGGCTCTCGATGGAGCTGATGATGAGCGGGTACACGCTGACGGGCCTGCGAGTCGCGGAGTTGTCGGGTGTCGTCGAGGCCGCGCTGACGCATCCCGACGTCGATCCGGACCGGGTCGGAGTCTTCGGTCATTCCGGCGGCTCACTGTGGTCGATGATCACCATGGCCCTGGACGAACGAATCAAGGCCGGTGTGCTCTGCGGCTTCGCCAACACCTTCACCGACAGCTTCCTGGCCGTCCACCACTGCGCGTGCAACTTCGTCCCCGGCTTGCTCGCCATCGCCGAACAGCCGGACCTGCTGGCCTTGCTGGCGCCTCGGCCGTTGTTCCTCGAGCTCGGCGCAGACGATCCGATCTTCCCGGCCACAGGCTTCCGGTCGGCCGTCGAGTCGGTCTCGAAGGTCTACACCGACCTCGCCGCGGCCGACCGTCTCCAGACCGACCTCGTACCCGGACTCGGCCACGCAGTCTCCGGCCGATCCTCGATCGATTGGCTGGCCGAAACGCTGACCAGCTGAAGATCTGCTTAAGCGTTTACGTAGCAACAAGTAGTCGCTCTGTGGCGTCATTGAGCCTTGATCGAGCTCTTGTCACTTAATCGCGTAAGTGCCACTCTGGGCGCTCGGTTGTACCCGCCCGCAACCCGAGGGATCGATCATGAAATTCCGCTTGCCTGCATTGGGAGCGCTCCCCGCGCTCATCCTCTCGCTCCTTGTCCCTTCCTCGCCGGCGCTCGCCGCACCCGAGGCGCCGGCACCGACGGCCGCCACGGGCTTCACGATCAGCGGCCGGAATCTGCTGGATGCCAACGGCACGCCGTTCGTGATGCGCGGCACCAGCCACCCGCACGTCTGGTATCCGGGCGAAACCAATTCGTACGCCGAGATCGCCGGCCTGGGCGCGAACACCGTCCGGGTGGTGCTCGGAGGCGGCCTGCGGTGGGGTCCCAGCCCGGCTGCTGACGTCGCCGATGTCGTCAGTCGGTGCAAGGCGAATCGGCTGATCTGCGTGCTGGAGGTGCACGACACGACCGGGTACGGCGAGGACGCTGCCGCCGCCACGCTCGATCAGGCCGTCACGTACTGGAACAGCATTCGCGACGTACTGATCGGCCAGGAGGCTTATGTGCTGATCAACATCGGCAACGAGCCGATCGGCAACACCAATCCGGGGCAGTGGACGACCGCCACTGCGAACGCCGTACAGCGCATGCGCACCCTTGGATTCCAGCACACACTGGTAGTTGACGCGCCGAACTGGGGCCAGGACTGGACCAACACCATGCGCGACAACGCACAGACCGTCTGGGCCGCCGACAGTCAGCGCAACACCCTCTTCTCCGTCCACATGTACCAGGTGTACGGAACCGCGGCCACGATCACGAGCTACTTCGACGCGTTCGAGCGGATGGGCCTGCCGCTGATCGTCGGCGAGTTCGGGCATGAGCACCAGGGACAGAATGTCGACGAGGACACGATCATGGCCGAGGCCCGGACGCGCGGGATCGGCTGGCTGGCCTGGTCGTACAGCGGCAACAGTGAGCCCTATCTCGACCAGACGGTGGGATTCGACCCTGCTCAGCTGACGGCGTGGGGGCAGCGGGTCTTCACTGGGCCTAACGGCGTGTCCGAGACCTCGCGGTGCGCCACGGTGTTCTCCGGCTGCGGTGCCGGCGGTACGGTTCCGGCCGCGCCCAGCGCGCTCGCCGTCACCAGTACGACGTCGAGCTCGGTCTCGCTGTCGTGGACGGGCTCGTCCGGTGCGACGCAGTACCAGGTCCAGCGGGCCGCTGGCGCCTGTGCCGCAGGCAGCACCTTCAGCCAGGTCGGCACCACGGCCACCTCGAGCTTCACCAACACCGGGCTCGCGGCGAGCACGCCGTACTGTTATCGGGTCACGGCCTCGAACGCGGCCGGCACTTCCGCACCCTCTGGATCGGTGACCGGTACGACGACCGGCAGCGGCGGTCCGGGAGACGGCTGCTCGGCCGTCTCGACCGTGCAGAACCGGTGGGACAGCGGGTACGTCGTCCAGCCGGTAACGGTGACCAACGCGCGGACGTCGGCGATCGCCGGATGGCAGGTGACGTTCACGCTGCCGGCCGGGCAGGCGATCGCCGGTTCCTGGAATGCCTCACTGTCAGGGACCACTGGCACGATCACCGCCACCAGCCTGGCCTACAACGGCAAACTGGCCGCCGGTGCGAGTGCTGCCTTCGGCTTCCAGGTAACCAAGCCCGCCGGGGACGCTCAGAGCCCGAGCGGATTCACCTGCATCGCATCATGACGTGTTCGTAGTGCGCTCGCTAGGCTCGACCAGGTGACGGGCGATTTCGCGGGATGGCCGAGGGCAGCCTTCGACGTGTTGCTGCAACTTGAGGGCGATCCGTCGGCCGACACCAGGCGTCGATGCCGGCAGGATCGTGAAGACCTGGTCCGGCGACCGATGATCGAGCTGCTGAACGACCTGGCTGACGCAGATCCGGCGTACGAGGACTTCGCCGTCTGGGGGTACGGCGAAGTCCTGATGCACGCATGGCAGCGCCAGCACGCGATTGTCAGGCTGGCCCCCAATGTCGAGCTGAGTCTTCATTTCGACCTCGACGGCCTGCAAGTCGGCCTGGCGTGGTGGTATGCGCCCTCGCCGCAGATCGAGCGCTATCGAGCCGCCGTTGCAGACACTGGCTCCGGCCGGCGACTCGTCGCCATCCTTCGGGCTCTGGAGCACGAGGGATACGTCATTTCGGGCGACATGCTGAAGCGACCGCTGCGAGGTCACCCAGCCGATCATCCGCGGATGACGTTGCTGCGGCACAGATCCGTCATTGCAACCCGCCCCCTCGGCTGCGACGACTGGATCCACACCCCCGCCGCAGCCGACCATGTCGCCGCAGCCTTCCTGCAGTTGCGCCCACTCGCGCGCTGGATGGTCAAGAACGTCGCCTGCTGATGCGGAGGGCCTAGCGAGGCTCAGTTCGCTGCGGGCGGGTGGGGGCGGTAGCTGAGGACGGCGATGCCGGTGGCGAGGTGGGTTTGCCCGGTGAGTTCCAGCTCTACCACCGGACCACCTTCGCCGAACAGTCGCTGCCCGGTGCCGAGGATGATCGGGCAGACCATGAGATCCAGTTGGTCGACCAGGCCGTTGCGCAGCAGCGAGTGCATCAGCGAGACGCTGCCGTACATCAGGATGTCCTGGCCGTCCTCTTCCTTGATCTTCCTCAGTGCGCCGATCGCGTCGCCTGTGAGCAGGCTCGCGTTCCAGGTCAGCGGCTCGGCGAGGGTCGTCGAGGCGACCAGTTTCGGAATCGCGTTCAGCCGGTCGGCGTACGGTCCGGAGCTGTTCGGCCACGCCGTGGAGAACATCTCGTACGTGCGCCGGCCGCACAGGAAGTAGTCACAGGACAGCAGGCGTTCCATCGATCGCTTCCCGACCTCTTCGTTGAAATAGCGGTTCGCCCACCCGCCGTGCTCGAAACCGGCCATTCCGCCCGGATCCTCGGCGACGCCGTCGGCCGTCACCAGTGTCGACACGATGATCCTTCGCACGCTCACCCCTCCAACATGTCGTCGATGGATCAAGCCTGCCGCTGAACGGCGTACGGCGTCGTCCCCAGAATTGATGAGATCAAAGTGCGCCACTTGATTCGGTACCGCCGAACTGGGCCGCGACCGCATCGCGGTCGATGAGGGACCAGACCTGCGCGATTCGGCCGCCCTCGAACCGGTAGAAGACGTGCTCGGCGAAGGAGACCGCGGTCCCCGTCGGTTCGAGGCCGAGGAATGTGCTTGTCGGGGTGCAGTTGAACCAGAGGCGGCAGGCGACCAGGTCGTTGCCGGTGGACAGCAGGTGAGCCTCGAAGCGTAGGTCCGGGGTCGCGCGAGTGTCGGCCGCGATCATGTCGGCGTACTGCTGGCGGGTCAGCGGCTTGTCGTTGTAGACGAGCTCGTCGCACACGTAGCGGTCAAGCTCGTCGAACCGTCGGCCGTTCAACGCGTCGAGGTACGCCAGGTACGTGGACTCCAGGTTCTCGTGGGCCACGGGTTCTCCTCCATGTCATCCGAGTTGTGGTTTCATGGTGTCAGCAGGTACCTTGCAGTACATGGTAGCGGGAACGGGGATGAACGTGCAGCAGGACAGTGATCGGATGATCGACGCCTACTTGAGCCACCTCGCCAGGCTGGCTGAGCCGTTGCCGGCGGAGCGGCGTACCGAGCTCGTCGCTGAGGTGACGTCGCATATCGCGGAGGCGCGCGCGGCCGGAGCATCCTCGGAGAGCGAGATCCAAGAGGTGCTGCGGCGGCTTGGTGATCCGGAGGACATCGTTACCGCCGCCACCGATGGGCTGGTTCTGGTCGAGCAGCCACCGCAGTTGCGGGTGCGGGACTTCGCCGCGCTCGCGCTGTTGCTGCTCGGGCCGGTGCTGTTGCTGATCGGGTGGGTGCTCGGTGTCTGGTTGCTGTGGACTTCCGATCGGTGGACCCGCGCCGAGAAGGCGCTCGGTGCTTTGACCTGGCCGCTGACCTACCTGGCCGCGATGGCCGCCGAGTTCCTTGTCCAGCCACCACTGTGGGTCGACCTGGTGGGCGCTGCCGTGATCGCGGTCGCCGTCACCGTCGTACTGGCGAAGAACGCCCGACCGGGGCGCGCAGCACGATCTTGACCGGGCGGTGGGTGGACCCGGTCGGCTGATAGAGATGTGGGGAAGCGTCCGATCCGCCTCGGGGAGTGCTCATGAGTTATGTTCCGCCGTCGGAACCGCAGGGACGCCCAATGCCGGTTGGGCAACCCTGGACCGATCCGCACGGGCGTGGATGGCCGGGCGGGCCGGCGCCGGTGGAGCCTCCCAAGGGGGCGGGAGTTGCCGCGGCAGCATTGGTCTTGGGCATCATCGGCTGCGTGGTGTGGCTGCTGCCGGTCAACCTGGACACCATCCGCGCCTATTCGCCGCTCCCGTTCGCGTTGCTCGGGATGGTCCTCGCGATCGTCGGTCTGACCGGACGCCGTCGCGGCAAACCGATGGCTGTGATCGGTGTGATTCTGTCGTGTCTGGCTATCGTTCTCAGCTTGATCATGGTCACGCTCAGGTCCTGAGCCTGCCAGGCTCAGTGCCGCGCGGCGGCCAGGTGGGCGAACGGTGGCGGGCCGAGGATCTCGATGCCGCCGTTGTCGCGGCCCGACTGCGCGATCTTGGCGAAGTCGACCTCGTGGGCGGCACCTTCGACGTACGGCTCACTGGCGCCGAGGTAGAAGTCCTGCCCGATCCCTGGGGTGAGCAGGCACAGGATCCTCGCCTTCTGCGAGGTGACCAGGAACGCGTGCGGCATGCCGCGCGGCACCATCACCAGCCCGCCCGCGTCGACCCGGCGCTCGGCGCCGTCCAGGTGCATCAGGAGTTCGCCGTCCAGTAGGAACATCGATTCCTCGGCGTCGGGGTGCAGGTGTAACGGCGTCACCTTGCCGCCCTCCATCGCGTCCTCGAACAGCAGATAGCTCCCGCCGGTCTGCTCGGCCGTGGCCAGCCAGCGATGCACTCCGCCGCCGAAGAACCAGTGCAGCTCGCCTTCACCGGGGTTCCGGACGATTGCTTCGAGTCCGCTCATGGTCTCCACCTTTCAGGTTCATGAGACTCAGGTCTCACCATGAGAGTGCGGTATCATTTTCGTCATGTCAATGCCCTACGAGCTCGGCGGTCGCAGCCGCCAGAAGCAGCGCACGAGGGATGCCCTGGTGGCAGCCGCTCGTGAGCTCGTCGCGTCCGGGCTGACGCCGACCGTCGAGCAAGCGGCCGCGGCGGCTGAGGTCTCTCGCCCGACTGCCTACCGGTACTTCCCAAATCAGCGCACCTTGCTGGCTGCGGCGCATCCCGAGACAGCGGCCGCCAGCTTGCTGCCGGAGGACGCGCCCACCGAGGTGAGCGAACGCCTGGCAGCCGCGACCGACTCGTTCACTGCCCTGATCCTCGAAACCGAGGAGCAGCAACGCACGATGCTTCGGCTGTCCCTTGAGGCCGATCCCACCGAGCGTGCGGCGCTGCCGCTACGGCAGGGCAGAGCGATCGCCTGGTTCGAGGAGGCGCTTGCTCCTCTTCGCGAGGACCTGCCGCCGGAATCCGTTCACCAGTTGGCGATCGCGATTCGCAGCGCCACCGGGATCGAGGCCCTCAGCTGGCTGCTCGACGTGGCGAAACTGCCGCACGACGAAGCGATCGCACTGATGAAGTGGTCAGCCCAGTCACTGCTCTCCGCGGCAGTGGGCGGGTCGCCACCGCCGGTCGGTCCGCGTTTCGAGTCCAGATAACTTCCGGTCCTCCGCGTGCATCTATCAGGTGTCCTTAAGGGGGGCGCCGTGAAACTCACTCACACCGTCAACAGGCCCATTCGCACCGCACTCGCAGTGCTCGCAGTTGCCGCCGTACCGGCGGGAGCGGTCGCCGTACCGGCGGGAGCGGTCGCCGTACCGGCGGGAGCGGTCGCCGTACCGGCGGTCGCGGGCGGTGACCGTCATCCCGGCACGATCAGCATGGTCTCGGTCGCAAGGACCGGGGGCGGCGGCAATGCGTACTCGGGATTCAGCGGACGGTCGCGAACGTCGGCCCATGGGCGCTATGTCCTGTTCTCCTCGGCCGCGAGCGACCTCGTCGCGGGCGATAGCAACGACCAGGTCGACATCTTCGTCCGCGACACCGTCACCCGCCGTACGACGCGCGTCTCGGTCGGCACCGGGGGTGTCCAGAGCAACGGCGAGAGCCGGCCCGGATCGATTTCTGCCGACGGCCGGTACGTCGCTTTCGACTCGTTCGCCTCGAACCTCTTCCGCGGCGACACCAACAACAGCCCCGATGTCTTCGTACACGACCTGCGCACCGGGCGCACCACCGTAGTCTCGGTCGGCCTCGGCGGGCCGGCGAACCTGGGCGGTCTCGACTCGGACATCTCGGCCGATGGTCGCCACGTGGCGTTCTGGTCCAGCTCGACGAACCTCGTGCCGGGGGATACCAACAACGCCCAGGATGTCTTCGTCCGGGACCTCGACACCCGCCGTACCGAACGAGTCTCGGTGACCTCCGACGGGCGTCAGCTCGACCTGCCCTCCGGTGAGCCGTCCATCTCCGGAAACGGACGCGTGGTGGCCTTCGTCAATATCGGCGGCGACGGGCTGGTGCACGTCCGCGACCGTGACCGGTCCACCACGCGCTCGATCTCCGACGGCGTACCGGCCGACCCACGGTCGTTCATCGTCGAGCACGGCTCGGCCGACGTCTCCGCCAACGGCCGGTTCGTGGTCTTCAACGTCACCGGGTCGCTCGGGGTCGGCGTGGACCCGATCCCGAACGTCTGGCTTCGCGATCTCCGCACCAACAAACTGGAGCTGATCTCGGCCGACTACCAGGGCAACATGTCGACGGTCATCGGAAGCGCCGTCGGTGCTGTCTCCGCCGACGGCCGGTACGTCGCCTACTCCACACAGGCCCGCACCTCACGCGCCGACCACGGCACTCTCGGAGACGTGTACCGCCTCGACCGCAAGACCGGCGCCCGGGTCTGGATCACCTACCAGCAGGACCCGACAGATCCCTGGGGCAGCCGTCCCGGAAGCTCCTCCCCGGGCATCTCCGGCGACGGACAACACGTCGCCTTCGAGTCCGACGACAGCCGACTGGCGGGTCCGCCCGGACCAGGCGGCCACGAGATCTACCTCTGGAGCGCCACCAAGCCCCGCTGACGATCTGACCCCTCGTGGCGAGGACCAAGGCTGGGGCGGCGTGAGGTGTTCGGCCACGAAGGTTGCTGTTTGTGGGAAATCGGGGTCAGATGAGTTGTGGAGGACATGTCGGCGGCGGGGATTGCCGCGGTGCTCGAGGGAGTCGGAGACCGGCTCAAGGGCCGGACGGTGATCCCGCTGACGCGACAGCCCGATGGCATGCAGGCGTGGCAAATCGTCGTTCCGACCAGCAAGGTCACGCCGGAGATCAGGGCGCACGACGGCCACGAATGGATCTGTGTGCTGTCCGGCCAGCTGCGCCTCGTGCTCGGCGATGAGGACTGGGTGCTCGGACGTGGAGACGTCGTGGAGTTCAGCACCGGGACGCCACATTGGTTTGGCAGCACAGGCACTGAGCCCGCGGAGATCCTCAGCATCTTCAGCCGCCCAGGCGAACAGCTGACTGTCCGGGGACCGGTCTGAGATGGCAGTGATCATGGTGACCGGAGCAGCCAGCGGGCTCGGGTACAACGCGGCGCGCGCGTTGTCCGACGCCGGGCATGACGTGGTCGTTCATGTCCGCAACGAGTCGCGGCTCAGCGAGCCTGGCCGGTGGAAGGGCGTGGTCATCGGCGATCTCGCCCGGGTCGACGAAATCCACGACGTCGCTCGGCAAGCCTCCGCCTTCGGCCGCTTCGACGCCGTCATCCACAACGCCGGCGTCATGACCTCGCCCGACGTGATCACGGTCAACGTTCTGGCGCCGTACCTGCTGACGGCGTCGATGGACAAGCCAGGCAGGTTGATCTACCTCAGTAGCGGGATGCATCGGGGCGGCTCCATGGACCTGCGCCGGCTGTCTCGAGGTACCGGCTCGTACTCCGACAGCAAGCTGTGGATCACGACCCTCGCGCTGGCGCTCGCCTCGCGTTGGCCGGGAACCTCCAGTCATGCTGTCGATCCTGGTTGGGTGCCGACCCGGATGGGCGGTGCGGGCGCACCTGACGACCTGACCGCCGGCCACGAGACTCAGGTCTGGCTCGCCACCCACGACGACGTGAGCCCGAGCACCGGCGGCTACTGGTACCACCTGCAGGCTCAGACACCACACCCTGCCTGCCAGGATGAAGCGTTCCAGGCCCAGCTCATCGAAACCCTGGAAAGCCACACGGGTGTCCCACTCGACTGACCATGTGTTCGAACGTCGACTCACATCTCGGTCCGCTGTCGCGTTCAACCCGTGCGGCACGCATCAGCGTGCCGACGGGCGAACAGAGGACCAGCGCACGATGACACCACCGAATCCAGCTGACGTGATGGCCTTGATGAATCGGTTCTACGCCGCCGAGGCGGAGTACGTGGCCGCAGGTGGCTCCAGTTCCGGCGCCGAGTTCGCCGCGGTCGCTGCTTGCCTCGACCCCGACGTCGTGCTGTACCAGGCACCCGGCCTGCCGTTCACGGGAACCGGGGCGTGGCATGGCCACCAAGGCATCCAGGCCTTCCTCGATCTCTTCGCTGAGACCTGGCAGTCGATGGACCTGATCGAGGCGCGACCTCTCATCGACAAAGACACAGTGGTCATGCTGATCCAGGCACGTTTTCGCGCGCGGGCCACCGGCCGGACGATCGAAACCCGCATCGTCCAAGCCAACGTCGTCACCGACGGCCGGATCACCGAGTTCCGGCCGTACTACTGGGATCCTGCTGCCATCGCCGACGTCTGCTCCAGACCGCGATAGGTTGTCCAGCCGGTCTCTTCGTTGTCTCAGGCAAGAATCAGGAGGTTCGATGGAGGGGTACGGCGAGTACGACGCGGTGGGGTTGGCCGAGCTGGTGCGTCGGGGCGAGGTGAGTCCTACCGACCTGCTCGACGCGGCGCGGGCGCGGATGGCGGTGGTGAACCCTTCGCTTAATGCCGTCGTGGTGGAACTCGACCGTCCCGTCTCGGCGGAGGTCGGCGACGCGCCGTTCCGTGGTGTCCCGTTCTTGCTGAAGGACCTTGGCCAGGAGTTGGCGGGTCATCCGACCAGCGACGGTTCGCGGGCGCTGGCCCGGTTCGTGCGTCCGGAGACGGCGACGGTCGTACGGCGGTGGCTCGATGCCGGGCTGGTCGTGTTCGGCCGCACCAACACGCCCGAGTTCGGCGCGAAGGGCGTCACCGAGCCGCATTTGTACGGACCGACCCGGAACCCGTGGAACACCGACCACAGCCCGGGTGGCTCGTCGGGCGGTGCCGCGGCGGCTGTGGCGGCCGGCATCGTGCCGTGTGCTGCGGCCAGCGACGGCGGCGGCTCGATCCGCATTCCGGCCTCGGCGTGCGGCCTGTTCGGGTTGAAGCCTTCGCGTGGGCTCGTGCCGTCCGGTCCTGCCGTCAGCGAAGGGCTCGCCGGGTCCGCGACCCACGGCGTCATCTCGCGCTCGGTACGCGATACCGCCGCGATGCTCGACGTACTGGCCGGTGGCGCGTCCGACGGCCCATACCTGCCGCGGCGGCACGAAACGCCGTACCTGGAGGAAGTCGGTCGCGACCCGGGCCGGTTGCGCATCGCCGCTTGCACCGCGAGCACCATCAACCCAAGTCCCGACCCGGAGGCCGTCCGCGCGGTCGAGAATGCAGCGCAGTTGCTGGTCTCGCTCGGGCACGAGGTGGTGTGGCTGGACGAGCAGCCGTTCGACGACGAGGCGGTTGCCCGCAATTTCCTCACGACATGGTTCGCCTGGGGCGCCTCTGCGGTCGACAATGCCAAGCAGGTCACCGGCGCGGGGGACTCCTCGTTCGAACCGGACACTCTGGTGATGGCCGCGCTGGGCCGGGCCACCAAACCCGTCGAACTGGTGCGTGCGATCGAGGCGCGGCAGGGCCACATCCGGCGGCTGGCCGCGTTCCACGCGGGGCACGACCTGCTGCTGACACCCACTACGGCCACCCCGCCGCCCCGGATCGGCGCGCTCAACCCGCCGCGAGCGGCGCAGCTGGCCCAGGTAGCCCTGCTGCGGGCACGGGCCGCCGGCGTACTGCGCTTCAGTCCGATCGTGGGACAACTCATCACCGCCCACCTGGGCTGGGTGCCGTACACGCAGATTGCCAATCTGACCGGGCGCCCAGCAATGACCGTGCCGCTGCACTGGACCGCGACCGGCCTGCCGCTTGGGGTGCAGTTCATCGGCGCCCTCGGCGCAGAACCAGTCCTGTTGCGCCTGGCCGCCCAACTCGAGCAAGCCCAGCCCTGGGCCACCCGCCGTCCACCAGAACACGTGGCTTGAGGCCCGGCTCTGGCTGGCTATCGCCGGTATTCGTTGGTTTCGGTGCCGAGGACGTTCAGGAGGGCCAGTGCCTCGGCGTCGCGGGAGCCGACCGGGGCGCTGTAGAGGACCAGGTGCTGGTCGTGGTCGGTCAGCGCGAGCGAGTCGCAGTCGACGGTGACCTTGCCGACGACCGGGTGATGGAAGGACTTCGTCAACATCTGCGTCGCCTGTACGTCGTGCCGCTCCCAGAGTCTGGCGAACTCGGCACTGCCCGCCCTCAACTCGTCGATCAAGCCGGTCACCGCTGGGTCGGACGGATAGCGGGCCAGCGTCGACCGGAGCTCCATCACGACGTTCTGCTTGAACTCGGTAGCGTCGGACACGCCGTAGAGCGGCAGGCCGTCGCGCGGCGGCGCGAGGAAGGCGCGGCGGGCGAGATTGCGATCCTTCGGAGCGAGTTCGCCGAAGTCCTCCATCAGCGCGGCCGCGAGATCGTTCCAGGCGAGCACCTCGAACACGGCTGACGTCACGAACCCGGCCGTCTGCGGCAACCGTTCGAGGAGGGTGAGGATGCTCGGGCGGACGTCGCGCCGATGCAGTCCGGTCCGACTCGGCGCCGTACCGGCAAGCAGGTGAAGGTGGTCAGACTCCGCGTCCGTCAGTCGCAACGCGCCGGCGATCCCAGCCAGCACCTCACCGGATGGGCGTGGCGCCCGACCTTGCTCGAGCCGAACGTAGTACTCGGTGGAGATGTGCGCGAGAACCGCGACCTCCTCGCGACGCAGGCCGGGCGTCCGACGCCGTGCGCCTGACGGCAGACCCACATCCTCCGGCCGCAACCGCTCGCGCCGGCTCCGGAGAAACGCTCCGAGCTCCTGCTTGTCCATAACCCCAGTGTGCCCGCAGGCCGACGGCGGATCCTGGTACAGCCTGTGCCTGTCTCCGTCCTGGAGATCACCCGACGCTGGTGTCATGACCCAGAACAACACTCCCATCGGCCTGCTGGCCGGCAAGGTCGTACTCATCACCGGCGCGAGCCGCGGCATCGGAGCGGCCGCAGCCCGGCTGTTCGCTGCCGAGGGCGCTGCCGTCGTACTCGCCTCCCGCGGTACGGACGCTCTTCAACAGCTCGTCACCGAGATCCGCGCAGACGGCGGCGTCGCGGATGCCGTGACGATGGATCTCGCCGACCGGACGAGCATTCGCGCAGCTGTCGACCGTGTCGACGAGTTGCACGGGCGGCTCGATGCTGCGTTCAACAACGGTGCCGCGATCCAGCGGCAGCCCGGTCCGCTCGACACGACCAGCGACGACGACATCGAGGAGCAGTTCGAGGTGAACTTCCGGGCTCACTGGACCGCGATGACGGCCGAGTACGAGCTGATGCGGCGCGGCGGTGGCGGGGCGATCGTCAACACGTCGAGCATCGGCAGCCGTCGCGCCAACCCAGCCCTGCCCGCGTACGGCGCGATGAAGCGTGCCCTCAACAGCATCACCGAAACAGCCGCCGTCACCTGGGCACCGCACGGCATCCGCGTCAACGGCATCACCCCCGGCGGCACCGCAACGGAGATGATCGACACCTGGGAGGCAGCGACCCCAGGCGTCGTCGCTCGCATCAACGCAAGCACCCCACTAGGCCGGATGGCCGAGCCCCGCGAAGTCGCCGAACTGGCCGCCTGGCTACTCAGCAACCGGGCCTCAGTAGTGACCGGCGCCATCATCCCCATCGACGGCGGCGCGGGCGCCTAGAGCCCTCCGGGGTGGTTGGCGCTTACTGAGGGAGTTCGGTGCCGGTGCGTTCGGCGACCATGTAGGCGGCGTACCAGGCCGGCCAGTTCTCGTCTGCCTCGCCGGTGCGGGCCTCGTGTTCGCCGTGGGCGGCCGCGGCGCGCTTCAGCGCGCTCTCGAGGTCTTCGACCGAGCTGTACGTCGTTTCCGCGGGGTCGACCCGGCCGGGGAGTCGCGTGGTGACCTCCTGCAGCAGCCAGGTGTTGCCGTCGGGGTCGCTGAAGGTCGCGAACGAGCCGTAGCTGGAACGCTCGTCGGCGGGCCCGGGAACGCGCGCGCTGACGTCGCCGACCTCGAACTGCGCGCCCGGCGCTCCGGGATGGAACACCTCGCTGACGGTCGCGCCGTGCTTGATCAGGTCCTCCCGGGCGGCCTCGACATCGGAGACGACCAGGTAGAGACCCTGCGCCGTACCGGGGTCGGCCGATGTGATGTGGGTACCGAACTGGACCGACGCGGGCGAGCCGGGCGGAGTCAACTGGACGACGCGGAAGCCGTTGTCGAACGCGAAGTCGGCGTCGAGCCGCCAGGCGAGGCCGGTGTAGAACTCCTTCGACCGGTCGACGTCGGTGACCGGGATGACGACGGCCTCGAACTTCAGGTCGGCCGAGGCCGGATTCACAGCGGCCGACTGGTCAGTGCTTACTTCGGTAGTGCTCATGACTTCCTCCAGAGAAGAACCTTGGTCGTTGACACCTAATCTGCCGTCGTGCGCACGCCGTGGCGCCAGTGAGAATGCCTGGTCAGCCCGCCGGGCCGGCCCCCGTGTTCACCTGCGCGTCCAGGTCCCGCAGTACGTGCAGGAACGCCTCGGAGAATGTCGGGAACGGCTGGATCACATCGAGCAGGACCTCCAGCGGCACCTTCGCGCGGATCGCCAGGGTCGCCTGCTGCAGCCATTCACCGGCCTCCGGACCGACTGCGTAGCCACCGGTGATCACCGTTCCGTCCGACACGATCGTGAGGAACCCGGGCCGGGTGTCGTACGAGCGCAGGTACGTCGCTGTCCGCGCTACCCCTGACAGCTGGACGGTACTCACGAACGGCCCCTCCGCCGCGCCGACCGAGGCGGCCTGCGGGTCGCAGTACACGACGCGCGGCACCGCCTCATAGTCCGCGGTCCGAGGCCGCCCGAGGATGTTGCTCGCCACGACCCGGCCCTGGTACTCGCCGACGTGCGTGAGCTGCCAGAGCCCGGTCACGTCGCCGATCGCCCAGAGGTCCGGCCCGGCCGCGAGTCTGGCGTCGACCTCGATACCCCGTGGATTCGCGGCGATTCCGACGGTCTCCAGGCCGATCCCGTCGACGCGCGGCCGTCGACCGGTCGCGACCAGCAAGCGGTCGCCCCGGACGTCTGTCCCGTCGCTGAGGTCGACCACGTACGACGAATCTGCGAGCCGCACGTGTTCGGCGCCGGTGCCGACCCGCACGTCCACGTTGTCCGCAGCGAGTGCCGCCGCTACCGCGTCGCCCACTGCTCGGGGCTCGCGGGGCAACAGGTGCTCACCGCGCTCGATGAGGGTCACCGCCGCGCCCATCCGAGCCAGCGCCTGACTCATCTCGACCCCGGTCGCGCCGCCGCCGAGCACCAGAAGCCGATCAGGTACCTCGACGAGCCCGGTGACGTCGCGGTTGGTCCAGATCCCCGGTAGCGATCGCAAGCCGGGGACCGGTGGGATCACCGGGTCCGCACCGGTCGCAATGACGATGTGCTGCGCGGTGTAGGTCCGGTCGTCCACCGCGACCGTGTGCGAACCAGCCAGCCGGCCGTGGCCACGCAGTACCTCGAGACCGGCGCTCTTCGCCCACGACACCTGGCCCGAGTCGTCGTACCCGGACACCATGAAGTCACGCCAGCTCATGACCCCTTGCGGATCGAGGGTGCCGGTCACAGCCTCGCGCGCACCGGGAGCGTCGAGGGCGGCGGCCAGAGCCTCGCCGGGGCGGAGCAACGTCTTCGACGGGATGCACCCCCAGTACGAGCACTCGCCGCCGAGCAGCTCGCGTTCGACGACGGCGACCCGGGCGCCGCCCTTGGCCAGCGCGGCGGCACAGTGTTCTCCCGGCGCACCTGCTCCGAGCACGATAACGTCGTACTCCGTCCTGTCCATGGCGGGCGCTCCCCTCGAAGTGAATCAACACCGCGAGTCTGTGCCGGCCGGCGCACCGCCGGAGCCAGGGACAGTCCCTGGTTCGCGTGACCAGGGATTGTCCCGGGCTCGGAACCGGGATCGTTCGCCCGATCCTGGCAGCATGACTGCGAAACAGGTGCGGGCCACGTCGTACGACCTGGCCGGACCGGTCGAGCTGCGGAGCAGAGCCGGTGGCGCTCTGATCGCGGCGACGGTGCTCGCGTCGATGGTCGGCTTCATCGACGCCTACATGGTCAACGTCGCCGTACCGTCGATCAGTCGCGACCTGCACGCCGGTGTGAGCGAGCTGCAGTGGGTGCTGACCGGCTATCTGATCACCGTCGCGGCTCTGCTGCTGCTCGCTGGAGCGCTGGCCGACCATTTCGGCTGGCGGCGCATTCTGGTCGCCGGGCTCCTGGTCATGCTGGTCGCGTCCTTGTGCTGTGCTGCCGCCCCGAACGTCGGCGCGCTGATCGCGGCGCGGGTGGTCCAAGGCGCCGGCGGGGCGCTGGTGGTGCCGAGCAGTCTGGCACTGCTCAACGGAACCCTGCGACCGGTCGACCGGGCCCGCGGGATCGGCGTCTGGGCAGGCGTGTCGACCCTTGGTACGACGCTCGGCCCGTACGCCGGCGGGTGGCTCGTCGACCACGGCTCGTGGCGGTACGTGTTCCTGCTGAACTTCCCGCTGATCGCGGCCGCCTTGTGGATCCTGCGCCGGGTGCCCGAGGTCGATCGCGTGCGACGACCGTTGTCTCTCGACCTCGCCGGCTCTCTGCTGGCCGTGCTCGGGCTGGGTGGCGTGATCTACGCGCTGACCGAGGGGCCATCCGCTGGGTGGGGCAGCGCGGAGGTCCTGATCTCCGCGGCGGTCGGTGCGCTCTGTCTGGCAACTCTGATCCCCGTTGAGCAGCGTCGGTCCGCGCCGATGCTGCAGACTGCCCTGTTCCGGATCCGGCAGTTCGTCGCGATCAACGCGGCGACGCTGCTCTTCTACGGCGCGCTGTCAGCGGCCGGCTACCTCGTGGTGCTGCAGTGTCAGCTGCAGCTCGGCTACAGCGCCACCGCGGCCGGCGCGGCCCTGATTCCGGAGTCGGCTGTCTTTCTGACTGTTTCGCCGCTGATCGGCGGCCTGGTGGCACGAGTCGGCACGCGCTGGCCGATGACTATCGGCATCCTGATCGTGGCCGGTGGCTTCGCGTGGTTGTCGGCGGCCGAGCCAGGTGACAGCTACGTGCAAGCGATCCTTCCCGGCGCGGTGCTCTGGGGTCTCGGCATCGGCCTGACGGTCGCCCCGCTCACGGCAGGCGTTCTCGCAGCCGTCGACGACGCCGACCTCGGTGAGGCGTCGGCGATCAACGATGCCGCGTCGCGGATCGGCGGAGTGGTGCTGATCGCGCTCGTTCCCGCCCTGCTCGGAGTGGGCAGCTCGGACGATCTCGCTCAGCCACTCGCGAACAGGTACCGGACGGCGATGCTGGTGATGGCAGCGGTGAGCGTCGTGTCGGCCGCGATCACGATGCTGTTCGTCGCCTCCGGCCGCCCGCCGGCCACGCGGGTGCCGGCGACCCCACGCGTGCACGGCTGCGCCGTACCGGTCTCAGCCGCAACGAACAGGAGCGCAGCATGACCGAATCAACCACAGTGACCACGGCACCGTCGGACGACAGCCTCACCGGGCAGGTCGTCGTCGTGCTCGGCGGAAGTTCGGGGATCGGGCTGGAGACCGCCCGGCGGGCCGGAGCGGCCGGCGCCCGGCTCGTCATCACCGGGCGCAACCGCGAGCGGCTCGACGCAGCCGCCGGCGACGTCGGCGCGGAGATCGTGGCGTCGGTGGACCTGGGCGACTCCGCCGGCGTCGAAGCGTTCTTCGCCGGCTTGCCCGCGCAGGTCGATCACGTCCTGGTGAGTGGCGGCGGGCCGTTCTACGCGCCGATCGCCGAGCTGGACTTCGACCAGGCGCGAGAGTTCATGGACGGGCATCTGGTCGGCGCGCTCCGCATCGCCCGGCTCTGCATCGGGCGGGTCCGCCCGGGTGGCTCGTTGACCTACATCAGCGGCACGGGCGCCCGGCGAGCCGGAGTCGGCCTGAGTATTGCCGCGATCGCTACCGCGGCCATCTCCGCGATCGCCGCTAATGCGGCGCTCGAGCTCGCCCCGATCCGGGTCAACGCCGTCGCGGCCGGTTTCGTCGACACGCCGCTTTCCGCGCGTCTGCTGGGGGATCAGCTCGAGGACCGCCGCGCCGGCCTGCGGGCCACGCTGCCGATCCGGCGGGTGGTCGGCCCGGAGGACGTGGCGGCACTCATCGTCCACCTGATGACCAACGGTGCGCTGACAGGTTCGACGTACGACGTGGACGGCGGTCAGCAACTGCTGCCGCGCTAGGGTTTCGTGGCGCTGGTGCCGGGCAGCGCGTCCCGCAGTTGCCGGCGCGAGCTGATGGACAGCTTGTCGAAGATCTTCCGCAGATGCCATTCGACCGTGCGGGGACTGAGGAACAGTCGCGCGCCCACCTCCGGATTGGAGAGACCGTCGCGGACCAGGACGGCGATCTGGCGTTCCTGAGGCGTCAGTTCTCCGCCCGCCGACGATGTGGCGGTGCGCCGGCGGACGGTCTCCCCGGTCGCGTGTAACTCCCGCCGAGCGCGTTCGGCGAACGCTTCCATGCCGATCGAGGTGAACAGATCGTACGCGGTACGGAGCTGAGTCCGGGCATCCCGTCGGCGGCTCTCCCGGCGAAGCCATTCGCCGTAGAGCAGGTGGGCACGCGCGAGGTCCGGACGCAACCGGGTGCCGGTGAGCAACTCGACCGCTTCGCCGTGGGCGCGTTCGGCGTCGGCATCGCGCCGTACGAGAGCCCGGGCCCGTGCCTCCAGACCGAGGCCCCAGTGCTCGTCGGTGGCTGCAGTCGATTCCCGAAGCCGCGCCCAGGCGGCGGCGGCCTCGCGGTGCCGTCCGCTCCGGGTGGCCGCCTCGACCTGTTCGCTCAAGGCCCACGAGGACACGAACAACTCCGGCGTGTCCTCGGCGGCCGAAGTTGCCCAGAGCAACGCTTCGTCGTAACGGCCGAGGGCGTTCAGGATCACCGACTTCGTCCACCGCGCGTACTGCGCCGCCGTGCCCTGTCCCTCGGTCGTTGCTCGCGCGATCGTGTCGTCGATCAACCCGAAGGATTCGTCGACCCGTCCGCGCAGCGCGGACAGCACCAACGCGCCGTACGGGAGAACGTGCGTGCCGGTGGCCTCCCGGACCGCCTCGGCCTCGGCTCGTAGCGACGACGCCTCGGCGAAGTCCCCCGCCAGCGCGACCACCTGGCCGAGGACGTTCACCCCGACAGCGAGTACGGCGAGCGCCCCGGCAGCACGTGCTGTCTCCACCTGCCGGGTGGCGGCGGCCACACAGGATTCGAAGTCCCAGGCCGTCGCTGCGGCGGCGGTGGCGAGCCAACCCCAGCGAAGCACCTCCTCGGCGGTGACTTCCGATCCGCCGAACGCCGTCGCGGCTTGTTTGAGCAACGGAACCGCGGCCGCGCGTCCTTCGGCGAAGACCAGCGCCAGAGCATCGAGGAGTACGTCGGAACTTCGGGGCGCAGGGTCCGGACGCGGTGCTGTAGTGGCTGCCTGGGAGACCTCGCGGAGCCCGGCCGCGCCCGCGAGCCGGCCCGCGAAGAGAGCGGCGCTCCAGGCATCAAGGTAGGTCTCCCGGGCGACTCGCGCGTCGAGTGATTCCACCGTCCTGGCCGCTCGCAACAACAGGCCAGGTGCTTCGCGGCCGCGCTGCTGGGCGAACGCGGCCTCCGCACGGAGCAGATCGACGCGGGCGCGCCCGAGGTCGTCCAACGGCCCGGCCTCGGCCGTCGCGAGCAGTGACCAGGCGTTCCCGAAGGCCCCTGCTCGCAGACTGGCGTGCGCTCCGGCCAAGGCACGTTCGCTACGCCGTGCCGGGTCGCCGGTCAGGGCGACCGCACGCTGCCAGAAGGCAGCGGCCGCAGCGAAGCCGCCCCTGGCCTGAGCGCGGTCCGCGGACTGCTCCAGCTCGGCGGCCACCTGCTCGTCGGGTCCGTCGGCGGCCGCCGCGAGATGCCATGCGCGCCGGTCCGGGTCGGAGGCTGGATCCGTTGCTTCCGCCAGCGCCAGGTGTACTGCGCGGCGTTCCGTCGCGGACGCCGATCCGTACACGGCCGACCGGACCAGCGGATGCCGGAAGGTGACGCGCTGCCCCAGACTCAGCAGGCCGTGGATGTCCGCGAGCGCCGCCGCGATCCCGAGGTGGTCGGCAGCACGCCGTACCAGCACCGGATCGCCGACCGGTTCGGCCGCCGCGACCAGCAGCAGTTGCCGCGTCGGTGCCGGCAACGCGTCGGCTTGGCGCAGGAAGCTTTGTTCGATGCGTCCGGACAGGCCCTGGCCGCCGAGCAGGCCGAATCCACCGGCGAGCTGGGTGGCGGTGAGGCCGCGGGGAAGTTCCAGCAGCGCAAGCGGATTCCCGCGGGTCTCGGCGACCAGGCGCTCGCGGATCGGTTCGTCGAGCAGGAACTCGACGGCCGATCCGAGTAGCGCTCGCGCGTCGTCGTCGGGCAACCCGTCGACCTCGAGCTCGGGCAGGCCCTTGAGTTCGAGGCCGACCTCGCGGGCACCGAAGAGCAGGCCCACCGCATCGGCCCGGAGCCTGCGCGCGACGAAGCCCAGCGTCTGAGCAGTCGCGGTGTCCAGCCATTGCGCGTCGTCGACCACCACCAGCGCCGGCTCCTTCTCCGCGAAGCCCGACAGGAGGCTGAGCACAGCGAGGCCCACCATGAAGCGGTCGGGAGCAGGACCGGGGGCGAGCCCGAAGACCGTCGCGAGTGCTCGGCGCTGAGGCTCGGGAATCTGGTCGATCCGATCGAGCAGCGGTGCGCACAACTGGTGCAGAGCCGCGAAGGCCAACTCCATCTCGGACTCGATCCCGACCGCGCGCAGCGTGCGTAGATCCGCCGCGGACTCGGTGGCGTAGTGGAGCAGCGCGCTCTTCCCGACCCCCGCCTCGCCTCGGACCACCAGCACCTGACTCGCACCGTTGCGAACATCAGCCACGAGGGCGTCGAGGACGGCGCGTTCCGCTTGTCGCCCGAGCAGCCGGCGCTGTCCTGCCGTCCGCTCGCGGAACCCGCCGTTGTCCGCAACAGTCCGCCTCTCCGAGCGGCCGAATGCCGCGCGCAGTCCCGTCAGTCGGTCTGCCTCAGCGTAGAGCCGGCCCAGCTGTTTGACCACCGACGTGACGAGCCGAGTTGCGAATGCCGGCGGCACCGGGCGGAGAAGTTCTCCGAGCAGACCTTCGCGATCAGACGGACGTGGCGTCGCGGACTGCTGACGGGTCCTGCACGTGCGCGCTGTGCCCGAGGCCGGGCAGCGTGACGACCTGATCGTGCAGCGCGGCCAGCTCGGCATCGGTGTTCATCGGGTCGAGCTCGCCGCGCGCCAGTACGACGTCTGCCTGGCTCGCCGCGAGCAGTCCGGCCATCTTCGGCGCACCAACCCCGAAGGTGGCCGGATCCATGGCCAGCCGCCAGCGCCCGCCGCCCTCCAGTAACCCCTGATCGACCGACTCGTCCGCCGGATCGACCAGCCCCTGCAGCCCGGACACCTTCAAATACCGCGCAGCTGCCTCGTCCCGACTGTCGAACCACGCGACCGGCTTCTGCGCCAACGCAGCCGCCTTCGCCAGCTCGCCATCGGTCCAAGACACCTTCACCCCGAGGGCGATCACGCGGTCAACCTGTACGCCGTACCGCCCGCCGGCCAGCTCGAGCCCAACCACTCCACCCAGCGAGTGCCCCACGATCACCAACCCCCGCCGTACCGGCAACCCCTCAGCCACCCCTGCCGCCATCGACGCAAACGTGTACCGCGTCAACACCCCCGCTAGCCCATGCCCCGGCAGGTCCGGCGCCACCCGCGCCCCCGCCCACCCGTCCCAAACCCGCCCCGTGGCCCCCAGCCCATGCAACAACACCAACGAACCCATGCCAGCAGGCTGACACACCACACCCCACTACGCGCCCCACCGCGCGTCCTGGCGACTCAGGAGAAGGCGACGACGGTTCGCCACGAGGCGGGATTTGTGGCGGGTCACAAATCCCGGCGCGAATTTCTGCTCTCGAACCCAAAGCCTTTCGATCGTCGGAGACGAGACAATCAGGCCGTCCCGCCCTCCCGAAAGGTGCTTTCGAGTGCGAAAAATGTTTGTTGTTCTCACAACGGCTGTCGCTGCTGTTCTCCTCGGCCTGGTGGCCGTTCAGCCGGCCTGGACGGCCACGACGCCGGCCTCGACCGCCGTGCGCTACTACGAGCAGGCCGGCCCGCATCAGGTCACCAAGGTTGCCGGAGGCCCCGACCACACGCTCTACTACCCGTCCGACCTCGCCACGAGCTCGACGACGTACCCAGTCGTGCTGTGGGGCAACGGCACCAGCGCGACCGTCGACCAGTACGACGAGTTCTTGCGGCATTTCGCAACGTGGGGCATCGTCGTGGCCGCCGCGAACACCGGTCAGTCCGGCTCCGGCCAGGAGATGCTTGCCGGTGGCAAGTTCCTGCTCGCTGAGAACGATCGGTCGGGCAGTGTGTTCTACCACCGGATCGACGCGAAGAACATCGGTGCGGCGGGTCATTCGCAGGGCGGCGGCGGCACGATCGCGGCCGGGGCCGACCCGATGGTCAAGGCTACGTTGCCGATTCAGCCCGGTCCTCAGGGATCGGTTCCGGCGTTGCGCGGGCCGAGCCTGTTCATTGCGGGGCAGGTCGACACGATCGTGCCCTCGTTCTACGTGCGGAGCCGCTACAGCTGGGCAACGAAGTACCCGGCCGTCTTCGCCGAGCTGAAGGGTTCCGACCACTTCTTCCCCGGCGAGACCCGCATTCATGCGATCGGCGTCGGTACGGCGTGGTTCCGGTACCAGCTCGCTGGTGATGCGCAGGCCAAGGCGGTGTTCTTCGGACCGAAGCAGTCCGCCGAACTGTTCAACGACCCGGCGTGGTCGGCGGCCGAACGCAACGCGAAGGCGGACGCGGTCGGCTGATCGCCGTGCTGGACGCTGCGCAGCAGCCGGGCGACCTCCTGATTAGGTGCTCTCATGACAGCCTCCTGTCAGAACTGGAACAGCGTCGCCGGGATCATGAAGACCCTGAACTGCTGACTGCCGGATGTGTCAAGGCGGCGCTTTCGGTGTCGCGGACGATGTCGTCGGCGATGCTGTGGAGTTTGCGGTTGCCGTCCTGGCTGTAGCGGGCCAGGACGGTGAAGGCTCGGGCGCGGTCGAGTTGGTGGCGTTCCATCAGGATGCCCATGGCTTGACCGATCCGGCCGCGGGAGTCCAGGCCGTCTTCGAGATGTTGCCGTTTGCGGGAGCCGGCGTACGCGATGGCCGCATGGGTCGCGACGAGCAGCCCGACGTGTTCGGAGTCGTCGTTGAAGGCGCCAGGGGTGCGGCTGTAGACGTTGAGGGCTCCGAGGTTGCCGTGTTCGACGTAGAGCTGGAACGACAGCACGCTGCGGGCGCCGAGGTTGACGGCTTGCCGGGTGAATTCGGGCCAGCGTCGCTCGGTGGCCAGGTCGTCGACACGCAGGGTCCGTTGGGTCCAGATCGCGTCCAGGCACGGTCCTTGGCCGGTCTCTGCCATCAGGAGGTCCGTGCTGCGGACCCAGTCGCTGGTGGAAGCCTTGTGTTCGATGTGGCGGCGGTTGGTGATGTCGGCGATCGAGCCTTCTTCAGCGCCCGGGATGAGGTGCACCGCCGAGGCCACGATCTCTTGCAGCAGTTCGCCGGCGCTGCAGATTTGCTGCAGCGCCCGGGCCAGGTGGCCGAGCTCTGCGGCCAGTTGATCGTGACTGCGCACGCTGTCACCAGCCTGGTCCGATCCCCGGCCGCGGCCGTGCTGCGGTCTGTTGTCTGACAGCACCCCAACGCCTCCTCGAGTTGGCGACCCAGATGGGACCATCCTCCTCGCTTGTACCCAGCTCAGCGGATCCTCGAACTTGTGCAAAACTTTTGCAGGGCAGTCCGCGGTCAGAGGGGCCGGGGTCGGCGTTACGGCCGCTTGAGGGAGCCGGGGAGCTTGCGGGTGTCGATGAGCTCTTGGGCCACGTCGCGGAGTTTGCGGTTGTTGTCCTGGGAGTAGCGGCGAAGCACCTGGAAGGCTCGGTCGCCGTCGAGGTCGAAGCGTTCCATCAGGATTCCCATGGCCTGCCCGACCAGCTTGCGGGCGTCGACCGCGGCCGCGAGGTTCTGTTCGTGCCGGGCGTTCGCGACGGCGACCGAGGCGTGCCTGGCCAGGATGTGCGCGACGGCCTCCTCGTCGGGTCCGAACGCGGAAGGGTTCGCGGAGTACAGGCCCAGGATGCCGACTGTTGCATTGCCAGTGGTCAACGGGACGTCGAGGACACTTCTGACGCCGAGCTCGAGTACGCGAGCAGCCCACTGCGGCCAGCGATCGTCGGTAGCGGTGTCGTCGACCCGTACGACGGCGTGGTCGCGGATCGACTGCGTGAGCGGACCCTGCCACCCCTCGACCTGCCGCTGGTAGATCTCGGCCACAACGGGATGAGTGACTGCAGGAATTTCCAGCCCGCGGCCCCGATTCGAGGACAGTGCCACACCGGCGTGGGTGCAGTTCAGCGCGTGCAATGCGAACTCGACCACCGCCTGGACGGTCTCTTCGATGCTGGCGGAGTCATGCAGGTCGACGGCGAGCTGAGCGAACCGGCCGGCGGAGGTGAATTCCGTGGATCGAATCTCAGTCCGGTAGACGCTTTCGTGGCCGGGGTGTCCGGCCCGGCGTACTCGGGGGAAAGCGTCTGCACTCATAACGTCAAGGTAGCTTGACGCTGCCAGTTCGTCAAGCTATCTTGACGCTATGAGTGGTGACGCAGCACAGCCTCCTGCGCCTACGGACAACAGGGGCCTTGAGGAGCTACTCCGTGTACTACACGTCAGCGACGAGCGAGAGATCTACGAGCGGCGCATCGAGGAGGCCGAGCAAGCAGGCGACCCTGTTGTGGTCCTCGTGAAGGCTCTGGGTGAGCTTCCGGGTGTGACCGGTCTGGAGGCGCTCCATGCCAGCCGGCGGGTGGTCGACCTCCTCACTGGCGCGCGATGGCACATGATCCGGCAAGCCCGCGAAGAGGGAGCCAGCTGGAGCCAGGTCGGCAGCGCCCTGGGAACGAGCAAGCAGGCGGCGTACGACTTCTACCAGCGCAAACTCGACCAGCAAGACGCCTCGACCGACCCTGAGGACAACAGCTCGGTCAGATCACGAGCCGCGCAGGGCACGAAGCCCAAAGCCGATCGCGCCCGGAAATGACGCCCTTTGACTCTGCGGGGCACTCGTCGGCCGACACGTTCGCGCAGCTGGCCGTCGAGATGCATGCTGCGGCCGGCGTCGAGGAGACCGTCGACGCGGTGGTGCGGTTCGCGCTCCAGGCCTTGAGCTGTACCTATGCCGGTGTGGCGCTGTCTACGCGCGGAGGTCCGGAGTTCCCGGCGGTGACCGATCCGGTGGTCGCCGAGATTTACCGGCTGCAGCTCGATCACGGCGAGGGGCCGTTGGCGGTGGTGATGCGCGAACGTACCCCACTGCTGATTCGCGACACCGGAACCGACGACCGCTGGCCCGAGTGGGCGGCGAAGGTCGCCTCGCTGGGGGTGCGCAGCGTGCTGGACGTCCCGCTGATGCTTGGCGGCGGCTCGACGGTCGGCGTACTGGGTTTGTACAGTCCGGTGCCGGACGGGTTCAGTCCTGACGACGAGGCGATCGCGCACATCCTGGCGCGGCATGCCTCGGTTGCCGTGGCCACGGCCCGGCACGAGGAGTCGCTCGCGGCTGCGGTGGACGCCCGCAAGCTGGTCGGGCAGGCGATGGGCATCTTGATGGAGCGCTTCGACCTCGACGGCGACCGCGCCTTCGAGGTCTTGCGGCGCTACTCCCAAGACACCAACCGCAAGCTCCGCGATGTGGCCCAGGAACTGATCGACACCCGCAAACTGCCCCGGAAGCAATGAATCGGCCGGCCGCTTCCGGGTACCGGTTCGGCAGAGGTTGATCGGCTTCTCGGGGGCCAGATCGCCTCGAGGTCCGAGCCGTTCAGACCAGCAGCGGCTGCGGACCGCGCACACGGTGAAACGGCGGCCGCGCGCGCTGCAGGTGTGAACGCGCGCGGCCTGGCACGAACCCCGTCCCGGGCGGAACTCACGCCTGGTGACCCTGTGCCCCCGTTCGGTGAAGTCATGCCCGCCGCTCGCTTGCAGGCGAGGGTGCGGCCATCAGCGGGATCGGCCAGGCCGACCGACCGAGCTCGCGCTTACTCGCGATGCTCCCGGGCTCAGTTCGTCCCGCTCGTCGTCTCCTCCACCGCGTCGGCGGATGCTGTGAAGGACCGACCGCGCAACGGTGAGGATCAGCAGCAACAACGCCAGAGTCAGCTTGGGAGGCGTTCCTGCGCAACACCCCGTTTATCTGACGCCTCGTGCCCCTCTTGCTGACAAGCGTTCAGCGGTTCGGCTCGCGCAGTGCGAACCGAACCCCCGAAGGAGGCGCCGTCAGGACGGTGGCCAGCTGATAGTCCGCGCCCTCGACTGCGGAGCGGATGTGGTCGTCGTCGAGCGGGGCGCCGCAGCTGCAGCCGGTGCACATGGTGGTTCCCTTCCTGAGTCAATCGATGTCGGAAGTGGGTTTAGGGGTCAGCGGTCCGGGGTGAGGTGGACTCGGCGCAGGAGTTGGGCGTTGGCGGCGACGACGATGGTCGAGGCTGACATCAGTACGGCGCCGATCGCGGGGCTGAGCGTGATGCCTGCCCAGGCGAGTGCGCCGGCGGCGAGCGGGATCGCGACGACGTTGTAGCCGGCGGCCCAGGCGAGGTTCTGGATCATCTTGCGGTACGACGCCTTCGACAGCCGGATGACGCCGGTGACACCGCGCGGGTCGGAGGAGGCAAGGACGACTCCGGCCGACTCGATGGCCACGTCGGTGCCGGCGCCGATGGCGATGCCGACGTCGGCGCGGGCCAGGGCGGGTGCATCGTTGACGCCGTCGCCGACCATTGCCACCTTCAGTCCGCGGGCTTGCAGTTCGCTGACGGCCTTATCCTTGTCGGCCGGCAGTACCTCGGCGAACACCTCGTCGATGCCGTCGCGGAAGCCGAGGTCGGCGGCCACCGCGCGGGCGACGGGTTCGGCGTCGCCGGTGATCATGACGATCTTGGCTACGCCTGCGGCGCGCAGTTGCTCAACAGCTTCCCGGGCTTCGGGTCGCACCTCGTCCTCGAGTGCGATCGCGCCGGTGGCGACAGATGCCGAACCGTCGGTGCGCAGCAGGTACAGCACGGCGGCTCCGCGGCCGGACCATTCTTCGGCGCGATCTCGCAGGGCGCCGGGCACGGTCGCGTCCAGTTCCCGCAGCAGCGCAGGCCCGCCGACGGCGTAGGTCGTGCCGTCGACAACCGCCTGGACGCCGCGGCCGGTCAGCGACTTGAAGTCACCGGCCTTGGCGCGTCCGCCGCGCTGGTCGGCGGCGGTCACAATGGCCCGGGCCAGTGGGTGCTCGCTGTCGGCCTCGACGGCTCCAGCGATCCGCAGTACTTCGGGCTCGTCGATCCCGTCGCCGGCGATGCCAGTGACTGCGTGTTCGCCCTTGGTCAGGGTGCCGGTCTTGTCGAAGAGCACCGCGTTCACGGTGCGCATCCGCTCCAGTGCGAGCCGGTCCTTGACCAGGATGCCTGCCTTCGCGGCGACGGCGGTGGACAGCGCGATGACCAGTGGGATGGCCAGGCCGAGGGCGTGCGGGCAGGCGATCACCAGGACGGTGACGGTTCGTACGACGGACTCGTCGAGGGTGCCGAACGCCCACCAGGCAAGGAAGGTGACCAGAGCGGCGGCGGTGGCGATGTAGAACAGCATCGCGGCGAACCGGTCGGCCAGCACCTGCGCCCGTCCGCTGGACTGCTGTGCTTCGGAAACGAGCCGCTGGATGCCGGCCAGTGCGGTGTCGTCGCCGATGGCGTCGACACGGACCCGGATCGCGGAGTCGGTCGCCACGGTTCCGGCGACGACGCGGTCGCCGACGGCCCGGGCGACCGGCCTGGACTCACCGGTGATCATCGCCTCGTCCAGCTCGGCCGCGCCCTCGACGATCTCCCCGTCAGCCGGCACCCGCGCGCCGGACCTGACCAGTACGACGTCGCCGACGCTCAAGTCGGAGACCGCGACGGTCTCGACCTCGTCACCGGTGACCCGCTCGGCGTCGTCGGGCAGCAGGGCGGCCAGGGCTGCGAGGGCGCCTTGCGCCTGGCCGATGGCCTTCATTTCCTGCCAGTGGCCCAGCAGCATGATCGTGACCAGCGCGGCGAGCTCCCACCAGAAGTCCAGGTCGAACGCACCGAGGCTGGTCGCCAGCGAGGCGACGTAGGCCACGGTGATCGCCATCGAGATCAACAGCATCATGCCGGGGGCCCGGTCGCGAGCTTCCTGCACGCCGCCGACCAGGAACGGCCAGCCGCCGTACAAGAATACGAAGCTGCCGAGAACCGGGCCGACCCAGCTCATGCCGGGGAAGTCCAGCGTGTAGCCGAACCAGTCCATCACCATGTGGCTGGTGGCAACGATCGGCAGCGTCAGCAGCAGGCTGAGCCAGAACTTGCGCCTGAACATCTCCGGGTCGTGGCCGGCGTGCTTGTCGTGGCCGGCATGGGCGCCGGCTGCGCCGTGCCCGGTGTGCGCCTCGTGGTGGTGGTCACCAGGGTGCTGGTGGTCCTGGCCGTGCGGGGAGGCCTTCACCATGATCTGTCCTCTCAACATCGATGTCAGTGCGGCCGCGGCGGCGAGCCGCGGCCGCACGACCCATAACAACATACCCCAGGGGGGTATTCCGGATTGTCGGAAAATCTGTTGCCGGCAGCCGAGGGATCAGCTCACGGGGAGGCGGCCGAGCAGGCGCCGCATGGTGGCGATCTCGGCGTTCTGGCCGGTCTCGATCTTTTTGGCCAGCGCGATCGCGTCGGCGTTCTTGCCCGTGGTCTGTTCGGTCTTGGCCATCGTGACTGCGCCGAGGTGGTGCTTGATCATCATCTCGACCCACATCCGGTCGAACATCGACCCTTGGGTGTTGCCGAGGTCGGACATTTCCTCTTCGGTCATCATCCCGGGCATGTCCGACATGTCGTGGCCACTGTGCGAGGGAGTCGGAACCGGCTTGCCCCAGCTGGCCAGCCAGCCCGACAGCGTCTTGATCTCCGGATCTTGAGCGGCCTTGATCGCGGCGGCGAGCTTCTTCACCTCGGGCGTGGTCGCGCTGTATCCCGCCATGCTTGCCATCTGCACGGCCTGCTGGTGGTGCGGGATCATCTGGGTCGCGAAGGCGACATCGGCGTCGTTGAAGTCGCCGGTCTGCGAGGTTGAAGAGCCGGCCGACGGAGTGGCGTGGTTCATGCCGGGCATGGAGCCGCCGTCGGCGTCTTTGCCGCAAGCGGACAGGGTGAAGCCGGCCAGCAGAATGAGGGCCGTCGGGACAGCGGTTTTCCACAGGTGGTGTCGCATGTTCATTCCTTGTCGTTCGAAGCCTGGCAGCGCGCAAGACGATGCGTCGCGCGACCGCGTGATCAGCCGCAGTGGCGGCGTACCGCGAATCCAGGGCGGCGCCTGAAGGTGGCGGCCGCGACCCGGTTTTGGGCAGGGGTCGGCCTAGGTGCGCAGAATGCAGAGCTTCGACAAGGTTGGCCGGTGCCACGGAGGCGACGGGCCGTCGTCGGCCACGATGACCGTGGCGCGCGCCAGGACGACGGGGTGCGAGACCGTCAGGCTGCGCTGCGCGAGGGCGGCGATAAGGGCGAGCAGAAGGGCGACCAGCATTCCCAGGCACGCGTCACCCATTGAGTGCAGGTGCCCGTCGCCGTTCGACTCGACGACTACAGGCTCTGGTGACGTCGTCTGGTCGACGATGGGAGTGGCGGCGGGAGTCTGCGTCACGTGCGTCGAGTGTGATTCGACCGCGGCTTTCGGTGCGGCCTCATGCCCCATTGCCGTTGACGGCAGGTGGCTTGTCATCGCCATGGTGGCGTCGTGGTTGCCCGTGAGGCCGTGCATGGCGAGAACGCCTGCGAGCAGCAGCACAGCGACCAGGGCCCGGGTGGACCCTCGTCGCGTGCTGATGTGCTGGCTGGTCATCGACACCAGCCTAGCCAGTCCCTCCGCCCGCACTTCACCGGCCGGCCGGGGTGTCGGTGGGAGCCGTCGATGTCGCGACACTGTTTTCCGTGGCTGTCGACGGAGTGCTGCGCAGCGTGATCGCGGCGAGGATCGCTCCGGCTGCCGCGATGAAGGCCGCCCCGATGAAGGCTGCGGAGTATCCGTCGGTGAGCGAGGCGAGGTCGCCGAGTTGGTCGGCGCCGTTGGCCGCAGCGACGGCTGTCATCGCGGCCAGTCCGAGCGCGGAGCCGACCTGGTAGCTCGTGTTGACGATGCCGGACGCCAGCCCGCCTTCTTCAGGGCGGGCCGAGCAAGGCGATGCCCAGGCTCGGGATGAACGCCAGCGACATCCCAGCGGCCGCGATCAGTGACCGCAAGCTCAAGGAAGCGTCCGAGGCGATCGCGCGACTGGTTCGGTCCTGGGTCTCGCCGACAGCACTCAGCAGGAGATGAACGACAGCAGCAGCCGGTCGACCACGTGTGGCGCATCGTCATGCACGGCATGACCCGCGCCCGGCACCACGCGGGCTGGTGTGTTCGGACCGTCTTGCCCTGGCCAGGCGGTCATCTAGCTCGCCGTGTGTGCCTCGGTCGATTGCGTCTGCTTCAGGCGTGCGGTGATGACAGAAAGATGACAGTGCCTTTAGGAAGCGTCTTCGAACCACTGGGCGGTCGCAGTGTTGCGGTCGACAACCGTCGCGTGGGGTGACGCACGCGAGTCGGGGTAAGAGGGGGAGGGGTCGTGACTCATCAGTTGACATCCAGGGGGCGCGCGCTGCGGGCGCTGATGTCCGTGGGCCTGTTGTCCGCGGTGCTGTCCGCGGCGCAGTTGGCCGGTACGGCGAGACCCGCTGCGGCGGCCGGTCCGGGCAGCCTGACGCTGCACGTGGCCAGCGCTCGGTCGGTGAACTCGGGCCCCGGGTTCGTCCACGAGAACGACCCGGTCACGCAGTACAAGTGGCTGATCAACGTGGATGACACGGGTGACCCCGGCACTGCCGCGAACCAGCTCACCGATCGCTGTCTGCCGAGCACGGCGCCCGGCGGATCCAGCGATCCGGACTATGCCGACACCTGCCCGTGGCCCTCGACCAGGGCCACGTCCGGCTTCGCGCCGATCGTTGCCCAGGGCACCGAGGCTGACCTGAACGACGGCAAGTCGCTGGACAATCTGCCGGCTGGGAAATATCTGATCTCGGTCACCGCCGACGGCTTCAAGATCGACGGCCGGCACTTCACCGTCACGTCTGGGGCGACCACGCACGCGGACGTCCGGATGAACCCCACACCGCTGCCTCTGACGACGCTGCGCCTCCAAGTCTTCAACGACAACCTGCCGGTCGACGGGACCTACGAGATGGACGCCGAGCAGGGGCTGGCCGGGTTCACCGCGAACCTCACCGATGTGCTGGGGCTGGTCAGCACCGACTACTACGGCAACGCTCTCTGCACGGTCTACCGGCACCGCAACGCCAACGGCAGCGGGCCGATGCTGTTCGACGCGAACAACAAGCCGATCGTCGACACCGCCCGGTCCACCGGCAAGTGCACCAGTAACGCGACCGGCCAGATCGTCATTCCGAACATGGGCCCGAACCGGTACGCCGCCACTGTCACGCCACCCGCTCCGGCGGCGGGTCAGACCTATCAGTGGGTGCAGACCACCACGCTCGAAGGTGGCCACGACCACGACATCTGGCAGCAGGAAGGCGAGACCGGCTACGACACCGAGCAGGTCCGCGGTGCCGAACTGGTGCCGGCAGTCCAATTCGGCTTCGTCCGGACCCGGGCTCTCGCTCCGCCACGGACCGGGCCGCTGCCGACCGGTGAGATCAAGGGTGTGGTGATCGCAGGTCTGCCCTACATCGGCGGTCAGAACGGCCAGGTCGTTCCGGAGACCGGCTTCGCCGGCGCGAAGTCCGACGGTCCGATCGCCAGCCCTTGGGTCGCCCTGTCCGACCTGGATGCCGGTGATGCTGCCGTGTACGTCGGACGCGGCGCGGCGGACGGCAGTTTCGACATCAAGAACGTCCCCGACGGTACCTATCAGCTGACGCTCTGGGACGACGACCAGGACTACATCCTGTGGAGTTTCAACGTCGAGGTCCACAACGGCGACCTGACCGACGTCGGCAACGAGATGCTGGTCGGATGGTTCAGTCACATCCACGGCAAGGTCTTCGTCGACGCCAATGCCAACGGCAAGCAGGACACCGGCGAGCGGGCTGTCCCCGGTTTCGCGCTGACGGTGCGGGAGCGCGACAACTCCTTGATGGACCAGTACACGAACACGGCCACGACAGATGTCAACGGCAACTACGACATCAAGGAGACCTACCCGCTGGGCAAGTGGCTGGTCCTGGAAGCCTTCAATACCCGGTACCGGACCACCGGCCTGACGTACAAGGGCGCGAACGAGACGAAGGCGACCACCCAGCTCGGTAGCCTCGTCGACCTGAATTTCCTGCCGATCATCGGCTTGAGCGGTCAGATCGACTGGGGTGTCCAGCCGTACGATCCCGGCACCAACGGAGGCATCGTCGGCACGGTCACCTACGACGTCACCCGCAATGAGCTCGACCCGGCGATGGCCGCCACCGAGCCGTACCAGCCGGGTATTCCCGACGTACCGGTGAAGCTGTACGTGCCGCTGGCGTGTGTCGACACCACCCCGGCGGAGCTCTGCCGGCAGGGTTATCAGACGGAGCCGAAGCAGATCTCCGACGGCAACGGCGGCATGACGGACAACCCGCGGTACGGCGCCTTCGTCAAGGGTCCGGAGGTACAGGACTCGTACACCTCGGAGAAGTGGCAACCGCCGCGAGGCTGCACGGCACGCCAGTACAACAACACGCCGCTCACCGACCAGCAGGCGCTGCCTGCCTTCGGGCCGGCCGCGAACGCGATGTGCGTCGAGGCGCCGATGATGGGTCTCGCCGTCGGCGCGAGTGACAGCGCGGGCGGCAGCCAGACTGTCAACGGCAACTACGGTTTCGCCACCTCGAAGATCAACCTCTACCCACCGACGGACACGGCACACAATCCCGACGGTCTCGCGCTGTACGCACCGCTGCCGGCCGGGACCGAGCAGGACCTGCCGGCCCGGGACTACATCGTCTCGGTGGACATCCCGAACGACCCGGTCGACGGCAAGCCGATGTACCAGGTGACGAAGGAAGAGGACATCAACGTCTTCGACGGCGACACCTATCTCCCGCAGGAGAACTACCCGCCGGCCACCCCGGCGGTCGCGAACGATCCGGCCGGGCCGCCGGACGCCACCCCCACGCCGCCGGCCGAACCGCCGTCGCAGCAGGCCGGCATCGTCTCGCCCTGCGTCGGTCCGCTGCACACCGTCGACGTCACCAACTCCAACTTCAACGCAGGTGGTGGCAGTCCGTTCCAGGGCTACGAGCGGCCGTCGTGCGACGACAAGCTGGTCGGCCTGCGCGCCAACCAGGCGACCGCGCCGAACTTCAGCCTGTTCACCGACGTACCGATCCCGACGCACTTCTGGGGTCTGACACTCAACGACCTCGGCCTGACCCTCGACAAGCGCAGCGTCAACTACGGCGAGGCACAGGGGCTGCCCTTCGTTCCGGTCGGCCTGTACGACTGGTCCGGCCGCCTGATGGACACGCTGCACACCGACTTCAACGGCTTGTACGAAGGTCTGGAGCCGTCGACCGGGACCTACAACTGCCCTGTGCCGGCCGGTCCGTGTCCCAACATGTACCGCTTCGTGGGCAACGATCCCGGTCAGCCGGGGGCGCTGAACCCGGACTACAACCCACGGTTCCGGACGATCGCGACCAACTTCCAGGGCTGGCCCGGTCTGTACACCGTGACCGACGAGGCGCCCACCCAGGTCGCGTCGACCGTGCTCGCCCCGGACACCACGACGGTCAACCCGGCCTTCTGCGATCTGGGTGCCGGTACGCCGCAGCTGCTGGCGGTCAGCAGGCCCTACATCCGGCGCGGTGATCCCAACCGGACCATCACAGTCAGCGGGCTGGGGTTCGGTGATCCCGGCGCTCCGGACCGGATCACCCTGAACGGCACCACGATGGCGGTGACCAGCTGGACCAACAAGAGCGTCACCTTCACCGTGCCCAACCTGTTCCCGCTCGGGTCGGCGGAGCTGGCCATCACCGGCCACAACGGTCAGCACAGCGTCAACGGCATCACCATCCAGGTGCTGTCGGCAACGAATGCGTCGACGCCCGGCACCGATCCGAACAACCCACAGCTTGCGGAGGTCGGCCCGACCAAGACGTACAAGACGGTGCAGGCAGGTCTCGAGGCCGCCCGGCCGACCAGGATCGTGCGGAACAGCAGAGGTCAGGTGATCGCGCCCGCCAAGCCGTACTGGCTGGTCGTGGTGTGGCCGAACACGCAGACCAGCAGCAACCCGCGCGGCGACTACAACGAGAACGTCATCGTCCATCACCAGGTGAAGATCCAGGGCGTCGGACCCGGTGGCTTCGATGCGAGCAACACCTGGGTTCCCGGGTCGATCCTGGACGGCTCCGGTTTCAACCTGGACAACCAGAACGGGATCGACTGGGTCACCCGGATCAGTGGCCTGAGCTACTCCGGTGATCCGGCGGTCCCCGATTCCGCGGTCGTCACGGTACTCGACGACCCGGCGCTGGCCGGCGTCACGCCGGCGAGCTGGCCGATCACGCTGGACGGTTTCACCATCACCGGTGGCGCCCAGGCCGACATCGCCGCCAACGTCAATGTGCTCACCGGCGGTATCAAGACGCCGTACGGCGCGGCCGGTGCACTGGTGACGCAGGGCGGCGGCGTCTACGCCCACGCGAACATCCGCAACCTGCGCGTGACGGACAACGTGATTGTGGGCAATGGTGGCTCGTACGGCGGCGGCATCCGGATCGGCACGCCGTACGTCGGGGACAACCGCAACTACGACCCGGTCATCGCCCGCAACCAGGTCCGTGACAACGGCGGCACCAACCTGGCCGGCGGGATCGGGCTGTTCACCGGCAGCGACGGCTACCAGCTCGAAGGCAACGCGATCTGCGGGAACTTCTCCGCGGAGTACGGCGGTGGGATCACCGCCTTCGGCTACATGGCGAACGCCGGTGGCAGCAACGGTGGCAGGATCACCGCCAACCGGGTCTGGTTCAACTCCTCGTACGACGAGGGCGGCGGCATCATGGTCGCCGGTGAGCTACCGGCGACGCCGACAGCGCTGTCTCCCGGTAGCGGCCCGGTCACGATCGACCGGAACACGATCCAGACCAACCTGGCCAACGACGACGGCGGCGGCATCCGGCTGCTGCAGGTGAGCGGCTCGCACGTGACCCGGAACGACCCGCAGGCGATCGACATCAACGACAACACCATCGCCGACAACGTCTCCGCGCACGAGGGCGGCGGGCTGGCGCTGGACGACGCGGCGTTCGTCAACATCGTCAACAACACGGTGACGAAGAACCTCACCACTGCGACCGCCATGACCAGCAACGGCGATCCTGCTCCGGCCGGCCTGTCCACGGCCGCCAACAGCGATCCACTCCAGGCCAGGCTGCGCAACACGGCGTTCTTCCCGGGCTCGCAGACGCTGGCCAACACGACGTTCAGCAAGCCTGCCTTGCTCAACGACGTGTTCTGGGACAACCGGGCCGGCTACTTCAGCGGCGGCTGGGTCTTCGGCATCGGCGGTCAACTTCCGGACGGCACTGCCAACTCCGTGAACAGCTGGGACATGGGTGTGTCCGACGTACCGGGCGCGATGCTGACCCCGACCCATTCGGTGCTGCAGGACGAGACCGGATCCGCTCCGGACGCGTCGAACTCCACCACCGACCCAAGGTTCGTCTCGCCCTACGAGGTGACGGTGAACGTGCTGGCGGTCAGGTCGTACCCGGCCTTCCGGCAGGCGGTGATCGTGGCGCAACTGCTGCCACCGTCACTTCTGGGTGACTTCCATCTGGCGACCGGTACGCCGACCACTCCGGCACGGGGACTCGGCGCTGCCGGCACGGTGGTTCGGTGGGGCACGCCGACCGCGGGCTTCAGCTACACGGTCTCGGCGCGCACGCCCGATATCGACGGTCAACCCCGGCCGACCGTCACCGGTGTCTTCCCGCTCCAGCAACGCCGGTACGACGCCGGCTCGGACCAGATGACGCCGTGAGCCGTGTGGTCTGCCTGCCCCTCCTCCGGGCAGGCCACACCTTTCGCCCGGCCGTCGACCACGTTCCACCGACTTCAGGAGCTCGAAGTGACAGATCATCCCGTACGGCGCGGACTGTCGCGGCGTTCGTTTCTAGGCGGCGCGGGTGTCGTCGGCGGAGCGCTGCTCAGCGGCCGGTTGCTGACCGCCAGTGCCGCACCCGGCCTGCCCACCTCGGCCCTGGCCGTACACCCGGTCAAGCAGGTCCACCTCGCCGGTACCGACGGTTGGGTCGCGATGCCCGGAGACGCGCCGCCGGATCCGCCGTTCTTCCCGGACCCGTTGGCGCCGAGTCCCTTCAACAGTTACGTCTTCGGCTTCCGGGACGTGACCGGGATGGCGTCGAACCAGGTGGCTGCTCAGCGCGGCAAGGCGCAGATCAGTGCGCCGATGATGGCCTTCGACGAAGAGGACGACATCTATCTCACGTTGACGAATCTCGGGCTGGCGCAACGGCCGGACCTGTTCGACGGCCACACGCTGCACTGGCACGGCTTCGTCAACGCGATCCCGCTGTTCGACGGCGTACCGGAGCTCTCGCTGGCTGTCCCGATCGGGCGTGACCTGACCTACTTCTACCGGCCCCACGACGCCGGCACGTACATGTACCACTGCCACTTCGAAGACGTGGAGCACGTTCAGATGGGCATGACCGGGATGGTCTTCGTCCGGCCGAAGCAGAATCGGACGCCGCTGCATCCGGGAGAGCGGTACGCCTACAACGACGGCGACGGCTCGACGGCCTACGACCGCGAGTTCGCGTTCATGCTCACCGAGCTGTGGTCGGCCGCGCACTACCGGGACGCGCACATCCAGGTGAACGACTGGACCGACTACGACCCGAGCTTCTGGTTGCTGAACGGCCGGGCCTACCCCGACACCACGGCCGCCAACGGCGATCCGCTCAGTACGGCGGCAGGACGTCTTCAGTACCAGCCGATCTCGTCGCTGATCAGGTGCAACACCGGTGACCGCGTGCTGCTGCGGATGTCGAACCTGGGCTACCAGAACCACGCGATGACCGTGGACAACCTGGATCTCACCGTGGTTGCCAAGGACGCCAGCCTGTTGAAGGGGCGGGACGGGACCACGAACTACCTGACGACCAACATGGTCGAGATCGGCCCGGGCGAGAGCCGCGACGCGATCTTCGTCGCGCCGGCGCCGGGGGAGTACCTGCTGTACGACCGCAAGTACTCCTACCTGGACAACGGGGGTGGTCCCGGCTACGGCGGCATGATGACGCGCATCGTCGTCGGGGCCGCAGGCACCTATCCGGCACAGACCGCGGCGAACGCGTGACGGGGGCGATGATCCGATGAAACGATTCTCGGTCCGGCGGCAGTTGGCGCTCGGGACAGCGGCGGTGGTGGTCGGCGCTAGCGCGCTGATCTGGTCGCAGGCCTCGGCCGCGGCGGCGATGTCGGAAGGGCTCCTGTGCGACACCGACCCGAACCAGACGTTCTCGCTGACAGCTGAGGACGGCTATGTGTCCACTCCTGACGGCAACTCGATCTACATGTGGAGCTACGGCAACAGCAAGCGCGGCTTCCAGCTGCCCGGTGCGATCCTCTGTGTGGAGTCCGGCCGGCAGGTCACCGTCGTCCTGCACAACACCTTGCCCGAGGCAACATCCATCGTCTTCCCCGGCCAGAAGGCGGTCAAGGCCAACGGCAACCCGGCGCAGCCACAGTTCGACACCGGCGGATCACTGACGTCACTCGTCCAGCCGGCGGCCGCAGGCAACGGCTCGGTGACCTACAGCTTCACCGCGGGCAGTCCGGGCACCTACCTGTACGAGACCGGCACCGACATCGACAAGCAACTCCAGATGGGCCTGTACGGCGCTCTGGTGGTCCGCCCGGCGGGCCACTCGAACCAGGTCAACGACCGCGCGGACTCGGTTTTCACCGCCGGCAAGGAGTACGTCTACCTGCTGTCGGAGATCGACCCCGACGTCCACCTGGCGGTCGAGCGCAACCAACCGGTCAACTGGGCCACGTCGAAGTCGCGATACTTTCTGATCAACGGCCGCAGCATGCCGGACACGCTGGCGCCGAACAACGCGCCCTGGCTGCCTTCCCAGCCGTACGGCGCTCTGGTCCACATCAAGCCGTACGACGCGGTCACGAACCCGCTACCGGCGACGATCCGATACCTCAACGCCGGAAGCGTGAACTACCCGTTCCACCCGCATGGCAGCGACGAGCGCGTCATCAACCGCGACGGACATCCGCTCCAAGGCCCGGAGGGACAGGACCTGTCGTACCAGAAGTACGACCTGGACGTCGGACCCGGTCAGACGCTCGACGTGTTGATGGACTGGCGTGACACCGAACACTGGAACGCATCCACCAACCCGATCCCGACGCAGATCCCGGCGATCACCGACCAGTTGCTGGTCGGGCCGGACACCTGGTTCTCCGAGAGCGGCTACCTGGGCACGAAGAACAGCGTGCCGGCCAACCTGACGCAGAACAACGAATGTGGCGAGTACTACCACATCGCGCACAGCCACGCGCTGGAACAAGCGACCAACTACGGAGCAGCCTTCGGCGGCATGATGACGGTCTTCCGCATCGATCCGCCCGCCGGTTGCCCGAACCAGTGAGAGGCCGACCGATGACGATGCGGAACAGGCTCCGTACCACCGCCACGGCCGTCGTGGCCGGCGTGCTCACACTGACGATGACAGGCCCCGCCGCCGGCGCCACCCAGGCGTCCCCGGCGGTCCGGCCACAGCTCCGGCCGGCGGCGGCTTCTGTTGCCGTAGGCAAGCTCGTGCCGGCCGGTTGTACGTTCGGCAGCGGCACGGCCGCCTGCGATCTGTACGCGATGGCCGGTACGGCGACCCTGCTGGGTGCCTCGGTGCCGATCTGGGGATTCTCCGCGACAGGTGCCGCCGGAACAGCCAAGGCACCGGGGCCGGTGCTGGTGGTTCATCAGGGCGACCAGGTCAGCGTGACCCTGCACAACCAGTTGGCCGGCCAGAGTGTTTCGCTGGCCTTCCCCGGCCAGCCGATTCCGGCCGGCGGCGAGGATACCGTCGGTATCGACGCCGGTACCCGGACCTATACGTTCACGGCCGGACGGGCAGGCACGTTCCTGTACGAGGCGGGACACACCGCCAACGGAGCCCGCCAGGTCGCGATGGGCCTGGCCGGTGCCTTGATCGTGCTGGCCTCCGACGGCACCGCCTACGGAACTCAACCCGCCGGGTTCCCCGCGACGGCGTACGACGACGACGCCGTGCTCGTGCTGAGCGAGATCGACCCCGCGTTCAACGCGAACCCGGGAGCCTTCGATCTCCGCAACTTCAGCCCGAAGTACCGGCTGATCAACGGCAAACCGTTCCCGGCGACCGATCCGGTGGCCACGGACCAGGGGCACAAGGTGCTGGTGCGCTACATCAATGTGGGTGCGCAGACGCATCCGATGACTGTGCTCGGCGGCGAACAGATCGAGGTCGCCCAGGGCGGTCACCCGGCGCGCTACGCCACCACGGTGGCCGCGGAGAGCATTGAACCGGGTCAGACGCTGGACGCACTCGTCAGCATGCCGGCCGGGCCCGAGGCGAAGCTCGCGGTCTACGACTCGTCGCGGCACCTGGACAACAACGGGCAGCACACGGCGGATCCGCTGCAGGCGGCTTTCGGCGGCATGCTGACGTTCCTGGACACGAACGCGCCGCCGCCCAGCACGGACGGTGTCGGTCCGGTGCCGACGCATCTCAAGCTGGCGCCGAACCCGTCCAACGGATTGGCCGATGTGGCCCTGACCGCCGATCTCAGCGACGCGACCACTGGCGGGTCCGCCGTCGTCCAAGCCGAGTTCGTGATCGACGACGCGGTCGCCACCGGCGTCGGTTTCGGTACTCCGATGAGCTTGCCGGGCAGCGGTGTCAGCATCACCGGAGCCACCGGCACCATCACCACAGCCGTCCTCGACGCTCTCGACGCAGGCCGGCACACGGTCTTCGTCCGGGCCCTCGACGCGGCCGGCAACTGGGGTGTGATCGGTTCGGTGATCCTCAACCTGCCGAAGACCGGGCCGCAGACGACGAACGGCTCGATCGCCGACGTCCCGTCGAACGCCGCCACGACAGTGAGTGTGTCGGCGACCGGCGACGACACCGAGGCTGGTGGCCGCATCACCAACGCGGAGTACTTCCTCGACGCGACGGCAGCCGACGGAACCGGTACGCCGATGACGCTCAACCGCAGCGCCACGGTGGTCTCCGAGGATGCCGACCTGGCGCCGGCCGTGCTGGCGGCGCTGCCCGAGGGGATGCACCACGTCTTCGTGCACAGCAAGGATTCGCTCGGGCTGTGGGGGCCGCCGCTCGACATCGAGTTGCCGATCGATCTGACCGGTCCCGCGGTCGACGCTGCCAGCGTCGGGCCCAACCCGACGAACGCGATCCTCGCCGACAAGAGTCACCCGGGCAGCCTGCTGATCTCCGCCCAGATCACCGACAAGGACGCGGGTGGTGCGGTGCAGAGTCTGTTGACCGACGCCGAGGCGTTCCTCGATCCGGCCGCGAATCCTGCCGAGGGTACCGGGCTGCAGTTGCTGCCGGTCGACGGCAAGCTGGACTCCAGTGGCGAGGCCTTCTACGGGCTGATTCCGCTGACCCAGGTGAAAGCACTTGCCGACGGCACCCATCACGTCTACGTCCGTGGTCAGGACGCGGCCGGGAACTGGGGTCCGCTGTTCGCAGTGAACCTCGTGGTCGACAAGACGGCGCCGGTCCTCGGCGTACTGACCGCGACGCCGAACCCGACCAACGGCGCCCCGAACCTGACCCTGACCGCCGCCGTCACGGACGCCTCGCTGATCGCGAAGGCGGAGTACTGGCTCGGAGCCACGGATCCGGGTGTCGGCAAGGGAGTCTCGGTGCCGGTGAGCGTGGTCAGCGGCCAGGTTCAGGTGACGATCCCGCTGGCGACAGTGCCACCGGGCAACCAGGTCTTCAACCTGCGGGTGCAGGATCTGGCCGGCAACTGGAGCAAGCCGGTGAACAAGTCGGTCTCGGTGCAACGGCCGAACGGGATCTTCGGCGACACCTTCGAATCCGGCGGTTTCGGATTCTGGAGTTCGCGTACGGGCGGCGTGGCGAACACCACCACGGCCGCGCTTCCGACGGCGATCGAGCCGGGCAGTATCCGCGGCCTGCAGGTGACGCTGCCAGGCAACGGTTACCTGACCGACAACACGCCGACCGCGGAGACGACGTACCACGCCCGCTTCGTGTTCAACCGGAACACCCTGACGTCCGGCACGAACGCGAACACCGCACTGGCGCTGTTGCAGGGCCGGACCGCTACCAACGGTCAGGTCTACGCACTGGAGTACCGATTCACTGCCGGTACGGCGCAGGTCAGGACAGTGTTCGATCGGAGTGGGACTACAGCGCTCACCGGTGCCTGGGTCACGTTGACAGCAGGGACCCACACCTTGCAGGTCGACTGGGTCTCCGGCCCGGCCACCGGAACCAACACAGGGTCGCTGCGGCTGCTGGTGGATGGCGTGAGCCGGTCACTGCAGACCGGTAACAGCAGCACGCTGCGGATCGAGACCGCCTGGCTGGGGGTGTCCGCCGGCCTCAGCGGCAGCTCGACCGGCCGGGCGTACTTCGACAGCTTCTCCTCGACCCGATTCACGATGCCGTAGTCGATGTACTGCCGGGGCCTTGCATGTTCAGGGCCCCGGCACTGTCCCTGGGAGGGGGAGGACATGATCGCTGCAGTACTCGGCAAGGTTCGAACAGCGCCGTGGATCCGGCGGATCGTGGTTGTCGTGGTGGTGCTGGCAGCCGTGCTGGCGGCAGGCGGCTATGCGGTCGCGAAGGCATCGCGCAGTACGGAGTTCCCGCAGAGCGCGGCCATCGAAGCGCAGTACGGCGTGCGGTTCAGCCGGATCGCCGTGGTGGGGGACGGTGGCTTGATCACTCTGACCTATGTGGTGCTGGACAGTGAGAAGGCAACCCGGTTCCAGTCCGACGTCCAGCATCCGCCGGAGCTGCGGAGCGAGAAGCGTGCCGGCAGCACCCAGCGAGTGTCGGTGATGAAGCAGGGCCACACCCTGCGTGCGGGACAGACCTACTACCTGGTTTACCAGAACACCAAGGGTGCTTTGCGGCACTCCGAGAAGGCGACCATCGTGGTCGGGTCACTCAACCTTCAGCACGCGCCGGTGCTGTGATGCGGGCGCGGCGGTTCGGACTGCTCCTGAGCCTCGTCGCGTTGTTGTGCTTCTGGGCGCCGCAGACCGCCGACGCGCACGCGTTCCTGTCGTCCAGCAGCCCGGCCGACGGCGCGACCGTCGCGACCGCTCCGCACCAGCTGAGGCTGGACTTCAGCGAGACGGTCGTGCTGGCGGCGACAGAGCTCGAGCTTGTCGGCGAGAACGGCCGACGGTACGCCGTGTCGGAGCTGCGGATCGAGGGGGAGGGCGGCGAAGAGCCCTCGCGGGTGCTCGCCGTACTGCCGAGCCTGCCCGAGGGAGCCTATCGACTGTCATGGCAGACCTTGTCGGCAGACGACCTGCACCGGACGGCCGGCGTGCTGGTCTTCGGGGTAGGCCGTCCGGTCGAGGCGGCCGGACTCAACGAGCCGAAGCCGGCGCCTGGGGAAGCAGGCTTGCGCTGGCTGGTTTTCCTGTCCCTCGCGCTGGCACTCGGCGGTGCCCTGATGGGTGCGCTGCTCAGACGCCTTAGCAACCCCCCGCCAGGCTGGCTGCGGATGGCCCACCGCAGTTGGCCGGCGGGTGCGGCAGCCGGACTGCTGGGAAGCCTTGCCCTGCTGGGGTTCCAGCTCCGGGGGGCAACCACGGGTCTGCTCGCCGGCGGCTACGGCGTGCGGTGGGGGCTTCGCGAGCTGGGCTTTGTCCTCCTGCTCACAGGCGCGATTGTGAGACGGTCTCGAATCCGGACGGCAGGTCTCGTGCTGGGCGCGGCTTCGGTGGGGCTGGGGACCGCGCTGATGGGTCACGCCGCGGCGACGGCCCAGCTGTCGGTGACTCGAGTCGTCGCGGACGCACTTCACCTCGTCGCCGCCGCAACCTGGGCTGGTGCGCTGTCCATCGGCATGCTGATCGCCGTCTCGGCTGTTCGTGGCAGCCGGGCACAGTTGCCCGCGGCAATCGCCGTACTGCGATCGTTCGGCCGGCCGGCGGCGATCTGCATCAGCGTGGTGATCAGCACCGGGCTCTACCTCACCAGCGGCGTGATCGGGTCGGTGGACGCGGCCCTGGCCACCTTCTACGGCCGGACGTTGCTGCTGAAGATCGGCCTGGTGGCCGTCATTGGTGCGCTGGGAGTCATCAACCATCGCCGGGTCCGTGGCCCAGGAACCGCGTTCCGGCGCGGCACGATCCCGGTGGAGGCGGTGCTGGCGATCGGTGTCCTCGGGCTGTCGGCCACCATCACCAGCGGCCAGCCGGCGCTGGAGCCTCAGCTCATCCGGGATCCCAAGGCAGTAGCGGTTCCGCTCCAGGATGCGCGGGTCGCGGACCTCCAGCAGACGCTGGCGGTGCGGCCCAACGCACCCGGCCGGAACCTGGTCATGGTCGAGGTCTTCGACAGTCGGCGGCCCGCCCCGGCACCGGTCGGTACCGTGACGGTCGGGCTCGTCGACACCGACGGCAGCACCCTTCCGCCCGTGACCGCGCAACGCCTCGCGGACGGTCGATGGTCGGCGCCCGTCGTACTGAGTGGCAGTGGCTCGGCCCGATTCGTGGTGACGGTACGGCGGGCAGGCCTGCCGGAACAAGCCCATACCTATGACTGGGTCGTGGCCGGGGCGCCCGCGGTGACGTGGACCGAGATCGTCTCCACCAAGCCTGTCCGGAACGAACTGCTTGTCCTCTGGCTGGCTGTCACTGTCCTGATCGTGGCCGGCTGGTGGGTCGTCGCCCGGCCCAGGACGGGTTCGGCGGCAGTTGTGGTCCCCCGGCTCGTGACTGAGCCCGGGGCGGGGCAAAACATCGCGCACGAAGCACGTCGACCGGAATCACTCAGTCGGTGATCGTGTGGTCCTCGGGGCCGGTGGCGGGCGCGGTGATCTCGAAGAGCGCGCCGCCGAGTGGGCCGGTTCGCGCGGTGATCTGGCCGCCGTGAGCCTGGGCGACGGCTTGGGCCATCGGCAGTCCGAGGCCGCTGCCCATCGAACCGGACGGTGGCCGTCGGTGCCAGAACCGCTCGAAGACGTGCGGCAGGTCCTCGGTGTCGATGCCGGGGCCCGAATCGCCGATGCTGATCACGAACCGGTCCGGCTCGACCCGGCAGCTCAGCTGGATCCGGTCGCCAGGTCCGGTGAAGTGCACCGCGTTCTCGATCACCGCGTCGATCGCGAGTTCGAGCCATTCGGGGTCGAAAGGTGCCGGTCGGGTGGTCAAGGGATCGACCTGCCAGTCGCGGTCAGCGCTCGTCGTCCAGTTGCGGACGATCTCTGCCAGGAAGGACCCCACGTCCAGCCACTGCCTGCGTACCGCGTGGCCGGCATCGAGCCGGGCCAGGGCCAGCAAGCGGTTGGACAACGCCGACATCCGGTCCAGCTGGCGTAGCGCGATCGCCAGGTCATCGCGTGCGGTGGAATCAGTGACGGCCGACTCGAGCAGTTCGAGATGGCCGCGCGCGATCGTCACCGGCGTCCGGATGGCATGGGAGGCATCCCGGAAGAACTCACGTTCGCGAGCCAGGACATCGCGGCGCTGTTCGGCCATCCGCTCGACCTCACGCTGGGCGGCCACCCGGCGGCGCGCGTGCCAGACCATGGCGAGGAAGAGCAGCGGCATCAGCGGGATCTCGGCCCACTCGGCGCGGTTGCTGCCGTCGGTGAGCTGATGCGCGACCAGGATCCAGCCGGTGACGAGTGTGATCAGCGCAGTGACGATCAGCGTCGGAGCGAGCGGCCAGACCCGGAACCCGTACACGAGGGTCAACCCGAGGAACAGCAGGTGGTACGGCACGACCTCGCGCTCGACCATGACGTTCATCGCGAGGAGCATCGCCACCGCGAAGATCGCCAGCAGGACGTCGGTCCGCCGGTTGTCCCGGAGTCCGCGCCGGAACCGGTCCAGTCGTTGCCGGCCGGTCCGGACCGCGACGCCGTGGTCAGGCGCTCTGAAGCTGATAGCCGACATTGCGCACCGTCTGGATCAGATCGTGGCGGAGTTTGGCCCGCAGCCGGCCGACGTACACGTCGACGACGTTCGTCGCCGGATCGAAGTCGTAACCCCAGACGGCGGACAGTAGTTCGCTGCGGGAGCAGACCGCGTCGGGATTGCGCATGAAGTGCTGCATCAGCAGGAACTCCCGCTCCGACAGTGTGATGTCGCGGCCGTCGACGCTCAGCCGCCGGGCGCGGATGTCGAGCGAGATCTGACCGACCCGCAGTACGAACCCGCCCGAACTGTCACCGGGACTGCGGAGCCTGGACCGTACTCGCGCCAGCAGTTCCCGGATCGCGAACGGTTTGGCGAGAAAGTCGACCGCGCCCTTTTCCAGGCAGCCGATCCGAGCCTCGACGTCCGCTGCGGCGGACAGCACCAGCACGCGGGCGCCCGGATGGCTCGCCAGGACGCCGGCCAGTACCGCGTGACCGTCGACGCCGGGCATGCGCAGGTCCAGCACGGTCAGATCCGGCACCTCGGTCAGCGCGAGCAACAGTCCCTGTGACCCGTCGGTCGCTGCCAGTACCTGGTAGCCGTCGGCCTCCAGTGCCCGGCGAACGAACCGGACCAGATCCGGTTCGTCGTCGACAACAAGAATCTTCGTCATCAAGCCCCCTCAGACCCGGCCGTAGCCGAGCCTGCCCACCCCCGAACCCGAATACCTGCCCCTCGGTCATTGTGGCTCTCCGTGACGCCCCGGGGAAGAGCCCGAAGGACCCAATGTTCACCGTGCACGACCAGTTGCCGGGAATCGCGGGTCACGGAGAGCCCGTGTGCGCCTTTGCCGGTGGCGATGAACCGAGCACCCCGACACCCCCTCGGCGACGCAGGCCCCCGCAACACACTCAGCGCGCTCTCAGCGGGATTCTTCTAGCGTCGGATCGTCTGACCGACTTGACGATTCGGAGCTGTCTCGATGAACCCGCTGGACCGAACAGTCTGCTGACCCATCTTGGTCCCTGGGCGGTGTTGCTGGTGATGTTCGCGGAGACCGGGCTGCTGGTCGGCATCGTGCTACCGGGTGATTCATTGCTGTTCACGGCGGGGCTGCTCACGACCACTGCCGTCCACCTGTCGCTGCCGTGGATCCTGGTCCTGGCTCCGGTGGGCGCGCTGGCCGGAGCGCAGGTGGGCTACTTGATCGGGCGGAAGGCGGGTCCGGCGGTGATGGACCGCCCGCGTCTGGCTCGTACGGCGGAGCGTGCCCGCCTGCAGCTGACGTCGTACGGCGCCGGCCGAGCCGTCGTACTGGCGCGGTTCGTGCCCGGTGTACGGACGGTGATGAATCCGTTGGCCGGCGCGCTTCGGATCGATGCCAAGCTCTTCACACGGTGGCAGATCGTCGGCGGAGTGATCTGGACGATCGGCCTGGTCCTGGCAGGCAATGCCCTGGGCAGCGGGATCCCGAACATCGACCACTACCTGCTGCCGATCATCGCCGCGATCGTGCTCGTCTCGCTGACTCCGTTGGCGATCGAGTTCGTCAAGCACCGGAGGTCCCGCGCCGCGGACTGACTACGGCGAGCGCGGTGGCGAGGAGGGACCAGCCAGGTGCGCGCCGAGGCGCCTCGAACAGGTCAGCCGCCGTCCTCGTCGAGGCGGTAGCCCATGCCGCGGACGGTCTCCAGGGCTTGCCGATCGAAGGGTGTGTCGAGTTTGCGCCGGAGGTAGCGGATGTAGACCTCGACCACGTTGTCGTCGCCCTCGAAGGCGGGATCCCAGACGTTGTCCAGGATGTCGGCCTTGCTGACCACGTCGCCGCGGTGCCGCATCAGATATTCGAGCAGTCCGTATTCGCGCGGCGTCAGCAGGATCTCCTGCCCGGCCCGCTGCACGCGTTTGCGGGCGGGGTCGAGGACGAGGTCGCCGGCGGTCAGTACGACGGGGCGCTCCGGACCGCCGCGCCGGATCAGCGCGCGGAGCCGGGCGACCAGGATCAGGAAGCTGAAGGGTTTGGTCAGGTAGTCGTCGGCGCCGAGGTCGAACGCATCGGTCTGGTCGTACTCGCCGTCCTTCGCGGTGAGCATGAGGACCGGGGTCCAGACGCCGCGGGCGCGGAGTTGTTCCAGGACTTTGTAACCGCTGACCTTGGGCAGCATGATGTCGAGGACGATGACGTCGTAGGCGTGTTCGGTGGCCGCCCAGAGCGCGTCTTCGCCGTTGTGCACCATCTCGACCACGAATCCGGCGTCGGTCAGGCCACGGCGTACTGTCTCGGCCAGCCGTACTTCGTCCTCCACCATCAGCACCCGCATACGGTCAGTGTCGTCGCTGGGCGCTGAGAATCAGCTGAGTGACGCGATCGACCAGTCCATCGGCAGTGTGACGGTCGCCTTCGTGCCGCCGCCGGCACGGGGCGTGAGGGTGATCGAGCCGCGGTGTGCCTTGGTGATCTCCTGCACGATCGACAGCCCCAGCCCGGACCCGCCGCTGCTGCGCGCGCGGCTGGAGTCGAGCCGCACGAAGCGTTCGAAGACCCGCTGCCGATCAGCCTCGGGAATGCCGTCGCCGTCGTCCTCGACGGTCAGGACAGCGCTCCCGCCGGCCGCGCTCGCGGTCAGCCGAACCGTCGAGTGTGCGGCCCGGGCCGCGTTGTCGACGAGATTCCGGATCAGCTGGCTAAGGCGTGCCGGATCGCCGCTGACCCGGACCGGATGGACGTCACCGACCACGGTGAGCCCGGGCGTGGAGCCGCGGAGACGCTGGATCTCGGCCTCGACCAGGTCATCAAGATCGACATCGGTGCGGTGCATCCGCAGCCCCGCGTCGTCGGCTTTGGCCAACAACAGGAGGTCCTCGACCAGACGGCCCATCCGCGAGGTCTCCGCGGCCATCAGTTGACTGAGCTCCCGCCAGGCCGCACCGCTTTGGTCCGCCTCGGCAACCTCCAAGGCCGCGGTCAGCGTAGCCAGCGGGGATCGCAGTTCATGACTCGCATCGGCGACGAAGCGACGCTGCGTCGCCTGACCCGCCTGCAGCCGGTCGAGCATCTCGTTCATGGTCGTGGCCAGCTTCGCGATCTCGTCCTGCGTCGGCGGCACCGGCACCCGCTCGCTCAAGTCGCCGGCACCGATGCCCTGGACCCGTCGGCGAATCCGCTCCACCGGGCCGAGCGCCTGCCCGGCCAGGAACCAGCCGGCCACGCCGACGACGACAAGCAGGACCGGGAAACCGACGAGCAGGTACTTCGTCACCGTCGTGACGGTCTCGTGCTGCGTCTGTACCGACGACGCGACGACAACGACGTATCGCTGAGCGCCGTACCCGGCGCCTTGGGCAACGATCAGGTAGCCGTCCTCGTCGAGCAACGGCATCCGCCCGACCTCCGAGCGCTCGATCACGCCCGGCGCGGGCCGCAGCGCGGTCAGCGGCTGGGTGTCCACCCGGCTGGACGACGACGCGACCACGCGACCGGAGACGTCGAGCACCTGCACGAGCTGGCTTTGGCGAGTAGTTTCGGCGAGCTCAGCACTGAGCCCCTTGAGACCTTCGGCTCCGACCTGGCCGACCACCTCGGTGCTACGCGCATCGGCCGTGTCGGAGACACCGGTGATGAGTGCACGCTGCAGGAGCAGCAGCAGTACGGCGGCGCCGAGGGCCATCGCGACGGCTACGACGACCACCGCGGCCGCGGTCGACCGGCTGCGTACGCTGGATCGACGCAGCCGCCCCATAACCGTTCGCCGTACCGGCACCGAAACACCGTCCTTCCGCAGAGAGCTACGAATCTCGCAGGGTGCTGAAGAGGTCGTCGAGCGGCGCGCCGGGGGTACGCCCGTGTTCGACGAACCACTCGTGGCCCAGCATCCGGCGGAACAGCCAGCGCGGGAGTTTGAGCAGGAGGCCGAGGGCTCCGCCCATCAGCAGGGCCTCGTCGTCCGGATGGGCGTGGAAGGCAACGAGGGTGTACGGCGCCATGGTCCGAGAATGCCACGACGGCCGGGAATCTCCGTCTCGCTCTCAGCGGCGTCTCAGCCGCCTGCTCGCACTCTGTGAGGACAGACGCGGGAGGTGACGTGACGAGACGACCGCGGGTGATCATCTCGGTCCTGACCGGGGCGACGGTCCGGGCAGCGAGGCAGTTGCAGGTGGTCGAGACGGGTTGGGCGATCCAGAACCGGCGACGCACACGATCCCTCGAGGGGACTCTCGATGCCCTCCAGGCGCTGAGCGGCTGGCAGGAGATCGATCCGGATCGTCAGGTGATCGCCTGGCTCGAGGGCAGCGCGGCCAGAGGCGCACTCGGGCGCGGCATCATCGACGAGTTCCGGGCGGCGTTGTCTACCTGGCCTGAGGTGGGGCAGCCTCACCCGGCTACGGCATGAGCACGCCGGAAGTCGTGGCCGCCTTCACCCCGGTCGCGCCAATCACTTACGTCGCGTAGGTGCGGAGATCACTTTCTCAGCTGATGCTCAGCCGGCAGTGGTTACGGTCGCCCGGGACATCCGTACCGAAGCTTGGAGAGAGCAGTTGACACATCTCGTGACGATCTGGGATTCGATCGTTCTCGGAATCGTCGAAGGGCTGACCGAGTTCCTGCCGGTCAGCAGTACCGGTCATCTGACCATCGCGTCGAAGCTGCTGGGCTTGCGGATCGACGATCCGTCGGTCACCGGCTACACGGCGGTGATCCAGGTCGGTGCGATCGCGGCGGTCGTTCTCTACTTCTGGGGTGACATCCGGCGGATCGTAGTGGCCTGGGTGCGCGGCCTGACGGACTCCGGCCAGCGGGACGAGTTCGACTACCGGATGGGCTGGTACGTGATCGTCGGCTCGGTACCGATCGGCGTTGTCGGGTTCCTTGCCAAGGGCATCATTTCGGGTCCGCTGCGGAGTCTGTGGTGGGTGGCGGCTGCGTTGATCGGGTGGTCGGTGGTGATGGTCGTGGCCGAGCGGCTGAGCCGGAAGACTCGTCCGCTGACCGCGACCAGGATGCCGGACGCGGTGGTGATGGGGCTCGTGCAATGCGTTGCGCTGATCCCCGGAGTGTCGCGGTCCGGTGCGACGATCTCGGCGGGCCTGTTGCGTGGTCTGGACCGGGTGGCGGCGACGCGGATCGCGTTCCTGCTCGGTATCCCCGCTCTGGCCGGTGCGGGTGTGTACGAATTGAAGGATGCCGTGCATGGTGGGGTCGGTGCGGTGGCGCTGATCGTCGGAACCGTCGTGAGCTTCGTCGTCGCGTATGCCTCGGTCGCCTGGCTGCTCCGGTTCGTCACGAAGCATTCGATCGAGGTTTTCGCGCTGTACCGGGTGCTGCTCGGCATGGCGCTGCTCATCTTGCTGACGGCCGGCACGATCAGCGCCACCTGATCACCCCAGCGTCTTCAGCAGGGCCTGTACAGCGGTCTTCTCGGCGGCCGGGTCCTTGTCGTTGCGGACCGCGGTGAACAGGGCGTCGTTCTGGCCGTCGATGAAGTCCCAGGCTTTGCCGTCCAGCGGCTGCAGCTTGTCCTGGTCGTCGTCCCACGCCTTCTCGTAGGCGTCGACCGCGGTGTTCAGCGCCGCCTGGTCGTTCTTGGCCAGGTCGTCGCTCATCCCACTGACCAGCGTGCGGAACTGGGCGATATCGGCCTTCGGGAAATGGGCAACTGCCTCGGCCGGGCTCAGGTGAACGGTGCTGGCCGGGCCCTCCTTCTCCGCGGCCGCGTTGGCGTGCGGTTGAGCCGAAGCCCAGTTCAGCAGTAGGGCGGCGGCGATCGTGGCGACCGCCATGACGCCGATCAGCGGCCACTCGCGGTGACGACGGTGGTACTTCGCCGACTGATCGCCGTACCGGTGCTCGTCGATGACGTCGGACTTGGTGAAGGTCAGGTAGACGACGGTCGCCAGGATCGCGCTCAGAAAGATCACACTGGTGACCAGGGTGCCGAGGCCGAGGCCCTGGTCGGGCACCTTGGGCGCGGCGAGCCAGTCGCCGAGATTGGCGCCGAGCGGGCGGGTCAGGATGTAGACGAGCCAAAAGGTGAGGACCGGGTTCGCGCCGAGTCGCCAGCAGGCGGTAATGATCGCGATCAGGGCGAGAGGGAGCAGGACGGAGACGCCGGGGCTCCAGCCGGTGAGTTCGAGGGTCCAGTCGCCGGACGCCGTACCGAGAGCGAACGTGACGAGCACGGCCACCCAGTAGAAGGCTTCGCGGGGCCGGGTGACGATGCTGTGGATCGACAGGGTGCGCTCGCGAGCCCACCAAATGCCGAAGACGGCCGCGAGCGCGACGGCGAAGACCGTCGTACTGATCCACAGCGGTACGCCGAGCTGGTCGGTGAGGATGTCGGTGTAGAGCGTGCCGGTGACGCTGACGACCACGACGGTGAGCCAGTACGCGGCCGGGCGGTAGCGGCGGGTGCTCACCTGCCAGGCCAGGACCGCGGCGAAGGCGACGGTGAAGATGACGGCGGTGGCGACGAGGCCGACCCCGAGCTGCATATTGATCCAGTCGGCGAAGCTTTCGCCGACGGTGGTGCAGAGAATCTTGATCAGCCAGAACCAGATGGTGACTTCAGGCACCTTGTTCAGCAACACCCGTGGTGAGGCTGTTCGGGACGCGGTATTGGTAGTCATAGGAGTCAGACTCGCCTGACCAACCTGCACACATCCTGACTACGGTGGGCAGGCAATGGGTAGCCGGACCTCGACGTGGCCGCGTCCGTCCGCGATCGCCCGTACATCGAGGCCCGTGGCCGTAGCGATCCGGCGGACGACCGCGAGGCCGAGACCGTGGCCGTTCGTCCCACTGTGACCAGGTGCGAAGACCACGTCCAGGTCGTCCGGCCTGAATCCGGGGCCGTCGTCGAGGACGTGGATGACGACATAGTTGCCGTCGACCACTACTCGCACGGCGACGGTGGTCCGCGCGTGGCGAGTCGCGTTGTCGATGAGGGGCGCGAGTACGGCGGTCACGACCTCGGCCGCGACGCCGACCTCAACATCGGGTGGCGCGTCAATCCGATGATCGGACAGTCGGTGGAGGACGGGGACGAGGACGCAGCTGGTCTCTCGGTCGGTGCGGGATCGGGCGGCGTCCAGGATCGTGCTGACCGCCGTACTGAGTCGATCGGTCTCGGTGAGCACGAGCTGCGGGTCGACCTGGAGGGCCGAGAGTTCGGCGAGCTGTGCCTCGCCGCGCAGTACCGTGAGCGGTGTCCGCAGCTCGTGGGCGATCTCGTCGGTGAGGCGTCGCTCGTCGGCGATGGTGGCGGCGACCCGATCGAGGAGCCGGTCGAAGGTCTGCGCGAGCTCGCCGAGTTCGTCCCGCGGTGGGCCGAGGGCGAACCTCCGGGTGGCGTCGTGGCTACCCCATTCGTCGGCGAGCGCGGACATCCGCCGTACGACGCGGAGGGCCCGGCTGACGCCGATGTAGGCGATCACGGCGGTCAGCACGATGACGAACGCGCCGAGCGCCAGTGACATGATCAGGCCGCGTTGCTCCGAACTCTCGTAGGGCGTCAGGTCCACGACGACCACTACGACGATCCGGAGGCCGGGGGTCGGCAGGGGTTCGGCGTACAGGAGGTAGTGGCCTGTCGCCAGGAACCGCGCTTGTGTGGAGCTGCCGAGCTGGTCGACGGTCTCGGCCACGGCCGAGTGCAGCTCGCCGTCGATCCTATGATTGTTCAGGTAGACCCAGGCGATCGTGTCGAAGGCATCGCCGGCGCCTTCGGCCGGCCGAACCTTTCCGTCGCGGACTTCGACAGTCGCGGCCACGGCGTCGGCTCTGGTCTGCGCGAGGGTGCGCGTGTCCGCCTCGGTCGCCCGGGTGAGCAGCACGTGGCTGATCACCACGAGGACGGCCACGACCAGGGTCGCGGTCAGTACGGCGAGCGACACGATCCGCGCGCGCAGTCCGGTCAATCCCATCGGCAACCGACTCCGCGCACGGTCGCGACTCGGGTCGCGACGCCGAGCCGGTCGAGCTTGACCCGGAGCCGACGCAGATAGGAATCGAGTGTGTTCTCGCTGACACACGCCCCGTGCGGCCAGCCGGCGGCGACCAGTGCGTGCCGACGCACAACCTCACCGGGTGCGGAGATCAGCCGGCCGAGCAGGCGGAACTCGGTCGGCGTCAACGACTCGCTGCCCGGACCCCGCCGTACTTCGTGACTGGTGGGATCCAGCACCACCTCGTTGATCGTGACCGCGACCGTGGTCCGGCGCAGGAGGGCGCGGATCCGGGCCAGAAGCTCCGGAAGGTCGAAAGGCTTGGTGAGGTAGTCGTCGGCCCCCGACTCGAAACCGCTGACCTTGTGATGCGTCGCGCCGAGTGCTGTCAGCATCAGCACGGGTGCATCCACACCGTGAGCACGCAACGCCAGGCAGACGTCCCTGCCGTCGGCGTCGGGTAGCCCGATGTCGAGGATCACGACGTGCGGCACAGGCGCGAGCTGGGCGAGCAGTTCGGATCCGTTGGCCGCGGCAACGACCACATGGCCATCGCTTTCCAGGGCTCGCCGAAGCATCCCGCGCAGCGCCGGATCGTCTTCACACAGGGCAACTCTGGCCACTCGGAAACCTTCCTGCTCCGTATCCCGCGCCATCGAGTGACGTCATCTGGTTCATCACGACCAAGCTCCGCGCTCGACCCCAGCCCGGCCAACCGCGGCGCCAGGGCACAGTGAGGAATGCTTCCGCCCCGAGTGCGCCCACCATGCGCGACGCGATCGTTGCAAGGTATGCACAGCTGAACTCTGGCGTCCCCCCGCTGAGCGCAAGCTGAGAACCGGTACCGCGGTACGACGCGGTGTCGCTGAATCATCCCCTGGTGCCACGTCCGGGGGCCGTCGCGCTCTAGTGCCTCCACCACCTCGGCCTGGGCACCGAACACGCCCGAACCCCAGTCCTCAAGCTCGTCGGCGAGCTCACACTCGACCCCACCCGTCGGTAGACGCCCAGGACCACCCAAAGGAAAAACCGGACCCCCCAATCAGGGGTCCGGTCTGTCCGGGATCTCTTGAGAGATCACAGAGAGCCGACGAGGGGACTCGAACCCCTAACCACCGCTTTACAAGAGCGGTGCGCTGCCAATTGCGCCACGTCGGCGAGGTGCGGGGGACAGTTTAGCGGGTGGCGGGGGTTAGGTGGTGGCGGAGGGTTTGGGCGCCGGGGATGGCTGCCAGGGGGAGGGCAGCCAGGAGTAGGAAGGCGTAGCGGGGGTGGTTGACGAGGAGGCCTACGGCGGTGGCGGCTAGGAGGCCGCCTAGGTTGCCGGAGAGCCAGATGAGGCCGGCGGCGGTGCCTTCGGCGTCCGGCGTACGGCGTTCTACGAGCTCCAGGACGATGGGGAGGGCGGGGAGGAGGACGAGGCCGATGAGGGTGATGGTGATGAGGGCCGTGGCGGTGCTGGGGAGGAAGGCGAGGAGGAGGCAGGAGACGACGGTGAGGGCGAGGGCGGTGACCAGGTACGGCGACTCGGCGTGGTGGCGGGCGGCGTAGATGGGGAGGAGGGCGCTGCCGAGGACGCCGGCGACGACGTTCAGCAGGAGGATGATGCTGGCGGTGGTGGAGGTGACGCCGGCGGGTTCGAGCAGGGGTTGGGCGAAGGTGCTGAGGGCAACGAAGACGCCGAAGGGGAAGACGGCGAGGACGCAGAGGCGGCGGACGAGGGGGTCCGACCAGGCGGTGCGGAGGGCGGCGAAGACAGCGCGGGGTACGGCGGGGACAACAGCAGCGTGCGGGCCCGGAGTGCGGAGGGCGGCTGCCAACACCACAAGAGCCAGCACGCAGAAGGCTGCGGTGACTACGAGCATGGTCTGCAAGGAATCGGGGAAGACCGCTGACAGCAGGAAGGCCAGCAGCATGCCGGCGAAGATGCTGGCAGTGCCGACGGCGATACCTGTAGCGCGGTCCTTCACAGCCAAATAGCGGCCGGTGATACCGGTGACGGCATTGAGGACCAAGGGTTGGGCCACAGCGCAGATGAGTTGCCCGGCCAGGAGCCAGCCGAAGTGGTCACCGCCGAGCCGGATCACAGCACCGATAGCGGTGAGCGCGGCGCCCGCCAGAAGCGCCGGCCGGAACCAGCGGTCCAGCGCGAGACCGCAGGGGATGGAGAGGACGACGTACAGGAGGGGGAAGACCTGGGCGAGCCAGCCGATGGCGGTCTCGGAGACGGCGTAGTGGGCGGCGGCGACGGTGGTGACGCCGGCGAAGTTGAGCCAGACGAGTTGGGTCGCGGCGCCGACCAGTGAATAGCCGACGATGGCCGACCAACGACTCATATCCGAGCTCCTCCCCGAAAACCGTTGCGGCACTGTACGCCGGAATCGGCGTAGAAAGGAGCAATGGAACCGGATTGGGAGGGCCCGCTCGGTGAGGCGTACGCCCGGGCGACGACGTATCTCCAAAGCCTGCCCGTACGGCGGGTTGGCGCGGAAACCACCGCGGACGAGTTGCGGGCGCGTCTGGGTGGTGAGCTGCCGAAGGCGCCAACCAGCGCAGTAAAAGTGGTCGAGGCGCTAGCCACCAACGTCGAAGGCGGCCTGGTCGCGACCGGAAGCGGGCGATTCTTCGGGTTCGTGATCGGCGGCGCCACCCCGGCGTCCTTGGCGGCGGACTGGCTGGCGACGGCCTGGGACCAGAACGCAGGCCTGTACGCCGCTGCGCCCGCGGCGGCGGTGATCGAGGAGATCGCGGCCGAGTGGCTGGTCGAGTTGTTCGGACTGCCGGAGCAGACCTCGGTGGGGTTCGTGACCGGCGGTCAGATGGCGAACTTCACCGCGCTCGCGGCGGCGCGGCACGCCGTACTGGCGAAGGCCGGGTGGGATGTCGAAAACGACGGCCTCATCGGCGCCCCGGCGATCACTGTGCTGGCGGGCGCTGAGCGGCACGACACGGTGGATCGGGCGTTGCGGTTCCTCGGGCTTGGGACGCGGTGCATCGTGCCGATCGCGGTGGACGAGCAGGGACGGATGCGGCCGGACGCGCTCGCCGCGGAGCTGCACAAGCGCCCGACGATCGTGTGTGCGCAGGCGGGAAACGTCAACACCGGTGCGATCGATCCGCTGGACGAGATCTGCGCGGTGGCGAAGGAAACGCAGGCGTGGGTGCACGTCGATGGCGCGTTCGGGCTGTGGAAAACGGTCAGTACGCCGATTAAAGGGCTCGAGCAGGCGGACTCCTGGTCGACCGACGCGCACAAGTGGCTCAATGTGCCGTACGACTCGGGGCTGGTGTTCACGGCTCACCCGGACGCGCACCGCGCGGCGATGTCGGTGCGAGCGTCGTACCTGATCCATGACGAGGGCCGGCGCGACCCGCTCGACTACAACCCCGAGTTCTCCCGGCGCGCTCGCGGGTTCGCCGTGTACGCCGCCATCCGCGCGCTCGGGCGTCAGGGAATCGTCGAGCTGGTAGAGCGCTGCTGTGCGATGGCCCAGCGGTTCGCAAACCAACTCGCGCCCTACGTGCTCAACGAAGTCACGCTCAATCAGGTGCTGGTGAGCTTCGGCGAGATCACGCCGCAAGTGGTGAAGAGCGTGCAGCAGGAAGGCACCGCCTGGATGTCCGGTACGACGTGGCAGGGCCGCCCGGCGATGCGGATCTCGGTCTCGAACTGGACCACCAGCGAGACCGATGTCGACCGATCGGTGGAAATTATCCGCAGGTGTGTCGAGACCGAGCAGGCCCGCTCGACGCAGGGGTGAGAACACACCTCCGAGAGAGAGCAGACCGACATGTCGTTCCAGGCGTACTTGGACAAGATCGAAGAGAAGACCGGCAAGACCCCGCGGGTGCTGGTCGAGCAGGCGAAGGCGAAGGGGTACGACGCCAAAGACGTGAAGGCGGGCGTCATCTGCGACTGGCTGAAGGCGGACTACGACCTCGGCCGTGGGCACGCGATGGCGCTCGTCTACGTGATCAAGAACGGTACGACGATCTCCGACAAGCATGTCGGGAGCACCGGAACGCACCGCGATCCGTCGAACATCCTCTGGCTGGATGGCAAGGCGACGAACCCGCTCCAGTAAGTTAGGCGGGTGGAGTCGAAGAAGTCGCCGCGCGACAAGTGGATCACGATCTTCGGGCGGAAGCCGGTGCTCGAGGCGCTCGACGATCCGACCTTGTCGGTGGCGAAGGTGGTCGTGGCGGACAACGCGACGGGCGGATCGCTGCACGAGATCCTGCGCGCCGCGGACCGAACCGGTACGCCGGTGGAGCGGGCGACTGCGAGCCGGGTGAAGTGGCTCGCGGGCAACGGCAAGCACGACCAGGGCGTGGTCGCCGACGTGAACGCGCCCCGGATGACCCCGCTGGAGGAGTTCGTCCGCGAGCGCGGCAAGCGGCCGACGAACGTCTTCCTGCTCGACGGTGTGACGAACCCGGGCAACGTCGGGATGATCCTGCGGACGGCGACCGGCGCCGGGTTCGACGGTGTGATCCTGCCCCGAGCCGGTACGCCGCACGTCGGGCCGCTCGTGATCAAAGCCTCGGCCGGGATCGCGTTCCAGGCCCCGATCGTGAACACGTCGACCGCTAAGACGGCGGTCGACGTACTGCGGACGGCGGGGTACCACGTGTACGGGCTGTCGGCGCGGTCGCGGGACTCGTTGTTCCGGACCGAGCTCGCGCCGCGCGCGGTGTACGTGCTCGGCGGGGAGACGAACGGGATCACCGTACAGACCGATTCCGACCTGCAGATCCCCCTGCACGCAGGCGTGGAATCGCTGAATGTGGCGGTCGCGGCGGCGGTCGTCGCCTTCGAAGTAACCAACCGCTGACAGATAGTTATCCGTAACAAACGCCTGATTCGAGCCGTTGTGCGTTGTGTTCGGGGGAACCATACTCAGCTGCATCGCCGATCTGGCGGTGGGGGAAGTTATTCAGTCGAATAGTGGGGGGCTGCTATGCATGCCTGGAAGTTAGTTCGTGCTGCCCTGGTGACAGTCGTCGCCGGCGCAACGCTGATCGCCCCGGGGACGGCCATGGCGGCCGATCCGCCGAGTAGCGACATTGTGGTGAGCAAGACCTCGTTGAGTGTCGGCGAGGAGTTCACGATCACCCAGACGGTGCACAACAGTGCGTCGTTCACGATCGTCGGCGCCAAGGCCGCGTTGTTCGGGAAGACCGGCGTTTCGCTGCCGTCGATGATCGAGCTGGTCGGCTGTACCGGGGCGACGATCTGTTACGCGCTGGACATCGAGTACCGGGCGGCGCTCGGCGACCTGCCCAGCGGTGCGACCCGGACCATCGTCTACACCTTCAAGGTGCTGGACACGGCGCCGGACTCGGTCACGCTGCAGCATCAGCTGCTGGGTGACGAGTACTCCTTCGAGTTGTTCGAGGGACCGACGCTGACCTTCGCCTCGACACCGGCCGAGGCCGACATCTCGGTCGGGCTGACCGGGTCCGCGTCCGGCGGCCGGATCAACTACACCGTCACGGTGAAGAACAACGGGCCGGCACCGGCGACCGGGATCAACGTCGCTGCGGCGTATCCGTCCGGCCTGTCGTACGTCGGGACCAACGGCTGCACCCGAGTCGGTACGACGCGGAACCTCAACTGTGGTGTCGCATCGCTGGCCGGCGGGGCATCAGTCACGAAGACGTTCAGCGCGTCGGTGGGGCTGCTGACCACCGGGACGTTCGTCGCGACCGCGCAGCGGACGGCCAGCTCGCCGACCGACCCGGTCGCGGCCAACGACAAGGCCAGCAAGAGCTGCAGCGTCCTGCTCGGGCTGCTGGTGCGCTGCTGAGCTGAAGCAACAGCCGAAGCCGGCGGTCGTAGGGATCACCCTGCGGTCGCCGGTTTTCTTTGTCTCTTGCCAGGAGGCGCCGCTGTCGTTTACGGTCCGGGTTAACGTTTAAGTGCTCGTTACTGAGCACTCTACTGTGGCTTGGAGCAGCAATGATCAGTCGGCGACGGTTTCTGCAGGTCTCCGGTGCAGCGGTGGTGGCAGGCTCCACCCTCGCCGGGTGTGGTGACGGCGGTACGGCGGGTGGCGGGGCGAAGGCGTCCGGCGATCTCAAACTCCCGACGTACAAGCCCTTCGACGGGCTGCGGCCCGATCTGCCCGGAGCCGAGTCCGGGCTGGAGCCCGGGTTCCTGAAGTTCCCGGCGGACGCGACCGCGAGTGTGAAGGCGCCGCCGCTGAAGAACGCGGTGACCGCGCTGACCGAGACGTTCGCGACGCCGCCGCCCCCGATGGGCAGCAACCCGATGTGGCAGTCGCTGAACCAGGCGCTCGGCGCCGAGTTCAAGCTCACCATCGGCACCGACCCGGGCTACCCGGAGAAGTTCGCGACGCTGCTGGCCAGCGACTCGCTGCCGGACCTGATGTGGCTGCCGCCGAACCAGGGCATCCCGAACATCGGTCCGATGCTCGAGGCAAAGTTCCAGGACCTCACGAAGTACCTGTCCGGCGATGCCGTGCTGGAGTACCCGAACCTGGCCGCGCTGAAGCCGGCGTCCTGGCGGACCGCGGTGGTGAACGGGAAGATCTGGGGCGCGCCGATCCCGTCGACACCGTTCGGTCAGGTCATGATGGGCAACCCGAAGACCTGGGCGAAGGTCGGCGGTTTGCAGAGCACCAGCGCGGACGAGTTCTTTGCCAAGTGCAAGGAACTCAGCAACGGGACGAACTACGCGCTCGAGCCGGCGATCATCAACATGCTGCACATGTTCGGCGAGTGGTTCGGCGCCCCGAACGGCTGGCGGGTCAACGCCGATCGTTCGCTGACGCACCTGTACGAGACCGACAACTACCGCGCGGCGGTCGAGTACGCCGCGAAGTTGTGGGCCGCGAAGGTGTTCTACCCCGACCTCAACCTGGCCGACGCGACGCCGAAGACCGTGAACGGCCAGATCGCCGCGCAGGTGGTGGTCGGACCGCGCGCGACCGCGGACTTCCGGGCGCTCGACCCGTCGCTGTTCGTCGACACGCTGATCCCGTTCGGCCATGACGGCAAGGCGAAACCGGTCTACGACATGGGCTACGGCACGGTCGGGTTCACGCCGTTCAAGAAGACCGACGAGGGCCGGATCCGCGAACTGCTCGCGCTGATGGACTACCTGTCGGCGCCCTTCGGCACCAAGGAATACCTGCAGAAGAACTTCGGCGTCGAAGGCCAGCAGTACCAGCTGGACGCGCAGAAGAACCCGGTGCTGACCAAGGCCGGTACGCAGCAGGCGCCCGGCCTGGTCAGTGCGCTGACGATCATGAGCTCCCCGGAGAGTGTGATCTTCAACCCGGCGTACCCGGACGACACCAAGAAGATCTACGAGACCGAGCAGAAGCTGCTGCAGTTCGCGATGCGGAACCCGACCGCGGGCACGTACTCCGACACCAGCAGCAAGGTCGGTCCGAAGCTGACCGCGGCGTTCCGGGACACGATCGTGGACATCGTCACAGGCCGCCAGAAGATCGGCGCGTACGACGAGGCGCTGAAGCGCTGGAAGTCCGGCGGCGGTGACAAGATGCGCGGCGAGTTCGCCGCCGTACTGCCGGCCAGCGTGCCGGTCACCGGGTCGTGAGGTTCGCCGAGCGGTGGCGCCGGGACTGGCAGATGGTGCTGCTGATGGTCCCCGGCGTCGTCTTCCTGCTGGTGTTCTTCTACCTCCCGGTGCTCGGAAACGTCGTTGCGTTCCAGGACTTCCAGCCGTACCTCGGCATCATGCACAGCGAGTGGAACGGGTTCACGAACTTCGTCAACCTGTACGCGAACCCTGACTTCTGGGACGCGTTGCGGAACACGTTGATCCTGGCCGGTGTGCAACTGCTGCTGTTCTTCCCGGTACCGATCGGCCTTGCGCTGATCGTCGACTCACTGGTCAGCAACCGGGTACGGCGCTGGTTCCAGACGATCGCGTATCTGCCGCACTTCCTCTCGTGGGTGCTGGTGGTGACGCTGTTCCAGCAATCCCTGGGCGGTGCAGGTTTCGTGAACAACCTGCTCCGGCAGGCCGGGCTGGACCCGATTCCGTTCATGACGAACCCCGACACCTTCCCGCTGCTCGTGGTCGCGCAGCTGGTCTGGAAGGACGCGGGCTGGGCGATGATCATCTTCCTCGCCGCGCTGACCACGGTCGACGTCTCGCTCTACGAGGCGGCGGCCGCGGATGGCGCCGGCCGGTGGCGGCGGCTGTGGCACATCACGCTGCCGTCGCTGCGGACCGTCATCGTTTTGCTGCTGATCCTGCGGATCGGCGACATCCTCAGCGTCGGATTCGAGCAGTTCATCCTGCAGCGCGACTCGGTCGGCCCGGGCGCCGCCGAAGTACTGGACACCTTTACGTACTACGCGGGCGTGGTCGGCGGCGATTGGAGCAGCGGAGCCGCGGCCGGGCTGGCGAAGGGCGTGGTCGGCGCATTGCTGCTGTGGGGCGCGAACTCGCTCGCCCATCGACTCGGTGAACCGGGGATTTTCCAACGAAGGGGTGGCTCGTGAGGCCCATTTGGAAAGAGAATCCGTCGCCTGCCTACCAGGCGATCAAGGCGGTCGTCCTCGGCGGCTTCGCGCTGGCGATCGTCGTACCGATCCTGGTCGTGGTGTCGACGTCGCTGGCCAGTGACCAGGACATCATCGAGGCCGGCGGGTACGTGTTGTGGCCTTCGCATCCGACGGTGAAGGCGTACCAGACGTTGTTCAGTGGCGGGCTGATGGGCCGGGCGATCGGCGTCAGCGTCTTCGTCACTCTCATCGGTACGGCGATCGCGTTGGCGGTCACGATCGCGCTTGCCTACGCGACGTCGCGGCCGGTGTTGTTCGGGCGGCCCGTGCTGCTGATGGTGCTGTTCACGTTGCTGTTCGCGCCGGGCATCATCCCGATGTTCCTGGTGGTGAAGCAGCTCGGGCTGCTGGACAGTCTGTGGTCGCTGATCTTGCCCGGGGCCTTGGGCGCGTTCAACTTCGTTGTCCTGCGCACCTTTTTCATGAATGTGCCGGGCGAGCTGCTGGAGAGCGCGCGGATCGACGGCGCGAGTGACTTCATGATCCTGCGCAAGATCATCATGCCGCTGTCGAAGGCGGTGATCGCGGTGGTCGGGCTGTTCTACGCGGTCGGCTTCTGGAACGCGTTCTTCAACGCGCTGCTCTACCTGAACGACACCTCGAAGTGGCCGGTCCAGGTGATCCTGCGGACCTACGTCCTGCAGGGCAAGTCGCTGTCAGCGGACCAACTCGGGGTGGAACCGCTGCCACAGCCGCAGTCCCTGCAGATGGCGGTCGTGGTGGTCGCGCTCGTCCCGATCGCGATGGTCTACCCGTTCCTGCAGCGACATTTCACCAAGGGCGTCATCACCGGAGCGGTCAAGGGCTAGGCGTACGGACGGACTGTTAGTACGTGCCAGATCGGTGCGGATCCGGCGTAGCGATGCTCCCGAGCGCCGACTGGCGGGGACCAGTAACAGTCGGTCGGTACGCAAAGTCTGCGAGAATCACTGACATGTCGGACCGGCCAACACTGCGGATGGTTGCGAAGGAGGCAGGGGTCTCGGTCGCGACCGTGTCCTACGTGCTGTCCGGGCGGCATCGCAGTCATACGATCAAGGACTCCACCGCCGACCGGGTGCGCGAGGTCGCCAGCCGGCTCGGCTACCGGCGCAACGACGCGGCCCGGGCGATCCGGACCGGGAAGTCCGACCTGGTGCTGCTCTCGCTGAACGTGCTCGCCGACCCCTGGTCGCAGGCCGTGGCCGACGCCGTCAGCGCGGCGGTCCGCCCGTTGAACAAGACGGCGCTGATCGTTGCCGACGGCGACTGGCGGGCGGTGCTGTCGAACCGGACGCCGGACGTGATCTTCATCGACAGCGTCAGTTCGGATCCGGAGGAGGTCGCCGAGCTGGAGGCATTTGCGGCCCAGGGCGTCCAGATCGTTGCGTTCGGCGAGACACTGGAGCCGCGCGGCTTCGACGTGATCCGGTCCGGTGCTGAGCCGCGGTGTCACCTGGCCGTCGAGCACCTGCTGACCCAGCACGACCGGGTCGGCGCGTTGACCTCGCGAACCTCGGGGTTTGCGCGGTTCGACGCCTACCTGAACACGTTGAAGGCGGCCGGCAAGCCGATCATCGACGACGACATCGAGGTCTTCGAGCAGCACCCCGAAGGCGCGTATCGTGCCGCGATGACCTTGCTGAGCAAGCCGGATCGGCCGTCGGCCATTTACTGTACGACGGACTTCGCCGCGATCGCCGTCGTCCGCGCGGCGCATCGGCTGCGGATCGACGTACCGCGGGATCTGGCCGTGGTCGGTGTCGGGAACACGCCCGAGGGCGAGCACCTGGATCCGTCGTTGTCGACGGTCGGGCCGGTCGGATTCAACGAGGCGCTGGCGCGGATCATCGTCGGGCGGCTGACCGATCGGGAGGGGGCGCCGGGGGAGGTGTTCGACTTCCCGTGGCAGCTGATCGTGCGAGAGTCGTCGGCCGGATGACGCCGGCGGGGGATGGTTGGGAAGCGGTCGAGGTCGGGGAGTCCGACACGTCGGTGTATCGGCGCGGTGACGTGTTCGCGAAGTGCTGCGGTCCTGCGGGAGTGCAGGAGTTGGAGGCGGAGCGTGATCGGATCGCGTGGCTGTCGTCGACCGGGATGCCGGGCGCGACGGTGGTCGACTGGCAGGCGGCGGACGAAGGCGCGTGTTTGGTGACGAGCGCGGTGCCGGGGATCACGGGGGTTGATCTGCCGGCGTGGGCGTGGCTCGGCGCGATGGAAACGCTCGGCCGGACCTTGCGTGAGCTGCATTCGCTGCCGGACTGCCCGTTCGAGCGGCCGCTGGGTTCGGTGATCGCGTCCGCGGAGGACGTCGTACGGCGAGGTGCGGTGAACCCGGACTTCCTGACCGACGAGTGGCGGGCGGCGAGTGTCGAGTCGCTGCTCGAGCGAGTGGTTGCCGAGCGCCCCTATGTGGAGTCGGTGTCCGAACTTGTTGTGTGTCATGGCGATCCGTGCCTGCCGAACGTGTTCTTCGACCCGATGACGTTGCGGGTGACCGGCTTCATTGACGTGGGTCGGCTGGGCGTCGCCGATCGGTACTCCGATCTGGCGTTGACCACGATTCAGTTGTACGACGAGTGGTCGGTGGACCCGGGGCCGTTCCTGGCGGCGTACGGCGTGACGGAGCCGGATCGGCGGCGGCTGGAGTTCTTCCGGCTGCTGGATCCGTTGACCTGGGGATGAGTACGCCGATCGAGATCGTCGCGCTGGTGGTGTCGCGCGTGCACGCCTTCGAGGGGCGGCCGCAGGACGGACCGCGGCCTGACCCTGAGCCGATCAGCCGTGCCGAGGTGGAGATCCGGGCCGGGCTGGGGATCGTCGGCGACCGCTACTTCGGGCAGAAGGTCCACCGCAACGCGGCGATCACCCTGCTCGACGCCGACTCGCTCAACGTCTTCGATCCCGTACCTGACCCGGTCCTGCTGCGCCGCAACATCGTGCTCCGAGGCTTCCCGCTCGACACCCTCGCCGCGGCCCGCGGCTCGGTGGGACAGCGATTCTCGCTCGACTCCGGGAGTGGACTGGTGGAGTTCCAGGCGCATCGGCCGGCGAACCCGTGTGCGTGGATGAACGTGGTGGTCGGGGACGGCGCGATGAAGGCGCTGCGCGGGCACGGCGGGATCCGAAGCACGCCGTTGACGTCCGGGGTGCTGCGCGTGGGTCCCGCGGTATTCGAGCTGCTCGACTGATTACGCCCGGCCGAACTTCCACCACTTCGGCTTGTTGGCCTTGATCTCGTCGTCGGTCAGCGGCGGCGGGACCGGCGGGCGGGACTCCTCGGTGAGGAAGTCGCCGGACTCCGTGTCGTACGGCGTGAGGCCGAGCCGGCGGCTGATCTCCATCACGATCGGGATCGAGCGCGGACCGTCGTTGAGGTAGAACGTGATGTCGCGGACCTGGACACCCTTGCCGATCGTCATCTCGACGTCGTAGTCGTCGCTGCGCAGCGTCAGCCAGGACGGCTTGGTCACATCCAGGTCCGGCACCACCTCGCGGACCACGTCGATCACGTCGGTCGCCAGCCCCACCGACGGTGGTTCGTAGCCGTCCGGCATGTCCTCGAGGCGCCGTACGCCTCCTGGTCCTCGCACCGCATACACAGCCCAACTCATGCCCCTAACAGTACGGGCGGCCGGAAGTGCACGGATCGGTGACACCGATGTCACGATCTGTCGCCGCCGATGTCAAAAGGTGCAATTCTGTGGGTTCGGGGCCTGATCAAGGTTTAGGATCATGCGCCTGGTTTGGGGTGGACCGGGGATCGCGGTACTGGGGAGAGAAGAGAGACATGGCGGATCAGCCGGGGCCCACCTCTGGGCCCAAACCGGGACATTTTCTGCCGGGCGGAGCGGGGGAGAGCGGGACCGAGGGCAAGGCGGCCGAGCGTGGCGCCGCGCCGCTGGCGGCTCCGACGCCGCGGTTGAGCAAGGCGGATGATCCCGCCGCGCCGCAGTTGCGCGGCTCGCGGCTCGACGGCCCGAGTCTGCGGGCGCCCCGGCAGGACGCGGAGGCCGCGGCGGCGGCGTACCGGACGGTGTTCCACCCGGAGCCGATCCCGTTCGACCCGAACAAGAAGCGGTCCAAGGTGCTGGTGGCCGGGATCGTGGCCGGCGTACTGCTGGTCGTCGGCGGCATCGTGTACGGCGGCGCGACGCTGCTCGCGAAGAGCGACAGCCTGCTCGCGAACCCACTGACCACGCCGTCGGTGCGGGACGGCCAGGTCAAGCCGACCCGCAAGCCGACCGCGGACGCCGACGTACTGGCGAAGAACCCGCTGTACGCCGCCGGCAAGCTGCCCGCGGTGAAGTGCAAGGAGCCGGCGTTCCGGCCGACCACGACGGACAACGTCTGGTCGTACTACGAGGCGATGATCGGCTGCCTCGACGCCGCCTGGAAGCCGGTCGTCACCAAGGCCGGGTTCGAGTTCCGCTCGCCGAAGCTGGTCATCTTCGACGAGGGCCAGGAGACGGCCTGCGGGGTCCAGGAGAAGGTCGCCTCGTACTGCGCCGACGAGGACGGCGGCAGCCTCACGATGCCCTGGCAGGGCCTGACGACGGACTACCCGAAGAACAAGGCCGCCACCCGGATCGACATGGCCCAGTCGATCGCGTTCGTGTACGGCGTGCATGTGCAGAGCCTGACCGGGATCCTGGACTCCTCGGACAATCTGCACGACCAGGCCAAGGACAAGGCCGCGGAGCTGGAGCAGGACCGGCGGCAGGCGCTGCAGGCGAACTGCTTCGCCGCGGTCTTCGTCGGCGCGGCGAAGGCGAGCTTCCCGATCACGGGTGAGCTCCAGCGCCAGTGGACCTACCTGATGAACCACACCGGCGACGAGAACGACAAGAAGGAGCCCCGCGACCACGGCTCGATCAAGAGCCACGCGTTCTGGATGAACCAGGGCTTTGCGACGACCGATCCCGGGACCTGCAACACTTTTGGAGCGCCAGCCGCCAAGGTCGGTTGAGTCATGTCACGAACGATGGGGACGAGCGATGCCTGACGAACAGCCCGACGGCGGTGCGAACACGCCTCCGGGTACCGGTCATTTCCTGACCGAGGGCGAGAGCAGCCCGCTCCCCACGGTCAACCGGTCCCAGCCGATCGGCCTCGGCAAGGCCCGCGCGCTGTCCGAGCCGGCCGAATCGTCCCTGCGCCGGAAGGCGCGGCCGCTCCCGGCCGACCCCGAAGCCGTCTCCGTGTACAGCGGCCCGCCGCCTGCGCCGCTCCCTGGTGGGGCGACCGTCCCGCTTGTCGGCACCCGCCGTACCGGTGGTGCTCGTCCGGTCGGCTGGAATCGTCCGTCGTCCCGCACCGGCTCGCAGTACACGCAGGTAGGCCCGCCGCCCCCGCCGCCGCGCCAGTACTCGAAGGCCGTCATCGCGTCCCTCGCCGCACTCACGCTGGTCGTGACCGCGTCTGTGGGCGTCGCGTGTTTCAAGGCGATCAGCAGCTACGACAGCTCGGTGGACTCCCCGCTGTCGCGGCCGTCCGTACACAAGACCCCGCTGCCCGTGCCGACCCTCCCGGACCCGACGGTGACGGTCACGGAGAAGCCGGTCCCGAACCTGGTTCGCCTGCAGAAGAACGAGATTTATAAAGCGGGCAAGGTGGCCGTGGCCGGCTGTAAGGAACCGTCGATCACGCCGAGCACGCAATCGGCGCTCCTCGAGTACTACCAAGCGATGTTGCCTTGCCTGAACGAGGCATGGGCGCCGCTGATCAAGAAGGCGAAGTACGAGTTCCGCTCCCCGAAGATCGTGCTGAAGAGCAAGAAGGCGCCGGCCTCGTCGTGCACCGGTGACTCCGACACCGCGTACTACTGCCCGACGGACGAGACCATCGCCATCGACTGGGAAGGCGATCTCGCTCGCTACAAGCAGCACCCGCTCGAAGCGCGGATGTGGATGATGAGCACGATGGCGCACGAGTACGGTCACCATGTCCAGCAGATGACCGAGATGCTCACCGCCGCGTGGTCGGAGGAGGGCTGGGAGAAGAACGAGGCCAAGAAGCTCGAGTGGAGCCGTCGGACCGAGCTGCAGGCCAGCTGCTTCGGCGCTGCCTTCCTCGGCGCGAACAAGGCGACCTTCGGATACACCGGCAACCGGCTGAAGATCTGGGAGTTCCAGTCCAAGCACAGCGGTGACGAGTACGGCACGAAGAAGATCCGCGACCATGGTTCCCGCGTGAACCAGTGGTTCTGGGAAGGTCCCGCCTTCAAGTCCGGCAATCCCGCGTCCTGCAACACGTTCACTGCTTCGGCCAAGCGAGTCAGTTGATGCTGAAGGCGGCGGGGTTCGCCGTACTGGCTGTTGTGGTTGCTGCGGTGGCGGGGATCGAGGCGCAGACTGAGTCTTCGGTGGCGGTGGAGCCTGTCCGTCCGACTGTGGTGATGCCGAAGCCCGTCGTGAAGAAGCCGACGTCGTCGAGCAGGATCGATCTGTCGTTGGAGGGGCTCGCGGCGGCGAGCAAGTTGTATGCGGCGGGGAAGGTGCCGGCGGTTCGCTGCGTGCTGCCGGGGAGGCCGCCGCAGACGAAGGGCGAGCTGCTGGCGTACGCGCGGGTGATGGTCGGGTGCATGGATCGTGCGTGGGCGCCGGTGGTGGGGCGGGCGGACGCGACGCTGTTTCCGGTGAAGACCGTGCAGGCCTACGACCTGAAGAAGCCTGCGGCTTCGCCGGAGTGCGACAAGCCGCTGCGGAATATGGACGCGTTCTACAACAGCGGCACGATCTGCTTCGAGTGGCCCGAGTTCAGCAACCCCGACGAGCCGGTCTGGAACCTCGTCGACTTCCAGCAGTTGATCGCCCATGAGTACGGGCACCACGTCCAGCAGTCGGCCGGGATCCTGACGACGTACGACGCGGGCTGGTCGAAGCAGCCGAAGGCGACCCAGCTCGAGAACGAGCGCCGCCTCGAACTCCAGGCCAGTTGCCTGGGCGCGGCCTTCCTCGGCGCGAACCGCTCCGGCTTCAGGCTCGCCGGCGAACGCCTTCGGATGTGGAAATACATCGTCCGCCATGTCGGGGACGAGAACAACACGCTCAAGATCCGCGACCACGGCTCCTACAAGAACCACGCCTACTGGACGACGCGAGCGTTCGCCTCCACCAGCCCCGCCACCTGCAACACCTTCAAAGCCACCCCACAACGAGTCAGCTGATCGCGGCCTGTGGTGCAAGAGGCACCTGAGCCGACACCAGCGCCGACGTTCGTTGTCGAGCCGACCCGGCCGAAGGTGATCGTGGCGAACAAGCTGTGTTCACAAGGCAAGCTGCCGATCGTTCCGTGTGCGCTGCCACCCTCCGCGCCCTCCACGAAGGACGAACAAGTCACCTTTACTGCCGGACCGCTTTGGGTCAGCTGAGCTTGAGTTTGAAGCCTTCGTGGGACTGTTCGAAGCCCAGGTTCAGGTAGAAGCGGTGGGCGTCGGTGCGGGACTTGTCCGAGGTGAGCTGGACGAGGGTGGCGCCGCGGTTGCGGGACTCTTCGATCGCCCAGTGGATGAGCGTCGTACCGAGGCCGGTGCCGCGGGCGGAGGCGGCGACCCGGACGGCTTCGATCAGGCCGCGGCAGGAGCCGCGGCGGGACAGGCCGGGGATGATCGTGAGCTGCAGAGTGCCGACGATCTCGTCGTTGCGTTCAGCAACCACCAGCACCTGGTTCGGGTCGGCGTCGATGTCGGCGAACGCCTTCAGGTACGGCGTCAGGTCGTCGAGGGACTCGCGGCTGGTGCCGAGCTGGTCGTCGGCGAGCAGGGTGATGATGGTCGGGACATCGGCGGCGGTGGCGCGGCGGATCAGCAGGTCGGCGGTCATGGCGTCAGTTTACGCAAGGACTTTTCGTTGCAATCAAAGGATTACACCGCTGTGATGACCGTTTGCCCTGAGCAACGAGGGGAACGGGTGATACTAGACACCACTGCATCCGCCCGTTGCCGGGGTTGTGTGTGCGGTGCTGCGCGCGACGGCCGGTGCGGGCCAATCGGAAGGAAATCCGATGAGTCCGTTAGCAATCGACTTCACTGGGCCGTTCGAGGACGCGTTCAGCAAGCTGCTCGGGTTCATCCCGAACCTGCTCGGCGGCCTGGTCATTCTGGTGATCGGGTATTTCGTGGCCAAGGTGCTCGGCAAACTGGTCGGGAAACTGCTCGGCCGGGTCGGGTTCGACCAATGGATGGAGCGGGCCGGCGTCTCCGGCGTGCTGCAGCGGTCCGGCACGGGGCTGACCGCTTCGGCGATGCTCGGCAAGGTCGTGTTCTGGTTCGTGTTCCTGATCAGCTTCACGATGTTCGCCTCCGCGCTCGGCGTACCGGAGATCTCGAACTTCATGAGCGACATGCTGGGCTACATCCCGCGGATCTTCGCGGCGATCGTGATCGTCTGCCTGGCCGCGCTGTTCGCGAACTTCCTGGCCGCGATCATCCGTGGTGCCACCGGCAACGAAACCCTGGCCAAGGTCGGTAAGTACGCGATCCTCGTGTACGCCGCCTTCGCCGCGCTCACGCAGTTGGGGATCGCGGTCCAGCTGACCGGCAACACGCTGCTGATCGTGCTCGCCGGTGCTGCCCTCGCACTCGGTCTCGCTTTCGGTCTCGGTGGCCGGGAGATGGCCGGTCGCGCGCTGGACAACCTGTTCTCCCGCGACAACCTCCAGAAGCCGACCATGTCGGACAACGGGTCGGACAACGGAATGAGCAACGGGATGGGCGCTGGTCAGTACCAGGGCGAGTCGCAGTACCCGGCGGATCCGCAGTACCCGGCCGCTCATGGCGCGCCGCACAACGGTGGCTACTCCAACGGAACGCCGCCGCAGAACGGCAACTGGCAGTAAGTAACTGGCGGGCGGCGACCTCGATGAGGTCGCCGCCCGTTGCCGTCTCTACTTCTTCGCGTCGGTCGCCTTGTCGGGGCCGGCGCTGCGCACGTCCTCGACCTTGGTGAGGGCCTCGCGGAGGTCACCCAGCCAGGTGTCGGCGTGCTGCGACACGAGCTTCACGCACCAGCCGAGCGCGTCACTCCGCGAGCGCGCCACTCCGGCATCCACCAGCGTGTCGAGCACCTGGCGCTCGGGCTGCCGCAGCCGCGTCATCACCGGCGCGGACAGCGAGGTGAAGACCTTCCGCGTCCCGCCGCAGTCGACACCCCAGGCCACCTTGCGCCGGGTCGCGTGCTCGAGCTCGCGAGCGATCTCGATCCGCCGCTCCCGGGTGTCCTCGCGGAACTGCTTGATCCGGCCCTCTTCAGCGGCGGAACGCTCGGCGGCGCTCACGTCGTCGCCCTGCTCAGGAGCCGCCAGCCGTCCGACGATCAGGATCTCGTCCCGATCGATCGTCAGCTCCGGCTCACCCTCGAACCACTCCTTGGGCAGTCGGCCGGTGACCCAGCCGCGCACCCGTTCCGTATCAGTCTGTGTACTCATGTAATCATGATTACACCCTTACCCAAACACAGTTCAAGCAGGACCGAGCCCCGAATTCCAGCACGCTGCAAAAGCTGGTGCGGTCCGGCGGTCGCCTCGACCCTTGGGCGCATGACTCTCCCGCGCGCGCTCGCAGCCGCCGTCCTGATCGGTACCGCCTTCGTCTCCGCTCAGCCCGCCCAGGCCGCCGTACCGGACCTGCAGTTGGTCAGCAAGACGGTCGGCCCGGCGTCGACAGCCTCCCAGTCCGGGACCGCCGAATGCCCGCTCGGCAACTCGATCCTTGGCGCCGGTGGCGAGGTCACCGGGGGGCGCGGTCAGGCCGGCCTCTCGACGTACACGCAGATCGAGCGCGAGTGGGGCTCGGCCCGGGCTGACGAGGACGCCGACGGAACGGCGAACTCGTGGAGCCTGACCGCCTACGCGATCTGCTCCTCCGACCCGATCCGGCAGTCGCTCTCGCAGTTCTCGGCGAACGACTCGGCCGCTGAGAAGGCGGTCACCGTCCGCTGCCCGGCCGGTACCGTCACCACCAGCGCGGGGGCGAGCGTCTCCGACGGCGGCAATCTCGTCCTCGACGACGCCTTCCCGAGCGCCGACCTCACCAGCGTCACCGTCGACGTCTTCGAAACCCAAGCCGGCCGCACCGACAGCTGGTCCGCCATCGCCTCCGCCCGCTGCGGAGCCGCGCTCCCTGGTCTCCAGCGCGTGGCGGCGACCTCAGCCACCGACTCCGCCACCAACAAGTCCGTGACCGCCACCTGTCCCAGCGGCAAGAAGGTCGTCGGCACCGGCCACGAGATCGCCAACGGCAAAGGCCAGGTCCTCCTCGACGACGTAGTCCCCAGCGCCGACCTCACCTCGGTCCGGGCCGAAGCCTTCGAAGACCAAGACGGCACCACCAACAACTGGTCGATCACCGCGTACGCCGTCTGCGCCAACGCCTGATTGCGTACCGACGAACTGTTAATAGTCGAGCGCCAAGCTTTGCCGCCCGCCTGGGCCGGGCGGCAAAGTCGCCCGGCCCTGCACTACTAACAGTCCGTCCGTACGCCGCCTACGCGGCAGGGGAAGGCGCGTAGGCGGATCTGAGGGCCAGGTGGGCGTCGGAGGGGGCGTTGGTGTGGTCGAGGCCCAAGAGGGCCGCGCCTACCACTGGTGGTACGTCGATCACTCGGGCTACCGCCTTGGGGGCGGCGGCGTTGAGGAGGCGAATGACCGTCTCCATCAACAAGGGGTGGCCGGCGGTCAGTACGCCGCCGCCGAGGATCACGTCGGTCGGCTCGTCGAGGATGTCGAGTCGGCGCATGGCGACGACGGCCATCGTGACGATCTCTTCGGCCTGGTGCTGCACCACCTCGCGGGCGATGGGATCGCCGGCGGCTGCTACCTGGAAGAGGACGGGGCCAGCTTCCAAACGGCGGTGGTAGGGAATGTCGCCGAGGTGCAGGGCCTCGATGAGAGCCGGGACGGACGGTACGCCGTAGTGCGCCGGGAGGGCAGTGGCCAGAGCGGTGTCCGGGCCACGACCGTCGTCGGCGCGAGCTGCGGCGGCGAAGGCCTCTTCGGCGAGTTGCTGGCCGCCGCCCCAGTCGCCGGAGATCCGGCCGACCGCGGGGAAGCGGGCGGTGCGGCCGTCGGGCAAGAGGCCGGCGCAGTTGATGCCGGCTCCGCAGACGACCGCGACGCCGCGCGGCTCGTCCACCCCTGAACGCAGCAACGCGAAGGTGTCGTTGGTGACGTAGACCGACTCGGCCCAGCCGAAGCGCTCGAAGGCCGCGCTCAGTCGCTCCTCCTCGATCGGGAGGTCGGCGTTGGCGAGGCAGGCCGAGATCTGCTGGACCAGCGGCCGGTCGCCGAGGGTGAGTCCGGCCGCGGCGGCTGCAGCCCGCACCAGCGGCTCCAGGCCGGCCACGGCGGCGTCGGCGCCGATGACATGCGGCTCGAAGCCGCCGCCGCGTGCCGTCCCGAGCACGCGGCCGTCCGCCGACACCAGGGCGACGTCGGTCTTGCTGTTGCCCGCGTCGAAGGCCAGGACACCGCCCGGCACCGCGGCTCCGCTTATCGTGCCCACGGCAGATGCTCCTTGTTGTGGGCGAGCAGCTTGTCCGTCAGCTGCTCGGCAAGGGTGATCTGACCGACCAGCGGGTGGGCCAGCAGTGCCTCGAAGACGCGATCACGACCGCCCTTGATCGCCGCCTGCAACGCCAGATCCTCGTACGCCGTGACGTGCGCGACCAGACCGGCGTACAGGGGCTCGAGCGGGGCGAGGGCGACCGGCATGGTGCCGTCGGCACCGACGGTGGCCGGCACCTCGATCACTGCGTCGTCGGCGAGGAACGGGAACGTGCCGTCGTTCAGCGTGTTCACCACCTGGATGTCACCGGTGTCGTTGAGCAGTGACGACGCCAGGTCGACGGCGGCCTCGGAGTAGTACGCACCGCCACGCTGTTCGAGCAGGGCGGGCTTCTCGTCGAGCTGCGGGTCGGCGTACATCTCCAGCAACTGGGTCTCCAACGCAGCCACCTCCGCGGCGCGCGACGGCTTGGTCAGCAGCTCCTGCACCACCTCGTCGTGCTGGTAGAAGTAGCGCAGGTAGTACGACGGTACGACACCCAGCTGCAGCAGCAACTCGGGCGGAAGCTTCAGGTCCGCGGCCAGCTCGCCCACGTGCCCCTCGAGCAGCTTCGGCAGCATGTCCTCGCCGTCGACGCGCACCGCGCGCTCCCAGGTGAGGTGGTTCAGCCCGACGTGGTCGAGCTGCACCTGCTCCGGGGTGACGCCCAGCAGCTTCGCGAACCGGCGCTGGAACCCGATGGCGACGTTGCACAGCCCGACCGCCTTGTGGCCGTGCGACAGCAGCGCACGGGTCACGATGCCGACCGGGTTGGTGAAGTCGATGATCCACGCGTCCGGGTTGGTACGGCGGACGCGCTCGGCGATGTCGAGCACCACCGGTACCGTCCGGAGCGCCTTCGCGAGTCCGCCGGCGCCGGTCGTCTCCTGACCGACGCAACCGCACTCCAGCGGCCAGGTTTCGTCCTGGTTGCGCGCCGCCTGCCCGCCGACCCGCAGCTGCAGCAGTACGGCGTCCGCGCCGTCGATCCCGGCGTCGACGTCGGTGGTGGTGACGACGCGACCGGGGTGACCTTGTTTGGCGAAGATGCGCTCGGCCAGCCCGCCGACCAGTTTCAGCCGGTCCTCGGCCGGGTCGACCAGGACCAGCTCGGTCACCGGCAGCGTGTCACGCAGCCGGGCGAAACCGTCGACGAGTTCGGGAGTGTAGGTGGATCCGCCGCCTACGACTGTGAGTTTCAACCTTTGACCCCTGTGAGTGTGACGCCCTCGATGAAGGCCTTTTGAGCGAAGAAGAACAAGATGATCACCGGGGCCATCACCAGGACGGTGGCGGCCATGGTGAGGTTCCAGTTGGTGTGGTGGGCGCCCTTGAAGGACTCCAGGCCGTAGCTCAGCGTCCAGGCGGCCGGGTTCTCGCTGGCGTAGATCTGCGGGCCGAAGTAGTCGTTCCAGCAGTAGAAGAACTGGAACAGCGCGACCGCGGCGATGGCCGGCTTGGCCATCGGCAGGATGACCCGGACCAGCGCCCGGAAGTCACCGCAGCCGTCGACCTTGGCCGCGTCGACGTACTCCTTGGGAATCGTCAGCAGGAACTGGCGCAGCAGGAAGATCGAGAACGCGTCGGTGAAGGCCAGCGGGATGATCAGCGGCCACAGCGTCCCGGACAGGTGCAGTTGCTTGGCCCAGAACAGATACATCGGCACGATGATCACCTGGGGCGGCAGCATCATCGTCGAGATCACCAGCATCATCGCGAAGTTGCGGCCGCGGAACTTGAACCTGGCCAGGGCGTAGGCCACCGGGATGCTCGACACCAGCGTCAGTACGGTGCCGAGAACGGCGTACATCAAGGTGTTCTTCCACCAGGTCAGGAACCCTGGTGTCTCCCAGACGGTCTTCAGGTTCTCCCAGTGCCAGCTGTCCGGCCACAGGTTGCGGGTCAGCGCCTGCTGGTCGCTCATCAACGCGGTCAGCGCGACGAACACGAACGGCAGAACGAAGAACAGCGCGGCGGCGATCGCCAGGGCGTGCACGGCGACCCAGTTCAAGAACCTGGTACGCCGCGCTTCGCGGCCCGCGTTGGTCAGGCCGGGCGCGGAAGCGGGGGCCTCCACGCGGGGTTCGGTCAGGGTGCTCATTCAGCAGTCTCCTAGTCGTCCGTGGCCAGGAAGCCACTGCCGCGGCGCATCAGGAACGCCGTGAAGATCATCGCCAGTACGAACAGGACCAGGGCGATCACGCTCGCCCCGCCGGTGTCGAACCGCTGGAAGCCGAGGTTGTAGACCAGTTGCGGCAGGGTCAGGGTCGACTTGTCCGGATAGCCCGGCTCGAACTGTTGCCCTGAGCCACCAATCACGCCACTGGCGACTTTTCCGGCGATCAACGGCTGGGTGTAGTACTGCATCGTCTGGATGACACCGGTGATGATGGCGAACAGCACGATCGGCTGGATGTTCGGCAGCGTCACGTGGACGAACCGCTTCCACGCGCCGGCGCCGTCCAGCGACGCCGCCTCGTACTGCTCCAGCGGTACGTCGAGCAGCGAGGCCATGAAGATCACCATCAGGTCGCCGATACCCCAGATCGCGAGCAGGGTCAGCGCCGGCTTCGACCACGCGGGGTCGTTGAACCAGCCCGGCTGCGGCAGCCCGAGCTTGCCGAGGATGCTGTTCACCGGCCCGGTACCGGGGTTGAGCAGGAACGCGAACGCCATCGTCGCGGCCACCGGCGGCGCCAGGTACGGCAGGTAGAACATCGTCCGGAAGATCCCGGCGCCGGTCTTGACCTTGGTGATCAGCAGGCCGATGCCGAGCCCGAACACGACCCGCAGGGTAACCATCACGATCACCAGCCAGAGCGTGTTGCGCAGGGCCGGCCAGAAGAACGGGTAGTCGGTGAAGACGTAGGTCCAGTTCTTCAGGCCGGTCCACACCGGCGGTGTGAACCCGTCGTACTTCATGAAGCTGAAGTAGACGGTCGAGACGAGCGGATAGAGGAAGAAGACACTGACCCCGATCAGCCACGGGGAGAGGAACGCCAGGTTGCGCAGCCGTTCCTTCCGCCGCTTCTGCCGAAGCCCTACGGAGATGGTCGTCATCACTTGGCCTGCGCGAGGTCCTTGTCGACCTGGGCGTCGGTCTTGGCGAGACCCCCGGCCAGATCGGTCTGCTTGCCGGCCTCGAACTGGTAGCCGAAGTCCTGGAGCGTGAGCTGGTAGGCGCCGCCGTTCGGGCTGGCCGGGGTGGTGCTGCTCTTCGGGTGCTGGGCGATCTCGAGGAAGGTCTTGAATCCCTCGTCGACCTTCAGGTTCGGCGACTTCAGCGCGTCCAGGGTGGACGGCACGTTGTGGATGGCGTTGGCGAAGTTCACCACGGCGTCGGTGTCGGTGGTCATGTACTTGACCAGCTCCCAGGCCGCGTTCTGCTTCTGGCTGGTGCTCGCGATCCCGATGATGGTGCCGGACAGGTAGCCCTTGCCGTAGCTGTCGGCCTGGTCGTCCGGGACCGGGAACGGCGCGACGCCGATGTCGAACTTGACCCCGGCCTCCTTGGCCATCCCGAGCCGCCACTCACCGTCGATCGCCATCGCGACCTGGCCGGTGTGGAACGGGTGCTTCGCGCCCCACTCGTCACCGAAGGTGGCGCGGTACTTCTCCAGCTTGGCGAAGCCACCGAGCTCCTTGACCAGGTTGGCCTGCCAGGTGAACATCTTGGCGAACGCCGGGTCGGCGGCCAGGTTCGACTTGCCCTCGGGCGTGAAGTACGTCGGGTTCCACTGTGCGGCGAAGTGCGTGGAGGTGGACTCGTAGCCGTGGAAGTTCGGCATGAAGCCGAGCTGGCTGTAGCCGTCGCCCTTGGGCTTGGTCAGCTTCTTCGCGGCGGCGTCGAACTCCGACAGCGTCTTCGGCGGCTCGGTGATGCCGGCGGCCTTGAACGCGTCCTTGTTGTAGTACAGGCCGTACGCGTCGTTCAGCAGCGGCAGCGTGCAGCGCTGACCCTGGTACTGCGTGTAGTCCTGCAGCGCCTTCGGGAAGGTCTTGTCGAGGTCGATCTGGGACTTGTCCAGGAACGGCTTCAGGTCGGCGAAGACCTTCGACGAGCAGAACGTCCCGACGTTGTCGGTGGTGAACGACGAGACCACGTCGGGCGAGTTCGGGCCGCCCGCGCGCAGCGCCTGCTTGACCTTGTCGTCGGCGACGTTCCCGACGGCCTTGACATGGATGTTCGGATGCTTCGCCTCGAACGCCTTGATGTTGGCGTCGATCGCGGCCACTTCGCTGGGGGCGCTCCAACCGTGCCAGAACGTGATGTTCACGTCCTTGGTGGCGTCGTCGTTGGCCTTCGGGGCTTCCGACGTACCGGTGCAGGCGGTGGCCAGCAGGGCCACCGCGGCGGTGCCGATCGCGGCACGGGACAGGCGTTGCATCCGTTTGACTCCTAGGAATGGGGTGGAGAACTGGCGGTGTCGAAGATTTCGTCGCGGGTGGTGGTGAGAGCGGACTGGAGAGCACCCGACAGCACGGGATCGAGGGTGATCGCGGTCATCAGCAACCGCGGTCGTGGGACGGCGAGGTCGGCCAGTTCGTCCTGGACCAGGCCCCGCAGGCGTTCGCCGCCGGCGGTGATGACGCCACCGGCGAGCACGATCAGTTCCGGGTCGACGACGGCGACGATGGCGGCCAGACCGACGGCGAGCCGATGCGCGAACTCGGCCAGGACGGTGTCACCGGCGCCCGGCGTCTGCAGGGCGGCGGCGATCGCGGCCTCCGGTGTCCGCGCCTTGATGCCGTTGGCGCGGGCCAGGGCCAGCACCGGTTCGCCACCGGCCAGCTCCTGGAAGCCGCCGGCGTTGTTCCGGCCGACGTTGCGGACGAGCGGCGTACCGGGCAGGGGCAGGAAGGCGACCTCGCCGGCGCCGCCGGTGGCGCCGCGGTGCAGGCGGCCGTTGACGACGATCGCCGCACCGATGCCTTCCTCGCCCCAGAGCAGGACGAAGTTCTCGCTGTCCCGGGCGTGCCCGACCTGACGCTCGGCCACCGCGGCCAGGTTCACGTCGTTCTCGACCTCGAGCGGTACGGCGATCGCCGCGGCCAGCTCCTCGAGCAGGTGCGGGGCGTGCCAGCCGGGCAGGTGCGTCGCGTAGCGCAGACGCCCGGTGGTCGGGTCGAACCCACCCGGGGTGCCGATCGAGACCCGGTGCAGGTTCTCCCGGTTCAGGCCCGCCTCGCCGGCGGCGCCCTCGATCGCCTTGACCACCCGCTCGACCGTGCCCTTGGCACTGCGGCCGGGTGTGGGCAGCTCGTAGCGGCCGACCACCTTGCCGGTCAGGTCGGCGATCGCCGAGCGGATCCGGGTCGGGGTGACGTCGAGACCGGCGACGTACGCCGCGTTCCCGTTGATCTCGTACAGCTGGGCGTTCGGTCCGGGGCGGCCGGCGGTGGTGCCGCTGGCCCGGACCAGGTTGGCCGCCTCCAGGCGGGCGAGCAGCTGGGAGGCGGTCGGCTTGGACAGGCCGGTCAGGTGCCCGAGCGTCGTCCGGGACAGTGGCCCTTGGGACAGCAGCAGGTCCAGAGCGGCCCGGTCGTTCATCGCGCGGAGCAGGCGGGGTGTTCCAGGTGTTGTTGCCATGGGACAACCCTGCCTCCCTTCGCGGGTCTCGTGCAGTCGGCTCGCTGCGTGGGACGCAACCAAGTCAACTGTTAGGAAAGTTTCCTATTATCGCGAGACCGTACGGTGATCGGCTCCGGCTGTCAATCGTCCGGCGTCAGTTAGGGTTGCCTAATATGTCGACCGGCGAGTTGTTGAGACGAGCGGTACGACGGCATCGGGGGCGCATGATCGTCGGCGTACTGCTGTCGTCGCTACACCAAGCGACCGAAGCAGCCGTTCCGGTGACGATCGGGGTGTTCGTCGATCGAGCCGTCTCCACTGGTGAGGTCGAGCCACTGATCTGGTGCGTGCTGATGCTGCTCGCGTTGTTCGCGGTGCTGTCGAACGCTTGGAAGCTCGGGGCGCGGCAAGTGATGCGCGCAATCGAGTACGAGACCCACGCACTGCGGCTCGAGGTGGCCCAGCGGGTGCTGGATCCGCGCGGGCAGCGGACCGGGCTGAGGGCCGGGGAGCTGCTGTCGATCGCGACCTCCGATGCCGAGAAGACTGCGCTGATCCTGCGGTCCGTCTCCGTCGCCTGTGCGTGCATCACTGGGCTGGTCGTGTCCTCGGTCGCGTTGCTGCTGGTCGACGTGTCGCTCGGGGTCGGCGTACTGATCGGCGTACCGGTGGTGGTGTTGGGGATTCAGGCGCTGTCGCCACTGCTGACCCGCCGTACGTCGACTCAGCAGGAGGCGGTCGCGCAAACGACCGCACTGGCCGCTGACCTCGTTGGCGGGCTGCGGACGCTGCGGGGGATCGGCGCTCAGCACAATGCGGCCGCCCGGTACCGCCACTCGAGTCAGACGACGCTGCGAGCCACCCTGCGTGCGGTGTCGACCGCTGGGCTGCAGGACGGAGTCAGTACGGCGCTGAGCGGGCTGCTGCTTGCTGCGGTGGCCGGGTTTGCCGGCTGGTTCGCACTGAACGGGCGGATCAGTATCGGTGAGCTGATTGCGGTTGTCGGGTTGGCGCAGTTCGTGGCCGAGCCGGTTGGCACGCTGGGCTATGCGAGTCAGGTGCTGGCGACTGCCCGTGCGTCTGCTGGTCGCCTCGCGTCTGTGCTGTCGTCACAGCCGCTCGTCGAGACCGGTACGTCGACCGCCATCGACCCTGGTCAGCCGCTGCTGACACTTCGCGGGGTGTCGTACAAGACGTTGTCGGACGTCGATCTGACTGTTCTTAGAGGCGAGTCAGTCGGGGTGCTCTGCTACGACCCGCGCGATGCGGACGCGTTGCTGACACTGGTCGGCGGGCGCACCTCTGAACACACCGGCTCTGTGCAGGTCGGCGGTGTGGCGATCGATGAGTTGGATATCGACGCACTCCGCAACACAGTGCTGCTGGAGCAGCACGACACCGATCTGTTCGAAGGCACGCTGCGCAGCAACCTGCTGGTCGAGTCGCCCGCACTTGAGCGCGTGATGACGGCAGCGGGTGCTGCTGACCTGATTGATGAGCTGGACCGGCCACTGGCTGATCGTGGCCAGGCACTCTCCGGTGGCCAACGCCAGCGATTGGGCCTGGCCCGCGCATTGCTCGCTTCGCCACCTCTGCTCGTTCTGCATGACCCCAGTACGGCCGTTGACGCGGTCACTGAGGAGCTGCTCGCGGAAGGGCTGGCGGAGGTCCGCTTCGGCCTGACCACGCTGGTGCTGACCAGTAGCCCGGCCCTGCTCGGGAAGATGGATCGCGTGGTCGTGCTGGCCGATGGGGTCGTCGTGACCGAGGGGCTGCATGCCGAGCTCGCTGAGTCGGACGCGACGTACCAGGAAGCGGTGCTCCGATGAACCTGCTGCCCGTAGCCGGCCCGCGTGCGACGTGGGCGCTGTTGTGGAGTGAGATTCGCAAGCTGCCCGGGCTGTCGATCGTCGCGGCCGTGGTGATCACCGGTGGCAGTGCGGCCGGTCTGGTCGCGCCCTGGGCGCTCGGTGCGCTGGTCGACGACATCTCCGCGGGGGCGGACCGCTCTGCGATCGTGAAGGTGGTGCTGCTGATCGGTGGCGCCGCTGTGCTGGCCGGTCTCCTCACAGCGCTGGGTGTCATGCTCGTCGCGCGCGTCGGGGAGACGGTGCTGGCGCGGATCCGGGAGAGAGTGCTGGATCGGGCGCTGCAGCTCCCCGCACCCGTGCTGGACAAGGTGCGCACGGGCGACCTGCTGTCCCGGGTCGGCGACGATGTGGCGACGGTCGCGAAGGCTTTGACCGATATCGGGCCGATGCTGCTCGGAGCCGCGCTGACGATCCTCCTGACCGCAGGTGGCATGTTCGCGCTCGACTGGCGGCTCGGCCTGGCCGGACTGCTCGCGCTGCCGATGTACCTGCTGGCACTGCGGTGGTACCTGCCGCGGTCGGCGCCTTTCTACGCGCAGGAACGCATTGCGATGGGCGATCGGTCCGAGGCGATCATCGCGTCACTGCGGGGTAGTGCGACCGTGCGGGCCTACCAGCTCGAAGACGTCCAGCTGGCGAAGATCGATGCGACCTCCGCGACCGCGCGAGACCTGTCGATCAAGGTGTTCAAGATCTTCAGCTTCTTCTCGTCGCGGATCAACCATGCCGAGTTCGTGGGGCTGAGCGCGATCCTGGTGGCCGGGTTCTTCCTGGTGCGCGGCGATCTCGTGACCATCGGTGCGGTGACGGCGGCCGCGCTGTACTTCCATCGGCTGTTCAACCCGATCGGCGCGGTGATGATGCTGTTCGACGAGGTGCAGACAGCGGCCGCGGGCATGGCGCGGCTGGCCGGCGTACTGGAGATGGAGCAAATCTCCGCGCCGCCGCCTGGTCCCGGTCCGGCGGATGCGTCGCTGGAGCTGGTCGACATCGCGCATTCGTACGACGGGCCGCTTGTGGTCGACCAGGTGTCGCTGCGGCTCGAGCCGGGTGAGCGGGTCGCACTCGTCGGCGCTAGTGGTGCCGGGAAAACCACACTGGCTGCGCTGGCGGCCGGAGTCCTCACGCCGACGGCCGGTGTGGTGAAGCTGGGCGGTGTGGACGTGCAGGCGCTTGGTGAGGACCGCACCCGGTCGCAGGTTGCTCTGCTCAGCCAGGAGGTTCACGTGTTCTCTGGGACGCTGGCTGACGACGTACGGCTTGCTCGGCTGGACGCTACGGATGCTGAGGTCGAAGCCTCGCTGGAACGCGTTGGTGCGCTGGCGTGGGTGCGTGCGCTTCCGGACGGGCTGGAGACCGTGGTGGGGGAAGAGGGGCATCAGCTGACCGGTGCGCAGTCGCAGCAGTTGGCGTTTGCTCGGCTGGTACTCGCTGACCCGCCGGTCGCCGTACTGGATGAGGCGACAGCTGAAGCGGGTAGTGCTGGTGCTCGTTCGTTGGAACGCGCATCGGTGGCCGCCACCGAGGGCCGTACGACGCTGATCGTGGCGCACCGGCTCACACAGGCGCAGCAGGCGGATCGGATCGTTGTGCTCGACCAGGGGCGGGTGGTCGAGTCGGGCACGCACGACGGACTACTCGCCGCCGGCGGCCGCTATGCCTTGTTGTGGCGTAGTTGGACGGGCTTCAGGCCTGGTGAGCCAGGAGAGCGAACGACACCAGCCAGTGCGTCGACATGAAGTCGCCATCGGTGACAGTCGGGAGTACGGCGTCGATCTGACGGTCAGCGCCTGCCTGCAGTGCTTCGGCGACGTCCGGCAGGCTAGGTGCGATCGTGCGGAGCTGCCAGGCTCGTGACAAGGCCAGCCCGGACAGGTGGGCCAGCTGCCCGTCGCCGGAGTCGTCGGTGACCGGAACCTCCAGCAGGTGCTGGTGATTGTCCTTCCCGAGCCCCGGCAGGAAAGCCTGCAACCACTCCGTGAACTTTGCGGCAGGCAGCACCCGGCGCATCAGTTCGGCCTCGGACAGCGCGGGGGACAGGAAGTCCGTCCCGGACGGCTCGAAGCGGGTGTCGTACGCCGTGTCGCCGCCGAACCAGTCGACCGCACGACGCCGGATTGCGTCGACGACCTCGCCCCGGCCGAGGTCGTCGTACGCTTCCAGCAACAGCGACAGGGCGAACGCTGTGTTCAGGTGGGCGCCGTGGCGGACCGGGTAGGCCTGCCGCGGCAGCCAGTCGAGGACCAGGTCCGCGATGGTGTCGCCGAGCGGCAGCAGCGGCCACCGCTCGTGTCCGGCGGCGACCAGCATCGCCGCCCAAGCCCAGCCGTACGGACGTTCGTACGACGGGCGCTCCCGCAGGTACGCCGCCTCGGTCGCGATCGCCTCAGCGGTAAGCCGTTGGTTCAGGAGCTCAGTCGACCTGGCATCTGGTGCGAGTTTGAGCAGCTGGACGAGCGACCACTGCATGTGCGCGCTGGAGTGCCAGTCGTAGGAGCCATGGAACGCCGGGTGCAGCTTCTCCGGCGTTACGTCGACATCCTCGGGACCACGCGAGGCGTGCGCGGCGCCGTACGGGTAGGGCGTCTCGAGCACCTCACAGGCGATCGCGGACCAGGCAGCGGCGTACTTCATGGGTGGGATCTCCTAGAAGGCGAAGAAGTACATGATGGCGATGTTGCAACCCAGCAAGGGGATTGCAGTCGGGATCTGGGCCTTGATCGGTCCGTACTGATCCTTCATCTCCAGCAGGGCCGCTGGAACCAGATTGAAGTTGGCGGCCATCGGCGTACAGAGAGTGCCGCAGAAGCCGGCCAGCATGCCGATCGCGAAGACCACCGCCGGCGCACCGCCGAATTGCTGCACCAGCAGCGGCCAGCCGACCGCGGCCGTCATCACCGGGAACGCTGCGAACGCGTTGCCCATGATGATCGTGAAGACCGCCATACCGATGCAGTACAAGGCGACTGCGGCGATCAGCGAGCCCTTGGGCACCAGGTGGTCAGTCACTCGGCCGACTGCCTTGCCGACACCGGAGGCGTTGAACAGCAGCCCCAGTGTGGCCAGCATCTGCGGCAGGATCGCCGCCCAGCCGATGTGCTCGAGCAGTCGACGCCCCTCGTGCAGCGGTACGGCGGGGGAGCGCGGCCGGAGCAGCGCCATGCCGACCGCCAGTGCCAGCAGGGATGCGACGCCGAGCCCGATGATCGTGGCCGAACCGGACTGCAGCAGCGGCTTGCCGTCGCCGAGCTTGACCTTGGCCAGCCACGCACCGAAGAGCGCAGCCACCACGGGGATGACGAGTGCGGGCAGGAACAGCTTGTTGCCGAACTTGTCGGCGAACGTCGCTCGCTCGGCCTGCGTCGTCGTACGCTCCTCGCCCTTGCCGGGGAAGCCAGAGCCGGCCAGCACCGCCAGGCCGATCACCGCGATGCCGAGGAGCCAGGCGGGTGCGGTCTTGTTGACCACAAAGGTGCCGTAGCCGAACGAGAGCCCGAGGATGCCCCAGAAGGCCGCACTGCCGAGCCGCTTGGGGTTGGTGCGGTCGTTGAGGACCTGCAGCGCGATCAGCACGAAGAAGATCCCGCAGAGCCAGTAGAACCACTCGACCTTGATCACTTCGCTGCCTCCTTGGCCTCGGCCCGGGCCGCGCGGGCCAGGTGGTCCAGCTGGCGATCGAGATAGAGCAGCCGGGCGCCATGGATGAGAAGTGCGCAGATACCGGTCGGGATCGCCCAGAGCGCGATGTCGATCGCCTCCAGGTGCAGCCCGTACGTCGTGTCGACGAACCCGGTGATCAGCAGGATCGAGCCGATCGCGACGAAGATGTCCTCGCCGAAGAACAGTCCGACCGTGTCCGCGCTGGCGGCGAAGCCCTTGATCTTCTCCTGGAGCTTGTCCGGCAGTTTGCCGTAGCGGCGTTCGGCGGCACCGGCCGCCATCGGGTGGATCAGCGGCCGGACCGCCTGCGCGGGACCGCCGATACTGGTCAGGCCGAGCGCCGCCGTACCCTGCCGGATCAGCAGGTAGATGGCGAGCAGCCGGCCGGTGGTGGCGAAGGTGAGCTTGCCGATCAGCTTGCGGGCCTGATGCTGCAGGCCGTAGCGCTCGATCAGCCCGATCACGGGCAAGGTGACGATGAAGACGGTGACGGAACGGCTACCGGCGAACCCGTCGCCGAAGGCGTTCAGGATCTTGACCGGCGACAGGCCGCCGATCAGACCGGCCACGATGCCGGCCGCGGTGACGACCAGCATCGAGTTCAGCCGGAGCGCGAAACCGACGACGACCACCGCGATGGCGAGCAGAACCCACATGGTTCCTCCCAGGGACGGACGGTGTGACTGCGCGAGTGCGATTCCCGTCACCATAGGAGATTGTTGAACGATCCTGCAATAGATCATTCAAACAAGTCGGCTTGTCAGGAGGTTTTGAGGCTCTCGAAGGGCGCGACCGGTACGACGCCGCAATCGAAGCCGCCATGCGAGTGCGGTAAGTCTGCAGGCGAGTGTCGAGAGCAGGTTGCTGGTAAGGGCTTTCCGGCGACCTGCTTCCCGCAGTCGACGTGATATCGGGGATGCCTGCCACCGAAGCCACCGTGTTCCGCGACCGAAGCCACCGTGTTCCGCGACCGAAGCCACCGTGCTCCGCCGTGACCGCGGGCATCGACTGTGAGGAGATTGGCGCCTGCAATCGATTTCCGGCAGCACGGTCCTCACAGTCGGCGGCGTACCTCCCGTGCGGCGACCGAAGCCGGTGTGTGGAATGGCAGGGGGCTAGGGCAGTCGCCAGTCGATCGGCGTCGCGCCTTGCTCGACGAGCAGTGCGTTGACCCGGCTGAACGGACGCGAGCCGAAGAACCCCCGGTCCGCCGACATCGGGCTCGGGTGCGCGCTCTCGACGTACGGGACGCCTTTGAGCATCGGCTTGAGCGTCTGCGCGTCGCGACCCCAGAGGATGGCGACGAGCGGTCCGCCGCGGTCCACGAGCGCGTGGATCGCCTGCTCGGTCACCGACTCCCAGCCCTTGCCGCGGTGCGACCCGGACTTGCCCGGCTGCACGGTGAGCACTCTGTTGAGCATCAGTACGCCCTGCTCGGCCCACGGCGTCAGGTCGCCGTTCGACGGAGCCGGTACGCCGACGTCCGCCATCAGCTCGCGGTAGATGTTCTGCAGGCTGCGGGGGATCGGCCTGACATCCGGAGCGACCGAAAAGCTCAACCCCACCGGATGCCCCGGTGTCGGATACGGGTCCTGCCCGACCACGAGCACCTTCACCTGCTGCAGCGGGCTCTTGAACGCACGCAACACGTTCTCCCCCGCCGGCAGATACGGCCGCCCGGCCGCGATCTCACCCCGCAAGAACTCACCCAGCCGACTGACCGTCTCCTCGACCGGCGCCAGCGCTTCCGCCCAGTCGGGCGCCACCAAATCCGTCAAAGACTTCGGGCTCACCCGCCACAGCATGTCAGCCGCCGAACCCTCTCCGCCACTCGCCCTGTGACGTCGCTCTCTGTTCGCGTGTCGGCCCACCGCCGTACCGCTCCCGCAGGTACAAAGGTCTCGGCCTCGCAAGGTATGAGCTTGCGAGGCCTTTGCACGCCCCCACCTTGTGCACCCACCAACCACCTCACCGCCCCCAAACTGGTCGAGGCGTGCCCAAGGTGATGATCCGTGCCCAAAGGTGGGCGGGCGTGTCTTTGTGCACGGGGCCGATCGTCGCGCCCACCTTGTGCACCGCTCAACCGTCTGCGGGCCGTCGAAGTGGTTGGTGGGTGCTCAAGGTCGGGGGGTGAGGCGACTTTGGGCACGGTTCGCTCGGGTGCGGGCGGTGGGAGTGGTTGGTGGGTGCTCAAGGTGGGGTTGGTGACTGGGGACACTGACAGGGGGGGCGTTGGGGCCGGATGATGGCGCGCATGTGGCGTGAGTTGATGAAGTCGAAGGTTCATCGGGCGACGGTGACGCAGGCGGACCTGCATTACGTGGGGTCGTGCACGTTGGATGTGGCGTTGATGGAGGCGGCTGATCTGGTGGCCGGCGAGAAGGTGGACATCGTCGACGTCACCAACGGGGCGCGGCTGTCGACGTACCTGATCGAGGGGCCGCGGGGGTCCGGGGTGGTCGGGATCAACGGGGCGGCGGCGCATCTGATCCATCCGGGGGACGTCGTCATCCTGATCGCGTACGGGATGTTCGAGTCCGCGGAGGCGAAGACGTTCGTGCCGAGCGTAGTCTTCGTGGACGAGCAGAATGCGATCACGCGCGTCGGCTCGGATCCCGCGGAAGCGCTGCCGGACAGCGGCCTGACCCGCGGTGACGAACTGCACACCCGGGGCTGACAATCGGGCCCCTGCGCCGAAACGAGGACTGGTCGACGATGACCGAGAACACCACAGACGCAGCGCCGAAGACCGCGTCGCACGACTCCGAGCCGAGCGCGAAACTGGCCGCGTTCATGAACTCGGGGTGGGCCGACTCCGAGCGAACCGACGTGACGCTGAGCGATGTCGGCGTCTGGGCGGCGAAGCGGCGGGACGCGCTGTCGCAGGCGTTCCCGGGCGAGCGGCTGGTGATTCCGGCCGGGACCTACAAGGTCCGCTCCAACGACACCGACTACGTCTTCCGGCCGCACACCGACTACGTGTGGCTGGCTGGTGACCAGACCTCGGACGCCGTCCTCGTGCTGGAGCCGAACGGGACGACCGGCCACGACACCGTCCTGTACTTCCGCCCGCGCGCCGACCGCAGCCAGGGCTCGGAGTTCTGGCGCGACCGCATGTACGGCGAGCTGTGGGCCGGGCGCCGTCCGTCCCTGGCCGAGACCGCCAAGGAGTTCGGCGTCGAGACGCGGCACATCGACCAACTCGCCGACGCGCTGAAGAACGACGTACCGACTCGGGTACGGCGGGCCGAGGACCAGTCGATCGCGGCGCTGCTGAGCGGTGCGCGGACCGACGACGCCCGGGACAAGGAGCTGGCCACGACCCTGTCCGAGCTCCGGCTGGTCAAGGACCCGTGGGAGATCGAGCAGCTGCGCGAGGCGGTAGGAATCACCCACCGCGGGTTCTCCGACGTACTGGCCGAGATGGACCGCGTCCGCGAGTACGGCGAGCGCTGGATCGAAGGCACCTTCTGGCGCCGGGCCCGGGCCGAGGGCAACGACGTCGGCTACACCTCGATCGCCGCCGCCGGCCCGCACGCGACCACGCTGCACTGGATCGAGAACGACGGCCCGGTCGTCGACGGCACGCTGATGCTGCTCGACATGGGCGTCGAGAACCGCCAGCTGTACACCGCCGACATCACCCGGACCCTGCCGGTGAACGGCGAGTTCACGCCGCGCCAGCGCGAGCTCTACCAGCTCGTCCTCGACGCGCAGAACGCCGGCATCGCGGCGCTCAAGCCCGGTGTTCCGTTCCAGTCCGGGCACCGCGCCGCGATGGAGGTCATCGTGCACGGTCTGGACGCGATGGAGCTGCTGCCGGTCTCGGCCGAGGAGGCCCTGGACCCGGCGAGCAACCTGCACCAGCGCTACACGCTGCACGGCACCAGCCACATGCTCGGCCTGGACGTGCACGACTGCGCCTCGGCTCGCGAGGAGACCTACCGCAAGGGCGACCTGCAGACCGGCTACGTCCTCACCGTCGAGCCCGGCCTGTACTTCCAGGCCGACGACCTCACCGTCCCCGAGGACCTGCGCGGGATCGGCATCCGCATCGAGGACGACATCCTGATCACCGACACCGGCGCCGAGAACCTCTCCGACGCCATGCCGCGCACCATCGAAGGCCTCCAGAACTGGATGTCCTCGTAGGTCGAATGGGTCACCAGGGGAGGGGGCCGTGGCGGTCTTGGAAGGTGGCGGTGGGGCCGTCGGGGGTGATGGTGGCCATCCGGACGATGATCTCGGCGCCTTCTTCGACGGTTTGCGGGCCGCCGTGGTCGTTGAGGTCGGTGGCGGTGTAGCCGGGGTCGACGACGTTGATCCGCAGTCCCGGCAGGGCCTTGGCGTACTGGAGGTTGAGCATCACGGCGGCCGCCTTGGACGACGCGTAGGCGATCGGTGTCAGGCTCGACTCCAGCCGGTCGGGATCGGTCACCACGCCCTTGGAGCCGAGCCCGCTGGCCACGTTCACCACGACCGGCGCCTTCGATGCCTCGAGCAACGGCAGGAACGCCTGGGTGACCCGGACGATCCCGAAGACGTTGACGTCGTAGATCCGAAGCATCTCGTCGGCGCCGAGCTCGGCAGGCGAGGTCGGCGAGCCGCCGATGCCGGCGTTGTTCACCAGTACGTCGAGGTGCCCCTCGGTCTCGCGGATCGTCTTGGCGGCGGCGTCGACCGAGGCCTGGTCGGTCACATCGAGCTGGATGAACCGGGCGCCGAGCCGATCGGCCGCGGCCTGACCGCGCTCGGTGTCGCGGGCGCCGACGTACACGGTGTGGCCGAGGGCAACGAGTTGGCGGGCGGTTTCGTAGCCGAGGCCCTTGTTGGCCCCGGTGATGAGAGTGATCGTCATGTCTCCAGGATCAGCCCGGGACGGCACTCCATCCAGACACCGTCAGTACCAGGCTGAGCCGGGACGCGTCCTCCGATCCGGGCTCGGCGGTCAGCACCGTCACATACAGCTCGCTGTCGGGAGCGGTGAGGATGTCGCTGTCGACGGTGATACTGCCGAGCTCGGGGTGCTCGATGGTCTTGCGCATCGTCCGGTGCCGGGGCACATCCCCGCTGTCCCAGGACCGGGCGAACCCGGGGAACCGCTCCCGCAGCTCCGCGCACATCGCGGCCAGGTCATGCTCGCCTGGATACCGATCGACGGTACGACGGAGGTCGCATGCCAGGTCGTGCTCGAACACGGCCTGCTCCTCGGGCGCCAGCGAGATCCCGGTCAGCTGACCGGTGAAATGCCGCCAGGCGAAGTTTCGCTCCCGGCCGCTCGGGACCGCCGCCGGATCGCCGAGAAGCGCCACCCACAAGGGATTCCAGTACACCGTCTCCCACGACGACGTGCAGATCGCGATCGGCACGGAGTCGCCGAGCCGGTCCACCAGTCGCCGCACACCGGGCGTGATGTGCCGCGGCATCAGCCCACTCTCCGGCGCCGACAGCCCGGCCAGCCGATACAAATGATCGAGCTCGTACGGCGACAACCCGAGCGCCCGTGCCATCGCCGACACGACCTGTGGTGACGGGTGCCGAGTCCGCCCCTGCTCCAGCCGTACGACGTACTCCGGGGAGACGCCGGCGAGCGTGGCCAGCTCCTCCCGGCGCAGACCGGGAGTCCGCCGCCGGGCCGTGTCGGGCAGCCCGACCTCCTCGGGCCGAACCCGCTCGCGCCAGGCGCGCAGGTTCCGCCCGAGAGGTCCGGGGTCGGCTGTCACCAGATGCGCACCCGGTCCTCGGGTGCCAGCCACATCGCGTCGCCCTCGGTGGTGCCGTAGGTCTCGTGGAAGGCGTCGATGTTCTTCACGACCGCGTTGCAGCGGAACTCGGGCGGCGAGTGCGGGTCGATCGTGAGGCGGCGGGCGGCCTCCTCGGGGCGGGTCTTGGTCGCCCAGGCGTGAGCCCAGGCACCGAAGAATCGCTCGGCCCCGGACTTGCCGTCGATCACCGGCGGTTCCGCGTCGCCGAGCGAGAGCCGGTAGGCGTGGTAAGCGATCGAGAGTCCGCCGAGGTCGCCGATGTTCTCGCCGAGGGTGAGCTTGCCGTTGACGAACTGACCCGGCGTCTCGGCCGGCGAGAGGGCGTCGTACTGCGCGACGAGCTTGTCGGTGAGCGCTTCGAAGGCGGCCCGGTCGTCGTCGGTCCACCAGTCGTTCAGGTTGCCGGCCGCGTCGTAGCGCGAGCCCTGGTCGTCGAAGCCGTGGCCGATCTCGTGCCCGATCACGGCGCCGATCGCGCCGTAGTTGACGGCGTCGTCGGCGTCCAGGTCGAAGAACGGCGGCTGCAGGATCCCGGCCGGGAAGACGATCTCGTTCTGCCGGGGGTTGTAGTAGGCGTTCACCGTCTGCGGGGTCATCCGCCACTCGTCGCGGTCCACCGGTGTCCCGAGCTTGGCCAGCTCGCGGGCGGTCTCGACCGCGACCGATCGGCGCAGGTTGCCGAACAGATCCGTCGGGTCGATCTCGAGCGCGCTGTAGTCCTTCCATTTGTCCGGGTAGCCGATCTTCGGCACGAAGGTGCCCAGCTTGTCGAGCGCGCGGCGGCGGGTCTCCGGACCCATCCAGTCCAGCGCCTCGATCCGCTGCCGGTAGGACTCGACCAGGTTGGCGACCAGCTCGACCATCCGGGACTTGGCGATCGGCGGGAAGTGCTCGGTGACGTAGAGCTGGCCGAGCGCCTCGCCCAGCGCCGACTCGACCATGCCGAGACCACGCTTCCAGCGGTCGCGCAGCTCCGGGGCGCCGGTCAGCGCCTTGCCGTAGAAGGCGAAGTTCTCCTCGACGAAGGCCTTGCTGAGCACCGGCGCGGCCGAGTGCACGATCTGCCAGCCCAGCCACTCCTTCCACTGGTCCAGGTCGATCTCCTGCAGGGCGGTCGCGGCCGCGGTCAGGAACTCGGGCTCGCGCACGACGACCTGCTCGAACGCGCTCTCCGGGATGCCGGCGCCGGCCAGCCAGCCGGACCAGTCGAGATCGGGGGTGAGCTTCTCCAGCCCGGCCCGGTCGAGCTTGTTGTAGGTGAGCGTGACGTCGCGGTCCTTCACCCGGTCCCAGTGGTGCGCGGCCAGCCGCGTCTCCAGCTCCAGGATCCGCTCGGCGGCACCGGCCGGATCGGGCCGGCCGGCCAGCTCGAGCATCCGGGCGACGTGGGCGACGAACGCGGTCCGCTTCTCGGCGAAGCTCTCGTCGCGGTAGTACGACTCGTCGGGCAGGCTCAGACCGCCCTGCATCAAGTAGATGATGTGCTCGTCAGAGCTCTTCGCGTCCGCGTCGACCCAGACCCGGAAGACGCCCGGGACACCGTCCAGCTCGAGCTTGCCCAGCACCGCGACCAACTCGGCCACGTCGGTGACGCCGTCGGCCAGCGCGAGCTGCCCGGCGATCGGCTCCGCGCCGAGCCGCTCGATCGTCTCCTCGTCCAGGAAGCTGGTGTAGAGGTCGGCGATCTTCCGCGGCTCGCTGCCCTGCGGATGATCGGCGGCGACGGTCTTCTCCACGATCGCGCGGACGTCCTGCTCAGCGGTGTCCCAGAGCGCGTGGAAGGCGCCGTAGATGGCCTTGTCGGCCGGGATCTCGTTCGCGGCCAGCCACGGACCGTTGACCGACCGGTAGAGGTCGTCCTGCGGCCGCGCCGGACTCGAGCTCTCGATGTCTGCTGTCATCCCTGCCCCAAAGTTTCGTGATGAGTTGCTGACAGTGAACATACCCGGTTGGCCATGGCCGATTCTGAACTTTCCACAGGCCAATCACGTTCCCCTGAACAAGACCCCGGATCAGGAGGACCCGCCCATGTCACACCTCGTCCGTCGGCTGGCAATGCTCGTCGGCGTACCCGCTCTGCTGCTCGGCCTGGTCAACGCGCCGGCCGCGACGGCGACTCCCCAGACCACCAGCTTCCCGGCCCGGATCGAGCTTCCGGACGGCTTCCAGCCCGAAGGCATCGCGATCGCCCGCGGTACGGCGTACCTCGGCTCGCGCGCGAACGGCGACATCTACGCCGCCGACCTGCGCACGGGCACCGGCAAGGTGATCAGCCCCGGACCCGGCACCGGCTCACTCGGGATGAAGGTCGACCGCCAAGGCCGGCTGTTCGTGGCCGGTGCGGCCGGCGGCGACGGCCGCGTGATCGACACCCGCACCGGGCGAGTGCTCGCGAGCTACACGTTCACCACGACGACACCGACGTTCGTGAACGACGTCATCGTCGGCAAGGACGCGGCCTGGTTCACCGAGTCGCAGCAGCCGGTGCTCTACAAGGTTCCGCTGGGGCGCCACGGCAGGCTGCCGGCGAAGGCGCAGACTGTCCCGTTGAGCGGCGAGTACCAGCACACCGCCGGTCTGAACGCCAACGGCATCGCCTTCACGCCGGACGGTCGCGGACTGCTCATCATCCAGTCGTCCACCGGCTTCCTGTTCAGCGTCGATCCACGGACCGGCGTGACCCGCAAGGTCGACCTCGGCGGCGCAGTGCTGACGAACGGCGACGGCCTGCTCCTGAGCGGCCGCACCCTGTACGTCGTCCAGAACCGGCTGAACAAGATCGCCGTGGTCGGCCTCGACAAGACCGGTACGACGGGCCGCGTGCTGCGGGAGATCAGTAGCCCGGACTTCGACGTACCGACGACTGCTGCCGCGTTCGGGGGCCGGCTATACCTGCCCAATGCCCGCTTCACGACCCCGCCGACCGCGACCACGCCGTACTGGGTGACCGCGGTGCAGCGGTAGCGATCAGGAGATCGTCCGGAGGTTGCCGCGGGCGGCAGCCTTCAGACGGCTCCCGCAGGACAGCCGCACGGAGTAGCCGGCCGGGATCGACAGCGGCTCACCGGTCTGCGGGTTGCGGCCGGTGCGGGGCGCGCGCAGCACCCGCTCGATGCTCAGCAGGCCGGTGAGGGAGACCTTGTCGCCCTTGTGCACGGCCTCGGTGACCACGTCGCCGAGCGCGTCGAGGACCCGCTCGGCCTGGTTGCGCGGGATGCCCGCCTTCTCCGCCACTCCGGCGACCAACTCGTTGCGGTTCACGGTTCTCCTCACAGGATCTCGACTGTTTCGAGGTACGACCGGAACCTTAACCGAAATGATTGTCGTTAGCGAGAAGCAATCCGGATTTGTCCCGTCAGAGCCCGTCTTTGTCGTGCCAGTGCGCCTGCCAGCGGGCGTCCACGGCCTCGTCGGCACGCTGGTAGCGGATGTCTGTTGAGAGCCGCATCACATCGGAGACGTTGTCCAGGGCGGCGTGGATCGTGTGGGCGGTGTGGATGACCACGTCGCCGGCGGCGTAGTCGGTCACCAGCCAGTTGGCGTCGTACTGCTCGGCCAGGGCGGGCAGGTCGGCTGTGATCGAAGCAGCGGGGCGTTTGAGGGTCCCAGCGGCCTCTTCGGCGAGCACTCGGTGGTGACTGCGCTCCAGGTAGGTCAGACCGCCGCGGCTGACCGGACAGTCGCCAAGCGGGATCCACGCCGAGAGCACCTGGTCGCTACCGCCGCGCAGGTAGACCAGGTCGTAGTGCGCCTGGGTAGCGGTGCCGATGCCGTTCTCGCCGGGAGCGGTCTGCCGGATGATCTTTCGCCGGTGCAGGAACGGCTCGCCGCCCAGGAACCATCCGAACCACCGTTTCAGTCGCGCACAGAAAGCGGCGTACTCAGGTCCTGGCACGATCTGGTCGAACAGCACCTTCCGGTATGACGCTCGGTCCGTGGCAGCGCCCGTGAGTTCGAAGTAGTACTTCCGGAAGTCCAGTACGTCCTGCGGATCCAGCTGTCCTCTTAGCAGCAGATAGCCCTCCCGCTGCAACCGCTCTCGCAGCACCGGCAGGTCGGTCCGCTCCCGATCCGGTACGGCGACCAGTTCACCCAGTCGTCGTTCGTCCAGCACGTACCCGTTGGATGTCGTCACGTCGACAATTCGACCCTGTGCGGCCGCTGACCGGAATGGACACGGCGGATGACTTCTTGGACTCTTGTGCCATGGCCAACTGGTCGACATACCTGACGCCTGGACCTGCTGAGCTACAACTTGGACTCTTCTGCCTGGGAGTCGGCGAGCAGACGAATGCGCAGGGAGCGACGCCCGAGCGAGCGCTGGGCTGTCACGCGTTGGTGTGGGTGAGGGAGGGGCGAGGTCACCTTCTGCACGGTCCGAACCGGCAGCTGGCCGAGGTGCAGGGACCGACCATGCTGTGGCTCTACCCAGGCGTTCTGCACGGCTACCAGCCCACAACGAGGTGGCGGCAGCAGTGGGTCCTCTTCGGCGGTACGGCGATCAGCGGGCTCACCGCACTCGGCCACCTGAACCCCAACAAGCCAGTCAGCCGGTACGCCGACCCCAGGCCGGTCGACCGTGCATTCAGCCGGCTACTACGAGTCGCCCAAGCGCACAACGCCGTACAGACCGCAGGAGCGCTCTACGACGTACTCGCGGCCGCCGCGCCGGAGCCCAGCGACGGAGTGACCGAGCGGCTGGCTGCACTCGCCTGTGTGGTCGCCTCAGTGCAGGACTACGCAGCCGAGCTCGGACTCACCGTGAAGCAACTCCGCGAGGCAGTACGGCGTGAGGCCGGCCTCACGCCGCAGGAGCTCGTACTGCGGACTCGGCTGAGCACAGCGAAGGCCCTGCTCGCCGAAGAGGAGCTGTCCGTGGCTGCCGTCGCCAGGCAGGTGGGCTACGAGGACCCGGCGTACTTCAGCAGGCTGTTCACAGCGCGTACCGGGGTGTCACCGCGCACGTTTCGGCGGACTGGTTCGATTCCGGGCCCGATTTCCTCCTTCTGAAGGAGGCGGTACCGACTTTCAGACCGCTAGATTCGTTCACTGGAGTGACGTCTTCGGCGTCCCGCACCGATACGGTCGTGGGTATGAGTCAACCGCAGCCCATGGACGAGCGTTTCGTGGTCCGGCCGAACGGCCGCCGCCCGAAGAAGCGGAAGAACTGGTTCCTGAGGAGCCTCGGCCTGCTGATCCTGGCCTTCGTGCTGATGCTGGTCACGGTCCCGCTCTACGCCTGGAGCCGGATCGACAAGGTCGAGGCGATGCCGACGGGGACCAGGCCGGCCGCCGCCGCCGGGACGACGTACCTGCTGGTCGGCTCGGACGGCCGCGAGAACCTGAGCCGGGCCGAGCGCGCCCGGCTGCACACCGGCAAGGCCTCCGGCTCGCGCACCGACTCGATCATGATCATGCACGTGCCCGAGTCCGGTCCGACGGTTCTGGTCAGCATCCCGCGCGACAGTGTGCTGACCGTGCCGGGCTACGGCAAGCAGAAGGTGAACGCGGCCTTCGCGCTCGGCAAGGGCAATCCGGCGTTGCTGATCAAGACTCTGGAGACCAAGACCGGGCTGCGGATCGACCACTACGTCGAGATCGGCTTCAGCGGTTTCGCCTCGGTCATCGACAGCGTCGGCGGAATCAACATGTGCTTGCCGAAGCCGCTCAACGACGGCAAGGCGCACATCAACCTGAAGGCCGGTTGCCAGGACCTGAACGGTGTCACCGCGCTCGGCTACGTGCGCTCGCGGCACGCCGATGGCAAGAACGACTTCGGCCGGGTCGAGCGGCAGCGGCAGATGGTCGGTGCGGTCGGCAAGAAGGCGTCGTCGCCGTCGACGTTCCTCAACCCGGTCCGGTACTTCAACGTGGCGACCAAGGGCGTCGACGCGCTCACGGTCGACAAGGAGATGAGCCTGTTCGACTTCATCAAGTTCGCCCGCGGCATGCGTGCGGTCTCCGGGAGCGGTGGCGTCACGCTGACGGTGCCGATCGGTGACGACAGCGTGCGCGTCGGCAGCGGCATCGGAGTCGGCTGGGACGAGGCCAAGGCGAAGGCGTTGTTCAGCGCGATCAAGTCGGGCAAGACCAGTGGACTGAAGAGCAGCTGATGCGGCTCGAGGACCTGCCCCAGCTGCACTTCTCGTACGACGTGGTCGGTTCCACCCGGTTCGACGAGACTCCGGCCGGCTATCACCGGCTGGAGCACCGGGCCCGGCTCGGCGAGGGGGACGAGGTGTTCCGGCGAGCCGGAGAGGCCTTACTGGGTTGGCGGATGCAGCGGCTCGCCGGAGTGCCGTTCACAACCGACGGGCCGGCGGCCGTCGGTGTGAACGCCTTGGGACGACTAGGTCCGCTGCCGATTCCGTGCCGGGTGGTGTGGACCGTGGACGAGCCGGACCGGATCGGCTTCGCGTACGGGACGCTGCAGGGGCACCCGGAGTCCGGTGAGGAGTCTTTCGTGGTGACCCGGGAGTCCGACGGCATCTACTTCACAGTGACCGCCTACAGCCGCCCCGCGGCCTGGTACGCCCGGCTGGGCGGACCGGCCACGCGGACGGTGCAGGGGCTCGCTGCTAGGAGATATTCCAGCGCACTCCGACGGTTGGCGACTTCTCGGTAGGAGCCTTCAGCTTGGCCGGTGTGGGCACCGGCAGCGGGTGGCCCGGGACTGAGACATCGCCTGGCGGGAGCTCACCGGTGAGCAGGTACTTCGTGCCGATGTCGTTCACCGCGGTGTTCACCATGGACTGTGGATTCGCGAAGACGCAGTGCGCACCGGAGTTCCGTTCGGTCACCAGAACCGAGCTCCGCAACACCTGGTGCAGCTTCAGAGCTCCGGCGTACGGCGTCGCCGGGTCGCCGACCGTGTTGAACATCAGAATGCCGGGGAGCCCACGGCCGGTGATCTTGATCGGCGTCCGGTCCGGCACGGGCCAGTTGCGGCAGACGCTGCCGGTGACCCACATGTTGTCCCAGGCGACCTGGGAGAACTTCGCGAGCCGGGCCGTATCCCGCTCGTAGGTGGCCTTGCTGTGTGACCACTTCGAGTCGCCGCAGATCACCGCGCTGAAGCTGGCAGTGAACCGCTCGGCCCCAGCGCTGGTGTTCGGGGTGGCGAACTCGACCAGTGCGGTGTCGTCACCGCCGACCACATAGGTGCTGAGTGCCTGCGCGAACGCCGTCCAGCCCTCTTCCGAGGTCAGGACTCCGAAGGCGGTGCTGAGGAGTTCGTGGCCACCGACGGCGCCGTGCGGCTTGGTGCGGAAGTCGGCCAGCGTCTTGTTCCAGTTGGCGCGGACCGCACGCACCGTGGTGCCCAGGTGGAAGACCGCGTCGTACTTGGCCATCCAGCCGAGGTAGCTGTTGAACCGGGGCTCGAACGCGACACTCTGGGACATCGCCATCTTGTAGAACAGGTCACGTGGGGTTGGGTCGACGTTGCCGTCGAGGATCATCCGGCCGACCCGCTGCGGGAACAGCTCGGTGTACACGGCGCCGAGATAGGTGCCGTACGAGAAGCCGAGGTAGTTGAGCTTCTGCTCGCCCAGTGCGGCGCGGACGCGGTCCATGTCCCGAGCGACGTTGTCGGTGCCAAGGTGCGGTAGCAGCGCGCCGGCCTTGTCGCCACAGCCGTCCGCGTAGCCGTCCCACAGCTTCCAGAGCGCGTCGCGGCTGGCAGGAGCGTCCGGATCCGGCTGCGGGACCGGGAAGTAGTCCGGGGCGGCGCAGCTGATGGCTCCGCTGTGCCGGACTCCCCGCGGGTCGAAGCCGATCACGTCGTACGCATCCAGTACGGCGGGCTGTAGCGTCGTGAAGCCCGTCTCGTCGGGGGTGGAGACGTATGCGGCGGCGATGACGCCGCTGCCGCCCGGACCGCCCGGGTTGACGACGAGTGAGCCCAGGCGCTTGGACGGGTTGTTGGCTGCGTGCTTGGTGACCAGCAACGGGATGGCCGCGCCGGACGGCTGCCGGTAGTCGACGGGGACCTGCAAGGTGGCACACGTCATGGCGGGGTAGGACTCGGCGATGTCGGCCGGGCAATCCCCGAAAACCAGCGGACTCGGTGGCGGCGGGGTGGCTACGGCCGGGACTGCCGGAGTGATCAGGGCCAAGGTGGCCAGAGCGATGACGGGAAGGCGAGTAGGCATGTGAAGGACCCCCTGGAGTGATGCGTACCGACACACTGCCTGACGTATCGGGACGCTCGCCGAGGCTGTCCGGTTCATGCCAGCGGCAACCTTTTTATCTTCGGCGAAGAACGAACTCTTTCGCGGCCGGGGGTGTCTCAGTCGGTGCGCGGCCAGGGTGGAGGCGCAGAGGGGAACTACGGAAATGAAGAAGCACGGGGTTGTGGCGGGGGCCGTCGCTGGGGTTGCGGCGCTGGCGGGCGCGGGCGTCCTGTTCCTGGGTGGGGCCGGGGCCAGTGACGCGGCGGTGCAGCCGACCGCGGCGTCACAGCAGGCGGAGTCGATCACCTTCGTGATGCGGAACTTCGAGAAGATGAGCAACGGTAAGTACATCTCGCACTCGAAGCTGCCGAAGACCTGGAAAGAGGTCAAGGTCGCTCCGCACGAGACGCGGTTCGACGACACGGCCAACAACCGGATGATCCGGTTCAACACCTGGCTGGGCCCGGCCACCACCAGGACCCAGTTGCAGAAGAAGATCGCGTCCCTGAAGGGCACGCCGGGCCTGAAGATCGTCGCCCAGGCGACGGTCAAGGGCACCTCGACCGTCGGGCAGAGCCCGGTCCGGGTCAGCACCGTCGTCTACACCTACAAGAGCGGCAAGACCACCCGCTGGGTCGCCACCCGGTACGTCTCCCTCAAGGGCCACACCGGCGCCGACGCGGAGATCACCGTGGGCGGTTCGCCCAGCCAGAGCAAGGTTCTGAGCAAGGTGCTCGAGACCGCCACGCAGACGCTCAGCCTGACGCCGACCGCCTGATCAGAGCAGTTCGCGGAGCGCGGCGTCGGGGTCGGGGGCGTCGCGCAGCCGCACACCACGGGGGAGCAGGAGAAGGGGGCCGCTGGCCCTCCTGCTGGCGAGCCGGGCCTCTTCGTAGATCAGCACGATCTCCTGGATGACCGCCTCGTAGGCGCGGTTGCTGCGCGGAGTCCAGCGCCACTTGCCGAACTCCTGCACCAGCCAGTTCATCACCTTCTGGCGCGCGACCTCACGGCCGAGCTCGACGTCGGCGAAGATCGCCACGAACGAGCGGGCGGCGAGGTCGATGGGGTCGGCGGCGAGCAGCTGCTCGATCGGGGCTTCAGGCTTCACGTGGTACTGGCCTCGATGGCTAGGGTGCGGAGGGACTCGTAGCGGGGGCGCAGTGCGGCGACGCGGGCTACGGCGGTGGGGTCGGGGTCGAGGTGTTCGCCGCCGGGCTGGGGGGAGAGGCCGAGGGCTACTGCGGCAGCGCCGCGGCAGCCGACCTCGGGCTCGGCGCACACATCGGTGGGGCGGGCGAAGGTGGCGGTCAGACAGCGCCGCCACCACGCCGATGCGTCGATTCCGCCGCCACCGAGGACGACGGCCAGCTCGTGGCCGAACAGTGCGTCCAGCTTGCGCAGTCCGCGGTCGATCTCGAGCGAAATCCCTTGCAGGGAAGCAGCGAGCAGCGTTTCGGCAGTGTCGTCGAAGGACAGCCCGAAATACACGCCGGAGCCGCCGGGCACGGTTGCGGGTGGCCGAGTGCCCGCTTGGAACGGTACGGCGATCACCCGCGACGCACCGATCTCCACGCCGGTCGGTTCGTCGTGCTCGAGCCGCAGTACGCCGCTGAGCCACGCATGCATGTTGCCGGCGGCAGAGAACGCCATACCGGTCACTGCGCGCTTGTCGTCGACCCGGTAGCGCCAAAGGTCCCACGGGAGCTCAGGTGCGTTGTCGATCGGGTGCACGACTCGCACGGCGGCCGAGGTGCCGACCGTGACTGCTGCGGTTCGCTCGTCGTACGCGCCGGTGCCGACATTCGACGCGGCGCCGTCGCCGGTCGGCGGATGCACCGGTACGCCGACCAGTCCGGGCCAACGTCGTGCGTAGGAGGCCAGCAGGTGGCCGGTCCAGCCAGTGGGCACGATCGGCGGTAGGACATCGGCCTTCACGCCTGCGATAGCCAGGGCCTCTTCGTCGTACTGACCGGTGGCCAGGTTGAGCGTTCCGGTGCCGGAGGCAACTGAGACGGAGGTGACGCGCGCACCGGTCAGTCGCTCGAGCACCAGGTCTGGGAGGCCGGCGAAGCTGGCAGCGGCCAGTTCGCTCAGCAGCCAAGGGATGCGGCGCGGCCAGTAGAGCCGGTGTAGCCAGCTGCCGGTACGCGCGTGGAACGCGTGCTCGTCGAACGACTCGCCCAGATCGAGCTCTACCGACCGAGTGTCCGCCCAGCTGATCACTGGCGTCAGGGCTGCGCCATGGCTGTCCAGGGCAACGATCGAGTGCCACTGTGTGGACAGGACGATCGCCTGGATGTCCACGAGGTGCCCGCCTTGCTGCAGCTCGTCCAGACAGCTCAGCAGGCCCTCGATGTACTCGTGCAGGTCCAGCACCGCGGACCCGTCCGCGCCGTACGTCGGACTGATCTTGTGGCGAGCCAGTGCGCCCGGCACCGGCGACGCATCGGCCGCGGACAGGACCAGTGCGCGGGCGGACGACGTACCGAGGTCCAGTGCGAGGAAGCGGCCGTCACTCCTCGTCATGCAGGGCCTTGAGGAACGTCGCGGCCCACAGGTTCACGTCGTGGGCGGCGAGGTGTTTGCGCATCGCCTTCATCCGGCGGCCGAGCTGGCGGTCGTCGGTGTTCATGGCGTCGACGATCGTGTCCTTCATGCCGTTGATGTCGTGCGGGTTGACCAGAAAGGCCTGCCGGAACTCGTCGGCCGCACCGGCGAACTCACTCAGCACCAGCGCGCCGGTGTCGTCGTACCGGGTCGCGACGTACTCCTTGGCGACCAGGTTCATGCCGTCGCGCAGCGGGGTCACCACGGCCACGTCGGCGGCCCGGAACAGCGCGGCCATCTCGGTCCGCGAGTACGACGTGTGCAGGTAGTTGATCGCCGGGGTGCCGATCCGGCCGTGCTCACCGTTGATCCGGCCGACCAGGAGCTCGATCTCGTCGCGCAGCACGCGGTACTGCTCCACGCGCTCGCGGGACGGCGTCGCGACCTGCACGAAGACCGCCTCGTCGACGGAGATCCGCTGCTCGTCCAGGAGCTCACCGAACGCACGCATGCGCTGGCGGATGCCCTTGGTGTAGTCGAGCCGGTCGACACCGAGCAGGATGTGCGCCGGGTTGCCGACCTCGTCGCGGATCTCCTGCGCCCGCTGCTCGGTCTCCGGCTTGCGGGCCAGCTCCTCCAGCTCACCGACGTCGATCGAGATCGGGAAGGCCTTGGCGCGGACGACGCGGTCGTCCGGCAGGTGGATGCGGTCGCCCCGCGTCCGCAGGCCCATCCGGTTGCGGGCGAGCCGGGCGAAGTTGGAGGCGGCGCCAGGACGCTGGAAGCCGACCAGGTCCGCGCCCATCAGCCCGTCGAGGATCTGCCGGCGCCAGGGCATCTGGGCGAACAGCTCGGTGGGCGGGAACGGGATGTGCAGGAAGAACCCGATCCGCACGTCCGGACGCAGCCGGCGCAGCATCGCCGGCACCAGCTGGAGCTGGTAGTCGTGCACCCAGACGTCAGCGCCGTCGTCAGCCGCCTCCGCGGCCGCCTCGGCGAACCGGCGGTTCACTGCGACGTAGGACTCCCACCACTCACGATGGAACTCCGGTGCGACGATCACGTCGTGGTAGAGCGGCCAGAGCGTCGCGTTCGAGAAGCCCTCGTAGTACAGCTCCACGTCCTCGGCGGTCAGCATCACCGGGACCAGGTGCATCCCGTCGTTGTCGAACGGGTCCACCTTCTCGTCGGCGCTACCGGTCCAGCCGATCCAGGCGCCCTCGTGGGCCTGCATCACCGGGTGCAGTGCGGTGACCAGTCCGCCCGGGCTGCGCCGCCACGCCGTACTGCCGTCGGGCATCTCGATTCGGTCGACAGGCAGCCGGTTGGCCACCACTACGAAGGAACTTCGTCCGTCGGGCATGGTGTTGTTCATCCAGTCAGGTCGTCGTCGTCACCGGGGTAACGGACCCCGATCTGGCTCCGCGTCTCGTCGAGCAGTTCGAGGATCTCGAGTGTCCCGGCGTGCGGCAGCGACGGAACCTCGATCAGTCCCGCCCGCAGCGCGCGCATCACGTCGGCGGCCTCGTAGTGGTACCCAAGCCCATGCGCCGGTACGTCGATCCGCTCGGCGCCGGTGGCCGTGTGACGGACGTAGTACTCCGGGTGATGGAACCGGTGCGGCAGCTGCAGGCTGCCCTCGGGGCCACTCACCGACGCGACCCACGGGTTCTGCGACTTCAGGCCGCAGGTAAGGGCCGCGACCGCACCGGAGTCGTAGCGCCAGGCCATGGCGACGTTAAGGTCGATGTTGTCCTCGTTGAGGGACGCCACCGCCTTCACCTCGGCCGGGCGGCCCAGTGCCATGTAGGCGAATGTCATGGGATAGATGCCGCCGTCCATCAGCGATCCGCCGCCCAGGGCCGGGTCCAGCAGTCGTGCGGGCAGCGAGGGCTTGTGAAAGGCGAAGTCGGCAACGACCTGCTGCGGCTCGCCGATCACTCCGGTCGCCAGATCCGCGAACAGGGCCTGGATGACCGGATTGGTCCGCATCCACATCGCTTCGGCGAACAGTGTCTTGTTCTCAGTGGCGACAGCGATCAGATCGCGAGCCTGTGCTGCGGTGAGCGTCACCGGCTTCTCGCACAGCACTGCGATTCCGGCCTGCAACGCCGTACGGGCGATCGCATAGTGCTGTGGGTGCGGAGTGCCGATGTAGATCACGTCGACCGTGCCGGAGTCGATCAGTCGGCGGTAGTCGTCGTACGCGTGCTCGATGCCGTGCTCGGCGGCGAACCGGTCCGCGCTCTCCTGCGACCGGGAGGCGACGGCGGTCGCGACCGCGTCGTCCAGCAGCTTCAGATCACGGGTGAACGACGTGGAGATGTTGCCAGTAGCAACGATGCCCCAGTTGACGCGATCTACACCCACTGTGTGAACTCCGGTGTCGGGAACGGTCCATCTGCAGTGATTCTCGCCGTTTCGAAGGCGTGAGCCAAGCGAATGAGCGTGGCGTCACTCCCGCCGGTCCCGCTGAACGTGATGCCGACCGGTAGTCCGGCGACCAGTCCGGCGGGCACCGAGAGCAACGGATAGCCGGCCAGTGCGGCGTGGGAGGACGAGCCGCCGAGCACGTTGTCGCCGTTCACCAGGTCGATGCTCCACGCCGGTGAGTACGACGGACTGACCAGTGTGTCGAGCTGGTTGTCCCGGAGCAGATCGTCGATGCCGTCGCGGCCCGCGCGCAGTGCGGTGAGCCGGGAAGAGACGTAGGCGGGTGAATCGAGCCCCTCGGTCGCAGCGGCCCGCTCGAACAGCTCCTGGCCGAACCACTTCAGCTCCACGTCCGCATGCTCGCGGTTGAAGGCTATGAGGTCGTCCAGAGTCTTCGGACCGCCCGGAGCACGAGTGGCGAGATACGCCGCCATGTCGATCTTCATCTCGTGTGCGAGCACCTGGAGCTGGTCCTCCTCGCCACCGGGCGTCGGCAACGACAGGTGGTCGACCAGCGTGGCACCGCAGCGGCTGAGCGTCTCCAGAGCCTGCTCGACCACCCGGTCCAGCCCGTGCGAGTAGCCCCAGAGCGGACCACGCGGTACGCCGATGCGAACGCCGCTGAGGTCTGCGCCGCGACAGTGCTCGGTGTAATCGGTCCCACCGCCGGTGAGCACGGTGAGAAGAGCTGCGGACTGCAGGACCGTCCTGGTCATCGGACCGGCGGTGTCCTGCGAGTGTGAGATCGGAACGATGCCCTGCTGCGGGATGAGACCCACTGTGGGCTTCAGACCGACCACGCCGTTCAGTGCGGCCGGGCAGACGATCGAACCGTTCGTTTCGGTGCCGATGGCGAAGTCCGCGAGTCCGGCGGCCACTGCGACCCCGGATCCGCTCGACGAGCCGCCGGCCGAGCGGTTCAACGCATACGGGTTCCGCGTGAGGCCGCCGTACGCGGACCAGCCGGAGGAGGACGAGGAGCCGCGGAAGTTGGCCCACTCGCTCAGGTTGGTCTTGCCGAGGATCACGCAGCCGGCCGCGCGCAGCCGCTGGACCAGCGGTGCGTCCTGCGGCGGCGGTGGTTGCTCGGCCAGCGCCAGTGATCCGGCGGTGGTCAGCAGGTTCGCCGTGTCGATGTTGTCCTTCACCAGAACCGGTACGCCGTGCAGCGGTCCACGGACGCGACCTTGGTCACGCTCCGTATCGAGTCGAACGGCATCGGTGAGAGCGGCGGGATTGGGCGTGCAGATGGCGTTGACCAGCGGGTCCACCTCACGGCTCCTGGCCTGCAGCTCTTCCACCAGCGCCTGGCTGGAAAGAGTTGAGCTCACCCCTTGATCCTGCCAGAGTTGCCCCTGCCCGGCCGCCCGCGTACGACACGCTCCGTGTCGTCTCCCAGGTGAATGACATTGCTGTTGTTCGGCACGTACAGTGGAACGCGGACGGACGATCACCGACCGCACAGGAGTCAGCAGCAGATGGACAGCGCCAACGCCAGCTCTTCCGAGCCCGCCGAAGCCGCATCGCCAGTGATCGCGGGACTCTCCGAGCGGGACGGCCAGATCCTGGCCTTCGAGCGCCACTGGTGGAAGTACGCCGGTGCCAAGGAGCAGGCGATCCGGGACCAGTTCCAGATGTCCGCCACCCGGTACTACCAGGTGCTGAACGCGCTGATCGACCGGCCCGAGGCCCTTGCGCACGATCCGCTGCTGGTGAAGCGCCTGCGCCGGCTGCGCGCCGCCCGCCAGCGCGCCCGCTCCGCACGTCGACTGGGTATCGAGGTCTGACGATGTCCCGCCCCAAGGGCGACCAGGGCCAAGTGCTCTCGTCCCTGGTCGCTGTGGTTGCCGTCGTTGCCGTGGTCGGTGGACTGCTGGTGCTGTTCGGGACGCGTGGGCACGACAGCAGCGCGGACGAGCCGAAGACCACCAGTACGCCGAAGCCGTCGGCCAAGCCGTCGTCGGGTGGACCGTCGACCGTCGGCGCGAGCGTGCCGCCGCGGAAGACCACCGCCGCACCGACCTCCGAGCCGACGGCTGTGCCAACCCCGACCGACCCGCCCGCTGAGCCGCCGACGACAGCTCCGACGCAGCCGCCGGCCACCCGGCCGACGACGATTCCGGCCACTGAGCGACCGGCCGCCGAGGTGTACAACAACACCCCGCGCAAGGGCCTGGCCGACCAGGTCGCCGGGCGCGCGCGGCAGGCCGGCTGGACGGTCTCCGGCGTCGACAACTGGCACGGCAAGATCGTCGAGAGCACGGTCTACTACCCGCCGGGCATGGTTCAGGCCGCCAACCAGCTCGCCCGCGACCTCGGTGTCGCCAGGACGAAGCCGGCACTGGACAACATGAAGAAGGATCGCCTGACAGTGATCCTGACCGCGGACTACACCGGATGAGTACGCCGGTCATCCAAACCGACCGCGGTCACGCCGGCTGGCAGGCGATCGTCGCCGGTCCGGCCAGTGCGGTGATCGCCTCCGATTTCGACGGCACCCTGTCACCTCTTGTCGAGGACCCGGCCCGTGCGCGGCCCGCTGACGGCGCACTCGACGCACTGGCCCGGCTGGCGCGCTCGGTGCGCCAGGTGGCCATCGTGACCGGCCGACCGGCCCTGGTCGCCACGGAGCTCACTGGCGTCACCGGACACCCCGGTCTCGGCAGCCTCGTCGTACTGGGTCACTACGGGCTGGAGCAGTGGGAGGCGTCCACCGGCAAGATCACCAGCGACCCGGTCCCGCCCGGCGTCTCTGTGGCGCGTGAGCGGCTCCCTGAGCTGCTGAGCGCCGCTGGTGTGCCAGATGCCTTCGTGGAGGACAAAGAGAGCTCTCTGGCCGTTCACACGCGTCGCCTGAGCGATCCGGCGGATGCGCTGGACCGCCTCCGCGCACCGCTCACCGAGCTCGCCGACGCAACCCAGCTCCGCCTGGAGCCCGGCAACTTGGTTCTGGAGCTCCGCCCGCCCGGAATCGACAAGGGCGTCGCTCTCCGCCGACTGCTCACCTCAACCGGCGCACAGTCGATCCTCTACGCCGGTGACGACCTCGGCGACCTCGCGGCCTTCCGTGCCGTCGACGAACAGCGCAGTACCGGACTGAACGCCGTACTGCTGGCTACTCGCTCCTCCGGCGCCACCGAGCTGATCGAAGCCGCCGACATCGTCGTCGACGACCCCACCGGCGTCGTCACCGTTCTCACGGCCCTTTCGGACGCGATCGCAGCGCGCTGAGCGCCTGCATCACCGTGCGGTTCAGCGGCTGCATCGGCCGCTCGACATAGCCGCCGTCCTTCAGACTGGCCATCCGCTCGAACGGGTTCCGCGACGCCGGGCATCCGGTCAGCAACCACGACACGACGACCCCCACGACGTACAAGGGCAGCATCGGCAACCCCAGCAAGCAGAAGTACTGCCACGAGTGCCGCTCTTCGTGCTTCACCAGCAACTCGTCCGCGAAGTACGTCACCTCGTGCTTGCTCAGCACCACGTTCCCGATCGTGAACGCCCCCGCCACCGGAAACCCCAGCCGATACCCGTTCGCGAACAACAACCCCCGCGGCCCCCGCCGAACCCGAGCCCGCCCGACCTTCGCCACCGCCAGCCCCGCCAGCGTCGACAGGTTGACGAGGTTCCCCACCACCTTCACCCACTGCCACCCGGTCATACGGCTCAGTATGAGTTTTGTCGGCGGGGTGAGCGAGACTTGGCGGGTGGGTTCGATGGTGCGGGTTTGGCGGGCGGGGCGGGTGGTCGATCCGCACTCGGTCATCGGTGGGCTGCGGAAGGGGCCGGGGGATCCGGCTTATGTGTACGACGGGGGCCGGCGGACCGTGTGGCGGGCGACGCGGACGCCTGAGGGGCCGGTGTTGTTGCGGCTGACGCCTCGGGGCGAAGAGGTTGAGGCGGAGGCTTGGGGCGCCGGGGCCGAGTGGGCGCTGGACGGGGTGCCGGAGTTGCTGGGGGAGGCGGACAGCTGGGAGGGGTTCGTGCCGCTGGCCGAGCATCCGGCGCTGGTCGACGCGGCCAGGCGGTTTCCGCATCTGCGGGTGCCGCGGACGCGGGCGGTGTTCGAGGCGATGGCTGCGGCGGGGATCGAGCAGGTGGTGACCGGCAAGGAAGCGTTCCGCGGGTGGCGGCAGCTCCTGACCGTGTACGGCGAGCCTGCGCCAGGCCCTGGTGGGCCGGAGGGGCGGCGGATGATGGTGCCGCCGTCGCCGGAGGAGTGGCGGCTGATTCCGTCGTGGCAGTGGTTGCGGGCCGGTGTCGAGGGGCGGCGGTCACGCGTGGTGGTGACGGCGGCGACGCGGGCGAAGGCGCTCGAGCGGACGCTGGAGCTGACCGACTCGGCGGAGATCGAGCGGCGGCTGCGGTCGCTGCCCGGGGTCGGCGTGTGGACGGCCGCTGAGGTGCGGCAGCGCGCGCACGGTGATGCGGACGCGTTCTCGTTCGCGGACTATCACGTCTCCCGCAATGTCTCGTACGCGTTGATCGGCGAGGAGCTGGACGACGACGGCTGTGCGGAGCTGATCGAGCCGTACCGCGGTCACCGGTTCCGGGTGCAGCGCCTGCTCGAGATGGCCGGCATCGGTCACCCGCGCTACGGCCCCCGCAAGGCTCTGCCCACTCACACTCCCGGTGCGACGCATCGCTTGCGCTAGCACTGGGCACTAGAGCGGCGTGATCAACGGGGACGGGCTGTACCTGGTCGCGGGACTCGCCCTCCTGCTCGGTGCCGTGCTGCCCCGCCTCCTCTCCCGGTACGCCGTTTCTGCGCCAATCGCGTTCCTGGGCGGCGGAATGCTGCTCGGACTGGTCGTGGACCGCACGCACCTCAGTCCGATCGCGGAGCCGGAGCTCACCAAGCATCTGGCCGAGCTGACCGTGATCATCGCGCTGATGGGTGTGGGGCTCGCGATCGATCGGCCGATCAGCCTTCTGCACTGGAGCGTCACCTGGCGGCTGCTGTTCATCGCGATGCCGGCCGGTGTGGCAGCGCTGGCCGGAGTGGGCTGGCTGCTCGGCCTCGCGTTGCCAACCGCGCTGCTGATCGCGGCGATCCTGGCGCCCACCGACCCGGTACTGGCGTCGGATGTGCAGGTCGGCGGTCCGACGACCGGCGAGGACGCCGAGGTCGACGAGGAAGACGAGGTGCGCTTCGGTCTGACCTCGGAGGCCGGTCTGAACGACGGACTGGCCGCACCACTCGTCTACCTCGCGGTTTTCCTTGCTACCAAGAGCTTTTCGCCGGTGGAGTGGTTCGCCTGGGATGTGGTCGGCAAGACGGTCATCGGGGTGGCTATCGGCTTCGGTGTGGGCTGGTTGCTCGGGCGGATGACGTTCTCGGCCCGGACGGTGAGTCTGCGGCTGGCGGACGCGCGGGAGCCGGTCCTCGCGCTGGCGATGACGCTGGGTATCTACGGCCTGACCGAAGTGGCCCACGGATACGGCTTCATCGCGGTCTTCGTGGGCGCACTCACCCTGCGGTCCGCCGAACGCAGCCACGATTTCCACAGCGAGCTGCACGACTTCATCAGTGAGCTCGAACACATCCTGACCTGGGGCATCCTGCTGCTTCTCGGGGTCGCGGTCACGGCGGGACTGCTCAAGCCGCTCACCTGGACCGGGGTGGCGATCGGCGTGCTGCTGGTGGTCGTCGTACGGCCGATCGTGGGGCGGTTGTCGCTCATCAGATCGGGCCTCAGCCGCACCGAGGCCTGGGCGACAGCAGCCTTCGGCGTGCGGGGCGTGTCGTCGATCTACTACCTCGCCGCGGTCGGCATGCACTTCAGCGCGGACCTGCCCTGGCTGTGGGCGACACTCGGTTTCACGGTGGTCCTGAGCGTCGTACTGCACGGTGTCGCGGCCACGCCGGTGATGCGGTTCCTGGAGCACCGTTCATGAGACGGCGTCTCACATGCTGAAAGTCGGAGGGTGCGATCCGGCTCCGATTGGGTAATCTCGGGGGCAGCTCATCCAGAGGGACTGAGGGAAACGGCCCGTTGAAGTCCCGGCAACCCTCCCCGTCGAGACCCCACCCCGGGGCCACTCACGGTGGAACGGTGCCAAATCCGTCCCGCCATCGAGATCCGGTGTTCGCGGGGAAGATGAGAGGGGAACCTCAGCCATGAGCCTGGCCACCGCCGCTACCCACACCATCCGTGAAGGTGCCTTCGGCAACGGTACGCACCTGAGCTGTCGCGCCTGTGGGGCGAAGTCGCCGCTCGGCCCGTTCTACGCCTGTATGGAGTGCTTCGGTCCGCTCGAGGTCGGGTACGAGTTCCCGGCCATCACCCGCGAACAGATCGAGGCCGGCCCCAAGAACATCTGGCGCTACCAGCCACTGCTGCCCGTCCCCGTCGACGTGGCCAGCTTCCCGAACACCGAGCCCGGCTACACCCGGCTCATCGACGCGCAGAACCTGGCCCGCGAGCTCGGCCTGCGCAAGCTCTGGGTGAAGGACGACTCCGGCAACCCGACCCACTCCTTCAAGGACCGGGTCGTGGCCAGTGCCCTGAGCGCCACCCGCGAGCTGGGCCTGAAGGTCTTCGCCTGCCCCTCCACCGGCAACCTGGCCAACGCGGTCGCCGCGGCCGCCGCCCGGGCCGGGATCCGCTCGGTCGTCTTCATTCCGAAGGACCTCGAGCGACCCAAGATCATCACCACCGCCGTGTACGGCGGGACCCTGGTGGCCGTCGACGGCAACTACGATGACGTGAACAAGCTGGCCTCCGAGATCGCCGGTGAGGAGGAGGGCTGGGCGTTCGTGAACGTCAACGTTCGCCCTTACTACTCCGAGGGTTCCAAGACGCTGGCCTACGAGATCGCCGAGCAGCTCGGCTGGCGGATCCCGCAGCAGGTCGTGATCCCGGTCGCCTCCGGCTCGCAGCTGACGAAGATCGACAAGGGCTTCACCGAGCTCGGCAAGCTCGGTCTGGTGGACGCCACCGACTACAAGATCTACGGCGCCCAGGCCACCGGCTGCTCGCCGGTCGCCCAGGCGTTCCGCGACGGGTACGACGTGGTCAAGCCGGTCAAGCCCGACACGATCGCGAAGTCGCTGGCCATCGGCAACCCGGCCGACGGCCCGTATGTGCTCGACGTCGCCCGCCGTACCGGTGGAGTGATCGAGGACGTGTCCGACGAGGAAGTCGTCGACGGCATTCAGCTGCTCGCCCGCACCGAGGGCATCTTCACCGAGACCGCCGGCGGCGTGACGGTGGCGACGCTGAAGAAGCTGATCGCGACCGGTCAGCTCGACCCCGACGCCGAGACCGTGATCATCAACTCCGGCGACGGGCTCAAGACGCTCGACGCCGTGGCCGACCGGGTCGGCCCGAAGGTGACCATCCCCGCGTCGTACGACGCCTTCGTGAAGGCAGGCCTGCAGTGAGTGTGAGTGTTCGCGTTCCGACCATCCTCCGGCCCTACACCCAAGGCGTCTCCGAGGTGTCCGCCGAGGGCGCGACGCTGACTGAGGTCCTGGATTCACTCGACGCGTCGTACCCCGGGATCAAGTCCCGCGTGCTCGACGAGTCCGGCGAGCTACGCCGCTTCGTGAACGTCTACGTGAACGACGACGACGTCCGCTTCGCCGACGGCCTGCAGACCGCCATCAAGGACGGCGGCCAGGTCTCGATCATTCCCGCCGTCGCCGGCGGCTGCTGATTTTCCCGGTGGTTCCGGGCGGCAACCGTCCGGAACCACCGCTACCGTCGCTGGTATGGCGACCAAATGGACCATCGGCGCGGACGCCGCCGACCCGCAGCGACTGGCCCGGTTCTGGGCCGCTGCCCTCGACTATGTGATCGAGCCCGGCTTCGACAGCCCGGACGGCGCCGGGATCATCGACCCGGACGACGTCGGCCCGGCGATCGGCTGGCTCCGCGTGCCTGAACCCAAGACCGCCAAGAACCGCCTGCACCTCGACATCCGCGTCGCGGGTCCTGGCGAGCGGTCAGCCGCCTCCGCCGGCCGCATGCGTGCGAAGGCCGCCGAACTGGTGGCCCTCGGCGCTGTGCAGGTCCGCGAAGATTTCTACGGTCCCGAGCTCGGTCACATCGTGATGCTCGACCCGGAAGGCAACGAGTTCTGCGTAGGGTGACGGCATGCGCGCTGTGGTGATCGAGAAGTACGGCGTTGTGCCGGAAGTGCGGGAAGTTCCGCAGCCGTCTGTGGCGGCGGGGTCCGTCGTCTTGAAGGTCGAGGCGACCGGGCTGTGCCGCAGTGACTGGCACGGGTGGATGGGGCACGACTCGGACATCGTGTTGCCGCATGTGCCCGGCCATGAATTGGCGGGGACTGTCGCGGCGATCGGTGCCGGCGTCGAGGGCTGGCAGGTCGGGGATCGGGTCACCACGCCGTTTATCTGCGCCTGTGGGTCGTGTGCCGAGTGCGCTTCGGGCAATCAGCAGGTCTGTCCGAATCAGCTGCAGCCGGGGTTCAACTACTGGGGATCGTTCGCCGAGTACGTCGCGATCCCGTACGCGCAGGTGAATCTCGTGCGGCTGCCCGACGAACTCGACTTCGGTACGGCGGCTGGGCTGGGGTGCCGCTTCGCGACGTCGTACCGGGCTGTGCGGCAGGTGGGGAAGGTATCGCCGGGCGAGACTGTGGCCGTCTACGGCTGCGGTGGAGTCGGGCTGTCCGCAGTGATGATCGCAGCCGCGGCGGGTGCGCGGGTGATCGCGGTCGACACGAACCCGGCCGCGCTGGCGCTGGCTGCTTCGTATGGCGCTGCCGAGACGCTGAGCACAACTGTCGGGGTTGACCTCGCTGCGGACGTCACGTTCGACGCGCTCGGATCGAATGACCTGGTCCAGCAGGCACTGCGCGCGCTCAGGCCCCGCGGTCGGCACGTGCAGATCGGGCTGCTGCCCTCCGGCGTACAACTCGATGTCAGCCGGCTGATCGGCCAAGAGCTCCAATGGCTCGGCAGCCACGGCATGCCCGCCCACGCCTACCCCGAAATGCTCGCCTTAGTTGCCAATGGCAACCTAAACCCCGCCGCCCTGATCACCCGCACCATCACCCTAGACGAAACCCCCGCCGCCCTCGCCGCCCTTTCCAACGGCACCCCCGCCGGCATCACCGTCATCACCCCCTGACCGATCACACGGACGGATATCCGTTGGTGTGTTCAGAGGCGGATGGCGTAGATGGTGGGTGGGCGGCCGGTTCGGCCGTGTTGCTGGGTGGCGATGGGGTCGGCGAGGCCGGCTCGTTCGAGGCGCTTGAGCACTCGGCGGGCGGTGCGGAGCTGGACGGCCAGGTGGTCGGCGACGTCTTGGGTGGTGAGGCCGTCGGGGTTCTTCTCGGTGAGTTCGCGCATCCTCGACAGGGTTTGGGGGTTGAGGCCTACGCGGCGGGCGAGCAGGGGGAGGCTTTCGGCGCCGCGGGGGAGGGCAGGCTGGTCGCCGGAGGGCTGGATGACGATCTCGACGTCGTCGGACATCGAGACGACGCCGGCCACGGAGCCGATCGAGCCGGCGCGGCCGACGGCGCGGCGGGCCAGGGCTTCGGCTTCCGCGGCGGTGCGTCCGATACCGAAGCCGACGTACGCCGTGCTGTGCCGCGCGGCGAGGTGGTCGAGCAGCGGCATCCGGGTGAACTGTTCGGTCGCCTGCTCGAGCAGGCCGCGGGTGGTGACGACCAGGTGCCGGCCGTCGGGGAGCAGGGCGAGGCTGCCGCCGAGGGTGATCAGGTCACCGGCCAGGGCGTCGTCGGGTTCGGGCAGGTCGACGATGCCGAGGGCGACCTGGGCGTCGCCGACGTGCTGGCCGCTGGTGGTGAGGACGAGCGCCTGCAGGGTGGAGCGGATCGAGTAGCGCGACGGGACCAGGCGGACCGAGGGCATCTCGTTCTCGAGCAGATGGAAGGCCGAACCGAGGCAGCTGATCGCGATCTTGGTGCTGTGCTTGTCGCGCGCTCCGCGGTGGAAGGCGACGATGTCGTCCGACGTCAGACCGGGCCGATACGGCAGCACCTGGATCTGGTCGGTCGGCAGCTTGGCCTCGATCAGCGTCTCCAGGACCTCACTGCGCCGGAGTGTGTCGATCGAGAACTGGGTGACATTGTGGCCGAGTCGCAGCAGCTCGACGAGTGCCCTCAGGAGCGTGGCACCGTCGTACGAGACGTACATCGCGGGGCGATTCACCACGCCGGCGTCCGTAGCGATCGTGTACGGGACCACGCCGGTGAAGAGCAGTGCGTCGACCTTCTCCTGGGACTGCTCGACCAGCTCGACGGTCTCGGTCTCGTGCCGGTAGGAGAGCGGTTGCAGGGTGGCGCCGCTCGGCGGACCGGTCGCGATCACGCGCTGCACCACGTCCTCCGGACCGACAACGCCGACCACGACCGCCATCAGGACACTCCCATGCCACGCACTGTAATGCAGCAAAGGTGAACACTTGACGATCGCTGCGACGTCTTTTAGTTTCGGTCAGGACCATAATGCTTGGTCGGCTGCGGACGAGGTGTGGTGGAGCGACGGAGGGAGCGCGCCACCTCACTTGTCGTCGGAGTGCAGCTCCTCGAGCGTGCGAACCACCAGGTCACGCTCCGCATCGGCCAGCGTCGGGCCGTAGGGATCGTGCGCGGCCTCCTCCGGGATCAGGCCCTCCCACACGGCCGCCCAGATCATCCGTTGCACGTAGCCCTCGATCGGCGCGTAGAAGGTGGCCGCTGCGAACCGGTCCAGCCGATCCGAAGCAGTCAGGAACGCACTGTGATCGCCGGTAGTCCAAGCTCTGATGACAGCAACGGACAGCTCTACCTGCGCTGATGCGATACCGACCAGAGCCGTATCGGCGCCCCACATGAACGACGGGCCGTACATCCGGTCCTCGCCCGTGATCAGCAGCTTGCCCGTGTCCCGGCCGGCCCAGATGGCGTCCTGCGTGCCGATGGCTCGATCCAGCGTCGCCGTCTTCACCCCGAGCATCGCATCGAGGCTCAGCAGGTCCCGGATGAGCTCTGGCGGGTAGGGGTATCCACCGGCCTCCCCGTGCAGGTAGAAACCGACCAGTGGCAGTCCACTCTCGGTCGCCACCCGCTCGTGCAGCTTCACTGCCTGGTCGTGTCCGTCGGACAGCTCTGCCAGGCCCGCCAGCGGATAGACCATCACTGCGTCCGCTCCGGCATCAGCAGCCTGCAGAGCCATCGCCACGGTCAGGTCTGCAGACTCCTGCAGGCTCTGCGGTGACTCTGACCGCGGTACGCCGACTCCGGCCACAATTGGCGCTGTTGTTGCCTGCCGCCACGTCTCCAGGACCTTGGTGCGGTCGGTAGCGTTCAGGTACAGCCCACGGCCGGTGTGGGCCCACACTGCGATCCCACCGATCTCTTGCGTCGCGATAGCAGCGGCGTACGGGGTGAGGGCGTCGTACGCGACGGCTCCGGTGCTGTCCATCGGTGTGAAGACTGCGGGGAGGACGGTGCCGCGGAGTTGTTCGACGAGCGGATGCATGAGACCTCTCAGACGTCGTGGCCGAGGCCAGGTCGGGTGGGTACGTCGATCCAGCCCTTGCAGTCGGCGAACACGCTCGGAGCCAGCGGGTCCTCCTCGACCAGCAGCGGCCCCACCAGGTCGGCCGCAACGGTCGCACCCGGTACGGCGGCGGCCAGGTGCACCGCGGCCAGGGTGGCGATGCCCAGCTCCGGCATCGAGCCTATCTTCACCGCTAGGCCCGCAGCCTCGGCCAGATTGGCGATCTGCAGTGCACGGTGCAGTCCGCCGACCTTGAGGATTTTGATGTTCAGTACGTCGGCCGCCCCGCGCCGTACGATCTCCAGGGCGTCGTGGAGCGAGTGCATGCTCTCGTCGGCCATCACGCGGACGTCGAGCCGCTGCCGCAGCCGCACCATGCCGGCGAGGTCCCAGCGTGGCAGTGGCTGCTCCAGCAGGCTCAGACCGGCATCTGTCATCTTGGCGAGGTACGGCAGGGAGGTGGTCGCGTCGTACCCCTCGTTGGCGTCCAAGCAGAGCTCCGTCTCCGCAGGGACCGCCGCCCGGACCGCACGCACCAGCTCGAGGTCCTTGGCCGGGTCATGGCCGCCCTTGAGCTTCAGATGCTGGAAACCGCGCGCGGAGTACTCAGCGGCTTCGGCTGCCATCTCGTCGAGCGTGCCGAGGCCGACCACCCAGGCCGTCTGGACCCGACTCCGGATGCTGCCGCCGAGCAGCGCATGCACCGGCCAACCGCTCAGACGGCCGGCCAAGTCGTACAGGGCAATGTCGAGTCCGGACTTCGCGACATGCTGGCCGCGTAGGACGCCGTCCATCACGACATGGGCGCCGGCCCGGTCGAGCGGGTCGCGACCGATCATCGCGGGCGCGAGGTGCTCCTCGATCGCCGCGGTGACGCCGGCCAGCGTCTCGCCCGTGTACGCCGTCATCGGGGACGTCTCGCCGATCCCGACCGCGCCGTCGGCGGTGTGCACTTCGACCACCAGACTGATCAACTCGGTGCTGGTACCACTGCTGATCTGGAACGGCCGGCGATACGGAGCACTGACTACTCGGGTCCGGATCGCGCTGATCGGCGCCGATCCAGTGCCGGCTGGAACGCCGACCGGATGCGATAGAACAGTCATGGCCGGCTCCTTAGGGACACCATCAGGCGGTTAGGGGTCGCAATCCGACGCAAAAGGACTTACGGTCAAGACCGTAAATACCCCGAGTGCTCTCTGTCAACGGAAGGTGGCACCCTGATGCGGCTGGGTCTGTATCTCAATCTGTACGGCACCGACGGCGAACGGCCGCAGCTGGCCGACGCGGTCGAGCAGGCACGGCTGGCCGAGCAGGCCGGGTTCGAGTGGGTGGTGCTCGGCGAGCGGCATCTGCACCGGCCCGGGTACCACGAGATCCTCACCTCGATGACCTGGCTGGCCGCCCACACCTCGCGGATCGGGATCGCCACGGCGGGCATCGTCGCACCGCTCTATCAACCGGTGCTGCTGGCTGAAACCCTCGCCCACCTGGACATCCTGTCCGGTGGCCGGGTCACGGCCGGTTTCGTTCTCGGCTACCGCCCCGAGGAGTTCGCTCTGTACGGCGTCACCCAGCGCGAACGCGTCGCGCGGTTCGAGGAGTGCCTCGAGATCGTGACCCGGTTGTGGACTTCGGAGTCGGTCACTTACGAGGGTCGTTTCACGTCGCTGCAGGATGCCTACCTGTCGCCGCGACCGGTGCAAAACCCGCGGCCCCGGATCTGGAACGGTGGCCAGGTGTCCGCCGTACTGGAACGCACTGCGCGCATGTGCGACGGCTGGACCACCTCGTTCAACCAGCCCGACGAGGTGCTGCCGGACAAGATCGCGGAGTACTTGGGGTATCCGCGCGGGGAGGTGTCTCTCGGTGCCGAAGTCATTCTTTGCCGCGAGGGCTACGCCGCCCCGACCTCGCAGGACGCGCGGAAGGCGCTGGAAGAACCACTGCGCGACCTGTACGACGCCTACACCGGCTGGAAGCGCACCTCCGCCGACGCCAGCCGTTACACCCAAGGCTGGGACGACATCGCCGCCCGCAGTGTCATCGGATCGTCGGCCGAGTGCGCCGAGCGGATCGCCCACTACGAAGAGATGGGCGCTGACGGCATCATCCTCCGCGTCCAGCCGCCGGGCATGTCCCAGACCGACGCACTGCGTGCTATCGAGGCGTTCGGTGAGCTGAACGCCTGACGGCGGACTGTGGCAGGCGTGACCCTGACATGCGGTGCACTAGCCGTATGTCGGAGATCATCAATCTGTCAGAGCGGTTCCGGACGACCTCCGCGCCGGGTGAGTCGCCGAGACTGCTGTTCGACGCCGGTACGGCGACGCTGGTCCAACAGTCGACGGATACGGTCGGCCGGATCGTGGCGTCGTTGGCAGAGCGTCTCAGCGCGGTGACGCCGGGGGCCGCGCTCGAGTGGGCGGATGACGTCTCGGTGTTCCAGCCGCCGCCACCGGTCGCCTACAGCGACCGCGAGACGGCGCTGGCGGCTGTGATCGCGAAGGTGACCGACTCGCTGGCGGACCCCACCTACACCTACCACCTGGGCGGGGTCGGCGACGGGGCCGCGCTCATGCTGGAGAAGGCCATCGACGAGGAACTCCTGAGCGACCAGTACGTCTTCGTCATCGACAGCTCGAACAACCTGCACGAGCTCTACTACTGGTCCCGCTGATCCGGCCTGCTCGGACCGCGGTAGGGCTGGGTCTGGGAGTAGACGAGGTTGGTGGTGGTGCTGCCGAAGTCGGTGAGTTCGTTGACGAGTTGTTCGAGATGCGGCATCGACGTGGCGGCGATCTTGAGGGTGTAGCAGTCGTCGCCGGTGGTGCGCAGGCACTCGAGGAACTCGCCGCGCTCGGCGAGCAAGCGCTTGAGCGGCTCGTGCTTGTTGCCGGGGTACTTCAGCCGGACAACCGCGAGTACGGGGTAGCCGACCTTCGCCAGGTCGACCTCGGCTCGGTAGCCGGTGATGACGCCGAGCGACTCCAGGCGGCGTACGCGCTCGGTGGTAGCCGACGCACTCAGGTTGACGCGCCGGCCGAGCTCGCTGAGTGACAGCCTGGCGTCGTTTTGCAGCTCGGTGAGCACCGCCCAGTCGATCGCGTCGAGAGTCTCGGTCATGTGGGCAATCTACCGGTGATTCCCCGGCGAATGGGCGGTTCTGCCGGGAAAAGTCTCTTCAGGTGTGGACTGCTGCCTGGATAGCCTGAGGGCGTGGAAATCGGCGTGAACGTCCCGAATTTCGGGCCCGGTACGAACCCCGACAGGCTGCGGGCGTGGGCGCAGGTGGTGGAGGGGCTTGGATACGACCTGTTGATGGTGTCGGACCATGTGGTGATCACGCCGGACGTCGCCGAGCAGTATCCGGCGCCGTTCTACGAGCCGTTCACCACGTTGAGCTGGCTGGCCGGGATCACGTCGCGGGTGCGACTCGGTACGACGGTTCTGATCGCGGGGTACCGGCATCCGTTGCTGGTGGCGCGGATGGCGGCCAATCTGAATCAGCTGAGTGGTGGGCGGCTGGTGCTCGGGGTCGGTGCAGGGTGGGCTCAGCAGGAGTTCGAGGCGCTCGGCTCGTCGCATGCGCGGCGCGGACGTTCGACGGATGAACTGCTGACCTCGTTGCGGACGGCCTGGGCGGATACCGCGGACTACGGTTCTGGGCGGATCCCGCTCTGGGTCGGTGGTCGCAGCGAGGCTGCGATGCGCCGCGCCGTACTGCATGCCGATGCCTGGCACCCGCTCCGGAACCGGATCGATTGGTTGCGCACGGCAACTGATCGGCTCGCGGAGATCGCGGCTGCCGAGGGCCGGCCGGTGCCGGAGTTCGCGCCGCGGATCCTGCTGCGGCTCACCCCTTCGCCGATGCCCGAGGAGACCCGCGTGGCCGGTGAGGGCACGATCGACCAGGTACTCGCCGATTTCGACGTACTGCGTGAACTCGGCGCGACCAGCGTCGTCCTCGACCCCTTCCACGGCGATCCCGCCGAAACCGAACACCCCGAGGCAGCCTGGCAAGACCTGGCCACCCTCCGACAGGAGCTCACATGACCTCGTCCGAAACCTTCCTCCGCCGCGCGATCGCCCTGGCCGCCGCCGCCCGCGAAGCCGGCAACCCACCCTTCGGCTCCCTGCTGGTCGGCCCCGACGGCGAAGTCCTCGTCGAAGCCCAGAACACCACCATCACCGAGTCCAACATCAGCTACCACCCCGAACTGAAGCTGGCCGTCTGGGCCGCCCGCGAACTCACCCCCGAGGTAGCCGCCGGCACCACCATGTACACCAGCTGCCAGCCCTGCGAGATGTGCACCGGCGCCCTAGCCCGCTCCGGCCTCGGCAACGTCGTCTACGCCCTGTCCAACGAACAGTTCAGCACCCTCAAAACCACTCCCGGCTTCCCCGCCGTACCCCAACACGGCCCAGCCCTCTTCGAAGAAGCCCGAGTCCCCGTAGACGGCTACTACAACTAACACCGCCAAGGACACCGCCTTCGGCGGCGGCCCTTCTTTTGGCGCCTTCGGCGCGGTCTCGTGTGGACCCGCCTGTGGTGGTTTCGTGAAGGAGCGGCTGTGGTGATGCAGATCCGTTGGGACAGGGGTTGTCACCCGACCTGGTGTCGGCGCCCGCTGCAGTGAGTGTGACGATTGAATGAGAGGGACTCCACTCCGCCCGCCGTCGATCGCCTCGGAGTCCACGCAAGCACGCAATGCGCAGTGCTGCCCTCGAGGGCTACCCGCGCTCACCTGTGCCCGCCCAAGCTCAGGGCTGCAACGACGAACGAGCCGCCCACCTGTAAGGATGGGCGGCTCGGAGCACATGAGCGCTACTGACGAATTTGGAGTAGTTGCTCCACTGCGACTCCCAGACCCGCCGCCGACACCACTTCGATGGATGAACCAGCGAACTGCATCAGGTTAGCCTTCACGGGCTTCTCCTTTCCGCCTTGCGGCGCCTCGTGTCCAGACTTGCCTTCTCGGAGTTTGTGACTGAAGAAGGGCAGAATGATCAGGGCGCCGACGGTCAGGATCTGGGCGTATGACGGCATCGGAGCCGTCTCTACTCCATGCTTTTGTATGTACAGGATACTCGGCCATCCACCCGCGTGCAGGCCAAACAACGAAGATGTTGCAACAGTGCCGATGCACCTCCCGCCATACGTGCGGGAGCAGCACCACTGACGGTCATAGGGGGATGATCCAACTGCCGTCCGGACTCGTGACGGTAGTCGTCTCCGGCGTGAACTCCACCGCCAGCTGATGCAGGGGGAACCGACCGGCCTGTTCCCATCGAGCACGCACGCGCTCGAGGTCGTCCCAGAGCCGCCGCTTGCCGCCCTGGTGCACCTTCCCCGCGCCTTCGTCTGCCCTGGCCCAGGAGCCGTCATCTGAAAGCAGCCAGACGACCTGCTTTCCATCTTCGTAGGTGGCAGATCGGTTCTCGATACTTGGCGAGTCCAGTTCGAAAAGTGCTCTCAACTCCCAATCCATCCAAAGGTTCGGGATCGGCTCGCGAAGATCACGGGTTTCGTCGCCGTCCCCCTCGCGGGCCACGGCGTACACCGCGTCGAGGCGAGCGGGATAGTCGGCGCCGCTCCGGGTTCTCATGAAGCTCGCCGGATCCGGCTGCACCGTGCCTCGCGCGACGAGGCCACGCTCAAGCGTCGCCGAAACGAGAAGAGAGGTATTCGCGATAGTCGTCACGATCCGACCGCCTGGTCGCAGCGCCGAGAGCCAGGACCGCGGCACAGGTCGTACCGAGACGGTGGCCAGCATCCGGTCGTACTCACCGTCGGGGAGCTCGCCGGTAGCGTCCGCGACCTCAATACGAGGAGCACGTCCGAAGCCGGCGAGGCGTTCGCGGGCAGCCTGCACGAGGTATGAGTCCACGTCGATGCTGGTCACCATCTTGTCGCCCTGCCGGTGGCCAAGAAGGGCGGCGGAGTAGCCGGAGCCCGTTCCGATGTCGAGCACCTGGTGGTTTGAGTCCGGGTCAAGCAGATCCAGCATTCTTACGATCAAGCCTGGCAATGTAGACGAGGAGGTCGGCGCTCCCGACGCTGTCTCGTCAGGTTTAGCCAGGTCGGCGTGCAGTGCACCCACTCTTGTTACAAGCGTCTCGTCCGAGTACGTGCGGGCCCATGGGTCGCCGACATCTGGCACGACCTGTGCCCACTCGAAGGTCCGGCTGCCTTTCACAGGCTCCCACCACTTGGGTACCAGCTCGTGCCGTGGCGTGGCACAGACCGCGTCGTACCACTCGGGCGCGCTGATGGTGACTTGCGAGGCGAGTTTGCGGGCGGCATCAGTCCAGTCGGTCACGCCTACTGGTCCTTTCGTTGTAAGGCGTCGGCCATAGCCTCCACCATCGGGATACCAGCTTTCACCGCGAGCCAGTGCCACTGACCATTTGGGTTCACCTCGAAGAACACCCAACGCCCGTCCGGCGTCACGGCGAAGTCCAGCGCGCCGTAAAACAGACCCAGCTCGTCCATCAAGAGCCGGACACCCTTCTCCACGTCAACGGGCACTTCCAGCCGCTCATACGTCAGAGACGCGTAGTCGGTGCGCCAGTCAAGCTTGCCGGCCTCACTACCCGCGTGAATGGCCACCGGGAACATCCGGTCACCGATCACTGTCAACCGAACCTCGAACGCCTTCGGGACACGCTCCTGAATCAGATGAGCTGTTCCTGCCACCGCCTCGTCCAGGTCAGCAGCCCGGAGCAACGTAGTGGGGATGTAGCGGTGACGGAGGTCCGGAGTGAGGACGCCCCCACTGAGGCCCTTGTAGATCATCTCCTCGTCACCGATGAAGGCCAAGACCTTTTTCAGGTCGGACGTGATCGTGGTTCGAGGCACCTCCAAGCCGGCCCGAGCCGCTACGGCGAGCTGTACCGGCTTGTAGTTGGCCGCAGAGTCGCGGGCGGGGTGGTTGATCCATCGAGCAGGCAAGGAGCCGAGAACACCGAGAACACCCACTCGACCCTCCGAGGCCGCAAATGCGCGCGCCTCATCGGGCCACCCGGTGGGAATCGAGAACTCGCCTGGGCGGCGCCACCACACTGAACTGATGGTTTCCAGCTCAATGGGGTGGTCGCCGCTCAGCGTTCCTTGCCAGCCCTGGGAGTCGAGGGTGACTGCGATCTTCGAGGAGATGGGAAAGTCCGCAGTGTCGTACCGAACTACTTTCGCTCGCCTCCTCGTCAGCTCGTCAACCACCGCGTCGGCCGTGATGTCGCTGCGGCCGGTCAGCACCAGGACTGTGTTCATATCAGTAGTTGTCGGTCGCGTTGTCCGACCCGGGCCGCTGGCCGTCGCCAGTGTCGGTCTCGGTGTTGGTCTCGGGCAGCGCGTTCGTCAGCGCGTGGTACGGGTTGCCATCGGCATCGATGTTCAGTTGCTGCTTTGCGCTGTACGACATCGGAACCTCCAACCTCGGTGCCCGCTCGGGCGTAGTGAGGTGACGCGCCCCAAAGGGCGGGGCGAGCAGATTTGCACTCATCTGGAACTCCTTCTCGGTGGCGAACTTTCTTGTAAGGCGGAGCGGGCAGGCACAGGGACCTTGCACCCGCCCCGCCGTTCAGGGGGCCGCGACCTGGTCGCGGGGATCGTGGACGCCTTCAGCGTCGACCGGGTGTACGACCACGCACAGGTCGTCCTCCAGCTCAGCAACGCACCTGACCATCTCGTGGCCGAAGGTGTCCAAGGACGGGACGACCACACCCGCCGCGCGCGACTCCCTAAGGCCGGCGAGCAGGCCGTTGAAGGCTGGCGTGGGTTCGTCGTGAACGAACAAGGGAGGCGAGCCCCAGCGATCGAAGTAGACCGTGCCGAGTTGCAGCCCTGCCCTGTTCGCATAGCTGGACAGCAGCGCATGCACAACCGAGTGCTGGCCGTGACCCGCGAACGGCGCGAGCCGGGCATAGCCCAACACCAGAGGCCGCAACTTGATGACTTCCCCCATGACCGTGCTCGCCTCCTGCTTGCCCTGCTGGCATGTAAACGGTGGTCCGCCATCCCGCGCGGTGGGATGGCCGGGGATGGCGGATTCGCTGCTACGTCTTCGAGTTTGGAGACCAGGCAGGTGGGAGTCGAGATGCGCCATGCGGACAACCGAACTGTCCGCATGCTGCCCGCGCCACGGCCTGATAGCTGCTGCGCAAGGCGATTTCGATAGCATCTGAACGTGGCGATTCCTGCGGCGTTCGATGGCCTGACAGCCCACGCCGGCTCCCTGTTCTGGGTGCAGTCAGGCGAGGACGGCGACCAACTCGTCAGGTGGACTGTCAGCGATGGCGCGACTCGTGGGGCGCCCGCCGGCTTTGCCATTGGCAATGAAGTCCATGCCTACGGTGGCGGATCGGTTGCCGTCTCAGATGCCGGAGTTTGGGGCGTTTCGTCGCAAGACCACCGGATCCACCGGCTCAGCGCCGCGGTGGCTTCCCCTCTGACTGAATCCACCTCATGCGAGTTCGGTGACCTGGTGGTCGCCGGTAAGGCGATCCTGGCTGTTTGTGAGGTCGCTGGCGGAGATCGTCTGGTTGAAGTCGACATCGACACTGGGCATGTGCGTTCTCTTCAAGAGACCGCTGGCTTTCTGGCCTCGCCCCGGTCCGGCTATGGTCGCCTGGCCTGGCTGAGTTGGGAGGCCGACCAGATGCCGTGGGACAGCGCCCAGCTGTGGGTGGCGACGTACGGCGAAGGTGCGGGCGACCTGGGCACTCCGGTCCTGGTCGCGGGCGGGATCTCAGAGGCGGTCACTGAGCCGACCTGGGGTCCTGACGGGCATCTCTACTTCATGTCCGACCGGACGGGTTGGCTCAATCTCTACAGGTGGGACGGCGAGAGCGTCGAAGCAGTGACAGCGACAGAAGCCGACTGTGCAGCTGCCCCGTGGGAGCTCGGCTATGCGAGTTACGCATTCCTTGCTGACGGAGCGGTGGCGATCCGAGTCCGCCGGGACCTCGAAGATCACCTGATGCTGATCGACGCGGACGGCGTTTCGCGAACCATCGATTTGCCTTACACCGCGATCAAGCCCTACCTCTGTGCGGTAGGCACCGCAGTCGCGATGATCGCAGCCACACCCACCACAGCGCCGTCCGTCGTACTTGTCGAGCGAGACGGCTCATACTCGGTTCTCGCTGGTCAAGAGCCGTCCAGCACAGTGGGCCGTAACCCCGAGCGGATGTCGGTCGCCGGCATTGACTTCTTGCTGCACCCTCCAGCCGAATCCGACGGCAAGTGGACGGCGCCGACGATCGTTCGCGCACATCCAGGCCCTACGGACGAGGTCTCAGTTCGGCGCGACGCGCAGGCTGACTACTTCACCCGCCAAGGCTTCGCCGTCGCAGATGTCGACTACCGAGGCAGCACCGGTCACGGGAGGGATTTCCGGCGCAGTCTCTACGGTCATTGGGGGTCCTACGATGTTGCGGACTGCGCGACTGTCGCCCAATACCTGATCGACGCCGGATTCACATCGGCTGGTGAAGTCTTCGTCTGCGGGTCCAGCGCCGGTGGCTACACAGCCCTTCGCGCCGCAGGTATGGCCGGGCCGTTCCGTGGCGCGGTAGCCCGGTCTCCAATCGTCGATCCTCAGAGGTGGGAGCAGAGCGTGCCGAGATTCCAGCGCGCTCACGCCGCCGCGCTGGCGGAGGGGGCGATCGCCGTCAGGTCTGCTGATATCGAGTGCCCGGTTCTCCTCGTGCACGGCCTGCACGACCCCATCACTCCGGCACAGGACACGCTTGCGCTGGCTGCGGAACTTGAAGCGCGTGGTGCCGACTGCGAGTCAGTCATCCTGGACACTGCGAGCCACACGCTGGCCGCACCGGATCTGGCCGCGAAGGTGCTCGACGCGGAGTTGGCGTTCTTCCGCAGGTTGCTTGGTCACTCCGAGAGCGCAAAGCGTACGTAGTCCCCGAATTCGACGACCGGCCTCAGGTCGGAGAACGGCAACAGCTCCTGGCGTAGTTCGTAGATACGGTTGCGGCTGCGCGCGGATGAAGTTTGGGCAGCAAGGTCAACCGCTTCGCGGCCCACAGCGCAGGCCTGATCTGGATCGCCGGCTCTTGCGAGCGACGAGGCCATCAGGGCAGTGTCGATCGCGAGTCGACGTACGTGGCCCGATGCGATCTTGCTGAGTGCCTCTCCCGCCTGCTCCTGTGCCAGCACCTGGTGGCCGAGATCATGGAACGAGTGCGCCATTTCGTCGGCAAGGTAGGCCGGCGTGAAGTACCCGATCCACGCGGGAGAATCTTCTGGATGAGCGGACTCCAAATGAGCCTCGGCGTTGAGCAGCGCCTTCGTGGCTGCCTTCTCATCACCTCGGCGAGCCTCAGCCCTCGCCACCACAGCCTCGAACGCGGAGCGCACAGTCGGGTCAGCGATCTGCGAGGTCCCGTGGATACCCGTCCGGGCCATCCGCAACGCCTGGTCGACGTCACCCCCGTGGAGCGCGAGATGAGCGCTGCTCACCGACAGGAGATATCCGCCGTACAGCCGATCACCGGCGGCCGAGGTCAGCTCCAGCGCACGCAAATAACACTCACGAGCGTAGTCGTCGCGCCCGAGATCGATCGACTGGTACCCGACAAGCTCCCAGAAGCCGGCCGCGGTCGAGTACAGCTTGGCTGCGGTTGTCTCGTTGACGGGAACACGCGCCAGCAGTTGCTCCAGCTCGACGGATGCGTAGTTCGACACCAGCTGATGCGTCCGACCGGCACCATGCTCGTGATCGAGTTCTCTGAACCTGGTCAACTGCTGGCCGACGGCCGCGATCTCTTCCTCGTCGACCAAACCTTCCGTCCCCAGGATGCGAACCTCGTCGGTGGATGTTGTCAGCCAGTCGAGGGCAGCCCGCTCGAGGGTCGTCTCGACTCGCCGCACTGAGGGCTGAGCGATGTGGCGTTGTGAGCGCAGACTCGGCTCGAACGCCTGAAGAAGGCCAGCAGCGCCGAGTTCACGGTCAAGATTTGCGACGAGCTCTGAGGACGGCCATCGCAGAGCCTTCTCGATCTTGCCGATCTGGTCCTTGCTAACGAAAACCAAGGATCCTAGATCAGCCTGCGATAGCCCTCTCCGCTCGCGCAGTTCTCGCACAGCCGAACCGAAGGCGTCCCGGATGGATCGTTGCGGAGTCAGAGGACGAGGAGCCTGTGCCACTCACGCCTCCCCAGTACGATTCTCGCCCCCGGCGTGGCTCCGGCAACGCCCACTGATCGGGCCAGCCCGTCGTGCATCAGGTGGCCGCATTCCCCAAGAGTCTTACATTAGGACACGATACCGACACTCTGAGCAACCCAGTCAGCGTGCCGCAACGAGGGCCATCGGTCGCTCCCTACCCGCCGAGCTCTCCCGGGCCTCATTCACTCGCGCCGACGTCAACTGGTGGCTCCGAGTCATCTTTCTCGTCGTCATCCGCCTCCTCGTGCTGTCGGTGCTTGGTGAAGCGTGCGCTGAGGAAGGGAGACTGAAGGCTCTCCAGTTGAACCAGCAGCCTTCCGAGCGGCTTTCGAAACAGGAGCAGGCTCCCGAAACCCAGAACGATCAGAAGACTCTCATTGACGTGCTGCCACGTCTCTATCGCGAGCATGCGCAGAGTCTGTACAAATCATTGCCTTCTGTGAAGTCGCCACGCTGATCTTTGATCTGGCGTGTCGGGTGTTCTGAGCTGCCTCTATTGCCTCTTATTGCCTCTTATTTATTTTGAGATCCGAAGCTTGCCCCGCTGTCGTCGGCGTGACGGTGACACGTCGTCGATGGGAGGATGGCCCTTTGTCTACATGACAGCTACCCTCCAGTGATCCTCCGTGGCACTAGCGCTAGCGCTCCATCATCCAGACCGGACCCACCCATTCGATGAATTTCAGCACCGGTGCTGGTGTAGCTCGCTAGATCATTCGAATGACCCTCCGAATGATTCCTGCGCATCTATCCGAATGACTCTAATAGAGCTATTGGCTCTATTTAGATCGCTATTTGCATAGCATTCAATGCTTGCAAGGCACGTCCCGCGCTCGCGCCACAAGCGATCCGGCAAGCGCCGCGGGCACATGCTTCAGACCGTCTACACCGCCCTGGAACGGCCTCTCGTGACCGAAGCCGACCGCCGACGCCTTCGCATCGAGCTCCACGAGCGCATCCGTTGGTCGCAGGTTCAAGCGTTAGGCGGGTGGCGCTACCAACCACTTTCGCCTGCGATCCCTCGGTACCCCGGGTGGTCGATCGCGCGATGAGCGCGCGACGGGGTGGGTGGGCGCCGAAGGCGCGGGGGCGGCGGGCGATAAGCCCGAAGGGGGTGCGCGGTAGCGCACAGGGCCCGGGCGGTAGCCCGGAGGGAAGCAAAGGGTGGGCGGGCAGCACGCGTGGGGGAAACTACCCCTTCAACCCCGACATGGTGATGCTGTCAGTGAGGTAGCGCTGGAGCAGGCCGAAGACCAACAAGCTTGGGATGACCGTGATCGTGGCGCCGGCCATGATCTGGTTGATGGGGACGGACTGGGTTTGGAGGGTGGCCAGGCCTACGGTCAGGGTTTGCATGTGGGCGGACTGGCCGATGACCAAGGGCCAGAGGAAGTCGTTCCAGTGCCAGAGGAAGACGAAGATTCCCAGGGTGGCCAGGGCGGGGCGGATCAGGGGCATCACGATCAGGGTGAAGATCTGGCGTTCGGAGGCGCCGTCGATCTGGGCGGCTTCGAAGAGTTCGTCGGGGAGTTGGCCGATGAACTGGCGGAGCAGGAAGACGGCTTGGGAGTTGGCGAGGGTGGGGACGATGAGGCCCCAGTAGCTGTCGACCCAGTCGAGGCGCGAGACCAGGATGTACGACGGGATCAGCGTGGCCTGGAAGGGGACCATCAGGGTGGCGAGGAAGGCCCAGAACATCAGTTCGCGACCGGGGAAGCGCTTCTTGGCGAAGGCGTAGCCGGCCATGGCGGCGAAGAGCAGGACGAAGACGACCGAGACCAAGGAATACAGCAGCGAGTTGACTGTCCAGCGGGGGATGTCGGAGCTGGAGAGGACTCGGGTGAAGTTGTCGAAGGTCCAGCGGGAGGGGTAGAAGGCGTCGGGGAAGGTCTGGCCGCTGGGGGGTGCGAAGGCGACCAGGACCATGGCGACGAACGGCAGCACGGTGACGATCGCGGTCAACGCCAGCAGGGTGGGCAGCGTCAGGCGGGCCGCCGGTCGCGTCGTACGGCGGACTGGCGGGGAGGAAAGCTGGGTGGACGGGCGGTCGAGGAGGTTCACCATCAGTCGTCCTTCCCGACGAGCCGGCGTTGGACGAGCGAGATGATCAGCACGATCAGGAAGAGCACGATGCCGATCGCGCTCGCGTAACCGAAGTCGAAGAACTTGAAACCGCTGTCGTACAAGAGATAGACGAGCGAGTAGCTGGCCCGGACCGGGCCGCCACCGGTCATCACGTACATCGCGTCGAAGACCTGGAAGGCGCTGATCGTCTCGATCACCAGGACGAAGAACAGCACCGGCCGGATCTGCGGCACGGTGATGTAGCGGAACCGCTGCGAGGCCGAGGCGCCGTCGATCATCGCGGCCTCCAGGTACGACTTCGGGACAGCCTGCAGACCGGCGAGCAGGATCAGCATCGAGTAGCCGAAGCCCTTCCAGGCCGACGCCACCGCGATCGACGCCAGCACCGTGTTGTCCGAGCCGAGGAAGTCGATCGGGCCGACCGAGATCAGTCCCAGTACGGCGTTCAGCAGGCCGTCCTGGGCGTCGTAGATCCACTTCCAGATCACCGCGGCGAGCACGATGCTGGTGACGTAGGGCAGGAAGAAGACGCCCCGGAAGAAGCCGCGTTGCCAGACGACCTGCTGCAGCAGCAGCGCCGTACCGAGGGAGAGCAGGACGGTCAGCGGGACGAAGATCAGCGTGTAGGTCAGCGTGACGACCAGGCTCTGATGGAACAACGAGTCCTGCAGCAGCCGGGTGTAGTTGTCGAAGGCAATGAACTTCCAGCGGCCGCTGAGCCGGTAGTCGGTGAACGAGAGCCAAACGGCGCCGACCGCGGGCAGGAAGCGGAAGGCCAGGAACAGCGCCAGCATCGGCGCCACGAACACCAGGCCGACCCACGCCCGCCGCCGCGGACCGTGCCGCCCCCTGAGCGGCACGGGACGCGGGCGGCGGGCGGAGGAGCTCCGGCCGACGCCGACCTGGGTCATCGCGTCAGGAGACCGTTGGCCTGCTTGGCAGCATCGTCGAGCGCCTGCTGCGGTGCCTTCTTGCCAGTCAGTACGGCCTGGATCTCGACGCTCAGCAGCGACATGATCTGCCGGGCGGCCGGGTTCGGCTCACCGGGGAAGGCGTATTGCAGGGCCGGGCCGAACTTCAGCGTCAGCGGGTCGGTGACCTCGACCTTCGCGTCGGTGCGCGGCGTGAAGTAGCCGGTGGCCTTGCTCAGCGCCTGCAGCTGCGGCGGCTGGATCATGAACGAGAGGAACTTCTTCGCCTCGTCCAGGTTCTCCGAGCCCGCGTTCACCGAGAGACCGCCGGGAATGCCGTACCCGACCTGCTTGGCACCGGTCAGCGGCGCGCCGACCTCGGTGTTCGCCTCGCCCCAGCTCTTGGCTGCGAGGCCGGCGTTGGCCGGCGTCGCGGTGAACGCCATCGCGACCTGGCCCTTGCCGATCGGCTGGTTGTCGATCGCGTTGCCGTTGGTCAGTGCGCTCTTCGGGATCGCGCCCTGGTCCCACAGCGTCTTCAGGAACGTCAGCGCTTCCACGCCCGGAGCCTGGTTGAAGGTGACGGACTTGCCGTCGTCGGCGAACACCTTGCCGCCGGCCTGCCAGAGCAGCGGGTAGAAGTTCAGGTTCAGCGTGGCCTCCGGCGAGGCCGAGTAGTCGAGGGTGGAGAAGCCGGCCGCCTTCAGCTTCGGCGCGGCCGCCTTGATCTCGTCCCAGGTGGCCGGCGGCTTGGTGATGCCGGCCTTGGTCAGCACCGTCTTGTTGTAGATGGTGCTGGTGACGGTGTGGTAGATCGGTGCGCCGTAGACCTTGCCGTCGACGGTCAGGCCGGGGATCGCGTTCGGCAGGAACTTGTCCTTGTCCGCCTCGACCACGTCGCCGACCGGCTCGAGCGAGCCGTTCTTGACGTACTGCGGGATCTGGTCGGGGATCAGCAGGACGACGTCCGGACCCTTCTTGCCGGCGAAGGCCGTGGCGAGCTTCTCGTCGCGCTTGTCCCACGGCTGCATCTCGAGCTTCAGGTCGATGCCCGAGTTGGCCGCCTCGAAGTCGGTCTCGACCTTCTTCCAGTAGGTGTCACTGGCGGCCTGGTCGGCGATGACCGGGTACATCCACAGGGTGACGCTCTTCTTGTCCGAGGAACCGGAGTCGTCGCCCCCGCAGGAGCTGAGCGCGGCGGCAAGGACCAAAGCGGTGAGCGGCGCCGCGACGCGGCGGACGGTGGATTTCATCACAACCCCCTGGCTAGGACCGAATAACGGTCAGGACCGAAAGTAATGGGAAGGAATTTCCGGTGTCAACGGTTGATATCGACTCGGAACAGTTCGGGCCCGTTGCTGAAGAAGAGCCGCTGACCACCCTGGACGGCGAGCCGCCGGTGCGGGTGCTCGAGGTACAGCTTCGGCGTCTGCCAGCGGCCGGGGGCGATCCGGTAGATCTTGTTCAGGTCGATGCTGACGTACACCCCGTCCCTGGTCGCGACGATGTCTCCGGTCTGGGAGGTCGTCCCGAGGACGAAGGATTTCAGAACTGTCCCATACCGTGGGTCCATCGCGAACACGGTCTTGCCGGCCACGCCCCAGAGCATTCCGTCCGGCCCGAACGTCACCCCCGAGACTGTCGGCGCCTTCGGCACCGGCACCGTCTCCCAGAGTTTGCGCGACCCCGTCACGTCCCAGGCGAACACGGTTCCGGACTCGCGGGTCGGCTGGGTGGTGCCCAGTCCGCCGGTGATCGACGTACCGCCGTAGACGATTCCTTGACGAGCGGTCAGACCGAACACGCTCTCGTCCTGGACCACGTTCCGGTACGTCGTGGTGGCGCCGGACTGTGGGTCGTAGAAGGCGAGCGCGCCGCCCAGCCGGTCACCGTCGGGGACCGTGCCGACCGCGATCTTGCCGTTCACCTCGACCAGCGCGCGGGCGCGCATCTGGATCTCGGGCTTCAGGTTGACCGCCAGCTTCGGATTCTCCGGCGCGCCGACCGGACCGGGGGAGTACTCGAGGCTGTTCCAGGTCTGCTCGGGTTCGTAGGAGTAGAGCCGAGCCTCGGGGTAGGTGCCGATCCAGACCCGTCCGTCCGAGGCCTCGAGGGTCGCCTCGGTCTGCGAGAAGCGGTGGAAGGTGGTTGCGCCGGTCTTCGGGTCGGTCGCCGAGATGCCGCCGTTGAGATAGCCGCCGGTGTAGACGGTCTTCGCGCCGCCGGAGACCGACAGGATCTCGATCGGCTCGCGCCGGACCGCGGTCTGGAAGATCTCCGACTTGCCGGTCTGCGGGTTGTAGCGGAACTCCTCGCCGCGCCACAGCGTGCCGACCACGCTGGTGCCCGGATAGTCCGGCAGGCCGAGGTCGGCGTACCCGATGGCGCGGGCGTTCTGGATCCGGCCGATGAAGGTGAGGCCGGTGCCGGTCATGGTCTTGGTGACCGGGTCGTACCGCTTCAGCTCGCTGGCCTGGATGAAGTAGAGCTTCCCCTCGGGATCGAGTGGCGAGATGTCCAGCCCGTGTGCGGTCGGGATCTCGTCGACCCAGGTGCGGGAGACGATGTCCCAGACGTACATCGGGCCGGGGAACGCCGTACCGACGCGGACGTAGACGCGGCCGCCGCGAACGTTCAGGTCGTAGACGGACTTGCCCTTCGGGTCGCCGAGGTTGGGTGGCGGGGGCAGCTCGGTGATGGCGCCGGTAGTGGTGTCTAGCTCGGTGAAGCGGGCGTCGGGCAGCGAACCGGTGTACACCTTGCCGTTCGCGTAGCCGATGCTCTTCACGTACGTCTGGGTCGCGAGGATCCGGCCGTAGTCGCGGACGGCGCCGGTCTGGTCGTCGTACCGGAAGACCTTGCCGTTCGGGTAGGTGCCGCCGTACACGTTGCCCTGCTCGTCGGTGGTGATCCGCCAGACGAAGGTCTCGGTGGCGATCGGCCGGCCGAGATCCTCGACCGTGGTCGCGCCGGGGCGCAGCCGGTAGAGGTGCCCGTTGTTGTAGGTGCCGACGTAGATCGTGCCGGTCGGGGTCGCGGCGACCGCGTAGCTGCCTTCGGCGCCGGGAAGTGGCGTCGAGAGCAGGCTGTGGCCGTCGACCGGATCGATGGCGTTCAGGTACGCCGGTCCGCCGGTGGACACGTTCCAGATCGCGGTCTTGCCGCCGGGGCCGGGCGCGACGGTGCCACCGATCAGCAGTACGTCGGACAGCGGGACACCGAGCGACACGGCTTCGGCGTACGGCGGGCCGGCCGCGGCGGCGGGCACTGCCGGCGCGACGGCGAGGACAGTGGCGAGGGTCAGGGCGAGAAGCGGGCGGATCGATCGCAACGTTGCCTCCGGGGGTGCCGTATTTACGGTCCTGTCCGAAAGTAAGCGCCGGAGGCATGACGAAGTCAACGGCTCAGCAGGAATTGGCAGTTGTGGCAGTGCGGAGCGGTCTTTACGGTCCTGCCCGTTAGCGGGGCGGGAGCTTGGCGAGCAGCTCGGCCAGCTGATCCCGCGTCACGGTGAAGTAGTTGTTCTGCCGGTGCAGGGCGCGGTGGAACGCCGCGAGCTCCTCGGATGACGTCGTGGGGGAGAACGTGCTGATCTCGGTCAGATCGAGCCGGCGGTTGAACAGGTGCACCGTGTCGCGCCAGCGGTGCAGCAGGCCGACCAGCTCCGCGTCCCGGTGCAGACCGAGCGCTCCCGAGACCAAGGCCAGGTCCACCGCCGAGACGACCAGCCGCGGGTACACCTGCCGGATCGCCGGTGCCTGCGGCGAGAATCGCTCGTCGTTCAGCAGGCGGGTGTTCTCACGCAGCTCGTCGCCGACCGCTCGCAACACCTCGGTACGGCGTTCCGACTCGGCCGTCAGCCGCTCGACGAAGATGCCGGTGAGCCCCGCGACCAGCGTCAGCGAGTTGACCGCCGGCTCCCAGCGGGAGTTGTCCGGCCAGAGAAACCAAATCACGCCCAGCACGAACGCCAACGCGAGCAAGCCGTAGCTGATGGTCGTCACGACCGTACGGCGATGCCGCTTCCAAAGTCGTGTCATCGCGCCCAGATGTCGTCGGCCAGGGTGCGGTCGTGCTCGCCGGAGGACTCGGGGGCGAGTAGCAACAGTTCGAGGCCGAACGGGTTCGGCCGCCGCTGGTAGCGGAACTGGGACTGGATCGCCTCCACGGGCGTCAGTTGGCAGGCGGTGGTGAGCCGCTTCAGGCGGGTGGTGGAGTACTTCCGGGTCGTGTACAGGCGGATGGTGTCGCCGATCGGCAGCACCACCTCGGTGTGGTCCGGCAGCCCCATTCGGATCACCTCGTCGGTGTCGTTCTGCCAGAGGACCTTCACCAGCAGCGCGTCCTCGTCCTCGATCTCGCCGACGAACTTGATCCGCTCGTTGTCGACCTTCAGATCGGTGTTGTAGCGCAGCGCGCTGGTGACGAACTCCGTGAACGCCCTGGTCTGGTGGTACTCGTCGGCAGCGGCCTTCGCCGCCTCCGCGTCCAGCCGGGTCGTGCTGGCGACCTCGAGCAGCAGCCGGTCCTGCGGCCGCAGGACGTCGGTGATCAGCTGCAGCAGGTCCTCGTCGTCGTCGAAGTTGGCCAGGGTGTTCCCGGTCAGGCTGTAGAGCAGCGGCTCGTCACCGATCAGCCGGCCGAGCATCTGGGCCAGCTCGGACATGTTGTCGCGGATCGAGAAGTCGATCTGGACCGGTAGCACCTGAGCGATCGGGAAATGACCGCCGCGGACCGACTCCTGGGCGCCGAGCCGGAGCATCTCCGAGCTCATGTCGACCGGGATGTAGAACATGTCCGGGTTCCGCCGGCGCAGGTCCTCCAGGATCGTCCGGTCCTTCACCCCGGTCCCGATCCCGAGGCTGACGAAGTGGAAGCCGCCCTTGTCCACATGCGGTTTGACCTTGCGCCAGTGCCGCTGGAAGGACTCCGTACCGGCCTTCATCACCAGGTAGAACGGGTCGTTGGTCGCGTTCGCCCAGGCGATCGTCGGGCCGATCCCCCAGTACGCGAAACCTGAGGTGATCTCCTTGCCGTCGCCGGTCTTCGAGACCGGACCGCGCAGGTCGCCGGTCAGCGTGGCGAGCTTGTCGGTCTGATCCTCACCCACCAGCACGAACGTCCACGAGAAGTCGTCGTCGGCCAGCGCCTGCTCCAGCCTCCGGACCACGTGTACCGGCTCTGTCACGTCTCGGACCCCTCCCACGGTGAGGTGGTCAGGTTACCGGTTGCCGTCCAGCCGCGCAGTCTCGAAAACGCCGCCCTCAGACGGGCGTGACAGCTTCCGCCTCGCGGCCCTTGGGGCCGTCGATGATCTGGAAGTCGACGGGCTGGCCGTCCTCGAGGGTCTTGTACCCGTCGGAGACGATCTTGCTCCAGTGGACGAAGACGTCGTCCTGCCCGTCCACGGCGAGGAAGCCGTAGCCCTTGTCGGCGTTGAACCATTTCACGGTGCCGCGCACCATCGAGAACTCCTGTGACCACGGGACCCGTTGCACCCGGACCCCTCTGATAGCGGATCTCAGCCTAACGCACCGGGTCAGCCGCGGTGTGAGGCCGCCAGTCCGATGATGCCCGCCGCGAGCAGCAGCAGGGCGCCGGTCAGGCCCAGGTCCTTGGTCTGCAGGACACCGTTGTCGTTCAGCATCCAGATCGCGGCGCCACCGGTCAGAACGGTTCCGCCGATGATGCCGGCCACATCCGGTTTCGGCTTCGGCTTGCTCATCCCCGCTCCACCCTGATCGCGCCCAGCTTGATGTCCAGGTCCAGGACCACCTGCTCCGGTCCGGCCTTCTGGTCGAGACCCAGGTCGTTCACCGTCAACTGTGCATCATGTCCGCTCTTCTTGCCGCCCAGCGCGACCAGATCGCCGAGCTCGGCGTTCAGCTGACCCTGTACGTCGACGTCCGGCGGCAGCTTGACCACCACATCACCCGCGCGGCCGTGCACCTCGATCTTGGCGTCCGGGCCGAAGGTGGCCTTGGTCAGGTCCAGCTTCACCGAACCGGCATCGAACGTGTACGACGTCCCGGTGCCGGTCGCACCGATGACCTGACCGGCCGGCGCGATGTAGTTCACGTCGGCGAAGTTCCGCGGCACATTCGGGAACAGCGTGCTCGCCACCGCTCCGGCCGCGAGCAGCAGGCCCAGCGGGAGCAGTCCGGCCGTCCGGCCGACGAAACCGCCGACCAACATGCCGGTGCCGAGCATTGCCACTCCGATGAACAGCATGGTCGGCGTGGCCGCTCCGGCCAGCGCTGCGATCCCGATGGCTGCGCCGGTCAGCAGTACGACGATCGACTTCACGCCGCGAGCGCCCTTGACCGGTGGCTGCGCCGTACGGGTTGTGGCGGGGGAGGCGGTCGGCTGCTCGTCGACGTACAGGCCTAGTGGGTCGTCCTCGGTCCACACCGGCTGGACCGGCTCGCTGACGCGGTCCTGCGGTCGCGGGGCTGCGGCAGGCGCGGCCGGGGGCGCAGCGGGCGTGCTCTGCGACTGGGTCTGCGTCCAGCCGGGCTGGCCGTGTGTCCAGGCGCCGTTGGGACCCGACCACTGGCTGCGGGCGTTCCCGCGGCCGCGGCGGCCGCCCTTGCGGTTGTAGGCGACCACTCCGATGATCGCGAGCACCACGAGCGGGCCCGGCACGAAGCGCCCGAAGTCGAACGACGACATCATCGCGATGGCGGCGAACACGGCGATGCCGACGATGACCGGGCCCAGCCACGGGTGGTCCGGGCGGATCCGGCCGCCGAGCAGACCCTCCGCGGGGGAGCGGTCGCTGCGCTCGTCCGGCATCAGCAGCCAACCGGCGATGTAGAAGATGATGCCGGGACCACTGATGATCAGCACGGCCATCACCACCCGGATCAGCACCGGGTCGATGTTCAGCGCCCGGCCGACCCCGCCGCAGACCCCGGCCACCATCCGGTCCGACCGGCTGCGTTGCCAGCTCTGCACGTTCTGCAGGCGGCTGCGGTCGAACCCTCCGGGGCCGCTCGAGTTCTGGTCCATGGCATCGATACTGCGCCCCGGGCGGCTCCGGCGGCATCGGGGATCTCCCCTGACCTGCCCCGGATGCGCCCTCCGGCCGGGGTTTCCCCCGAGCCGACCCTGACCGGGCGCGGGCGCGTGTTGAGGAGCCGGCCGGGGACAAGCCTGCTGGTATCGGCCCGGTCGGCATGTGACGATCGTGGTGATGAGTCAGCCAGCCTCCGCCGCGCCGCCGGATGGGAGCTCCGAGAACGGAGCCCCAGCCGCAGCTGAGCCTGCCCAGGGGCAGACCGACCAGTGGCGTTATAAAGGCTGGGGTCCGGAGGGTCCAAGGCAGTATCGAGGCCCGTACGCCGCCTATGCCGCGCGGCAGGCCGCGGCGGCCGGTGGTGGTGTTGGCGGTGTCGGCCCGACCGGTCCGCCACCGCCTGGACCAGCCGCGCTCGGCACCGGCCGTCCGTCCGACCTCCCGCCCGTACGACGCGCCTACCGGCGTACCGAAGGCCGGATCGTGGCCGGCGTGGCCGGCGGCGTCGCCGACCATCTCGGTATCTCGGACACGCTGGTGCGCCTGGTGCTGATCGCCGCCACGGTGTTCGGCGGGTTCGGCGTACTGATCTATGCGGCGCTGTGGTTCCTCATGCCCCTCGGTACGCCGGTTGCGCCGGCCGCGCCCGGACTGGCCGCCCACACTCGCAGCGGCCTGCGGTCGGATGAGCCACCGCCTCCGGTGGCCGCGGCGAAGGCGCAGAAGCGGGAGAAGAACCGCGGGCAGGTGACCGCGCTGGTGGTCGTCGGCGCCGCCGTACTGCTGTTGCTGCAGGTCGCCGGGATCGGGATCGCCGGGAAGATGTTCTGGCCGCTGGTCTTCGCCGGGACCGGTCTGGCGCTGATCTGGCGGCAGGCCGACGACGGGCAGAAGGCCGAGTGGCGTGAGGGCGTCCGCGTGCCGGTGCTCGGCGTACTGCTCGGCAAGGGCGGTGCCAAGTCGCTGATCCGGCTGGCGGTCGGTCTGATCCTGGTCGGTACGGCGGTTGCCGTGTTCCTGGTGCAGAACGGCAAGCTGTCGCAGGTCGGCGACGTACTGATCGCGCTGCTGCTGGCGGTCGTCGGGCTGGGAGTCATCGCCGGTCCGTGGGTGCAGCGACTGAACAGAGACCTGAACGCCGAGCGCGCTGAGCGCATCCGGTCCCAGGAGCGCGCCGACATGGCCGCGCACCTGCACGACTCGGTGCTGCAGACGCTGGCGCTGATCCAGAAGCAGGCCAACGACCCGAAAGCGGTTGCGAAGCTGGCCCGCTCGCAGGAGCGGGAGCTGCGGTCGTGGCTGTACGACGAGGACGACCAGACCGACCAGACGCTGTCCGGAGCCGCCAAGCGGGCCGCGGCGGAGGTCGAGGACTCGCACGGCGTCCCGATCGAGGTGGTGACGGTCGGGGACTGCGACCTGACCGAGCCGATGTCGGCGATGGTGCGGGCGGCCCGCGAATCGATGGTGAACGCGGCCAAGCACTCCGGTGCGGCCAAGATCGACGTCTTCGTCGAGGTGGACGGCGACCGGGCCGAAATGTTCGTCCGGGACCGCGGCAAGGGCTTCGACGTGGACGGCGTACCGGACGACCGGCTCGGGTTGCGGCACAGTGTGATGGGCAGAATGGAACGGCACGGCGGACGCGCGACAGTGCGCTCCGATCCGGAGACTGGGACCGAAGTGCGACTGGAGATGGACAGATGAGCAGCAGGCGCGTTGTCGTCATCGACGACCACGACATGTTCCGGGCCGGGGTGCGCAGCGAGATCGGCGCGTCGGTCGACATCGTCGGGGAGGGCAACGACGTCGACTCCGCGGTGAAGGCGATCGTCGCGGCGGAGCCGGACGTGGTCCTGCTCGACGTCCACCTGCCCGGCGGCGGTGGTACCGAGGTGATGAAGCAGGTGCACCAGCGGCACCCCGAGGTGAAGTTCCTGGCGCTGTCGGTCTCCGACGCCGCTGAGGACGTGATCGGCGTGATCCGGGCCGGCGCCCGCGGCTACGTCACCAAGAACATCAGCGGTACCGAGCTGGTCGACGCGATCAACCGGGTCGCCGAGGGCGACGCGGTCTTCTCGCCGCGGCTGGCCGGCTTCGTGCTGGACGCCTTCTCCGGCGCGATCGACATCGCCTCGGTCGACGAGGACCTGGATCGGCTCTCGCAGCGCGAGCGCGAGGTCCTGCGGCTGATCGCCCGCGGCTACGCCTACAAGGAGGTGGCCCGCGAGCTGTTCATCTCGGTGAAGACCGTGGAGACCCACGTCTCGTCGGTACTGCGCAAGCTCCAGCTCTCGAACCGCCACGAACTCACCCGCTGGGCAACCGACCGCCGCCTGGTCTGATCACTAGGGTGAGCACATGGACTTTGTGCATCACCTGTTGACGTTCCTGCACCTGATCGGTTTCGCGGCGTTGTTCGGCGGGTTCTTCACGCAGCTGAAGACGAAGACGCCGGTGGTGAACGCCGCGATGCTGCACGGCGCGCTGACCCAGTTGGTGACCGGCATCCTGCTGGTCGGGATCGCCTCCGGCATCAAGGACGACGACTTCACCGTGAACAACGCGAAGGTCGGCGTGAAGCTGGTCATCCTGCTGGTGATCACCGGGCTGGTCTTCGCCTACCGCAAGAAGCCGGCGCTGACCCGCGGCACGTTCTTCGCGATCGGCGGACTGACCGCGGTGAACGCCGCGATCGCCGTCTTCTGGTGAGTCAGCGCGCGGTCGAGGTGTAGGGGAGCAGAGCCATCTCCCGGGCGTTCTTGATCGCCCGGGCGACCTGCTTCTGCTGCTGGACGCTCAGCCCGGTCACCCGGCGCGAGCGAATCTTGCCGCGGTCGGAGATGAACTTCCGCAGCAGCGCGGTGTCCTTGTAGTCGACGAACGTGATGCCGTCGCGGTCCAGCGGGTTCTCCTTGGGTTTGCGCTTGCCGGTGACCGGTGGTCGTCGCGCCATCGTTCGATGCCTCCTTGGTGTTGAAAGTCATTTTCATTTAGCATAGCCCCATGGCCGTTCCGAAACGCAAGATGTCCCGCTCCAACACCCGCCACCGCCGGGCCCAGTGGAAGGCCGTTCCGGCCGACCTGGTGCCGATCGTCGTGAACGGCAAACAGCTCCGGGTGCCGCGCCGGCTGGTCCGTGCGTACCAGCTCGGTCTCATCGACTGAGACCGGCGGCCGGAACCGGGTGTCTAGTTGTGGACAGGGCACACATTCGCCACCCCGGCAGGTGCGGTGGAGGCTTGGTGGCTGAGATACCGTCGATGCTTATGGAGCGGAATCTCACAACCGAACAACTCGCGCTCTTCGAGAAGGAGTTCGCAGCCAACCCGCAGTACCGGGTGATGCAGAACGCCGTCACGCAGACGCCGGTGAACGCCATCGCCCTCGACCGTCAGGTCGTCACCTCCATCGACCACTCGGTGTCGAACCTGCTGGACGACTGGAAGGTCACCAACCAGAAGAAGAGCGGGCGGTGCTGGCTGTTCGCCGGGCTGAACCTGCTGCGGGTCGGCGCCGCCGAGAAGCTCGGTGTGAAGGACTTCGAGTTCTCGCAGAACTACCTGCTCTTCTGGGACAAGTTCGAGCGCTCGAACTTCTTCCTCGAGGCGATCATCGAGACCGCCGGCCGCGACGTCGACGACCGGACGGTGGCGCACCTGCTGTCGGACCCGATCGGTGACGGCGGCCAGTGGAACATGTTCGTCGCGCTGGTCCGCAAGCACGGCCTGGTGCCGAAGACCGCGATGCCGGAGACCGAGAGCTCGTCGTCGACCGGCCAGCTGAACGACGCGCTCCGCAAGCTGCTCCGGCAGGGCGCCCGCGACCTGCGCGCGCTCGACGGCGTCGAGGCCCAGCGCGAGCGCAAGCGCGAGATCCTCACCACCATCCACCGGGTGCTCTGCATCCACCTCGGCACGCCGCCGCAGAAGTTCCTGTGGCAGTGGAAGGACAGCGACAAGGCCTTCCACCGCGACGGCTGGACCACGCCGGCCGAGTTCGCCGCGGCGTACGTGCAGGTCCCGGTCGACGACTACGTCTGTCTGGTGCACGACCCGCGCGAGTCCAGCCCGGTCGGCAAGACCTTCACCGTCGACTACCTCGGCAACGTCATCGACGCCCCGCCGGTGGTCTACCTGAACGTCGAGATCGACCTGATGAAGAAGCTCACCCAGGACGCCATCGTCGGCGGCGAGCCGGTTTGGTTCGGCTGCGACGTCGGCAAGCAGATGAACGGCGACCTCGGCATCTGGGACGCCAACCTCTACGACTACGGCTCGGTCTACGACACGACCTTCACCCTCGACAAGGCCGAGCGTCTCCTGCACCACGAGACCCTGATGACGCACGCGATGCTCTTCACCGGCGTCGACGTCGTCGACGGCGAACCCCGCCGCTGGCGCGTCGAGAACAGCTGGGGCGACGAGAAGGCCGACAACGGCTTCTGGACCATGAACGACTCCTGGTTCGGCGAGCACGTCTTCGAGATCGCCGTCCGCCGCTCCGCCCTCCCCGCCGACCTCCAGGCCCGCCTCACCGAGGACCCGATCGTCCTCCCCGCCTGGGACCCGATGGGCGCACTGGCCGACTAGAGAATCAGCTGCAGTGCTTCGGAAGGCCTCTCCAGGGTCGGCAGATGTCCGGCCCAGGGGAGGTCTTTTCGTTCGCCGTTGGGGAGGCGGTCCAGCAGGTACGTCGCGGAGTCGGCGAAGAACTGGAAGTCGTGGGCGCCGGTGATGACGCGGACGGGCATGGTGAGGTTTTCGGGAGTTACCGGGTACTCCTCGTTGTCGACGTCGCCCGCGGGGATCTGGAGTTCGTAGGCTCGGCGTTGCATGCGGCGGAGGAGGTCACGGGCCGAGTCGTCGGCCTCGGAGCCGATCCAGCGGGTGACGGTGAGCTCGGTGGCGGCTTCGACGTCGCCTGCCTCGACCAGGGCGTTCTCCTCGGCCCAGAGGGCGCGGAGGGCGTCGTCCGGTACGACGTTGTCCGTCGGGGCGCAGATGAGGACGAGCCGGGCGAAGAGGTCCGGTCGCTCGCTCGCGGCTTGCTGTACGACGTAGCCGCCGTACGAGGCGCCGACGGCGGTGACCTGGTCGACACCTTCGTCTTCCAGGACCGCGAGTAGGTCGCCTGCGTCGGAGTACTTCGGTGCCACGGGGGTGTCGCCGTAGCCGCGCAGGTCGACGGCGATGACCTTGTGGGTGCTCTTGAGTTCGGCGACCTGGTGCTGCCACATGCGGCGGTCGGCCACACCTGCGTGGACCAGGAGGATGGCCGGTCCGTCGCCGGTTACGTCGTACGAGATAGTCATGCGCCCAATCGGATCACGGTGAAGGGTTCGGCGTAACTGGTTTTCGGGAGGCCGGCCAGGGCGGCGCGGGACTGTGAGAGCTTGCGCATGGTGCCGGCGAGCGACTCTGGGTCGCGGTGCTGGCTGGTGTGGGAGAGCAGAGCCGCGATCTTCTGGTCGATGGTGTCGGTGATGTCGACGTAGTGATTGACCTCGGGGTGCTCGACCAGCCAGAGCTCGTTGAGGTCCCACGCTTCATCGGTGAGGTCGGGGAAGGCGTAGGGGTTGCCGGCTGCGGGGTAGAAGGCGCGGAGTGCAGCCTCGCCCGTGGCCAGGTGGTCCGGGTGGGAGACCTGGAGACGTTGCCAGTTGCGCTCCGGCGAGGAGGTGATGAGGCGTTGCGGCTGCACCTGGCGGATCACGCGGACGATGTCGCGGACCAGTTCGGTGGTCGGCTCCACCGCACCGTCGCGGTAGCCGAGGAAGTGCAGGTCGTGGACGCCGACGTGATCGGCTGCGGCGGTCTGCTCGGCCCGGCGGACGGCTGGGATCTCATCGCGGTCCCGGTCCGGCTCGAAGCCGCCCTCCTGACCGTCGGTGACGATGCAGTAGTGCACCTCGATCCCCGCTTTGGTCCAGGCGGCGACGGTTCCGGCGGCGGCGAAGTCGATGTCGTCGGGGTGGGCGACGACGGCGAGCACTCGCTCGATTTCGTTGTCAGGGCGCGGTTTGGCTGCAGGAACGCTCACGTCATCGACCTTACTTGCCCGATCTGGGCACAGTGGACCTGTGGAGTTCGGCGGCGAGTGCGAACCGCGTGAGGTCGGTCTGGATGCTGCTCGGTTGCGCACAGCGATCGAGCAGGTACAGACACGTCGCGGTGCGGCGCAGCTGTGTGTGATCCGGGACGGCCGGGTCGTCGTGGACCGGTGGATCGGGTGCGATCCGGATGCGCTGTTCTGGCTGTTCGAGGCGAGCAAGCCGTACGTCGTGATCCTCGTGCACCAGCTGGTGGAGTCCGGCGTGCTGCACCTTGACGACGAGGTGGCGGCGTACTGGCCGCAGTTCGTGGGAGAGGGGAAGGACGGCGTCACGATCCGCGATGTGCTGCGGTTCCAGGTCGGGGCCGGCGCGCCGCGGGCCGAGGTACGGGTGATGACCGACTGGGCCAGGTCACTGCGCCGGATCGAGCAGGAGCCGCTGCGCTACCCGATCAACTCGCTCGCCTTCGGCTTCATTCTGGGCGAGGTGGTCCAGCGGGTGACCCGGCATCCGATCCAGGTCGTGCTGCAGGAGGGGCTGCTTCGGCCGCTCGGGGCGATCGACACACACCTGGGCCTGTCGCCTGACCTGTGGGGCAAGCACGTGCCGGTCAAGGGCAGTCGGCTGCTGAACCGCCGCAGTACCCGAGAGGCCGTCGTACCGGGGCTGGGTGTTTCTGCGACAGCTCGCGACCTGGCTGCGCTCTACCTGATGCTGCTGAACAACGGCATCGGTACGGCGGTTGCGCCAGCCGGCGGCCCGGCGTTCGGGCAGCTCCGCAGTCCGCGGGTGTTCGGCTACAACGGCAGCAACTGCTGTGTCGGCTGGGCGGATCCGGAGCGCCAGCTCGCATATGCCTACCTCACCGACCGGCTCGGCCGTGGGCCTGCAGAGCAGGCCCACCACGCCGCTGTCGCGGACCGCGTCCTCGCTGCGGCCGGTTAAGTCAGCACCGATACGGCGACCCGTTCCTGGACGACGCGGTCGACGATGCCGTACTCGCGAGCCGCTTCAGCGGTCAGCACGAGGTCGCGGTCGGTGTCGTGCCGCAGTCGCTCAACGGTCTGACCGGTGTGCTCGGCAAGGATCGACTCCAGCTGGGCGCGGACCCGCACCACCTCGTCGGCCTGCAGGATGAGATCGGGAATCGTCCCCCGGCTCTGTGCGGCCGGCTGATGCAGTACGACGCGTGCATGCGGCAGGACCGAACGCCGTCCGGGCGCACCGGCTGCCAGCAGGACAGCACCGGCCGCGATCGCCTGTCCGACGCAGAAGGTCGCCACCGGTGCCGAGATGAGTCGCATGGTGTCGTAGATCGCCAGTGCGGCTGTGGTGTCGCCACCCTCGCAGTTGATGTAGAGGCTGATCTCTCGATCGTTGTTGTCGTACTCCAGGTGCAGCAGCTGCGCGATCATCGCGTTCGCCACGCCGGCGTCGATCGCCGTACCGAGGTAGATGATCCGCTCGGACAGCAGGTGCGAATAGACGTCCATGACGCGCTCACCGCGCGGACTCTGGGCAATGACATTGGGAATCATGTAACTGCTCATGCTGCTTCCTTCTGCAGAGGCATCACCTGGTCGAACGACGAGACGATGTGGTCGATGAAGCCGTAGTCGCGGGCCTGCTCGGCGCTGTACCAGTGGTCGTGCAACGAGTCCTCGTGCACGGTCTCGAAGGTCTGCCCGGTGTCCTCCGCGGTGATCGACAGCACGGTGTCGCGGATCTCGCGCAGGTCGTTGGCCTGGATCTCGATCTCCACCGCGGAGCCGCCGATCCCGGCCGAGCCCTGGTGCATCAGGATGCGCGCGTTTCGCAGTGCGTACCGCTTGCCCGGCGTACCGGCCGTCAGCAGGAACTGGCCGGCACTACAGGCCAGTCCGATCGCCAGCGTGGACACGTCGCACGGCACCAGCCGCATCACGTCCCGGATCGCCAGCATCGAGGGCACCGACCCGCCCGGCGAGTGGATCCACAGGGCGATGTCGCGATCGGGGTCGTCGGCCGCCAGCGTCAGGATCTGGGTGGCGAGCAGCGTGCCGTTGTCGTCGTCGAGGACCCCGTCCAGTACGACGACGCGGCGGTCGAGCAGCCGCTGCCGGGCGGACGGATTGAACAGCGGTGGTCTGGTGTCTTCTGCCATGTCTCCACTGTGGGCGCGCGACACCGGCGTACCCCAGTTTTTCTGCTGACGGCAAGTCTGCTGAGAGCCGACAAGATGCTGTGGCAGGCTCCAGCACTGTGAATCTGAGCGATACCGCAATCCTGATCGCGGACGACCTGTCCGACTCCGAACGCAGCCTGCTGGAGGTGACGGCCACTCCGGCCGCGACCCTGCTCGGTGCGGTCTCGATGATCCTCCGTACGACGCTCTTCGCCGACGACCCGGCCGTCTGGGTCGACATGTGGCAGGCCCGCCCGGACTTCGCCCGGATCGAGTGGCTGGACGGCCCGGAGCTCTCCGACGTCGTCGCCCTGCTGGCCGCGAAGGACTACGAGGGACAGATCGAGGGCGTGCCCGGTCTGCGCATCGGCTCCTGCAACGACCACACCGCGAAGATGCACTGGCTGGGCTCCGCCGTACCGGTGGAGCTGCAGCTCACGCGCCAGCTGTCCTGACCGCACGCCCCAGGATGTGCGGGGCAGCCGGGTTGAAGCCGCTGGCGGGGAAGTCGAAGCGGTCGAGCTCAGTGATGGTGAAGCCGGCCGCTGTGATTGCTGCCGTGGTGTCGCGGTGCAAGTGGCAGCCGCCGGACAGGGCTGGGTAGATGGTGGCGTCGAGCAGCCGCTGCGTTCGGCCTGGTGTGCCTGCAACGTGCTCGTAGAAGCGGAGTACGCCGTCTGGGCGGAGGACTCGGTGGGCTTCGGCGAGAGCGGTGGCCTGGTCGGGTACTGAGCAGAGCACTAGCGATGCCACGACCGCGTCGACTGAGCTGTCGGCCAGTGGGAGTCGGTCGGCGATGCCGTCGACTACTTGAACCGGTACCGGTGCGCTGGTGGCGGAGTGCTCGGCCTGGCTGCGCAGGTAGGGCTCTGGCTCGACGGCGAGTACCTGTGTCACGGCTGGTGGGTAGTGCGCGAAGTTGCCGCCGTCGCCTGCGCCTATCTCGACCACCTCCCCGGCTAGTCCGGCGAGTAGGCGCTGGCGGTGCTCGCGGACGCCGTACTCGTCCAGGCGCGGGCGCATCCGGGTGTAGATCCTGGCGAACAGCGGATGTCCCATGGCTACAGGATCGCAGCCAGTCGCTTGGCGAAGTCGGTCGGGAACGCGTGGCCGAGACCCGGCAGCCGCTCGATCGTGCAGCCGGTGAGCTGGGGTTCGGCGGCGTCGACCACCTCGAGCAGGTCGTCGTCGGTGCCGATCCAGATGGTTGCCGGCGACAACGATCCGGCGGTGCTGCCGGGAAGTTGGCGCAGAGCCGGAGCCATCGCCAGTACGCCGGTCGCCGGCACCGGTCGCGCGGTGAGTGCCCAGTCGAGGGCGACCCGGCCGCCGGCGGAGAAGCCGGCGGCGATCAGCGGGAGACCGGCCAGCTCGGGCGGGAGCTCGGCGAGGGCGCGGGCGATGTCGGCTCTCGCCTGATCGGGGTCCGGCCAGGTGCGGTACATCGGGGACATCCGGCGGGAGGACTCGACGCAGACAAGCGCGTAGCCGAGGTCGAGCACGCTCGCCCAGTCCCGTCGCGCATGCTCGGCCCGCTGGCCGGCGCCGTGAAGAGCAACTACTACGCCCAGAGGTCGGGTCGGATCGGGAAGGCTGTTATTGGGGAGGGGATCGTCGGAGGGGGCGCGCCCGGGGAGGGAGGGTCCGGGGGAGGTGTCGGCCGCGCGCGGGCTGCCGGGGAGGGTGATGAGGGCGGGGGTCGGCTCGTCGGTTGCTCGCCTCGCGGAGTCGGCGATGAGCTCCTGGAACTCCGGGCGGTCGGCGAGGGCGGCGAGATCGTCGTCGTCGGTGAGGATCTCGGGGCGCCACCAGCCGCCGGCGGCGCTCGCTCGCTGTAACGCGTCCAGCGCGCCGTCCGGATCGCCGGAGGCGCCGAGGACGCAGGCGCGGAGGTGGGCGAGCTCGGCGGACCACGGGGTGAGGTCGGTCGCGGAGTCCAGTACGGCGAGCGCGTCGGCGTACCGGGCTTCGCCGTAGAGGGCTTCGATCTGGTCGACGACGTCGTCGTAGCGGCTGTCCATGAGCCGGATCCTCGCAGACCGCGGGGCCGCGATCGAACCTGTTTTCGGTAACTGTCGGCGGGTGCGCCTATGGTGTTCGGTGATGACTACGCTCTTCTCGCCTGACGAACTCCCGGTGCCGCTCGAGGAGCCGAAGAAGCACCGGACCGACCCCGAGGCGCTGCTGGACGGGCTCAACCCGCAGCAGCGGGCTGCCGTCGTGCACGCGGGCAAACCGCTGCTCGTGGTGGCGGGCGCCGGTTCGGGCAAGACCCGGGTGCTGACCCGGCGGATCGCCTACCTGCTGGCCGCGCGGGACGCGCATCCCGGGTCGATCCTGGCGATCACGTTCACCAACAAGGCGGCCGCCGAGATGCGGGAGCGGGTCGTCGACCTGGTCGGGCCGCGGGCGAAGCTGATGTGGGTCTCGACGTTCCACTCGTCGTGTGTGCGGATCCTGCGCCGCGACATCAAGAAGTTCGGGATCAACCCGACGTTCTCGATCTACGACGCCACCGACTCGCGCCGGCTGATGACCCTGGTCTGCCGTGAGCTGGACCTGGACGTCAAGCGGTACAACCCGCGCGCGGTGCTGAACTGGATCTCCACCCAGAAGAACGAGCTGATCGATCACGAGACCGCCGCGGCGAAGACCTCCAACCCGTTGGAGGAGACCTACGCCGAGTGCTACCGGATCTACCAGGAGCGGCTGGCCCAGGCGAACGCGCTGGACTTCGACGACCTGCTGATGACCACGGTCAACCTGCTGCAGGCCTTCCCCGAGGTCCGGGAGTACTACCGGCGCCGCTTCCGCCACGTGATGGTCGACGAGTACCAGGACACCAACCACGCGCAGTACACGCTGATCCGCGAGCTGTGCGGCGAGGACGCGCCGGGCGCGAGCCAGCCGACCGCACCGCCGGCCGAGCTGATGGTGGTGGGCGACTCCGACCAGTCGATCTACGCGTTCCGCGGCGCGACGATCCGCAACATCCTCGCCTTCGAGGAGGACTTCGCCGGCGCCGAGACGATCCTGCTGGAGCAGAACTACCGCTCCACCCAGACCATCCTGACCGCGGCCAACGCGGTGATCAGCCGCAACGAGGGCCGGATGGCGAAGAACCTCTGGTCCGACCAGGGTCAGGGCGAGCAGATCGCGGTGTACGTCGCGGACAACGAGCACGACGAGGCGCAGTTCGTCGCGGACGAGATCGACCGGCTGGCCGACACCGACCAGGTGAAGCCGTCCGACGTCGCGGTCTTCTACCGGACCAACGCGCAGTCCCGGGTCTTCGAAGAGGTCTTCATCCGGACCGGCCACCCGTACAAGGTGGTCGGCGGCGTCCGGTTCTACGAGCGCAAGGAGGTCCGCGACGCGCTCGCGTACCTGCGGGTGCTGGTGAACCCCGAGGACACCGTCTCGCTGCGCCGGATCATGAACGAGCCGAAGCGCGGGATCGGCGAGCGGGCCGAGGCGGCGATCGAGGCGCTGGCGCAGCGGGACCGGATCTCGTTCGCGGCCGCGATGCGCCGGGCCCAGGACGCGCCCGCGATGGCGTCGCGCTCGGCGAACGCCGTACAGGGGTTCGTGGACATCCTCGACGACCTGACCGCGATGGTCGACTCGGGCGCCCCGCCGGACGACATCCTGGACAGCGCCCTGCACCGCTCGTCGTACTACGAGACCTTGCAGAAGTCGCCGGATCCGCAGGACGAGACCCGGCTGGAGAACCTCGACGAGTTCATCTCGGTGGCCCGGGAGTTCGTCGAGGAGCGGACCGCGGCCGGTGAGCCCGCCGATCTGCAGGCGTTCCTGGAGCGGGTCGCGCTGGTCGCCGACGCCGACCAGATCCCGGACGCGGCCGACGACGGCGGCGTGGTCACGCTGATGACGCTGCACACCGCGAAGGGCCTGGAGTTCCCGGTCGTCTTCCTGACCGGGATGGAGGACGGCGTCTTCCCGCACTCCCGGTCGCTGACCGATCTGAAGGAGCTCGAGGAGGAGCGCCGGCTCGCCTATGTCGGCATCACCCGGGCCCGGCAGCGGCTGGCGATCTCGCGGGCCGCGGTGCGCTCGGCGTTCGGCGCCCCGCAGCACAACCCGCCGTCCCGCTTCCTCGAGGAGATCCCGGGCGAGCTGCTCGACTGGCGCCGCGACGAGTCCGCGATCACCCGCTGGTCGGGGACCGGGACGTCGTCGGGTGGCGGCGGCGGTATCCCGAGCCGCTACGAAACGTCGCGACGCAGCTCCTCGGACAAGCCCGTGATCCATCTCGAACCGGGTGACCGGGTCGTCCACGACAGCTTCGGGATGGGCTCGGTCGTGGTCGTCCGCGGCGAGGGCCAGCAGGCCCAGGCCGACATCGACTTCGGCTCCGAAGGCGTGAAACGCCTGCTGCTGCGGTACGCGCCCGTCGAAAAGATCTGAATCGGCTTGTATCTGGGCCGGAGATTGAGACAATCGAGAATCTTCGGCCCACCTCCGGAAGTGTTCAGCCCATGCCCAAGCCCGTAGCAGCCAGTCACCGCCGGATCATTCTGGCCGGGGCGAACCCTGGGCTGCGGCTGTTCGACGAGGCCGGCAAGGTGACGGCGTACGCGTCGATCTGGATGGTGGACTGGTCGATCCGGGGTGCCGGGACGGCCGTGGTGCTGTGGTTCGACGGGATCGTCCGGGTGGTGTCGGAGGACGTCGACCTGGCCGCCTGGCTGGAGCGGTACTTCGTCCGCTCGTTCCTCGAGGTGCAGGGCCTGCCCTGGCACGAGCCGGCGGTCGAGCGGGACCTGGTCCAGGTCTCGATGAACCTGGCCGACGGCCTGAGCGCGAAGGCGGCCGACATCCAGATCGAGATGGGCGGCGTGCTCGACCGGCGCCTGTTCGCCACCGACAACTTCCAGCTCGCCGACGGCAATCACAGCCTCAGCCTGGTGATCGCCCCGGTCCGCTCCGCCACCGTCTCGATCGGCGGCGCCTCGGTCCCCGGTTTCGTCCAGGTCGACGGCTCACCCGAGAAGCCCGGCTCCTCAGCCTTCCTGACCACCGCCGAGGTTTGGCGCCGCTAAGGACCACCACGTGTCCATCCGAGGCGTGGTCGTGGCGTCCTCGACGTGCGTGAAGCGGAAGAGGACAGTCGCGATGCCGGCCGCGCCTTGCATCCAGCCGACGCCGGGCGGCAGCAGCGCGTCGTCGTTCTTGTGCTCGACGAACCGCCAGTACGGCGACGCTCCCGCGTTGGTCACCAGGGTGTCGGCCAGAAGCTTGGCGAACTGCAGGTCGGCCGGGTCACGGGTGCGCTGGTAGGCGGTGAGGAAGGCGTCGGCCACGCCGGCCGTGCCGCAGCAGCGACCGTCGTTGTCCCAGAAGCCTGGGTGGAGCCGGTGGGGGATGCCCGAGTGCACGATGGCGTCCAGCAGCCGCCGGTGCCAGGTCGCCGACGAGACACCGGCGATGGCGTCGATACCGGCGTACTCGAGGGCGTCGAAGAGCAGGCTGGTGCCGACCGGGCCGTGGCACCAGTTGTAGGTGTACTCGTCGCCGTGGCGCTCGGCCCACGGGATGACGCGCGGGACGCGGAAGCCCCGGTCGTCGTTGATGCCGAGGGTGATCAGGTGTTCGGCGCCCAAGCGGCCGGCGTCGATCAGCTCGGGCCGATCGAGCTCGACACCGGCCAGCGTCAGTACGGCGGCGATGCCGGCCAGGCCGTGACTGAAATTAGGCATCTCGATCGGCGGCGGGTTGCGCAGATAGCGCCGCGGGATGAACAGCCAGTTCAGCCCAGCCGGAGTCTTCTCCTGCTCGGCCAGCAGCAGTTCGATCGCGCGATCGGCCAGCGCCCCAGCCGGTACGCCGTTCCGCATGGCCCACAGCGCGCCGAGCAATGCCCCGGCAGTGCCGAGCGTGAGGTCGTTGCAGACAGCACCTGGCTCGTAAGCATCGGAATCCTTGAGGAAGCTCTCCTGCCATCCGCTCGGGGTGACGATCTCCAGCGCGCGGTCGAGCGCGGCGTCGACGCCCGGCTCGCCCAGGGCGATCAGGACGCCGATCGAGCTGACCAGACCGTCGAAGAACGAAATCGAGGACTCGGCCGGGACCGAGGCGCGGACCCGAGCGGCGATGCCGGCAGCGAGCTCACGCTCGGCAGCCGTCCAAGGCCGGGTCAGCTTGATCTCGGCCAGGGCATACGCCAGCCCGCCGACGCCGCTGTGCGTGCCGGTGAGGAACTCGGTCGGCTTCCCGCCACCGGCCGACTCCGGGATCCACGGTCCGTCCTCGTCCCACTGCACTTGGCCGAGCACCCAGCTCCACGCTGCCTCGGCAAGCTCGCCGTACTTCATGGCCGGGCGTTCCGGAGCCGGATCCCGCTCCACTCGAGGGTGCTGGTCGTGACCTCGGCCCAGAAGTCGTGCAGGCGGTTCAGGACCCGGAGCTGGATACCGGCTTCGTCGTGGAGCTCGAACAGGTCGCCGACCCGCTCCGGCGGCCCGAGTGGGCGGACCTCGGTGGTGGCGACGACCGCGGCGTCGCTCGGCTCGAACGCCTCGGCAGGCAGCCGGTAGGCGTAGAGCTCGACGGTACGCATCGCGTCCAGCCAGCCGTATTCGACGGCGTGGACGCGGGAACCGGAGCCGGCGCCGATGATGCGTGCCTGGTCGGCAGGAGTGGTGGAGGGGCCCACCCACGCCATCGCGCGGGGGCACTGCCTCGGGAACCAGTAGTCCGGGGCACGGTCGGCACCGACCGCCCAGACGTACGCCGTGGACTGTCGTGCCGTTGCGGCCACGTGCGGCCGGAAGATCTCGATCGCCGGATCTTCGGAGAAATGCAGAACCTCTCCGGCAGCTGGACGCATGCCGGGGATCTTAGTCCTCGACTGGCTTACGGGTTCAGGCCGCAGTGGCTGCGGAGCCACGGCATCGGGTCGATCGGGTCGCCGCCGCCCGGACGCACCTCGAAGTGCAGGTGCGGGCCGGTGACGTTGCCGGTCGAACCGACCGCGCCGACCTGGTCGCCGGCCAGGACGGTTTCGCCGACCGAGACGCTGAACTTGCTCATGTGGTTGTACCAGGTGACGGTGCCGTCGGCGTGCCGGACCTGGACCTGGCGGCCGTAGGGGCCGGCCCAGTCGGCGAAGATCACGACGCCGCGCATGACGCTGCGGATCGGGGTGCCGGTCGGGGCGGCGAAGTCGGTACCGGTGTGGTTGCGGGCCCAGCGCTGGCCGCCCTGCCCGAAGGTGGCGGTGATGTGGTAGCCGGAGATCATCATCTCGCAGCGGTTCATCGACTCGCGCAGCTTCTTCGCCTCGGCCACCTTGGCCTTGGCCAGCGCACTCGCGCGCTTGGCGGTCAGGTTGTTGGCGGCGCTCAGCTTCGCGGCACGGGCCTTGGCCAGCGCGGCGGCGGCAGCCTGCCGCTTGTTGGTGTCGACCCCGGCCAGGGCGACCCGGGAGGAGTCACGGGTGGCCAGCTGGCGCGCCTGGATGCGGGCAGTCGTGATGCCGGACAGGTTGCCGTTGTCGAGGCTGGCGGCGGCAAGGTTCACCGCGGTGTTCGCCTGCGTGGGGGACGACAGCGCGCTGTGGCTGAAGCCTACGGCTCCTGCCGCCGCAGCGAGGGCTGCGGTCAAACCGACGATCTGGGTACTGCTGGGGGTGTTACGCCTGGCAACACGGTGTTTGGCGCTGTGACGACTTGCGCTGGTCTTACGCGCAGCGTTGCCGGGCGTGACGCGGTTGCCCGCGGCACGATGCTGGGACACAACGTGGCCTTCCGGTCACAGGGGAGGGGTTGGGGTGGTGCTTGGCTCTGCAACCTTGCCCTCGCCGGGGGTTTATTCCCGGTGAAGACTTGAGCACGATAACGGAAGAGTCACGAGCCGACAAACCCTGCCACCCACTTTTTGGCCCCACCTTCACGAAACTTTTGCATGCGCCGCTGCACGTGCATCAGCCGTGTGAACGTGAAATAGCTGTCTGATCAGGCAGTTTGCGGCTGGTCGTCCAGGTGGGCGAGCACTCCGGTGATCTCGTGAACAGTTTCGCCGTGGAAAGGCAACGAGAGATGGCCCACGCCGCGAACCCGGACGTTCCGCGCGGTCAGGTCGGGGTGCGCCAGCCGCGCCCGCCGCTGCGGCACGATCAGCTGGTCGACGTCGCTGTAGAACGCCACGAACCGCGTCGGTACGTCGGGCGCCGGCTCGGCGAGCTCCGCCATCAGGTCGCTCTCCGGCCGCAGCTGCTTCACCAGGGGCCACGGCAGTAGCCGGGCCGCCATCGTCCCCTGATGTGGCGTTCCCAGCGTCACGCAGGTGTGCACGCGCTCGTGACCGCCGAGCTTCTGGATGTAGTACCGAGCGATCAGACCGCCGAGGCTGTGACCGACGACGTGGATCTGGTCCGATCCCGACGACTCGCAGATCGCCTCGATCTCCTCACCGAGCCGCTTCGCCGTACTGCGGACGTCCAGCGTCAGCGGTGAGTAGGAGAAGGTGTGGATGCTGCTGAAGCCGCGCCGCGTCAGCTGCCGGCGCATCAGCGCGAAGATCGTGTGGTTGTCGATGATCCCGTGCGCGAGCAGGATCGGCGTACCGGCGGCCCGGACGTCGTTGACCAGCAGACTGCGCTGGGCCGGCGTCAGGCCGGTCAGGGACAACCGCTCGGCGCGGGAGCCGGAGCCGCCGAGCAGCCCGAGCGGATACATCGCCAGGTGGGTGGTCATCCAGCCGAGCTCGACCGCCGCGCCCTGGAGCACCCGCGGCGTGATCGCGGAGCGGGCGCCGTACCGGAGTCCGTCCAGTGCGCCTCGTACTTCTTCCTGCCAGGAAGTCATCTGCGGCTCCTCACAGCAAACCAGACCCCCCGGTGGTCCGATCTCTTTCCACGGTAACCGGTTCCCACTGAGCGTGTCGGGGAACACACAGTTCCGTGTCTTATCCGTGAGATTGGCACCGGCTAACCTGCGAACATGCCTTCAACCAGCACTTTGCGCGTCGTCGTCGCCAAGCCCGGCCTGGACGGCCACGACCGGGGCGCGAAGGTCGTCGCCCGCGCGCTGCGCGACGCCGGCATGGAGGTCATCTACACCGGGCTGCACCAGACGCCGGAGCAGATCGTGGAGACCGCGATCGCCGAGGACGCCGACGCGATCGGCCTGTCGGTCCTGTCGGGTGCGCACATGACCCTGTTCAAGCGCGTCCGGGAGCTGCTCACCGAGCGCGAGGCCGACGACATCGTGGTCTTCGGCGGCGGCATCATCCCCGACGCCGACCTGCAGCCGCTGGCCGAGCTCGGCGTGCACAAGATCTTCACTCCCGGCGCGACCACCACCGAGATCGTCGAGTGGGTTCGCGGTCACGTCGGCGACGCTTCCGCCGCCCAGAGCTGACGTTACTGATCGGTAATACCGAATCGTTAAGAAACACCTGGTTGTGCGGACTCCCGAATCGCGGTCGCATACAGGCATGCGGTACGTCCGGTAACAGGACCTCCGAAGAGCGGGTGTGTGGCTTAGGACACGTCACCCCTGACTTTCGGTACTGTCCGGACAGGCGGTGTGACAGTGCGGTGGGGGCCTGTCTGCCGCCCGCGCAGGGACGATGCGATTCCCATCGGGAGAGGGCAGGTAACGATGAGGTTTGAACGATCACACACCCGCAAGGCGGTCGCACTGGCCGTGGTGAGCAGCCTGGTGTTGTTCACAGCGGCGTGTGGTGGCGGAGATGACGGCAAGTCGGGGAGCAACGGTTCGGCCGGGGGTGCGCTCGAGGGCCGCGGACCGATCAAGTTCGCCACCGGTAAGGACACGTCGGGCAACCTGACGAACCAGGTCGCGGCCTGGAACTCGCAGCACCCGGACGAGCAGGTCACCGTGACCGAGCTGCCCGAGTCGGCCGACCAGCAGCGCCAGCAGATGATCTCGAACGCCCAGATCAAGTCCGACGAGTTCAGCGTGCTGAACCTGGACGTCGTCTGGACCGCCGAGTTCGCGGCGAACCGCTGGATCACCCCGCTGCCCGAGGACCAGTTCCCGGACCTGGGCAAGCTGCTGCCGTCCACGGTCGAGACCGGCAAGTACCGCGACAAGCTGTACGCCGTACCGGTGACGTCCGACGGCGGGTTGCTGTACTACCGCAAGGACCTGCTGGACAAGGCCGGCGTCAAGCCGCCGACCACGTGGGCCGAGATGAAGGACGCCTGCGCCAAGGTGAAGGCGTTGCCGGAGGCAAAGAACGCCAGCTGCTACGCCGGTCAGTTCGAGAAGTACGAAGGCCTCACGGTGAACTTCTCCGAGGCGATCAACGGCGCCGGCGGCGTGGTGGTCGGCGACGACGGCAAGCCGAACGTCGACACCCCGGAGGCCCTCGAGGGCCTGAAGTTCCTGGTGGACGGCTTCAAGTCGGGTGAGATCCCGAAGGCCGCGATCACCTACACCGAGGAGCCGGGCCGGCGGGCCTTCCAGGAAGGCAACCTGATCTTCCACCGCAACTGGCCGTACGTGTACGCGCTGGCCAGCAAGACCGACGGTTCGTCGAAGGTGGCCGGCAAGTTCGGGGTCGCTCCGCTGCCGGGTCTGAAGGGCCCTGGCGTCTCGACGCTCGGCGGTCACAACTACGGGATCTCCGAGTTCGCCAAGAACAAGGCGACCGCGGCGGACTTCATCAAGTTCATGTCCAGCGAGGAGCGGCAGAAGGCGAACGTCGAGAAGACCTCGCAGGCGCCGACCTGGGCGTCGCTGTACGACGACCCGGAGCTGAACAAGAAGTTCCCGTACCTGGCGCCGCTGAAGGCCTCGATCTCGACCGCGAAGTCGCGGCCGAAGGTGGTCAAGTACGGCGACGTGACGACCGCGATCCAGGAAGCGGCGTACGGCGCGCTGAAGCAGCCGGGTGGCACGGATCCGAAGCAGGCACTGACGGATCTGCAGACCAAGCTGAGCTCACTCATCACGCAGTGACCCGAACGCGGGGCCGGTGCGCGGTTAATGCTGCGTGCCGGCCCCGCGTCGTCACCGTCCACCCGAGGTGGGCGGAGAGAGAAGGAGGCATGAGGTGAGTGATTCCGCCTCGGTCGTTGCGCCGCCGCCGAACAAGAGGGTCCGGCGTACGTCGTTCAACGAGGGCACCGGCCGCCTGGCCGCACTGCTGCTGTCACCGACCCTGATCGTTCTGCTCCTGGTCATCGGCTACCCGATCATCTCGGCGCTGCGCGAGTCGCTGTACACCAGTGGCCAGCGCATCGACGCCGACGGTTTCGTCATCGAGGGATCGCAGTTCGTCGGGCTGGACAACTTCGCCGCGATCTTCTCCGGTGCGACCGGCGACCGGTTCTGGAACGCGTTCTACAACACCACGTTCTTCACCGTCACCTGCGTGGTCATCGAGACCCTCCTGGGTGTTCTGATGGCCCTGGTGATGCACAAGGCGTTCAAGGGCCGCGCGATCGTCCGGGCCAGCATCCTGATCCCGTGGGCGATCCCGACCGTCGTGTCCGCGCTGCTGTGGAAGTGGATCTTCCAGGCCGACGGCATCGCGAACGACGTCCTCGGCACGCAGATCCTGTGGTCCACCGAAGGCTGGCAGTCGGTCATGTCGGTGATCATCGCGGACACCTGGAAGACGGCGCCGTTCATCGGGCTGCTGGTGCTGGCCGGCCTGCAGACCATTCCCGACGAGGTGTACGAGGCCGCGAAGGTCGACGGGGCCAGCCCCTGGAAGACCTTCACCCGGATCACGTTGCCGCTGGTGAAACCGGCGCTGCTGGTGGCAGTGCTGTTCCGCATCCTCGACACGCTCCGCATCTTCGACCTGCCGTACGTGCTGGTCGGTCCGAACAAGTCGTCGGTCGAGACGCTGTCGATCCTGGCGTTCCTCGAGGCGAACCAGACCCGGTACGGCCCGGCGGCGGCGTACGCGACCATGCTGTTCCTCTACATCGTGGTCGTCGCCTACGTGTTCGTGAGACTGCTCGGCGCCGACGTGATCGGTGAGGCCCGCGTGAACAAGCCGAAGAAGAACGGCAAGAACGGCCGGCGCAACGAGGTCGGGCCGGGTACGGCTGCCGGTACGGCGACCGGGAGCGCGATTGCTGGCGGAGGTGCTGGGTGATGGCGGTTGCTGAGAAGGCTCCGAAGAAGATCGACGTCAGAGCGGCCGAGGCGCCCTGGTACCGGCGGTGGTTGCCGCTGCTCGGCATCGGCGCCATCGTGCTCTTCTGCCTGCTGCCGTTCTACTGGATGGTCGTGTCGGCGCTGCGCCGGCCGAGCGACCAGTTCGACAACTCGATCCTCCCCAAGCGGTGGTCGATCGAGAACTTCACCGATGTGTTCCAGCCCGGCACCGGTTTCGGCCGGGCTCTGCTGAACAGCCTGATCGTCGCCGGTACCGTGACGATCCTGACGCTGGTCATCGGCATGATCGCGGCGTACACGTTGGCCCGGCTGGACTTCAAGTTCAAGAACATCGTGCTGGCGATCATCATCACCACCTCGATGTTCCCCGGGATCTCGCTGGTGATCCCGCTGAAGAAGCTGTTCAGCGACATCGAGTGGATCAACACCTACCAGGCGATGATCGTGCCCAGCCTGTCGTTCGCCCTGCCGCTGGCCGTGTGGAACCTGACCGCGTTCTTCCGGCAGATGCCGCGCGAACTGGAGCAGGCGGCGATGGTCGACGGCTGTACGCCGGCCCAGGCGTTCCGCAAGGTGATCATCCCGCTCGCCGCACCCGGCGTGTTCACGACCGCGATCATCACCTTCATCGCGGCCTGGAACGAGTTCCTGATCGCCGTGAGCATGGTGAACCGCAAGGACATCTCGACCGCCAACGTCCTGATCGCGAGCTTCACCGGTACGTCGGGTCGCGACCAGCCGTTCGGCAGTCAGATGGCCGCCGGTGTCGTGGTCACGATTCCGCTGGTGATCGCCGTACTGATCTTCCAGCGGCGGATCGTCGCCGGCCTGACGGCAGGTGGCGTCAAGTAGTTCACTGCAGAAGGCCGGAACCCTGGTTGGGTTCCGGCCTTCTTGTTATTCGGCGGTGTTGAGCCAGACCGTCGTGTCCGTCGGCAGTTGGTCGTCGACGAGTGGGCTGCTGGTCAGCAGGACCTCGGTGCCGACCGGCAGCGCGACCGGCGACGAGCCGAGGTTCGTGAGGCAGCGGAAGTTGCCCCGGGTGAAGGCGAGGACCTCGGCCGGGGACTCGTCGTCCCAGGACAGGCGGCCTTCGCCCAGGTCCGGGTGCTCGCGGCGGATCTTCAGCGCGGCCTTGTAGAGGTTCAGGTGGCTGTCAGAGTCGCCCGACTGCGCGGCCGCCGTCAGCGGCGCCCAGTCGGCCGGTTGCGGCAGCCAGGGCTGACCTTCACCCGGCCCGAACCCGTACGGCGGCTCTGCGCCCTCCCACGGGATCGGCACCCGGCAGCCGTCGCGACCGCGGCTCGTGTGACCGGACCGCTCCCAGGTCGGGTCGTCGAGCACCTCCTCCGGCAGGTCCTCGACCTCCGGCAGTCCGAGCTCGTCGCCTTGGTAGATGTACGCCCCACCGGGCAACGCGAGCTCCAGCAGCGCCGCAGCGCGGGCCCGGCGCAGACCAAGCGCCAGATCAGTCGGTACGACGCCCGCGCCCGCGAGCGCGTCTTCCAGGGCCCGGCCGTACCGGGTGCGGTGCCGGATCGTGTCGTGGTTGCTCAGCACCCAGGTCGCGGGAGCGCCGACTGCCCACAGGCTGCCCGTCGACCGATCGATCACCGCGCGCAGGTCCTTCGCGTCCCACGACGCCCGGAGCGCGTCGAAGTTGAACGCCGAGTGCAGCTCGTTCGGCCGCACGTACTGCGCCAGTCGCTCCGGCGGCGACAACCACGCCTCGGCCACGAAGACCCGCGGGCCTTGCGGCGAATCGGCGTACTCGTCGGCGATCGCGCGCCAGCGCTGGTGGATCGTGTGCACGCCGGGCTGGTCGTAGAACGGATTGCCGACGTACTTCTCGCGGGTCGGCTGGCCGTCCCGCAGCGGTACGTCGGGCAGCGTCGCGTCCTTGGCCATCGAATCGGCCACGTCGATCCGGAAGCCGTCGATGCCGCGGTCGAACCAGAACCGCAGGATCGAGTCGAACTCCTCGATCACCTTCGGGTGGTCCCAGTTCCAGTCCGGCTGGGAGATGTCGAACATGTGCAGATACCACTGGCCATCATCGATCTGCTGCCAGGCGCCACCGCCGAACGCGGCCGGCCAGTTGGTCGGCGGCTGTCCGTCGACGCCGTCGCGGAACCAGAACAGGTCCCGCTCGGGCGAGCCCTTGCCGGCTTCGAGGGCGGCCTTGAACCACGGGTGCTCCCAGGAGCAGTGGTTCGGGACCAGGTCGATCAGGATCCGCAATCCCAGGGCGTGCGCCTCGGTGATCAGTGCGTCGGCGTCGGCCAGGGTCCCGAACTCCGGGTTGATGTCGCGGTAGTCGGAGACGTCGTACCCGCCGTCGAGCAGGGGGGACGGGTACCAGGGACTGATCCAGATCGCGTCCACGCCGAGCTCGGCCAGGTACGGCAGGCGGGCGCGGATCCCGTTCAGATCGCCGGTGCCGTCACCGTCCGCATCGGCGAACGACCGAGGGTAAACCTGGTAGACGACGGCGCTACGCCACCAGTCGTCAGCTGGTCTGGTCACTGTCTCTGTCATGGGGCCCAGCCTCGCACGGAGGCCCGACAGTGCTGTGACAGTCGTCTCAGCGTGTACCCCGGCTGTCGCTTTGTGCGCCGGGGTGGCTAGTCTCGGGCCGACGGAACGCGCCGGCGACCGTACCCTCCTCGGGAACTGCCCGCCTGCCGCGCGGCCTACTCGAACAGGCGAGAGAGGGACCACAGTCGTGGACTTGATGGAGTACCAGGCGAAGACTGTCTTCGCCAAGCACGGTGTAGGGACGACGGTGGGTGAAGTCGTCCACACGCCCGAGGAAGCTCGTGCGGCGGCCGAGAAGCTCGGCGGCGGCACGGTGGTCGTGAAGGCCCAGGTGCTGACCGGCGGCCGCGGCAAGGCCGGCGGCGTCAAGCTCGCCGCCAACCCGGACGAGGCCGAGGAGCGCGCCCGCGAAATTCTCGGGCTCGACATCAAGGGTCACATCGTCAAGACGCTGAACATCGTGCCGGCCGCGGCGATCGCGGAGGAGTACTACTTCTCCTTCCTGATCGACCGGGCCAACCGCAACTACCTCTGCATCGCCTCCGCTGCCGGCGGTATGGAGATCGAAGAGGTCGCGCACACGAACCCGGACGCGGTCGCGAAGATCTCGATCGACCCGGCCACCGGTGTCGACGAGGCCAAGGCCCGGGAGATCGCGACCGAGGCCGGCTACCCGGCCGACATCATCGACGCGGTCGCGCCGGAGATCGTCAAGCTGTACGAGGTCTTCCTGAGCGAGGACGCGACGCTGGTCGAGGTCAACCCGCTGGTCAAGCTCAAGGACGGCCGCGTCGAGGCACTCGACGGCAAGGTCTCGCTGGACGAGAACGCCGACTTCCGGCACCCGGAGTTCGCGGACTTCCACGACTCGTCGGCCGCCGACCCGCTGGAGGCCGCAGCCAAGGCCAAGGGCCTCAACTACGTGAAGCTCGACGGTTCCGTCGGCATCATCGGCAACGGTGCGGGCCTGGTCATGTCGACCCTCGACGTCGTCGCGTACGCCGGTGAGGAGTTCGGCGGCGTCAAGCCGGCCAACTTCCTCGACATCGGTGGCGGCGCCTCGGCCGAGGTGATGGCGAACGGTCTCGAGATCATCATCTCGGACCCGCAGGTGGAGAGCGTCTTCGTCAACGTCTTCGGCGGCATCACCGCCTGTGACGCGGTCGCGAACGGCATCGTGCAGGCCTTCGAGCTGCTGGCTTCGCGCGGCGAGGCCGTGAGCAAGCCGCTGGTCGTCCGGCTGGACGGCAACAACGCCGAGGAGGGCCGCCGCATCCTCGACGAGGCGGGCCTCGCCGGTCTGGAGCGGGTCGACACGATGGACGGCGCCGCCAAGCGGGCCGCCGAGCTGGCTGCGAAGTAAGGGATCGCTGAAATGTCTATCTTCCTGACCAAGGACAGCAAGGTCATCGTCCAGGGCATGACCGGCTCGGAAGGCACCAAGCACACCACGCGGATGCTGGCGTCCGGGACGAACATCGTCGGTGGCGTCAACCCGCGCAAGGCGGGCCAGAGCCAGGACTTCGACGGTACGTCGGTGCCCGTCTTCGGCACCGTCGCGGACGCCGTGGCCCAGACCGGTGCGAACGTCTCGGTCATCTTCGTGCCGCCGAAGTTCACCAAGGACGCCGTACTGGAGGCCGTCGCGGCCGAGGTACCGCTGGTCGTGGTGATCACCGAGGGCGTGCCGGTGCACGACACCGCCGCGTTCTTCGCCGCCGCGCAGGCGTCCGGCAAGACCCGCATCATCGGCCCGAACTGCCCGGGCATCATCACCCCCGGTGAGTCGAACGCCGGCATCATCCCGGCCGACATCGCCGGCCAGGGCCGGATCGGTCTGGTGTCGAAGTCCGGCACGCTGACCTACCAGATGATGTACGAGCTGCGCGACTTCGGGTTCTCCACCGCCATCGGCATCGGCGGTGACCCGATCATCGGCACCACCCACATCGACGCGCTCCAGGCGTTCCAGGACGACCCGGACACCGACGCGATCGTGATGATCGGTGAGATCGGTGGCGACGCCGAAGAGCGCGCCGCCGCCTTCATCAAGGAGAACGTCACCAAGCCGGTCGTCGGCTACGTGGCCGGCTTCACCGCCCCGGAGGGCAAGACGATGGGCCACGCCGGCGCCATCGTCTCCGGCTCCTCCGGCACCGCGGCCGCCAAGCAGGAGGCCCTCGAGGCCGTCGGCGTCAAGGTCGGCAAGACGCCGACCGAGACCGCCAACCTGATGCGGGAGATCATGCAGAACCTGGCGAAGTAAGGCCAGCTGAAAGCCCCGGAAACCGTTGCGGTTTCCGGGGCTTTTGCGTTGCCGCTACTTGTAGGCGGCGGAGCGTTCGGCGGCTCGGGTGAGGGTCTCGAGGAACGCGGTGTCGGTGATGTCCAGGTTGGGCAGGACCGGGAAGAGCAGGTAGACGACGCGGTTGTCGACCGCGGCGATGCCCATCCGGTACTTGGCCTTCTTGCCGTTGCCGGTGTCGAAGGAGGCCTTCCAGGCCTCGCCCTTGATCCCGCCGGTGGAGATCGTGCCGGTCGAGCTGACCTTGGCGGTGGAGACCTTCTTCTGGCAGCCGTCGACGTTCTTGCGGACCAGACTCAGGTACGCCGCGGCGGCGTTCGGGGAGGCGAACCGGGCGACCGTGTCGTCGAGGCCGAACTCCGTGGGGGCGTTGAACTCGGGCGCCAGGTAGGTCTGGGTGGTGTACTTGGCGGCCTTGGCCTTCTTCGGGTCGGTCTGCTCGCACTGCGTCGTGTTGCCGACCTTGCCCGGCGTACTGACCCAGGGCTTGTCGATCGCGGCGATGATCGGCATCTCGGCCGGCGCCATGAAGCCGGGCGGCTCGGAGGTCGGCAGCAGGCTCGCCTTGGCGGCGGGGGTGCCGGAACCGCAGCCGCCGGTCTGCGGGCAGATCTTCTGCAGAGCGGTCGCCGTCGCGTTCAGTACGGCGTCCGGCTTCGGCGGGGTGGTGCCGTTGGTGTCGTGCTCGACCACCAGCGTGGCCTGCCCGGCCAGCGTGACCGAGATCGACCGGTACCGCGTCTTGGGGCCGGTCGCCTGCCCGTAGACCGCGATCCAGCCCTTGTCGCCCATCCCGCTGAGCGCGTAGCTGGTGTTCAGCCGGGTCCGCTTCTCGGAGGCGCACTGACTCAGCCAGTTGATGATCGTGGTGTACGACTTCGCCGCGGTGGCCGCGTCGTTCGACACCTCGACGAACTGGACCGCCGAGTCCTTGGTGGTCGCGTTGGTGAACCGGCGCACCCAGGTCCGCAGCCCGGCCGGGTCGGCGAACCGCTGCGCCTGGCAGACGAACTCCTTGTCCTCCGCGCTGCCGGCGTCCGCGGTCTTGCCGACCGACCAGGTGCCGTTCGCGCCGAGCGTCTTCACGGCGGCCGCGTCGAGCAGGCCGGTGTCGTCGGCGAGCACCGTGGAGTCGCTCGACTTGTCGTCGCCCGGGCCTTTGCCGCCCTTGGCGTCGTTGGACGAGCCGTCGCCACCGAAGGCGTTGAGCGCGGCGATACCGCCGCCGCCGACCAGTACCACCACCGCCACACCGGCAGCGATCGTCTGGTTCCGCTTACGCGCCTTCTCCCGGCGTGCTTCCCGGGCAGCGGCGCGACCGCCGCCACGTTGTGCGCGGTGGGAACCGGCCAAAGCTCGACCTCCTGACTGATTCCACCCGACAGTACTGGGTGGGGCCTGTTCGCCCACACTCAGCTACCCCCTGATGTCCAGGCGGGAACCGTCAGTGAGCAAGCGCGCTGAAGTCTCCCATATCCGGCGTGTCTGGTGCAGCGGTGTCCAGGAGCAGGGCGACGATGGGAGTCAGATGACCGACATGCTCAGCCGCCCGGGCGCTCCCGGTGGCGATTCCGCCCCTCCGCCGGGCCCTGTGGACGCCGTACCGACCAAGCCGGTGATCGTCTCCGCGGTGCTGGCAGCGGGAGCCTGCCTGCTCACCGGTCTGCTCACCTGTACGGCGGTCGCCGTGATCGGCTGGCTGGCCGCGACCTTCGGCGGCGCCTCCGGAGCCATCCGGGCCGGCGCCTCCGCCTGGCTGGTGGCGCACAAGGCCGGCGTCACGCTGGGCACCGGCAACATCACGATCGCACCGCTCGGTCTGACCCTGTTCTTCGCGTGGTGCCTGTACCGCGGCGGCAAGTCGGCCGCCCGCAGCAGTGCGGCGGACCGGACCAAGGATCTGATCGTCCTGTCCGGCGCATACGCCGTTGCGTACGGTCTCGGCGGCCTGATCGTCGCACTGCTCACCGCTGACGGTCCTCTGCACGTTTCACCGCTCTCCGCGTTCCTCGGTACGGCGTCACTCGCGCTGATCGCCGGGACGATCGGCGTACTGGTCGAGTCCGGTGCGGCCGAGGACATCGCCGACGCGACTCCACCTGGGCTGCGCGACGCCGTACCGGCTGCTGCGGCCGCTGTACTGACCGTCATCGCGGTCGCCTCGGTTCTGTACGGCGTACTGCTCGCGGTGCACTTCTCCCGGGTCACCGCGATGCTGGAGCTGCTGGACGCGGGGGTGATCGGGTCGGTCGTGCTGTTCGCGCTCTGCCTGATGCTCGTGCCGAACATGATCCTGTACGTCGTCTCCTTCCTCGCCGGACCGGGGTTCCAGCTCGGGACCGGGACCACGATCGCGCCGACCGGCGTCGACGTCGGCAACCTGCCTGCGCTGCCGCTGCTGGCCGCCGTCCCGGCTGATGGGTCCACTCCGACCTACCTGCTCGTGCTGACCGCGCTGGTGCCGCTGGGCGCCGGTGCGGTCGCCGGACTGATCGTCGTACGGCGTGGGCGGGCGGAGCAGCACGCGGATGCGCTCGGCTGGGACGCGTTCGCGCTACGCGGCGCAATCGCGGCCCTGCTCGCCGGGATCGCCTGCTACGTGCTGATGGCGCTGTCCGGTGGTTCGGCCGGGCCGGGCCGGATGTCCTCGGTCGGAGTCCCCTCCGCGCTGGCGGCGGCCGGCGTACTGACCGCCGGGATGGCGATCGGCGCGGCGATCACCGCGGCCGTGGCGGCTGCCCGCCGACCGGCTGAACCGGAGCCCGACGCCGAGCGATAGGCTTCGCGGCGTGACAGACCCCGTTGCGCCTACTCCTGAGCCTGCCCGGCTCGTCGTGCTCGTCTCGGGCTCTGGGTCGAACCTGCAGGCCCTGCTCGACGCCGGCGCCGACCCGGCGTACGGCGCTCGCGTGGTTGCCGTCGGCGCCGACCGCGACGGCACCGTCGGGCTGGAGCGCGCCGAGGCCGCCGGGGTGCCGACGTTCGTGCACAAGGTCAAGGACCACGCCGAGCGCTCCGACTGGGACAAGGCGCTGACCGCGTCGGTGGCGCAGTACAAGCCCGATCTGGTCGTGTCCGCCGGGTTCCTGAAGCTGGTCGGGGACGACTTCCTGGCCGCGTTCGGCGACCGCTACATCAACACCCACAACGCGCTGCTGCCGGCCTTCCCCGGGATCCACGGGCCGCGGGACGCGCTCGCGTACGGCGTCAAGGTCGCCGGCGCCACCCTGTTCTTCGTCGACGGCGGGGTCGACACCGGCCCGATCATCGCGCAGGTCGTCGTACCCGTCGAAGACGACGACACCGAGGAAACCCTCACCGAGCGGATCAAGGAGGTCGAACGCCGCCAGCTGGTCGAGTGGGTCGGCCGACTGGTCCGTCAGGGCTGGACCATCACCGGACGAAAGGTTCGACTGAAGTGAGCACCGACCGCAGGCCGATCCGCCGGGCGCTGATCAGCGTCTACGACAAGACCGGTCTGGAGGAGCTCGCTACCGCGCTGCACACGGCCGGCGTCCAGCTGGTGTCAACCGGTTCCACCGCCGCCCGGATCGCCGCGGCCGGCGTACCGGTGACGAAGGTCGAGGAACTGACCGGCTTCCCGGAGTGCCTCGACGGCCGCGTCAAGACGCTGCACCCGATGGTGCACGCCGGCATCCTCGCCGACCTCCGCAAGCCCGAACACGTCGAGCAGCTGAAGGAGATGCGGGTCGAGCCGTTCGACCTCGTCGTCAGCAACCTCTACCCGTTCACCGAGACGGTCGCCTCCGGTGCGTCGCCCGACGAGTGCGTCGAGCAGATCGACATCGGCGGCCCGTCGATGGTGCGCGCCGCGGCGAAGAACCACCCGAGCGTGGCGATCGTGACCTCGCCCGCGCAGTACGACCAGATCTACTCGGTCCTCGAGGACGGTGGCTTCTCGCTGGCGGAGCGGCAGCAGCTGGCCGCCGCGGCCTTCGTGCACACCGCGGAGTACGACATCGCGGTCGCGTCCTGGATGGGCAACGTGCTCACCGACACCTCCGCGGGCTCGGGTTTCCCGGGCTGGGTCGGCGCTGCCTGGGACAAGAAGGCTGTGCTCCGCTACGGCGAGAACCCGCACCAGCCGGCCGCGCTCTACGTGAACGGTCGCGGCGGGCTCGCGGCCGCCGAGCAGTTGCACGGCAAGGAGATGTCGTACAACAACTACGTCGACTCCGACGCGGCCCGCCGTACGGCGTATGACTTCGCCGAGCCCGCGGTCGCCATCATCAAGCACGCCAACCCGTGCGGCATCGCCATCGGCACCGACATCGCCGAAGCGCACCGCCGCGCCCACGAGTGCGACCCGGTCTCGGCGTACGGCGGCGTCATCGCCACCAACCGCCCGGTCACCGTCGACCTCGCCAAGCAGGTCGCCGAAATCTTCACCGAGGTCCTCGTCGCCCCCGCCTTCGAAGACGGCGCCGTCGAGATCCTCCAGGCCAAGAAGAACATCCGCCTCCTGGTCGCCCCGCCGGTCTCGGGTGCCGAAACCGTCGAGATGCGCCCGATCAGCGGCGGCCTGCTCCTGCAGCACACCGACCGCTTCCAGGCCGCCGGCGACGACCCGTCCGCCTGGACCCTCGCCGCCGGCGACGCTGCTTCGCCGGAGCTACTGGCCGACCTCGCCTTCGCCTGGAAGGCCTGCCGCGCAGTCAAGTCCAACGCCATCCTCCTGGCCGCCGACGGCGCCTCCGTCGGCGTAGGCATGGGCCAAGTCAACCGAGTCGACTCCTGCCGCCTGGCCGTCTCCCGAGCCGGCGACCGCGCAGTCGGCTCCGTCGCCGCCTCCGACGCCTTCTTCCCCTTCCCCGACGGCCTCGAGGTCCTCATCGAGGGCGGCGTCAAGGCCGTCGTACAGCCCGGCGGCTCCATCCGCGACGACGCCGCCATCGAAGCCGCCACCAAGGCCGGACTCACCATGTACTTCACCGGCACGAGGCACTTCTTCCACTAGTACGCCGCCGCTGCGCGGGGGTGGTGGGCTCATCGCCCACGCCCCCCGCGCGCACCTGCGTGTGGGCTGCCGCCCACGTCCCCGCGCACGGGCCAGCTCGCTTCGCTCGCGGCCGGCGCTCCCCGCCCACCCGTCGTACCGGGCTATCGCCCGGACCTGTGCGCTACCGCGCACCTTCCGGGCTACCGCCCGAACGACTAAACAGGGCCGGCCTGGTCGCGGAGAACCCACGACCAGCATCACCGGGGTCGGGGCTATGGCGCCCATCCGTCCTGCCCAGTGGGTTCAACCGACAGGTCGCTAGCTAGCACCAGCTCCACGTCGACTGGTAGGAGATTGCCGTCGGTAATCGATGTACACCAGCAACCCGACGCCAGTCGACGTGCGGGCGATCTGCCGAAGGACAGGACGTGTCGCCGGATCTGGTGTCGAAGTTCGACCTGCTGAGCGTGACGAACCTAGGTACTAGGCCTATACGTCCTGTCGTTCGGACGATTCTGCCCGGACCACGGTGTACATGTGGTGCCAGCTCTGGCGTCGGGAAGGACACGTAGAAGTCGTCCTGGACTGGCGTCGCGCGCCCGCTTCACGCTCAGCAAGTGGTCGAACGTGGGACTACCACGTGTCGCTAGCGCTACCGCCCCCGTGTCAGCCAGCGAGCTACCGTTCTCGAATGGTCGACGAAGTAGCACCCCTCAAGGCAGAAGCCGAGACTGTCGTCCCGCACGCCTGGCGGCGGACCCTTGCCGCGATCGTCGATTCCCTCATCCAAGGCGACACCCGGATCGGCGAGGGCGTGAAGTTCGTCGAACCGCTCTCCGAAGCCGATTCGCGCGTCTGCCGCGAGATCGTTGTGAACTACGGATCAGTCACCCTGATCCCACTACCGGATGCAACGTGGGACACCTCGGTCGCGAAGTGGTGGAACGACAACCGCTGGGACTGTCTCGTCGACCTCTGGACCGCGGAGGAGGGCCGCAGTGACCTGGTGCTGACTGCCACCGTCTTCGAAGACCCCGACAGGGGCTTCCGTATCCATCCTGGTCTCGTCTACGTGCCGTAGCAGTCAGGCAATCGACGTTCAGTACTCCATCATCTTTTTGCTGCCGCGCTGCCAGAAGTACCCGTCGCCGAACAAGCGTGGGACGAGGTGCCAGCTTCGTCGACAGGTCGGGCACAAATAGAGACTGTTGTCCTGCTCGTACGGCTTGGTGTTCGGCCATGGGTACGGGAGGTCTATCCGGCAGCAGGATCGGCGCAGCTGAAACCTGATCATGCTTCTGATTGTCCGCAGTCCGTCGCCGGGGAAACTCCGTTGACCGCTACCTGACAGCCTCCTACGTTGAAACTCCGTCCGAGGGCTGCCCAGGAGGTGACGTGAACCCATACCGCCGTACGACCGCTGTCTGACAGGGGACGACGCCGACGTCAGTGCGACTGGATGACACCTACCGGTGGCACGTGGGGGAACCTGCGTGACAGTGGCCGGGACAAAGAACACAACCCCGGCAGTGGTCCGGATTCAGGGATGGAACAAGCCCTGATGAAGTAGGAACCGGAAGTAATCGCCCGCCCCAAAGGCAAGCGGTGAATCGCGTCAATCCCCAGTCCAGCCTGAGATTCCGCAAGGAAGAGAACAAACGGAACCCTGCACCTCCGAGTCAACGATCTTTCGACTCGCGAGGAGCAGCACCATCAGCAGATCGACCGAGAACACCGGGTTCACCTGTGCCCACTGCGCGGCCGGAGTGAGCCCTCTGACCAACGGCAGCTACCGCAACCACTGCCCCGACTGCCTGTACTCCCTGCACGTCGACATCACCCCGGGAGACCGCGAAAACCCTTGTGGTGCTCTGATGCGTCCCGTGCAGCTCGAGCACCACTCGGCCAAGGGGTACATGCTTGTCCACGAATGCCTCACCTGCGGCACCCGCCGCCGCAACCGGATAGCCCCGGACGACCTCGACCAGATCCTCATCCTCATGGAGCACACGTGAATGTCGAAGGCTGCCTAGGTTGTGACGTCGTCTCTGGACGCCTGCAAGTACCAGGCGGACTGCTTCACCAAACAGACCACTGGATCGTCAACCACGTAGTCGGTTCCATGAACCTCGGCACCCTGGTGCTGAGTCCCCGAGACCACGTAACAGCCATCGCGCACCTGACCGCCGAAGCAGCAGCCGAGCTTGGCCCGCTGCTTCGACGTACCGCCCAAGTTGTCGAGTCCATCCTCGAACCCGAGCAGACCTACGTCAGCTCCTGGGCCCACGGCGACCACGGCCGCAAGCACCTGCACATCGTCGTACAGCCGGTCACGAGCGCAACGGTTGCCGAGTACGACGGTGCCCGGTCCGAGCAGTTGCAGGCCAAGATGCTCTTGTCAGGCAAGGAATCCGATCACGCCGCGATCGCGCAGTTCTGCGTCAGCGCCGCCGAACGCTTCAGCACCACACGACGACCTTGATGACGAGGTTCCGGTAGTCCAACGGGCGGGAGGTGTAGCCGGCCACATAGTCCGAGCGGCCGTCGCGGTAGAACACCGTGAACGGATTCGCGGCGGACTGTGCGTAGTAGAAGCTCTGGGCGGGGAGGTAGGTCTCGCCGCAGTTGGGGGCGTTCCATACGCCCGCAGCGTAGGTGGGAAAGATGCAGGCCCGTCCGTATTCGCAGCGGTCGGACCAGAAGTCGGGCTGGTACTTGGCGGCCGAGGCCGGGCTCGCACCGACGGTGAGCGCGCCTGTCAGCAAGGCAATCGCCGTCGCGGCGCCGGCGGCCAGCTTCTTGATCGGATGCATTGAGGTTCCTCTCGGTAGGGTTCACACCGATCGACCGTCGCACCACCGATCGGTCGCCGACCACCAGTTCGAGGTCGCTGGAACCATCACTACGGGCGTGGCCGAAGCAGGCTGCCGCCGACCGCGCCCAAGCGATGCGCCAAAGTAGTGCCCGTGACCGAACTGGACCCCACGACCGAACTCGCCCGCCTGCGCGGCACGATCGACAACATCGACGCCGCACTCGTGCACATGCTCGCCGAGCGGTTCAAGTGCACGCAGCAGGTGGGCGAGCTCAAGGCCCGCAGCAGCCTCCCACCCGCCGACAAGGCCCGCGAGGAACGCCAGATCACCCGCCTCCGCTCCCTGGCCGCCGACGCCGGCCTCGACCCGGTCTTCGCGGAGAAGTTCCTCAACTTCGTCATCGCCGAGGTCATCCACCACCACGAACGCATCGCCGAAGGCAAGTGATCAGCCGAGCACGAGTCGCTCGTCCCCGAAGTCGGCGACGATCTCGAGCCGCCCGCCGAGCGCCTCGACGTACTTCCGGATGGTGCTGAGCTCAGACCGAGCCAACTCACCCCGCTCGATCTTGGACACCGCCGTCTGCGTGATGTGCAGCCGCTCGGCCAGATCGGTCTGCGTCAGGCCGTGCTCCTGCCGCACCTCGGCAAGCCGGTAAGCCCGAACCTCAGCCAGCGCCTCTTCCTTGTACGCCGCGTGTCTGGCCTTGTCTTCCGGAGTCCTGACGTACTTCGCCATCTCTTCTTCGTGCGTGTGGTACTTCATCCTTGTTTCCTCCGCCCTGGCTGCTTCTTCATTTCAACCAGCCACTCGTCGTACAACTCGTCGGCGATCGGGATGTTCGTGCGGTACCAGGCCTCCCAGCGTCCTGCTTTGTCGCCGCCGATCAGCAGCACGGCCCGCCGCACCGGGTCGAAGACGAACAGCACCCTGATCGTGCCACTCCGCAGCTCCTTCATGTTCGGATGACGTGACGACTTGATCGTCTCCACCACGGGTCTGCCGAGCCCGGGGCCCAGCTCGGCGATCAGGCTGACGCGGGCCCGGAGCCTGTCGCGATCCGGCGTCGACAACTCGTCCAGCCACTTCGCATAGCCCTCGGTATAGGCGACTGTGTACGTCATTAAAGCAGATTAGTACTCCTGGGTTCTAGAACCCAAAAGTACTATCCGCGTCAACTGCCGTTCTCAGATAGCAGGTCAGTTGGGGACGATCAGTGCGAGGGTGGCGATCGCGATGGCGGTCAAAAACAGGAACGCCGTGTCGAACATGCGGCCTCGGACGTGTAGGAGGCCGGCGGTGCGGTCGGAGAGGGTGGCTCGGAGGAGGGCGGCTACGCCGGGGGCGGCGGCGAAGAGGAGGATGCCGTTGCGCCAGTTGTAGAAGGTGAGGACGACGAGGCCGGCGGCGCCTACCAGGAGGGCGAGGGCCAGGGGCCATTCGGTGGTACGGCGCTGTGCCTCGCCGGCCATCAGCACGTCACGCTCGATTCGGGGTGGCGGCCTCGGCGGCCTCGACGACGTTGGTGAGGAGCATGGCGCGGGTCATCGGGCCGATGCCGCCGGGCATGGGGGCGATCCAGGCGGCCTGGTCGCGAGCTTCGGGAGCGATGTCGCCGACGATCTTGCCTTCGGCCGAGCGGCTGGTGCCGACGTCGAGGAGGACGGCGCCGGGCTTGATCATGTCGGCGGTGATCAGGGCGGCGGAGCCGGCGGCGGCGATGACGATGTCGGCGGTGCGGACGACGGCGGCCAGGTCGGTGGTGCCGGTGTGGCACTGGGTGACGGTGGCGTTCTCGGAGCGGCGGGTGAAGAGCAGGCCCATCGGGCGGCCGGCGGTGACGCCGCGGCCGACGACGACCACGTGCGCGCCGGCGATCGGTACGTCGTACCGGCGGAGCAGTTCGACGCAGCCCTTGGGGGTGCAGGGGAGCGGGCCGTCCTGGCCGAGGACGAGTTTGCCGAGGCTGACCGGGTGCAGCCCGTCAGCATCCTTCACGGGGTCGATCAGGCCGAGGATGGTGTTGGTGTCGACGTGCTTGGGCAGCGGGAGCTGGACGATGAAGCCGGTGCAGGCGGCGTCGTCGTTGAGCTCCTGGACCTTGGCCGCGATCTCTTCCTGGGTGGCGGTCTCGGGCAGCTCGACCTGGATCGACGCGATGCCGACCGCCGCGCAGTCGCGGTGCTTGCCGGCGACGTAGGCCCGGCTGCCGGGGTCGTCGCCGACCAGGATCGTCCCGAGCCCGGGAACCACACCCTGCTCCGCCAGCTTCGCGACCCGGACCTTCAGTTCGTCCTTGATCGCTGCCGCCGTTGCCTTGCCATCCAGAATCTGCGCGGTCACGAGGCAAGAGTCTGCCATGCGGACCACCGGGAATACCGCCCGCCCTTGCCGCGGTTCGGTCAGATAGTTTATTCTTGAACTATCTGAACCAGAGGAGACCCCGATGCCCGCCGTGACCGTCAGCGACATCACCGTGCTGCCCCGCATCCACCAGCCGGACCCGGCCGTCGCGCGGGAGCGGGCGGTGAAGTCCGTGACCACGGCCCCGAGTGGGTACGAAGGCGAAGGCTTTCCGGTACGGCGCGCCTTCGCGGGCGTGGATCTGAAGGACCTGGACCCGTTCATCCACATGGACCAGATGGGCGAGGTCGAGTACGCGCCGGGTGAGCCCAAGGGCACGCCGTGGCACCCGCACCGCGGCTTCGAGACCGTCACCTACATGCTCGACGGGATCATGGAGCACCAGGACTCCCAGGGCGGCGGCGGTGTCATCTCGAACGGCGACACCCAGTGGATGACGGCCGGCAGCGGTTTGCTGCACATCGAGACGCCGCCGGAGCACCTCGTCACGAGCGGTGGGCTGTTCCACGGCGTACAGCTCTGGGTGAACCTGCCGAAGGCGCAGAAGTGGGCGGCGCCGCGGTACCAGGACATCCGCGGTGGCGACTCGGCGTTGCTGTCCACGCACGACGGTGGCGCGCTGATCCGCGTGATCGCCGGCTCGGTCGACGGCCACGACGGCCCGGGGTCGACGTACTCGCCGATCAGTCTGGTGCACGCGACCGTCAGCCCGGGCGCGGAGCTCGTGTTGCCGTGGCAGCCGGACTACAACGCGCTTGTGTACGTGCTGGCCGGTCAGGGCACCGTCGGCGCCGAGCGTCGCCCGTTCCGCAAGGGACAACTCGCCGTCTTCGGTCCCGGCGACACCATCCGTACGGCGGCGGCCCGCACGCAGCCACAGGCCGAGCCGAACCTCGACGTACTGGTGATCGGCGGCCGGCCGATCCGCGAGCCGATCGCGATGGCCGGGCCGTTCGTGATGAACACCCGCGCCGAGGTCATCCAGGCGTTCGAGGACTTCCAGGCCGGCAAGCTCGGTTCGATCCCGGCCGTGCACGGGCTCGGCACGGAGCTCCACCAGTCCAACTGACCTGCGGACCTGGAAGAGATCCCCTGCCGATCTTCACCGGCCCGCCGCGCTAGCTGGGGTCCGCCGCTCCCCTCGATCCGGCGGACCCCACATCAGACGGCTCGACCACTCCCCGGCGTACCGGACATGTCTGCGCCGTGCCCCTCCCAGCTGTACAGATGGATCTCCAGGCCGTCCGGGTCATGGAAGATGACGAGCCACCCGATCGTCGCTCGCACCACCCGGTGCTCGATGCCGAGCGAGGTCAGGTGCGCGGCCCAGGCGTCGGCGGCGGCCTTGTCCTTGATCCCGAACAGCACCGGGTCGAACCCGGACAGCCCGGCGATGTCCGGCCGCTCGCGCAGCGCGAACTTCGCGTTGCCCAGCCCCGCCGCCTCGTACACGACGCCCCGGACGATCCCGCCCTCGTCCGGGAACTCGTAGCGCGGTGTCAGGTCGAAGACCCGCTCGTACCAGCTCCGTCCGGCGGCAAGGTCGCGCACCGGAAGTTTGACGCCGAAAATTCCGTCCAGTTCCGCCTGCATCCCGTCCCCCCTAGAATTGAACCCCATGCAATTGATTTGAATCCAGGTCCATCGAATTGTCAAGGAGCTGTTCGTGACGGAGAAACGCCGCTACACCAGCACGCTCCGCACCGAGCAGACCGCGCTGGCCCGGGGCCGGGTGCTCGCCGCCGCCGAGACGCTCTTTCTCGACCGCGGCTACCTCGGGACGACGCTGGCGGCGATCGCGGCCGAGGCCGGCGTCAGCGTCCAGACCGTCTACAACGTGATCGGCGGCAAGCCGGCCGTCCTCAAGGCCGTGTACGACGTCGCGCTGGCCGGTGACGACGAGCCGATCCCGCTGATCGACCGTCCGGGCTACCGCGCGATGATCGCCGCGACCGATCCGCGCGAGTGCCTGAGCCTGTACGCCGGAATTGCCCGGCGGATCGCCGAGCGAACCAACGCGCTGGTCCGGATGGCCCGCGCCCAGGCTGCCGGTGGGGACAAGGATCTGGCCGAGTACCTGCGCACCCTGGACACCGAACTCGAGTTCGGCAGTCGCGCGATCGCGGGCCACCTGGCGGACAAGTTCGGGTTGCGGGTCGACCTCGAGACGGCGGCCGACGTGTTCTGGTCGATCAACGGCTCGGACCTCGCCGACCGCCTCGTCAACCAACGCGGCTGGACCTGGGACCGCTACGAAACCTGGCTGGCCGATTCCTTGTTCGACCTGCTCCTGGCTCAGCCCTCCGGGTAGAACAGGAACAACGTGCAGCCCACGGTCGACTGCGGAACGTGCGACGATCCGGCCGGGGCATGGATGAACGACCCGGCCGGGTAGTCGCGCTCGCCGTCGTTGAACACGCCGTCGACCACGAACACCTCCTCCGGGCCCGGATCGTGGACATCGATGCCCTCCCACGACGACCCTGGTTCCATCTCGAGTACGTGCGCCGAGGCGGCCCCGCCCTTCCAGAGCGTTCGGAGCCGAATGCCGGGGAAGAGTTCACGAGCTGGTACGTCTGCTGCCGAAATCCATTCCATACCGTCGATCCTGACGAATCCGAGCGATCGACCCCAGTGTCTGAATAGTCCTGAGCAGGTACTTTTCTGCCATGAGCACACATCGTGTCGTCGCGCTGGTCTCGGCACCGCAGGGCAGCTTCGAGCTGGGCTGCGTGGCCGGTGTGTTCAACTCCGACCGCTATCGGTTCACGATCTGCGCCGAACGCCCCGGTCCGATCCGGACCGTGCAGGGCTTCGATGTGATCGCCCCGAGCGGCCTCCGCGCCCTCGATCACGCGGACACCATCGTCGTCCCGGGCTGGCTCCCCAAGGATCGCGAGCCGTCGCCTGCGATCTTGCGCGCCCTGAAACGAGCCCACGACCGCGGCGCGAGACTTGTCAGCATCTGCTCCGGCGCTTTCGCTCTCGCGGCGACGGGTCTGCTCGACGGCCGCCGGGCCACCACTCACTGGCGGTACTGCGACGACCTGCAGCAGCGGTTCCCCGCCGTACAGGTGGATCCGGATGTGCTCTACATCGACCACGGCGATATCGCGACCAGTGCTGGATCCGGCACCGGCTACGACCTCTGCCTCCAGTTGGTTCGCAATGACCACGGCGCCGCGTACGCCGCTCGGATCGCCCGCCGGATGGTGATGCCGCCGCATCGCGAAGGCGGGCAGGTGCAGTACCGCGCCGACGAGCAGCCGCCAGCCGGCGAATCGCTGGCCGCCTTGCTGGATTGGGCAAACGAGCATCTCGCCGAGCCGATCGGCATCGAGGAACTGGCCAAACAACTCAGCATCTCGCCGCGAACCCTGGCTCGCCGCTTCACCGATCAACTCGGTACGGCGCCCGGCCAGTGGCTGCTCGCCCAGCGGATCGCCAGAACCTGTGTCCTGCTGGAGGAAACCGACCTCCCGATCGACACCATCGCCCATCGCACCGGGTTGTCCTCGGCAACCAACCTCCGCCGCCGCTTCGTCAAAGCAGTCGGTACGACGCCCAGCGCCTACCGCAGGTCGTTCCGCGGATCGAACGCGCCGGAGTTGTCCAGGTCGATGTAGGACTGGATCCGCGGATCGCCGAAGTCGCCTCCGTACGCCGCGACGAACGCCTGCGCGGCCGAGGGGCCGCCGTACTGGGGGTTGAGGCCGTTGGACAGGCTCTTCACCATCAGCGCGAGGTCGAGATAGCGATCACCGGCGCCGAGCCGGCCGACGTCGAGAACGCCGCAGAACTTGAGCGTCTCGGGGTCGACGAAGACGTTCGGCGCGCAGTAGTCGCCATGGGTGACGGCACTCGCCGAACCGGGGAACGGGGAGTCGAACGGGCAGTCTGGCAACGAGTCCAGCAGCCGCAGGCCCTCCGCGAGGGCGGCGATCACAGCAGGCCGATCGGCGGCCGGCCAGTCCTGCGACGCGTCGCGCCCGGGCAGTTCGGCGGTCAGCACCCAGTTGTTGCCTCGGTCAACGACCTGCGGGCACGGGAAGCCGGTCGAGCCGAGCCACTCCATCCGATCCGCTTCGGCGCTGATCGCGGCGGCCATCGGGCCCTCACCGCTCTTGTAGTACAGCCTCTTCCGGCCTCGGACGAGCCGGACGACAGTCGCTCCTGACATCCCGACGAGAACCGGTTCGGCCTCCGAAGCGCCGAACCGGTCCATCACGTTCTGAAGATCCACTCAGCGAAGATTACGGTGCAACGCCGAAATGAGCTCCCCATTTGCTGTGTCACCGTCGAGCGACCAGATCATCGCGCCGCCGAGATTGCGGTGCGCGATGTACTGCGCCTTGCGCTTCATCTCGACCGGGTCGTCCCAGGTCCAGAACGTCGTACCGTCGAACAGCCAGGCGAAGCCCGCCTTGGTGTCGCGGTGAACCGTGAACGACGACAGTTGCGTCTTCAGGATCCGGTAGTCCTCGTAGCCCTCCTCGTACGTCGCCGGCGCGGGGCCGGTGGCGTTCTGGAACAGGCCGTTGTTCGCGTTCGTCACGCCGGTCCAGCCGCGCGCGTAGAACGGAACGCCCAGCACCACCTTGCTCCGCGGCGCACCGCGGCTCAGATAGGCGTCGATCGTGACCTGCGAGCTGAACTCGGTCGGCGTCGGGTCGCCCGCCGGCCCGTCGATCGCGGACTGCTGGTTGGTCTGCGGATCCCAGGCGCCGTGGTAGTCGTAGCCCTGCGTGGTTCCGAAGGTCAGGTCCTTGAAGAGCTTGCGCACCTCGAACCCCCGGTCGACCTGAGCCGGGTCCGCCGGGAGGAATGCCGTGAGGTTGTAGCGGCCCTTGAACGGCCACGAGAGCTTGTCGAGCTGCTTGCGGTACTCGTGCACCAGACCGGTGAAGTTCTGCTTGTCCTCGGGCCGGATCACGTTGCCGGGGTTGCCTTCGCTGGCCGGCCACTCCCAGTCCAGGTCGATGCCGTCGAAGATGCCCTTCGCGGCGCCGGCCGGCAGACCGGGCAGGTTGCCCTTGATCCACAGGTCCGTGCAGGACTTCACGTGCGCTGCGCGCGTCGCCGGCAGGGCGGCGTTCGAGAAGTACTTCGAACCCGTCCAGCCGCCGAGCGAGATGCTGATCCGCAGCTTCGGGAACTTCTGCTTCAACTGCTTCAGCTGGTTGAGGTTGCCGTTCAGCACCTGACCGGGCTGGTCGGCGACCCCGCTCACGCTCTGCTCGGCGCTGAACGGCCGCTGGAAATCGGCCCACGGGTCGCTGCTGTAGCAGTTCCCCTGCTCGTCGACGAACCCGAACGCGTAGTTGATGTGAGTCAGCCGCTCGGCCGACCCGTTCTTCACCAGATCACTGACCAGGAAGTTCCGGTCGTACCCGCTCCACTGCGTGTAATAGCCCACCACACGCTGACTCCTGCCGTGCGCTTCGGCCGGTACGGCGGTACTTCCCGCCAGCACGGTCGCCGCAGCCACCAACAGTCCAATACTTCGACGCTTCATTCGACTCCCCAACGGGCGGTCAAGGGACAGGATCCCTGACAGTAGGGCTCCTCCAACGATTTACACAATGTCCCTACCAAACCCGTGCGGCAAGTTGCTGCCATCGAGCGCCGGACTAGGGTCGCAGCCATGACGAATGTGCGTGACGATCTGGCACCGACCGGCGTACTGCGGGCGTCGATCAACCTGGGGAACCCCGTTCTGGCCCAGGGAACGCCCGACGAGCCGCGGGGTGTGACCGTCGACATCGCCCGCGAGATCGGCCGCCGGCTCGACGTACCGGTGGAGTTCGTGTGCTTCGACGCGGCCCGCAAGTCGTTCGAGGCGATCACGACCGACCGGGCCGACATCTGCTTCCTGGCGATCGATCCGGCGCGTGCGGATCAGGTCGCGTTCACCGCGCCGTACCTGGCGATCGAGGGCGTCTTCGTCGTACCGGACGACTCGGCGTTGAGTACGGTCGCGGACGTCGATGCCGCGGGGATCCGGATCGGCGTGAAGGAAGGCTCGGCGTACGACCTGTACCTCACGCGGACGCTGCAGGCAGCGACGGTGGTGCGCGGCGAGGAAGGCGTCGACGTGTTCCGCGCCGAGGGGCTCGAGGTCGGAGCCGGCATCCGGCAACCCGTCACGCAGTGGGTCGTCGAGCACCCGGCGTACCGGCTGATCGACGAACCGTTTATGCAGATTCAGCAAGCCGTCGGCACGACCAGAAGCCGGAAGCCCGAGACCATCGCCTTCCTGGATGCCCTCGTCAGCGAGTTCGCAGCGTAGTCAATCGGTCACGAATGTTGCAGGTTCCTGCCAAGGCAGCCGGTTCGTGCAACCGATAGGTGTTCTCTGGACATCTAACGGTGAGTGGCTCACCGAATCCGCACTGTGAGGGTGATCGGTGAGCCCGCGTGAGGACAACCGAATGGGAGGGACTCATCGTGGTATCTACGCCACGATCGAGGCGTGCCGGCATTGCCGCTGTCGCCTCGATCGCAGCCCTGGGGATCGGCCTGTCAGGCCTGGCCCAAGCAGCTGCAGCTCAACCTCAACCGACACCACTGGCCGCCAAGGCCCAGGCCAAGAAGACCGAGCAGTCGACCATCAAGGTCACCCTCGTCACCGGTGACCGGGTCACCGTGCACGGCAACGGCAAGGCAACCGTCGAGCCTGGGCCCGGCCGGCGCGGGATCGCGTTCGGCAGCTACCAGGTGAAGGGCCACCTCTACGTCGTACCGTCCGACGTCCGGCAGCAGTTGGCGAGCGGCCGGCTGGACCGGCGCCTGTTCGACGTGACCGGTCTGATCAAGGCGAAGTACGACGACAAGTCGGCCAAGGCGATCCCGGTGATCGTCACGTATGCGGCCAACGCGAAGCAGCGCTCCGCCGTACCGGGGGCGACGGTGACCCGCCAGCTGCCGGTCGTCAACGGCGCGGCGCTCAGCATCGACAAGAGCAAGGCCGGCGCCTTCCTGGCCGGCGCGACGGGCGCGCGCTCGGCGAGCGCCGTCGAGAAGATCTGGCTGGACGGCAAGCGCGAGCTGCTGCTGGACAAGTCGGTACCGCAGATCGGTGCGCCGGAGGCCTGGAAGGCCGGCTTCACCGGGAAGGGCATCAAGGTCGCGGTGCTGGACTCCGGCATCGACGCGACGCATCCGGACCTGGCGACCCAGGTCGCCGGCGCGAAGAACTTCACCTCCGAGCCGGATGGTGACTTCGTCGGTCACGGCACCCACGTCGCCTCGACGATCGCCGGCACCGGCGCGGCCTCGGGCGGCAAGTACAAGGGTGTCGCCCCGGACGCCAAGCTGTACGACGGCAAGGTCTGCGGGCTCCAGGAGTGCACCGATTCCGGCATCATCGCCGGGATGGAGTGGGCCGCGACCGAGGTCAAGGCGACCGTCGCCAACATCAGCCTCGGCGGTACCGACACCCCGGAGATCGACCCGCTGGAAGAGGCGGTCGACCGGCTGACGGCCCAGACCGGCACGCTGTTTGTGATTGCCGCAGGCAACAGTGGCCCCAGCGCCGGGACGGTTTCGTCCCCGGGTAGCGCGGATGCGGCGCTCACGGTCGGCGCGGTCGACAAGCAGGACAAGCTCGCCGACTTCTCCAGCGTCGGCCCGCGGCTCGGCGACGGCGCGGTCAAGCCGGACGTCACCGCACCTGGCGTCGACATCGTCGCCGCCCGCTCGAAGGACGGCGTGATCGGTGACCCGGTCGGCGACAAGTACCTGAACCTCAGCGGTACGTCGATGGCGACGCCGCACACCGTCGGCGCAGTGGCGATCCTGGCGCAGGAGCACCCGAACTGGAAGGCGAGCGAGCTGAAGTCCGCGCTGATGGGTTCCGCGAAGCCGGCCGCCGACCAGACGACGTACCAGCAGGGCGCGGGCCGGATTGATGTTGCCAAGGGCATCAAGCAGACCGTGGTGACCGATCCGGGCAACCTGTCGTTCGGAACCGCGGTCTGGCCGCACAACGACGACGAGCCGGTCACCAAGACGCTGACCTACCGCAACCTGGGCGACCAGCCCGTCACGCTGAACCTGGCGGCGACCCTGGCCGACCCGACCGGTACGGCGGCCCCGGCGGGTGCGCTGCAGTTGAGTGCGAACACCGTCACGGTCCCGGCCGGCGGTACGGCGTCGGTGCAGGCAACCTCGAACACCAAGCACAGTGGACCGGACGGCGCGTACTCCGGGCGGGTCACCGCGACCGCGGCCGGCACTTCGGTGGTCACCGGCATCGGTGTGAACAAGGAGGTCGAGAGCTACACGCTGAAGGTCCGGGCGACCGGTCCGGACGGCAAGCCGACCCCGCCGTCGGTGCTCGTCTTCGGTCTCGACGACAACTCGTTCAACTTCTACGACACCGACCAGGACGAGCTCAGCGTGCGGCTGCCCAAGGCCGGCTACATCGTGGAGGGCAGTCAGTTCGTCCCGGACCCGGCCGACCCGGACAAGGGCTCGTTCTACTCGATCGTGCAGCCGAACCTGCAGCTGACCGGGGACACCAGCACCGATCTGGACGCCCGGCTCGCCAAGCCGCTCACGGTGACCGTGCCGAACGCCGAGGCGAAGCTCGCCGTCGGTTCCGTCGGCTACCAGCGACGTACCGCTGACGGCCAGGGCGGACTGGACTCGTCGGCGCTGCTGTTCGACTTCGCCGGCGTCTATACCGCGCAGGTCGGACCGGATCTGCCGCCGGAGCAGCTGACCGGGTACGTCGCCTCGCAGTGGGCCAAGCCGGGCAGCGACGGCCGGTTCACCAACTCGCCGTACCTGTACGCGCAGTACAACCTCACGCCGGGGCACTTCCCGACCGGATTCGTCCGGAACGTGAAGGCCAAGGAGCTCGCCGAGGTCACGCAGCAGATCAACGCAGCCAGCGACCGGATGGTGGAGCGGGTCGTCTTCGCCTCGGCTGGCGGCTGGTCGATCGTGCTGGACTACAAGCAGCCCACCTCGACGAAGGTCTTCGCCGACGCCAAATCGGTCGCCTGGGGCACGGAGGTGAGTGAGATCCAGCCCAGCACGGATCCGGAGAACCCCTTCCCGGACACCATCACCAAACTCGAGGGACCGTTCCGCGAGTACCAGGCCGGCAAGAAGTACCGCGAGCGCTTCAACGCAGCGGTCTTCACGCCGGCACCGGCCTACGCCGGCCGCGCCGAGAACGAGCTGCTGGTGCTGGCCTACGGCTTGACCGATGCCGACGGCAACAAGGGCGCCACCCGGGCGGACACGCAGTCGAGCAAGCTGCTGCGCAACGGCACGGTCGTCGCCGAGTCCGACACCTTCGGCGAGGCCTACGCCCAGAACCTGCCGGCCGAGAAGGCGAAGTACACCTTCCAGTCGTCGATGACCCGGCAGACCTACTCGGCCTTCAGCACCCGGACCGACCTGACCTGGACCTTCACCTCGGCGGCCACCACTGCCGAGACGCTGATCCCGCTCGTCGGCGTCAGCTACCAGCCGAAGGTCGATCAGTACAACCTCGCCGACCGCAAGCCGGTCACCGTCCTGCCGTTCTCCCTGGTCGCCCAGCCCGACGGCGCCCTGCCGGCCGTCAAGAAGGTCGACCTCCAGGTCTCCGGCGACAACGGCAAGACCTGGCACAAAGCCGCGGTCGCGCCCGCCGGCCACGGCTCCTACAAGGCGATCTTCGCCACCCCGAAGGGCGCCAAGACGATCTCCCTGAAGACCCATCTGGTCGACACCCACGGAAACACCGCCGACCAGACCACGATCAGCGCCTACCGGATTCGATGAGGATCGAATAGTCCGGTAGGTGCAACCCAGGGGATGGTCGGTTCCGTTTCAAGGGCCAGCAGAGATCCATCCGAAACCTGGGGAGGACCCATCGTGGCTCGGAGTTCGAGAACGAGGCCCGCGATCGCCGTACTGGCGGTCGCGGGTCTCGCGTTGACCGGTGTGAGCGCGCGGGCAGTGGCAGCGCCGGCGCCCGCCGTACAGGGCAAGGCCGGTGGTAAAGATGTGCAGGTCACGCTGATCACCGGTGACCGGGTTGTGTTGCACGGCGGCGATCCGGCGAAGCAGTCGGTGCAGCCCGGGCCTGGGCGAGAGGGCATCGGGTTCCGGGCCGAGCGGGTCAAGAACCACTCGTACGTGATTCCGGCCGACCAGATCAAGGCGGTCGGCGAGGGACGCCTGGACCGGCGGCTGTTCGACGTGACCGCGCTGATCGAGGCCGGGTACGACGACGCGTCGTCCAAGGTCATTCCGGTGCTGGCGACGTACGACGGGAAGTCGGCCAAGCGGAGCGCGCCGGCCGGGGCGAAGGTGACGCGGGACCTGCCGTCGATCAAGGGTGCGGCGCTGGACGTGGAGAAGTCGAAGGCGGCCGCGTTCCTCGGCAAGCCGAGGGCGCGATCCGCCACTGCCGGGTTCAGCAAGCTGTGGCTGGACGGCAAGCGCAAGATCACGCTGGACCAGTCGGTGCCGCAGATCGGTGCGCCGGACGCGTGGAAGGCCGGCTACACCGGTAAGGGCGTGTCGGTCGCCGTACTGGACACCGGCATCGACGCGACGCACCCGGACCTCGCGACCCAGGTCGCGGGCGCGAAGAACTTCACCACCGAGTCGGCCGAAGACATCATCGGCCACGGGACGCACGTCGCCTCGACGATCGCCGGAACTGGCGCTGCGTCGGGCGGGAAGTACAAGGGGGTGGCGCCGGACGCGAAGCTCTACGACGGCAAGATCTGCGTCGCGGAGGGCTGCTACGAGTCCGACATGCTGGCCGGGATGGAGTGGGCGGCCAAGGAGGTCAAGGCCAACGTCGTCAACTTCAGCATCGGCGGTGAGGACACCCCGGAGATCGACCCGATCGAGGAGGCCGTGAACCGGCTGACCGCGGAGACCGGCACCCTGTTTGTCGTTGCCGCTGGCAACAGTGGGGACGGGGCCGGAACCGTCGAGTCGCCGGGCAGCGCCGAGGCCGCGCTGACGGTCGGCGCGGTCGACAAGCAGGACGAGCTGGCCTGGTTCTCCAGCAGAGGTCCGCGGCTCGGCGACAGCGCGATCAAGCCCGACGTGACGGCGCCCGGCGTCGGAATCGTTGCGGCCAAGGCGAAGAACTCGAGTATCGGTGAGCCGGTCGGCGACCAGTACCTGCGCCTCAACGGTACGTCGATGGCGACGCCGCACACCGCTGGTGCCGCAGCACTGCTGGCGCAGGAACACCCGTCGTGGAAGGCCGGTGAACTGAAGAGCACGCTGATGGGTTCGGCCAAGGTGATCGACGGTCAGACCGCGTTCCAGCAGGGCGCCGGGCGGATCAATCTCACCTCGGCCATCAAGCAGACGGTAGTCGCTGCGGAGGGCAATGTGTCCTTCGGTCTGGCGACCTTCCCGCACAACGACGACGAGCCGGTCACCAAGACGCTGACCTACCGCAACCTCGGCGACCAGGCGATCACGCTGAACCTGGCGACGACGTACGCCGATGGTACGGGCGCCGCGGCTCCCGCGGATGCGCTGGTTCTGAGCGCCAACACGGTGACGGTGCCGGCCGGCGGAACCGCTTCTGTGCAAGCGACTTCGAAGACGAATCACAGCGGGCCGGACGGCCTGTACTCCGGTCGCATCACGGCGACGGGCGGTGGCCAGACGGTCGTCGTACCGGTGGGTGTGGAGAAGCAGATCGAGGCGCACACGCTGACCGTGCAGGCGATCGCGAACGACGGCAAGCCGTCGGACTACTCGATCAGGGTGTACGACGTGAACTCGGGCGTAGCGACGTCGTACGAGCTCGGGGCGGATGGCATGGCCAAGATTCAGCTGCCGCCGGGTGAGTACCTGGTCAGCCAGTTCTCGGAGTTCGAGCGGGGCGAAGAGGACTGGATCTTCTTCGAGCTGGTCGCTCCGCAGGTGCTGCTCGACGGTGATGCCACCGTGGTGCTCGACGCCCGCAAGGCCAAGCAGGTCGTGACGAAAGCACCGCAGGCCGGTGCCGAGCAGGCCGACTTCGCCGCCGGGTTCGACCGGACCAAGCCGGGAGTCAATGCCGGCTACAGCACGGAGCTGGGCAACTTCGCCAACGGAACGGTGTACACCTACAGTGCCGGCCCCAAGCTGTCGGAAGACGAGATGGTCGGACACGTGGCGTCGCAGTGGGGCGTGCGGGGCGCTGATGGGTTCTTCACGAACACCCCGTACCTGTATGCCTTGTCGGCGCGTCAGCCGGGCGAGTTCCCCACCGGATACAACCGGACCGTGCGGCCGCGGGACCTGGCCGTGGTCGACACCCAGGTGAACGCGACCACTGACAGGCAGGCGATCGCGTTCATCTTCCCGACCATGCCGGGCGTTGGCTGGACCGCGGCGCGAGCCGTTCACCTCGATACCCCGCGGTCGCTCCGGTACTACGTCGACGCGGCGGCCGATTGGACCACGAGGCTCGAGGAGACGACGTCGGGCCCGTTCGAGGACCCCCGCTGGTCGCTCACCGGTCCGCTGAAGCACTACCAGGCGGGGCGGACCTATCGCGAGCGGTTCAACGCGGCCGCCTTCGGTCCGCGGGGCACGGTGAACCGCTATAAGGACCAGGTGGGCGTCTCGATCGGCAACGCCGGCGACGCTGACGGTGCCATTGGGCGTGCGCTCGTCGACTCGGCGAGCAGCGTGCTCACTCGCAACGGCGAGACGATCGGTACCTCGGACCGCTTCGGTTCTGTCGGGGCCGAAGGACAGCCGGCGGAGAAGGCGACGTACAAGCTGGTCACGACGGGCACCCAGTCGGTCCTGCCGTTCGCGACCAGGGTCGACCTGACTGCGACCTTCACCTCGGCCGCGACCACCGAGTTCAGCCAGTTGCCGATCACCACCGTCGGCTTCCGGCCGAAGGTCGACGATCACAACGTCAGCCCTCGCACCAAGGTAACCACCCTGCCGGTGGTCGTCGACGGCGCCAAGCACCTCAAGTCGCTCCAGGTCGAGGTCTCCGGCGACAACGGCACCACCTGGACGACCGCCAAGGTGACCCGAAGCGCAGGCGGCTACAAAGCCACCTTCACCACGCCCGCCGGTCCCACGGTCTCGCTGCGCTCCCACCTGGTGGACCGCTCCGGCAACACCACCGACCAAACCACCATCTCTGCGTACCAGCTGAAGTAACCACCGCCAGCCGCCGTCGAAGGACAACCCCCCGCCTCGGTGGTTATCCCTGGAGTTGGGGGGTTGCCCACCGAAATTCTCAAGGGGCAACCCCCCGACTGAGTGGATATCCCCTCAGTTGGGGGGTGCGGGGCAAGGTGTGTACCACCGGCGGCGTGGGTGTTGGGGCGGACCGCCCACACTCACCAACCGGGTTGAGGCGGCGTTTGTGGGTGTGCGTCAGGCATGGACGCGGCGGGACGCCGGAGTTGGTGAGTGGCTGGAGTACACGTGCAGAAGCCTCCGCCGGGTGGCGGAGGCTTCTGCTCACGTCGTGACGGTGTCGCCGGAGGCGGTGTCCTAGCCGAGGAGGCCGAGGGCCTGGACGGCGTCTCGCTCTTCGGCCAGTTCGGCGGTGGAGGCGTCGATGCGGGCGCGGGAGAAGTCGTTGATCTCGAGGCCCTGGACGATCTCCCAGTTGCCGTCCTTGGTGGTGACGGGGAAGGAGGAGATGAGGCCTTCGGGGACGCCGTAGGAACCGTCGGAGACGACGGCCATCGAGAGCCAGTCGCCGTCGGCGGAGCCGCGCAGCCAGTCGCGGGTGTGGTCGATGGTGGCGGCGGCGGCCGAGGCGGCCGAGGAGGCGCCGCGGGCCTCGATGATCGCCGCGCCGCGCTTCTGGACGGTCGGGATGAAGTCGTTCTCGAGCCAGTCGGTGTCACCGGTGAAGTCGGCGGTGTTCTTGCCGGCGACCTCGGCGTGGAAGATGTCCGGGTACTGGGTGGCCGAGTGGTTGCCCCAGATGGTCAGCTTCTTGAGGTCGGTGACGTGTACGCCGGCCTTGCGCGCCAGCTGCGCCAGCGCCCGGTTGTGGTCCAGGCGGGTCAGCGCGGAGAAACGCTCGGCGGGGATGTCCGGCGCGTTGCTCTTGGCGATCAGCGCGTTGGTGTTGGCCGGGTTGCCGGTGACGGTGATCCGGATGTCGTCGGCGGCGTGGTCGTTCAGCGCCTTGCCCTGGCCGGTGAAGATCGCGCCGTTGGCCTCGAGCAGGTCACCGCGCTCCATACCCTTGGTCCGCGGCCGCGCGCCCACCAGCAGCGCGACGTTGGCGCCGTCGAAGATGACGTTCGGGTCGTCGCCGATCTCGACCCCGGCCAGCGTCGGGAAGGCGGAGTCCTCGAGCTCCATGACCACGCCCTCGACCGCCTTCAGCGCCGGGGTGATCTCGAGCAGCCGCAGCTCCACCGGGGTGTCCGGGCCGAGCAGGGCACCGCTCGCGATCCGGAACAGCAGGCTGTAGCCGATGTTCCCGGCGGCTCCGGTGACGGCCACCTTTACCGGTGTAATGCTCACGACAGCTCCAATCTGTGCATTCTCTGTCCCTCGGACGCTAGCAACAACGCCTCCCGCCCCCAACCCTGGGTAGCCACCGACTTGCTCACACCCCGCCACAACTCGTCGAGCTGAGAGGATGGCCGGGTGGAGCGGAAGGTTGGATCAGGGACGGCGACGGTCGATGCGGCGCCGGACGGCACGTTCGTACTGCGCGTCGACGGGTCCCTGCAGTCCCAGGTCGACCTGGCCGATCCCACCAATCTGCCGTTCGAGTACATGCGCCGGATCGCCGACGTACTGGATGCCGTGACGCCGCGCCGCCAGCCGATCGCGGTGACCCACATCGGCGGCGCCGCGCTCAGCCTGCCCCGGTACGTCGCGACCACCCGGCCGCGGTCGCGGCAGATCGTGCTCGAACCGGACGAGGACCTGACCGAGTTCGTCCGCGAGGCCTTGCCGTTGCCGAAGCGATCCGGGATCAAGGTGCGCGGCGCCACCGGCCGCGCCGGGATCACCGACCTGTACGACGACTCGATGGACGTCGTGATCCTGGACGCCTTCGAGCGGGAAGCGGTGCCGGCGAACCTCGTCACTACCGAGTTCTTCGCCGAATGCGCTCGGGTACTCCGCCCGACCGGCCTCCTGATCGCCAACCTGATCGACGGCCAGGCGGGTCTGCCGTTCATCCGCCGTACGGCGGCCACTGTGCTGGGCGCGCTAGGCGATGGCGTGGTGCTGGCCGAGCGCAAGGTGCTCCGCGGGAAGGGGTTCGGCAACGTCATCCTGCTGGCGTCCCGGCAGCCCGTGCCCGACCTGACCGCGATCGGTCGCCGCGCTCAGCCGCCGTACGACGTGATGCCGCTGACCGAGTTGGCCGGCAAGGCGGCCGCGCTGACCGATAGCGACGGGTTCGCGCCGCCCGCCGCTCCACCGGGGACCTTCCGTCCCTGATCAGCTGGCGAGGCGATCGACGCAGTCGCTGAAGGCGAGGCGCTCGGTGCGGCTCGCGCCGAGCGCCAGGATGAACTGATCGAGCCGATCCGGTCGCGGCACTCGGCCGCCCCGCAGCCAGCTCTGCAAGGTCGCCCGCGGGATGCCGGTGAGCCGCTCCAGCGACCGGAGCGAGCGCGGCCTGGTGAGCGCGGTGAGGGCAGCGCCGAGGTCCTGTGGAGTCGCGGCCGCGCGCAGCAGCTCGCTGACGTCCTGCGGGTCGCGGGCGGCCGACTCCCAGTGCCGCCGCCAGATCGGCAACAGCTCCGCCGGTACGCCGCACCCGGTCAGGAACGCGACTGTCACCGGCCAACTCGGCAGCTGCTTCCCACTGGTCGCGCGGACCAGGTGAGCATGCGAGTAGTGCGCCTGATCGGCGAGTTCGCGATAGGTGAGACCGGCATCCTGACGGACGCGCTGCAGAGCGCCGGCGAACGCTTCCAGCTGCATGGCAACCTCCTCGCGATCAAACATAAGTCAACATGATCAAACAATTCAAGTGACCGCGGCCGGTAGGATGGCGCCATGTCTGTTGCGCGCGTGGCTGCCCTGGTCCAGTACCCCGTCAAGGGGTTGTCCGGGGTGCCGGTCGAGCGGGCCGAGATCGGTCCGACCGGGATCGTCGGAGACCGCAATTTCATGCTGGTCGACGTCGATGGCGCCTTCCTGAGCCAGCGGTCGGTGCCCGCGATGGCGGCGTTGCGGGCCGAGCTTGACGGCGACACCTTGCGGCTGTCCGCGGCGGATGCGCCGGAGCTCGCCGTACCGATCCAGTACGACGGGAAGCGGCGCGACGTGAGCCTGTTCGCCAAGTGGTTCGGGCAGGGTGTGGTCCAGGCCGCGGCGGCCGACGAGTGGTTCTCGGAGCGGCTCGGCCGGCCTGTCGGCCTGGTTCGGGTGACGCCGGAGCACGATCGGCCGGGCTGGGGTGTGCATCAGGGGCAGACCGGCTTCGGTGACGCGCATGCGCTGCTGATCACGTCGCTGTCGTCGCTCGACGAGCTGAACGAACGGATCACCAGCCGCGGCGGCGAGGCGATCCCGATGAACCGCTTCCGGCCCAACCTTGTGGTCTCCGGCTGGTCCGAACCGCACACCGAGGATCGCGTGCTCCGGATGTCGGCCGGAGCGGTCGAGATCGGCTACTCGGCGCGCTCGATCCGGTGCGCGGTGCCGACCGTCGACCAGGCAACCGGGCGCAAGGCCGGGCCCGAACCCACCCGCACCCTGGCCTCCTATCGCCGCGAGCCGGCGTACGGCGGTGGGGTCAGTTTCGGGATGAAGGCGGCGGTGCTGACCGGCGGGACGGTCGCTGTCGGTGATGAGATCTTGGTACACGACTGGATCCCGGCCGGAACCGATCCGGCGCCCACCACCCGGTAGCCTCCGGAGCTGTGCACCGGCTCCTCTTGTTGCTGCTGGCCCCGATCTGGTTGCTCGTAGCAACGCCCTCGACGCCCGGCGTGCCGTCGTACGAGGTGGAGTTGACCGGTACGCCGGACGGCCGGACCTGGTCCGGCCGGGAGACTGTCAGCTTCACGAACACAGCGACGGAGTCGCTCCGCGAGGTCTACGTGCGGCTGTGGGGCAACTCGCGCGGTTGTGGTGCGGTCGCGGTGACGGGTGGGGTGGCGACGGACGACTGCACGGTGGTTCGCTTTTCGTTGCCAGAAGCGTTGCAGCCCGGGAAGCGGGCCTCGATCAGCTTCGACGTGAAGCTCACCGCGCCCGAGCGTGAGGATCGGTTCGGACGGTCGGGCGAGTTCAGCTTCTTCGGGAACGCCCTTCCGGTGCTGGCCGTCCGTGATGCGGCCGGTTGGCATCTCGAGCGCGACATGGGAATCGGGGAGAGCTTCTACACGGTTGCCGCCGACTTCGCCGTGCGGCTCACGCATACCGGCAATCTCGCCGTACCGTCGACCGGAGTGACGACCGATGGAGTCGCGATCGCCAAGCAGGCAAGGGATTTCGCCTGGGCGGCCGGTCCGTTCCGTACGACGTCGACGACGTCACCAGGTGGTGTGACGGTGCGGACGTGGGCGACGCCGACCGTAACGGCGGACGCGGTCTCGTCGGCTCAAGCTGATGCCACCGCGGCGCTCGACGAGTTCGGCCGCCGGTTCGGCGCGTACCCGGATCATGAGCTCGATCTGGTGCTGAACGATCGATGGACGGCCTTCAGCGGGATGGAGTACCCGGGATTCGTGCTGCTGATCTCACCCAGCAGTCCGGTCGTCCACGAAGTCGCCCATCAATGGTGGTACGGCCTCGTGGGCAACAACGAGTACGCCGATCCCTGGCTGGACGAGGCGTTCGCGACGTACGCGACCGATGTCTTCGAGGGCGACCATCGCGCCGGGTGCTGGCCAGGAACGTTGCCGGTAGCAATCACTCGCGACATGGGTTACTGGGGCGCGCACGACACGTCGTACGGAACCTTTGTCTACACCTACGGTTCCTGCATGCTGCACGAGCTGGAGCGACTGATCGGTACGCCGGCGATGGACCGGCTGCTGGCGTCCTACGCGAAGGCCCATTGGCACGGGGTGGTCACCCCGGCCGACTTCAAGGCCGCTGCGCAGGCCGCCAGCACGGTCGAGCTCGGGCCGTTCTGGCGCGAGCACGGGATCGGCTAACAGGCGACCCCGGCACGGCCGGCGACCGGCTTGTAGGTGCAGAAGTCGATCACCTTGTTCAGTGAGTTCTGCAGCCGGGCGGTGTCGCCGTCGTTGTTCCAGATGTACCAACTGGAACCCCAATACAGGTGGTACGCGCTGTTGCGGCCCTTGCCCGTGTGAACCAGGACCGTGGTGCGAGCCGGCAGCACGAACGTCGGCGGGAAGAAGTAGACGTGGCTGGCGGCGTCCCGGATCCGGTAGCCCTTCAAGCTGAGCGGCCTGGTGGTGTTGTTGCGGATGCTGATGTACTCGCGGTTGATCTGGGCGTTGTCCCGGGTGTCCGGGCCGACCGGGTCGTATTGGATCCCGGCGACCAGGAACGGCGGTGCCGCGGCCGTGGCCGGCAGCGGCGCGACCAGAGCAGCGGCGGCGACAACCGCCGCCGCGATCCCGGCGATGGGCGTGCTGAAACGTCCTGCGAACACAGATTTCCCCTTCGGCAGTGGGCCAGATTCCCCCCGGCCCTGCGATGAACTGCTGCTGCCGGTTTCCCCCGGCGCTGTGACCTTAGAAGTTACGCTCCGTGTTCGTCAAGGGCTCAATGAACTTCGGTGGCGACCCCGTGCTCGAGGAGTCGCAGCCGGTCGGTGAGACCGGCCGCGGCGAACGCCTGCGCGAACTGATCGGGGCCTTCGGTGAAGTGCGCCCAACCCTCGGTGTGGACCGGGACGATGGTCGCCGGCGCCAGCAGGTGGGCGGCCTCGACGGCCTCGGCCGACGTCAGGGTGAGGTTCGCGCCGTCGAGCAGGATGGTCCGCGCGGCACCTGCGAAGAGGACCGCGACATCGAACGGACCGAAGCGGTCGGCGATCTGCTTGACCAGATCGACCGACGCATTGTCGCCGGAGACGTAGACCGTCGGCTGGTCCGCGCTCTGCAGCACGAAGCCGGTCACGACGCCGAGCACGGCCTCCGCTCCTTCCGGTCCGTGCAGAGCCGGTACGGCGGTCACCGTCACGACACCGCCGTCCGGACGCGTGAGCTCCGTGGACTGCCAGTTCTCCAGACCCCGGACACCGGGAATCCGGTCGCTCGCGCCCGGTGTCGACAGGACGGTCGGGACCGACGGCAGCAGCGCGCGGCCGGACTCGTCGAGGTTGTCGAGGTGCTGGTCATGCGAGAGCAGTACGACGTCCACCGGGCCGAGGTCGGCCACCGGGATCGCCGGGCCGGTCAGCTTCTCCATCTTCCGGCCGGTCGGCATCGTGTACTCGCGCGGCGAGTCGAAGGCCGGATCGGTCAGGAAGGTCAGGCCGCCGTACGTGAACAGGGCGGTCGGGCCGCCGATGTGCGTGATCTTCATGGCTCGATCTTCCGTCGCGCGGGGCCGGTTGACCATTGGCCCGCGAGCCATAGTCTGTGAAGATCGGGCCAGCTAGAGTGCGGGCATGCGTACTGTCGCCGTGCTCGCCTTCGACGGGATGAGCCCGTTCCATCTGACCGTGCCGTGCCTGGTGCTCGGCGACCCCGGTGGTCGGCCGGATCGGTACGACGTACAGGTCTGTGCCGAGCGGCCTGGAGCGCTGCGGACGAATGCCGGGTTCGGCATCACGGTGGAGCAGGACCTGTCGATCATGGACACTGCGGACGTGGTGATCCTGCCGAGCTGGAATCCGTCGCTGGAGCCGTCGGAGCACCTGTTGTCGGTCATCCGACGGGCGCATGCGCGTGGGGCGACCGTAGTCGGGTTGTGCATGGGCGCGTTCTTGGTCGCCGTCAGCGGTATCGCCGACGGCCGTGAGGTGGTGACGCACTGGCGCTTTGCCGCGGAACTGCAGTCGCGGCGCCCGGAGGTCGCCGTACGGGCTGATGTGCTGTGGTCCGACCTGGGCGACGTCCTGACCTCGGCCGGTACGGCGGCGTCGCTCGACTGCTGCTTGCATCTCGTCCGCACGCAGTACGGCGTGGAGGCGGCCGAGGAGGTTGCCCGCAGCATCGTGATCGCGCCGCACCGCAGTGGTTCGCAGGCGCAGTACATCCCGGTGCCGATCCCGCCGGACCCGAGCGACGACGTGATCGAGAAGGCGATGGTGTGGGCGCGGGCGCGGCTCGACCAGCCGGTCTCGTTGGACGAATGGGCGGCTGCGGTGGCGCTGTCCCGGCGTACGTTCACTCGGCAGTTCCGCGCCCGCACCGGCAGCTCAGGACAGGCCTGGCTGCTGCAGCAACGCTTGGATCGCGCTCGCCTGCTGCTGGAAACCACCGACCACCCGGTCGAACGCGTCGCCACCGCCAGCGGCTTCGGCAGCAGCGCAGCCCTCCGGCACCACTTCCACGCCGTCCTCGGTACGACGCCGCAACGCCACCGCCAGGAGTTCGCCCTCGCCTAGAGCAGCCAGAACAATGTGTAGACCGCCGGCGCCGCGAACGTCACCAGCAAGATCCAGGCCATCAACCGGTGCCCGGTCTTCCCCCGGTCCAGCCCCGAAGCGAACGACAGCACCGCGCCCTCCTCGGTGTGCCGGCTCAACCCCATCCGCCGGGCCTCCTCCGGCCGGCGATCAGGCCGCTCGTCCGCCAACGCGTCCGGCGGAATCCCGAAATGCGCCGGCCGCTCCGGATCCAGGCCCTCACGTTCCCCGAACATGCACCCTCCCGCCGTCGCCTCCCCCTATCGTCGCACCCGCCACCGGTAAACACCCGCGACATCTCGACGGCCGTAACGACAGGACGTATACCTGTGTGGCCGCCCATGCGCCGGCTCCGATACGCCGGACCGGGGCTGTCGTGGGCGTATACGTCCTGTCCCTCGGAAGGTCGTGCCTAGCGGAAGATGGCTACCCAGGCCACTCGGGTGTGGTGGGTGCAGCCGATGCCGAGCCCGCAGAGCGCGCCGGTGTCGTAGCCCTTCGTGCCGCGTCCGACGGACATGGTGGTGAAGCTGCAGTTCAGCAGGGTGCTCCGGTTCTCCGACATCATCCGGTCGAAGGCCTGATCCGCCGACCAGCTTTCACCGCCCACGTTGGCTTTCGAGTCGGTGTCGCCGCTGTTGACGGTGTTGTTGGCGGCACGATCTGCGGCATCGGCCTCCGCGCTTCGGGTCATGCTGGTGTCGCTCTTCAGGTCGACACAGCCGTTCTTGCGGCGGGCGCTGTTGATGCTGTTGAACAGCTGCTGCTCATTGCCGTCCATGTCACCGTCATCGGTCGGTGGCGGCGGCTGCGGGGGTGGCGGCGTGTTGGTGGGCTTGTCCGTCGGGGTGGTGCTGGGGCGGGGAGTGTTCGGCGGCTCGGTGGGGACCTTGGTGGCGGTGCTCGTCGGGTGGTCCGTGGGTTCCGTGGTGGGCGTGTTCGTGGGGTGGTTCGTGGGCGGTGCTGTGGGGGTGACCGAGGTGGTCGGGGTGCCCGTGGGAGGTGCTGTCGGCGTGGCCGAGGGGGTCTTCGGCGGAGTGCTGGTGGGGGCGTCGACCGGGACGGTGCTGGGGGTCGCGTAGGAGTCGTCGGTGCGCGTACCGATCGGGAGGGAAGCATCGGCCGCGTCGTTCTGCGGCTGGTGCAGGAGGATCCACGAGATCGGCGTGATCACCAGCAGCACGGCCGCCACCGCGACGAGCGGACGCCGCTTCCCGCCACCGCGCGCAGTCCGAGCCAGCGGTCGTCCTTCGGAGTCAACCGCCGTACTGTCTGCCGCTGGGCGCGGCCGGTTACCCGCCGCCTGCCGCTCGCGAATCGCACTCGTGCGCGGCCCCGACAGCTCCGCGCTCCCACGCCCGGTCCGCGGGTCAGCCACCGACGCCGCAGCCGGCTGCGTGTACGCCGAACTCGGCGACACCGCCGTGGACTCGAGCGAGGCGGACTCACCCCCAGTGGACCCGCCAGGCGAGGACGCAGCCCGGTCGGACCCGATGGGCGTGGAGCCGAAGCCGCTGGACGCGAGCGAGGTGGATTCGTCGCGCGTGGATCCGGTCGGGGTGGATGCGGCGCGGTCGGATCCGATGGGGGTGGAGCCGAAGCCGCTGGATGCGAGCGAGGTGGACTCGTCGCGCGTGGATCCGATCGAGGTGGACGCAGCTCGGCTGGTCGGCGTGGGGTCGGTCGGCGTGGAGAGAGTTCGGCCGGGGTCGGTTGTGGGCGTGGTTGGCTTGGGGGGTCGCCAGCCGACGGTTGACGCGGGTTCTGGGGTGGGGCGCTCCGGGGGAGTGGTGGCCCAGGCGCCGAGGCCGGCGAGGTCCTCGGCGGGGGTTGTCCGCCGGGTTCGGCGGGTCGAGGCAGGCTCCGCGGGTGGAGCGGGCACCGAGGTCGAGGGGGGTGCCGGGGCAGACGCCGAGGTCGGGAGCCACCCTGACGCCGAGCCCGAGTCCGATGTGGACGTCGAGCTCGATGCGGACGACGGCGCCGATGGCCAGGTGGACGTCGGGTTCGGGGTCGGCGCGGCGGAGTCCGCCGGGGTCGACGGCGGGGTCGACGGCTGGGTCGGGGACTGCGATTGGGTTACCCAGCCGCGGGAGCTTCCGTCGGTGGACGTCGTGCGCAGGGGTTCGGTTGCCGGGCGGGCGGCGTACTGGGGGGTGCTGTCGGCGGCCGGGCGCGGGGCGTACTGGGGGGTGGAGTCGGCGCGGCGGGCTTCCAGCAGGGCTTGGGTGTCAGCCCAGGCTTGGCTGTCGGTGCGCGGTTGGGCGTTGGCCCAGAAGGGGGACTCGCCGCCGCGGGGGGCGTAGCGGGGTGGCTCGGGCGGGGGCGTGGGCTCGGGCTCAGGGGCGGGCGGCCGGGAGCCCCGGGCGCGGGTCGCCTTCCTGCGTGGTTTGTGCCGGCCGTTGCCGGAATCGGACGACATTATGTCGTTCTTCCCTTCACTGTCGCGCCCCCAGGACGTGCCTCATCAACCGTCTCACCCGGTCCCGGAGTGCAGGCCCGGCAGTTCGACAAGGACGGATCTACCCGCGGTGACCGGCCGGAAATCGGCCGGACGTTGTGGCGTTCGGACAACGTCCGCGCCACTGTCGGTGCGTTCGGCACAATGACAGCCGGTACGGCGCCTAGCTGCGGCCGAAGTCCTGGACCCAGCTGCCAGGCCCCCAGTCGGACTTCACCCGGCCTGGGTCGTAGCCGACGCCCAGCAGGTTGAACTTGCAGTTCAGGATGTTGGCTCGGTGCCCGTCGCTCTTCATCCAGGCGGCGACCACCTTCTGGGCGGTCGAGTAGCCGGCGGCGATGTTTTCGCCCCAGCTGCCTCCGTTGTACCCGGCGGCCCGCATCCGGTCGCCCGGGTCCTGGCCTTCGGGATTGGTGTGGTCCATGTAGTGCCGGCGAACCATGTCGGAGGCATGCCGGCCGGCGGCCTCGACGAGTGCGCTGTTCAGCCGGAGCGGACCGCAGCCGTTCTGCTCGCGGACCTGGTTGGTCAGCTCGAGCACCTCGCGCTCCTGCGCGTTGGTACCGCCACCGTCGTCGTTCGCGGGCGGCGGCTCCGGGGTGTTGCTCGGCGGCTGGCTCGTCGTCGTGGTCTTGGTCGGCGTGGTCCGCGTCGGGGGCTTCGGGTTGCCCGGCTTGCCCTCGATCGTCCGCGGCTTGCCGGGAGTGACGGTCACTGTGGTCACGCCGGTAGTCGGTGCGGTCGGCGTCGTCAGCACGCTCGACGGCGAACCACTCGGCGTGAGCGACGGCGTACCGGGTGTCGAGGTCGTCGACGTACCGTTCGCGCCGGAGCCGATCACGGCGGTGGTGACCTTGCCGTTGGGCAGCGTCTTGGTGACGGTCGTCAGCGGGCCGGTGTGCGCGCCGTCGACGAGCGAACCGCCGGAGTTGTCCCGAGTGTCCTCGGAGACGTTCAGGACCTTGGTCGCGTCGCTGGTGGTCGAGTTGTCGCGCGACATCAGATAGATGACCGGGCCGATGGCAACCAGCACCGACAGCGCGCTGGCGATCGGGCCGACGAGGCCCCGCTTGCTCTTCTGGGCGCGTCGGGTACCGCGGTGCCGCCGGGGGGTTGGCGCATCCGTCATGGGTGGGCGAATCCTCTTCGTGTGCGTCGTTCCGAGTACTGCGTTGTTCCCCGCGGTCCTGCCAGGTCCCCCCTGGTCACCGAACAGCGACCTTAACCGATACGGCGGGTCACCGTTACAGTTCCGCGACCGGACTTAACGCTTCCTGAAGGTTCCTCCGAAAAGAGCCGTCAGCCGCCGAAATCCTGGACCCAGGAACCGTTGCCCCACTCGGATTTGACCTGTCCGGAGTCGTAGCCGACACCGAGCATCGTGTAGCTGCAGTTGAGGATGTTGGCCCGGTGCCCGGGGCTGTTCATCCAGCCCTTCACCACCGCCGCCGGGCTGGTGTAACCGACAGCGATGTTCTCGGCCATCGCGCCGCCCTTGAAGCCGGCCGCTTTCATCCGGTCGAACGGCGAACGCCCGTCCTGACTGTCGTGCGCGAAGTAGTGGTGGACGACCATGTCCGACGCGTGCGCCTCGGCGGCCTTGGCCAACGCGCTGTTCGTCCGCAGCGCGCCGCAACCGGCCTTCGCCCGCTCGGCGTTGGTCAGCGCGAGCACCTGAGCCTCAGGACTCCCGGAGGCGGTCGGCGCGGTCGTCGTCCTCGTCGCCCGCGGCGTCGCGGTGTGGCTCGGCGAGGCGGTGGGCTTCCGGGTGCCCTCGCGACTCGGCGCCTTGGTCGACCGGGTCGGCGTCGGTGTCTTCGTGACGGCCTTGGTCGGAGTCGGCGTCGGGGTCGGCTTGGGCGTGACAGTCGCCGTACGGCGGGGTGTCACCGACGGACTCGTCGGCCGGATCGGCGTCGGCTCGGCCGAGGCGTCGTCGGTCGGCGTGGGGATCGCGGTCAGCGGCTCCTCCTGACCGGTCACCCGCTGGTCACCCAGATCCCGCAGTACGAACCAGCCGATCCCCGAGAGCACGATCAGACCGGAGAGGGCAGCGAGCAGCGGACCGGCCACACGGGAGCGCGGTGACCGTCGGGGGTTCGTCATGGTGAGCAGCCTTGCCCAACCGTTTGTTGCCTGACTCCTCCGAAGCCCGGCCTTAACGGACGTCTGACAATCAGCAGCGCGCTGTCACCACGTCGGCCACGACCTTCCAGCCGAGGCTGCGGTAGAGCCGGAGACCGTCGATCGAGGCGATCAGGATGCCGCGTTTGGCGCCCTGGGCCGCGGCTGTCTCGACCAGCGAGGCCATCACCGCGCTGCCGAGTCCGCGCCGGCGGTGGGCCGGGTCGGTCTCGATCCGGTCCGCGACCGCGTCCGGTCCGACGACCGCCATCCGGCCGCTCGACACGACACCGCCGTGCAGTGTGGCCCGGGTGATGATCAGGTCGTCCTCGAGTTCGGTGTGCAACGCGTACCGCTCGTGCAGCTTCAGGGCCGGCTGCTCCGACAACTGGATCGTCATCAGCCAGTCCTGGTCGCGCTGCACCTCCAGCCCGAGGTCCTCGAGCTGTTCGATCCGCGCCTCTTTGTCGTCGGTCGCCAGGGTGATCCACCCCGCTCCGCGACCACCGGGCGCGGCCAACGCCAGCTCGGCGGCACGCTCGACCCGTTCGGGTTTGTCGTCCGCGTCCAGGACGACGTACTCCATCGCGCGGTTTTCCTCACCCGCGCGGACGGTCAATATCCCGTCGTGGTCGTCCTCAACCGTCGTCCAGCCCCTCGAGACTGACCACCCGGCCTGCCAGCGGCGGACGAGTTCCTCACGATCTCTCACCAGTCGATTCAACCAGCCGAATGCCGAGACGGCGAGGGGAACGGTGTCGCCTGACACAAACTCGCCGTCCCGGCCCGGTCACGGACGGGGGTCAGTGGCAAGCAAATCGAAGATGTAGTCGTCGTCCCAGCGCCCCTCGCGACCGGGCGCCGCGGCCCGCCCGACGCCGACCCGGTTGAAGCCGTTGGCCTCGGCAACATGCGCCGACGCGGTGTTGCCCACCGCGGCCTGGAGCACAAGTCGACGCCGTCCGAGACCACCCTTCTCGATCGGTGTGAACGCGTGCTCGACGACCAGACCCACCGCCTTGGTCATCACGTTCTTGCCGCGGCCGGCCGGGTGCATCCAGTACCCGATCTCGCCGTACCCGGTGTCCTGACCGTTGGCCATGGCAAAGATGGTGATGTTGCCGAGCAACTCGTCGGTGACCGGATCGGCGATCGCCCACGCGACGACCTGGCCCGCGGCCATGACGTCCTTCCGGCCCTCGATGAAGCCTTCCGCGTCCTGCAGCCCGTACGGCGACGGCAGGCCGGCCAGCCAGTACTGGGTCCGCTCGTCGTTGCAGGCCTCCATCACTCGCTGCGCGTCATCAGCCCGCAACGGACGGAGACGAATGCCATCACCTTCCAGCTCCGCCGCCGTCCACCAGTTGCCCTGCGGCTCCAGCTTGTCGTCGCGACCGACGGTCGCCACCCATTCGTCGTACCGGACGCCACGCGCCAGCCCGCCACCCGGTACGACGACCAGTCCGCGGAACCCGGCCTTCCACGCCACCCGGCGCGACGCCCAGTTGCCGACGAACGCGCGCCAGATCACCCGCGACCAGCCGAGCTCGTCGAACGCGTGCCGGATCGCGAGCTTCGCCGCCCGCGTCATCACCCCGCGACCGCGCACCCACGGACCCACCGAGAACCCGATCTCGCCGACACCGCCCTCGCCGCCGTGCAGGCTGACCGAGCCGCTGAACCGGCCGTCGACCTCGATAGCCCAGGCTCGGTCGGAGTGCTCCTTGGTCCATCCGGCCGGCACCAGCTCGGTGAGGAAGAACGTGGCGTCGTCGCGGGAGTACGGGACCGGGATCACCGTCCAGCGCTGCATCGCGGGGTCCTGGCAGAGCTCGTACACGTCGTCCGCGTCAGCCGGGGTGTGGGCGCGCAGAGTGATCACATCGTCGGTCAGAACCGGGACGTCGTCGGGAAATCGCATGCTCCAGGGTGACAAGGCGTCACCACCTCGGCAACGCCATTTCCCTGACAGCGCGCCGAACTCCGTTTAGTCTGGGCACGTGAATGCAGCCGGAGCGGAGCCGCCACGCGGCCGGGGTGGACAGCTGGCCGCGCAACGACAGGCCACTATCGTTGCCGAGGTCAACAGTCGTGGCGCGATCACGGTCGCCGAACTCGTCGACCGCTTCGGCGTGTCGGACATGACGATCCGCCGTGACCTGGACGCGCTGGACTCCAGCGGACTGCTCCACAAGGTGCACGGCGGCGCGACCTCGGTCGGCCTCCGCAGCGCCCACGAGCCCGGCTTCGACGCCAAACTCACTCAGGAGTCGGCCGCCAAACAAGCCATCGCCGCCGAGGCGGCGCGGCGCGTCCAGCCCGACAGTGCGATCGGGATCGGCGCCGGTACGACGACGTACGCGCTGGCTCGGCAGTTGCTTCGGGTCGAAAACTTGACGGTCGTCACGAACTCGGCACGGATCGCGGATGTGTTCCACGGCAACTCGCGCTCGGACCGGACCGTGGTGCTCATCGGCGGCATCCGCACGCCCTCCGACGCGCTGGTCGGCCCGATCGCGACCGCCGCTCTCGGCTCCCTGCACCTGGACCTGCTCTTCCTCGGCGCTCACGGCGTCGACGCGGAACACGGTCTGAGTACGCCGAACCTGATGGAAGCCGAGACCAACCGCTCCTTCATCGCCGCCAGCCGCGAGGTCGTGGTGGTCGCCGACCACACCAAGTGGGGCACGGTCGGCCTCAGTACCTTCGCCACCTGGGCCGACCTGGATGTCATCGTCACCGACAGCGGCTTGTCCGCCGGCGCCCGGAAGGCCATGCGCGACACCGGGTGTGAACTGGTCATCACCTCCTAGCCGCGCTACGAGTGGGCTTTCAGGGTGTAGGACTTGCCGAAGAGTTTGGCGGCCTGTTTGGGGCCGATGTTGCCGTCGGCGGACAGGGTCCCTGGTTTGCACTTGTCGATCTGGAGCTGCCACTTGGTGGCTTCGTTCTTGGTGTCGATGTCGTAGTTGCCGGACACCTTCAGGTTCCTGCCCTGGACCAGCTTGACGTTGTTCAGCACGAACTGCAGGCGCCGGACGCTGTCGGAGTCCTTGCTGCCGAAGTGCAGTTTGTCGAGGAACACGTCGCCGGCAGCGAACGGCGATGTTGACGTCACCCTCCCGGAAGCCTTCTTCGCGGTGTAGACCAGCGACGGCGGGAAGATGCAGATCTCGTTCTGTGCGGTCCCGTTCGGCTCTTTCTCCTTCGGGCCGATGTTGATCAGGTAGTCGTACCTGGTGCTGGTCGTCCGGTGTCCCCACATCGCCGCGACGTGCAGGTGCGGTCCGGTGGCATTGCCGGAGGAGCCCGATTTCGCGATCTGCTGGCCGGCCTTGACCTGCTGCCCCTTGCTCACCAGCAATCCCGGTGACAGGTGCTGGTAAAGCACCGACACCTTCTGGCCGCCGTGCATGATTCCCAGCAGGATCCAGTTCGACTTCGCGCCGACCACGCCCGGCTGCGACTTGTTGGTCACGCCGTCGTTGCAGGCCAGGACGACACCGTCCTGGACCGCGAAGACCGACGTACCGATCTCCACCGGATAGTCGAAGGCGGCATGCTTACCGCCCTTGGAATAACGCCAACCGGTTCCGACCGACAGTTTTCCGGCAGGCAAAGGCTGTGCCATCGCCCACACCTCACTTCCCCCAATTAGTACTTCCCCTTAGTCGGAAAATACGCCGGGAGACGAGGCGTGCACAGTGCTCGGAAAGCACTGTGCACCAACGGGCAAAGGTCAATCAGTTGATTCGTGACGCACCGTTCGACGGCGTCGCTGCGAGTGCACTGGGCGGCGTGAAACCCTTCTCCGCAAAGGCTTTCTCGATCGCAGCCAGTACGGCGTCCGCCGAGTCGGCGGGAACCAGCGCGATGATGCAACCACCGAAACCGCCACCGGTCATCCGCGCACCCAGCGCACCCGCGGCCAGTGCCGTGTCGACTGCGACGTCGAGCTCAGGAACGGTGATCTCGAAGTCGTCGCGCAGCGAGGCGTGGGACGCGGTGAAGAGCGGTCCGACGTCGCGCAGCCGGCCGGCGCGCATCAGCGCGATCGCGTCCTCGGTCCGCTTGATCTCGGTGACCACGTGCCGCACCCGGCGCCGATCCACCTCGTCGTCGAGCCGGGCCAGCGCTTCGTCCAACCCGTCAAAAGCAATAGAACGCAAAGCCGGTACGCCGAGTTGTGCGGCAGCGTTCTCGCAGCTCTGCCGGCGAGCGGCGTACTCACCGTCGGCATGCCGGTGCGGTGCCTTCACATCGACGACCAGCAAGGTGAGACCGTCGGCCGACGGGTCGAACGGGATCTGGTCGAGAGAGCCGGACCGGATGTCGAAGGCCAGGGCGTGACCGGCCGTGCAGCACATCGACGCGGTCTGGTCCATCAGGCCGACCGGGGCACCGACGTACTGGTTCTCGGCGCGCTGGGCGAGCCGCGCGACCTCGGCCGGTTCGACCTCGACGTCGGACAAACCCAGCAGGGCAACGAACGTGGCGCACAGCAGCGCCGCCGACGAGGACAGGCCCGCGCCGGTCGGGACGTCGGAGTCGAAGAGCAGGTTCGCGCCACCGATCGAGTAGCCGGACTCGCGCAGGATCCAGGCCGCGCCCGCCGGGTACGCCGCCCAGCCGTCGACCGAGTGCGGCGCCAGCTCGTCGATGGCGAACTCGACGACCGAGTTGTGTCCTACGGATGACACCGCGATCCGGCCGTCGTCGCGGGCCGCAGCATGCACCTTGACCTCGACCGGCAGGGCGATCGGGAGGACGACACCGTCGTTGTAGTCGGTGTGCTCGCCGATCAGGTTGACCCGTCCGGGTGCACGCCAGGACGCGTCAGGCGCCGTACCAAAGGAGTGTTCAAACTTCTTGGTGCTCTCGAAGCTCACGACTGAGCCACCTTTCGCAGTGTCTCGGCCACGTCCTCGGGCCGGGTGTCGCTGATGAACGCGCCCATTCCGGACTCGGAGCCGGCCAGGTACTTGATCTTGTCGGCCGCCCGGCGGATCGACAGCACCTCGAGGTGAAGGTAGCCGAGCTCACGGTCGATCCGGACCGGAGCCTGGTGCCAGGCGGCGATGTAGGGCAGCGGATCGCCGTACAGGCTGTCGAAACGGTTCAGTACGTCGAGGTAGAGCTGGGCGAAGTCGTCGCGCTCACCGATGGAGAGGTCGTCGATCCCGGCGACCTGCCGGTGCGGGTAGAGGTGCACCTCGACGGGCCAGCGGGCGGCCTCGGGGACGAAGGCCGTCCAGTTGCCGTTCTCGGCGACGACGCGGGCGCCGTCCTTGCGCTCGGCGGCCAGGATGTCGGCGAAGAGGTTGCTCCCGGCCACTTCCTGGTGCTCGCGGGCGCGGGCCATCAGGGTCCGCATCCGCGGCGGGAGGAACGGGTAGCCGTAGATCTGGCCGTGCGGGTGGCTGAGCGTGACGCCGATCTCGCGGCCGCGGTTCTCGAACGGGAAGACGTACTCGATGTCGTCGCGGGCGCTCAGGTCGGCGTTCCGGTCGGCCCAGGCGTCGACGACCAGCCGGGCCTGGCCCTGCGACAGCTGGGTGAACGAGCTGTTGTGGTCACTGGTGAAGCAGAGCACCTCGGTCCGGCCGGGACCGGCGAAGGACGGGAACCGGTTCTCGAAGACGGCGACGTTGTAGTCGTGGTCCGGAATCTCGGTCGGGTTGCCCGGCTTGCTCGCGCACAGCGGGCACTGGTCGGCCGGCGGCAGGTAGGTCCGGGTGTTGCGGTGCGTCGCGTAGGTGATCACGTCACCGGTCAGCGGATCGGTCCGCAGGTCGACCTGAGGCTGCGGTGCAGGCAGCCCGCGAGTGTCCTCGAGCGGAACCCGGGCCGGCGTGTCGGCCGGGTCGTAGTAGATCAGCTCGCGCCCATCGGACAGGTGAGTGACCGTACGGCGAGCACCACGCGGTGTCTTCATCGTGTGACCTTCCCGGCCGCAGCACACGGACGGCCAGGAATCATCGTAAACCAACAAACTCGAACATGCATCGTGAGACCTGCCACCGCTAGTCTGGGTTTATGGACGACTACGCCCAACGCCCGCCCTCTCGACGACGTCCGACGAGAGGGCTTTAGGACCCGCACTCATGAACGACACTGTTCTCAATATCGTCCTGATCCTGGTTTTCGTGGTGATCGGGGGCGTGTTCGCCGCCGCCGAGATGGCGCTGGTCTCGCTCCGCGAGTCACAGGTGAAGGCGCTCTCCCACCGCGGTAAGCGCGGCGAGACGGTGGCCCGGGTGGCCGCCAACCCGAACCGGTTCCTGTCCGCCGTGCAGATCGGCGTGACGCTGATGGGCTTCCTGTCCGCCGCCTTCGGTGGCGCGACGCTGGCCGACGCCTTGTCCCCGCACCTGCAGGACCTCGGTCTGCCCGAAGGGGTGGCCGCGACGGTCGCACTGGTGCTGATCACGGTCCTGATCTCGTACGTCTCGATCGTGATCGGTGAGCTCGCGGCGAAGCGGCTCGCGCTGCAGCGGGCCGAGACGTTCGCGCTCGGGCTGGCTCCGCTGGTGGACCGGATCGCCTCCGGCGCCCGCCCGGTGATCTGGCTGCTCTCGAAGTCGACCGACCTGGTGGTCCGCGCCCTCGGCGGTGATCCGAACGCCAACCGCGAGGTGATGACCGACGAGGAGCTGCGCGATGTCATCTCCGCGCACGAGTCGCTCGGCGAGGAGGAGCGGCGGATCGTCGACGACGTCTTCGAGGCGGGCAGCCGGCAGCTGCGCGAGCTGATGCTGCCCCGGACCGAGGTCGACTTCGTCGACGCGGAGATGCCGGCGTACAAGGCGGTCAAGTTCGCCGCCGAGCGGCCGCACTCGCGGTACCCGGTGATGAACGGCTCGGCCGACGACATCGTCGGGTTTGTGCACGTCCGGGACCTGTTCGACCCGGCCGTCGCGTCGCGGTCGGTCCGGGTCGGCGACCTGGCGCGCGACGTACTGATGCTGCCGGACACCGCCAAGCTGCTGCCCACGCTGACCGAGATGCGCCGTCGCAGCACCCACCTCGCGATCGTCCTCGACGAGTACGGCGGCACCGCCGGCATCGTCACGCTCGAGGACCTGGTCGAGGAGCTGATCGGCGACATCAAGGACGAGTACGACGAGGAGTCGACCGAGACCACGCGGTTCCGCAGCGGCGACATGGAGGTCGACGGGCTGCTGAACCTGGACGACTTCGCCGACGAGACCGGTCTCGAGCTGCCCGACGGCCCCTACGAGACGGTCGGCGGATTCCTCGCCGCCCAGCTCGGCAAGGTGCCCGCGGTCGGCGAGGAGGCGCGGGTCGATCACCACACGCTGACCGTCACCGAGATGGACGGCCGCCGGGTCGCCCGGGTGCGGGTGCACCGCGTCACGCAGGCAGAGGAGCAGCCTGCTCCGGACGAGGCGCAAGCACCCGTCGTCGACTGAGTACGACGATCCCGCCGACGACGTACCCGAGGCCCTGGAAGACCAGCAGCGGGATGATGCCGACGACCTCGCCGAGCAGGCCGGCGGCCGCGATCCCGAGCAGGACCGTGACGCCTTCGGCGGCCATGATGGCGCCGAAGATGCGGCCGCGGGTGCCGTCGGTGGTGAGTTGCTGCAGGGCCGTCATCAGGCCGGCCATCGAGAACGCACCGGGCAGGCCGACCAGGATCATGCAGACGAAGGCCGGAACCAGGCTGTCCGAGACGAGCGGTGAGCAGAACATCGCCAGGTCGATCAGGCCGAAGAAGAACGCCCCCACGCCCCACATGGTTGCTGCGGGCAACCGTGAGCCGATCGCCGCGGCGACCAGGCCGCCGACGATTCCTCCGACCGCCTGGGACGACACGATCAGGCCGTAGGCGTTCGCGTCGCCGCCGAGCTCGGTGGAGACGAACGGCGCGAACAGCGTGCTCATGATGCCTTCGCCGAGTCCGGTCACCAGGCAGAACACGAACAGCAGCCGCATCCCGGAACCGTTGACGCACAGCTTCAAGCCCTCGGTCCACTCCGCCTTCAGTCGTCGGATCGCACCACCGGTGGCCTCGACGACCGCGCGGATCCGCTCCGTCCGATGCCGTACGGCGCTCAGCAGTGCGACCGCGAGCAAGAATGTGACCGCATCGGCGATCGCGAGCAGTGTCAGACCGCCTGCCGCAGTGAGCACGCCACCGATCGCTGCGCCGATCAGCCGGGACAGGTCTCGGATCTGGCTGTTCAATGCGTTCGCCGTGACAAGTTGCTTGGAGTCGACCAGGACCGGGATCAGGGACTGCTCGGCCGGTTGGAAGAACTGCTGCAAACACGCTTGGGCGAGGACGACGCCGTACACGATCCAGATGGTGCCGGCGCCGCGAACCGCGAGCAGGGGAAGGAGAACTGCCGCGTTCAGCAGGTTGGTCACGATCATCGTCTTGCGTTGGTCCCAGCGGTCGACGAAGACGCCGGCCAGCGAACCGAGCAGGACAGTCGGTGCGAACGAGGCCAGCAGCAGACCACCGGACGCCAGCGTGGATCCGGTCAGAACGTAGATCTGGAAGGCGAGGCCGGTGCGGAGCAGCCAGTCGCCGGTGAGAGAGATCAGGCCGGCGCTGAGCACCAGCCGGTAGTCGCGCTGCCGTGCGAGGACGCCCCACAGGTCCTTCATCAGCTCTCCTCGGGATCCACGGTGACGATCTGCGTGATGGAGACGTAGCGGCTGCCGGGCGGGCGGGTCGACGGGTCGTCGATCGGCCGCTCGTCGACGTACCGCACGATCAGGCTCTCGACCTGCTGGACGAGTTCGGCCAGTTCGTCGCCGGTCAGGTAGATGCCGCTGCGGCCGATCCCGGCATGATCGCGCCAGATCGGCTCTTCGGCATGGCGTTGCTGCTGCCACTGAGCCAGCGACTCCAGCGCCCGCTCGGCGATCAACTGCTCCAGTACGTCGGCCGCCGCCGCACCCTCGGGCGTCCGGGCGGCATCCCGCCACGACTGTGAGGTCGACACCAACCGCCACGGGCGCTCGCGGTTGTCCTTGCCCCGCGCCGGCTCGACGAAGTCGTACTTCGCCAGCTGCCGCAGATGATGCGACGCCAGTGCCTGACTGATCCCCAACCGCCGCGCCGCGTCCGCCGCCGTCATCGGCCCTTCCCGCCCCAGCAGGTTCTGCAGATCCAGCCGCACCGGATGCGCCATCGCCCGGATCGCCAACGGATCGTCCAGCAGCCGCGTCCGCTTCTCCAAAGACATGCTTGGAATATCCGCCGAACGCGATCCGATGTCAAGCCATTGCTTGGAATACCCCACCTTGAGCACCCCTCAACCGCCGTACGGCGCGCTGTGTGGTCAGTTCGTGCTCAAGGTCGCGCGCTGCGGTCGGTGGCCGCCCAAAGGTGGGTGAGCTTCTCCTTGTGCACGAATCAGCACCTTGTGCACCGCTCAGTCGTCGTACGGCGTGGTGTGTGGTTGGTGGGTGCTCAAGGTGGCGCGGTGTGGTTGGTGGGTGCACAAGGGTGGGTTGGCAGCTCTTTGGGTGCGAATTCAGCACCTTGTGCACCGGTCGGTCGTCGTACGGCGCGGGAGGTGGTTGGTGGGTGCTCAAGGTGTGTGAGGCGTCGTACGACGCGGAAGTGGTTCGTGGGGTCAGCCGGTGTGGTCGCGGATCCACTCGAGGGCGGGCTCGGCGCGGGTGAGGATCGACAGGTGGTCGAGCGCGGGGTGGAGGTCGAGCGTGCCCAAGGCGAGGCGCGCCGCCAGCCAGCGGCTGTTGCTGGGCGGGGAGATGCGGTCGGCCAGGCCGTGGCAGAGGAGGACCGGGGTCTGGATCGCGACCAGGACGAAGTCCGCGGGAAGGGTGCTGCCGAACGTGACCACCGCTTCGACGCGGTCGCCGAGGAGGGCGGCGGTGCGCAAAGCGAGGGCGCCGCCCTCGGCATGGCCCATCAGTGTGAAGGCGCCGAGCCCGGTCGCGTCGGCGACCGCGGTCAGGTCGGCGGCGGTCGCCGACGGGAGGTCGCAGGAGATCCAGCGGAGGCCCAGCCATTCGCCGGCCTCGAACAGCTCGTACGTCGGGACGCCCAGCGTGACCACCGCAAGCCGGCCGTTGTCGCAGGGCGCGCTGTCATAGACATGCAGCGCGCGCCCGTCCGTCAGGCGTAGGTCGGTCTCGAACATCCCGGTCACACTGAGAAGAGCAGTGCATCCCCGGTACAGATACGTCTAACCGACCAATCGAGTGTGGTTCGACTGGGTCGCGAGCGTCGGGTCGAGGGCGCCGAGGGCGAGCCAGGTGGCGCCGCTGACTCCGTCGCGGGCGGTCAGGACCTCACCGTTGAACCGGTCGTGAAATGCCTCCCGCAGAAGCTGTCCGACGGGAGATTGCTCACCGGCGACACTGCCCGTGAGCACCAAGGGCGTCGTGTCCTTCGTTGTCCTGATCCGTCCGACCGTCTCAATGAGCAGGTCGGCTGCGCGTTTCACCAAGGCGTGGGCGGTCTTGTCGTCTTGTTCGTACGCCGCGACGACAGTTCGGGCCAATTCGGCCATCAGGACCGGTGGCCGCGTGTTCACCGCGCGAATCACCTCGTTACGCGCGATCGCGTAGCCGTCACGCTGAGCGAAGAGCGCCGGATCGTGGGTCGGCAGCAGGCTCTGCAGGACCGACGTACCGAGCAGGCCGAGCGGCTCCTCCAGATCGAACGAGAGCAACACACTGCGCACAGCCTCCCGGCCGAGCCAGAAGCCGGAGCCTTCGTCGCCGAGCAGCCAGCCGTGCCCGCCCGCGGTTCGGACCAGGCGGTGATCGCGCACCACACCGGCGTTGCTGCCGGTTCCCGAGATCAGCACGTGGCCGTCGGGTTGCGGCGTACCGGAGGCGAAAGCGACCTCGAGATCGCCGATGAACCGCGGTTCGACCGTGAGTCCGGCGCCGGTCCAGGCGGCGTCGAACTGGGCCCTGATCTCCGGGATGTCGAGCGCCGAACCGCCGGCCGCGCCGATCACCGCGGCCTGCACCCGGGCCGGGTCCAGCCCCGTCACGGCGGCGTGAAGCGCCTGACCGAAGTTGGCCGCCGCAGTTGTCGGGTGGCTGGTCGGGTTTCCGCCGGCCGCGGCCCCGCGGCCGACTACGTTGCCCTCAGAGTCCGCGATCACGATCCGGGTCGACGTGCCACCGAGGTCGCCACCCAGGACCAGTGTCGAGGCTGGCATCAAGACCACTGGGTCCGCAGGTTCCGGCAGTGGGCGTTCTACCGACATACGCAATGCTCCAAACTGCTCGAAAGACGGACTAATGGACATCTGTGGACAAGGTCACACAACGGTCCCGATCTGGGGGTCGTAGGGAGATGAGCCTTGACTTTAGCTGCCACTTGAGAAAAGTTCTGTCCAGCAAACCGCAAACTTGCGCAGTTGTCGGCATCAAGAGTGTCGCGATGAACAGATTGTTGAGGGGTGGGCCCGAAGATGGCCAGCAGTGACCAGGGTGAACCGGGGGAGAACAGCGCGGTGAGCGCGCAGAGTTTTGTTCACGCGCTCACGCCGATCCTCGCGGCGGTGACCGAGCAGATCGACGGTCCGATCCAGCAGGCGGCCGACCTCGTTGCCACCTCACTGCGCGCGAACGGCGTCATCCAGGCCTTCGGGTCCGGGCACTCCGAGGCTCTCGCGATGGAGATCGCGGGTCGCGCCGGCGGACTGATCGCGACCAACCGGATCGCGCTGCGGGACCTCGTCCTGCTCGGCGGCGAACCGGCCGAGCTACTGCGCAGCGCCGAGCTCGAGCGCAACCCGTCGTACTCGCGCAAGCTCTACGAACTGTCGGCAGCACGCGAAGGCGACCTCTTCATTATCGCCTCCAACTCTGGAGTGAACGGTTCGATCGTCGAGCTCGCGAGCGTGGTCAAGGAACAGGGCCACCCGCTGATCGCGATCACCTCGCTGCAGCACACCGCCGGGGTGGACTCGCGCCACCCGTCCGGCAAGAAACTCATCGACTTCGCGGACGTCGTCCTCGACAACCACGCGCCGTACGGCGACTCCGTGCTGGACCTGCCCGGGGGTGGCAAGGTCTGTGCCGTGTCGTCCATCACGGCCGCGCTGATCGCGCAAATGCTGGTCGCAGAGGTTCTGCGCCGGCTCACCGAGGCAGGCGAGACCGCTCCGGTCTATCTGTCTGCCAACATCCCGGGCGGCGACGAGCACAATCACGCCCTCGAAGCACAGTACGCCGGCCGGATCCGGCGTACTGCCTGAAACACTCTCGGAAGGCGGGACCCATGACCACTCCCAACCCCCTGTCGCGGCGGCTGTTCCTGCAGCGCGCGGCGGTCGGTACGCTGCTGGCCACTGGCGGCAGCACGCTGCTGGCAGCGTGTGCCAGCGGCGGTGGTGACGAAAACACCGGCGGTGGCGGCGCCGACAAGACGGCCGAGAACCCGTTCGGCGTCAAGGCCGAGGACCCGCTGGACGTCGTCATCTTCAAGGGCGGCTACGGCGACGACTACGCGAAGTTCCACGAGTCGCTGTACAAGGAGAAGTTCTCCGCCTCGGCGATCAAGCACACCGGCACCACCGAGATCACCCCGCAGCTGCAGCCGCGCTTCAACGGCGGCAACCCGCCGGACGTGATCGACAACTCCGGCGCGAAGCTGCTGCCGGTCTCGACGCTGGCCAGCACCAACCAGCTCGCCGACCTGACCCAGCTGTTCGACGCGGCGTCGATCGACGACCCGAAGGTCAAGGTCCGCGACTCGGTCGAGTCGATCACGCTGGAGGCGGCCGAGCTCAACGGCAAGCCGCTGATCCTGAACTACGTGCTGACCGTCTACGGCCTCTGGTACAACAAGGCTTTGTTCGAGAAGAACGGCTGGCAGCCGGCCAAGACCTGGGCCGAGTTCCTCACGCTGTGCGAGACGATCAAGAAGACCGGGATCGCGCCGCTGGCCCACCAGGGCAAGTACCCCTACTACATCGGCCAGATCCTGCTCGACCTCGCGGTCAAGCACGGTGGCGTCGAGGTCATCAAGGCCATCGACAGCCTGCAGCCGAACGCCTGGATGCACCCGTCGATCAAGCTGGCGGCCGAGGCGCTGCTCGAGCTGAAGAAGAAGGGCTACATCCTCAAGGGCACCGAGGGTCTGGACCACATCCAGTCCCAGACGGCCTGGAACCAGGGCAAGGCCGCCTTCATCCCGTCCGGTTCGTGGCTCGAGAACGAGCAGAAGCCGGTCGCGCCGAAGGACTTCCTCACCACCGCGACGTACACGCCGCTGCTCGACGGCGCCAAGCTCCCGGTCGACTGCACCGAGATCGCGGCCGGCGAGGGCTTCATCGTCCCGGAGAAGGCGAAGAACCGGGCCGGTGGCCTGGAGTACCTGCGCCTGATGCTGTCGAAGAAGGGCGCCGGCAAGTTCACCGAGCTGACCGGTTCGCCGACCGTCGTCAAGGGCGCGGCCGAGGGCCTCAAGCTGAGCCCGGGCGCCGAGTCGTCCAGCGCGCTGATCAAGTCCGGTGGCGACAACAACTGGTCGACGTACTTCGCGACCTGGTACGCGCCGATGAACGACCCGCTGTACGCCATCGTGGGCGAGTTGGTCGCGGACCGGATCACGGCCGACGAGTTCCAGAAGCGGGCCCAGAAGCTCGCCGACGACACCGCCAAGGACCCGAAGACCGTCAAGCGCACCCGGAGCTGACGCTCCACCCTCGCCATCGACTGGCGTGAGTCACTGGGGCATCCTCAAGGTTGAGGATGCCCCATCGGCTCGTAATCCCTAGGAGAAAGATGCGGCACGGCAGCTACCGCTTCGTCGCGAGTTTCCTCGCGATCCCGCTCGCGTTGTACCTGATCTTCGTGATCTCGCCCTTCGGGCAGGCCTTCTACTACTCGTTGACGAACTGGACGGGCATCTCCCCGAAGTTCGACTTCGTCGGCCTGGACAACTTCAAGACCCTCGCGCACGACGCGACGTTCCGCACCGCGCTCGGTCACAACATCATTCTGCTGATCCTGATCCCGGTGATCGTGATCTTCCTGGCCCTGCTGTTCGCCTACCTGCTGAACGTCGGCGGCCGGTCGGGCAGCGCCGGCGTCCAGGGTGTCCGCGGCAACGGCTTCTACAAGCTGGCCTTCTTCCTGCCGCAGGTGCTGTCGGTCCCGGTGATCGCGGTGATCTGGTCGGTGGTCTTCACCTCCACCGACAACGGCCTGGCCAACACCGTCACCAAGAAGCTCGGTCTCGGTACGTCGCAGTACCTGGCCAGCCCGAACATCGCCCTGTACTGCGTGATGTGGGTGCTGATCTGGGGCAGCGTCGGGTTCTACCTGGTGATGTTCAACGCGGCGATGTCCGGGATCCCGAAGGACATCTTCGAGGCCGCGATCATCGACGGCGCCACCCGGCTCACGACGTTCTTCCGGATCACGCTGCCGCTGCTGTGGGACACCATCCAGACCGCGTGGGTCTACCTGGCCATCCTGGCCTTGGACGCGTACGCGCTGGTCGCCGTGATGACCGCCGGACCCGGCGGCCCGGACAACTCCACCCAGGTGATGGCACTGCAGATCGCCGACAACGGCTTCAAGTTCGGCCGGTCCGGCTACGCCTCGGCGATGGGCGTCGTGCTGTTCTTCCTGACCCTGATCATCTCCGCCGTCATGCTCCGGGCCACGCGCCGCGAGCGGATCGAATACTGAGGGGCGCGCCATGACTGTTCACATCGACGTCAAAGGCGAGACCGCCGACGCACCCGCTCCGATCCAGCCGGCCGGACCCAAGGACCGCGGCTTCAGCCCCGTGAACGTGTTCTCGCACACGGTGCTGATCGGCTGGAGCGTCCTGGTCGTCGTGCCGTTCGTGTGGTCGCTGATCGCCTCGTTCAAGAGCACCGGCGAGATCTTCGGCGACAGCCCGTGGGCACTGCCCAAGAAGCTGCTCTGGAGCAACTTCTCCAAGGCCTGGGAGAAGGGGGTCGGCGACTATCTGGGCAACAGCCTCGTGGTCGTCGTCTTCGGTGTCCTCGGCACCATGCTGTTCGGCTCGATGGTGGCCTACGTGCTGGCCCGCTACGAGTTCCCCGGCAACCGCTTCATCTACTACCTGTTCGCGGCCGGGATGATGTTCCCGACGTTCCTCGCGATCGTGCCGCTGTTCTTCGTCGTGCAGAACTTCGGGATGATCTCGACGTACCAGGGCCTGATTCTGGTCTACATCGCGTACTCGCTGCCGTTCACCGTGTTCTTCATGCACGCTTTCTTCCGGACGCTGCCGACCTCAATCGCCGAGGCCGCGCTGGTCGACGGCGCCGGGCACGCGACCACGTTCTTCCGGGTGATGCTGCCGATGGCCAAGCCCGGCCTGATCAGCGTCGGCATCTTCAACGTGCTCGGCCAGTGGAACCAGTTCGTGCTGCCGTCGTTCCTGTCGCCGGAGAAGCCGGTGCTGTCGCAGGGCATCGCGACCCTGCTCGGCAGCCAGCGCTACGAGAACGACTGGGGCACGCTGTTCGCGGCGCTGACCATCGCGATGGTCCCGGTCGTGGTCGTCTACCTGATCTTCTACCGTCAGGTGCAGGCCGGTCTCACCGGAGCCACCCTCAAGTAAGTACTCTGCCGGGATGTTGAAGCGGCGGACAGTTCTGCAGGGAGCGCTCGCCGGCGCCGTTGTGAGCGGTTGCTCGACGGGTACGCCGGAGAGCGCTCCGACTACTGCCGACCCGGCTGCGGTCCCGGTCGAGGTGGTGGCCGGGGCGGAGTACGGCGGGTTCGCGGGCGCGGCGTACCGGAAGAAGTACGCCGGGGCGACGGTGACGTCGTCGGTGGCACCGCAGCTGCGCGACAAGGTGCTGACCCGGTTTCAGGCCGGGTCGCCGCCGGACGTCGTACTGAATGCGGGTGAGCAGCCGCTCGACATCGGCCGGCTGGTCGCGCAGGGACAGGTCGCGGATCTGCGCGCTGTCCTGGACGCACCGGCGTGGGACAACCCGCAGGCGAAGGTCGCGGACGGGATCCTGCCCGGCATGCTCGAGTCCGGCCAGTACGACGGCACGCAGCGGACGATCAACTATGTCGCGACGGTCTACGGGCTCTGGTACTCGGCCGCCGTCTTCCAGCGGCGCGGCTGGGACGTGCCGCGCACCTGGCCGGAGTTCCTTGCCCTCGGCACCGAAATGAAGGGCGCGGGGCTCGGCGCTTTCGTGTATCCCGGCAACCATCCGTACTACGTGCTGGAGCTGATCCTCACGCTGGCGGCCAAGACCGGCGGGCACGACGTGGTGAAGCGGATCGACAACCTGGAGACCGACGCCTGGCGGGATTCCAGCATCATGCGGGCGATCTCCGCGGTGGGCGAGCTGGTGAAACGCGGGCTGATCGCGCCGGGCAGCGCGAAGTACGACCACCTCGCTGCCCAGAAACGCTTCCTGGCCGGCAAAGCGGGGATGCTGCCGTGCGGCAACTGGCTCGAGAACGAGATGAAGGCTTCGATCCCGGCGAACTTCGCGCTGACCATGTTCGGCGTTCCGCCGCTGGACGGCTCGCCGGCTTTGCCGCGCGGATTGCATGTCGCGGCGACTTCGCCGTACCTGGTGGCGGAGAAGGGCAAGAACAAGGCGGGCGGGCTGGAGTATCTGCGGGCCGCGCTGTCGCGATCCGTTGCCGCGCAGGTGACCACCGAGGCCAACCAGCTCACGATCGTGCGCGGCGCGGCCGACGGTCTCGAAGTCGGTACGGCGTTGCGATCGGCCCGCGACCTGCTCGGCGCCGCCGGGGATCAGACGATCACGTGGTACTTCGACAGCTGGTACCCGGCCTTCGCGACCGCCGCCGCGGCGACGACCGGCGAGTTCCTGGCGGGCGGCGTACCGGTCAGTGAGTGGAGCGGCAAGATCCAGTCCGCGGCCGACGCGCTGACGAAGGACAAGGCGGTCACCAAGTATCACCGTGCGTGAATAGGTTAGGTTAGGGCAACCTAATCTCTTCACCCTGTGAGGTTCCGATGCGCAACCTGCTGCGCCCGCTCGTGCTGCTCGTCGTACCCCTGCTCGCCCTGACCGCCTGCGGCGCCGAGACCAAGGAGCCCTCGGCGGCCGGCGGTCAGTCGCAGGGCGCGACCGAGCCCGGGGCGTACCCGGTCACGATCAAGAACAAGTTCGGCGACACCGTGATCAAGGAGGCGCCGAAGCGCGTCGTCGCGGTCGGTCTCGTCGAGCAGGACGCGCTGCTGGCGCTCGGCGTCGTACCGGTCGGGACCACGGAGTGGTTCGGTGACAAGCCGGGCGCGCTGTTCCCGTGGGCGAAGGCGAAGCTCGGCGGTGGGGCGCTTCCCACCGTGCTGAGCGACAAGGACGGCATCCAGTTCGAGAAGGTCGCCGCGCTGGCCCCGGACCTGATCATCGGCCTGTACTCCGGGATCACCGCCGCCGACTACAAGAAGCTCGAGGCGATCGCGCCGACCGTGGCGCAGCCGGCCGACGGTAGCGCGGACTGGAGCGTCACCTGGCAGACCGTCACCAAGACCGTCGGGCAGGCGGTCGGCAAGCCGAAGGCCGCCGAGGAGCTCGTCAAGGGCATCGAGAAGAAGTTCGAAGAGGCGCGGGCCGCGCACCCCGAGTTCACCGGTAAGACGGCCATCATGGCGTCGCCGTACGAGGGCTACTTCGTCTACGGACCGCAGGATCCGCGCTCGAAGATGCTCACCGACCTCGGGTTCGTGCTGCCGCCGCAGATGGGCAAGCTGGTCGGCGACAAGTTCGGCGCCAACCTCAGTGCCGAGAACATCTCGCTGACCGACCAGCAGGTCGTGGTCTGGTTCCCGCCGAAGGACGGCACCGCCAAGCTGAAGGCCGACCCGCTGCTGAAGAACCTCAAGGCCCGCACCGAGGCGCGCGAGGTCTTCATCGAGGAGAACTACGACGACGAGCTGTACGGCGCCACCAGCTTCGTCTCGGTCCTCAGCCTCCCGATCGTCCTCGACAAGCTCGTCCCCAAGCTGGCCGCCGCCGTCGACGGCAACCCGTCGACCAACGCCTGATCGGTCATCATCCGAACGTTATGACCGCTCAAGGTGACCCGGTGTGAAGGAGGACCGGGGCGCTGGCAGAATCGGGGGTATGTCCCTCGCCGCATCTGAACCCTCCGCGGCTGGAACCGAGCGGCGCCCCCGGGTGCTGTCGGGGATCCAGCCGACGGCGGACTCCTTCCACTTCGGTAACTACCTCGGGGCGGTGCGGCAGTGGGTGGCGCTGCAGGACGACCACGAGGCGTTCTACTGCGTGGTCGATCTGCACGCGATCACGGTGGAGTACGAGCCGAAGGCGCTGCGGGAGCGGACGCGACGGTCGGTGGCGCAGTTGCTGGCGGCCGGGATCGACCCGGAGCGGTCGACGCTGTTCGTCCAGTCGCACGTGCCGGAGCACGCACAGCTGGGCTGGGTGCTGGGGTGCATCACCGGGTTCGGTGAGGCGAGCCGGATGACGCAGTTCAAGGACAAGTCCGCCAAGGGCGGGGCCGACCGGGCGACGGTCGGCCTGTTCACGTACCCGATCCTGCAGGCCGCGGACATCCTGATCTACCAGGCCGACCGGGTACCGGTCGGCGAGGACCAGCGCCAGCACCTGGAGCTGACCCGCGACCTGGCCGGGCGCTTCAACCACCGGTTCGGCAAGACCTTCCGGCTGCCGGAGCCGTACATCGTCAAGGAGACCGCGAAGATCTCCGACCTGCAGGACCCGACCGCGAAGATGAGCAAGTCCAGCTCGTCACCGGCCGGCATCATCGACCTGCTCGACGACCCGAAGGTGAGCGCGAAGAAGATCCGGTCCGCGGTCACCGACTCCGGCCGCGACGTGATCTTCGACCCGGAGAACAAGGCCGGCGTCGCGAACCTGCTGACGATCTACTCGGCGCTGACCGGCAAGAAGATCAGCGAGCTCGAGGACGAGTACGCCGGCCGCGGTTACGGCGACTTCAAGAAGGACCTGGCCGAGGTCGTGGTCGAGTTCGTCACGCCGTTCCGGGAGAAGACGCTGGCCTACCTGGACGACAAGGCCCAGCTGGACGCGATCCTGGCCAGTGGCGCCGAGCGGGCGCGCGCGGTCACCGAGCGGACGCTGACCCGGGTCTACGACAAGCTCGGCTTCGTGCCGGCCGGGATCAAGTAGTGGCGACGATCGGTGTCGCGATCCCGATCGCGGAACCCTTCGGCTCGGAGCTGCAGAAACACCGGGCCGAGTTCGGCGATCCGATGGCGGCCTCCATCCCGACGCACGTGACGCTGCTGCCGCCGACCGAGATCGACGACGCGGACCTGGCGGCGATCGACGAGCACCTGCTCGCGGTGGCCGCGCGGTTCCCGCGGTTCCGGATCCGGCTCCGCGGTACGGCGACCTTCCGGCCGATCTCGCCGGTGGTGTTCGTGCCGCTGGCCGAGGGCATCTCGTCCTGCGAGGTGCTGCAGTCCCAGGTCCGCTCCGGGCCGCTCGCGGTCGATCTGCGGTTCCCGTACCACCCGCACGTGACGGTCGCGCACGACCTCGACAAGGAGGCGCTCGACCGCGCGTACGACACGCTGTCGGAGTACGACTGCGCTTTCGACGTCGACGCCTTCGATCGCTACGAACACGGCGCCGACGGCGTGTGGCGGCCGCAGCGCTCGTTCCCCCTGGCAGGCTGAGTCTCCTTCCTCTGGGTACAGGAGTCTCATGAAGATCAAGGCTGTCTGGGCGCGGTTCGCGCGCACCCAGGTCTGGCGGGCCTGGAAACGGTACGGCGACCGCCGGGGCAACCGGTTGGCCGGGGCAACGAGTTTCTTCGGCTTCCTGTCGTTGTTCCCGCTGATCGTGCTGGCCGCGGCCGTGACCGGCCCGCTGCTCGGCCACCCGGCGGTTCAGGCGCTCAAGAACGCGCTGAAGAAGAACCTGCCGGGGATCGGCGACAAGATCGACATCGACGCGCTGATCGCGAACGCGGGCACGATCGGGGTCGTCTCGGGTGTCTCGCTGCTGCTGACCGGCCTCGGCTGGATCGACTCGCTGCGGGCCTCGATCCGGTCCATGCACGAGCTCGACGACCAGCCCGGCAACGCGATCCAGCTCAAGCTCGCCGACCTCGGTGCGCTGGTCGGGCTCGGTGTGATCGGCGCCGTGAGTACCGGCGCCTCGTCGATCCTGACCGGGCTGTCGAAGAAGATCGTGACCGCGACCGGCCTGGAAGGGACGTGGCTGGCGGACTGGGGTCTCGACCTGATCAGCATCGTCGTCGGCATCGCGGCCGGCGCGCTGCTCTTCGTCTACATGCAGACCGCGTTGCCGCGGATCGTGCTGCCGCGCAAGGTGATGCTGATCGCGGCCCTTGCCGGCGGCATCTTGTTCTACCTGGCCCAGAAGCTCGGCAACGTGTACGTGAAGCACGTGCTCGGTTCCAACGCGGCGTACGGCGCTCTGGCCTTGCCGCTGGCGCTGCTGGTCTGGATCTACCTGATGACGCGGGTGATCATGCTGATCGCGGCCTGGACCAAGGAAGCCACTCTCGACGCGATCGCTCGCGAGGCGGATGACACGGGCCGTCTCCGGATCGCCGAGGAGCCGCTGCCGGCCGGGATGTCCGTCGAGGAACCGCTGCTCCTCGGTCCGCCCGGGAAGCGCTACAAGGTCGTCCCGATCCCGCAGAAGAAGGCGGATACGGTCGCGGTGACGGCCGGTGCGGTTCTCGGTGTCGCGGCCACCACAATCGCCGTACAACTAGCCAAAGCAGTCCGCTCAACGCGCCGCTAGCCCCTCCGCCACCGTGCTCCCGCGACCGAAGCCACCGTGCTCCCGCGACCGAAGCCGCCGTGCGCCGCGACTGACGCCACCGTGCGACTGTGGGGTCTGTGTGGGTGAGTGTGAGGACCGTGCCGACGGAAAACGATATCCCGCGACATGATTCCCACATTCGACGATGAGGCAGACTGGGGACACTCGCGGCGGCAGTCGCCGAGTATGGCGGCGCCGAGCGCGGGGGGTTAGTGGCGGCGTCGGCGGGGGCGGCGCAGGAAGAGGCCGAGGAGGAGGACCGGGGGAGCGGCCCAGAACCACACCGGCGTGCTCACCAGGAACGAGTTGACCGTGCGGACGGATCGGTCCACCGTACGGCGGTCTGGCGGGATCGCACCGGCCGCCTGCGGCTGGTTGTCTCCGCCGCCGCTGGTGACCTTCGGGGGAGCGACCGGCTTGACCAGGGAACCGACCGGGCTGAGCTTGTCGTAGTTCTCGAAGGTCCAGGTGAGCAGGTTGCTCGCGTCCTCGGTGATCCCGTGCGGCGCGTTCATCATCGTCACGACCAGCGTGTGCCCGTCCCGCCGGGCTGCTCCGATGAACGTGTTGCGGGCGAGCGTGGTGTAACCGGTCTTGACGCCGAGTGCGCCGTCGTACTTGAAGAGCAGCTTGTTCTGGTTCGCGACCTGGTAGGTGCCCTTGGTCGTGTTCGGGAAGTTCGTGAACTTCGTCGACGCGTACTTCGCGAAGTCCTGCCGGCCGAGCCCCGCCTGCGCGAACAGCGCGAGGTCGTAGGCGCTGGAGAACTGCCCGTCCGCGTCCAGGCCGGTCGGGTCCGTCACGTGCGTGTCGAGCGCGCCGAGCTCCTTGGCCTTGGCGTTCATCCGCTGGATGGTCCCCGCGACGCCACCGTCGTCGTGCGTGCACAGCGCGTGGACGGCGTCGTTCCCGGAGGCCAGGAACATGCCCTCGAAGAGCAGGTCGACGGTGTAGCGCAGCCCGGGGGAGACCCCGACCTTGCTGCCGACGATGCCGGCGTCGGCGTCCGTGCCGATCACCTGATCGGTCTTCTTCAGCCGCGGCAGCAACACCAGCGCGGTCAGCGTCTTCAACGTGCTCGCGGGCCGCAACTTGGCGTGCGGAGCCTTCGCCGCCAGCACCTGGCCGGTGTCGAGGTCGGCGACGACGTACGAGGACGCCTGGACGGCCGGCGGCGTCGCCCCCGTGGCGACCACCGTCGGCTTCGCTGTCATCAGCGCGCCACCGACCGGTCCTTGCTCGGCGGCGGTCGCTGTCAGCGGCTGCGCGACCACCAGTGCGGTGGTCGCGCAGGCCGTCAGAAGCAAACGCATCGGCGGCAGCCTAGACGCCCGACGGGGCAGACGTCATCTGACCTACCGATTCCGGTCACGCCCGGTACGCGGTCCACATGTTGCTGATCCGGGTGCTCTGACCCGGCGTGTACTGGTTGTAGCAAGAGTCGTACGAGTAGTCCATGTAGTTGTGGATCGGGTCGACACCCGGCAACGAGCAGGAGTCCCGGCCGGTCGGGCAACCGCTCGACGAGCTGCTCTGCGCCGGCGTGTCACTGACCGAGTCGTTCGTGCTCGTGCACCCACCCTGGAACGTGTGGTAGAGCCCGAACCAGTGCCCGGCCTCGTGCGTCGCCGTCTTGCCCAGGTTGAAGTTCGTCGCCGAACCACCCGGCAGCGAGCTGTACTGCACCCGGATCCCGTCGATGCTCGGGTTCGACGCGTAGTCCCACGGGAACGTCGCGATCCCGAGGTAGCTGAAGTCGACCAGCCAGATGTTCAGCGCGTTCTTGCCACCCTTGCGGGTCTGCGACCGGTACGTCGTGCTCTGACCGTCCGTGTGCCACGTGTTGTTGTTGTACCGGTAGGTCCCGGCCAACGTGAACGTGAACCCGGTGTTCGCGGCCTGGCTGGACTCGCCACCGGCGAAGTCCTGGTTCAGCTCGGCGATCTGCTGGTTGATCTGGGTCGCGGTGACATCACCGGCACCCGTGCTCGACCGCATCACGTGGATGTACACGGGCACCGTGGCCGCCGCCAGCTTGCCGGCCTTCGGCGCCAACCCGCGCGCCTGCTTGGCCTTCAGCAACGCAGCGGTCTTGGTCTCGATCGACTGCTGCTCCGCAGCAGACAGATCCCGGTGGTCCTTCCCGAACCCACCACGAGCCGCCGGCCCCTCAGCCGGCGTCAAACAAGGGCTGGCGGTCCGGTCGACCGGCAGCTGCGCCGTCGCCGTACCACCAAGCGGACTGAAAGCAAGCGCCCCACCGGCCAGCAACACAGCCAGAGCGCGGGGACGAGTAACGAAAGAGCGCATAAAGCGTCCTCCAGAGGCGGGCCGCTGGGCGGTGCGGCCGAATCCCCCGATTTTCCGCATCGCCCCGCGCAACGCAAAGCGATTTCCTGACCGCCCAGTGTCACGGCACCAGTACGCCTAAGCCTGGCGCTGCCACCAGGCGATCGCGGCCGGGGCGGTCGAAGCGTGCGCCGCGTAGGCGCTGCTGGTCGCCTGAAAGAGCTGCTCCGAGAGCGTCCGGGTGATGTGGTCGCGGCGCCAGACCAGCAGGAGTCTCAGGTGCATCGGCGCACCTCTCAGCGGCCGAACCACGATCCCGTGCCCCGGGCAGGTCGTGGGTCCGACCAACTGGACCGCGCGTCCGGAGGCGATCAGCTCGAGCCCGCCACCGCCGTGGCACTCGAATCTGATCCGCGGGGTGAACCCGGCCCGCCGGGCCGCGGCGCGCAGTGACGCCAGCGAACCGTCCTCCGGGCCGGGCGGGCTGATCCAGGACTCGTTCGCGAGGTCCTCGAGCCGGACGTCCTCCTGGCCGGCGAGCGGATGACCGGCGCTCAGACCGATCGCCACCGGGATCCCGGCGACCACAGTGCGCTGCGCGAGCTGTGGCGGTACGGCGATCTCGTGGCCCTCTGACATGCCGACGGCGGCGGCATCCAGCTGGTTCTGGGTCAGCGCCTGGATCAGCGCGACACTCGACGCCTCGATCCGCAACGAGATGTCCCAGCCGGCCAGCGCAGACTCGAGCCGGTCGGCCAGGGTGTCGACGTACGCGACGTTGTTGGCGCCCATCCGAAGTGCCTGTGGCCCGGTCGTGGTCAGCACGTCCGCGCTCAGCTCGTCGAACTCGAGCAGCACGATCCGGGCCCGCCGTACGAGCTCGTGGCCGAGCGCCGTCGGTACGACGCCCGCCGTACCGCGGGTGAAGAGCTCGCCGCCGACCCGGTGCTCGAGGCGCTGCAACAAGCGGGTCAGCGACGGCTGCGACATCCCGAGGTTGGTCGCCGCCTGCGAGACACTGCCCGCATCGGCGATGGCGCAGAGTGCCCGCAGGTGCCGCAGCTCGAGGTCCATGCCTCGAATGATCGCTCAGTAGTCGATGGTGTGCGACCGGATGATCGTCAGCGCCGCTCCGCTGCTGCTCAGACCGGCAGCGGGCCGATCGGTGCGGAAGTACTCGCGGAAGTTCTGGCTGAACTGGCTGCTCATCAGGTCGATGGTCTTGTTCCAGTTCCCGCCGTCCGGACCGTTCGCGGCCCACAGGTCGAGCAGCGAGCTGCCGACCCGGCCCTGGACGGTGTCGCCGGTGTCCCAGCCCTCAGTGCCGGGCCCATTGCGCAGGCTGAAGCTTGCGCCATCGTCGTAGACGTAGCGGTAGTCGCCCAGCGCGTACGCCGCCACGGCGTCCGCGAACCCCTCGGTCCACGCGCACGAAGTTGAGCTCGACTGCTCGATGTAGTGCGGGTTGCAGCCGGTCACCCGCGGAAAGCTGCGCCCGTACAACTGCCACTGCAGCCAGTGCCCGGCCTCGTGCAAGATCGTGTGCTTGGAGTCCGGCTGGTTCTCACCGAGAATCACATAGTTCGTGTCCGGGTAGTCCCAGTAGCCGGAGTCCGCCCGGTTCTGATCCCAGACGAACGTGAGCGTGTCGCACGAGCCAGTCGCCTGCCGCCGCGTCCAGCACGCCGACGTGGGATTGTTCCGCTTCCAGTACAAGACGTTGAGCGTGTCCACGATCTTCCAAGCCCGCTGCATGCTCGCCGGCACACGCACGGTCCCCAAGGACGCACTCCCCGTCGTACGCGCGGAGTCGAAGCTGTACTGCGCCTGACTGGTCTCGCTCTTGATCACGCGCCACATCGCCGTACTGGCCGACAGGAACTTCACGTACAGCTCGCTCGCGTTCGTGCCCTGGTAGCACGCGTTGAATGCGCCGTCGCTCACCGCGGTGATCCCGCTGCTCAACCGCGTCGCCTGTCCTCCCGTCGTACCCCAGAGCTCCCAGTTGGCGTTCCGGGCCGGCTGCGTCACCAACGGCTTCCGCGTGCCGGCCTCGGCGTCGTAGTGCGAATACTCCAGTTTCCCGGTCAGGCACGTCGGCGTGGCATCGGCCGCCGCCGGATTCCAGCTCACGAGTGTTCCGGCTAGACCAACGGCCAACAGCGAGATGATCTTCGTTCCGCGCATTCCAGCTCCTAGTGGGCGGTGGAGAGATTTCCCGCATCCTGGGCCCCGCACCTGCGCCCTGCCCATGCCATCTGTCCATACCCCGTTGACAGCAGGTCCTAGGATTGAGTCAATGGACTGCCGACAGACCAATAGACTCGAGGGAGCCGCCGTGACCGGTCAGCTGGGTGTGCAGGAGCTTCGGGATCTGGTGGGTACCGGCGAGGTGGACACCGTGCTGGTGGCCATCACGGATATGCAGGGGCGGTTGCAGGGGAAGCGGTGTGGGGCTCGGTATTTCGTGGAGGAAGTGCTGAGCCACGGGACCGAGGGGTGCAACTACCTGCTGGCGGTGGATGTCGACATGAACACGGTCGACGGGTATGCGATGTCCTCGTGGGCGAGTGGGTACGGCGATCTGGTGATGGCGCCGGATCTGGACACGCTCAGGTTGGTGCCGTGGCTGGAGGGGACGGCCATGGTCCTGTGCGACGTGCAGTGGCTGGACGGTACGCCGGTGGTCGCGTCGCCGCGGCAGGTGCTCAGGAAGCAGTTGGAGCGGTTGGCGGCGCGGGGGATGGAGGCGTACGTCGGGACCGAGCTCGAGTTCATCGTGTTCGACGACACGTTCGAGGCGGCGTGGGACAAGCGCTACCAGAACCTCACGCCGGGGAACCAGTACAACGTCGACTACTCGCTGCTCGGCACCAGCCGGGTCGAGCCGCTGCTGCGCGCGATCCGCAATGGGATGACCGGCGCCGGCCTGTACGTCGAATCCGCCAAGGGCGAGTGCAATCTGGGCCAGCACGAGATCGCGTTCCGGTACGACGAGGCGCTCAAGACGTGTGACAACCACTCGATCTACAAGACCGGCGCGAAGGAGATTGCCGCCCAGCAGGGCAAGAGCCTCACGTTCATGGCCAAGTACGACGAGCGCGAGGGCAACTCGTGTCACATTCACCTGAGTTTCCGGTCGACCGACGGCGACGCCGTACTGGCTGGGGATCGGGAGCACGGGTTCTCCGAGGTGATGGAGCGCTTCATCGCCGGACAGCTCGCGTGCCTGTCCGAGTTCACGTATCTGCTGGCGCCGAACATCAACTCCTACAAGCGATTCGTGGCGGGCAGCTTCGCACCGACCGCGGTCGCCTGGGGTCTCGACAACCGCACGTGTTCGCTGCGCGTGGTCGGGCACGGTGAATCGCTGCGGGTGGAGAACCGCCTGCCCGGCGGTGACGTCAACCCGTACCTCGCCGTGGCCGCGATCATCGCCGCCGGCCTGCACGGCATCGAGAACGAGCTCGAGCTCGAACCGCTCTTCGAAGGCAACGCCTACGAGTCCGACAAGGAGCACGTGCCGTCTACGCTTCGTGAGGCCGCAGCGCTGTTCGCCGGGTCGCGGATCGCCCGGGACGCGTTCGGCGACGAGATGGTCGACCACTACACCAACGCGGCCCGCGTCGAGCTGGACGCGTACGACGCCGCGGTCACCGACTGGGAGCGGATCCGTGGTTTCGAGCGCCTCTAGGCCGAGGATCGGGATCACCACCTACCTGGAACCAACCGTGTGGGGTGTGTGGCAGCGCGACGCGGCACTCCTCCCGCGGGTCTACCTCGATGCGGTGGTGAACGCCGGCGGTGTGCCGCTGCTGCTTCCTCCGGTGGGCACCGACCCCACAGTCCTCGACGTGCTCGACGGGCTGATCATCGCAGGCGGCTGCGATGTCGATCCGGCAAGCTATGACGCCACGCCGCATCCGCAGACAGTCGACACCAGGCCGGGCCGGGATGAGCACGAGATGATCCTGATCCGGGCCGCTCTCGCCGCGGATCTGCCGCTGCTCGCGATCTGCCGAGGCCTGCAGGTGCTCAACGTCGCTCTCGGCGGCACTCTGAGCCAGCACCTGCCCGAGGTGGTCGCTCACGACTTGCACCGCCCGTCACCGGCGGTCTTCGGCCGCACGGACGTGAAGGTGGAGTCAGGCAGCCTGACCGAGCGGCTGCTGGGCGACCGCAGCAGCGTGCACTGCTACCACCACCAGGCGCTCGATCTCGTCGCGCCCACTCTGAAGGTCACCGCTCGGGCGACCGACGGCACGGTCGAGGCCGCCGAGGTGGACGGGCACGACTTCGCGCTCGGCGTGCAGTGGCACCCGGAGGAGAACCCCGAGGATCTGCGCTTGTTCACCGCGCTGATCGACGCATCCAGGAGACACCACTCATGACGTACGACGTGATCAACCCGGCCACCGAGAAGGTCGTCCGCACGATCGAGCTCGCCTCGGTCGAGGAGGCCGACGCGGCGATCGCCCGCGGCGCGCGAGCCTTTGAGACCTGGCGAAACGTCACGCCCGCGGACCGGGGCCGACTGCTCCGAAGGTTCGCCGACGTGGTCGACGCCAACCTGGAAGCCCTTGCGCAGCTGGAGGTCGAGAACGCCGGTCACACCATCGGCAACGCGCGCTGGGAAGCCGGCAACGTCCGCGACGTCCTCACCTACTACTCAGCCGCCCCCGAACGCCTGTTCGGCCGGCAGATACCTGTTGCCGGTGGCATCGATATCACCTTCCAGGAACCGCTGGGCGTCGTCGGCGTGATCGTCCCGTGGAACTTCCCGATGCCGATCGCCGGCTGGGGTTTCGCCCCGGCCCTTGCCGCAGGCAACACCGTCGTCCTCAAGCCCGCCGAGCTCACCCCGCTGACCGCGATCCGCCTCGGCGAGCTCGCGCTGGAAGCCGGCCTCCCCGAAAACGTGCTGCAGGTCATCCCCGGCGCCGGAAACGTCGTAGGGCAACGGTTCGTGACGCATCCCGCCGTACGGAAGGTCGTCTTCACCGGCTCGACCAAGGTCGGCAAGCAGATCATGGCCGGCTGCGCGGACCAGGTGAAGCGGGTGACGCTCGAGCTCGGCGGCAAGTCCGCCAACGTCGTCTTCGCCGACGCGGATCTCGAGAAGGCCGCGGCCCAGGCGCCGTACGGCGTCTTCGACAACGCCGGCCAGGACTGCTGCGCCCGCTCGCGCATCCTGGTGCAGCGCGCAGCGTACGACCGGTTCATGGAGCTGCTCGAGCCCGCGGTGAAGGCGTTCAAGGTCGGCGATCCGAGTGATCCCGAGACCGAGATGGGACCGCTCATCTCGCAGCAGCAACGAGAACGCGTCGCGTCGTACGTCGAGAATCCGCTGTTTCAGGGGACCGAACCGAGCGGGCCCGGGTTCTGGTTCCCGCCCACAGTCCTCGATCACAACGTCCCTGACGAGATCTTCGGGCCTGTGGTGAGTGTGATCCCCTTCGAGGACGAGGCTGACGCGCTCCGGCTCGCAAACGACTCGGCGTACGGGTTGTCCGGCTCGATCTGGACCCGTGACGTCGGCCGCGCGATCCGGGTCGGCCGGGGGATCGAGGCCGGCAACCTGTCGGTCAACTCGAACTCGTCGGTGCGGTACTCGACGCCGTTCGGCGGCTACAAGCAGTCCGGGCTCGGTCGTGAGCTCGGTCCGGACGCGCTGGCCGCGTTCACCGAAACCAAGAACCTTTTCATCAGCACGGAGGACTGAATGACTGACGTCAAGGCGAGCCGCCTCGAGGGGCGCGTCGCGGTGGTGACCGGCGGTGCGAGCGGGATCGGTCTGGCGACGGTACGCCGGTTCGCCGCGGAAGGGGCGAAGGTCGTGATCGGCGATGTCGACCCGGCCGCCGGGAAGACCGCCGCGGACGAGGTCGGCGGGCTGTTCGTGGCCACCGACGTGACCGACCCGGTCGCGGTCGAGAACCTGTTCCAGCAGGCCTTCGACACCTACGGCAGCGTCGACATCGCGTTCAACAACGCGGGCATCTCGCCGCCGGACGACAACTCGATCCTGGACACCGGGCTGGAGGCGTGGCGCAGGGTGCAGGAGGTCAACCTGACCTCGGTCTACCTGTGCTGCAAGGCGGCGATCCCGTACATGAAGCGCCAAGGCAAGGGCTCCATCATCAACACCGCGTCGTTCGTCGCGGTGATGGGCGCGGCGACCTCGCAGATCTCGTACTCGGCCTCGAAGGGCGGCGTCCTGGCGATGAGCCGCGAGCTCGGCGTCGAGTTCGCCCGCGAGGGGATCCGGGTGAACGCGCTCTGCCCGGGACCGGTGAACACGCCGCTGCTGACCGAGCTGTTCGCCAAGGACCCGGAGCGGGCACAGCGCCGGCTGGTGCACGTCCCGATGGGCCGCTTCGGTGAGCCGGGCGAGATCGCGGCCGCGGTCGCGTTCCTGGCCAGCGACGACTCGTCGTTCATCACCGCCAACACGTTCCTCGTCGACGGCGGCATCTCCGGCGCCTACGTGACTCCGCTCTAAACTTCCCTCATGGTTGCGCCTGCAGACGATGCCGTGTTCCGGCCGGTCCGGACCGGGAACCCGTTCGAGGAGACGGTCGAGCGGTTGCTGCAGGCAATCAAACTGGGCGTGGTCCGGCCGGGCGACCGACTGCCCGCCGAGCGTGACCTCGCCACCCGGCTGAACGTCAGCCGGGTCACGCTGCGCGAGGCGATCCACGCCCTCACCGAGGCCGGGTACGTCGAGTCCCGCCGCGGCCGGTACGGCGGTACGTTCGTCAACGAGCAGTTGCCGAAAGCCCGCCGTACGCCGGCGAAACGAATCGCCCGCGAACTCGGCGACGGACTCGACGACGCGCTGATCCTGCGCGACGCCTTGGAGTCCGGCGCTGCCGAAGCCGCCGCGACGCGGACGCTCACCGCGACCGAGGAAGAGCATTTGCGCCGCTGTCTCGCCGACACCGCGGCCGCGAAACTCAGCGACTACCGCCGCTTCGACTCGCGGTTGCACTTGGCCATCGCGGAGGTCACCGGCTCGGCATCACTCACCGCCGCGACCGCCGACGTACGGATGCGGCTGAACGAATTGCTCGACGCAATCCCTTTGCTGGAACGAAATATCGAGCACTCCAACGAGCAGCACGAGGCCGTCGTCGAGGCGATTCTGGCCGGCGATCCGGAGCGCGCCCGGCAGGCGATGCAGGAGCACCTGTCCGGTACGGCGACCCTGCTCCGCGCCTTTCTCGTCTAACTCCTTGACTCTGTCTGACCGGCATGTCTCAATGTGTCAAAGGTCTGCCGGAAGACCATTGAGGAGGCCCTCGTGAGCCAGGACAATGCCGAATCCGCCCCGATGACCGATGACGAGCAACGGCTGCATCAGCTCGGTTATGCGCAGGAACTGTCGCGGACGATGTCCGGGTTCTCGAACTTCGCGGTGTCGTTCACGATCATCTCGATCCTGTCCGGCTGCCTGACCCTGTACGGGTTCGGGATGAACACCGGCGGCCCGGCGATGATCGTCTGGGGCTGGCCGTTCGTCGGACTGATGACGTTGTTCGTCGGGCTGGCGATGGCGGAGGTCTGCTCGAGCTACCCGACCGCGGGCGGCCTCTACTACTGGGCGGCCAAACTCGCGCCGTCCAACGGCGCGGCCTGGGCCTGGTTCACCGGCTGGTTCAACTTCCTCGGCCAGGTCGCGGTGACCGCCGGCATCGACTTCGGCGCCGCGTTCTTCCTGAACGCCTTCCTCGATCTGCAGTTCGGCTTCAGCGCGACACCCGTCCACACGATCCTGCTGTTCGGGCTCATCCTGCTGGTGCACGCGCTGCTGAACTCACTCGGCGTGAAGCTGGTCGCCCGGCTCAACGACATCAGCGTCTGGTGGCACATCGTCGGTGTGCTGTTCATCGTCGGCGCGCTCGTGCTGCTGCCCGACCACCACCAGTCGGCCGGTTTCGTCTTCGGCCACTTCGTCAACAACACCGGCTGGCACTCCACCTTCTACGTCGGGATGCTGGGGCTGCTGCTCGCGCAGTACACCTTCACCGGGTACGACGCCTCCGCCCACATGACCGAGGAGACGCACGACGCGGCCCGCTCGGGTCCGCGCGGCATCGTGATGTCGATCCTGGTCTCGCTCGGTGCGGGCTGGGTGCTGCTGATCGGCCTCACGTTCGCGATCCAGAGCTACCAGGGCTCCCTCGAGAGCAAGACCGGCGTACCGCCCGCACAGATTTTCATCGACGCGGTCGGCCTCACGATGGGCAAGATCCTGCTCCTGGTCGTCATCGGCGCGCAGCTGTTCTGCGGGATGTCGTCGGTGACCGCCAACTCGCGGATGATCTACGCCTTCTCGCGCGACAACGCGCTGCCCGGCTCGTCGCTGTGGCACAAGATCAACTCGAAGACGCGGACGCCAACCAATGCCATCTGGCTGGCCGCAGGCGGCGCCTTCGTGCTCGGTCTGCCCTACCTCTGGAACCAGACCGCGTATGCCGCGGTCACGTCGATCGCGGTCATCGGTCTCTACATCGCCTATGTCCTGCCGACCCTGCTGCGCCTCATCCAAGGCAACAATTTCGTGCCCGGCCCCTGGTCGCTGGGCCGGTGGAGCCGCCCGATCGGCATCATCGCCATCGTCTGGGTGGCGTTCATCACGGTCCTGTTCATGCTTCCGCAGGCGAGCCCGATCACCAGTAAGAACTTCAACTACACCCCGATCGCCGTCCTGGTCGTCCTCGGCTTCGCCGCGGCGTACTGGTTCCTGTCCGCCCGCCGTTGGTTCACCGGCCCCAAGGTCCAGGGCTCCGAAGCCGAACTAGCCGCCATCGAACGCGACCTGGATGTGATTTAAGAAAGGACTGAACGTTTCACTTTGTGCCGGGGCGCCATCTGGTGCCCCGGCACGATCGTGCCGTGCTGACCGCTCTGACACGGCAGGATCCGGTGACAGGATGGTGTCGAGACGGTTTCCTCATGTGACACGCGCCGTGTCGGGCGGTCGTTGCCTGTTTTAATCGACGCAGGTAAACCTTCGAGGAGTTCAGTGACGGACGACGAGCTGGTCGGGCGGAGCGGACTGGTCGAGCGTGCGAAGAAGCAGCTCGAGACCAGCGGCAGTGTGCTGCTCTATGGCCCGACCGGTATCGGCAAGTCGGCGATGGGCCGGGCGCTGGTCGCGGACCGGACCAAAGCCGGTTGCCGGGTCCTGAGCGCGGCGCCCTCACAGAGCGAAGCCGGTCTGCCCTACGTCACGCTCCTGGACCTCCTCTCGAACCAGCTCGAGCTCGCCTGGCAGGTGCTGCCGGACCACCTCCGGCAGCCGCTCGAGGTCGCCTTGCTCAAGGCAAGCGCTCCGGACACCGTCCGCGACGAGCTCGCGGTGCGCCTCGCCGTACTCCATGTACTGCGTCGCCTGGCGGCGAATGGACCCGTTCTGCTCGTGGTCGACGACATCCAGTGGGTGGACCCGTCGAGCCTCGAGGTGCTCACGTTCTGTGCCCGGCGGCTGTCCGAAGGCGTGCACATGCTGGCCACGGAGCAGGTGGCCGACGGCGACCTGCCGGTGATGGCCGACGCTTGCCCGGAGCCCGTGCTGCAGCTGGAAGTGCCGCCGCTGGCCGAGCCCGACGTACTGGGTTTGCTGCGGCAGCGGCTCTCCAGCCCGCTCCCGGTTCGCACTGCGCGCCGCATCTTCACCGCGAGCGCCGGTAACCCGTTCATGGCGTTGGAGCTCGGGCGCGCCGTACTGCGGCACCCGCAGGGCGTGTCGCCCAATGACCCGCTGCCGGTGTCGAGCCGGCTGAAGACGCTCCTCGGTGATCGCCTGTCCGACCTGAGCCCAGGCGCCCACGAGCTGCTGTTGCATGCGGCATCGTCCCCGCGCCCCACGACGACGCAGCTCGCGCAGTCGCTGGGGCGGTCGATCGAGACCGAGCTCGCCGAAGCCGAGGCGCTGGGGCTGATCGACATCGCCTCTGAGCGACTCCGGTTCGCGCACCCGCTCCTGCGGGAGTACGTGTACGCCGAAGCGACATCGGCCGCACGCCGTCAGGCGCACGCCCAGCTGGCCGCGGTCGTCGATGAACCGGTCGAGAACGCGACCCATCGTGCGCTGGCCACTCAAGAGGCCGACGCCGACCTCGCGATCGCCATCGAGGAGGCCGCAGCCGTGGCTGCCGGACGCGGTGCGCCTGGTGCGGCCGCGACCCTCTGGCGACTCGCGGCTGAGCGGACGCCGGCCAGCCTGCCGGACGAGCGGGCTCGCCGGCTGACCCGGGCTTCCGATGACGCCGCGGCCGCCGGGCATCTGGCGGAATCCGCTGAGATGGCGCGCCTCGCCGTACAGGTTGCGACGCGTCCGGACACCAAGGTTCCGGCGCTGCTGCTGCAGGTCGACGCATGCTGGCCGGACCGCGACTGCCGGGTCGGTCTGCTGGCCGACGCCTTTGCTGTTGCCCGGGGCGACGAGCGGCTCGAGGCGCGGGTTCGGATCGGGCTCAGCAACAGCGCGTACTTCGATCGCCGCTTGGACGAGGCTCATGAGCACGCCCGGGTGGCCGAGCAACTGGCGCGATCTTCCGGCGACACCGAGGCGTTGGTCGATGCGTTGAGCGCGACCAGTTCGGTGCTGATGTCTCGCCGGGCCGACCAGAGCGCCGACTTCCTGCTGTCCCAGGCTGCCGAGTTGGCTCGCGATCTGCCGCTCACCAAGGCGGTCGTGAACGCTCGCCAGATGGCGGCGATGAGTGAGCTGTTCCGCGGCCGGACGGACGCGGCGATCGCCGCGATCAGTTCGCTGGTCGAAGAGGTCCGGGACGGCGGCGCGATGCGCTGGCTGGCCTCGGTGCTGATCTCGGCCACCGCGATCTACGAACGCAGCGGCCGCGGTGCCGAAGCACTGAGCGCGGGTCACGAGTGCTACCAGCTGATGCAGGACATCGGCGAGGAGGCCGAGGTCGGCCTCATCATCGCGAGCCGCGCGGAGTGGGCCGGCGGTACGGCGGCGATGTCGCGCCAGCTCGCGGACGCGGCGATCGAGGGCGTCCGCCTGGTCGGCAACGACGAGTGGACCGGCCCGGCCCTCGCCGTACAGGGGTTGATCGGGGTACTGGCCGGTGACCCGCAGCGGGCCGTCGAGGCCTTCGACGCGATCGCGGATTCCGGTGAGGCCGCGATGCCGTTCGACCCCGCGATCATCCCGTGGCACGCCGACTACGCCGAGGCGCTGGTCGCGGCCGGCCGGCTCGACGACGCGGCCGCGCTGATCGCCGACATCCGGTCCCGCGCGGCCACCTTGGACCGTCCGATCGTGCTGATCGGTCTGGCCAGGTCGGAGGCGCTGCTGATCGCCAAGCAGGGTGACCCGGCCGCCGCGCTCGACCTGCTGGAGCGAACCATCGCCGGCGCCGGCGACCGCGTGTACCCGCTGGATCTGGCCCGCTGTGAGCTGACCCGCGGTCGTGTCGCTCGGCAGGCCCGGCGTCGTTCGGTGGCGCGGACGGCGTTCCTGGACGCGATCGAGCAGTTCGAAACCTGCGCCGCGCCCGCGTGGCGCGAGGTGGCCGAGACCGAGCTGGCCCGCCTGGACGTGCCGAGCCGCAGCCGCCAGCCGTCGGAGCTGACCGACAACGAGCAGCAGATCGTGGCGATGGTCCGCGACGGTTCCACGAACCGCGAGATCGCCGCCGCGCTCTACCTGTCGGTCAAGGCGGTCGAATCCCAGCTGACCCGCCTCTACCGCCGCTTCGGAGTGGCGAACCGCACCCAGCTCCTCCGCATGGTGGACCGGCCCGGCACCTGATCCACCCAGGCACAATGGCGGGGTGAAACTCGAACGCAAGCACGCGCTGGTCCTGCTCGGCATCGCGATCTGGACCGTGGTCACCTATCTGCGATTCATCAAGGCGCTGGTCGACACCGAGGACCGTCCGACCGGGTACTACGTGGCCCACACGATCCTGATCGTGGTCAACCTGGTGATCGCGGCCGTCCTCGGCACCTGGGGGGTGCGCGCCTACAAGGCCGCCAAGGTCACCTCGTCGTCGTGAAGGTCTACATCAGCGCCGACATGGAGGGCGTCACCGGCCTGGTCGACGCCGAGGACGTGCAACCGCCCGGCCGGGACTACGAGCGCGGCCGCGGGATGATGACCGAGGACGTCAACGCCGCCACCCGCGGCGCCTTCGCCGCCGGGGCGGCCGCCGTACTGGTCAATGACGCTCACGGCCCGATGCGCAACCTGCTGCCGGACCTGCTCGATCCGCGGGCGCTGCTGATCAAGGGCCGGCCGAAGCCGATGGGCATGATCGAAGGGCTCGACAGCTCGTACGACGCCGTCCTGTGCGTCGGTTTCCACGCGCGTGCGGGCGTTCTCGGCGTGCTCAGTCACAGCTTCATGGGGCACGAGATCGAGGACATCTGGCTCGACGACCAGGTCACCGGCGAGATAGGGCTCTTCGAGGCGACAGCATCGGCGTACGGGGTGCCGGTTGTGCTGCTCACCGGCGACGACACCGCCTGCGCTGAGGCTGTCGCTTGGAACTCCTCGATCCGGACGGTCCCGGTGAAGTACGCGAAGGATCGGTTCGCTGCTCAGCTGGTGCCTGTCGCCGAAGCTCGCAGCGCCATCGAAGCCGGGGCTCGGGAAGCCCTTCGTTCGCTGCCTTCTGCCGTCGGGGCTGGAGCGCGCACTCTCAGCGTCCGCTGGCAGTCCGCCTCGGTCGTCTCGCACCTGACCGCCATCCCTGGCGTGGCTCGCCGCGACGATCGCACGGTCACGGTCACGGCCGATATGCCTCAGCTCTACCGGCTCTTCAACCTCTTCCTGCGCGTGGCGACCGCGGTCACCTCGAACCCGCCGTACTGCTAGCGGCCGAGCAGCAGCCGCACCGCGGTCGGCAGCTCAAGGCCGAGGTTCAGCCGTTGCCAGGCCTGGGAGAACGAGCTGGGTGCCCGACTCGTCGGAAAGTTCTTCCGCAACCGGAAGGCCACGCTGATCATCAACGCCTGACCGATCGCGAAGAACACGATCCCGACCACCATCTGCTCCGCGGAACTCGCACTGAACTGCCCGTACAGAATCCACACCACGCCGATCAGCCACGCCAACAACGCCACTGTGTACGCGGCCGCGATCAACCGCGCATGAGGTTCCCGGGTCCAGTCCATGCCGGTCAGTGTTTCACCAGAACCTCTGCACTGCATCGATGAGCAGCTCAGGGCTCTCGAGTTGGGGCAGGTGGCCGGTCTGCGGGAGCAGCTCGAAACGAGCACCCGGTACGGCGGCGGCGTACGCACGGCCGTAGTCGGGGTCGGCGATCCGGTCGGCGTCACCCCAGACCACCAGCGTCGGTACGGCGATGTCGCCCAGCCGCTCGCGCAAACTCGGGTCGACCATCTTCTCGGCGTACACGGCGAGCGCGGCGCGGTTGCCGGCCAGCACGGCCTGAGCCTCCGGCGGAAGGGCGGTCGGATCGATCCGGAACCGCTCCGGATCGTGGTAGCTGAGCTGAGCGACCTCGGGGAACGTCAGGCTGAAGAAGTCCGCGACCGGATGGCCCGGCACCTCGATGCCGACCCCGTCGACGACCACCAGCCTGCTCACTCGCGGCGACTGCAGCAAGGCGAGCTCGGCCGCGATCCAGCCGCCGATCGAGTTCCCGATCACCGTCACGTCGGTGAGATCGAGCTCGTCGAGCAGATCGACGTACCGGCGGGCCAGCCCGGCGATCGTCGTCAGGTCGTCCGGCCGGGTCGTCCCACCGAAACCGGGATGCGTCGGTACGACGACGCGCACGCCGAGCTCGTCGGCCAGTTGCGCGCCGAACGGCGCCACGGTCTGCGGTCCACCGCCGCCGTGCAGAAGCAGGATGGGACGACCGGCGCCGTACTCTTCGAGGTTCATATAAAGAACCTTAGATCAGCATCCTTATATAAACAACCTGGTAAAGTCCGTCGGGTGGAGACGAGCGTTCAGGACGTCGGCATCGCGGTGAAGCGCCTGCAGTGGCTGCACCACTCCCAGATGAGCAAGCGCCTGGCCGACCTCGGCATCTCGCTCCCGCAATGGGACGTCCTGCGCCGCCTCCACGAAAACCCCGACGCCTCCCTCCATGACCTGGCGCAACTGACCTTCCAGACCGACCAGTCCATGGGTTCGCTCGCGACCCGCATGATCGCCCGCGGCCTCATCGAGCGCGTCGAAGGTTCCGGCCGAGCCATCCGCCACCGCCTCACCCCCGAAGGCGACCGCCTCCGCCTCGACGGCGCCGCCTTCGTCGACGAGGTCCTCGCCACCTCCGTCGGCACCCTCACCCCCGCCGAACGCGCCACCCTGCTCAAGCTTCTGGTCAAAGCCGGCGCCTAACGCGGGACGAAGCTGGACCACGTCTTGCCGTACTCCGGAACCGCCGTGCGATGCCGTCGCCTCGCCTACGGCGAACCGCCAACACTCACTAAGTGCTCTCGGAGGTGCCGGCTCACGCCTGAGCAGCCTTGGTTGGCCCTCGTTAGTGAGTGCTGGACGTCCGCATGGCCTCTACGTCGCCTGAGGTGCGGACCGCCGGCACTCCACAATTGCTGTCGGCGGCACTCGCCACGCCTGAGCGCACTCTGCGGCCGGCATTTGTGGAGCTGTGCAGGTCCGCAGTCGCCGGCTCTACAGCACTCGCCCGCTCCGCGAGCACCACGGCGGTAGTCCGGCCACACGCTCCCACGGGTAGTCGGTCGCGCGGTGGCGCACAAAGAAACAGCCTCTGCCCGCACAAAGCAGGCAGAGGCTGAACAGCAGCAGGAAGCTCAGACGCGGCGGAAGATCAGGGCTCGCTTGACCTCTTGGATCGCCTTGGTGACTTCGATGCCTCGGGGGCAGGCGTCGGTGCAGTTGAAGGTGGTGCGGCAGCGCCAGACGCCTTCTTTGTCGTTCAGGATCTCGAGGCGCTGTTCGGTGCCTTCGTCGCGGCTGTCGAAGATGAAGCGGTGGGCGCCGACGATGGCCTGCGGGCCGAAGTACTGACCGTCGGACCAGAAGACCGGGCAGGACGTCGTACACGCGGCGCAGAGGATGCACTTGGTGGTGTCGTCGAAGCGGTCGCGGTCGGCCTGGGACTGGATCCGCTCGCGGGTCGGCTCGTGGCCGCTGGTGACCAGGAAGGGCATCACCGAGCGGTAGGCGTCGAAGAAGGGTTCCATGTCGACGACGAGGTCCTTGAGCACCGGGAGGCCCTTGATGGGCTCGACGGTGATCTCCTTCTCGGGCGACAGGTCCTTGATCAGGGTCTTGCAGGCCAGCCGGTTACGGCCGTTGATCCGCATCGCGTCGGAACCGCAGACGCCGTGGGCGCAGGAGCGGCGGAAGGTGAGCGTGCCGTCCTGCTCCCACTTGATCTTGTGCAGTGCGTCGAGGACCCGGTCGGTCGGCTGCAGGGTGACCGCGTAGGTCTTCCACTCGGCCTCGTCGACGATCTCGGGGTTGTACCGGAGGATCTTGACCTTGACGTCCATCAGTACTTCCGCTCCATCGGCTTGTAGCGGGTCTGGACGACCGGCTTGTAGTCCAGCCGGACGTTGATGTTGCCTTCGGCATCGACCTCGCGGTACGCCATCGTGTGCCGCATGAAGTTGACGTCGTCGCGCTTGTCGTAGTCCTCGCGGAAGTGCCCGCCGCGGGACTCCTTGCGGGCAAGGGCGGAGACCACCAGTACTTCGGCCAGGTCGATCAGGAAGCCGAGTTCGACGGCCTCGAGCAGGTCGGTGTTGAACCGCTTGCCCTTGTCCTGCACGGAAACCCGGGCGAACCGCTCCTTGAGCGCCTCGATGTCGGTCAGCGCCTGCTTCAGCGAACCCTCGGTCCGGTACACCTGCGCGTTCAGGTCCATCGTGGCCTGCAGGTCGGCCCGGATCGCGGCCACCCGCTCCTGGCCTTCGGCGTTCCGCATGCCCTCGATCAGCTCGACGACGAAGGCTTCCGGCTCGGCCGGCAGCTCCTCGAAGGACGCGGTCTCGGCGTACTCGGCGGCGGCGATGCCGGCCCGCCGGCCGAACACGTTGATGTCCAGCAGCGAGTTGGTGCCGAGCCGGTTGGCGCCGTGCACGGACACACACGCGACCTCGCCGGCGGCGTACAGGCCCGGGATGACGTCGTCGTTGTTGGCCAGCGCCTCGCCCTTGATGTTGGTCGGGATGCCGCCCATCGCGTAGTGCGCGGTCGGGAAGACCGGGATCTGCTCGGTGTACGGCTCGACGCCCAGGTAGGTGCGCGCGAACTCGGTGATGTCCGGCAGTTTGGCGTCGATGTGCGCGGGCTCTAGGTGCGTGAGGTCGAGCATCACGTACGCCTTGTCCGGGCCGCAGCCACGGCCTTCGCGGACCTCGTTGGCCATCGCGCGCGCCACCATGTCGCGTGGCGCGAGGTCCTTCACGGTCGGCGCGTAGCGCTCCATGAAGCGCTCGTTGTCCGAGTTCCGCAGGATGCCGCCCTCGCCGCGCGCGGCCTCCGACAGCAGTACGCCGAGACCCGCGAGACCGGTCGGGTGGAACTGGAAGAACTCCATGTCCTCCAGCGGCAGGCCCTTGCGCCACACGATGCCCATACCGTCGCCGGTGAGCGTGTGCGCGTTGGACGTCGTACGGAACACCTTGCCGAACCCGCCGGAGGCGAACACGATCGACTTGGCGCTGAAGATGTGCAGTTCACCGGTGGCCAGCTCGTAGGCGACGACACCGGTCGCCCGGCCGCCCACCATCAGCAGGTCGAGAACGTAGAACTCGTTGAAGAACTCGACGTTCTGCTTGATGCACTGCTGGTACAGCGTCTGCAGGATCATGTGACCGGTCCGGTCCGCGGCGAAACAGGACCGCCGTACGACGGCCTCACCGTGGTTGCGGGTGTGGCCGCCGAAGAACCGCTGGTCGATCTTGCCCTCGGCGGTCCGGTTGAACGGCAGCCCCATCTTCTCCAGGTCGAGGACCGCGTCGACGGCCTCGCGGCACATCACCTCGGCGGCGTCCTGGTCGACCAGGAAGTCACCGCCCTTGACCGTGTCGAAGGTGTGCCACTCCCAGTTGTCCTCCTCGACGTTGGCCAGGGCGGCGCACATGCCGCCCTGGGCCGCGCCGGTGTGCGACCGGGTCGGGTAGAGCTTGGTGAGCACCGCGGTCCGGGTCCGCTTGCTGGACTCCAGGGCCGCTCGCATACCGGCTCCACCGGCGCCGACGATGACCACGTCGTACTGATGCCGCTGCATCTGAGAACTGTCCTTACTTGCAGACCGACAGCGTGCTGCTGGGGTCGAGGCAGGGATCGAAGGTGAAGATGACCAGGGTGCCGAGGACGACGATCACGATCGCCGCCGTGATCAGCAGGGCCTTCAGCCAGAACCGCGTCTGGTCCTTCTCGGCGTAGTCGTTGATGATCGTGCGCATCCCGTTGCTGCCGTGCAGCATCGCCAGCCACAGCATCAGCAGGTCCCAGACCTGCCACAGCGGGTTGGCCCACTTGCCGGCCACGAAGGCGAAGTCGAGGGCGGTGATGCCGCCGCCGAGCATCAGGTTCACGAACAGGTGCCCGAGGACCAGGACAACCAGCGCGAGACCGGACAGCCGCATGAACAGCCAGCTGTAGAGCTCGAAGTTGGTCTGGCCGGACCGGTTCCGGCCGCCGCCCTTGAGGGAGCGGGCCCGGCTGCTGGAGCGGGGAGCTGCGATATCGGACATCTCAGCCTCCGAAGACGTGGGAGAGGTGCCGGATCACGAACGGCACGAACAGGACGACCCAGATCACGCCGACGCCGATCATCAGCTTGCGCTGGTTACGGGGGCCCTTGGCCCAGAAGTCGACCAGGATCAGCCGGATGCCGTTGAACGCGTGGAACAGGATGGCCCCGACCAGTCCGACCTCCATCAGGCCGACGATCGGGTTCTTGTAGGTGCCGATGACCTCGTTGTAGGCCTCCGGTGACACCCGGACCAGAGCTGTGTCGAGCACGTGCACGAGCAGGAAGAAGAAGATCCCCACGCCGGTGATCCGGTGCGCGACCCATGACCACATGCCCTCCCGGCCACGGTAGAGCGTGCCGGCTGGTTTGCTGGGCAAACCGATCCTCCGATCGGATCTCGGAAAAGAGAGCCGGTGCGGCTGCCGCGATCGGCTCGACCCGGCGAAAACCCGGCCGGTCTCGATGGTAGTCCCGCTGGGTTGGCGCTTTTGTCCTGACAGGTGTGACATCGCTCTCCCGCGGGTCGTAGGCGGGCCTCAATTGGCCCGGGCAGCCAGGCCGCGAGTGGCCCTCGACCGATGACCCCGCGGTGTTCTTGACTTCAACCAGGCTTGAACGCCGAGAGTCGGGTCACAAGTCGATGGAGGGGAGATCACGGTGAGTTTCTGGATCTGTGCAACCTGTGCGGTGGAGCACTCCGAGCAGGTCGAGGTCTGCGCGATCTGTGCCGACGAGCGGCAGTGGGTGCCGGCCGACGGGCAGCACTGGACGACGCTGGAGGAGCTGGCCGCGGCCGGCACCGAGGTGGCCGTCGAGGAGGTCGAACCCGGCCTGTACGGCGTGACGTCCAAGCCGCCGGTGGGAATCGGCCAGCAGTCGATGCTGGTGACAACGGCCGAGGGCAACCTGTTGTGGGACCCGATCGGCTACCTGGACGACGACGCGGTCGGCCGGATCCGGGAGCTCGGCGAGGTGGTCGCGATCGTTGCCAGCCACCCCCACATGTACGGCGTCCAGGTCGAATGGAGCCACCGCCTGGGCAACGTGCCGGTGTACGTGTCGGAACCGGACGCCCAGTGGGTCGCCCGGCAGGATCCCGTCATTCAGACGTGGACCGGCGTACTCAACCCGTTGCCGGGGGTGACCCTTCTCCAGCCTGGCGGTCATTTCCCGGGCAGCGCGGTCGTGCACTGGGCAGATGGTGCCGAGGGCAAGGGTGTTGTGCTGTCCGGCGACACCATCTTCGCCAACCCGGACCGCACCTCGGTGAGCTTCATGCGCAGCTACCCGAACCGCATCCCGCTGTCCGGCGCGGTCGTCGACCGCGTCGCCAAGTCGCTCGACCCGTACGAGTTCGACCGGCTCTACAACAACTTCGGCTCGGTCATCCCGGTCGACGCGAAGGCCGTCGTACGGCGCTCTGCCGATCGCCACATGGCGTGGACCAGCGGGGAGTACGACCACCTCACCTAGGCGGCGATGCGGGACTGCGCCAGCCTGGTGTGCAGGGCGAGCATGTGCCGGATGCAGGTGTCCCAGTCGTAGCGCTCGGCCCGGCGACGGGCCGCGGCGCGGCGGTCAGGCACCTGAGCCAGCTGCAGTACGGCGTCCGCCAGCGCGACCGGATTGGCGCGTCCCCAACGACCGCAGGTCTCGTCGACCAGTTCGCGAGCACCGCCGGTGTTGGCCGTGACGACCGGCGTACCGGCGGCCAGCGCCTCCAGTACGGCGAGGCCGAACGTCTCGCCGGGGCAGACCGACAAGGCGATGTCTGCCTCGGCGAGGTGCTTGGCGAGGGTACGGCGGCCGTCGACGTACCCGTGGAAGGTGATCGGTGCCGAGCCGGCGATCTCGATGAGCTCGTCGAGATGCGGCCCGGTGCCGTAGACGTCGAGCTGCAGTTTGACGCCACGGCGATGTAGCTCGACGGCCGTGGCGACCGCGAGATGCGGGCTCTTCTCGCGGGAGAGCCGGCCGGCGTGCACAAGCTTCAGTACGCCGTCGTCCGCCGGCTGACCGAGGTCGGGATGGAACGTATCGAGGTCGACCCCGAGCGGGATCCGGACCAGCGGTGTGGTCACGTCGTCGAACTCGGCCGCTGCGTAACGGGACGTCACCACGACCGCGTCGTACGTGCGACTGAGGATCTTGTAGAGCGCGGTCACCGCGCCCACCACGTGCAGCATCCGGCCAGGACGCAGTACGTCGTGACCGCCGAGCTGGCCGGGGCGCGCGGCACCGAGGGCCAGCATCGCGTCCAGGCGCTCGTGGCTGAACAGGACGGTGCCGACGCCGTTCTTGCGTGCCCATCGGGCCACCGGGAGCAGTGTCGACTTGTCCGAGATCTCGACGGTCGTCGGCTGGAACTTCTTCAGTACGTCGATCACGGTCCACGGTGTGGTGATGAGGCGGTAGCCGCCGCTCACCTTCGGCGCTTTCACGCGAACGACGGTGCCGTGTTCGGTCTCGATCACCGCGTCCCGTTCGCCCGGTGTGATCACGATTCGGTCCGCGCCGGCTTCGACGTACCCCTGGCCGATGTGGTCGATCGCGGTCCGCATGCCGCCGGAGGTCGGTCCGACGAAGTTCGCCAGTTGGGCGATTCTGAGGCTGCTCATGCCACCCGCCGGACGGCGGCGGTTTCGCGGAGGACCTGGGCGTAGTGGCGGTCGACCAGGTCGTCGACGACCGCAGGCCAGGTGCGGGACTGGACTCGCTCGAGACCGCTGGCCGCCATCCGGCCGCGGGCCTCGGGGTGGTCCAGCAAGGTCCTGACGGCCGCGCGGAGGGACCCGGCCTGGCCGGGTTCGAACAGCAGACCGTTGACGCCCGGGTGGATCAGATCCAGCGGACCGCCCGCGGCCGGGCCGACGGTCGCGACGCCAGACGCCTGTGCCTCTTGGATTGTCTGGCAGAAGGTCTCGTGCTCGCCGGTGTGCACGAAGACGTCCAGCCCGGCGAAGATCGTGGCCAGATCGGCACCTCGGCGCATCCCGAGAAAGGTTGCCTGCGGCAACGCTTGTTCGAGGGCTGCGCGGTCCGGGCCGTCGCCGACGATCACGATCTGGCAGCCGAGATCGGTGAGCTCGGCAAGTCGCCGGACCTTCTTCTCGGCAGCCAGGCGACCGACGTACCCGACGATCGGCCGGCCGTCCGGCGAGATCTCGCGACGCCAGCTCTCGTCGCGGTGCCGCGGATCGAACAGGTCGAGATTCACGCCGCGACCCCAGTGGTGCACTCGCGGTACGCCGCCCTGGATCAGCGCCTCCACGGACGCGGTGGACGGTGCGAGCGTCCGGTCGGCGCGGCTGTGCGTCCGTCGTACCCAGCGCCAGATGCCGCGGTCCGCGGCGGCGAACCACGGGTACTGACGCGCGAACCCGGCGATATCGGTCTGGAAGATCGCAACCGTCGGCAGCCCGAGCCGGCGCGCCGCGCGCAGCCCGTACGCCCCGATGATGAACGGCGAGGCCACATGCACGAGGTCCGGCCGGAACTCGGCCATCGCCCGCTCGATCGACGGATCCGGCAGCCCGACCGGAAACTCCTTGTACCCCGGCGTCCGGAAGCTGCGCGCCCGGATCACCTGAACATCGCCGTACCGGTCGGGGCCCGGGCCGGGCGCGATGATGAGCAGCTCGTGCCCGCGGGCCCGAAGCCGGTCGGCGACATGGCGAGCCGTGTTCGCCACGCCATTGATCTGCGGCAGGAAGGTCTCGGCAACCATCACGATTCGCACACTTCGGAGGTTCCGGGTCGCGCATGAACCCTCGGCGACACTGCCGTGACCGGTTGTGGATTCCCTGACGACGGGTCCGGGGCCGCTGGGTGGCCGGTGGGTGACTTTGAGGCATCCGATGCATCTTCGGGCAGACCTGTACGGCGTCGCCCGCCCGAGCCTGGACACCGCGCGGCCGATCCGGTCCACTGGCAAGCGATCGATGTGCTGGGGGCGGCACCGGCCGCCGGGGATGACACCGAATCGGGGGAGTTCGTCATGGGGAATCGAACACGTCTGTCTGCCTGCGGCCGGGCGTTGCTGCTCGGGGTGCTCGGCCTGATCGGCTGGGGGCTGCTGCAGTCCGGTGCGGCGCACGCACTACCGCCGTACCCGGCGCCGCCGCCGGACTTCTCGCATCCGGGGAGTTTCCACGACACGTCGTGGGGAGCCAACGACCAGGTCTACAGCCCGATCGGCGGGCAACGGGACCGGCCGCTGCTGGTCGTGCTGCCGCGGTTCAGCGATGTTCCGGACCAGGCGGGCGCGACCGAGGCCTGGGCCGCCAACCGCTTCTTCGGCGGCTTTCCCAGTGTCGGTGACTGGTTCCGGACGATGTCGGGCGGCGATCTGCTGCTGACCCCGGCCGCGGAGACGGACGGAACCGCCAACAACGGCGTCGTGGTGGTGAACGCCGGAACCTTCGCCTCGTTCGAGGGCCTCGGCGATTCGGCGCGGTCGCGCCGGGTGCTCGAACTGGCCAACGCGGCGGTGAACTTCGCGCCGTTCGACACGAACAACGACGGCCGGGTCGACGACCTCGAACTGACCGTGGTGAGCGTCCGGACCGGCAACCCGATCGCCGACAACCCGGCCACACCGGTTGACGAGACCAACGCCGACAACTGCGGTGCCACCCGCGTGTCCGAGGGGGCGACGTACGACGGGAAGACGCTGACCACGCACAGCGTCGGGCTCAACACCACCCTGACGAACCTGATGACGCTGATCCACGAGGTCGGCCACGAGACCACCCACATGCGTGACCTCTACGGGTTCGGCGTCGGTTCCTGGGCGCTGTCCGGGCCGACCTGCGGCCCGCCGGACTCGTTGCTGTTCGGCCCGAACGGCTGGGAGAAGCTGCACTTCGGCTGGGGGACGCCGAACGTGATCGTCCAGGACGGCTACTACGACATCTCGAACGCCGCGACCGGCTCACAGCCGTTCGCGATCCTGTACGACCCGTCGAAGGGGACCGACAACTACTTCGTGGTCGAGAACCGCCAGCGGATCGCGAACAGCTACGAGCAGTCGGTGCACGACAGCGGGCTGGCGATCTGGCGTGCCGACGACACGATCTGGGAGAGCAGCGACGACACGAAGCGCCCGATCGACATCATGCGGCCGAACGGGACCACGACCGACGGCTGTGGCGCGGGTGGTTGTTACGGCGGCTCCGACACCGATGCCTGGGATCCCTGTGACACAAGGACTCCGCAGCGAACCATGAGCCGGACCTGGCGCGACGGTACCGCCTCGAACGTCGCGGTCCGGGCCGTCGGCTGCAGCGGTTCCAGCATCCGCGCGTACTTCGATGTCCGGGGACCCGGCGTACTCGTCGATTCGACCGACGCGAAGGCGGCGCCGCGCGTGGCCGACGTCGTACCGACCGAGGCGAGTCCGGTCTCGTTCACAGTGATGAACACCGGCGAGGCGACCGACACCTTCGACTTCACCGTCCAGGGGCTGCCGGCCGGCTGGACGGCCTCGACCGACCGCAAGACGCTCGCGGCCGCGACCGGCGGTACGGCGAACATCACGGTCACAGCTCCCGCCGACGCGCCGGAGACGACGATCGACGTGACCGTGGTCGGACGCAGTACGACGGCGGCCGGGATCAGCTCGACGAGTCCGATGCGGCTGCAGGTGAAGCTGCACCAGACGCAGGTTGACTACACCGGCGATCTGTCGCAGCCGTGGGGTGAGGGCGCCGGATTCGCAGCCACTGTTCGCGATGCCGACAACGGGCTGGCGCCGATCGCCGGCGCCACGGTGACCTTCCGGCTGTCCTCGGCCGACGGCACGCAAGAGGTGACGGCAGTCTCCGACGCGACCGGTACGGCGACCGCCAATCCGGCGATCACCGTCGACCCGGGCAGCTACCGGCTGACCACCTCGGTCCCGCGGCTCGGCAAGCACGCCGCTGCCTCTGCCCGGGACACCTACACGGTGGAACGACGCGCGACCGCCCTCGTGTACACCGGTTCGACCACGGCCGACTACTCGGACCCGGCCGCGGTGTCCGCCGTACTGACCGACGGCATCAGCGGGACGCCGCTCACTGGCAAGGCGATCGCGTTCGGCCTCGGCACGCAGACCGCGTCCGGCACCACGGATCCGACCGGTACGGCGGCCTCGTCGATCGTCATCGACCAACCTGCCAGTACGACGACCGCCGGCGCGGCGTTCGCGGGTGATCCGGGGTACCTGCCGAGCTCGAGCAGCAAGCCGTTCGTCATCACCAAGGAGAAGCTCACGCTGGTCTACACCGGTGACACCTTGGTGGCCCGCGGAACCACACCGCGACTGGCGGCGCAGGCGACGCAGGAGGACGACGGTTCGCCGGGCAACTTCGGCCTCGCGCAGGTGCAGTTCGATCTGACGCCGACGCTCGGCAGCACGCCGTACCGGTTCCTGGCGATGGCAGACGCCGCGGGCAAGGCCGCGACGCCGGCCACCGGACTGCCGGTCGACCTCTGGAAGGTGAAGCCGTCGATTGCCGCTGGCAACGGTTATTGGCAGGGCAGCGGGCCGGAGGCCGAGCTGGTCGCGTACGACGAGCGCGCCGACATCAGCGGTCTCGGACTGCTCGGTGCGGACTCGGCGGGGCACCAGACGCAGCTGACGGTGACCGGTGGGTACTCGCGCGGGAAGCCCGTCGGCGTGACCGAACTGCTGACCAGCCAGGGCCTGTTCGTCGGGCTGCGGGACGACTGGATCGTCCGGGTCGGCAACCAGGCGATAGTTCAGGCGCAGGGCACGCTGGCACTGAACACCCCGGCGACCGTGCGGCTCCGGCTCGCGGACCTCGGTCCGATCCTGAGCCGGAAGGACTGGTTCGAAGCCACCATGTCGAGTTCGCGCGGGGTCTATCAGTCCGGGCGCGTTGTGCCCACGATCGGAGACCTGTGGGTGCACTAGCCCGTCGTACGGCGGTCCTGGCCGGGTTCCTGGTGATCTGCTGCTCCGGATGTTTCGGGGCAGCGGGTCCCCAGACCGGCCCGGAGCCGTCGGCCGCCGTCAGCACGGACGGCCCGGTCCCCGGCCAGCCGTCATCTGGGCCGCCCGGGTCCGGCCCGCTTGGGTCCGGCCCGACGTCCGCGCCGCCTGGGTCCGGGCCGACGTCCGCGCCGCCCGGGTCCGGACCGTCCGCGCCGCCTGGGTTGGGGCCGAGTTCGGCCCCGCCGGGCACGGCCGGGCCGGGGCAGCCGCCGCTTCCGCTGTCACCGGAGACGGTTCCGACCGGTGTGGCGCCGCCCGCACCCGGGCGGGTCGCGCCGAGGACCTCACCGGGCGGCCCCGGTCGCGGCGTCCCGGACACGACCGCCGGCCCGTTCCGGCTGACCGCGATCCGGGTCGCGACGACGCCGACCGGGATCGCGCTGCAGCTCAACGCGACGAACACCACAACCGGTTACCTCAACGCGGTCCCGTTGACGTGGAAGCTGCTCGACGCCAAGAACGCCGTACTGGGAAGCGGCTCGCTCCGCGTCAGCCTCGCGCCGGGGGAGACCACCACCCTGCACCAGGAGGGGCCGGGGGCCACGTGGGCCCGGATCACGTTCGCGGCCGGGTAGTGCACCCGAGGGTGCCCGATCTCACCTGGTTTGTGCATACCAGTGGAGGGGTGGTTCCGCCTACGGTGGGCAGATGAGTCATCGCAGTGAGTCCGGGTTCGAGTTCGAGCCGGTGTACGACGCGGGCGCGCTGGACGGGTTCGACCCGGCGGAGAAGCTCGGCGAGCCGGGGAAGTTCCCGTTCACCCGCGGCGTCTACCCGACCATGTACACGCAGCGGCCGTGGACGATGCGCCAGTACGCCGGCTTCGGCACGGCCGCGGAGTCGAACCAGCGCTACCACCAGCTGATCGACGCCGGGACGATGGGACTGTCGGTCGCCTTCGATCTGCCGACCCAGATGGGCTACGACTCCGACGCCACGATCGCCTCCGGCGAGGTCGGCAAGGTCGGGGTCGCGATCGACTCGATCGACGACATGCGGGTGCTGTTCGACCGGATCCCGCTGGACCAGGTCTCCACCTCGATGACGATCAACGCGCCGGGGTCGGTGCTCCTGCTGCTGTACCAACTCGTCGCGGAGGAGCAGGGGGTTTCCGGTGACAAGCTGACCGGGACGATCCAGAACGACGTACTGAAGGAATACATCGCGCGGGGGACTTACATCTATCCGCCGAAGGAGTCGCTGCGGCTGATCAGCGACATCTTCGCATACTGCAAGGCGGAACTGCCGCGCTGGAACACGATCTCGATCTCCGGCTACCACATGGCCGAGGCGGGGGCGACGCCCGCGCAGGAGATCGCGTTCACGCTGGCCGACGGGATCGAGTACGTCCGGGCCGCAGTCGCATCGGGGCTGGATGTCGACGAGTTCGCGCCGCGGTTGTCGTTCTTCTTCGTGGCCCGGACGACGCTGCTCGAGGAGGTCGCGAAGTTCCGCGCCGCTCGGCGGATCTGGGCGCGGGTGATGCGCGACGAGTTCGGCGCGAAGAACCCGAAGTCGCAGATGCTGCGGTTCCACACGCAGACGGCCGGCGTGCAGCTGACCGCCCAGCAGCCCGAGGTGAACCTTGTCCGCGTCGCGGTCCAGGGGCTGGCCGCGGTACTGGGTGGGACGCAGTCGCTGCACACCAACTCGTACGACGAAGCGATCGCCCTCCCGACCGAGAAGGCCGCCCGGCTCGCGCTGCGCACCCAGCAGGTGCTCGCCTACGAGACCGACATCACCGCGACCGTGGATCCCTTCGCCGGCTCGTACGTCGTCGAGGCGCTGACCGACAAGGTCGAAGCCGAAGCCGTCGAGCTGATGAACCAGGTCGAGGAGTACGGCGGTGCTGTCGCCGCGATCGAGAAGGGTTTCCAGAAGCAGGAGATCGAGCAGTCGGCGTACCGGATCTCGCTCGAGATCGACTCCGGTGAGCGGGTCGTGGTCGGCATGAACAAGTTCAAGGTCGCCGAGGAAGAACCCTACGAACCCCTCCGCGTCGACCCCGCCATCGAAGCCCAGCAGGTAGCCCGCCTCGCCACCCTCCGCGCCGAACGCGACCAGGCCGAAGTCGACGCAGCCCTGGCCGACCTGAAGAAGGCCGCCGCCGGCACCGACAACTGCCTCTACCCCATGAAGCGAGCCCTCAAAGCCCGAGCCACCGTAGGCGAGGTCTGCAACACCCTCCGCGAAGTCTGGGGCGTCTACGTCCCCGCCGACACGTTCTAAAGGACGCAGGGAAGACGGCCCCAAAGGTCACCGCTCCGCGGCGGCTCATCTTTTGCGCCTCCGGCGGGGGCGCGCAAACCGCTGCGCCCCCGAGGTCGCCGGCGCGGCGCAGGTATTCGGCCGTCACGTGCGGACGCCCACGCCATCACAATCGCACGCCGGACAGCTGTCCACGCGGGAGCCGGTAGCGCGCACGCACTTGTGATGGCCTGGCGGTCCGGTGGCGCCGCCAAAGGCGGCAAAAAGCAACCGCCGCGGAGCGGTGTCCTTAGTCCAGCAGGGCGGCGGAGGTCAGGAGGGTGGTGGCCAAGGAGATGGACTCTTCGGATGGGTCGAAGGTGGGGGTGTGGAGGTCGCCGGTGGTGTCGAGGGTGGGTGGGCGGACGCCTAGGCGGGCCATGGCGCCGGGGACGTGTTCGAGGTACCAGGCGAAGTCTTCGCCGCCTAGGGACTGGTCCGTGGGGGCGATGGCGCCGGCGCCCAGGGTTTGCTGGGCGGCGGAGCGGAGGACGTCGATGGCGGTGGCGTCGTTCATGACCGGGGGGACGCCGTGGGTGACCTCGGTGTCGACCTGGATGCCGTACGGCGCGACGAGCTGGTTGGCGAGTGTGGGGATCAGGTCGGCGGCCTGGCGCCAGGCGTCGACGTCGAGGCAGCGCAGCGTGCCTTCGGCTTCGCCTCGGGAGGGGATGGCGTTCGCGGCGGAGCCGGAGGTGATGCGGCCCCAGACGAGCGACATGCCGGCGCGCGGGTCGACGCGGCGGGACAACGCGGCGGGGAGTTCGGTGACGAGGGTGGCGAGCGCGTAGACGAGGTCGCCGGTGAGGTGCGGGCGGGAGGTGTGCCCGCCGGGGCCGCTCAGGCGGACGAGGATGCGGTCGGCGGCGGCCGTCAGTGCGCCGACCCGGAGGCCGACCTGCCCGACCTGTAGGCGCGGATCGCAATGCACGCCGTAGATGCGCCGTACGGTGTCCAGGCCACCGGCCGCGATCACGCCGAGGGCGCCGCCGGGCATCTTCTCCTCGGCCGGCTGGAAGATGAGCCGGACCCGACGGTCCAATGCGCCGTCGCGGGCCATCCCGGCCAGCACCAGCGCGGCGCCGACCAGGCCAGCGGTGTGGATGTCGTGACCGCAGGCGTGCGCGACGCCCTCGCTGGTCGAGCGCCACGGCGCCTCGACGCCGTCGGGGACCGGGAGCGCGTCGATGTCGGCTCGCAGCGCGACACACGAGTCACCCGAGCCGATGTCGCAGATCAGGCCGGTTCCGGTCGGGAGCACCCGCGGCGAGAGGCCGGCGTCCGTCAGTACGCGTTCCAGTACTTCGGTGGTCCGGACCTCGTGCCACCCGAGCTCGGGGTGGGCGTGCAGATCCCGCCGCAGCTCGACTGTGGTCTCGCGAACCTCCTCGACACGCGCAAGGACGTCAGCGACCAGCAACTGATGACTCATGCCCGCGATTGTGACATGGCCGCTGAATCGTTCACCCAGTGTCACGACGACGCACCGTAGGCGCGATCACGCAGAGTGCGGACAGTGAGCGGTGGCGGGCGCTCGGTGACCGCACCGCAGGAGTTGCGGAAATGTGACGAAAGTGCCGGTCACTTTCCGGTATCGAGGTCATCTTGTCGTTCTAACTAGCACTGGCCGCCCCTATAGTCTGCGGATGGCACGCAGGGGCAGGCGTGCGGGCCAACAGTCTGGTACGACGAAGGAGACGTCCGGTGAAGAAGTTCGTGCGGGGAACCGCGATCGTGGGCGTGCTGACGCTCGCCGTCGCAGCTTGTGGCAGCAAGCCGACGGAAAGCGGCAACGCCGGAGGTGCTGACAACAAGGCCTTCAAGGCGTGCATGGTCTCCGACTCCGGCGGTTTCGACGACAAGTCGTTCAACCAGACGTCGTACAAGGGGCTGCAGGACGCGGTGAAGGCCAAGGGCCTGACCGAGGTCAAGGCGGAGTCGAAGTCCGACAACGACTACCCGACCAACATGGCCGCGATGGTCACCGCCAAGTGCAACGTGATCGTCGCGGTGGGCTTCAAGCTCGAGGACGCCACCGACAAGGCGGCGACCGACAACGCCGGCATCAAGTTCGCGATCGTCGACTCCGCTCCGGCGAAGCCGATCGCCAACGTGAAGCCGCTCGGCTTCAACACCGCGCAGTCCAGCTTCCAGGCCGGTTACCTGGCCGCGGCGATGTCCAAGTCCGGCAAGGTCGGCACCTTCGGCGGCGTCAAGATCCCGCCGGTGACGATCTTCATGGACGGCTTCGCCGAGGGCGTCGAGTACTACAACAAGCAGAAGTCCAAGAACGTCACCCTGCTCGGCTGGGACGAGGCCAAGCAGGACGGCCTGTTCACCGGTGACTTCGAGGACAAGGCGAAGGGCCAGAACAACGCCCAGAACCTGATCACCCAGGGTGCGGACATCATCTTCCCGGTGGCCGGCCCGTCGGGTCTGGGTGGTCTGCAGGCCGCCAAGGCCAGCAACGGCAAGGTCAACGCGATCTGGGTCGACACCGACGGTTGCGAGTCCGCCGCGGAGTACTGCTCGGTCCTGATCAGCAGCGTCAAGAAGGGTATGGACGTCGCCGTCCAGGACGCGATCACGGCCGTCGTCGACAACAAGTTCGACAACAAGCAGTTCATCGGCACGCTGGAGAACGGCGGTACGTCGCTGGCTCCGTTCCACGAGTTCGACAGCAAGGTCCCGGCCGAGCTGAAGACCGAGCTGGACCAGATCAAGGCCGACATCGTCAGCGGCAAGATCACCATCAAGTCCCAGGCGCAGCCGAAGGCGTCCTGACCACCGCGTAGTACGGTGCGAGCCAGGAGGGCAGACCAGAACAGGTCAGCCTTCCTGGCTCTCGGTCTGATTCAGGGAAGGCATCACGCATGCATCTCGAGCTGTCCGGCCTGACGAAGAGCTTCGGTTCGCTGGTCGCCAACGATCACATCGACCTGGTCATCGAGCCGGGCGAGATCCACTGCCTGCTCGGTGAGAACGGCGCCGGCAAGAGCACGCTGATGAACATGCTGTACGGGCTGCTGCAGCCCGACTCCGGCGAGATCCTCGTCGACGGCGAGAAGGTGCGGATCACCTCGCCGAGCGACGCGATCCGGCACGGCATCGGCATGGTGCACCAGCACTTCATGCTGGTCCCGGTCTTCACCGTCGCGGAGAACATCATGCTGGGCCGGGAGAACACCCACCCCGGCGGCGTACTGGACCGCAAGAAGGCGAACGCGCTCGTCACCGAGCTCTCCGAGCGGTACGGCTTCGAGGTCGATCCCGAGGCGCTGGTCGAGGACATCCCGGTCGGGGTCCAGCAGCGCGTGGAGATCATCAAGGCCCTGACGAACGACGCCAGCGTGCTGATCCTGGACGAGCCGACCGCGGTGCTCACCCCGGCCGAGATCGACGAGCTGATCGCGGTGATGCGCCAGCTCAAGGAGAACGGCACCTCGATCGTCTTCATCACCCACAAGCTCAAAGAGGTCAAGGCGATCGCGGACAAGATCACCGTGATCCGCCGCGGCAAGGTGGTCGGTCAGGCCGAGCCGTCCGCGACCGAGGAGCAGCTCGCCGAGCTGATGGTCGGCCGCGCGGTCGACCTGGTGGTCGACAAGGAGCCGGCGCAACCCCAGGACGCCGTACTGCGGGTGCAGGGGCTGACCGTGATCGACGAGCGCGGCTTCACGGCCGTGGACAACGTCGACCTGGAGGTCCGGGCCGGCGAGATCCTCGCCGTGGCCGGTGTCCAGGGCAACGGTCAGACCGAGCTCGCCGAGGCGCTGCTCGGGCTGACGCCGATCGCCGCCGGCAGCATTTCGCTCTCCGGCGAGGAGCTGACGGGCAAGTCGACCCGGCACCGCCTCGACGCCGGCATCGGGTACGTCCCGGAGGACCGCGGGCATGACGGTTTCGTCGGCTCGTTCACGGTCGCCGAGAACCTGGTGCTCGACCTGTTCCGCAAGGAGCCGTTCGGCAACGGGCTGGCGCTGAAGACCGACGAGATCGACAAGAACGCGCGGGCCCGGGTGGAAGAGTTCGACATCCGCACCCAGGGCATCGACCTGGCCGTGTCGTCGCTGTCCGGTGGTAACCAGCAGAAGGTCGTGCTGGCTCGCGAGCTGTCCCGGCCACTGAAGCTGCTGGTCGCCTCGCAGCCGACCCGCGGTGTGGACGTCGGCTCGATCGAGTTCCTGCACAGCCGGATCGTGCGCGAACGCGACCAGGGGACCGCGGTCCTGATCGTCTCCACCGAGCTGGACGAGATCGCCGCCCTGGCCGACCGGGTCGCGGTGATGTACCGCGGCAAGGTGGTCGGCGTCGTACCGGCCGACACCCCGCGCGACGAGCTCGGCCTGATGATGGCCGGCGCCTCCAAGTCCGAGGCGCACGACGTCGCGATCGAGAACCCGACCACGTTGGGAACCATCTAGATGAGCACAGAAACCACCCCGGCCCCAGTGAAGCGGCCGGTTCAGGTGTCGCGCCGGTCCGGGCTGCCGTCGTGGGCGGTCCAGGGCCTGGTCTCGCTGAGCGCGATCGTGCTCGCGCTGCTGGTCGGCGCGATCCTGATCATCGTCGGCGACGACGACGTGAAGACCGCGGTCGGGTACTTCGGCGCCGCGCCGATGGACACGATCTCCGCGGCACTGTCGGCGGTCGGCGAGGCGTACAAGGCGCTCGCGGTCGGCGCGATCGGTGGGATCACCCCGATCACCGAGTCGCTGACCCAGGCGACCCCGCTGATCTGCGGCGGCCTCGCGGTCTCGCTGGCGTTCCGCACCGGGTTGTTCAACATCGGCGCCCAGGGCCAGCTGATCATGGGCGCGGTCCTCGCCGGGTACGTCGGCTTCGCGTGGCACCTGCCGCCGGTCCTGCACCTGATCGTCGCGATCGTGGCCGGTCTGATCGGCGGCGCGATCTGGGGCGGTGTGGTCGGGCTGCTCAAGGCCCGCACCGGCGCCCACGAGGTGATCGTCACGATCATGCTCAACTACGTCGCGATCTACCTGCTGCAGTGGCTGCTCACGACCTCGACGTTCCAGCGTCCTGGCCGCGCCGACCCGATCTCGCCGGTCGTCGACAAGAACGCGCAGTATCCGCAGTTCGGCGACACTCGCCTACACGTCGGCTTCCTGCTGGCGCTGGTCGCCGCGGTCTTCGTCTGGTGGCTGCTCAACAAGTCGACCGTCGGCTTCGAGCTCCGCGCGGTCGGTGCCAATGCCGACGCCTCCCGTACGGCGGGCATGTCGGTCGGCCGCGCCTACGTGATCGCAATGGTCGTCGCAGGCGCGCTGGCCGGCCTGGCCGGCACCCAGCAGGTGCTCGGGACCGACCTGCCACTGACCGACGGCGTCGCCGCCTCGGTCGGGTTCGACGCGATCACGGTCGCGCTGCTCGGCCGCGGTACGCCGCTCGGCACCGTACTGGCCGGCCTGCTCTTCGGCGCGCTGAACGCGGGCGGTCTGCAGATGCAGCTGATCACGCAGACCCCGCTGACGCTGACCACGGTGCTGCAGGCAACGATCGTGCTGTTCGTCGCGGCCCCGGCGTTGGTCCGCTCGGTCTTCCGGTTCCTGCCGAAGGATCGCGGATCCGGGGCCATCCTCGCGAAGGGTTGGAACGGATGAGCTCCTCGACGGTTCAGGACGTCGTCCCGACGGCCGCTCCGGTCGCGATCGAAGCCCCGGCCGATCGCGTCCGCCGGTTGCGTGTCGGCGGTCTGATGCTGGTCTTCGCGCTGATCGGCCTCGGACTGGCGATCTTCACCAAGAGCGGCAAGGCGACGTTCCAGCTGGTCTCCGGCGACCTGAGCGGCAACCTGCTCGGCCTCCCGGCCCAGCCGGTCGCGCTGCTGCTCGGCGCCCTCGGCGTCCTCGCCGCGGTCGCCTACATCCTGCGCCGGGTCCCGCAGCGATACTCCGGCTGGCTGGCGATCATCCTCGGCGTCAGCTTCATCGGCGCCTTCCTGTGCTGGGCCGCCGCAGGCAAGACCTTCCCGCTCGCCAACCAGTTCCAGGGCACGCTGAACTTCGCCACGCCGCTGATCCTCGGCGCGCTGGCCGGCGTACTGTGCGAGCGGGCCGGTGTCATCAACATTGCGATCGAGGGCCAGTTCCTGGTCGGCGCGTTCACCGCGGCCGTTGTCGCCAGTACGACGCACAGCCCGGTGGCGGCATTGATCGCTGCCGCGGTGTCCGGCGTACTGATGGCGGTGCTGCTCGCCGTGTTCTCGATCAAGTACCTGGTGAACCAGGTGGTCCTCGGCGTTGTGCTGGTGGTCTTCGCGACCGGTGTGACCGGCTTCCTGTTCGACCAGTTCCTGCAGGAGGACGCGGCCAAGCTGAACACGCCCGAGGTCCTCTCCGCGGTGAAGATCCCCGGGCTGGGTGACATCCCGTTCATCGGGCCGATCCTGTTCAACCAGACCGTGCTGGTCTACCTGACCTACATCGCGGTCGCGGTAGTCACCTTCGTGCTCTTCCAGACCCGCTGGGGCCTCCGGGTCCGCGCGGTCGGCGAACACCCGAAGGCCGCCGACACGGTCGGCATCAAGGTCAAGCGAGTCCGCTACTCCGCGGTCCTCTGGGCCGGCGTCCTCGCCGGGCTCGGCGGTGCGTTCTTCACCGTCGGCTACGCGGGTTCGTTCGCGAAGGAGATGACCGCGGGCAACGGCTTCATCGCCCTGGCCGCGCTCATCATGGGCCGCTGGCACCCGATCGGCGCCATGGTCGCAGCCCTCTTCTTCGGCTTCGCCACCCAGCTCCAGTCCCAGCTCCAGATCATCCAGACCCCGATCCCCGGCGAGCTCCTGCTGATGGCGCCGTACCTGGCCACGATCATCGCCGTCGCCGGCCTGGTCGGCCGAGTGCGAGCCCCCAAGGCAGACGGTGAACCGTACGTAACCGAATAACCCACAGCCAGCAGCCCACCCACCACGCAAGCCACATCCCACGGTCACCACAAGATGCAGGGCTTGGATCCACAACAGACGGCCGCAGCGGCGAGCAACCACGAGGTCACCCTCCCGGCCGCATGACCGCCGGGGGTGTGGGGTCGGTGGTGCCGGGTGGGATGCTGGGGTGGTGGATGTGGACTGGAAAGCGCTGCGGGCGACCGCGGTGGAGGCGATGGGCCGGGCGTACGCCCCGTACTCCGGGTACGCCGTAGGCGCAGCAGCACTGACGGCCGACGGGCGGATCGTTGCCGGGTGCAACGTGGAGAACGCGTCGTACGGGTTGACGTTGTGCGCTGAATGCGGGCTGGTGTCGGAGTTGCACCGGACCGGCGGTGGGCGGCTGGTCGCGTTCACCTGCGTGGATCACAACGGCGAGCTGTTGACGCCGTGCGGGCGGTGCCGGCAGTTGCTGCACGAGCACGGCGGGCCTGGCCTGCAGATCGAGACGGCGTCCGGGAGCCGGCCGTTGCGTGAGTTGTTGCCTGAGGCGTTCGGGCCCGAGTTTCTGGAGGAGAAGTGAGCTTCGACGCGGTCGACGTGATTCGCACCAAGCGGGATCGCGGTGAGTTGAGTGACGGGCAGATCGACTGGGTGATCGACGCCTACACGCGCGGTGACGTGGCCGACGAGCAGATGTCGTCGCTGGCGATGGCCATTCTCCTGAACGGGATGAACCGGCGCGAGATCGCCCGCTGGACGGCCGCGATGATCGCATCCGGTGAGCGGATGGACTTCGCGAAGCTGTCCCGGCCGACCGCCGACAAGCACTCCACCGGCGGGGTCGGCGACAAGATCACGCTGCCGCTGGCACCGCTGGTCGCGGCCTGCGGCGTCGCCGTACCGCAGTTGTCGGGGCGCGGCCTCGGTCACACCGGCGGCACGCTGGACAAGCTCGAGTCGATCCCGGGCTGGCGCGCGGCGCTGTCGAACGACGAGATGATGCGCCAGCTGGAGGATGTCGGCGCGGTGATCTGCGCGGCCGGTGACGGCCTCGCTCCGGCCGACAAGAAGCTGTACGCGCTGCGCGATGTGACCGGTACCGTCGAGGCGATCCCGCTGATCGCCAGCTCGATCATGAGCAAGAAGATTGCCGAGGGCACCGGTGCGCTCGTGCTGGACGTCAAGGTCGGCTCCGGCGCCTTCATGAAGGATCTGGCCGACGCGCGCGAGCTGGCCGAGACGATGGTTGCGCTGGGCACCGATGCCGGCGTGAAGACCGTTGCCTTGCTCACCGACATGTCGGTCCCGCTCGGCCTGACCGCCGGCAACGCCCTGGAGGTTCGTGAGTCGGTTGAGGTGCTGGCCGGTGGCGGTCCTGCCGACGTCGTCGAGCTCACGATCGCGCTCGCCGTGGAGATGCTCGCGGCGGCCGGTGTGACCGATGTCGACCCGGCCGAGAAGCTGCGAGACGGTACGGCGATGGACGCGTGGCGCGCGATGATCGCGGCCCAGGGCGGCGACCCGGATGCCGAACTCCCGGTCGCTCCGGAGCAGCACGTCGTACCGGCGCCGTCGTCGGGTGTGTTGTCGAAGCTGGACGCGTTGGCGGTCGGCGTAGCGGCGTGGCGATTAGGTGCCGGTCGTGCCCGCAAGGAGGATCCGGTCTCCGCGGTCGCCGGGATCGAGATGCACGCGAAGCCTGGTGACACCATCACCGCCGGTGAGCCGTTGCTGACCTTGCACGCGGACGACGCGAGCCGGTTCGAGCGGGCGCTGGAATCGTTGGCCGATGCGGTCGAGGTCTCGGCGTCGTACGAGGCTGGTCCGTTGGTGATCGACCGGATCGGGTAGCTCGTCAGCTGGAGGTGCTCGTGAGACCGGCGCGCTGGCGCGCGGCCAGTTCGGTGATCAGGGCTGTGTTCGGGTGGATCGACGTACCGAGCGGGGCTGCCTGGCGAACCGAGAGCTGAGCGACCAGCGTGCCGACCACGAAGGTGGCTTCGGCGACTGCTTCGGTCTTCTCGGTTGCAGCGTCGTACGTCGCTTGTGCGTTGCTGAGGGCGCCGGGGACGCGGAAGGGCTTGTTGCGCGGCTCTTGGCGCCAGAAGCCGTCCGCGAGCATCTTCGCGTTCGCCGGGGTGGCTGCCTTGAACAACTGAATGACGTAGCGCTGCTTCTTGTCCGGGCTGAGCCGGCTGGCGCGATAGCCCTCGACGAAGCCCGAGTTCAGCAGGAGGGCGCGGTCGATGGCTGGTTCGGCGGAGTAGTTCGCCAGGTAGCTCTCGATGCCGAAGGGACCGCTGGTGTGCTTCGGGTCCGGCACGAAGCCGCGCGGCAGGACGACCAGGCCGGCGTACGGGCTCTGCTTGATCGCCGCGGTGGTCGCAGGTGCCTCGGCCGGGCGCACCGCAGCGCCCGCGTCACTGCCGCAGCCGGTCAGGCCGAGCAGCAGAGCGGTCACGACAGCGGCTGCCGAGCGCTTCACAACGCCCATCCGAGCAGGCCTAGGTGAACAACGGCCCAACACCCGCGGACCGCCAGGCCATCACAAATGCACTGGCAGCACTGTGGTGAGCGTGGACGAGGGCCGCGCGGTCAGTTGTGATGGCGTGGGGATCCGGCAATCAGCGCTTGGATCCGGCGGAGAGCCGCCTTCGGGGTCATCGGTTCGCAGCCAGCCTCGACACAGCGGCGGACCACCTGCGGGTCGTCGCGGAGCAGCAGGAGCCCGCGGCGAAGCAGCGTGAACGGCGGTTTGCGGTGCTCGCGCAGGTCGCGCTGGAACCGCCGGACGAAGGTGACGAGGCGGTGGTGCCGCACGCAGATCGCGACCGCGAGCAGCCCGCGATCCCTGAGGTCGCCGGTGATCTGGTCGGCGAAGATGCCCTCGGCAATGATCAGCGGCGAACCGCCGGTGCTGAACTCCCGGTACCCGACCGTTCCGTCGGCGGAGATCTCGTAGATCGGCATGTCGGCCTCGCCGGTCTTGCACAGCAGTTCCAGCGCCGCGACGGCGCGGGACCCGTCCCACGAGGCGGGGTCGTCCCAGTCGACGATCCCGAGCGGTGACCGCGGCATCGCCTCGTCGTCACCGTCGCGGTAGAAGTCGTCCAGCCGCACGACCGGCAGCCCGGTCAGCTCCGCCAACCGCGACTTCCCGGCCCCCGACGGCCCGGCCAGCAACACCACACGCGCACTCACCCGCCCCATTCTCCGGCACCCGTCGGTAACGCTCGCCCCCGGCCACCGATAACCAGGTGTGCCGAAGCTGAAGCTGGGAGCCGCCGTCTACGCGGTGGTCGGGGTCGCGGGGGTGGTGCAGGTCGTGCGAGCGGTTCGGCACGACGGCCCGTGGCAGGAGTCGCACGGCTGGACGCACGGCGCCACGGTCGTGGTGCTGGCGCTCATGGCCGGCCTGCTTCTCGTTGGCGCGGTGACCCGTTGGGGGTTGATCTCCGACGAAGGTCCCTGGATCTGCCAGCACGGCTGGCTACTGCTGATCGGGCTCACAGCGCTGGATTTCGGGCTCAACCTGCTGCAGGACGGCGGGCAGGTGTGGCCGCTCGGACCGGCGGTGTTCGTGCCGCACTTCGTCCGGAAGCTGCAGGAGAGCTACTACGAGGGCCGCGCTAGCGCAGGAGAGCGTCCTGCAGTGCCCGAGAGTGCTGAGTGAACCATGCGTCGGTGCGGGCGGTCAGAGCAGCTTCGCCAGTGGTCCAGCGTTGGTGGAACCAGCGGTGTCCGGTCTCGGAGCCGCGGCGGACGTAGTCCATACACCAGACGTGGTTGTCGGCCGTTGCCGCGACGAGCCGTCGGCGATCTGCTTCGTCCAGACCGTAGGTGTCCGCGAAGCGACGCAACCGACTGAACGTACGACCCCGCCGTACGTCGTGAACGTCGTCGTCGGGCCGCAGCGGCGCCCACAGCCGGATCGCCGCGGCGACGTCCCACAGCGCTGACCCCGGGCCGGCCAGGTCGAAGTCGATCAGCGCGACCGCGACGCCGTCCCGGAAGACGATGTTGTCCAGGTTCGGGTCGTTGTGGCTGATCGTCCCGTCCACGTACGCCGCCGGCACCGGCTCGTTCCAGGTGAGGCCGGTGGCCGGAAATCCCGCGACGGCCTGGTGATAGTCCTGCAAGAGAACCGCCACGCTGTCGAGCGCCGTGTCCGTCATCGACCACGGAGGGTACGGCGGTGTGACCGTCTCACCCGGCACGTACGACAGCACCTCACGGCCCTGCGCATCGATGTCCAGGAACCGCGGTGCACCGGCGAAGCCGACTGCTTCGAGGTGCTGGAGGAGTGCGTGGGTTGCGGCGCTGCCGGCTCGGAGCGGGCGGCGGACGGTGTCGCGGACTCGTACGACGAGCCCGCGGTTCGCGGTGCCACCGAGCAGAGGGGTTTCCACCTCGCCCATGGTGGGCTAGTAGACCGTCGCTGCCAAGTCTCGGCACTGGCGGCGCCCATGCGGGCACCTCGCGGCGTTGGAGGAAAAGCCACGATGGAAAAACATCGCGGCTTCCCCTCCGCCTTGCGATGCACCCACCTGGACACCGCCAGCACTCGAGCCTTGACAGCGACGGTCCACTAGGGAACCTCGTCCAGCAAGGCGCGTGCGAGTGGACTGTGGGTAACGATCCCGTTCACCAGCCCGCTGCGGACCGCGGCACGCACCGCCTCGACCTTCCCGAGACCGTACGGAATCGCGATCACCTCGTCGATCGCGTTCATCTGCTCGGCGTTGATCGCGATCACCCGCTCGGTCACCTTGCTCTGCACCGGCGCCCCCTTCGCGTCGACGAACACCCCGGAGATGTCCGCCACCACGCCCCGCTTCCGCAGTTGCTCACACGCGTCCGTGTCCATCGCGTCGTACAGGGTCGACTGACCGGCATCCCAAGAACCCAGTCCCACAACGGCTTTGGTGACGGCGTCGAAGTGACCGATCGCCTCAGCGACCTCCGGCTGCTGCCGCAGCGCGCGCGCCGTGGTCGCGTCCGGCACGACCAACGGCGCATAGAACAGGTATGCCGGTCCGCCGGACAACCGAGCGGTGTGCCGGACGAGCTCCACCGAGTTCGCTTCGACGTCGGGCCGCGACAAAGCACCGGTGAGCTGGACGACCGGCACGCGAGCGAGTGACGTCAGCTGGTCGGTCATCGCCGTGACAGCGCGCGCCCACGCCAGACCCAGTACGTCGTCCGCGGTGACAATCTCGGTCAGCAGCTCCGCTGCCGCCTTGCCGAGCTGGAGCCGCAGCGCGGCCGGCTCGTCCTCGGGGGTGTCCACGACGATCGCCCGGCGCAGCCCGAACGCCTCCTGGAGCCGGGCGGACAGGTCGAGGTCGACGTTGCCCGGATGGCTGATCTCGATCCGCACCAGCCCGCTGCTGCGCGCCTGGTCGAGCAGCCGCGCGACCTTGAACCGGCTGAGCCGGAACTCGTCGGCGATCTCGACCTTGGACCGGCCGTCGACGTAGTACCGGCGCGCGATCGACGCCGTCAGCACCAGCTGGGCCGGTCCCCCCGCGATGGGTTCCATCACACCTCCCGAACCTGTCTGCTCATATGAGCGGAGCTGTGCACCAGTGTTGCACAGACTCTTGACAGGTCAACCCCGGTTCCGATTCACTCGTTGCAGTGAGCGGAAGCTTGCTCAAATGAGCGGTGAGGGAGTGGCTCGTGCCGAGACAGGGAAAACGTGTCGGAGCGGTCGGTGTCGCACTTCTGGTGAGTGCGGTCAGCGGTTGTGCCGGCTGGGGTGGTGGCGCCGGCGGTGGCGGCGGCGCCGACAGCATCAACGTGCTGATGGTGAACAACCCGCAGATGGTCGATCTGCAGCAGCTGACCGCCGAGAACTTCACCAAGAAGACCGGCATCAACGTCAACTTCACGGTCCTGCCGGAGAACGACGTCCGGGACAAGATCAGCCAGGAGTTCTCCAGCCAGGCCGGTCAGTACGACGTCGCGACCCTGAGCAATTTCGAGATCCCGATCTACGCCAAGAGCAAGTGGATCGCCCCGCTGACCGATCACATCGCGGCCGACCCGTCGTTCGATCAGAACGACATCCTGAAGCCGATGACCGAGTCGATGTCCGGCGAGGACGGCAAGATCTACGGCGAACCCTTCTACGGCGAGTCGTCGTTCCTGATGTACCGCAAGGACGTGCTCGAGGCCAAGGGCGTCACGATGCCGGCCAAGCCGACCTGGGACGAGGTCGCCGAGATTGCGGCCAAGGTCGACAACGCCCAGCCCGGGATGCGCGGGATCTGCCTGCGCGGACAACCCGGCTGGGGCCAGATCTTCGCCCCGCTGACCACCGTGGTGAACACCTTCGGCGGCACCTGGTTCACGCAGGACTGGCAGGCACAGGTCAACTCGCCGCAGTTCACCGCGGCGACCAAGTTCTACGTCGACCTGGTCCGCAGCCACGGCGAGGCGGGCGCACCGCAGGCCGGCTTCACCGAATGCCTCAACAACCTCATCCAGGGCAACGTCGCGATGTGGTACGACGCGACGTCGGCCGCAGGCTCGCTGGAGGCGCCGAACTCACCGGTCAAGGGCAAGATCGGCTACGCGCAGGCGCCGGTGAAGGAGACCGACAGCTCCGGCTGGCTGTACGCGTGGTCGTGGAGCATCCAGGAGGCGAGCAAGAAGCAGGACAACGCCTGGAAGTTCATCTCCTGGGCGTCCAGCAAAGAGTACGAGCAGCTCGTCGGTGAGAAGCTCGGCTGGTCCCGCGTCCCGGCCGGCAAGCGGGCGTCGACGTACGAGAACCCGGCGTACCTGAAGGAAGCGGAGTCGTTCGCGGCCCCGACCAAGGCGGCGATCGAGACCGCCGATCCGCGCAATCCGGGCACCCAGCCGCGGCCGGCGATCGGGATCCAGTTCATCGACATCCCGGAGTTCCCGGATCTCGGGACACAGGTCAGTCAGGACGTGAGCTCGGCGATCGCCGGGCGGATGAGCGTGGACGAAGCGCTGAAACGCGGGCAGGTGCTCGCCGACGACGTGGCCGAGCGCTATCGCTCGCGCGCGGCGAAGTGAGGGGAGGAGGAGCTCATGTCTGTTGATACCAAGCCTGTTCCGGCGACCAAGCCGAAGCACTCCGGCGGCGAGAAGTCGCTGATGCGTGCGACCGGGGACTGGGCGCGGCGAGCGCCGTTGCTCCCGGCCCTGATCTTCATGATCGTCGTGACCCAGCTGCCGTTCGTGGTAACGCTGATCACGTCCTTCATGGACTGGAACGCCTACTACCCCGACGAGCGCGGGTTCGCCGGGATCGACAACTTCCGCCGGGTGCTCACCGACGCGAACACCCGGCACGCGATCTGGGTGACGATCCTGCTGACGGCGGGCGTCGTACTGATCAGCTTGCTGCTGGGGCTGGGGATCGCGCTGCTGCTGGACCGCAAGTTCCGCGGCCGGGGTGCGGTCCGGACGATGATGATCACGCCGTTCCTCGTCGTACCGGTGGCGGCGGCGCTGCTGTGGAAGCACGCGCTGTACAACCCGACGTACGGGTTGTTCAACGGGGTGCTGAAGTGGATCTTCGGTGAGAACGCGCCGCAGCCGGACTGGATCAGCAACCAGCCGTTGTGGTCCATCATCTTCGCGCTGGTCTGGCAGTGGACGCCGTTCATGATGCTGATCCTGCTGGCCGGGCTGCAGAGCCGGCCGCTGGACGTGATCGAGGCGGCCGGGATCGACGGCGCCAACCAGTGGGAGATCTTCCGCTACATGACGCTGCCGCACCTGCGCCAGTACCTCGAACTGTCCGCACTGCTCGGCTCGATCTACGTCGTACAGAACTTCGACGCGGTCTTCACGATCACGTCCGGCGGCCTCGGTACGTCGAACCTGCCGTACACGATCTACCAGACCTTCTACACCGCCCATGACTACGGACGGGCCTCCGCGGCCGGCGTCATCGTGGTGATCGGCACGATCGCGATCGCGACCTTCGCGCTGCGCTCGGTGTCCACGCTGTTCCGAGAGGAGACGGGCCGATGAGTGGCCAGGTCACTATGGTCAAAGGGCATCAGCGCCGTGGTGGCGGTTGGGCGCTGAGCGGGCTCGCGTGGGTGGTCGGCCTGCTGTTCGTGATGCCGGTGCTGTGGATGCTGCTGACGTCGTTCCACTCCGAGGAGGACGCGGCCAAGAACCCGCCGGACATCGCGGCGCCGTTGACGATCGACGGGTACAAGGCGTTCTTCGACACCGGTCCCTGGCCTTCGCTGGCGAACTCGCTGACCGCCAGTGTGCTGTCGACGGCCTTCGTGATCCTGCTGGCGTTCCCGGCGGCGTACGCGCTGTCGATCCGGCCGGTGCGTAAGTGGACCGACGTCCTGTTCTTCTTCCTCTCCACGAAGATGCTGCCGGTGGTGGCCGGGCTGCTGCCGATCTACCTGTTCGCGCAGTCGGTCGGATTCCTCGACAACATCTGGCTGCTGATCATTCTCTACACCTCGATGAACCTGCCGATCGCGGTCTGGATGCTGCGCAGCTTCCTCTCCGAGGTGCCGGTGGAGATCCTCGAGGCGGCATCGGTCGATGGGGCGTCCTTGTCGAGAACGCTGCGGTCGGTGGTCGCGCCGGTGGTCACGCCGGGGATCGCCTCGGTCGCGCTGATCTGCTTCATCTTCAGCTGGAACGAGTTGCTCTTCGCTCGAGTGCTGACCGGGACAGTGGCGCAGACGGCGCCGGTGTTCTTGACTGGGTTCGTGACCAGCCAAGGACTGTTCCTCGCCAAGGTGTGCGCCGCGTCGATCGTGGTCTCGCTGCCCGTGCTGATCGCCGGCTTCGCGGCCCAGGACAAGCTCGTCCAGGGCCTGTCGCTGGGGGCGGTCAAGTGACGGCGCTGACGACCGCCGCTTTGGGTGCCCTCGGCAACGAGGTCGCCGTACCGGCCTACGACCGTACGGCGGTCACCCCCGGCATCGTGCACTTCGGGGTCGGTGGGTTCCACCGGGCGCACCAGGCGATGTACCTGGACGCGTTGATGAACGACGGGAAGGCGCTCGACTGGGGCATCGTCGGCGTCGGCGTCCTGCCGCAGGACCGCCGGATGTACGACGTACTGTCCGGGCAGGATCACCTGTACACGCTGGTGATCAAGCATCCGGACGGGACGCTGGAACCGCGGGTGATCGGGTCGATCGTGGACTACCTGTTCGCGCCCGACGATCCCGAAGCGGTGCTGGCGCGGATGACCGATCCTGCCACTCGGATCGTCTCGCTGACGATCACTGAGGGCGGGTACCACGTGAACCAGGTGACGGGGGAGTTGGACACGTCCGACGCCGGGCTGGCCGCCGATCTTGAACCGGGTGCGACGCCGGGGAGCGCGTTCGGGTTCGTGGTCGAGGCGCTGGCCCGGCGACGGGCGGCCGGAATCCCGCCGTTCACGGTGATGTCATGCGACAACATCCCGGGCAACGGGCACGTCGCACGCAAGATGCTGGCGGCCTTCGCGCGGCTGAAGGATCCTGCGCTGGCGTCGCATCTGGAGGATGAGGTCCGCTTCCCGAACTGCATGGTGGACCGGATCACGCCGGTCACCACGGACGCCGATCGCTCAGCGCTCTCGCAGCATTTCGGTGTCGAGGACGGCTGGCCGGTGGTGTGCGAGCCGTTCACCCAGTGGGTCCTCGAGGACGACTTCGGTGGCGTTCGACCGCCGTACGAGGAGGTCGGCGTCCAGATCGTTGAGGACGTCGAGCCGTACGAGCTGATGAAGCTGCGGCTGCTGAACGCGTCGCATCAGGCGTTGTGTTACCTGGGGTATCTGTCCGGCTACCGGTATGCGCATGAGGTCTGCCAGGACAAGCTGTTCATCGACTTCCTGCTCGGCTACATGACGGAGGAAGGTACGCCGACGCTGCCGCCGGTGCCCGGGGTCGACCTGGACCGGTACCGGCATCAGCTGATCGAGCGGTTCGCGAATCCCGAGGTCAAGGACACGCTCGCGCGGTTGTGCGCGGAGAGCTCGGACCGGATCCCGAAGTGGCTGGTCCCGGTCATCCGTGAGCAGCTCGCGGCTGGGCGCGAGATCAAGCGGTCGGCGCTGGTGGTCGCGTCGTGGGCCCGGTACGCCGAGGGCACGGACGAGCAGGGTGAGCCGATCGAGGTGGTCGACCGGTTGCGCGACAAGCTGGTCGAGCGTGCCCAGCACAACCCCTCCGATCCGCTCGTGTTCATCTCGGACCCGGATCTGTTCGGTGATCTCGCCTCCGACGCCCGGTTCGTCGAGCAGTACACCGCCGCGCTGCGGTCGCTCCACGAGATTGGGGCGCGGGAGACTGTGGAGTCGCTCTAGGGTGGTGCCCGGACCCCAGACACTCACCAAGTCGTCCCGGGCGTGCTGTCGCAGGCTGAGCTGAGCCTGCGGAGGCCGGGCCGGCGGAGGTTGGTGAGTGGGGGCGGTCCGCAGATCCAGCTGATGAGGGAGCCCGAATGCCTGAGCCGAGACTGGTGGCCGGGGTGGACTGTTCCACCCAGGCGACCAAGGTCGTCGTGTGCGATGCCGAGACCGGCGCGATCCTGCGCGAGGGGCGGGCGCCGCACCCGGACGGGACCCAGGTCGACCCGCAGGAGTGGTGGAAGGCGTGGGAAGCCGCGTCGGCCGGGCTGCTCGACGGCGTCGAGGCGATCGCGATCGGCGGCCAGCAGCACGGCATGGTCCTGCTCGACGAGGCCGGCTCAGTTGTCCATCCGGCAGTCCTGTGGAACGACACGAGCTCCGCGGACGCGACCGCCGAGCTGATCGCGGAGCTCGGCGGCCCCGAGGCCTGGGCCGAGGCGGTCGGCTCGATGCCGGTGCCGTCGTTCACCGTCACCAAGCTCCGCTGGCTCCGCGACAACGCCGAGACCGACCCGGTACGCCGGGATGCGTTCGAGCGGGCGGCGGCCGTCGTACTGCCGCATGACTGGATGACGCATCGGCTCGCCGCTGACCGGTCGGGGATCGACGGGATCACGACGGACCGTGGCGACGCTTCAGGCACCGGTTGGTGGTCGCCCGCGACCAACAGCTACCGCGAAGATCTCGTGGAGCGTGCGTTCGGGCGGGCCCTCAAGCTCCCGCGGGTGGCCGGCCCGGCCGAGATCGTCGGCCGAACCGCCTCCGGTGCGGCGCTCGCCGCCGGGACCGGCGACAACGCCGCGGCCGCGCTCGGCCTCGACCTGCAGGTCGGCGACGTCGCGATCTCGCTCGGAACCAGCGGTACGGCGTTCGCCCGCTCCGCGCACCCGACCGCGGACGCCTCCGGCTTCGTCGCCGGCTTCGCGGACGCCACCGGCGAATACCTCCCGCTGGTCTGCACGCTGAACGCGGCCCGCGTGATGTCGGCGACCGCGGAGCTGCTCGGGATGACGCTGCCCGAGTTCGACGAGGCCGTACTGTCCTCGCCCGGCAGCCAGGGCCTGGTCCTGCTGCCGTTCCTCGACGGCGAACGCACGCCCGACCTCCCGCACTCCACCGGCCTCGTCTACGGCCTCACCCGCGCCACCATGCAGCCCGCGATCATGGCCCGCGCGGCCGTCGAGGGCCTGCTCTGCGGCCTGGCCGACGCCGTCGACGCGCTCCGCGCCCAAGGCGTCCCCGTCAACCGTCTCCTCCTGCTCGGCGGCGGCGCCCGCGCCCGCTCGGTTCAGGCACTCGCCCCCGCCCTGCTGGGCGCCGAGGTCGTCCTCCCCGAACCCGCCGAGTACGTCGCGCTCGGCGCCGCCCGCCAAGCCGCCTGGGCCCTCACCGGCACCCTCCCGACCTGGCAGGTCCCCGTCGGCAAGCCCGAGCCCGCTCTGTCCGTCGACGCCGACCGGATCCGCGCCAACTACGCCCAGGTCCTCACCAACACCCGCCCGCTGCTGTCGGCGCCGTACAACGGGAGCTGATCCGGCTCGGCGCGCGTCGTACCGGCCGTGAGTAGGCCGCGGCGGTGGAAGGTCACCTGGGAGGGCATTGCGTGCCTGATCGCAGCGCTCGTGTTCGGGGCGATCGGAACTGTGCAGATCGAGGATCTGTACTGGTTGCGGCATCGCGGTGAGGTGGTGACCGGGACGGTGGTGGATCGGGTGGACGGTCGGAGACCGTCGATCGAGGTCAGGTACACGACGCTGGCCGGCGAGACCTTCACCGAGTACACGTCCAACGGCGAGGGCGCTGTCGGCGAATCGGTCGAGGTGATCTACGACCGAGAGGAGCCGACGCGGATGCAAACAGAAGACTGGGGGCTCGGCTACGGGTTGCCCGGGGTCTTCTGTGGAGTGAGCGTGGTGTTCATCGTCGCGGGGTTTGTTCAGTTGCGGCCACGCCGGTGAACACGAAGAGCTCGCCGCGCAGGTACGGCTGGGTGGCGGTGCTGCTCGGGGGAGCGATCCTGTTCGGTGGCTTTGGCTGGACGCAGGTTTCGGACGTGTATTGGTTGCGTCAGCGGGGCGAGGTCGTGACGGCGACGGTGCTGGCGGTCGACGACGCGGAAGTCCATCACCGACGGCGGTGGATCGACCTCCAGTACGTCACGCGAGCCGGCGAGCCGGTCGTCCAGCGCACCTCACGCTTCCGGCATGGCAGTGCGGTTCCCCATCAGCTCGAGGTCATCTACGACCGCGAGCAACCCCACCGGGTGCAAACCGCCGATAGTGGCCTCGACTACACCCGCCCGCTGGCCTTCTACGCCACTCTCACCACCGCACTCCTCGCGGCCGCCGTTGTACGCCTCCTGTGGAAGCACCCGCCAGCCGGCTATTGACCCCAGTTGTCGTGGCGGATCAACGAGCCTTCGGTCCACCAGTACTGGGCCGGGCGTCGCCGATCTGCGCGGTCAGCACTCGACGCATGACGCCTCCCAGCTTCGGTAGGAGGAGCGTGCACTATCACCTTCCGCCACAACCGAATGGTCAGCGCCGCGGGCCCAGCGGGTCGTTGTCGGGTGGGACGGGAGTACGGCGTACGTCGTCGGTCAGCGAGCGGTCGGGGAGCCAGATGATGAACGTGCTACCGACGCCCAGCTCGGAGTGCAGCGCGACTGTTCCGCCGTGGGATTCGGCGATCTGCCGGACGATGGCAAGGCCGAGGCCCGCGCGGCGCTGGCCGGTGGACGGGACGGTGGCGGGCGGTTGCCGGGTGCCTGCCCGGTAGAACCGATCGAAGACGCGGTCCGCATCATCGGCCGCGATCCCCGGTCCTTCATCGCGGACGGCGATCCAGGCCCACCCGTTCTGACTGCCGACGGCGAGGACGAGCTGACTCCCGCCACGGGCCAGCCGAACGGCGTTGGAGAGCAGGTTGTCGACGGCACGCCGGAGCGCCGACGCGTCGCCGGCGGTGATGGGCCCGGGCGACAGACGTCGTACGACGTGAAGTTCGCGGTCGGCGGCGAGCAGCTCGTACTCCTCCGCCGCCTCGGCCGCGATCGCAGCCAGGTCCACGTCGGCGTCCACGAAGGCCGGCGAGGACCGGCGGGCGGACGCGAGCAGGTCCTCGACGAGCCGGGTCATCCGCTGGATCGCACGGCTGACGATCGCGGTCGCCTGCGCACGGTCCTCGGGCGGGGTGTCGTCGTGAGCCAGTACGGCGTCGACGTTGGCCTGGATCACCGCGAGCGGATTGCGTAGTTCGTGGGAGGCGTCGTCGACCAGCTGCCGCTGTGCCACGAACGCCGATTCGAGCCGTTCGAGCATGTCATCGACGGTGTCGCCGAGATTGCGCAGCTCGTCCCGTGGGCCTTCGAGCGCGATCCGGCGGGAGAGGTCGGTGGCCGAGATCTCCTGTGCGGTCGCGGTGATTCGCCGTACCGGCCGGAGGGCGCGCCCGGACAACCACCAGCCGGTCCCGAGGCTGACCAGGAACAGCACGCCCATACCGGCGGCCGAGTAGTTCCGCAGGGTTTCCAGCGTCTGGAAGTTGACCGCGGACTGCACGCTGGCGATGTCGGCGGCCTCGAACTTGGAGCCTTCCTTGTACTGGTAGACGCCGTTGTGGTCCTTGTACATCTTCTTGACCGTGATCGGGTTCAGCGGCTGCGGATCCAGGTAGGCGCGGAGCGCGAAGTAGACCCCGCCGAGGACGAGCGCCGACAGCGCGATCAGCACCGCGGAGTAGGTCAGCGTCAGCCGGAAGCGGATCGTCTGCGCCCACGGAGGAACCTTCATGTCTCCTCACCTCGGAGCCGGTAGCCGCGGCCGATCACGGTCTCGAGCACGGGGTCCTCACCGTCCTGAGTGAGCTTGCGGCGCAGCGTTCCGACAGTAACCCGAACGCTTTGCGTGAACGGATCAGCGTTCTCGTCCCAGACATGTTCGAGCAGTTCCTCGGCCGACACGACGTGCCCGGGGCGCGACATCAGATACCGCAGTACGCCGAACTCCTTCAGAGTGAGCGCGAGTTCACGACCGTTCCGGGTGGCGAGGTGCCGGGCCGAATCGAGCACGAGATCGCCGACGTGCAGCTGCGTACTGCCATTCGTCACGTCTCGCCGCAGCAACGCGCGGATCCGGGCCAGCAGCTCGACCAGCGCGAACGGCTTGGTGAGGTAGTCGTCGGCGCCCTCGTCGAGCCCACGAACCCGATCGGCCAGCGAGGCCCGCGCCGTCAGCATCAGCACCCGCAACTCCCGCCCGGACGCGACCTCGATCTCGCCGCGGCGGACCGCGCGGCACAGGTCGAGCCCGCTCGTGTCGGGCAACGTGATGTCCAGGATCGCCAGGTCGTACGCCGTCGTCGCCAGCTTCTCCACTGCCTCGGCGCCGGTCAGCGCCGTGTCCACGGCATAGCCGGCCCGGCCGAGTCCCGAGCGCAACGCGCTGACCAGACCTTCCTCGTCCTCCACCACCAGTAGTCGCACCCCACCAAGGTAGCGGGACCGGCTTGATCCGCTGCCCTGCTCTTTCGCCGGACTTTCGTTCTGCTTTCCGGTCGTTTTCGGGGCCGCTTGATGAGCTGTGGTCAATCGATCCCAAGGAGACTTCATGAACATCCCAGGCAAGCGGATCCTCCTCGGTACGGCGGTCGCCGTGGCAGCGCTCGGTGCCGGCGGCGTCGCCTACGCGGCGGGCAACGACGACCCGGCGCCGGACCAGGGGTATGTGACCGTCGAGGAAGGTACGCCGGCTGCCGACAACCCGAGCACCGCCCCGCAGGACGGGCGCGACTGCCCGAACAAGCAGCAACCCTCGGAGCAGAACCCGGCCGGTAACGCATGACTGAGACCAAGGTGACGGCTGCTTCCCTCGAACACGCGTTGTTCGAGGTGAAGCGGGTCGTCGTCGGGCAGGACCACCTGGTCGAGCGGATGCTGGTCGGATTGCTTGCCCGCGGCCACTGTCTGCTCGAAGGCGTCCCGGGAGTCGCCAAGACACTGGCGGTCCGGACGCTGGCCGAGGTGATCGGCGGCCGGTTCGCCCGGCTGCAGTTCACCCCCGACCTGGTCCCCGGCGACATCATGGGAACCCGGATCTGGCGGCCGTCCACCGAGGGGTTCGACACTGAGCTCGGACCGATCTTCGCCAACCTGGTACTCGCCGATGAGATCAACCGGGCCCCGGCCAAAGTGCAGTCGGCGTTGCTCGAGGCAATGGCCGAGAACCAGGTCAGCATCGGCGGCACGAGCTACCAGCTGCCGGATCCGTTCCTGGTGCTCGCGACGCAGAACCCGATCGAGTCCGACGGCGTCTACGCCCTCCCCGAAGCACAGCGCGACCGCTTCCTGCTCAAGATCACCGTCGACTATCCGACTCCGCTCGAGGAGCTGACGATCCTGCAACGGATGAGCGCTCGCCGTCCGCACGCGAACGGCGTACTGACTCCGGAGCAGGTGCATCAGTTGCAGCAGGCAACGGAAGAGGTGTTCGTCCACAACGCCGTGGCCGAGTACGTCGTACGACTGGTGCATGCGACGCGGGAACCGCATCAGTACGGGCTGGCGGAGCTGGCCGGCGTACTGGAGTTCGGGGCCAGCCCGCGGGCAACGCTCGGTCTGGTCGCGGCCGGTCGGGCGCTGGCGCTGCTGCGTGGGCGGGACTATGTGCTGCCGGCCGATGTGTACGACGTCGCGCTTGATGTGATGTCGCATCGGTTGGTGCTGACCTTCGACGCGTTGGCGGATGGTGTGGACCCGCGGTCGGTGATCGCGCGGATTCTGCAGGCGATCGAGCAGCCGCACGTCGTACCGGCGGACAGTGCGGCATGACCGAGGACCTGCTGGCTGGTCGGGAGCGTGCACTGCGTGCGCTCGAGTTGACGGTGAAGCGGAAGCTGGAAGGTTTCCTGCACGGCGACATCACCGGGCTGCGGACCGGACCTGGCAGCGAGCCGAACGAGGCCAGGCCGTATCAACCCGGGCAGGACGACGTACGCCGGATGGATTGGAATGTGACCGCGCGTTCGTTGGATCCGCACGTGCGAGCGCCGCTAGCTGAACGGGAGTTGGAGACGTGGGCCTTGTTGGACGCGTCGGCCAGCATGGACTTCGGGACCGCGCTCAGCGAGAAGCGTGACCTGGCGATCGCGATCATCGGCGCGCTCGGCTTGCTGGCCAGTGGGCCGGGCAACCGGCTCGGCGTCCGGATCGCGATCGGCGACGAGGTGCGCCGACTTCCCGCGGCCGGCAGCGGAGTTCAGCTCCGCCGGTCCCTGCGCACGCTGCTGGCGTTGCCCAGGGCAACACCTGGTGAGTATCCGCGGACTGATCTGGCCCGCGCGATCGCCCGCCTCAACCGCGAGCACCCCCGCCCCGGCCTACGCGTGGTGGTATCCGACTTCCACGACGACCCCGATCGGCCCGGCCGCGCGCTCGGATGGGCCGACGCACTTCGCCGTCTTGCCGCGCGGCATGAAGTTCTCGCGATCGAGGTGCTCGATCCGCGGGAGCTTGAGTTGCCGGAGGTCGGTCTGCTCACGCTGGTCGACCCCGAGACCGGGCGGCGACGCGAAGTACAGACGAGCAGCAAGAAGCTGCGCCGCCGGTACGCCGAAGCGATGGCAGCGCATCGCGAACGAACCACCCAAGCGATCCGTGGTGCCGGCGCCGCGCACCTCGTCCTGCGGACCGACAACGACTGGGTGCGTGACGTCGCCGCGTTCGCCACCGCCCGCCGACGGGCCAGCGTCCGCCGGCACCCGACTTCGAGGACCGGTATCCGATGAGATTCGAGCAACCCCTGTGGCTCTGGCTGCTGGTGCTGGTCGCGGCCCTGGTCGCGGCGTACCTGATCGCTCAGCGCCGACGGACGAAGTACGCCGTCCGGTTCGCGACCCTGCCGATGCTGGAGAAGGTCGCCCCCACTCGGCCCGGCTGGCGCCGGCACGCGCCGGCCGCGGCCTTCCTTGCCGCACTCACCGTGCTGACGATCGCGATCGCCCGGCCGGTGGCGGACATCCGCGTTCCGCGCGAGCGAGCCACCGTGCTGGTCGCGATGGACGTGTCGAACTCGATGGCCGCGACCGACGTGGCGCCGAACCGCTTCGAGGTCGCGCAGCAGGCTGCGATCGAGTTCGTGCAGGAGCTGCCGGAGAAGTTCAATGTCGGGCTGGTGTCGTTCGCGCGGACCGCGACGGTGGTGGCGCCGCCGAGCACCAACCACCAGGCGACGGTCGACGCGATCAACAGTCTGGAGTTGACCGACAGCACCGCGATCGGCGAGGCCGTCCTCACCAGTCTGCAAGCGGTTCGCACGATCGACCCTGACGATCCACCACCGAGCCGAATCGTGCTGCTCTCCGACGGTGGCAACACGTCTGGCAGTCCGGTCGACCAGGCCGCGGAGGCCGCCGTACAGGCTGGGGTGCCGGTGTCGACGATCGCCTACGGTACGCCGGAAGGCACGGTCACCATCGACGGCCGCGAGATCCCGGTCCCGGCGGATACGCAGGCGCTGGAGAAGCTCGCCGAGACGACCAAGGGCTCGTTCTACGAAGCCGAGTCCGACGAACAACTCCGCGACGTGTACTCCGACTTGCAGTCCTCCATCGGCTGGACCACCGAGCCTCGCGAGATCACCAACCTGGTCGCCGGTATCGCCTTGGCCGCTGCTCTCTTGGCAGCTCTCGCCTCCCTTCTCTGGTTCTCCCGCCTCCCGTAGTAGGAGCCCGTCATGCCCCCACACCTAGGAACCCCCACCCGAGGCCCCAACTACCTCCCAACCCCGCCGCTGCCTGGCGCGCCGGAAACCCCCAGCCCAGAGCGAGCGCCCACTTCGACCTTCGCGTCCGGGTTCCCGTTCTCCGTCACCCCGGCCTCCGCTGCGCCATTGGCCCCCTCTCCGGTGGCGGCGGCACCTCAGGCCGGGGTGACGGGTCCACCTCGCGGTCGGCGGGCGGCCGTCGTACTGGGGACTGTGGCGCTGTCGCTGCTCGCCGGTGGACTGGCGGGTGCGGTCACCGGCGGCTGGGGAGACAGCTCGGTGGAGTTGCCGCAGGCGGCGGCTCCTTCGGCGATCGGCCAGCAAGGGTCGATCTCAGCGGCCGCGGCAAGTGTTCTGCCCGGTGTGGTGTCCGTTCGGGCCGGCCGAGCGACCGGCTCAGGGTTCGCGATCGACGCGCAAGGGCACGTGGTGACCAACGCCCATGTGGTGGAAGGAGCGAGCAATGTATCCGTGGTCCTGTCGAACGGCCGTCAGATCGACGCGGACGTCCTCGGCGTGGACTCGAGCAACGACCTCGCGGTCCTCCAGGTCGCGCCGGCCGACGCCGAGGGCCTGCGCGCGCTCCCGCTCGGCCGGTCCGCGCAGCTCCATGTCGGCGACCCGGTCCTGGCCGTCGGTTCACCACTAGGCCTGGAAGGTACCGTCACCGCCGGCATCGTCAGCGCCCTCGACCGCCAGGCCCGCTTCGGCGACAACCCCACCCGCCAGTCCGCCATCCAGACCGACGCCGCCATCAACCCCGGCAACTCCGGCGGCCCACTCGTCAACGCCGCCGGCCAGGTAGTAGGCGTCAACACCGCCATCGCCACGCTAGGCACGTCCCGCTCCGGCAACATCGGCATCGGCTTCGCCATCCCCGTAGACCGCATGACCACCATCCTCCGCCCACTCATCGACTAAAACACCGTCTCACGCCCAAGAACACCGTATTAGCCCGACCAACCTTGAGCACCCTTCAACCACCCCACCCGGCGAAATGCGGTCGATGGGCGCTCAAGGCCAGCACCCGGTACGACGTTGAGCACCCTTCAACCACTCCACGCGGCGAAATGTGGTTGGTGGGCGCTCAAGGCGAGCAGCTGTACGACGTTGAGCACGGTTCGACCACTCCGCGCGGTGAAGTGCGGTTGGTGGGTGCCCAAGGCGAGCAGCGAGTACGACGTTGAGCACCCCTCAACCACTCCACGCGGCGAAATGTGGTTGGTGAGTGCCCAACGCGAGCAGCTCGTACGACGTTGAGCACCGTTCGACCGGCGTACCGGGTGCGAGGTGATCGGTGGGCGCTCAAGGTGCCCCCGGGCAGTCGGCCTAGGCACGGCGGACCGCCACCACCGTCCAACCTCGTCGGCTGGCCTTCCACGCGCTCGTCCCACGCTCAGCCGGCCCGCGCGGCGGCGGCTAGTGAGTGGTGGCGGTCCGCCAGGCCATCACAAGTGGCCGCACCGGCGTGTGCTGAGCGTGCCAGTGGCTGCGTGCACGCGGTTGTGATGGCCTGCAGGTCCGCGGGGTGGGTGGATGGCGTGTTGCTGGTGGCGGTTTCGGCTCGGCCGACCGCCTCCACCGTGCAACCTCGTGGGCGTGCTCTCCACGCGCTCGTCACGCGCTCAACGGGCCCACGCCAAGGCGGTTGGTGGTGGTGGCGGTCCGCCAGGCCATCACAAGTGGCGGTTCCGGGGTGGGCTGAGCGTGGCGGTGGGTGGGTGTACGCGGTTGTGATGGCGTGCACGTCCGCCCGAGGTGTGAGGCGTGCAGCTCTGAACCCGGTGGGGGAGTGCGGATCTGGGGCACTCACCGACTGCTGGCTGGGGGTGTTGGGGCGCGTGTGGTGCGCTGGGCGGGGCGAGGGGGCGGGGGTTGGTCAGTGGGGGCGGTTCGTGTTGCCGGGGAAGTGTGTGAGGGCGGCTTAGAGTGGGGGGATGGTGTATTTCGGTGGGCTGTTGGCGTTGCTCGGGGTTGGCACGTTGGTGTTTCGGGATGCCGACGTGGTGGGGTTGCCGGCGGTTGCGGTGGGGGTTGGGCTGCTGGTGGTCGGGGCGGCGGTTTCGGCGTTCGGGTTCGTTCGGCGGCGGAAGGTTCGGGCTCGGAAGATCGCCAACGGGGAGCCGGTGCCGGTGGGCGATGTGATCGAGCGGGCGCGGGCTTTGCCGCGGTTGATTCGGGCGGCTCGGTCGGGTGCCTACAGCGAGTTGCCGAAGACCCGGATGGGCTTGTGGGTGCTCGCGCTGGTGTACCTGGTGTCGCCGTTCGACATCCTGCCGGACCTGCTGCCGATCATCGGTGTGACCGACGACGCCGGCGTCGCGGTGTGGTTGCTGACGAGCGTCTCGACCGCGGCCGGTCTCTACCTCAATCACGAGCGCAAGCAGGTCAATCAGCGCCCTCAGGACTGACCGACCAACGCCTCGGCGACCGTAGTCCGCGCGTACAGCACGACCCTCCCGGCGCGATGAGCGGTCACCAACCCACCGGACCGCAACGCGCTCAAATGTTGTGAGACCCCACCCGCCGTCAACCCAGTACGGCGTGCCAACTCCGTCGTAGACCGCGGTGCGTCCAGCTCGCCCAGCAACGCCGCTCGCGACCTCCCCAGTACGGCGGCCAGCCCCGCCGGCGTGGTCCGCGCCGAGTCGTCCCAGAGCGTGGCGATCCCGCGCGCCGGATAGGTCAGCGTCGGCTGCCACGGCGGAATCGTGCTCGAGTACACCGTCGGCCACACGAACGCGGACGGCGTCAGCAAGAACCCCTCACCCGCCAACTGTCGCGCACCGTGAAACCGCCGATGCCGGATGGACAACGTCTGATCTCGCCACCGCACCGTGTCCGCGAGATCGGCGAACAACCCGGCCGGCCCACCCTGCCCCAACTGCCGCCCGCGATACATCAGGTCGCTGTCGAGCAACGCCCGGATCCGCCCCCAATGCGGCGCGATCGCCAGCTCCCAGTAGGCCGCGATCTGATCAGCCAACCGCACCAGTCCAGACGAAGGATCGGCGTACAAATCCGCCACCGCCTCCGACGGCAGATCCCCGGGGCCCGGCCGCCGCATCCGCCGCGGCACCTGCGCTTCAGCGAGCGACCCAAAGGGATGCTTCCGCGCATAAGCCAGTACGCCGAGATCCGCCCGTACCTGCTCAGCCGGCACCCGGCGCAGTGCCCCGAGCTCACCCTCCAGTACCGGGAACGGGCTCTGTGGCGGCGGAGTGAGGAAGTCCGCGAGATACCAGACCTCCGGATCGATCAGGTCGAACAGCAGCCCCAGCTCAACGCCCGCAAGTCGTTCCCTGGCCTCAGTCACCCAGCGCCCATGGAACTGGTGCGGCCGCCGCGACTTCAGCAGCCGCACGCTCGCCACCACCTCCCACAACGGCGACATCGCCAGCCGCATCCGGGCCAGGTCGGGAACTGTGAAGGTGATCGTCAGCATTTAGCTCAGTCTAAATCAGTTCAACCGCCGGTACGCCGTCCCGCACGCTGATGCCCATCGACCACGAGAGGAATCCCATGCAGACCAGACTGAAGCTCGGCGAACTCGACATCCACCGGCTCGGCTTCGGCGCCATGCGCGCCTCCGGCTACTACCGCCCGGAGGCCGACCGGACCAACGCGATCCGGCTCCTCCGCCGGACCGTCGAGCTCGGCGTCGACTTCATCGACACCGCCGATTCGTACGGTCTTGGCGCCAACGAAGACCTCCTCGCCGAGGCCCTGCACCCGTACGGCGGCGTCCTCATCGCGACCAAGGTCGGCCGCACCCGGCCCTCGCCGACCGACTGGACTCCCTGCGGCCGACCGGAGTACCTCAAGCAGGCCGCCGAGCTGAGTCTGCGCAGGCTGAAGGTCGAGCGCATCGACCTGCTCCAGCTGCACCGGATCGACCCGACCGTCCCGTACGCCGACCAGCTCGGCGCACTGGCGGAACTGGTTGCCGAAGGCAAAGTGCGGCACCTCGGCCTGTCCGAGGTCACCGTCGACCAGCTCCGCGAGGCGCGCGAAACCCTCGACATCGTGAGCGTGCAGAACCGCTACAACCTGACCGATCGCGACCACGAGGACGTCCTCGACTACTGCACGGCCGAGGGGATCGCCTTCATCCCGTACGTCCCGATTGCCAAGGGTGAGCACGCCGGCTCGCAATTGCTGGCCTCGATCGCCAACGAGCTGGGTGCGACCGCCGCGCAGCTCTCGCTGGCCTGGCTCCTGCACCGCTCGCCGGTGATCGTCCCCATTCCCGGCACCCGGTCGATCCAGCACCTCGAGGAGAACGTCGCGGCCGCCGACGTCACCTTGTCTGTCGAGCACTACGCGAGGTTGGAGGCACTGAGCCCGACCCGCTGAGCCAGTCCGCAACATCCTCCGCCGCCTCGTCTGGATACGAGTAGGCGAAGAACTGCAAAGGATCCGTCGGTTCGTCGTCAGTCCGGCAAGCCAGCCTGGTCGCGGCAACGACAAGCTCCCGGGCGGCCGCCAACACAAGCTCGGCCTGAGCCAGAGCGGCCGCCGGGTCGGACAACTCAGCCACGGACCGAGCCAACTCGGAGACCTCGCAGGCCTGATAAGCCATCGCCAGCTGAGCCCGGTTCATCCGAAAGCCCGGACGAAGAACAAGGTAGTCATGGCGACCGCGGTGGTCAGAACGAGGACCCGAAGAACAGTCGCCGGAAGGCGGCGAACCAGATGAGCGCCGGCATAACCCCCGACCATGGCACCGAGGAGCATGGTCACCAGATACGTCGGCTGATCGAGGATGTTCGCGGCGAAGACGAAGATCAACCCAGAGGTCAGATAGACCGCAGCGACCTGGATCACTCGCAGCGGATTGCCCTTGGCCGGATCGAGCGACGTGGTCGCCGTCCAGAACGCGAGCATCATCAGCCCCACCGCGCCACCGAAGTACCCGCCGTAGATCGACAACACGAACTGGCCGGCCAGGATCGCGGCCGGGCCCGGCGTACCGATCCGGATCGCGCGGGTCAGCCGCTTCCCGAACGCGAGCACGAGCGTGGCGAACGCGAGCAACCACGGCACCGCCGCATCAAAGGATGCCGAGGGCAACAACAGCAACAATCCGGCGCCAAGGGCGCCGCCGAGCACACTGGCCACGGTGAGCCGGATCGTGGACGGCTGCGAGAAGGTGTGCACATCGCGCCGATAGACCCAGGCGCTGGTCGCGTTGCCCGGCAGCATCGCGACCGTGGTGGTCGCGTTGGCCATGACCGGTGGCATACCGCCTGCCACCAGCGCCGACAGCGCGACGAAGCTCCCGCCGCCGCCCACGGCGTTCAAGGCGCCGGCGACGACACCGGCCAGCAGGATCATCAGCACCCTTCGAGGATCGGTGCTGGCGCGGCAGGTCACAATGCGCGATTCCCGTAGCCAGCCTAAGGCTGAGGCGTAGGCTGAAAGCATGCGGTACGACCTGGACGACCTCCGCCTCTTCACGCATGTCGCCACCGAAGGCTCGATCACCGGCGGTGCCAAAGCAATGCACCTTAGCCTGCCTTCGGCCAGCGCGCGGGTCAGATCGCTGGAAGCGCAGGCCGGTGTCCCGCTGCTGATCCGCGAGCGTCGAGGCGTCCGCCTTACTCCCGCGGGCGCCACTCTGGCCAGGCACGCGCGCGAGGTGCTGGCCGAAACCACCCGCCTCGACAGCGCAGTCGCGTCGTACGCCGTCTCCGGGACGGAACCGGTCCGCCTGGTCGCCGGGGGATCGGCGATGCACCAGCTCGTCCCGGCCGCGCTGGCCACGTTCCTGCGCGACCACCCCGAGTACGACGTCAACGTGAAGGAACGCCGTACCGTGCGAAGTGTCCGCATCCTCGCCGCGGGTGAAGCCGATCTCGGCGTGATCCTCGACGACGAGCCGACTCCGCTACGCACCGAACCACTCGCCGACGACTCGCTGGTGGTGATCGGTCAGGCCGGCGGCGTCCTCTCCGGCCGCACCTCCATCGCGTACGCCGAAGTCGCCGAACATCCCCTGATCGCGCTGGACCGGGGATCCCCGCTGACGCTGTGGATGGAGGAGCGGCTCGGCCCGCAGGCCCCAGTGCCGCGCTACCGCACGCTCGTCCCGACGCTGCACACCGTGATCATCCTGGCGACCGGCGGCGCCGGCCTGGCGATCATCCCGCGGCGCGCGGTCGACGCGATCACCTCGATCGACATCTGCCCACTCGAAGACGCGTGGTCCACCCGAGCGCACCTGCTCTGCTACGCCGCCAACGCTCCCGAAGGCGCCCACCTCCTGGCCGAGCACCTCCGCGCAGCGGCTAGCGTGCGGGCATGACTGACATCCCCCTGCAGGCGTACAGCGCGCTGCTGTACAGCAGCAACATCGCGATGGTCTGCCGGGCGCTGAACATGTACCAGGTGGCCGCGTCGTACACGCAGTTGAGCGGCGGCAACCCACTCGAGGAGCTGGCGGGAGAAACCCGCGAGGTCGCGCTGCGGATCCTGGCCGGCCCGCCGGTCGAGGCGAGCGAAGACATCCGCGCCGGCTTCGACCACTTGAGCGCTCTCAATGTGCTGGCCACCCTCGCGCAGCCCGAGGACGCGCAGGTGCTGCAGCGGATCGCCGCCGAGACCACGGACGAGGAGGTTCGGGCGCTGGCCACGCTGGTAGCCCGCACTGTCGGATAGCGTGCAAACCATGCGCGCTCTGACAGTGGAAGAAGCCCGGCAGCGGGCCGCGGACCTGACCGTGGAGTCCTACCGGGTCGACTTCGACCTGACCGATCCCGGGGACAGCTTCGAGGTGACGAGCCGGATCAGGTTCACAGCAGTCGGCGAGGCCAGCTGGGTCGACGTGAAGCCGGAGCGGCTGCTCTCGGTCGAGCTGAACGGGCAGTCGCTGGACTCGGCACTGCTGGCCGAGGGCAGGTTCCCGCTGACCGGTCTGCAGGCTGACAACGAGCTGGTGATCCACGCCGTACAGAAGTACTCCGTTGATGGCGAGGGACTGGTTCGATCGGTCGATGCGGCTGATGGGCGCGTCTACACCTACGGGATGTCGTCGCTGGAGTCCGCGCCGCGGTACTACCCGTGTTTCGACCAGCCCGACCTCAAAGCGCCGTACACGGTGACGGTGAAGTGTCATGAGGACTGGGTGGTGCTGGGCAACGGCGCAGCCACTCGTACGGCGCCAGGGGAGTGGGCGCTGGCCGAGACCAAGCCGCTGTCGACGTACTTCGTCACGATCGTCGCTGGTCCGTACCACCTGATCCGCACCGAGTACGACGGGATCCCGCTCGGACTCGCCTGCCGGCAATCGCTCACGGAGCACCTGGAGCGCGACGCCGAGGACCTGTTCCGGACGACCCGGGACGCGTTCGACGCGTACCACCGGATGTTCGGGCAGCGCTACATGTTCGGCGAGTACTGGCAGGCTTTCGTGCCGGACTTCAACCTCGGCGCGATGGAGAACCCCGGCTGCGTCACGGTCTCCGACGACCTCTTGTTCCGGGCCCAGGCGACGTCGGCCGAGCGCAGTACCCGGTCGCGCATTCTGGTGCACGAAATGGCGCACATGTGGTTCGGCGACCTGGTCACCATGAAGTGGTGGAACGACATGTGGCTGAACGAGTCGTTCGCCGAGTACATGGCGCACCGCGTGGCCGAGGAGGCGACGGCGTACCAGGGCAACTGGACCGACTTCGCCTTCGTGCGCAAGTGGTGGGGCATGCAGACCGACCAGAGCAGCTCGACGCACCCGGTCGCGCCGGACAGCCTGAAGGACGCGCGCCAGTCGCTCGACGACTTCGACGGCATCTCGTACGCCAAGGGCGCCGCGGTTCTCAAGCAGCTCGCGAAGTATCTCGGTGACGACGTGTTCCTTCAGGGCGTCAACGCGCACCTGAAGGCGCACGAGTACGGCAACGCGGACCTGGCCGAGTTCATCGCGAAGCTGACCGAGGCCGGCGCTGCGGGGCTCGCGAACTGGTCCGATCAATGGCTGCGGACGTCCGGTCTGGACACCTTGTCCGCCGAGCGCACGGCGAGCGGCGTCCAGCTGCATCGGCAGCGCCCGGACGAGGCGCGCCGTCCGCACACCCTGACCGTCGGTGGGTACGACGAGAGCGGAGCGGCCACAATCGTCGACCTGGTCGTCGACGAAGACGTCACCGAGGTTGCCTTGAGCAACGAGCTCGCGGTGATCGTGCCGGACGCCCAGGACGACACCTGGGCGAAGGTCCGGCTCGATGCCGCCAGCTTGGCCAACTTGCCCACGGTCCTGCCGAAGATCGCCGACAGTACGACGAGAGCCGTGATCTGGAACGCGGTCCGCGACGCGACGATGGCGGGTGAGCTCGACCCGTGGCAGGCGCTGAACCTGTTCGCGGCAACCGTCGGGTCCGAGGACAGTGACGTCGCGGTCGAGTCGCTCGTCCGCTGGCTGCTGGATCGCGTCGTCGGCGGCTACCTCCCGTACGACGAATCCCGCGCTGTGGTCGCGGACGCGCTGGAAGCGAAGCTGGCGGCCGTGGAGCCGGGCAGCAGCCTGCAGCTAGCCACCGCTCGCGGTTTCGTGGCAGTCATGAAGAATGTGGAGTTGTTGCAGGACTGGTTGGCCGCGGGGGAGTCGACGCGAGGAGACGCGGAGCGGTTGGCTGATGCTGCCTCGGCACGAGTGCCGCGTGGCTTGGTCGTGGGCCAGGATCTGCGCTGGGCGATCGTTCTCCAATTGGTCCGGCTGGATGCCTTCGGTGCGGCCGAGATCGACGCGGAGCTCGCCCGGGACCAGTCGTCCGAGGGCGTCACCCACGCCGCCCGCTGCCGCGCAGCCCTTGCCAACGGCAAGGAAACCGCCTGGACCCGGATCATGACCGATCCGGAGATCGGCGTCCGGGAACTGCTCGCCACGCCGAGGGTTTCTGGCATCCCGCGCAGGAGGCGATCACCGCGCCGTACGTCGAGAGGTTCTTCACCGATATCGCCCGGACCGGGGAGTTCCGGTCCGGGATGGTGCTGATGCTGACCGCGATGCGGATCGTGCCGAAGTACGCGATCGACGCCGGGCTGATCGGCGCGGCCGAGGCGTTGAGCCGCGACGAGACCGTCACCTCGGGGATCCGGCGCGCGGTTGCGAACTACCTCGACGACCTGCGCCGGGCCGTCGACGTGCGGGAGCGGTGGCTCAGCGCGGGGTGAGCCGCTCGGCGACGGCCTTGCGGGCCTGGTGGATGCGCGCCTTCACCGTGCCCAGCGGTACGTCGAGCTCGTCGGCGATCTCGGCGTACGTGAGAGCGCCGAGGTCGCGCAGGACGAGCGGCTGAACGAGCTGCGGGTGGCTGGACTCGAGGTGCTCGAGCGCCTCCAGCAGGTCCAGCCGGGACCCGGCGATGACCGAGGTGGTCCGCGGGTCGACGGCCTCGGGCAGGTACTCCGATGTCTGCTCGACGGAGCGCCGCTTGAGCGAGCGGTAGGTCTGGCGCGCCTGGTTGGTGGCCACGATCGTCACCCAGCCGGCGAAGCTGCCGGTGCCCTTGAAGGTGTGCAGCTTGTTCACCACCTGGAGCAGGGTGTCCTGGACCGCCTCCTCGGCGTCCTCGCGGTGCGGAAGGAACTTCGCCACCCGCCGCTGGACCAGCGGCCGGATCGCGTGCAGCAGCTCGGGCATCACGGCCGGATCGGCCAGCGTGCGCGCCGCGAGGGCATCGAGCTCCTCGTTCATACTCCCCCAGAGAGTGGTGTTCCCGTTCGGACCTGGTCGTGACCGACAATAGCTCTCGATGGATGTCATCGGACGGTACCGGCTACAGGACCAGATCGGCGCGGGCGCGTTCGCGACGGTCTGGCGAGGCTACGACGACGACCTCGACGTGGACGTCGCGGTCAAGATCCTCGCCGACAACTGGGCGTCGCGCGCCGACGTCCGGGAGCGCTTCCTGTCCGAGGCGCGGCTGATGCGCCGGATCGCGAGCGATCGGGTGGTCCGGGTCTTCGACCTCGGCAAGCTGCCCGACGGGCGGCCGTACTTCGTCATGGACTACGTCGGCGGCGGTACGCTCGCCGACCTGCTGCGGCAGGGGACGATCGACCCGGTCGACGCGCTGTGGTGGGGTGCGGACCTGGCCCGCGCGGTGGCTGCGCTGCACAACGAGGGGGTCGTGCACCGCGACGTCACCCCGGCGAACCTGCTGCTCCGCGAGAACGCCGGCGTCGAGTCCGGCGGCGGCACACACCGGATCGTGCTCGCTGACCTTGGGCTGGCCAAGCGGGCGGCCGAGGCCTCCGGGCTGACCCAGGCGGTCGGCACACCGTCGTACATGGCGCCTGAGCAGGGGCGCGGCGACGGCGGGTTCGACGAGCGCGCGGACATCTACGCGATCGGTGCGGTGGCCTATGCGCTGCTCACCGGACATCCGCCGTACGCCGTCTCCTCGATCCCGGACGTGCTCAACCGGGACCCAGAGCTGCTGCCGGACAGCCTGTATCCGGTGCTGCATGAAGGGGTCGGCGACCTGGACGACGTCTTCGCGCGGGCGCTCGCCTACAACCCGGCCGACCGCTTCGACCGGGCCGAGACGCTCGCCGAGCGGCTCGAGGCCGAGGCCTATCGGCTGGAGCAGGAGGCGCCGCTGCGCGCCCTGGAACGCACCAGCATCACCGACGACGACGGCTCGACCACGATCGCCACGGACCCACCGGTACGCCGTCGCCGCCGGCGGCTCTGGGTGTGGTTCGCCGCCTCGCTGCCGGTGGTGTTCGCCGCTGCCGGGGTGGGCGGCTGGTACCTGTTCGGACAGTGAGACGAGGGTGCTCTTAGGGGGCGATGACTGCTTAGGGTAGCGACATGGCTACTCACCGCAGTCTTCTCGTTCTCGGTGCCGCCGTACTCCCGCTGATCTTCGGCCTGCCGGCGGCCGCACAGCCGGTCGCCAGCTACGCGTGTCGGGCGAACACCAAGTTCGGCAAGCACCTGCTTTCGCTGCGACAAGGCGTCGACGCGAAGGCACCCGCCACGGTCAAGCCGAACCATCGCTTCTCGATCACCGTCGACCTCAAGCCCGGCCAGCTCCCCGGCGAGGTCAAAGGCTTCAAACTCAAAGAGGTCCGGGACCTCTCGCTGCGCGTCCCGATCCCGCCCAACTCGTCGTACGTGAGCGCGACCCTGACCGGCGGCTCCGGTCTCAACTCGACCCCGTCCGTCCGCCTTGACGGCCGCACCGCGGTCATCACCGTCACCGGCCCGATCCCCGGCGGAGCGGCGTACCAGCTCCCGACCCTGACGCTGCGCCTCAAGGCCGGCCGCCGCGGAGCCGTCGTAGAAACCCGCCTGCAGGGCACGTCCTACGACAACCCCGGCCTGACCCTCACCGCGAAGATCAAGTGGAAGTTCGTCACCCTCAACTCGCCGGTCACCTGCTACCCCAACCCCAACCCAGCCCTCACCCGAACCACCATCCGCTGATCCGCATGGGGTGGGGAGGTCAGACGCCGATGGGGTGCCAGACGGTTTTGAGTTCGAGGTACTGGGTCAGGCGGGACAGGCCTGGGGACTCGGTCCAGTCCTCGGCGGCAGGGCGGCGTACGCGCTTCAGGTTCTCGGCGGCGGCTGCTTCCAGGTCGCGGGCCTCGTCGGCGGTGTCGATGCCGCAGAGGTCGATGGCGTTGACGTCCATGTGGGACGCGAGCCAGGGCGCGATCTCGGAGGCTGAGCCGGTGAGCAGGTTGACCACGCCGCCGGGCAGGTCGGAGGTGGCCATCACCTCGCCGAGGGTGATCGCGGGCAGCGGACGCTCGTACGACGACACTGCGACGACCGTGTTGCCGGAGACGATCGCGGGAGCGATCACCGAGGTCAGGCCGAGCAGGCTGGAGTCCTGCGGAGCGAGGACCGCGACCACGCCGGTTGCCTCGGGCAACGAGAAGTCGAAGTACGGGCCGGCCACCGGGTTGCTGGAGCCGACCACCTGGGCGAGCTTGTCGGCCCAGCCGGCGTACCAGACCCAGCGGTCGATCGAGGCGTCGACGACATCGCGGGCCTTGCCGATCGACAGGCCCTCGGAGGCGGCGACCTCGGCGCTGAACTGGTCGTGCCGGCCCTCCATCACCTCCGCGATCCGGTAGAGCACCTGACCACGGTTGTACGCCGTTTTGCCCGACCAGCCGCCGAACGCCTTGCGAGCCGCGACGACCGCGTCCCGGGCGTCCTTGCGGGATGCCTGCGAGGCGTTCGCCAGGAACTTGCCCTTGGCGTTCGTCACGACGTACGTCCGGCCGGACTCGCTGCGCGGGAACGCGCCGCCGATGTAGAGCTTGTAGGTCTTGCGGACCTCGAGACGAGAACTGTCCTTAGTGGGCAAGGTAAGCCTCCAGGCCGTGACGGCCGCCTTCGCGGCCGTAGCCCGACTCCTTGTAGCCGCCGAACGGCGAGGTCGGGTCGAAGCGGTTGAACGTGTTGGCCCAGACCACGCCGGCGCGCAGCTGGTTCGCCATCCAGAGGATCCGGGAACCCTTCTCGGTCCAGATCCCGGCCGACAGCCCGAACGGCGTGTTGTTCGCCTTCTCGACGGCTTCCTGCGGCGTGCGGAAGGTGAGCACCGACAGCACCGGCCCGAAGATCTCCTCGCGGGCGATCCGGTGTGCCTGGGAGACCCCGGTGAAGACAGTCGGCGGGAACCAGAAGCCCTGCGCCGGCAGCTCGCACTCCGGCGACCAGCGCTCGGAGCCCTCGTCCTCACCGATCTGCGACAGCTCACGGATCTTCGCCAGCTGGGCCGACGAGTTGATCGCGCCGATGTCGGTGTTCTTGTCCAGCGGATCGCCGACCCGCAGGCTGCTCATCCGGCGCTTCAGCCGCGCCAGGACCTCGTCGTACACACTCTCCTGGACCAGCAGCCGCGAACCCGCGCAGCAGACGTGCCCCTGGTTGAAGAAGATGCCGTTGACGATGCCCTCGATGGTCTGGTCGATCGGGGCGTCCTCGAAGACGATGTTCGCCGCCTTGCCGCCGAGCTCCAGCGTGACCGCCTTGTCGGTGCCCGCGACGGACTTCGCGATCGCGCGGCCGACCGCGGTCGAACCGGTGAAGGCCACCTTGTTCACATCGGGGTGCTCGACCAGCGCCTGACCGGTCCGGCCGGCGCCGGTGATGATGTTGACCACACCCGGCGGCAGATCGGCCTGCTGGCAGATCTCCGCGAAGGCGAGTGCCGTCAGTGGCGTCGTCTCGGCCGGCTTCAGTACGACGGTGTTGCCGGCGGCCAGCGCGGGTGCGATCTTCCAGGCCAGCATCAGCAGCGGGAAGTTCCACGGGATGACCTGACCGGCCACACCCCACGGCTGCGGGTCCGCGCCGACGCCGGCGTACTCGAGCTTGTCGGCCCAGCCTGCGTAGTAGAAGAAGTGCGCGGCCACCAACGGGATGTCGACGTCACGCGACTCACGGATCGGCTTGCCGTTGTCGAGCGACTCCAGCACCGCCAGCTCGCGCGAGCGCTCCTGGATCAGCCGCGCGATCCGGTACAGGTACTTCGCCCGGTCCCGGCCGCTCATCGGGCCCCAGACCTTGTCGAACGCCTTGCGGGCGGCGCGAACCGCCTTGTCGACGTCAGCAGGCCCGGCCTCGCTGACCTCGGCCAGCACCTCTTCCGACGCAGGACTGATCGTCTTGAAGGGCTTGCCGTCGGTCGCCTCGACGAACGCGCCGTTGACGAACAGCCCGTACGACGACTTGATGTCGACGATGGCCCGCGATTCCGGGGCCGGTGCGTACTCGAATCTGCTCATGCCTCAGTCCAGCGTGAAGTAGTCGGGGCCTGGGTAATGACCGGTGGCCAGCTTGGTGCGTTGCATCAGCAGGTCGTTCAGCAGGCTGGAGGCGCCGAAGCGGAACAGCTCCGGGTCCAGCCAGTCGGGTCCGGCGGTCTCGTTGACCGTGACCAGGTACTTGATCGCGTCCTTCGCGGTCCGGATGCCACCGGCCGGCTTGACGCCGATGTGCAGCCCGGTGGCTTCGTGGTAGTCGCGGACCGCCTCCAGCATCACCAGCGTCACCGGCAGCGTCGCGGCCGGTGACACCTTGCCGGTGGAGGTCTTGATGAAGTCGGCGCCGGCCAGCATCGCCAGCCAGGACGCACGCCGTACGTTGTCGTAGGTGACCAGCTCGCCGGTCTCCAGGATCACCTTGAGATGCGCGTCACCCGCGGCCTCGCGGATCGCGGCGATCTCGTCGAAGACCAGGCCGTAGCGCCCGGACAGGAAAGCCCCGCGGTCGATCACCATGTCGACCTCGTCGGCGCCGGCCGCGACCGCGTCCTTGGTGTCCTGGATCTTGATCGCCAGACTCGAACGCCCACTGGGGAAGGCGGTGGCCACACTCGCGACGTTGATCCCGGTCCCGCGCAGCTCGAACTTCGCCGTCGCCACCAGGTCCGGGTAGACACAGACCGCGGCCACCTGCGGCGCGGTCTGATCGGCCGGGTCCGGCCGCTTGGCCTTCGCGCACAGCGCGCGCACCTTGCCCGGGGTGTCCTGGCCCTCCAGCGTGGTCAGGTCGATCATCTGGATCGCCAGGTCCAGCGCGTACGCCTTGGCCGTGGTCTTGATCGACCGCGTGCCGAGGGTGGCCGCCCTGGCTTCGGCGCCGACCTGGTCGACGCCCGGCAGACCGAGCAGGAACCGGCGCAGCCGGTCCTCGGACGAGGTCACGTCGGCCAGACTGTCGACGCCTGTGTCGGTAGTGGTCACCCTTGCCAGCATAGTGCCGATCGAGACGACCAGTTACTTTGTGCGGGTGAAGTCGAACGAGGCCGAGACCGAGACCTACCTGTCCACCTCCAACCGGATCTCCGGGGTGATCGTGCTCGTCATCGGGGCGGTCGGTCTGCTGGACATCGTGCTGGAGTGGCGGACTGCTTCCGGCCTCATGGTCGGCAGCCTGATCGGGATCTGCATGGTGCTCGCGTACTGCGGTCTGATCCGGCCCTCCGTCACGCTCCGGCCGGACGTGATCGTGCTGCGTAACCACCTGCGGGATCGAGTGATTCCGTGGAACCAGGTCGCCGGGGCCGATGTCGCCGACATCCTCCGCGTGCACACCGACGCGGGCCGCTTCCGCGCGCCGGGTGTGCAGCTCGTCATGCGTGACCTGCGCAAGCAGCGCGTCGGCGGCCGCAAGGTCGCGCCGGACAGCTCGGTCTCCCGCGCGGATCTGGTCGTCGGCCGGATCGAGACGCACATGGAGCAGTACGGCGCTGTCGACGGTGGCGAGGTCAAGACGAGCTGGGCCCGGCCCGAGCTGGCGATCATGGGCGTCCTGGCGGTCGTCGCCGTTGTCGCCGCAGTGCTCCGCTGACGATGTCCTTGTCTCGCCGCGTCCTGCTCAGGACGGGCGTGGCGGCCGGCGTCGCCGGGGTCGCAGGCGTGGCCGGCCTGGAAACCGGTCTCATTCCCGGACGGGCCCGGATGCACGACGTTCTCGGGCTCACCGGTCCGGATGGCGTTGTGCCCGACGTACCGGCTGGGCCTGTGGTGTCGGGCAGGTTCGAGTCGTTCGGTCGCCGGACGACGGTGGGCTACTCGATCCTTTATCCCGATGGGTATCAGCCGTCCGACGCGATGCCGGTGGTGCTGGTGCTGCACGGACGTGGTGGTGATCACACGTCGGCCGTGCGTGATCTCGGCATCGATCGGTACCTGACGGCCGCCGTACAGGGTGGGTCGCCGCCGTTCGCGCTGGCGACGGTGGATGGCGGGCCCGATTCGTACTGGCATCGCCGGGCCACCGACGAGGACCCGGGCTACATGCTCGACCAGGAGTTCCTTCCCCTGCTGGGGAATCGCGGCCTCGACACCTCCCGGTACGGCGTACTCGGCTGGTCCATGGGTGGGTACGGCGCTCTCCTGTACGCCGCCCTGCACGCGTGGCAACGCCGAGTTCGGCCAGGCACTCGCGCGGTCGCGGTCGGTGCGCTCAGCCCGGCGGTGTGGCGGCGCTACGAAGATGTCGCCCCCGGCTCCTTCGACAGCCGCGAGGATTTCGACGGCGGTCAGCTCTTCGGGCGCCGGGTCGGTCTGCAGGATGTTGCCGTGCGCATCGATTGCGGGCGGGACGATCCGTTCGCGAAGGCCGCCGCGCAGTTGCGGACCGAGCTGCGGGCCGCCGGCGGTCAGCAGGCCGGCGCGCACACGCAGGGCTACTGGCGGCGAATGCTGCCCGCTCAACTGGCGTTTCTCGGCGCACGTCTGCGCAGCTGACGAAAATCGTGGGAACTGGAGGCGAATCTCTCACGTCGGAGTTCGTGTCCCGGCCGGTGGATGAACCCCCGGTCACCCCAGGATGGGCCCTGACAGTCCCTGAATTTTCGAGAGTGGAGCTCATGGTCAACCTCTCCCGCACCACCCGACGTGGTCTGGCCGGCATCGCCGCGCTGACCGGTCTCGCGGTCGTCCTCCCCGCCAACGCCTACGCGGCACCGGCGGCCGCGACGGACACCCGTCCCGTCCCCGTCGTCGGCAAGGCCGCCGAGTCGGGCACCGAGGTGCACGCCGCCGCGCCGACCGCGCTGGCCGGCTACACCGGCCCGTCGGCCCTCAAGATCGTGCGCTACAACAAGCTGTACAAGACCGGGGCGATCCCGGCGTCGCGGTGCAAGGAGGTCAACGTCTCCATGCGCACGGTGGCCGGCGTCAACCAGTACAGCACCCAGGTCTACAAGTGCCTGTACGCCGCCTGGAAGCCGATCCTGGCCGCCGCCGGTGCGAAGTCGACGGCCGCCCCGAAGCTGCACATCACCACCGCCCGGACCGCGAGCACCCGGTGCGGCGTGGTCACGCTGTCCCGCGCGTTCTACTGCGAGAACAACATCTACTTCCCGGCCAACGTGATCGTCAGCCTGTGGAAGCAGAACTCGACGTACGCCCGGGTCTACGCGACCAACACGATGGCGCACGAGTACGGCCACCACATCCAGGAGCAGACCGGCATCATGGACGCCTCCTGGTGGCGGCAGCGCGCGATGAAGACCAACAGCGCGAAGCTGGAGGAGAGCCGCCGTCGTGAGCTGCAGGCGTCCTGCCTGGGCTCGGCCTACATCGGCGCGAACCGTCGCTTCTACCCGATGACCGGCGCGCTCTACAACGAGTGGCGCTGGCTGGTGAACCACTCCGGTGACCAGAAGGGCTACCCGCGCGACCACGGCTCGTACACCAACCACGGCTGGTGGTCGGAGCACGGTTTCTACGCGACCAGCTCGACGACGACCTCGGCTCGCTGCAACACCTTCGAATCCGCGCCGTCGCGGGTCTCCTGATTGCTTCTGCTCCGCACGTAACAAAGCCGCCTGGTACGCGTTGCCGTACCAGGCGGCTGTTGCGTTTTGGCGACAACCACACGATCTGCGATCGTGTGGTTACTTGTTTCGGATCCGCACGCCCTACAGTTCTGAGTCGAACGGTCGAACGGCAGGAGTCAAGGACAGTGAACTACGACGAGTTCAACACCGAGTACGCGAAGGTGCTGGACAAGATCCAGGCCGGTAGGAGCAGCTGGTCGGAGCTGTCCGGGCACGTCACCCGGCTCCGCCAGGCGACCGCCGGGATCACCACGCCGGCGGAGCGGACGCAGGTCGCCAGCGATCTGGCCGCACTGAGCCAGATGGTCGACATGTCGCGGCGGACCAACGACAAGGAAGACGTCTGGACGGTCACGTCCGACGCGATCCGCCGGGCCAGCAGCCAGGAGGGTTCGGTCGCCGACCGGATCAGCCGGATCGACGCGGCGATCACCGACATCACGAACCTGGCCGGCCGGAACCCGGACGAGCGGGACGCGCTGATGCAGTCGACCAGCACCCTGCGCATCCTGCACTCGTCGCTGCAGGCCTCCCTGCGCGCGGAGCAGGCCGAGGCCGCCGCCGCGCACTGACCTTTACAGTCCCAGGGCTGTCGAGAGTGCCTGCTTGATCCCGGCGAGATCCGTGGCCGCTGCAACTCGTGCAGCGGCCACGTCGCCGTCCTGGACCTCGATGACGACCTCCAGGTAGCACTTCAGCTTCGGCTCCGTCCCCGACGGCCGCACGACCACCCGCGCGCCCTCCGAGAGCGTGTACCGCAGCCCGTCCGTCGGCGGCAGTTCAGCGGATCCCTGCGCCAGGTCATCGACCCGTACGACGCTGTGCGCCCCCAGCTGCGCCGGGGGAGTGGTGCGCAGGCTGGTCATCGCGGTCTGGATGAGGCTCAGATCCTCGACGCGGACCGACAGTTGATCGGTCGCGTGCAGGCCGTACTTGATCGCCAGCTCGTCGAGCAGGTCGACCAACGTCTTGCCGTCGGCCTTGGCCCGGGCCGCCAGCTCCAGCACGCGGACGAGCGTCGAGACGCCGTCCTTGTCCTTCACGGCGGTCGGGTCGACGCAGTAGCCGAGGGCTTCCTCGTAGCCGAAGACGAGCTCCGGGACCCGGCCGATCCACTTGAAACCGGTCAGCGTCTCGACGTACCGGACGTCGTAGGCCGCTGCGATCTTGCCGAGCAGCGACGACGAGACGATGGAGCAAGCAGCAACACCGTCCGGCCTGCTGCTCAGCAGGAACTCGCCCAACAGCGCGCCCAGCTCGTCCCCTCTCAACATCCGCCAGTCGCCTGCATCCGGCACTGCGACTGCACACCGGTCGGCATCTGGGTCGTTGGCGACTGCGATGTCGGCGCCGATCTCCCTCGCGAGCTCCAGGGCCGCGTCGATCGCGCCGGGCTCCTCTGGGTTCGGGAAGTTGACCGTGGGGAAGTCCGGGTCCGGATCGGCCTGCGACGCGACCACCGACGGTACGGCGAACCCGGCGCGGGCGACCGCATCCTCCGCCAGCAGGCGGCCGACGCCGTGCAAGGGCGTGTACGCGACGTTCAGCTCGCGCGGTGCATCGGCCGGGACCAGCTCGGCGATCCGGTCCAGGTAGGCGTTGAGCAGCTCGTCGCCGGTCGTCTGCCAGTCGTCCCCGCGCGGTACGGACTCCAAGGGCCCGACCGCGGCGATGGCGGCCGCGATCTCCGCGTCCGCGGGCGGCACGATCTGCGAGCCGTCACCCAGGTAGACCTTGTACCCGTTGTCCTGCGGCGGGTTGTGCGAGGCCGTCACCACGACACCCGCGACCGCCTTGAGGTGCCTGATGCCGAAGGCAATCACCGGCGTCGGCGTGTGCCGGTCCAGCAGTACGGCGTCCAGCCCCGCGCCCCGGACCACAGCCGCCGTGTCCTGGGCGAACACGTCCGACTTGTGGCGAGCGTCGTACCCGATCAGGACCGGGCCGTCGGTCAGCCCGTTCGCCTTCAGGTACGCCGCCAGTCCGGCCGCGGCCCGGATCACGACCACCCGGTTCATCCGGTTCGGTCCGGCGCCCACGGCGCCACGGAGGCCCGCCGTACCGAATTCGAGCGTGCCGGCGAACCGATCCGCCAGCTCAGCCGTGTCACCCGCGTCCAGGAGCTGCTGCAGCTCGGCGCGAGTGTCGGGGTCAGGGTCTTCGCTCAGCCAGGCTTCAGCGGCGGCACGCAGCTCATCGGTCACCAAGGCAGGTTATCCGGCGGACCGCTGACACTCACCAACTCGCGTCAGGAGGCCGTGTCGGCACTCGGCTGAGCGTGGCGAGGGTCAGCGAGGTGAGGTTGGTGAGTGGGGGCGGTCCGCCTAATGCCCGGACGACTGACACGGGCGGCTGCGGAGCTCGGCCACGTAGTCGTCGGGGGCGCCGGCTGCTTCGGCGGCTTCGGCGAGGATGCCGACGTACCGGGCCGAGGGCAGGCCGCCCTCGTAGGCGTTCAGCACGTACATCCAGGCCAGCTGCTCGCCGTCCAGGGTCTGCACCCGGACCTGGATCTTGCGGTAGACGCCCTGGTCGATCCACTCCCACTCGTCCAGGCGCTCGATGTCCTTGGGATGGATGTCGTAGAGGGCGACGAAGACCTGATTCGCCGGGTCGGACGGGTCCTCGACGACGGTCGCCATCGAGCCCTCCCAGCCGAGCTCCTCACCGCCGAAGGTGAGGCGCCAGCCGGTCAGCCAGCCGGTCCCGCGCAGCGGCGAGTACGGACAGCGCTCGGCCATCAGGTTCGGGTCAAGATTCGACGCAAACGCGGCGTACAGGGTCACGAGAAATCAGGATACGGAACAATGGCCTCTCGTGGCGCGAGTTGTGATCATCGGTGGCGGTCCAGGCGGGTACGAAGCGGCGAGTGCGGCCGCCCAATTAGGGGCGGAGGTGACAGTCGTCGATTCCGACGGCCTGGGCGGTTCTGCCGTCCTGACCGACTGCGTTCCGAGCAAGACGCTGATCGCCACCGCCGAGGTGATGACCGAGGTGGAGGAGGCCGGCGAGCTCGGCCTGCGGGTCGACGACGGCGACGACGACCCGGCGAACTCCGTCTCGGTCGATCTCGGCGTGGTCAACCGGCGTGTCAAGGCGCTGGCGACGGCTCAGTCGGAGGGCATCGAGCGCCGGCTCGCCTCGGACCAGATCCGGATCGTCAAGGGCCGCGGCCGGCTCGACGGGCCGGAGACCGTGGTCGTCGGCGACGAGCGGCTGGACGCTGACGTGGTGCTGATCGCCACTGGTGCAAGGCCTCGCGTGCTCAAGGGCTCCGAGCCGGACGGCGAGCGCATCCTGACCTGGGAGCAGGTCTACGAGCTCGACCACCTGCCCGAGCGGCTGATCGTGGTCGGCTCCGGTGTCACCGGCGCCGAGTTCGCCAGCGCGTACGACGCCCTCGGCAGCGACGTGGTCCTGGTCTCGTCCCGCGACCGGGTGCTGCCCGGCGAGGACGCCGACGCGGCCGCTGTCCTCGAGGACGTCTTCAAGCGGCGCGGTCTGACCGTCCTGAGCAAGTCCCGCGCCGAGTCCGTCAAGCGCCAGGGCGACGCTGTCGTGGTCACCCTGACCGACGGCCGGACGGTCGAGGGCTCGCACGCCCTGCTCGCGGTCGGTTCGCTCCCGAACACCGACGAAATGGGCTTGGTCGAGTCGGGCGTGTCGCTGACCGACGGCGGCTTCGTCCAGGTCGACCGCGTCTCCCGTACGACGGCCCGCGGGGTCTACGCGGCCGGCGACTGCACCGGCGTACTGATGCTGGCCTCGGTCGCCGCCATGCAGGGCCGGATCGCGATGGCCCACGCCCTCGGCGACGCCGTCGCCCCGCTCGACCAGTCCACCGTCTCGGCGAACGTCTTCACCGCCCCCGAGATCGCCACCGTCGGCCTCACCCAGGCCACGGTCGACGCCGGTGGCAGTACGGCGATGGTCGTCAAGGTCCCGCTCGCCGACAACGCCCGCGCCAAGATGCAGGGCGTCCGTGACGGCTTCGTCAAGCTGTTCTGCCTCCCGAACACCGGCATCATCGTCGGCGGCGTCGTGGTCGCCCCGCGCGCCTCGGAGCTGATCCACCCCATCGCTCTCGCGGTCGCCGCCCGCCTCACCGTCGACCAGGTAGCAGCCTCCTTCACCGTCTACCCGTCCGTCTCCGGCTCCATCGCCGAGGCCGCCCGCCGACTCCACTTGCGCAGCTGAAAAGTCAGGGGTAAACCTGCGTTCACTGCCGTGACGGTGGGTGACTGAGGCATTGCCCGGTATTGCGGCACTTTTCCGCTCAGGCGGGATAGGCGGCAGTTGTATCGGCTACTGATGGTTATCAGCTACGCGCAGTGAGGGAAATCGGTTCTTCAGAATCCCTGTTCCAGGGGCCGCTGACGGATTTACTCTCCGGTTGATCACTTCCGGAGGGGAAATATGAGACGACGTGTGTCGCGCAGTGCTGCGTTCGTTGCGGTGACCACACTCGTACTGGCGTCGGTGACGGCGCCGGTGCGAGCCGAGACCAGGGCGGGGTCGCCGCCCGGTCCGTTGCAGGTGAAGACCGCGGCCGACGGGCTGATGGCCAAGCTGGATCCGAAGCTCGAGGCGAAGGTCAAGAAGGGCGAGACCGCCTCAGTGGCGGTGTTCGCGACCGTGCAGGGCGATCCGGCGGCGGCGAAGGCCGTGCTGGACAACGCGCGAGTGGCCGCGACCGGCGACAGTGGGCTGGTGCTCGGCTCGATTCCGGTCCAGGCGCTGCCGAAGCTGGCCGCCGCGAAGGGCGTGGTATCGGTGCGGCCGGTGGAGCTCGGGAAGACCGGGCAGCCGTTGAACGACCCGGATCCGGAGCTGCACAAGGCGCCGACGCAGGCCGAGAAGCAGGCCGCGCGCGCCAAGCTCCAGACCAGCGAAGTTCCGTACGACGAGGCACCGGCCCCGCACGGCTCGAACTTCGAGAAGTTGCGCAAGCAGAACCTGCTCGACGCCAAGACCCACGACTTCACCGGGGCCTGGAACGCCGGGATCACCGGCAAGGGCATCACGGTCGGCGTCCTCGACGGCGGCACCGACTTCGGCCACCCGGACCTGCTGAACACGTGGCAGACGTGGTCCGGCCAGACCGGGACCAAGGCTGGGTGGAACGGCTGGCCGAAGGCCTTCGACCCGTACGGGACCCTGCAGTGGCTGTCGGCGCCGTCTCAGGTCGACGACGGGCTGTCCTGGTACACCAAGACCACGGCGGCTTCCTGCGCGGGCTCCGGTGCGACGTGCTCGGTTGATTTCGCCACCAAGACCGGACCGTCGCGCAACTTCAGCGCCCCCGCCGGGACTGCGAAGCACACCTACGACTTCCCCGCGTCCTGGAGCAAGTCCGGCACGGTCAAGCTCGGCAGCCACCCGGACGACTACCTGCTCCAGTTGTACGGCGAGCGCCCGGCGTACCTGGTCACCGACCCGCACACCGCCGGTGTCTACGACACGGTCTACGTCGACCTCGACGACGACCACTCGTTCGCCGACGAGAAGCCGGTCACCAAGGCTTCGCCGCCGTCGTACCGGGATATGAACGGCGACGGGTACACCGACCTCTCCGGCGGACTGCTGTACTTCATCTCGGACGGCAAGACCGAGGTCCCCGGCGGGCAAGACGTGTTCGGAGTGCACGACACGTCGTACGGCTCGGGCGATCTGCTCGCGTGGACGGGCGACTTCGATCCGCAGATCGAGGGGCACGGCACGCTGACCGCGTCGAACATCGTCGGCCAGGCCGTGGTCAACGGCAAGGCGCCGACCTTCAAGGACATCCCCGGCGGCAAGTACGCCGGTGCCGTCCTCGGTGGCGCGCCGCACGCCAAGCTGGCGCCGTTCGGCGACATCTACCTCGGCTTCGACTTCTCCACGCAGTTCGGCTATCTGCTCTCCACCCGCCAGGGCGTCGACGTCACGTCGAACTCCTACGGGCAGTCCACCGTCGACAACGACGGCTGGGACGCGGCCAGCCAGGAAGCCGACGTGATCCACGACGGCCACACGACCACGCCGCTGTTCTCGACCGGCAACGGCGCACCAGGCTTCGGTACGACGGGCTCCTCGCCGACCGCGGGCATCGCGGTCGGAGCGTCGACGCAGTTCGGCGGGACCGGCTGGGACTCGATCGTGCGGACGAAGCAGATCATGGACAACGACGTGGTCGAGTGGTCGAACCGCGGCTTCCAGTCGAACGCCGCGAACGGCGTCGATGTGGTTGCCGACGGCGCCTATGCGCCGGGTGACGCGACGCTGAACACGATTCTCGATGGCCGAGACGCCTGGACCACGTGGGGTGGCACCAGCCGCTCGACCCCGGTGGCAGCGGGTGCGACCGCGCTGGTCTACCAGGCCTACGAGAAGGCACACGGCACCAAGCTGCCAGCCGGCTTCTACAAGACCGCCAAGGACATCCTGAAGACGTCCGCCCAGGACCTCGGGTACGACGCCAACGTGCAGGGCTCGGGATCGGTCGACGCGGGCAAGGCGGTGGCGAGTGCGCTCGGCCGCCGGGCCGTGGTCAGCCCGTCGCAATGGCGGGTCGGCGACTACCGTGGCACGGAGTATCCGGCGTTCGCGAACGTGATCGCACCCGGTGGCACGGACTCGCAGAAGTTCGATGTGAAGGGACCGGGCGCCTGGCAGGTCAGCGACCGGCAGCTCGTCCGGACGGCGAACGACAGTTTCTCCTTCACCAGCAAGGATCTGAAGCAGGAGAGCACCGGGAACTTCAACGCTCCCGACTATCTGATCGACTTGACCCGTAAGGTCAAGCAGCATCGCGACGCGGATCTGATGCTCGTGCGACTCGAATATCCGCGCTCGGAGTTCGACGGTGACAACAACCTGACCGAGGACCAGGGCTGGCGCTTGCTGACCTACAACTGGACCGACGTCAACCACGACGGCAAGCTGTGGACCGACAAGGACCACAACGGTGTCGTCAACCACACCGACAAGACGACCAGCTCGAACATCGACGGTTTCAAGGATCTCGACTTCGCGAAGTCCGAGATGCAGCAGGGCGAGTACGGCCGGTTCATGTACCACCGGGCCGGTGCGAACGCGCTGCAGTCGCTGGTGCGCGACCCGGCGTCGCGGATGGCGAACGGCCTGTTCCTGGGGCTGCAGCACTCCGCGAAGAACGCTGCGATTCCGGTGACGCACTTCAAGATCTCGATCGACTGGTACAAGAACAGCGACTGGAAGTGGATCACCACGCCGCGGTTCACGACTGGTTCGTTCACGGCGTCGATCAAGGTTCCGGCGAAGACACCGTACGGGATGTACTCGGGTGCTGTCGTGCTGAAGCGCGGCTCGGACTCGATGGTGGTGCCGGTGTCGGTCGCCGTCGCGGCTCGCGCATCCCAGGATGCTGCCGGGAAGTTGACCGGGGCAACCACCTTCGGTGGTGACGACGTGGCCCGGGCTCAGCGGAACTACACCTACAACAACGGTTCGGTCTTCGGTGCGAACGACTGGACCTGGCGAGCCGAATCCGGTGACTGGCGCTTCTTCTACCTCGACGTGCCCAAGGCTCCGGCCGAAGGAACGAAGTTCCTGGTCAACACGTCATGGAAGGACGCCGGACCGGCGACCGACCTCGACACGTTGATCATGGGCCGCTCGCAGAACCACTTCCAAGTGGTGCCCGACTCGGTGTGGGGCGCACCGTACACGCTCGACACGGTCGGCAAGAGCCCGAACACCAACGTCCGCGCGGGTGTCTGGCGCTTCGACACGGCGACCGGGGGACCGGCCGACGTAGTCACCGCGCCGGCGCAGGAAGGCCTGCAGGCGTTCGCCGTGCACCAGGTCGGCTGGCAGGGCGACAAGTTCGACACCCCGTTCAAGGTCGACGTCGGCAGCGCCTCGGTCGCCCCGGCTTCCGTCGTACAGACTGCCACTGGAGACAGCGGCGCCTTCGATGTGAAGTTCGAGTCGAGCGTTGCTTTGGACGGTCTGAAGGCCTCCGCCTACGGCCTCAGCCAGCCGAGCACCACCACCGAAACCGCTCACCAGGACAACGCCGACGACCCCGCGTCATCGAGCTTCAAGCGGAACATCACGTTGTCGCACGCCTCCCGCTTGAGCGTCAGCACCGCGATGGCCGGTAATGACCTCGACCTCTACGTGGTCCGCGACGCCAACAACGACGGCGTCTTCGCGCCCTCCGAGATCGTCGCCTCGTCGGCAGGCGGTACCGCCAACGAGTCCGTCGACCTCACCAGCCCACCCGACGGCAACTACCAGATCTGGGTCCACGGCTTCGCCGTAGCCGGTACGCCGTCCTTCACCTTCAACGTCAACGCAGTCCAAGGCAACGACCTGACCGTCACGGGCCTGCCCGCCGGCCCGGTCCCGGCCGGCACCCCGGTCACCCTCCACGTCACCTACAACAAACCGATGACCGCCGGCCAGACCTACACCGGCGAACTCCTGCTAGGCCCGACAACGGCCCCGTCCGCGCTGTCGGTACCGATCAAGATCACCAGATAATCGCGGTGGGTGGTGGCTGGCATCCAGCCACCACCCACTCAAACCCGCTTGGTGGGCGAGTACGCGTACCACACGGTGCTGCTCGAGGGGACGTAGACGCGGTAATCGCGGCTGCGGTTGGTGGTGATCGTGTACGACGCGGCGCCGGTCTTGGTGTTCGGGTACGCCCAGCCGAGGTCGGTCCAGGTGTTCGAACCGACGTCCCGCTTCTGGAACAGCACCCGGCCGTGGTGCCGCGTGAACGACTTGGTCTTGGTGTTGTAGTACGTCGCCCGCGCGTAGACGGTGGTCTTCGTACCGCTGCGTACGCCGGTCAGCCCGATGGCGGCTGCGCATTTCGTCATCGAGGTGGCGGGCAGCAGTCGGGCGACGTTGTGGCCCGCGCTGTCGCGACCGTATCCCTCCGGCGTCCACCGGGTGGTGACTCCGATCGGCGTCTTGTTGATCCAAATGCTGACGCTGTCCCAAGGTCCGCCGATGCCGAAGTTGTACGTGCCGTCCGGGCGCACCGCCCACCAGTTCGTGTCCTGGACCGTCTTGGGGCAGCCGCCGCCCAGCTTCATGCTGTAGATGTAGCTCTGCGGCGAGTTGATGACCAGCTTGGCCGGCACCGGCAGCGAGCACGTCGGCAACGCCTGCGGTGCCGCCTGCGCAGCGGTCGGGCCGATCAGCAGCCCAGAGGCCAGAATGCCGGTAGCCATCAGCAGAGTGCGGTAACGCATGGAATCTCCTTGAGAAAGGCAACCGTCACCCCACGGTCGCGCAGGCGCAGATTACCGGTCGGGTGTTACTGCTGTCTGTGGGATTGGCTTGCAGGTTGATGCAGGTGATCGGCCGGGCTGGAGGTCGGCGTGCTCACAACCTCCGCCATGAGTGCGCCCGCACCGCACCGTATCAGCCACACCCGCGGCCCCACCGCTTCAGCCGCACCTGCGTCCGCCGCCTAAGCCGCACCGCGTCCGCCGCTTCAGCCGCACCCGCCCCCACCGCCCCGCCCATGGCCGCACCACATCTCCTCAGCCAGGAGCAGATGGGCTTCGGCTCACACCAGGCAGCCTCAGCCATGGGTAGCAGGCTTCGACTCACAACCTCCGGCCGCAGCGGCGGGAGGCTGAAGCAACTGGGTCGGCCGCATTTGTGCGGGGTCAACCACACCACTCACCACCGGTCGAGCAAGCCGCGTGCACGCGACGAAGGAGCGGGCTTAGCGGCGGCGATCCCGGATAGACGGTCCCCCGGCGCGGCTTTCGCGGGAAGCGGCGGCAGCCGCGCGAAAGGGTGGGCGGGGCGCACGGGCAGAAGCACGCGACGAAGGAGCGCGCGTGCCCGGAGCGAGGGGAACAAACAGGCCCCGGCAACCATGAAGGTTGCCGGGGCCTAAGAAACTAGAGACTTAGAAATCCCCGCCGAAGTCCCCGCCGCCGAAGTCGCCGAAGTCCCAGCCGCCGGCGTCGCCGCCGGAGTCTCCGCCGAGGCCTTCCATCTCGCCGCCGCCCATGTCGCCGCCGCCGTAGTCGCCGCCCATGTCACCGCCGGCGAAGTCGCCGTAGCCGCCGCCGGCGAACATGCCGCCGAGCATGGTGCCGAGGAACATGCCGGTCATCACGCCGCCCATGGCGCCGAACATGCCTTGGGCGTACGGCGAGTAGGCCGGGCCGGCTTCCCAGTACGGGACGCGCTGCGGGCCGACCATGACCTTGCGGACATCCGGTTCGGCGCCGGCGCGGACGCGCTCGGCGTCGGCGGCGCAGGCCGGGACCTCGCGGGGGGCGCCGCCGGGCGGGGCCCACTGGACGTCGACGACCGAGGGGCCGTGCTGGGGGTTGAAGAAGCAGGACGGGCGGCGCTGCGGGAGCGGCTCGCCGTTGACCCGGGCGCGGACGCAGGTGGCGGCGTACCGGCCGTCTTCGAGGATTTCGATGACGTGCTTGATCTGGTCGGCCTCGGTGACCTGGCCGACGGCCTGCTTGGCCGACTCGTAGGCGTCGAGCGCGCGCTGGTAGTCCTGGCGGGCGCCGTCGCCGAGGTCCTTGCCGACCATGTCGAGGTCGAGGTCCTGCAGCTCCTCGCCGAAGCGGGTGATGTCCTCGTCGGCGGTCCGCTTGACCGACTCGAGCTCGGCGGCGGTGATCTCGTGCTGCTTGCGGGACTGCAGCTGGGTCCGACGGTACGAGCGGTACGCCAGCACCGCGATCACCACGACAGCGATGATCAGGATGAATTCCATGTCGGGCCTCTTCAGAAAATTGGGGCTTTACGGTGAGCCTACCGAACCTCGCAAGCCCGGCACGCCACGCAGGGTGACCACAATCCCCGGAATGCCGTCACGCAGCGCGCATAATCGATTACCGCCGCCCAGCGACCGCATTTGCCTCCGCCGGAAGGCCGTCCGATGCGCAAGACCCTCCGACTTCTCACGCTCACCGCGACCGCACTGTCACTGGTCGCACCACAGGTCGCGTCCCGGGAACGGACAGCACCCGATCCGGCCATGGCGACGTACCAGGAGATCCCGATCACCGGTCTCTCGGTGGCTGCCGAGACCACGCCGTTCGCGATGGTCGGTGTCACCTGGCCGGCCGGAAGCACAACGGTCCGGGCCAAGGTCCGGATCAAGCGCGGCGACCAGTGGACCGACTGGCAGAACCTGCACATCGAGGACGGCCACGGCCCGGACACCCCGGAAGGCAACCCCGGTACCGAACCGCTCTGGGTCGGCGACGCGACCGGCATCCAGGCCAGTGCGACCGACGCCGCCGGTACAGCGATCAAAGGCGCCAAAGTCACGCTGATCCAGCCCGGCGTGCTCGCCACCGACAACGCCGAATCGCCAGCCACACAAGACATCGGGCCGGCCGCGAGCAGAGCGCCGTACCCGATGCCGAACGTCTGGAGCCGCAAGCGCTGGGGTGCCGATGAGCGCTTGCGCAATGTCAACAAGGGCTGCTCCCGCCCGAAGTACACGAAGACCGTGATGGCTGCGTTCGTGCATCACACCGCCGATCGCAACGACTACACGCGGGCGCAGGTGCCGGCGATGCTGCGCGCGACGTACGCGTATCACGTGAAGAGCCGTGGCTGGTGCGACCTCGGCTACAACTTCCTCGTCGACCGCTTCGGCCGCGCCTTCGAGGGCCGGTACGGCGGCGCGCAGCTGCCGGTGCTCGGCGCGCATACCGAGTCGTTCAACGCGAACTCGTTCGGCGTCTCGCTGATCGGCAACTTCGACAAGGTCGCGCCACCGGCGTCGATGCTGGAGGCAACAGCCCGGGTGATCGCCTGGAAGCTCGATGCCAACTATCGCTCGCCGACCGCCAGCATCATCCTCGCGCGGCACAAGGTGAACACCATCTCGGGGCATCGCGACACCAAGGCAACCGCATGCCCTGGGCAACAGCTCTACGCGAAACTTCCTTGGCTGAAGCAACGAGTGCAGACCCTGATGGGCGGCACGGTCTCCACACCGATCTACCGGTTCGCGAAGACGATCGGATTCCGGAGCCTTGGGCAACCGTTCTGGGGTGAACACCGCACGCGCACCGGCTGGGCGACGTACTTCGGCTCCCGCGACATCTTCTACTCGGTCTCCACCGGTGCGCACTCGACCGCGGGCGTCTTCCGTCAGCGGTACCGCCGGATGGGCCCGGACACCGGTCTTGGCCTGCCGACCACCGAGGTCCACAACGGCCGGGTCCGTGGGACACGCGTGCAGTCGTTCCGCGACGGCGGCTTCTACTGGACCAAGCCGTACGGCGTCCGCCCGGTGACCGGCCTGATCTATCGCAAGTACGTCGCGATCGGCGCGGAGCGGTCGCGGCTCGGCCTGCCGATGACCGATATCTACAAGGTGAAGGGCGGGTTGCGGCAGAAGTACCAGCACGGCTGGCTCACCTACCACGCACACCGCCGTACGGTTCTCGTTCACTACCGGAGTGGCTCATGAAGCGCGCGATTGTTGCTGTTGTCATCGCTTGCACCGCTGTCAGCGCGACCGCCGAGGCGCGGGAGTTCGAGCCGACGTCCGGGGCGGACACCACGATCAGCGGTCGCGGTTTCGGCCACGGTCGCGGAATGTCCCAGTACGGCGCTCAGGGCGCCGCGATCGCGGGGAAGTCGGCCAAGCAGATCCTCGACTTCTACTACCCGGGAACGACCGTGGGGAAGGCGACCGGCCGGATCCGGGTGCGAATCAGCGCCGACACGACCGACGGCGTACGGGTTGCCGCGGTCAACAATCTGCGGATCCGCAGTCTGGCCACCGATCGGCTCTATACCTTGCCCAAGGCATCGACCCGCGACCAGTGGTCGATCGACCCGCACGGTGAGCACGGCACCAAGGTCAGCTCGTACGACACCACGACGCGCAAGTGGACGCTGTGGAAGACGTTCACCTCGATGAGTCAGTTCGAAGGGCCGTCGCTGACCAGTCTGATCCTGCCGAATGGTGAGGTCCGGCGTTATCGCGGCGGCCTACGCGCGATCGATGCTCCAGGCAAGCATCTGGACACTGTCAACGTCGTCTCGCTGGAACATTACCTGCGCGGCGTCGTACCGCGGGAGGCCTTGTCCACCTGGCGTCCGGCCGCACTGCAGGCGCAGGCTGTTGCTGCTCGCACCTATTCCGTCTTCCACCGAAACCGGAGCGGGAAGCGGGCCTACGACCTCTGCGACACGATTGCCTGCCAGGTCTACGGCGGGTACGACGACGAGAAGAACGCGACGAACGCCGCGATCACCGCGACCGCGGGGCAGGTGCGGTTGTACCAGGGCAAGCCGATCATCGCCGAGTTCTCGTCGTCCAACGGCGGCGCGACGGCGGCCGGGGAGGTCCCGTACCAGGTGCTGAAGCTGGACAGCTGGGACGCCTATCCCGGGAACGGGAATCCGAACGTGACCTGGACGGTGACGCGGAAGACGTCCGAGGTGCAGGCCGTGTTCGATGTCGGCACCACCCGGACACTGCGCGTCATCAAGCGCACAGGTGTCGGTCCGAGCGGTGGTCGCGCGGCCAGCGTCGAGGCCGTCGGGTCGAAGGGGCGTCGCGTGCTGACCGCCGACCAGCTCCGCGGCCGGCTGCATCTGAAGTCCGCGTGGATCGCGTTTCCGGTGACTCCACTGGATATATCAACTGCGTTGGCCGGATCGCGCGATCGCTGACCCATTGACGGATTCTCCCTGCGACGGTTAGAACATGACATCGATGTCATCCGTCACCGCCCACAGAGGAGCCGGTCGATGCGCAGGAAATTGGGTATATCAACTCGGATCGTGGCCGGCCTGGTGGCGGTCGCGATCGTCGGGTCGTCGCAGCTGTCCACGGCCGGTGCCGTGACCACCAACGCGGCCCGTGCCAAGGCGTCGTACGACGCGATCAACAAGTACTTCGACGCCGGGCAGGGACTGCTGCTCGAGGAGTACCCCAACCACCAGACCAACCCGTACTCGTACGTCTGGCCGTACTCGCAGGCCGCGGTCGCGGCCGAGGACATCGCCGGGATTCCCGGTGCCGGGCCCAAGGCGTCCGCCGAGGCGAAACGCCGGATCGACGCCTACGCGCCGTACTGGAACGCGACGACGACGCCGAAGGGCTACGACTCGTACGTGCGTCCGCCGCTGGGTGGCGGCGGCGACAAGTTCTACGACGACAACGAGTGGATCGGGCTGCACCTGATCCAGAACTACAAGCGCACCGGCGACCGTACGTCGCTCGCCCGCGCCAAGGAGATCTTCACCCTGGTCACGCACGGGTGGGACACCGACGCGACGCACCCGTGCGCCGGTGGCGTCTACTGGACCCAGGCGCCGTGGAGTCAGGACCGGAACACGGTTTCGAACGGTCCGGGGGCAGAGCTCGGTGCGCACCTGTACCTGCTGACGCACGACCGGTCGTACCTGACCTGGGCGAAGCGGATGTACCAGTGGGCGCAGGACTGCCTGCTCGCGCCGAACGGTCTGTACTGGGACCACATCGACCTCGCCGGCAACATCGAGAAGACGCAGTGGAGCTACAACCAGGGCGTGATGCTCGGGGCCGGCGTCCTGTTGTTCAAGGCAACCGGTGACCACCGCTACCTGCGCGACGCCAAGTCGGTCGCGAACGCCTCGCTCGCCTTCTACAACACCCGCGAGATCCTCGCCAAGAACGGCGCCGCCTTCAACTCGATCTGGTTCAAGAACCTGCTCATCCTGGACTCGGTGGCCCCCGACCCCCGCTACCGCAAAGCCATGCAGGCCTACGCCGACGACACCTGGAACACCACCCGAGACCCCGCCACCAACCTCTACACCTTCCGCGAAGGCTCGGTAGAACTCCTCCAGCAGTCCGGCATCACCCAGATCCACGCCCTCCTCGCCTGGCCCCGCTCCAGGTACCACCTCCTAGCCTGAAAGCACACCGCCCCCGGCGGTGACAGTTCCTTCGGCGCGACCGCCCCACGCGGTCGCGCCGAAGTGCATTCCGGCAAGCGGAACCCGCCCCCGCGCTCCCATGCACCCGCTCCCGTGCACCCGTGCCCCGCGCCAACTTCTCCCGCGCGTCCGCGTCCCGCACCAACTTCTCCCGCGCGTCCGCCCTTCCCCTCCTGCTCACCACGTCCTGTAACTGCTCATCACCTGATGCGGCGACCACACGAGAGCGCGCCGAAGGCGCCAAAAAGCAGCCGCCGCCGAAGGTGGTGTCCTTTGGACATCCTTCGGCGGCGGCTGATTACGTCAGGCTGCGGCGGTTGCGGTGTTGATCTTCACCGGGGTGACCGGCGCTCCGTCGGTGGGACCGTTCTGGGGTTTGACGCCGGCTTGGGCGACCTTGTCGATGAGTTTGAGGCTGGGCTCGTCGAGGGTGCCGAAGGCGGTGTACTGCGGGCCGAGGCCGGAGGCGTCGCCGTAGACGACGAAGAACTGGCTGCCATTGGTGTTCGGGCCGGAGTTGGCCATGGCGAGGATGCCGCGACCGTACTTCAGGGTCGGGTAGACCTCGTCGGCGAAGCTGTAGCCGGGGCCACCGCTGCCGCTGCCGCTGGGGTCGCCGCACTGGAGGACCTGGAGGCCCTCGCCGACGGTGAGCCGGTGGCAAGAGGTGTTGTCGAAGTACTTCTGGCCGACCAGGTTCAGGAAGCTCTTCACCGTGCAGGGCGCCAGGGCGCTGTCCAGGGTGACCTGGAGGTCGCCGATAGACGTGTTCAGGCTGACCTTCGACGTACCGGACGCCTTGACCTTGCCGTCGGCCGGCGGGTTGACCTTCTTGCTGGCCTGCTCGGCGCCCTTCTTGTAGCTGCAGTCCACCTCGGCGGGCAGCGGCGTCGGGCGCTTCAGCGGCGCGGCGAGAGCGGTCGGGATGCTCTTCGGCTTGTTGTCCTGCCCGGCGTCGGACGTCGGCGCCGACGGCGTGTCCGAGGCCGCGGGGGTATCGTTCCCTTTCGGACGGAAGATCACGAAGACTCCGACCAGGACTGCGACGACGGCGACCACGGCGGTGACCGTGATGGCCAGATTCCGCCGCTGCCGGGCGCGCTCAGCCTGCCGCTCGGCCTGCCGTTTGGCCTTCCGCGCCGCGAGCTGCTGCTCGTGGGTCCGCTTGGACATGCAAAACCCTCCCTCACCGAGATGTCTGGAGGGAACTTACAGCGTCAACCTGAGAACTGTCTGTTAATCCCGAACCTGTTCCCGCACCGTGATCAGCCAGCACGATCACCCGGTCGGCCGGTCCGAGCGTCAGCGGGGCGTCACGCGCCGGGTTCAGCACCACCCCGTACGCCGGGGCCTGGTGGAACTCGGCCTGCACGCGGTACCCGATCGCGGTCTCGCCGCGCCGCCGGGCCGCCTCGGAGACGGTGGCGAAGTTCGCCGCCTGTCCGGGAAGCAGGTAGTCGGTTGCCGGATTCAGGTAGATCTCGGCGCCGTCCGGGCTGAGCAGCTCCGCGAACACCGCGGCCACGTGCCGGTTCTCGGTCAGCTGGGTGAGCAGCAGACTGATCAGTTTCTCGCTGACCACGAAGTCGTCGGCGCGGGTCACCTGGGCGATCTCCCGGTTCGCCTCGTCGTTGATCTCGCTCACGATCGAGTACGGCTCGCCGAGCCGCTGCCCGAGATCCCGCAGGTGCAGCAGCGTCAGCAGCGTGCGGGCATCGGCCTCCTGCTCACCGCGCGCGTCGGCCGACAACACGATCACATGCTGGTAGCTCCCGACGTCGAGCCCTTCCAGCTGAGCCCGGTTCGTCGGATCGCAGTACGTCGTACCGGTCGTCAGATGCTCGTATTCACCCAACAGAACCTCGTCCGGCCCGGCGACCTGCAGATGCGAGCCCGGTGCCGCGAACTCGTCGAGCAGCGCGACGATCTTCGGCGCTCGCTTGTTCCAGCCGATCATCAAGGTCCGCGCGGGCTGCGCCGCCCGCGGCACTTCCGGAGCGATCGCTTCGACAACGACCGGTACGGCGGTGGCGGCGCGGTGGATCAGGCTGTCGTCGTCCGCGAGCACGATCAGCTCGTCGGTGGCGTCGATGGTCCGGCTCTCGGCCGGGTTCAGCTCGACCTGCCCGGTCGCGGTCCGGAGGCCGACCAGTACGCCGCGGTCGAAGCTGCGCGCGATCTCGCCGAACGGGTGGTCGGCGGTCGAAGGATCGGACCGCAGGTAGAACTCGGTCCCGGCGAACGCGAGCAGATCGGTGCAGACCGCGGACAGTCCGGACTGACGATGCGCCTGAACGATCAGCCGGACGGCGAGGTCGTCGGCGCCGACCAGCTGCGTTCGCGGACCACCGGCCAGCTGCGCGGCGGCGAGGTTGTCGGAATCGTTGACCGCGGCCACGACCTGCGGACCGCCGGCAGGACGGTTGCCGAGAGCAAGCAGAATCTTGATCACCTGGATGTCGGCGTCCTCGACCGGCGGCGGCAGCACCATCACCGACCGCGCCTCGGCCAGGTTGACCAGGTCCAGATCGGTCGGCCGCAACGGGTTCCCGGTCCGGCAGACGACAACAGTCCGCCCGAGGTCACCGACCCGCGCCCGGAGCGCGTCCTCCATCTCGACCTTGTCCTTGTCGGCCAGGATCGCGATACACGAACGGCGCTTGCTGTGGTTGGCCTGCACCAGCTCGGTCACCACCGTGAACACCTGCTCGGACCACCCCAGTACGACGGTGTGCCCGCGCTCGACGACCTTCGACCGGCCCTTCCGCAGGTCGGCGATCTTGTCCTCCAGGCCGGCGGTCAGTACGCCGATGAACGCGCTCACCACGAAGATCCCGCCGACCGTGATCGCCAGCATCAGGAACATGAACACCGGGCTCCCGGAGTCCCCGCTGACCGTCCCCGCGTCGATCGCCCGCATCAACGTCATCCAGAAGACCTCGGGCCAGCCGCCGTGCTGCTGCACGTCGTCCGGGACCAGCCAGATCACCAGTACCGAAACCACCAGCACCAGCAGCGTCGACGCCAGTCCCAGCCACCCGACCAACGCCGGCGTCCCCCGCGACATCGTGCTGTCGAACCAGTACCGAGCCCGCGCCCGCCACATACGCCACTCCTCATCCTCACGTGAACCCGGTGACTATAAGCGAGCCGAAGGAGCGGACCGCCACGCCATCACAACTGCGGGTCCGCGGCGGAGCCACGCGTGACCGGTGGGGGTGCGAGCGATTGTGATGGCCTGGGCGTCCGCGTTCCGTGGTTGTGGTTGAGGTGTAGACCGGTATGCTGCGGCGATTCGTTCGGACCGGGGAGGCGTCGTGCGGGGTCGTGGGTTGGTGTTGGCGGTCGGGGTGGTGGCCGCAGGGTTGGTCGGTACGCCGGGGGTGGCGTCGGCGGCGACGCCGGTGTGCCGGTTCGAGATTCCGGCGAAGTTGACGATCACCAAGCCGGATCAGCTGGTGTCGTTCGGGTGGGGGAGCAGTTGCCCGAAGACGGCGTTCCTGGCCAACTGGCGGGGGCGGGCGGCAGGTGTCGACGGCTCGTCGTACGACGTGAGTTGTTCGTGGGGCCACCTGAACTGCAGCGTCCGGGTCAATGACGCGTACCCCGGGCACAGCATGAGTTGGATCCCGGTGGGGTACGCGACAGACGCCAAGGGGCGGAAGGTTGCCGACCTGCGCTCCGCGACCTCGATCGCCAAGTACGGCGCCGCCGTGAAGCTGACGGCAGCGCGCAGCGGGACCAGGACCACGCTCACCGCCCGGCCGACGTACTACAGCGCCAAGGCCAAGGGCTTCGTCCGGCACCACGGGCGCGTGCTCTTCCAGTCCAAGGACCCGGGCTCCTCGGTCTGGAAGGACCTCGGCTACGTGACGCCGGGCTCCGCCGGCACCGCGACGTACACGCTCACCACCAACCGCAGCCGGGCGTACCGCGCGTACGTCGCGTCGTCGGCCACGGTCTGGTACGCCTACTCGGCGCCCGTCACGCGGTAGCGCGGCTGAACAGGCGGCCGGCCAGGTCGATGCCGGTGATGGTGCCGTCGGTGGAGCGCGTCAAGTAGCCGAGCTGGCCGGCCAGGCCGCCGCCGGTGACGATGTACTCGTCGTCGGGCAGCAGGCCGAGCGACGCGGCCGGAAGGTCCGGCGGAATCTCGGCTTCGGTGCTCGCGCGCAGCTCGGGTTTGATCTCCACGGCGATGGTGATCTCGTTGCCGGATGCAACGATGTCGAGGTTCATGGCGTCGTTGGTATAGCGGCCGGCCATCTCCTCGGCGCGGACGGCGTCGTACGGCAGGGGCTCGGGCTCAGGCTCGACGAGTCCGAGGTAGTGCTCGAGTGCCCAGCGGACGACGGCCTGGTTGAGCTGATAGCCGTCAGGGCCGGAGTTGCTCAGCGCGACCACCGCGAAGTTCCGCGACGGTACGACGAGGAGTTCGGCGTACTGGCCGTTGCCGGAACCGCCGTGGCCGATGGTGAGCACGCCGTCGATCGTCTTGCGGAACCAGGCGATCCCGAAGCCGTCGCCGAGGGTGCTGGCGCGCAGTGCGACCGTCTCCTCGCGCATGCCGTGCAGGATCTCGGTCGGCAGCAGCCCCTCGCCGTCCCCGAGCTGAAACTTTGCCCAGCGCAACAAGTTGTCCACCGTGGACACCACGCCGCCGCCGGGATTGTTGCCGCGGTCCCCGGCCTTCCAGGCCTTCCACGGCACGGCCGGCTGGAGGACGCCGTCCGGGTCGGGGTTGTAGCCGACCGCGAACTTGCGGGTCATCACGTCGTCCAGGTCGAAGACCGTGTCGGTCAGTCCGAGCGGTTCGAGCACGAGCTCGGCCATCGCCTTCTCGTACGGCAGGCCGGTCACGTTCTCGATGATCCGGCCGACCAGGTTGAACCCCGCCTGGCTGTACGACGCTCGCTCGCCGGGCGGGGCGATCTGCGGCAGCTCGGCCATCTTCTCGACAAACTGAGCCAGGGTCGGGTCGAAGTCTCCGACCAGGTTCCAGTCCAGGCCGGCGGTGTGGTTCAGCAGGTTGAGCACGGTGATGCGCTCGGCCGCGTCGGCGTCGGCCAACCGCAGTTCGGGGACATAGCGCCGTACCGGGGCGTCGAGCTCGACCTTGCCGTCGGCGACCAGACGCATCAGCGCGGTCGCGGTGAAGGTCTTCGAGACCGACGCGACGGGGAAGAGTGTGTCCCGGTCGACCTCCTCGGTGCCGCCGATGCGGGTCACGCCGTGGCCGACGAAGACCTCCTGGCCGTCGACCAGTACGCCGAAAGCAGCCCCCGGCACGCCCAACTCGGCGGCCGTCTTCTGCACGAAGTCCGCAAGCTCCATCGTCCTCACCTTTCCTCGACTTGAACACTGTTCAAGGAACTGTAGCCGCAACCTGAACAGTGTTCAAGTCGAATTGGGTGATGGGGTGATGACCCTCTGATGCGCATACTGGGTATCTATATACTCGGTATCTAGAAGGAGATGCGAATGAAGATCCGGATGATCGGGGCAGCACTGGCCGTGGCGGCGCTGACGGCGGTACCGCTGACCGCGCAGGCGGCGACGCAGACGACGCAGCCCTACCAGCACCTGGTGGTGGGCAAGAACTGGGGCAGCGGTGGCACCTACGTCGCCACCGGCGGGGACATCAAGCTGAACCTGACCACCCTGGAGAAGAACACCAAGGTCTTCGTCGAGCGCTGTGAAGGCGCCGACCTGGGTGACGTCCAGACCTTCACCAAGAAGAAGCCGAGCCACACGCTGGCCACCGGTGTCGAGAAGGGCGAGTGCTTCGTCGTCCTGCTCGCACAGGTGACCGGCAACGGCGGCTACGTGGTGAAGGGCAGCCTGAGCTACTGAGGGCGGGTCTGGCGCTTTCCCGCCTACTGCGCTGCGCTCGGCACGGCACCTCGCCGCACCGAGCACATGCTCGCTACGGCGCGAAAGCGCCAGACCCGCCCTAGTCCTTGATCTCGCAGAGGACGGCGCCGGCCGAGACGGTGGCGCCGACCTCGGCGGACAGGCCGGTCACGGTGCCGGCCTTGTGCGCGTTCAGCGGCTGCTCCATCTTCATCGCCTCGAGGACGACGATCAGGTCGCCCGCGGCGACCGTGGCGCCTTCCTCGACGGCCAGTTTGACGATGGTGCCCTGCATCGGGGAGGTCAGCGAGTCGCCGGAGGCGGCCGCGCCCTTGCCCGAACCGCCCGCCCGGCGAGCCGGCTTCTTCTTCGCGCCGGCACCAGCAGGAGCAGCGGTCGAAACACCGAACCCGGCGGGCAGTGCGACCTCGAGCCGCTTGCCGCCGACCTCGACGACGACCTTCTCGCGCTCCGCGTCCTCGGGCGCTTCGGCGGTCGGGCCGTCGTACGGCGTGAGCTGGTTGTCGAACTCGGTCTCGATCCAGCGGGTGTGCACCTTGAAGCCGTCATCGCCCACGTACGCCGGGTCCGACACGACGGTGGCGTGGAACGGGATCACGGTCGGCATGCCCTCGACGACGAACTCACGCAGCGCCCGGCGGGACCGCTCGAGCGCCTGGGTGCGGTCGCGACCGGTGACGATCAGCTTGGCGACCAGCGAGTCGAACGCGCCGGGCACGGTCTCGCCCTCGTCGTACCCGCCGTCGATCCGGACGCCCGGACCGCTCGGGGGCTTCCACTTGGTCAGCGTGCCGGGCGCGGGCAGGAAGCCGCGGCCGCCGTCCTCGGCGTTGATCCGGAACTCGATCGAGTGCCCGCTGATCGCGGGGTCGTCGTACCCGAGCTCTTCGCCGTTCGCGATCCGGAACATCTCCCGGACCAGATCCAGCCCGGTGACCTCCTCGGAGACCGGGTGCTCGACCTGCAGTCGCGTGTTGACCTCGAGGAACGAGATCAGGCCGTCCTGGCCGACCAGGAACTCGCAGGTCCCGGCGCCGACGTACCCGGCCTCGCGCAGGATCGCCTTCGAGGACTTGTAGAGGGTTTCCAGCTGCTCCGGGCTCAGGAACGGCGCGGGCGCCTCCTCGACCAGCTTCTGGTACCGGCGCTGGAGCGAGCAGTCCCGGGTGGAGACGACCACGACGTTGCCGTGGGCATCGGCCAGGCACTGCGTCTCGACGTGCCGCGGCTTGTCCAGGTACCGCTCGACGAAGCACTCACCACGACCGAAGGCGCTGACTGCCTCGCGGGTCGCGGACTCGAACAGCTCCGGTACCTCGTCCAGGGTGCGGGCGACCTTCATGCCGCGGCCGCCACCGCCGTACGCCGCCTTGATCGCGATCGGCAGGCCGAACTCCTCGGCGAACGCGACCACCTCGGCCGCGTCGGCGACCGGGTTCGGCGTACCGGGGACCTGCGGGGCCCCGACCTTCTCGGCGATGTGCCGGGCCTTCACCTTGTCGCCGAGGGAGTCGATCGCCGCCGGCGGCGGGCCGATCCAGATCAGGCCGGCGTCGATCACGGCCTGGGCGAACTCGGCGTTCTCGGCCAGGAAGCCGTAGCCCGGGTGCACCGCGTCCGCGCCGGAGCGGGCCGCGAGGTCCAGGATCTTGGCGATGTTCAGGTAGGTGTCGGCCGGGGTCGACCCCTCCAGCGCGTACGCCTCGTCGGCGAGCCGGACGAACAACGCGTCCCGGTCCTGGTCGGCGTACACGGCGACGCTGCCCAGCCCCGCGTCGGCCGCCGCCCGGACGACCCGGACCGCGATCTCGCCCCGGTTGGCGACCAGCACCTTGGTGATCTGCTTGTTCTCCGACACGGATGACTCCCTTCAAGCCTGGGCCCACTCTAGAGTCCAAACCCTGGACCTTGGGGAGGTTGTTCGTCACAGTCGGCGGACCTGTTCGCGGTCCGGCCTGAGAATAGGCTTCCGGCGGAGCCTCGATCTGGGAGTGTGTGCGGATGACCATCCTCGAACCGTTGGCAGGAACCGTTCCGGCGGAATGGGAGAAGTTCGACGACCGCTTCGACGGGATCCGGGGCGATCACCACCTGGAGCGGCTGTGGACCGGCGGCCGCTGGGTCGAGGGGCCGGTCTACTGCCCGGCGGGGCGGTACCTGCTCTGGAGCGACATCCCGAACGACCGGATCCTGCGCTGGGACGAGACGTCGTACCAGGTCTCGGCGTTCCGGACGCCGGCCGGGAACACGAACGGTCACACGCTCGACGAGCAGGGCCGTCTGGTCAGCTGTGAGCACGGCAACCGGCGGGTGACGCGGACCGAGCACAACGGGCGGATCAGCGTGCTCGCCGACAACTTCGAGGGACACCGGTTCAACAGCCCGAACGACGTCGTGGTCAAGCGCGACGGCTCGGTCTGGTTCACGGATCCGTCGTACGGGATCTCGAGCGACTACGAGGGGTACAAGGGCGAGATCGAGACTGACGGCTGCCATGTCTACCGCGTGTCGGCGGACGGTGGGCTGACCCGGATCGCGGACGACTTCGCCGGTCCGAACGGGATCGCCTTCTCGCCGGACGAGTCGCTGGTCTACATCACCGACACCGAGCGCGCGCACCTGAGGGTCTTCACCGTCGAGGGGGACCGGATCAGCGGTGGCGAGGTCTTCGCCGAGTGCGGGAACGGCGCCTTCGACGGCATCCGGATCGACACCGCCGGCCGGATCTGGGCCTCGGCCGCGGACGGCGTCCACGTCTACCACCCGGACGGCACTCTGCTCGGCAAGCTGCTCGTCCCGGAAACCGTCTCGAACCTGACCTTCGGCGGCGCGAAGCGGAATCGCCTCTTCATCACCGCCACCACGTCCGTCTACTCCCTCTACACCACGGTCAACGGCGCCACGCAGCCTTATGACCGCTGAGTTCGGCCCAGTACTGCGGAAGTTCCGCAAAGCCGCCGGTCTCTCGCAAGAGCGTCTGGCGGCGGAGTCCGGCGTGAGCGTCGAGGCGATCAAGACCCTGGAAACCGGACGCCGTCGGCATCCGCGGTCGGGCACGCTCAAGCTCCTGGCGGACGGTCTGCAGTTGACCGGATCGCCGCGCTTGGAGCTGTTCGCGGCGGGCGCCCGGACGAAGGCTCGAGTCACCGTCCCGCGCGAGCTGCCGGACGACGTCTACGCCTTCGTGGGCCGTGAGGACCAGGTCGCCGCGCTCGAGAAGACCTTCACCGCTCAGGAGTCGCGCCCCGGCGTGGTGGTGACGTCGGCCGTCGGCGGGATGGGTGGCGTCGGCAAGACCGCCTTGGCCATCCACATGGCGCACCTGGTCGCCGATCGGTACCCGGACGGCCAGCTGTACCTGAACCTGGGCGGCTTCGGGCCCGGTCGGCCGATGACCGTGCCGGAAGCGCTCGGCCGGTTGCTGGACAGCCTCGGCGTCCAGGGGCCGGACGATCCGAGCGACGTCCACGAGGCCGCCGCCCGCTATCGATCGGCGCTGTCCGGCCGCCGGGTGCTGGTGGTGCTCGACAACGCGGCCGACGCGGCGCAGGTGACTCCGTTGTTGCCGGGGGCATCGACTTGTGCGGTGCTGATCACCAGCCGCCGGGCGATGACCGCGCTGCCCGGCGTTGTCCACGTCATGCTCGACGTACTGCCGGATCGGGACGGAATCGAGATGCTGAGCCAGATCGTCGGCGACGACCGGATCCGGCGCGACCCGGCGAACGCCTTGGCGATCGTCCGGTTGTGCGGTGGCCTCCCGCTCGCTCTGCACTTGGCCGGCGCCCGGCTCGCGGACGAGCGGGGCTGGACGGTCGCCGAGCTGGTACGACGGTTGGAGACCAGCCGGAATCGCCTCGACGAGCTCGCGACCGCGGACCGCGCCGTACGGGCGAGCATCGAGTTCTCGCTGGCCGCGGCGACCGATCGCGACATGGATGCCGTTGCCGCGTTCAAGCTTCTCGGCCTGCACGAGGGCGACGAGCTGAACGTACGCGTCGCCGCGGCGCTGCTCGATCTGCCCGTCGACGACGTCGCGCGCCGGCTGGAACGCTTGGTCGACCTGTACCTGATCGAGTCCGTCGGTCCGCATCGGTACCGCATGCACGACCTGGTCCGCAGCTACGTCAAGGAGACGACTGCCGCCCTGACCGATGCACCGGCCCGCGAGGCCGCGCAACGGCGGGTTCTCCAGCTCTGCCTCGCGATGGGCTGGCGGACCCGGATGGCGCGATTCTCCGACGACCTGTCCGAAGCCTGGTACGACGACAGCTGGACGGCTGGCGCGGACCAGTTCACCGTCGACGAGATCTTCGCCTGGTTCGACGAGGAGATCGACGAGATCATCGGTGCCGTACGGCGTGCTGCCGCCACCGGACCGCGCGAATTGGTCGCCCGCGTGGTCCTGGGACTGCTGCCGTACTGCTACGTCCGCCGCCGCCACTCCGACGGAGTGCTCCTGGGCACGCTGGCACTCGGCATCCCGGAATCGGCCGCCGACCCGTTCGCCGCGGCCCTGCTGCCCTTCGAGGTCGCCCAGCAGTGCGCATCGGCCGGCCTGTACCAACGAGCGGTCGACTACATGACCACCGCGCTGGCAGCACCCAAGACCCGCGAGTACGACCGCGCTTACATCGAGGCCGAGGTCTTCCTCGGCCACTACCTCGTCGACCTCGGTCGGCTCGACGAAGCCATCGCCGCCGCCGAACGCGGCGTCGCCGTCGCCCTGCGCACCGGCGACGAGGTGGCCGAAGCCGAAGGCCGCCTCATCCTCGGCCTGGCCGCAGGCAAACAAGGCCGCGCCTCCTCCCAGGACCGCGAGTTCACCCGCGCCGTCGACGTGATGCGCCGACTCGGCACACCCCACGAGCGCTACTGGCTCCTCTGCCACGCCGGCCTCTCCTACCGCGACTCCGGCCGGCTCGACGAAGCATCGGCGTACCTGGAAGAAGCCCGCGCAGCGGCCATCGAGGACAGCGACGAGTTCGCCGTCGCCGAAGCCCTGGAAGGCCTCGGCCGCGTCGAACTCGACCGCGGCCACCTCCCCCTCGCCGAACACCACCTCCGAGCCGCCCTCCGCGTCGTCCAAGGCACCTGGCAACCCGAAGCCCGCGTCCGCGAATGCCTCGGCCACGTCCTGCTCGCCTCCAACCGCCGTACCGAAGCCGATGAGGAATGGCAGACGACACTGGAACTCCTGGAGCGCTACGGCTCCCCGCATGCGGATGACCTTCGCAGATTGGTGAAGTCCGATGTCTGACTTCGGTCCGGTACTTCGGAAGTTCCGCAAGGCGGCCGGGCTTTCGCAGGAGCGGCTCGCGGACGTGTCCGGGGTCAGTGTCGAGGCGATCAAGACGTTGGAGGCCGGGCGTCGGCGGTCTCCGCGGGCGAAGACTCTCGAGCTGCTGAGTGACGGGCTGGGCCTCGACGGGGACGGGCGAGCCGAATTGCAGGCTGCGGCTGCGCCGTCGTCGACGGAGCGGCTGCCGAACGACGTACCGGACTTCGTGGGTCGTGCTGAGCAGATTGCTGCGGTGTCCGAGCTGCTGACGGGTGGGGGACAGGCGCCTGGGGTGGTCGTGATTTCGGCGATCGCGGGAATGGGCGGTGTGGGGAAGACCGCGCTGGCCGTGCGGGTCGCGCGTGAGCTGGCGGGCCGGTTCGCTGACGGTGTGCTTTATGTGAATCTTCGCGGATTCGGGGTCGGTGAACCGATGACACCGCTGGAGGCGCTGAACACGCTTCTTCAGCAACTGAGCTTCGCCCAACGACCACTCGAATCGACCGAGGAGGCCGCGGGCCTGTTCCGGACGGTGTGTGCCGGTCGCAAGCTGCTCGTCGTACTGGACAACGCGGTTGGCGTCGACCAGGTTCAGCCGCTGCTTCCTGGTACGTCGACCTGCGCCGTCATCGTCACCAGCCGACGCGCCCTGGTCGGGCTGCCGGGTGCGCGGTCGCTCGAGCTTGCTGTCCTGCCGGACGACGAGGCGCTGGCGCTGCTGAAGGCAGTCGCCGGGTCGGAGCGGATCGAAACCGACCTGCAGTCAGCACGCGATGTCGTGGCCCGCTGCGGGTCGTTGCCGCTGGCAATCAGAATCGCCGGCAGTCGGCTGGCCGCCGAGCCGTCCTGGACGGTCGCCGACCTGGCCCGGCGCCTGGCCCACGAGAGTGCGCGACTCGACCTGCTCGGGGACGGCGTACGGGCGTCGATCGCGCTGTCATTGGCCGGTACGTCGGCCACCGATGTGGCCGCCGCGGAGATCTTCGGCCTGCTGGGTCTGCACGAGGGCGAAGAACTCGACCTGAAGGTCGCTGCGCGCCTGGTCGATCGCCCGGAGGCGGAGGTCGAACCGCTGCTGGAACACCTCGTCGACCTGCATCTCCTGGAGTCGGCCAGCCCACGCCGCTACCAGTTCCACGACCTGGTCCGCACGTATGCACGGGAGCTCGCACCCGACGACCGTACGGCGGCCCGCGAGCGGGTGCTGGCGCTCTACGTGGCGATGGCCTGGCAGGCGCGCGCCAAGCTCGGTGTCTCGCGTGCCTTCTGGTTCGAGGAGGAGTGGATCCGTGGTGTCGAGCACCTCGAGTACGACGAAGTCATGGCCTGGCTCGACGCCGAGGCCGCCGAGATCCTGGCCGCGGCCCGCCGGCCGACCATAGACCGTGGAACCCTCGTGAATCTCGCGGGTGGCATGCTGCGGTTCTGGGTCATCCGCCGTCGGCATGCCGAAGGAACGGAACTCGGCCAACTCGCCTTGGCCGCGCTTCGCGAGGACCCGGCCTGTGCCTCGGTCTTCGCCCTGAGCCGGATCAGTTATCACGTGGGAGCGCACTACTCGGCCAGGTCGGACTCCGAGACCGCGGTGGCTTACTTGCGGGTCGCCCTCGCAGCGGCGCCGATGGAGACCGATCCGTTCAACCACGTCGTCTGCACGATCACTCTCGCCCAGGATCTGGAGCGACTCGGCCGGCTCGACGAGGCAACGGAGCTGGCCCGATCCGGGTTGGAGGGTGCGCTCCACCTCGAGAACGAGATCATCGAGAGCGACGCCCGCTACAGCATCGGCTCCCTGGCCGGTCGCCTCGGTCGCTTCGCCGAGCAGGACGAGGCCTTCGACCTGGCAGTCGCAATCCTCCGCCGAAGCCGTCCAGAAATTCTTCACCTGATGCTCCCCGACATCGGTGCCAGCTACCTCCGCTCAGACCGCCCCGAAGCCGCCCGAACCTGGCTCCGCGACCACCTGGAGGAAACCAAGAGCTCCGGCGACAACGCCGCCATCGCCGAACACCTCTACTGGCTAGGCGTCGCCGAAACAGCACTGGCGGACCACGACGCGGCCCGCGTAGCCCTCACCGAAGCCCTCGACGTGATCCAGAACAGCAACGACGAACTCGAAGCCAAGATCCGCCACGCCCTCGGTACGGCGCTGAGCGGACTCGGCGAATCCGAGCCCGCTCAGGAGCAGTGGCGCATGGCGCTGGACCTGTACCAACGCAGCGGCTCACCGCAGGCCGGTGAGGTTCGGACGTTGCTGAATGACTGATTTCGGCCCGGTACTGCGGCGTTTCCGGAAGGCGGCCGGGTTGTCGCAGGAGCGGCTGGTGGTCGAGTCGGGGGTGAGCGTCGAGGCGATCAAGGCGTTGGAAGCCGGTCGTCGTCGGTATCCGTGGGTGCAGACGGTTGACCTGCTCAGTGCGGGACTGGGGCTCGGCGAGGATGAGCGCGCCGAGCTGAAGGCAGCGGCCGCGCGGCCGAAGGTGGGCGCGCTGCCGAGCGATGTGGCGGACTTCGTCGGTCGGCGCGAGGAGATCGCGGCGGTGTCTGAGCTCGTGAGCGGTAGCGGGCAGGCGCCGGGTGTTGTTGTTATCTCGGCGCTCGCTGGGATGGGTGGCGTTGGGAAGACCGCGCTGGCTGTGCGCGTTGCGCGCGAACTGGCAGGCCGGCTCGCCGACGGCGTGCTCTACGTGAACCTCCGCGGCTTCGGCACTGGTCAAGCGATGACGCCACTGGAGGGGCTCAACGCGCTGCTCCAGCAACTCGGCTTCGCGCTGCAGCGCCCGCCGCAGTCCGCTGAAGAAGCTGCGGGGTTGTTCCGGACTGCCTGCGCAAGCCGGAGCCTGCTGGTGGTCCTGGACAATGCGGCGACGGTCGAGCAGGTGCTTCCGCTGCTGCCCGGTACGTCGAGCTGCGCGGTCATAGTCACCAGCCGGCGGGCGCTGGTGGGTCTGCCGGGCGCGCAGCCGCTTGCGCTCGGGGTGCTGCAGGAAAATGAGGCGCTGAAGCTGCTCACGGCTGTCGCGGGTCGGCCGCGCGTCGACCCGGATCCGCAGTCTGCACTCGAGGTGGTCGCTCTCTGCGGTTCGTTGCCTCTGGCATTGAGGATTGCTGGCACCCGGCTCGCCGCCGAACCGTCGTGGACGGTCGCGGACCTTGCGCGGGAGTTGGCCGACGAGACGGCGCGGCTGGATGTGCTCGCTGATGCGGAACACGGCGTACGGGCTTCTATCGCGCTGTCCCTCAAAGGCGCGTCGCCGGAGGCAGCGGAGGTTTTCCGGCTGATCGGTCTCTTCGAGGGCGACGAACTGGACCTGAAGGTGGCCGCTCGACTGGTCGACCGCCCGGAGGCGGAGGTCGAGCCGCTGCTGGAGCACCTGGTCGACCTGCACTTGCTGGAGTCCCCCAGCCCCCGTCGCTACCAGTTCCACGACCTCGTCCGCACCTATGCGCGGGAGATCCCAACAACGGCGGATGAGCAGGCGGCTGCCCGTGACCGCGTGTTCTCACTGTACGTCGCAATGGCGTGGCAGTCTCGGGTGAGATTCGGCTTCTCCGGCGTTTCGAGGGAGTTCTTCGACGAGCGGTGGGTCGCCGGGGTCGAAGAGCTCGAGTACGACGAGGTCATGCTCTGGTTGGATGCCGAGTCGGCCGATGTTCTCGGGGCGGCGCGCCGGATGATGGCGAGTCCGCACCCTGACCGAGCGGCCGTGGTCAGACTCGCCATGGGCATGTTCATGTTCTGGGTCGTCCGGCATCGCCAGGCGGAAGGAGCCCAGTTGGACGAGTTGGCGTTGGCGGCGCTCCGGGACGAACCGACTTGTGCTCCTCCGGTGGCATCGGCCGTGATCAGCTACAGCGCGGGAGCCCACTACACCGCCATCTCGGACCTGGAGACCGCGGCGTCCCACTTGAAGGTCGCGATCGAGGTTGACACCGCGCTGGAGGAGGAGAGCCACCTCAGCTTCAGCATGGTTGCTCTGGCCCACTGCCTCGAGCGTCTGGGCCGGCTGGACGAGGCCATGGAACTTGCCAGGGCGGGGCTGGAGCGCGGGCAGCGCCTCGCCGACCAGATGATGGAGGGCGAGGCGCGGTTGATGCTAGGCGTCCTGGCCGGCCGGCTGGGCCGATTCGCGGAGCAGGACAAGTCGTTCGAACTAGCTGTGTCGCTGATGCGTAGCCGTCCGGGATTCGTGGATCTGTTGTCCTCCGCGATCGGAGAAAGCTACCTGCGGAGTGGTAGGACCGAGACTGCCCGGACGTGGTTGCGGGCGCACATGGACGGGGTCCGGGCCGCTGGCAACAAGTCCGCCGTGGCCGAGCATCTTCGGCACTTGGCGACGGCAGAGGTCGAGCTGGACGCGTACGACGCGGCGCGGGCGCATCTCGAGGAAGCTCTCGAGTTGACTGGCGGTGGTGAGCTGGAAGCGCGGATTCGTCACTCGCTCGGTACGGCGTTGAGTGGGCTCGGGGAGACCGAGCCCGCTCGTGAGCAGTGGCGGATCGCGTTGGAGCTCTACCGCCGGTACGGCTTGCCGCAGGTTGACGAGGTCTTACAGCTTCTTGAGTTGGTCGATGATCGTGAAGACGGCCAGGAAGCCGAAGGCCAGGAAGGAGAAGGCCAGTACGGCGGTGCGGATCGGGGTGATGCGGATGGCCTTGGGTAGGGCTCGGGAGTTCATCCACCAGAGCAGGCCGGAGTAGACGAACATCATGGTGCCGGCGGTGCAGGCGCTGATGACGAGCAGGACCAGGGGCTGGGTGAGGCCGGCCAGGAGGACGATGATGCCGAAGGCAACTAGTCCCCAGACGAGGCCGAAGTAGAGCTTGGACTCGGTGACGGTGGAGGTGCGCAGGTAGCGGGCCTTGATCATGTCGGCGGTGAGGCGGGAGGTGTAGTCGACGATGCCGGCCGCGGCGGCGAAGAGGGAGAAGGCGCCGATCGCCCAGAACAGGTAGCCGAACCAGCCGCCGACCAGGGTCTGCAGGGTGGTGCCCTCGATCTTGAGGAAGCTGATGTTGTTCTTGACGTTGCTGTCGCCGAACAGGGTGGCGTGCGCGAGCATCGAGGTGAAGGCGATGGTCAGCACGGTGATCGCGACGAAGGTCGCGGCCTGCTCGATGTTGGCGAACTTCCACCAGCGTTTCCAGCGGGCGATGTTGGCGTCGTCGGGAGTGAAGACGTAGCCGTTCGCGGTCGGGTCGGCCTCGGCTTCGCCGGTGACCGGTGAGGTCAGGCGCGGGACGTGCAGACCTTGGCCGAAGCCCTTGTCGCGGATCCAGTTGCTCTGGACGAGGTTCTGGCCGCCGCCGGCACCGGCGTACGCGATCGCGCCCATCATCAGCGCGAAGCCGAGCTGGTCGACGGGGAACTCGGGGTGCGTGACGGCGTGCCCGAGGGCGCCGTACGTCTTGGCGCGGATCGCGAAGATCAGGGCCAGTACGACGAGCAGCCCGACGGCGAGGATCTTGACGAAGATCAGCCGCTCGAGCATCACGTAGACGACCGGGGCGAAGGTCAGGATCAGGCCGATCGCGAGCAGGATGCCGATCGCGATCCAGCGCGGATCGCCGCCGCCGAACAGGTAGGTGAGCATCGAGGCCGAGCTGGTCGCCCAGCCGGGCCACATGTTCGCGAAGTAGGTCATGATCGCGAAGAACAGGCCCCAGTGTTTGCCGAACCGGTTGAAGCCGGTCAACGCTGTCTCACCAGTGGCCAGCGTGTACCGCTCGATCTCCATGTTCAGGAACCACTGGATCACGACGCCGACCAGGGCGCCCCAGAGGAAGACCAGCCCGACCTGGCTGGAGATGTAGGGCCACAGGATGAACTCTCCCGAGGCCAGTCCGACGCCGGCGCCGACCATGCCCGGGCCGACGACCTTCCAGGTCTGGCGGGGTGGGTCGGGCAGGTCGCGGACCTGCGGGGCGGGCAGGTTCTTGGTCGGCAGCGCGAACGCGCCGTGGTCCGTCGTGGTGCTGTCAGCCATTCCGGGCTCCTCACATCCTCGACTCTTTCGGCGAGGTTATCGGTTGTGGAGTACCGATAACCACTTCTGGGGCGAAAGCAACCGATGCGACATGCCGAGGTGTTAGACGACCGAGACCGATGTGAGGGGCGGAAGACGACACCGTGGTTCGGAAGACAGACAACGGCCTGGACGATCAGCCGGACAGTACGCCGACGCCTGGGCCGGGGATGCCGGCGCGGCTCGACGCGGCCGCCCGGCTGCTGATCGGTCCGGTCAACTTCGCGGGACAGGGCACCCGATGGGCGCGGGCACTGGAGGGGCAGTCGCCGACCACGAAGGTGACCGCGTTCGCCTTCGCCAACGGCGTGCTCGACTATCCGGTCGACTACCGCGTGTCGGCGAGCACCTATCGGCGGCATCGACGGTGGCAGCTGGAGTTCTACAACCACGTCGTGGCCAACTACACGCACGTCCTGATCGAGGCGGCGCGGCCGATCTTCGGCGTACTGCACGGTCCGGACGCGGCCGGTGATCTGCAGCACCTGCTCAGCAAGGGCGTGCAGGTCGGTCTGCTTGCCCATGGCACCGATGTGCGAATTCCCAGTCAGCACGTGGAATCCGAGCCGTGGTCTCCGTTCCCCGACATGGAGGACACGACCGTCGAGGTGATGGAGCGGAAGGCCACGCGCGCGGTCGAGCTGTTCGCGTCGTACCCGGGGCCGGTCTTCGTCTCCACGCCGGACCTGCTCGACTATGTGCCGAAGGCTGTCTGGTGTCCGGTAGTGGTCGAGCCTGATGTCTGGCGCAGCGACTCACCGGTGCTCGAGCGCAAGCGCCCGGTGGTCGCTCATGCGCCGAGCAAGGCGGTGATCAAGGGGTCGGACCTGATCGACCCGATCATGGAGGACCTTGATCGTCGCGGCATCATCACCTATCGCCGCGTGCAGGGCGTGGATCCGGCGAACATGCCGGCCGTGTACCGCGACGCCGATATCGTCATCGACCAGTTCCGGATCGGCAACTACGGTGTGGCCGCGTGCGAAGCGATGGCAGCAGGCCGGATCGTGGTGTCGTACGTGTCGAAGGACGTCCGTGATCGCGTGACCGCCGCGACCGGGCTCGAGTTGCCGATCGTGCAGGCGACGCCGGACACGCTCGAGCAGGTGCTGCTCGACCTCGTCGCGGATCCCCAGCGTGGGCAGGACATCGCGGCGCTCGGACCGCCGTTCGTGGCCGAGGTGCACGACGGTCGCCGGTCCGGTCAGGCGCTCACCGCGCTCGTCGAGCGGCCCAGCGCCGTACCGGCCGATTGGAAGCCGCCGTGGGTACGGCGCAAGGTCGTGATGATGGCGGGCAACGAGATCGTCATCGACTCGCGCGTGCTCAAGTACGCGCAGACCGTGGCCAAGTGGGATCTCGATGTCACGTGTGTCGGGATCGCCGGCCGGCACGCCCGCGGCTCGCGCGCGCTCGGCAAGGTGCAGGTGATCGTCCCGCGCGTGCCGGCCAAGGCCACGCTGACCGGGTGGCGCAAACGGGTCGCCAGTCTGAAGCCGTGGTTCAGTACCGAGGCCGAATACACACTGGCCAAGGGCCGCTGGCTGTATGCGACTCGCGAGCTGCGGGGCGACCGCGGGCGTGATGTCCGCGATCAGGATCGGGGTGGTCCGGTCGCCGGGTCCACGGGCGATCGGGTTCGGCGGGCGGTGCGCTGGCGGACGTTGCGGCTGCACAGCGCCGTTCTCGACGCTCGCGCCTTCCTGGTACGGCGCGCCGCGCGCAACTTCGACCCGGGGCTCGGCAAGCGGCGTGCGCGGATGATCGCCCTCTACCGCAGGCTCCCGTCGGCGCGCTGGCGGACCGTGCTGCCCGAGGTGCTCGACCAGGAGCTCACGCTCGGCCCGCAACTCGACCGGATGCACCCCGAGGTGATTCACGTCCACGACGTGTACATGCTCGGGATCGCGGCGCGAGCCGCGCACCGGGCGGCGTTGGACGGTCGCAAGATCAAGATCATCTACGACGCCCACGAGTACACCCCCGGCGTGCCGAACGTGCCTCCGCGGCGGGTCGCGGCGTACAGCGATCTCGAGCGTGAGTTCCTCAAGGATGTCGACCGTGTCATCACTGTCTCCGAGCCGCTGGCCCGTTGGCTGCAGCGCGATCACAAGCTGCCGACGCTGCCTGACGTCGTACTGAATGCGCCGATCGAGCCGCCGGAGCACGCGGAGGTTGAGGACTTGCGGTCGCAGTTGGGGCTGGCTGAGGGCGTTCCGCTGCTTGTTTATCTGGGTGGCGTCCATCGGGCTCGTGGCGTCGGTACGGCGGTCGAGGCGTTGCCGCAACTGCCCGGCGTCCACCTCGCGATCGTTGCCCGGATCAACACCTTCACCACCGAACTGCGCGCTCGAGCCGCAGAGCTGGGTGTCGGCGATCGCGTGCACGTGCTGCCGTTCGTCAAGGCCGAGCTGGTGCCGCTCTACGTCCGGTCGGCCACGATCGGCCTCAGCCCGCTGCTGCACGCGCCCAATCACGACATCGCGGTCACCAACAAGTTCTGCGAGTACATCGCTGCCGGGCTGCCCATCATCACCAGTGATACCTCGGCGCAAGCTGATCTGGTCAACGAGCTTGACCTGGGTGCGGTCTATCCGGCGGGCGACGTGGACGGTCTGGTGCAGGCGGTTCGCACTGTTCTCGCGGACCGCGATCGGATCGCGCAGCGCATCGCCGGAGACACCGAACTCCGGCACCACTTCTCCTGGGCCGCGCAGGCCGAAGTACTGCGTGATGTCTACGCCGAGGTCCTCGGTGACCTTCCCGAGGCGGCCTACGCTCCCGACGCCACGATCATCCGCGAGTTGCTCCCAGGCCCGCCCGAGCCCCCGCCCACGAAGTGGCGTACCTACCGGGAGAAGCAAGCAATCAGCGAAGCTGATCCAACGTCTTGGCGACGCGTACAGATGAACGGGTAGTAGTGCTCGATCCGGGCTCCGGCGGACCATGCCCCCGCCGGAGTCGGGCGACCTCTACCCGTTCATCTGTACACCGAAGGCCTCAGTCCTGAGCGCGGGCGAGCTTGCTCGGCCACCAGATCTTCGGGCCGATGTCGTGGGCGAGGGCCGGCACGAGCAGCGAGCGGACGATGGTGGTGTCGAGGAGGACGCCGAAGGCGACCAGGAAGGCGGTCTGGACGAGGAACAGGATCGGCAGCACCGCCAGGGCGGAGAAGGTGGCGGCCAGGACGACGCCGGCCGACGTGATCACGCCGCCGGTGACGGCGAGGCCGGTGAGGATGCCGGGGCGGGTGCCTTGGTCGACTGATTCCTCGCGGACCCGGGTCATCAGGAAGATCGAGTAGTCGATGCCGAGGGCAACGAGGAAGACGAAGCCGTAGAGCGGGATGGCGGGGTCGGCGCCGGGGAAGCCGAAGATGTGGTTGAAGGCGATCGCGCTGACACCGAGGGTGGCGGCGAACGAGATCACGTTGGCGACCACCAGCAGGATCGCGGCCAGCACCGAGCGCAGCAGCAGCATCAGGACCAGGAAGATCACCGCGAGGATGGTCGGGATGATCACCCGCAGGTCGCGTTTGCTGGCGTCGAGGACGTCCAGGTTGATCGCGGTGGTGCCGCCGACCAGGACTCCTGGATCGACCTTGTCGAGCTCGGTGCGCAGGTGCTCGACCACCTTGGTCGCCGCCGGCGAGTCCGCCTTCACCTTCAGCGTCGCCTGGACCAGAACCTTGCCGTCGACAACCTTCGGCGGTACGCCGGGAGCCACCGACGCCGAGGCGGACCCGACCCCGTCGACCTTGGTGGCGATCTGCACCACCTGCTCGGCCTCCGCGGCCGGCGTGAGGATCTGGACCGGCGTACCGGCTCCGGCGTCGAAGTGCTTGGCCAGCTCCTCCTGCCCGGTGACGGATTCGACCTTGTTCAGGAACAGGTCCTCCTGCGAGATCCCGCTCGCCTTGATCGTCGGCAGGAACGCGCCGCAGGCAAGCAGTGCCAGCGCGCTGATCACCCAGACCCGGCGCGGGTGCCGTCCGACCAGCCCGGAGACCCGGCCCCAGAGCTTGCGCCCGCCGACCTGGTCGCGCGCGTGGACGTGGTCGACCCGGGGGATCGACGGCCAGAAGATTCGCCGTCCGAAGGCCAGCAGGATCGCCGGCAGGAACGTCATCGAGGCGATCAACGCCCCGGCGATACCGATCGCACCGACCGGCCCGAGGCCCTTCGTACTGCCCAGCTTGGACAGCAGCAGGCATAGCAGACCGAGGATGACGGTGGCCGCGCTGGCCGCGATCGGCTCGATCGAAGCCCGCCAGGCGATCCGCATCGCGTCGTACTTGCTGGTGTAGTCGTGCAGTTCTTCCTTGTACCGCGAGACGAGCAGCAGCGAGTAGTCCGTCGCGGCGCCGACCACGAGGATGAACAGGATGCCCTGGCTCTGCCCGTTCAGCTCCAGTACGCCGTGCTTCGCCAGCGGATAGACCACCGACGCGGCCAGCGCGAGCCCGAAGACGGCGGTCAGCAGGACGGCGATCGGCAGGATCGGGCTGCGGTAGACGATCAGCAGGATGACGAACACGACCGCCAGCGCGACGCCGAGCAGGATCCCGTCGATCCCGCTGAACGCGACGACGAAGTCGGCGAACACCCCGCCGGGTCCGGTCACATAAACCTTGAGACCACTCGGAGTGAGATCCCGCTTGATTTCGTTACGCATCGTGTCCGCCGCGGCGAACAAAACGGTGTCGCCCTCGGCCACCACCTCGTCGGCGCGGGTTCCGTCCAGCTCGACCGTGAGCAGCAGCGCCTTCTTGTCCGCGGATGGTACGACGGTCTGCGCGGGCGCGGCGAGGTAGTCGCCGAGCTTCTTCCCGCCGCCGAGCTCGAGCGTCGGCACCTTCGCGAGGAAGGCCTTGGCAGCGGTCAGGTCGGCCGGGGTGAGACCGGCGTCACGTTCGACCAGGACGAAGTACGGGAGCGCGTCGGAGTCGACGAACTTGGCCGATTCGTTCGAAACGAGCGTCGATTCGGCCTGCTTCGGGAGGAAGTTGGCGTTGTCGTTCTCCTGGACCTCGCTCAGCTTTCCGACCGTCGGGCCGCCGATCGCGCCCATCAGTAGCCAGCCGATCAGCACCGCGGCGATCACGCCTCGCCACGCCCATCGCCCCCGCGGTCGCACCCTGTCAGTCACGGTCAGTCCCCTCCGCCTCGGTAGCGGCACAGTACCCACCTTTCTCTCACCACCCGGCGACGGGTGTGCGGTAGCCGTTTCGGCGGCGTAACAACGAGATGACCACGTGGAAACACCCCGGTCATAGCGTCCTGGCCTAATCAGTGAGGTCGGATGACAGGAGACGCACGATGACGCTCGAGGCAGGACCGGGGGTCGCCACAGGCGACGGGACCGGTGCGGTCGGTACGGTCGAAGCGCCGCGGCGTGGGCGCTGGATCGACGAGTGGGACCCCGAGGACACGACGTTCTGGGAGTCCAAGGGGCGTGCGGTCGCGCGGCGCAACCTGTGGCCGTCGATCTTCGCGGAGTTCCTCGGGTTCTCGGTGTGGCAGCTGTGGAGCATCGTCGTGGTGTCGATGCCGAAGGCCGGCTTCACGTACACGACCGACCAGTTGTTCTGGCTGGTCGCGCTGCCGAGCCTGGTCGGCGCGACGCTCCGGTTGCCCTACACGTTCGCCGTACCGAAGTTCGGCGGGCGGAACTGGACGATCGTCTCCGCGCTGCTGCTGCTGATCCCGACCAGCGGGCTGGCCTTCTTCATGAGCCGGCCGGAGACGCCGTTCTGGGTGATGGCGCTGGTCGCGGCGACCGCGGGTGTCGGCGGCGGCAACTTCGCGAGCAGTATGACCAACATCTCGTTCTTCTACCCGGAGAAGGAGAAGGGCTTCGCGCTCGGCATCAACGCGGCCGGTGGCAACCTCGGTGTCGCGGTGGTTCAACTCCTGGTCCCGGTGGTGATCACCCTCGGCGCCGGTCTGACGCTCAACCGGGCCGGTCTGCTGTGGCTCCCGCTGATCCTGATCGCCGCGGTCGTCGCCTGGCGCGTGATGTCGAACCTGTCCGTCGCGACCTCGTCGTTCCGGGCGTCGATCACGGCGGCGAAGCGGCCGCACACCTGGATCATCTCGTTCCTCTACATCGGGACCTTCGGCTCGTTCATCGGCTTCTCGGCGGCGTTCCCGCTGCTGATCAAGACGACGTTCCCCGACATCACCGTGGCGCACATCGCCTTCCTCGGCGCCCTGGTCGGCTCGGTCTCGCGGCCGTTCGGCGGCAAGCTGGCCGACAAGCTCGGCGGCGCCCGGGTGACGGTCTGCTCGTTCGTGGTGATGGGGCTGGGCATTCTGGCCGCGATCGCCGCTCTGAACGCCGGCAGCTTCGCGGGCTTCATGATCAGCTTCCTGTTCCTCTTCGTCGCCAGCGGCGCCGCGAACGGGTCGACGTACCGGATGATTCCGGCGGTGTTCCGGCTGACCACGCCGGGTGACCCGGGGCGGGCGCGCCGCGAGGCGGCCGCCTGTATCGGGATCGCTTCGGCAGTCGGCGCGTACGGCGGCTTCCTGGTACCGCGTGGGTTCGCGATGTCGACCAGTCACTTCGGCTCGCTGATCCCGGCGCTCTACACGTTCTGCGGGTTCTATGTGATCTGCCTGGCTGTCACGTACTTCTGCTACCTGCGCAAGGGTGGCCCGCTCAGCCAGGAGCGCGTGTGACCTCAGTCCCGACTCACTGCCCGTACTGCGCGCTGCAGTGCGCAACCACCCTGCTCCCGGCCGACCGGCCGGGCGGGGTGGAGGTGCAGCCGCGCGGGGAGGGTGGACTCTGCCGGAAGGGCTGGACGGCCGCGGAGGTCCTCACCGTGCCGGACCGGCTCACCACACCGCTGGTGCGGAACGCTGCGGGTGAGTTGGTCGCGGCGAGCTGGGACTTCGCTCTCGACTTCGTTGCCGACCGCATCCGGTCGCTGCAGGCCTCTCACGGTCAGGACGCAGTAGCGGTGTTCGGCGGTGGCGGTCTGACGAACGAGAAGGCCTATGCGCTCGGCAAGTTCGCCCGGGTCGCTCTGCGGACGTCGAACGTCGATTACAACGGCCGGTTCTGTATGTCGTCCGCCGCGGCGGCCACGAATCGGGCCTTCGGCATCGACCGGGGACTGCCGTTCCCGCTCGCGGACCTGGACGGTGCGGACGCCGTACTGCTGGTCGGAAGCAACATTGCCGAGACCATGCCGCCGGCCGTGTCGCACCTGCCTGCCGACGGTGGCTTGCTGGTTGTGGACCCGCGGCGGTCGGCGACTGCCGCGCTGCCGGGTGCGCTGCACCTGCAGGCCACTCCTGGTACCGATCTGGCTTTGGTGCTGGCTCTCACGCACGTCGTTCTGCAGGAGGGCCTTGCGGACACCTCTTACCTGGCAGCGCGCGTTGACGATGCAGACGCGCTCTACCGCTCCACCGCGGGCTGGTGGCCGGAGCGCGCTGAGCGGGTGACCGGCGTACCGGCGGCAACGATCAGGCAGGCTGCTCGGGTGCTGGCTGCCGCTGCTCCGGTGCACGGCGGTGCGGGTGCGTTCATCCTGACCGGGCGTGGCGCGGAGCAGCACAGCAAGGGCACTGACACGGTGACTGCCTGCATCAACCTCGCACTGGCGCTCGGACTGCCCGGGCGGCTCGGAAGCGGCTATGGCTGCATCACTGGGCAGGGAAACGGGCAGGGCGGCCGAGAGCACGGTCAGAAGGCCGACCAGCTCCCGGGCTACCGCAGCATCGCCGACCCGGCCGCCCGCGCGCATGTGGCAGCGGTGTGGGGTGTTGACCCGGCTGACCTGCCAGGACCGGGCAAGAGCGCAGTCGAGCTGATCAACTCGTTGGGTACGCCGGGTGGTCCGCGGGCGATGTTCGTCCACGGCAGCAACCTGCTGGTGTCGGCTCCGAACCTCGCCTCGGTCCGGGAACGCCTTGCTGCGTTGGACCTGCTGGTGGTGGCGGACGTCGTACCGTCTGAGACCGCTTTGCTGGCCGACGTGGTCTTCCCGGTCACGCAGTGGGCCGAGGAAGACGGGACGATGACGTCCCTGGAGGGCCGGGTCCTGCGCCGGAAGGCAGCTGTTGCACCACCTGGTGAGGTGCGCAGCGATCTGCATGTGTTCGCCGGAATCGCCTCAAGGCTCGGCTGTATGGCGGCCTTCTCGACCGACCCCGAGGAGGTGTTCGAGGAGCTGCGGCTGGCCAGCGCAGGCGGCAAGGCCGACTACTCCGGAATCACCTGGGAGCGGTTGGACAACGAGGAGCTGTTCTGGCCGGTGCCTGCCGTCGACCACCCCGGTACGCCGCGGCTGTTCGCGGACCGCTTCGGTACGCCGGACGGCCGGGCACATGTGGTTGCGGTCGACCACCGTCCCGTGGCTGACGATCTGAACGCTGCAGCGCCGATGTATCTCGTGACCGGTCGACTGCTGCAGCACTACCAGAGTGGTGCGCAGACGCGGCGGGTGCGTGAGCTGGCCGAGGCAGAGCCCGAGGTGTACGCGGAGATCCACCCCCGGGTCGCTGCGCAGCTGGGGATCGCGGACGGTCGACCGGTGCAGTTGCGGACGGCTCGTGGATCCATGGTGCTGCCGGCGCGCGTGACGACCGACGTACGGCCGGACACGGTCTTCGTTCCGTTCCACTACGGCGGTGCGGGTGCGGTGAACGAGCTGACCAACGACGTGCTCGACCCGGTGTCGCGGATGCCGGAGTTCAAGGCCTGTGCGGTCGCCCTGAGCGCGGCTGCCCTTCCGGCGACGGGGGTGCCCGCGTGAAGGTCGTGATTGTTGGCGGTGGGATGGCCGGGCGGCGGCTGGCGGAGCTGTTGCCGTCCGACGACGTGACGGTGCTGGGCGACGAGGGTTCGTACAACCGCAGCCGGCTCACCGAGTACGTCGCGGGCCGGGCCGCTGCTCCGGTCGTAGGAGACGAGCCGGTCGCGACTGCGGTCGCGGTCGACCGGGCGCGTCGGGTGGTGACGGACTCCGCGCACCGCGAGTGGCCGTACGACCGGCTGGTGTTTGCGACCGGAGCAGAGCCGGTGGTGCCGGTTGAGCTCGCCCCTGGTGTGCAGGTGCTGCGGACTGCGGACGATGCGCGGTCGCTGGTGGATGCTGCAGCTCAGGTACGGCGAGTGGTCGTGCTCGGCGGCGGAGTGCTCGGCGTTGAGACCGCCTGTGCGCTGCGCGAGCGTGGTGTCGCTGTCACGCTGGTACACGACGGCGAAGCCTTGCTGGACAAGACGATTCACCACCGTGCAGCGGCACGGCGAGTTACGCGAGCGGTACGGCAGCTGGGTGTCGAGGTCCTGCTCAACACGGAGCTGGATCGTCTGCACCTGAAGGACGAGCGCTTCCGCGCACTGCTGCTGCGGAACGGTCAGCCGGTGTACGGCGAGATGCTGGTCGTCGCCTGCGGTGTGAAGCCGCGGACTGCACTGGCTGCTGGCCTCACCGTGCGCACCGGCATCGTGGTCGACGAGACGCTCACTAGCCCGGACGACTCGCGAGTGCACGCCATCGGCGACTGTGCGGAGATCGACGGTCGTCTGACCGGGACCGTGGGGTCGGCGTGGGCACAGGCCGAGGCCCTGGCCGCACAGCTGACCGGTGCGACGCCGGTACCGCAGGGAGCCGATGTAGTCCGGCTGACCGCCGGTGGGCTCGACCTGCTGGTGCTGGGCGACCAGACCGAGACGGGTGCTGAGGTCCGGCTCGAGGACGAGAACCGGTTGGTCCGCGCCGTACTGCGCGATGGCGTGGTGCGGTCGGCGGTCGCAGTAGGTGCGCCGGAGGTTGCGGCGGAGCTGGTGCTGCTGGCGGACCGCGGTACGCCGGTAGTGGCGGACGGGCTGTTGTCGGAGCCCGCCGTACCGGCCAAGAAGACAGTCACCGTTTGTCGGTGCAACGGAGTGACGAGGGTCGCCATCGAGGCGGCCTGGCGTGGAGGTGCCGACAGTGTCGCCGGCATCGCCGCCACCACACGGGCGACCACCGGGTGCGGCAGTTGCACCGGTGCCGTCGGTGACCTGCTCGACCGGTTCCGCCGTGGCGAGACCGAACCAGTACCGGCCAGGAGGGCGACGATGACAGAGCTGAGCAACGCGCGGCACGTAGTGGTGGTAGGCGGCGGAATGGTCGCACACCGGCTCGTGGAGGCGCTGCGGGCGCGTGACACCGAGGTCCAGTGGCGCATCACCGTGCTGGCCGAGGAGCCGCGCCTCCCGTACGACCGGGTCGCGCTGACCAGCTACTTCTCCGGACGCGACCCGCACGACCTCGCACTGGGCGATCCGGAGCTGTGGGACGACCCAGCCGTCGTACTGCGCAAGGGCGTTCAGGTGACCGCCATCGACACCACAGGCAAGTCGGTGACCACTGCGCGCGGTGAGTCGATCGCGTACGACGAACTGGTGCTGGCGACCGGCTCCTCGGCGTTCGTGCCGCCGGTGAAGAACAGCGACGCCCAGGGTTGCTTCGTGTACCGCACCATCGACGATGTGGCCGCACTGCGCGTCTACGTCGAGCGACTCAAGTCGGAGCGGGACCAGGTCAACGGTGTCGTGGTCGGTGGCGGTCTGCTCGGGCTGGAGGCAGCCGGCGCGCTGCGGGCGCTGGGCGCAGCCACCACTGTGGTCGAGTTCGCGCCGCGGCTGATGCCACTGCAGGTCGACGAGGGCGGTGGCTCGGCGCTCGCGCGGCTGATCCGCGGTCTGGATGTCGACATCCGTTTGTCTACCGCAACCACCCGGGTGAAGCTCACGTCGCAGGGTGCGGCTAAGGCAATGGCGGTCGCCGAGGGCCCGGATCTGCCGGCGGACGTGGTCGTGTTCGCGACCGGCGTCCGGCCGCGCGACGAGCTGGCCCGGGCGGCCGGGCTGGAGATCGGTGAGCGCGGCGGTGTCATCGTCGACGAGGCCTGCCGGACTTCGACGCCCGGCGTCTGGGCGATCGGCGAGGTCGCGTGTATTGAGGGCCGGGTCTGGGGTTTGGTTGCCCCTGGCAACACCATGGCCGAGATCGTCGCGGACCGGCTGCTCGGCGGTGCGGCGACGTTCCCCGGCGCCGACACCTCCACCAAGCTCAAGCTGCTCGGTGTCGACGTGGCCAGCTTCGGTGACGCGTTCGGCACGACCGAGGGCGCGCTCGACATCGTGTACGCCGACCCGGTGGCCGGCGTCTACAAGAAGCTGGTGCTGTCCGACGACGCCCGCACGCTGCTCGGCGGCATCCTGGTCGGCGACGCGTCGGCGTACTCGGGACTGCGGCCGATGGTAGGCCGCGAGCTGGGTGCGGACCCGGCTGGGTTCCTGCTGCCCGAGGGCGCGGCACCGGCTCAGCTGGAGCTGCCGGACGACGCACCGGTCTGCTCATGCAACAACGTGTCGGCCGGGACGATCCGGTGTGCGGTCCGCGACGAGGGCTGCGGCGATGTGAAGTCGGTCTGCGGTCGGACCAAGGCCGGTACGAGCTGTGGCTCGTGTCTGCCGATCGTGAAGAACCTGGTGAACAGCGAGCTGGCCAAGGCCGGTGTCGAGGTCAGCAAGGCCCTGTGTGAGCACTTCGCGTTGTCGCGGGCAGAGCTGTTCGATGTGGTCCGGGTGACCGGTCTGCGCACGTTCAGCGAGATCGTCGAGCGTCACGGCACCGGTCGCGGCTGTGACATCTGCAAGCCGGTGGTCGCGTCCATCCTGGCCAGCGTGTACCCGGCCGGCCACGTGCTCGACAGTGAGCAGGCGCCGCTGCAGGACACCAACGACCACGTCATGGCCAACATGCAGAAGGACGGCACGTACTCCGTCGTCCCACGCATCCCCGGTGGCGAGATCACGCCGGAGGGGCTGATCACGATCGGCGAGGTGGCCCGCGACTTCGGTCTGTACACCAAGATCACCGGTGGGCAGCGGGTCGACCTGTTCGGTGCACGGATCGAGCAACTGCCGGCTATCTGGAAGCGCCTGGTCGATGCGGGCTTCGAATCGGGCCATGCGTACGGCAAGGCGCTGCGCACGGTGAAGTCATGTGTCGGCTCCACCTGGTGCCGGTACGGCGTACAGGACTCGGTCGGCATGGCTATCGCGCTGGAACTGCGCTACCGCGGCCTGCGGTCGCCGCACAAGCTCAAGCTCGGTGTTTCGGGCTGTGCACGGGAGTGCGCCGAGGCACGCGGCAAGGACGTCGGTGTGATCGCGACGGAGAAGGGCTGGAACCTGTACGTCGGCGGCAACGGCGGCATGACGCCCCGGCACGCCGAACTGCTCGCGTCGGACCTGTCCGAGGAGGAGCTGATCCAGGCGATCGACCGCTTCCTCATGTACTACGTCCGGACCGGCGACCGGCTGCAGCGGACCTCGGTGTGGATCCGTGAGATCGAAGGCGGCCTCGACCACGTGCGGGACGTCGTACTGAACGACAGCCTCGGGATCGGCGCCGATCTGGACGCAGCGATGGCCGAACACGTCGACGCGTACGTCGACGAGTGGCAGGCGACGCTGGCCGACCCCGCCAAGCTGGCCCGGTTCGTGTCGTTCGTGAACGCGCCGGATCAGCCCGACGCCGACCTGCGTTACGTGGTCGAGCGCAACCAGCCGCGACCGGCCACACCGGCCGAGCGCGGACAGCTGGAGCCGGTGCTGCTCGCCGGTCCCCGATTGGAGGTACGTCGATGAGTGTCGCTGCTGTTGAGTCCACGGTCCTCTGCCGGTACGACGCCCTGCTGCCCGACCGTGGTGTCGCGGCACTGGTCGGGGAGGTGCAGATCGCGCTGTTCCGGCTGCACGACGGCACAGTGTTTGCCATCGGCAACCAGGACCCGTACAGCGGAGCCAACGTGATGTCGCGCGGCATCGTCGGCAGCCGCGGCGACGTACCGACGGTGGCGTCGCCGATGTTCAAGCAGGTCTTCGATCTGCGCACCGGCGTGTGTCTGGACGACCCGGCGGTGTCGCTGCCGGTCTACCCGGTCGAGATCGTCGACGGGATGGTTCGGGTGGGGGAGAACGGTGACGGGTAACACGAGGCCTGGTCCGCTGAGCGGTTGCACGATCGCAGTGACCGCGCACCGGCGGGCCGACGACCTGATCGCGTCGTTCGAACGCCGGGGCGCGAAGGTGGTGCACGCACCGACGCTCCAGATCGTTCCGGTCGCCGACGATCACGCACTGATCGAGGCGACCCGGCGGGTGATCGCCAACCCGCCGAACGACGTGGTGGTCACGACTGCGGTCGGATTCCGTGGGTGGATCGAGGCTGCGGACACTGCTGGGCTCGCTGCGGATCTGCTCGTCACGTTGGAGCAGGCGCGGATTCTGGCGCGCGGTCCGAAGGCGCGTGGCGCCATTCGGGCCGCAGGGCTCGTGGAGCACTGGTCGGCGCGGTCCGAGACGACGATCGAGGTCGTCGAGTGGCTGCGGGCGCAGGGCGTCAGCGGACGGAAGATCGTCGTACAGCTGCATGGTCTGTCAGACCCGGCGCTGATGGACGCGCTGCGCGGCGCCGGCGCGTCGGTGCGCGGGCTCGAGGTCTACCGGTGGGGTCCGGCGCCCGATCCGGTGCTCGTGGAGCGAATGATTGGACAGGTCTGCACAGGTGCTGTCGACGCCGTCGTACACACGTCTGCGCCAGGTGCGCAGGCGATGCTCGACGCGGCCGCGCTCAACGGCCAGTACGACGCTCTGGTCGCGGCACTGCGAACCGGCCGTGTACTGAACGCCTGCGTCGGCCCGGTCACGGCCGGACCCTTCGTCAACCTCGGTCTGGAGCCACTGGTCCCAGACCGCTACCGCTTGGGCGCTCTGATCCGAATCGTCACCGACCGCCTCACCGACGACAACGCCCGCTCCATCGACACGGAGTTCGGTCAGCTGGTGATCCGTGGCGGCGCTGCGGTGCTCGATGGCGTCGTACTGCCGCTGGGGCCGGGACCGCGCGCCGTACTGGCTGCGCTGGTCGCGGCTGGTGGTGATGTGGTCTCACGGCCGGACCTGCTCGCCGTACTGCCAGGAGCCGAAGACGTGCACGCAGTGGAGGTCACCGTGAACAGACTGCGCACCGCAGTAGGCCGACCAGAACTGGTCCGCACCGTAGTCCGCCGCGGCTACCGCCTCGCCGTCGAAGCAGCGGCGGTGCCGTCATGACCGACCTGATCGCAGTAGCCCACGGCACCGCGGATCCTCGGGGCATCCGCGTCGTCCACGACCTCGTGCGCCAAATGGCCCGCCTGCGTCCCGAGCTCCCCATGTCACTCGGCTTCGTGGATGTCGACGTACCAGCCCTTCCTGGCCTCGTAGACCGCGTCATGACCGACACCACCTCCGCGGTACTGGTTCCCCTGCTCCTCTCCAGCGGCTACCACGTTCACGTAGACATCGCAGCCCAAGTAGCCCGCCACCCCGCCCTCACCGCAGCCCCCGCCCTAGGCCCGCACCCCCTGATCGCCGACATCCTCGTGGACCGCCTGGGTGACCTCTCCCGCACCGACCACGTAGTCCTGGCCGCCGCCGGCTCCTCCGACCCCCGAGCCCAAGCCGCCTGCGAACGCACCGCCGCCCTCCTCCAAGCCCGCATCCACCGCCCCGTAACCATTGGCTACCTAGCCGGCCGCGGCCCCCGCCTCCCCGCCGTACTGGCCACCACCCCCGGCCGCCTAGCCGTAGCCAACTACCTCCTAGCCCCCGGCTACTTCGCCGACCGCCTCTACCAACACGCCGGCCCCCACCGAGTAACCGCCCCCCTAGGCGCCGACCCCCGCCTAGCCCGAGTAGCCCTAACCCGCTACGAAGCAGCCCTCACCAAAGCCTCCGTCGCCGCCTAGTGCTTGGTTTTGTGCCAGGCGAGGGCTCGGAGGAGGTCGGTGCGGAGGCGGTGGATGGTTGCGGCGACGCTCGGTGGGAGGTCGGGGACTTCCGCAGCGGCTACTGCGGCGCCTAGGTCGTCCCAAGTGAGCCAGGCGACGGTGTCGGGGATGGTGGCGATCAGCTCGTCGGATGTACTGGTGAGGCCGGTGGTGCGGGCCAGGACGCTTTCGAGGTGGAGAGAGATTGCGGCCTCGATGGTGAGGCGGCCTTGGCCTTTGACGGGGAGTGGTGGGGGCTCGGGTGTGATCAGGAGCAGTAGCGGGCGGGATTGGCCGGCGTCGCGGTGGACGCAGACGAATTCGCGGGAGAGCTGTTCGGGCTGGAAGGCGGACTTGCCCATGCCTTTGGCCTCGATCAGCACGTGACAGCTCGGAGTCACCAGTACGCCGTCCGGCTGGACGACGACGCCGTTGGGGGACAGGCGGGACTCGTCGGGGAGCAAGGTGATGGCTGCTTCCTCGGCCTCCGCGGCGACGAGCTCGCGGGTTTCGTCGGCGCCTTGGGCTTTGCGGAGGACGGCGGCCAGGAAGGTTGCGCGGGGGAGGTACGAGAGCGGGCCCAGGACCTCGGCTGTCAGGACGTTCTCGCGGCCGCGACCGCCGTGGCGGTAGCCGCGGACGAGCCTGCCTTCCCAGGAGATCTCTTCGAGGAGACGGCCGAGGATCGAACTGTTGGACAGCTCTTCGGCCATGTCAGGTCCGCTGCCGGAGGGCGGTCAGGTCGGCTTGGCAGCGGGCTTCCAGTTCGGTGAGCTCTTTGAGGGTTTGTTCTAGGTCTTGGCGACGCTGCTCTAGGTCGGCTCGGCGGGTGGTGATCTGGGCGAGGAGGTACTCGAGCTGGCCTTCTTCGCCGGGCTCGGCGTCGTACATGTCGACGATGGTGGCGATCTCGTCCAACGAGAAGCCGAGGCGTTTGCCGCGGAGGATGAGGCCCAGGCGGACGCGGTCGCGGGGGTGGTAGACGCGGACGGTGCCGCGGCGCTCGGGGGTGAGCAGGCCGCGGTCCTCGTAGAAGCGGATCGTGCGCAGGGTGACGTCGTACTCGGCGGCCAGTTCGGCGATCGTCCACGTGTCGGGCACCCGGATATTGTGCACCCGCCCCACTGTGCTTTACGTTTACGTAAGCGTCAAGCACAGAGGAGTTGGCATGTTCGAGTTGTCCGAGGAGCACCGCGAGTTCCGGCGCAGTGTGCGCGACTTCGCGGAGGCGGAGATCGCGCCGCACGCGGCGGAGTGGGATCGCAAGCACCACTTCCCGGTGGACGTCGTACAGAAGATGGGCAAGCTCGGGCTGTTCGGGCTGACCGCTCCGGAGGAGTACGGCGGTTCCGGCGGCGACTTCACCAGCCTGTGCGTGGCGATCGAGGAGATCAGCCGGGTCGACCAGTCGATGGGGATCACGCTCGAGGCCGCGGTCGGGCTCGGGATCAACCCGATCCTGACCTACGGGACGGATGAGCAGAAGCAGCGCTGGCTGCCGGACCTGGTGGCCGGGGAGAAGCTGGCCGGGTTCGGGCTGACCGAGGCGGACGCGGGGTCGGACGCGGGTGCGACCAAGACGCGGGCGACGCTCGAGAACGGCGAGTGGGTGATCGACGGGTCGAAGCAGTTCATCACGAACTCCGGCTCCTCGATCACGTCGTGCGTGACGGTGACCGCGCGGACGGGCACGCGGGAGAACGGCAAGCCGGAGATCTCCACGATCATCGTCCCCACCGGTACGGCGGGATTCGTCGCGGAGCCGGCGTACGACAAGCTCGGGTGGCATGCGAGCGACACGCATCCGCTGGCGCTGAGCGGCGTACGGGTGCCGGAGGCGAACCTGCTGGGTGAGCGCGGCAAGGGTTTCGCGCAGTTCCTGGCGACGCTGGACGACGGCCGGGTCGCGATCGCCGCGGTGGCGCTCGGGTGCATCCGGGCCTGTCTGGAGATGTCCGTCCAGTACGCCGGTGAGCGGCAGACGTTTGGTGGTCCGATCGGGCGCAAGCAGGGGGTCGCGTTCCAGATCGCCGATCTGAAGGTGATGGCGGACGCGGCCGAGATGCTGGTCTACAAGGCCGCCGCGCTCAAGGACGCCGGCGCTTCGGTCGCCGAGTTCAAGCAGGCTGCCTCGGTGGCGAAGCTGTACGCGAGCGAGTCCGCGGTGACCGCGACCCGGATCGCGACGCAGGTCTTCGGCGGCTACGGCTTCATGGAGGAGTACCCGGTCACCCGGTTCTACCGCGACGCCAAGATCCTCGAGATCGGCGAGGGTACGTCGGAGGTCCAGCGGATGCTGATCGCCCGAGGCCTCGGCCTCCCAGTGGAATGATGGCCAGATGACCCGCGATCACTGGACCGAGGTCAAGGTTGCCCGCGAGGCGACCCTGGCGCCGCCGGAGAAGGCCAAAGCCAAGCTCGACAGCCAGAACAAGCTGTACGTCCGCGACCGGATCGCCCTGCTCGTCGACGAGGGCAGTTTCGTCGAGGAGGCACAGCTCGCGAACGCGCTGAACGCCGGTTTGCCGGCTGACGGTGTGGTCACCGGGCGTGCGCTGGTCGATGGTCGGCCGGCGCTGATCGTGGCGAACGATCCGACCGTCAAGGCGGGCTCGTGGGGTGCCAGGACGGTCGAGAAGATCGTCCGGATCACCGAGGTCGCGCTGCGCGACGAGCTGCCGATCTTCTGGCTGATCGACTCCGCGGGCGCCCGGATCACCGACCAGGTGCAGTTGTTCCCGGGCCGTCGCGGCGCCGGGCGGATCTTCCACAACCAGGTCGCGCTGTCCGGCAAGGTGCCGCAGATCTGCTGCCTGTTCGGCCCGTCCGCGGCCGGCGGCGCGTACATCCCGGCGTTCTGCGACCTGGTGATCATGGTCGACGGCAACGCCTCGATGTACCTCGGTTCACCGCGGATGGCGGAGATGGTCGTCGGCGAGAAGGTGACGCTGGAGGAGATGGGCGGCGCCCGGATGCACACCAGCGTCTCCGGCTGCGGTGACCTGCTCGCCGCCGACGACACTGAAGCGATCGAGCTCGCCAAGCAGTACTTCTCGTACCTCCCGGGGTCGTGGCGGGCTCGGCCGCCGTCGTACGACGCCTCGGAGCCGGGCCGCGATTTCACGCGGGACCTGGTTCCGGTGGAGGAGAGTGTCGGGTTCGACATCCACGACGTGATCGACGCGATCACCGACGCGGACACGTTCTTCGAGATCAAGCCGGCGTACGCGCCGGAGCTGGTGGTCGGGTTCGGTCTGCTGGCGGGGCAGGTCGTCGGGTTCGTGGCGAACCAGCCCGCGGTCAAGGGCGGCGTACTGTTCGTCGACTCGGCGGACAAGGCTGCGCGATTCATCTGGCTGTGCGACGCGTTCAATGTGCCGCTGATCTACCTGTGCGACGTACCGGGCTTCATGATCGGTAGCGAGGTCGAGCGGGCCGGCATCATCCGGCACGGCGCGAAGATGATCACCGCGGTGTCGGAGGCGACCGTCCCGACGGTCTCGGTGATCGTGCGCAAGGCGTACGGCGCGGGGCTGTACGCGATGTGTGGTCCCGGCTTCTCGCCGGACGCGTGTATCGCGCTGCCGACCGCGAAGATCGCGGTGATGGGTCCGGAGGCGGCGATCAACGCCGTGTACTACAACAAGATCCAGGAGATCGCCGACGAGACCGAGCGGGTCGAGTACGTCTCGAAGCTTCGCGAGGAGTACGAGACCGATATCGACATCCTGCGGCTGGCCGCGGATCTGGTGATCGACGCGATCGTCGAGCCGGAGGATCTGCGCAACGACCTGATCGCCCGGCTCGGGGCGGCGCAGTCCAAGGACCGGCACTTCTCCACTCGCAGGCACGGGGTGCCGCCGGTCTAGGGTGGAGGGGTGACCTTCGCAGAGCGGCTACGGAATCGGCAGCAGCAGGTCGGGTACTGGGTGACGCTGGACGCGCCACCCGCTACCGAGCGGATCGCGCGGGCCGGCTATGACTACGTGGTGCTCGACGGCCAGCACGGTCTGATCGGCTACCAGGGTCTGCTGAACGGGCTGCTGGCGATCGACGCCGGTGGCTCGACAGGACTGGTCCGGGTAGAGGCGAACGACCCGACACCGATCGGGCGCGCTCTCGACGCAGGTGCGTTCGGTGTGATCATCCCGCTGATCGACACAGCGCAGGACGTGGCACGCGCGGTCCAGTCGGCGAAGTACCCGCCGCTGGGCCGGCGCTCGTTCGGACCGATGCGGTCCGCACTACGGATCAGTGCGGTGCCGGCCGAGGCCAACGAGACCACCGTCGTCCTGGCGATGATCGAGACCGCGCAGGCGCTGGAGAACGTCGCCGAGATCTGTGCGACGCCCGGACTGGACGGCCTGTACGTCGGTCCGGCCGATCTGGCCCTGTCACTCGGCGCCCGCTACCCGGGGGACCCCGATGTCGCCGGTCCGTTCGAGGAGGCGCTCGCACTGATCGCCAAGACCGCCACCGCCGCTGGAATAGCGGTCGGTATCCACACGTTCGACGGAGAGAACGCCAGACGGCGTCTGGCGCAGGGATACACATTCGCAACGGTCTCCTCCGACCTCAGTCACCTGGAGGCCGTCGCGACTGAGCACCTGAGGATTGCGCGCAGTTAGGAGGCCGGCATGAGAGCACCCGAACGCGGTGCGTTGCCACGAGGTGTGGCAGGCACGCTGGGTCGGGCCTACGGGCGGCTCACCGAGACCGTGCAAGGTCTGAGCACCGCTGACTTCGCCCGCGAGACGAGATGCGCCGGTATGCCGGTCGGCCCGCTGCTGGTGCACCTCCTGTACGACGCCCAGCGCGCCCTGATCGCCTTTGCCAGCCCAGCCACGGCTGAGCCGGACCGGGACTTCGTGAGCTACTGGCGTGACTTCCCGCCGGGATCCGATGACGACACCAGTTTCGTGCGCGGCGTTGCGGCGGCGTACCGGAAGCCCGGTGTGCTGGTGCAGCACTGGCGTGAGGTGTCCGAGGCCGCCGTACGGGCTGCTGCGCGTGCTGAGGGCCGTGTCGAGACGCAGGGGCATGTGCTGGAGGTGAGGGACTTCGTGGCGACGCTGGTGCTGGAGGCGACCGTTCATCACCTCGATCTGACGGTGAACCTTCCTGGCGCACCAGAGCCCGATCCTGAGGCGCTACGGCTGGCTGCGCGCACGCTGGATGGACTGTTCGGCCCTGAGGCGTGGGACGTGATCGATTGGGACACCACGACGTACGTGTTGAAAGGCACCGGCCGGCTCGCGCTGGACGAGTCGGACCTCGAGATGCTCGGTCCGCACGCAGAACGCCTGCCGTTACTGGGGTAGCACCCCCGCGAACGGGTCCTCCAGCTCCTCCCAGTCCATGCTGGCCAGCTCGGCCTCCGTCAGCAGGCAGGCATCCAGGATCGACTGCAGCCGGGCGGGGTCGAGTCCCATGCCGGTAGCGACCACTGTGCACTCGGCGAGATGCTCAGTGTCCGCCCACTCGCCGAGGGTGCCCAGCGAAGCGCTATAGCCCGCCGACTCCCACCGCACGCGCTGCGTCGGCCGGTTCGCCAGCCAGACCACGCCTCTGCTCCGTACGACGTTGTCCACGATGTCCTCGAGCGCTTCGTTCAGCCTGGCCGGGTGCAGCGGACGAGTCGATCGCCAGAGCACTGTGGTCACGCCCTCGCCGCTCGGTTGCACCTGGTCGGACGCAGCGAGGTCGCCTGCCCACGCCTCCGCCGCTGCGAAGTTGAACAGCCCAGTCCGCGCTACTGCTCCATCCGGTACGCCGGCTGGGTCGGCCGTGACCACTGTGGTTCGCGGGTTCAGGTGCAGCAGGAGGTTGTGCAGTCGGTCGGGTGCCTTGCTGCGATGAGCGTTCGCCAGCACGCACACATCGGCGTACTCGATCTGGCGTGCGGTCAGCTCGGCTACATTGCGTCGATCCGGCAGTCCGAGCGCCAGGCCGCGTTCTTCGAGTAGTTCGTCGCCAGACAGCTGCTCGACCAGCAGTACGGCGTCGACCACGCACGTGATCGTGTCGACGATGATCTCCGGCAGCAGCGCGACCAGCGTGGACGCCAGCGGACGCGCCTCCATCGCCGGCGGAGCGGACAGCACCACGTGATTCCAGTGCTTGCGCGCGACCAGGGTCTCCAGCAGCGGCATCAGCGACTCGATCAGCTGGCACGCGCCGCAGTCGTCGTCCACCGTGAACTCACCGGCGTCGATCGGACCGCTCGCGTCCAGCACACGCCAGGTGAGCACACCGCGCTCGGGGAGCTCGTCCTGATCGACCACCACGGCCACCGTGGTCGCATCCAGCATTGCGTCGAGAACGGGCTGCCGGAGCGTCGTGGACAGCCCGACCAGCAGGGACAGAGGGGTCTTCGCGTGGGCGGTCATGCCGTGAGTATATGAAAACGGTTTTCATCAGTCCAGAGCTGGGGTGGGGTGACTTTCCCGTCAGGGCGGGGAATTTCCCGCGCTGCCGCGGAATCGCTCCGGCCTTGCTGTTAACAGTTAAGTGCTTGTGCTCTGGTCAGCGCGGCCGCTCGTGCTTAAGGTCGCGAGCATGGGCGAGCGCGAGTTTGCCGAGGTGCTGCGCGCGGCGATCCAGGCGCGCGGACTCGGCCTGGAGCGAATCCGCGAGCGGCTACTGGTGCAAGGCGTGTCGGTCAGCATGGCCACGCTGAGCTACTGGCAGTCCGGCCGGTCGCGTCCGGAGCGCCGGGGCTCCCTGGCGGCGGTGGCGCTGCTCGAAGAGGTGCTGGAGGTCCCCGCCGGCACGCTGTCCGCGTCACTGGGCCCACCGCGCCCGCGCGGTCGCTGGCTGAGCACTGTGCCCGATAGGCCCGACGTAGCGGCGTACTGGCCTCGTCCTGACGCGGTGGAAGCGGCGGTGCGCGAGGTCGACATCCGCTGGGATGAGCGGCTGACCCGGATCAGTCAGCACGACCGGGTGTTCGTCGGCGCGGACCGCGGTGAGCGTTCGTACCACTCACGGCAGGTGCTGCGCGCTGAGGCGGACGGCCCGGATCGCTGGGTGGTGATCATGCATCTGGACGAGCACGACCGGCCGTTGCCTGACATCTGGCCGCTCCGGCACTGCTCGCTCGGCCGCACAGTACGGCGTCCCGAGGATGGATTGCTGGTCGCGGAACTGCTCTTCGACCGCCCACTGCGCAAGGGCGAGACGGTGATCACCGAGCACGAACTGGTGAACGTGGCGCCGTATCCGCCGGCGACGAACTACGAGCGCAAGTTCCGGTTGCCGGTGCGGGAGTTCGTGCTGGAGGTCTGTTTCGACCCGAGCATGCTCCCCGCCAGCTGTACGGCGTACTCGCAGCTCGACGACGCCGAGGAGCAGACGCGGGTGGTCGACGTCGCGCCTGAGGTGCACGACGTCGTACTGAACTTCGGGCCTGGCCGGCACGGCTTCCGCTGGAGCTGGGACAAGTGAACTGTTAAGCCCGGAAACTTAACTGTGAAAGGGGTTCCGGCGATTTTCACTTGCCGGTCACACTCCTAGGTTCGGTGCACCGTCCCAACTCCGAGGAGTGCACCATGCGAACCAGATTCACCGCGGTCCTGCTGCTCAGTGGCAGCCTGATCGCCGTACCGGTCCAGTCGAACGCCGCACCGCCCGAACCGCACCAGGTCTCGGCCAACCTGCCCGCCACTGCGGGGCAAGCGGGTCGCTGGATCGAGAACGGCCGTCTGGTGGTCGCGGTGACCAGCGAGGCCGCCGCTGCGCAGGCCCGGGCCGCCGGAGCGACGCCCAAGGTCGTCGCTCGCACACAGCAGCAGCTCGACGACCTGCTGGCTGCGGTTGACCGGATTGCTCGTACGCAGGACAACTTGCGGAGCTGGGGAATCGATCCGGTCACCAACCAGGTCGTGGTCAAAGCACGTGGTGGCAGCGCTGCCTTCCGCGGGCTGGACGGCGTACGGGTGGAGTCGGTGGCGACCACGTTCCACCAGCAGTCCGGAGAGGTGAACTCGGGCGACCCGTGGTGGCCCGGAAGCGAGAGCAACTGCTCCGTCGGCTTCCCGGCGACCGATGCCCAGGGCAACAAGCACTTCCTGACGGCCGGCCACTGCACCAACGACGCGAACCAGGCGGCGTACGGCGCGAGCGGACAGAGCAACAAGCTCGGTACGTCGAACGTCGGTGGCAGCCGCAGCGTGAACGCGCGCGAAGGCGACATGGGTGTCGTCGCGGTCACCGAGGCGGGCTGGACGATCTCGCCGAACGTCAACACCTACGGCTCGCCCGCGGTCACGGTCGCCGGTGCGGCCGAGGCGATCGTCGGCGACACGGTCTGCCACTCCGGCAACACGGCGCCGAACTGGGAGTGCGGGAAGGTCAGTGCGGTCAACCAGACCATCGACTACGGCAGCACTGTCGTCGAGGGGCTGACGACGACCTCGGCCTGCTCCGAGGGCGGTGACTCCGGTGGCGCGTGGTTGCGCGGCGACAAGGCCGTCGGCCTGCACTCGGGCGGCAACTCGACCTGCTCGACCACTGACCAGGACAACTCGATCTTCCAGCCGGTCTCCGAGGCGCTGACCAAGTGGAACCTGACCCTGCTCACCGGTACGCCCGGCGATCCGGACCCCGACCCGGAGCCGGGCGAGCGGACCTTCGCGAACGCGACCGACTACCCGATCCGCGACTTCCAGACCACGATCAGCACGGTCAAGTCGACGGCGACCGGACGGACCCAGAGCCCGGTCAAGGTGAAGGTCGAGGGGAACCACACCTGCCTCGAGGACCTCAACATCAGCCTGGTCTCGCCGAGCGGCCGCTGGTACTACCTGCAGCGCAGCGGCGGCTTCAGCTGCCACCCGCTGCCGGCGAGCAAGACGTACGACGTCGCCGCCGACGAGACCGCGGCCGGTACCTGGACGCTGCGGATCGGCGACAACGGTCCCGGTGACACCGGCACTCTGACCGGCTGGTCGATCACCGTCTAGCCCGGCAGCATGCGCCGGCCGTCCGGACTTTGGGCCCGGGCGGCCGGTTCATGCCACGGGGGTGCAGGAACTCAGTGCGCACTCCGTCGGCATTCTCTGCGCACTCAGGTAGCAGATAGCGGAATTCGGGCTTGGTAAGCGCTTTTCATCGGCTAGCCTGCCCAGCATGTTGACGCACCGTCGTGGGAGCTTGGCGCTGGTCGTCGTGCTGATCCTCGGGATCGCCGGCGCCGGATTCGTCGTGCTGGCCTCGGCGGGCGGTTCGGTGCGGCCGGTCAGCGACAGCACGTTGTCGCCGAAGCCGATGCCGGAGGTGACCCGGACTCCACCACAGCAGACCCGACCGACCCTCTCCGCGCCCACCACCGCGCCGAGGAAGCCCCGGGAGACGCCGGGCTGGATCGCGGCGCTCTTCCAAGCCCTCTTCTGGCTGGCCGGGGCGGCATTGCTCGTGTTCATCGGGTTGCTGATCTATCGGGTGCTCCGGCGGGTGCAGCTGCCGACCACGGTCGAGCCCGACCCCGACTGGGAGCGGGTCGCCGCGCAGAAGCTCGCGGAGGCGGTCGACACCGGGCTGGCCGGGATCGATTCCGGTCGCGCGACCGACGCGGTGATCGCCTGCTGGGTCGCGCTGGAGGAGGCGGCCGCGTCGGCCGGCGTCGCGCGGGAGCCGGCGGAGACGCCTGCCGAGTTCACCGTGCGGGTGCTGGGTGTGGGTGGGATCTCCGAGCCACACTTGATTCGGCTGGGCGAGTTGTATCGGGAGGCTCGCTTCTCGACGCACGGCTCCAGTGAGGAGTCCCGGGCCGAAGCTCGGGCGGCGCTGCTGCGGTTGCGGGACGACCTGTCCGCGGTCCATGCCAGCGCCACGTCGGCCACGCCTGCTTCGCCGGATGGCGGGGAGGTGCGCGGATGACGTCGTACCGGTGGACTCCGTTGGACGAGGACAGGCCGCCGCCTGCACCGAAGACGCCGGTGCGGTCGCTGCGGTTCAACAAGATGCTGCTGCAGCATGTCGGCTTCACCGTGGTGGCCAGTCTGCTGCTGGTCGGTGCGTTCGGCGCAGCCGGGATGGCGCCGCGACCACTCTGGTTCGTCGCGACGGCCTTGGCGGTCGGGTTCGGGTCGGTGGCGTTGCGGCAGTTGGGCCCGCAGTTGCTCGAGACCAACTGGCCCGCTCGGCACGATCAGGAGCTTGCGTCTGCCCGGGCCCACAGCAACGACAACCGGACCCAGTTCATCGCGACCTGGCTGCAGGAGTCGGGTCGCGAGCGGCGCAACGGCGAAGGGTCGTACACCTTCGCGCGACGGATCCAGCCGCTGTTGCTGGAGCTGACCATCGACCGGCTCGTGCACCGGCACGGGATCGATCCCGACCTCGACCCGGAGCGCGCCCGGGCCTTCGTCGGCGACCAGCTGTGGGACCTGATCACCTCCGACGACCGACGCATCGCCGGCCTCGCCGAGATCGAGGCCGCGATCCAGACCATCGAGAACCTGTGAGGAACCGTGACCGATTCCGAGACCCGACCCGCCGACGTGATCAGCCCGGGCGGGAGCGTGGGCCGGGAGCTGGCGCTGCCGGAGGTCTCCGACCTCAGCCGTCGGGTGCTGGAGCGGGTGGGCCAGGCCGTCGTCGGTAAGGGCGAGGCGCTCGAGCTGGTGCTCGCGGGAATCCTGGCCGGCGGACACGTGCTGCTGGAGGACTACCCGGGGCTGGCCAAGACCCTGGCGGCGCGGTCGTTCGCCCAGGCACTCGGGCTGGAGTTCCGGCGGGTGCAGTTCACGCCGGACTTGCTGCCGTCTGACGTCACAGGTGCGTTCGTGTACGACCAGAAGGACTCCGAGTTCGTCTTCCGGCCGGGCCCGATCTTCACCGGTCTACTGCTGGCCGACGAGATCAACCGGACACCGCCGAAGACCCAGGCCGCGCTGCTGGAGTCGATGCAGGAGCACCAAGTGACGGTCGAAGGCCAGACCTTCCCGCTGCCGGTGCCGTTCCACGTACTTGCCACGGCGAACCCGGTGGAGTACGAGGGGACCTACCCGCTGCCCGAAGCCCAGCTCGACCGCTTCATGCTGCGGATCGGCTTCGGCTATCCGACCGCCGCCGAGGAGTGGGAGGTGCTGCGCCGCCGGATGAGTCGCCGAAGCGAGGACCAGAAGGTCGACGCGGTCACCGACGCGGCGGGTCTGCTTGCAGCACAGCAGGCCGTCGAGACGGTCACGGTCGACGACACCGTCGGGCAGTACTGCGTCGATCTGGCGGCAGCGACCCGACGTGACGCGCAGGTGCTGGTCGGTGCGTCGCCACGTGGCTCGCTCGCGCTGCTGCTCACCGCGCGGGCTTACGCGGTGATCAAGGGGCGCGACTACGTCGTACCGGAGGATGTGAAGGCGGTTGCGGTTCCGGCGCTCGCGCACCGGATCACCGTGCGTCCTGAGTTGTGGCTGCACGACGTGACCGGAGCGACTGTGGTCAGGGCTGTGCTTGGCGCTGTCCCGACGCCGCCCACCGTTGCCGGCGCTGGTCGTTGAGACGCGCCATGGCTGGGGGAGTCGGGTCATGAAGTGGCAGCCGACGCACGCCCACGTCCGCGTGGTCGTGGTGGCCGCGGTGCTGCTTGTCATCGCCGTGGTGGCGCGTCGGCCGGATGCTGCTGTGCTTGGGTTGCCGCTGGCGTTCCTTGCAGTGTGGGGCCGGTTCCTCCGGCCGCGGGCCGAGCCTGAGGTGCAGACCGAGCTCGATGCGGATGTGCTGTTCGAGGGGCAGGCGACGACGTACCGGTTGCGGGCTTCGGGGACGGTGGATCCGGATATCGACCTGATCGTCGCCGCGCTGCCGCGGTCGAAGTGGTTCGACTACTCACCTCGGCAAGCCGCGATTGCTGAGCCTGTCCGACCGTCTGAAGGTGAGGACGGTGGGGTGTCGTTGGAGGTGGGAGTCCGGGCCAAGCGGTGGGGATTGCGGGCTTTGGAGAAGCCGACCGTGGTGGCTACGTCGGTGTTGGGTGCTTATCGGGTCCCGGTGCGCTCGGCAGGTGCGTCGACTGTGACGACGTTGCCGTTGCGCGAAGGCTTCGAGGCCGTGGATGCGATGCCGCGGCCGGCTGGGCTGGTCGGGCTGCATCGCTCGCGGCGGCCAGGCGAGGGGACGGAGCTGGCCGGAGTTCGGCCGTTCCGCACCGGTGACCGGTTGCGGCGGATCAACTGGTCGGTCTCCGCTCGGACCCGTGAGTTGCACGTCACTTCGACCTGGTCGGATCGCGATACCGAAGTGGTGATCCTGCTCGACACCGGCGGCGAGGTCGGCGTCAGCGAAGGCATCGACGGCCGTTCGAGCAGCCTCGACACCGGCGTCCGGGCAGCCGCCTCGATCGCCGAGCACTACCTGCGGCACGGCGACCGCGTCCGCCTCGTCGACACCGGAAACCTGGTCCGTGGCGTCCGCTCCGGCAGCGGCCGCGGTCACCTTCGCCGGATCCTCGACGTCCTCGTCCACGCCGACCGCCGAGGCCGCCAACCCGACCAGGACCAACTCGCCCAACGCAACCGCATCAGGTCCGACAGCCTCGTCCTGGTGCTGAGCCCTCTGCTCCGCCAGGTCGTTCTCGGCTACGTCGTCACGCTCGTCCACTCCGGCTGCACAGTCATCGCCGTCGACACCCTGCCGCCCGACGTGGCCTCGGTCATGGACCTCAGCGAACACGACCAACGCTCCTGGCCTCTGGCCTGGCGCCTCCGCCTGCTCGAACGCCGCCGCGAGCTCGACCGGCTAGGCGACCTCGGCGTTCCTACCGTCCCCTGGCGAGGTTCCGGCACCCTCGACGAAGTCCTCCGCGACGCCGCCCGCCTGGCCTCCGCCCCAAGGATGCGTTCATGACCGTCGCCGAAAAACTCACCCTCTGGCTGGCCCAACTCCGCGACACCGGCCGCGGAGTCCTGATCGCCCGCTCCGTCATCGCCGCCGCCGGCGCCCTGGCAATCCTGCTGCCGGCCACAGCCCCCTGGGACGAACTGGACGTCGTCCCGATGCTGGCGATCCCGTTGCTAGTGGCAACTGTCGTCTTGCCCGACTCCCTGGCCGGCGTCGTGTTCCTCCTCACGGTGACCATCGGCTGGCTGGTTCGCGCTCCCGCCGAGATCACCTGGCAACTAGTCCTCACCGCAATCGCCCTCGTCGCCACTCACCTGGCCACCGCATTCGCCGCCCAACTCCCGTCGTACGTGCAAGTGAAGCGCCAAGCCCTCCGCCGCTGGCTACTCCCCAGCGCCCTCGCAGCCGTCACGGCACCCGTCATCGCCATCGCCGCAGCCCTCGTCCAAGGCGCCCACGTCCCCGGCTCCCTGCTCGTCACCGTAGGCGCACTCCTCCTGGCAACCACCGCCATCTGGTTCACCGCCAGCCAACCCCCCACCCCGCCGGCCGAGCCATAAGCCGCGCGTGCACAAGAAGCGGCGCCCACCACAGGTCATTCCTTGTTCACGCCCACCGCACGATCTCCACACCGCCACGAACTGGTGCCAACGCCGTGCCGTAACGCGCGACTCACGTTGGTCGGTGACTTTTGGGCGCTATACGACTAAAAGTCACCGCTTAGCGCAGCCGAAGCACCCGGGCGAGCAACCACAGCCCGTCAGCCCGTGGTGGCGTGCACTTGGTCGCCGACCGCACCAGCACCTCAGCCACCGCGGCGGTCTACCACCTGCGGTTGATCGGCCGAAGGCAAGCTCAGCCACCGCGGGCGTTGGCGCCGCGTGCCCGTTGCTAGGGGTCGTCGGGCTTTGGCGGGGGTTAAGTGCGTTGGACGGAAACTTTTGGGCGCTATATGACCCTTTATTACCGAATAGCGCGTCAGTCGGTGGAGATGGTGAAGGTGGACTGGATCTCTTCGGCCCACTTCGCGGGGTGGGCGTCGGGGCCCAGGACTTGCATGGCCGACATGACCGTCAGGAGCATGCCGATGCTGAGGAATTCCCGGGCCTCGACCGGGGAGGCACCGGTGAGGTCGCGGATGAGGCGGTAGATGCTGCCGAAGCCTTCGCGGACGCAGTCGCCGATGGCGGGGTCGGCGCTGGCGGAGAAGCCTTGGAGGAGGACTTGGAGGAGCTCACGTTCCTCGGACATTTTTTCGTAGCCGCGGGCGAGGCTGGCGAGGTCGGGGGACTCTTCGGCGGCTTCGCGGAAGACTTGTTCGATGCGGTCGCAGACCCAGCGGACGGAGGCCAGGAAGAGTTGCTGCTTGGTGCCGAACAACCGGATGACGTACGGCTGGGAGACGCCGGCGAGGCGGGCGATCTCGTCGGTCTTGGTGCCTTGGTAGCCCGAGGCGCCGAAGGCGTGGACGGCGGCCTGCAGAACTTCCTCGCCGCGCTCGGCCGCGGTCAGCCGTACTTTCGTCATCCGGTCCTCCGTCAGTGGCTCGATACGACTGATGTTATCAGTCGATGCATACAACCGCTCAGCGGCGCCGGTCGAGGTACTGCGCCTGGTAGAGCGACGGCGGGACGAGCCCGGGGCGATTCGCGCCCTCGATGTACCCGGCGGGCTGGGCAAACGGCCCGTCGCCGGTGACGACGCCGCGGCAGCCGATCGCGTAGTTCTGTGCGGTCGGCGGCTTCTGTACGACGAGCTTCGCGGTTCCCGTGTCGCAGTTCCAGCCGACCGAGTGGGAGGTCGCCCAGCCGTGGCCGGTGCCGTAGTCGCCGCGGTTGTAGATGCCGAGGGTGAGGTCGACCTTCGGGGCGATGTCGCGGTGGTTGTCCCAGAGCAGTCCCTGGCTCCATCGCCGGTGGCCTTCGCTCGACGCGAGCGCGCCTTCCGACGTACCGCGGAGGAAGACGATGCCGGAGGCGCTGCTCGCGCCGTTGGAGATGAAGGCGTGCCGGGCCTTGCTGGCATAGCAGTCCGCGAACAGCACCTGCTGCGAGTACGACTCGCAGTTGAAGTTGTAGCGCAGTCCGCCGGTCACCACCGACGCCGGATCCAGCGCGCGGCAGTTCCGGATGGTGACGCGGGTCGCCTCCGTGGTCTCGACGCCGGCCTTCGCGAAGTGCAGGAACGTGCTGTCGCGAACCCAGGCATCCTCCACCTGGCGCACCTTCACCCCGACCCACGCATGGGCCTCGTCCACATCCGGGTCGCCCGCGAACTGGATGTCGATCCGCAGGCTCTCGAGCCCGACGCCGGTCACCAGGCCGGCGCGGTCCCAGACGTACAGGTAGGACTGCGACCGAGAGCGCCGCAGGTGCTCGAAGATCGGTACGTCGACAGTCACCGTAGTGCCGCGGATCGAGCGGATGAACCGGTTATAGGTGATCGGCTGGCTGTCGACCGTCCAGCCGGCGTCGGTCGCCGTACCGCCGTGGTCGACCGACGCGAGCCAGGCCTCGGTGCACGGGTGGATGATCACGATGTTGTCGCCGCGCTTCAACCCACTCGCGTCGGCGACCTCGAACGATCGTGAGCCGACCTGTACCCAGTCGCTGGTGATGTCGGTCCGGGTGCCCGCGACCTCGCCGCGCCAGCCGGTGCTGACCGACCCACCCAGTACGACGACATCGCGCGACACCGGCGTATTGCCGGTCGCCAGGATCACCGTGTTCTTGGCCGGATCCGGGCCGTCGCCGGAGCCACGCAGTACGACGCCGGAGCGGTTCACGCGCAGCGTCCCGGCGACCGGATAGTTGCCCGGAGCAAGGAGTAGTGCGCCGCGGAAGCCGTTGCGGTCCGGGGTGCGCAGGCCGACCTCGTCGATCGCGGCCTGCAGATGGGCGGTGTTGTCACCCTCGATCGGACCGACGGTCTTGACTGTCCGGACGTGCGGGATCGGGCTGTCGCCGTTGCGGTAGCCCGCGTAGCTGAAGTCGGGGATCCGGTTCCCTTCGGCGTCGGCGGTGTAGACCAGCCGGTACTTCGAGTCGTAGCGCACCCGCTCCGACTGCCAGAGCCGGCCGGTGGTCGTGGCGGCGACCGGGCCCGCGCCCAGCGATCCCAGAGCTGCGGCTCCTCCGGCGGCGAGCACGCTGCGTCGGCTGAAGAGGTTCGTCATCGAGCACCTATCTGTTGGGCGGAACAGAACTGCCTGATGGCGGCCATCATCCGGTCCGCCCGAGACTGTGGCAAGCGTTTACCAAGCTGACTGAACCAAATTCCCGCCAGGCGGAACTCGACCCCTCCCGAGACCAGGGTTGACAAGTTATCAGTCAATGCATACTTTGAGGATCAAGCTTGTTATCAGTGAATTACAACTAGGAGCTCAACATGACGTCGACCGCTCTCGACGAGCAGCCGCCCGCCGCGGCGATGCCGGGCCGGAACCGCAGCCGCAGCCTCGCTGCCGTGGTGGCCGCGGTGGGGATCCCGACCTTCATGGTCACGCTGGACAACCTGGTCGTGACGAACGCGCTGCCGGTGATCAAGACTGAGCTCGGTGCCGCCCTCTCCGACCTGCAGTGGTTCATCAACGCGTACACGCTGTCCTTCGCAGCGCTGCTGCTGACCGCGGCCGCGCTCGGCGACCGGCTCGGCCGGCGTCGGTTGTTCCTGGCCGGGATCGCGCTGTTCACGCTGGCTTCGGCGGCGTGTGCGTTCGCGACCGAGCCGTGGATGCTGATCACCGCTCGCGCGATTCAGGGAGCGGGCGGAGCCGCGGTCATGCCGCTGGCGCTCACCTTGCTCGCCAGTGCGGTGCCGGTGGGCCAGCGCAGTGCCGCCATCGGCATCTGGGGTGGCATCTCCGGGCTCGGGGTGGCGGTCGGCCCGGTCGTCGGCGGGGCTGTCGTCGAAGGACTCAGCTGGCAGTGGATCTTCTGGCTGAACGTGCCGATCGGGGTCGTCGCGATCGTGCTGGCCGCGCGGGTCTTCCCGGAGTCGCGGGGGATCAAGCAGCGGCTCGATCTGGTCGGGCTCGGACTGTCGAGCGTCGGCGTGCTGGCGATCGTCTGGGCTGTGGTGAACGGCGCGGACGACGGGTGGACATCCGGCGGCGTACTGGGTTCGCTGATCGCCGGGGTGGTGTTGCTGGCGGCCTTCGTGGGTTGGGAGAGCCGGACGACCGCGCCGATGCTCCCGCTGCGGTTGTACCGGAACCGTGCCTTCAGCGTGGTGAACGTCGTGTGGTTCACCTTCTCGCTCGGGGTCTTCGGATCGGTCTTCCTGCTGTCGCAGTTCTTCCAGGTCGTGCAGCACTACAGCCCGCTGGAGTCCGGTCTGCGCACGATGCCGTGGACGATGGCGCCGATGGTGGTCGCGCCGATCGCCGGTCTGATCGTCGACCGGGTCGGCGCGCGGGTCCTGGTCGCGAGCGGTCAGTGGTTGCTGGTGATCGCGCTGAGCTGGATGGCGCTCGTCGTCACGGCCGGGGTCACCTTCGGTGAGCTGCTCGTCCCGTTCATCCTCGGTGGCGTCGGGATGGGGCTCACGTTCGCTCCGCTGGCGAGCGTGATGATGGCTCACATCACCGACGCCGACCGAGGGGTCGCCTCGGGCGCCAACAGCACGGTTCGCGAGATCGGCGTCGCGATGGGCATCGCCGTACTGGTCTCGGTCTTCGCTTCGGCCGGTGCCTATGACACCCCCGATCGGTACGTCGACGGCCTGGTGCCCGCAGTGTGGGTCGGCGCCGCAGTCGTGGCAGTCGGTGCGGCGGTCGCCCTGCTTCTCCCAGGCCGCCGGCGGTCAGCGAACCTCTAGCTCTGCCAGTTGCATGCGGTACTCGTTGGCCGGGCCGGGATCGAGTTTGGTCCCGGCCACCCGGACGTAGCGGGCCGTCGTGGTGGCGAAGGTCAGCTGTTCGGGCTGCTGCGGTTGGGGTTGTGCGGTCCGGCTGGCGACCGTGGTCCAGTTGGCGCCGTCCAGCGAGACCTGGATCGCGTAGTCGATCGGGAAGCCCGCCTTCAGATCGGTTCGCGGCGCCAGTGTCACCTGGCTGATCCGCGTCGCGGCGCCGAGGTCGACGGTCGCGGACGCCGTACCGTTGGCCGGTCCGACCTCGCTGCTCCAGCCCATCGAGTAGCTGAGGTTGGAGGTGGTGATGCCGTCGGTGAGCGCACTGCGTCGCCAGCCGTCGTCGAGGTACTCCGACGAGGTCGATGCCGTCACCGGGCGACCCGCAGCGTAGTTGCCGCCAGCAACTTCCAGTTCGGCCAGCTGCATCCGGTAGGCGCCGAAGGGATCCTTGCGGAGGTTGGTTCCGGTAACGCGGACGTAGCGCACTTGCTGCGCGGCGAAGTCGACGGACTGCGGCGCCTGGGCGGCGTCGGTGCGGTCAGCGACCTTGGTCCAGGCCGAGCCGTCGGCCGAGACCTCCACGCTGTAATCGATCGGGAAGCCGGTGGCGGCGTCGGTGCGCGGGTAGAGGTCCACGCGACCGGCCGGGACCGCCTTTCCGAGGTCGGCGGTGACGGTCTCGGAGTGATTCACCGAGGTGTTCGAGTCGCTGCTCCAGCCGTTGCTCTGCGCGGAGGATCCGCGGTTGCCGTCCGTGAGCGCCGGCTTGCTCCAGCCGTCGGCTTCGTAGGAGCTGGTCGCGGTCACCGTCGAACCGGCCGCGGGATTGGTTCCCGGATTGACCCGCACGTTGTCGAACCGGGCCGCGGCTCCGCCGGTGACCACGCCGACCGAGCCCTCGGCGTACGAGTCGTCGGTGACCGTGATCAGCGGGTACGGCGTACTTCCGGCGTACGCGCGGATTTTGGTGCCCTCGGCAATCAACCGTAGGTGCGTCCACTGGCCGGCCTGATACCCCGGGATCGCCGCCTTGGCCAGCTCCTTGTCGCCCCGATAGAGGAACAGTTCGCCGTTGTTGCGGATCGCGGCGAGATAGCCGGTCTGGTAGTCGGTGCCGTTGATGCTGCGCAGCGTGAGACCGGCCCAGTTGGCGTTGTTGCCGTTGGTCCCGGTGATTCGAAGATCCGCATCGACGACCGCGTCGCGGTACCGGCGACCTTCCACGGCGGCCGCGGAGGTGATCCACGGGCCGGTGAAAGACTGGACGAGTTCGCCGTTCTGAACGCTCCAGTGACCGGTGGCCGGGTTGCTGGGCTCGCGGGCCACGCCGAAGCGGAAGTTGTCCGACCCGCCCGAGAAGTCGTCGCTGAACGGAGTCGCCCCGCTGTCGTCCGGTGCGGTGGAGGCGATCGCCTTCAGGAGTTGCTGATGACGGTTCGTCACAGTCGCGCCGGATCGGTCGTACACCGAGAAGTCGGTGATGACGGACTCCACGATCGCCTGGGCGGTCCGCGGCTTGGTCTTGGCCAGCTGACTGAGCAGCTCGAAGTCCTCCTGACCGTCGCGCTGCGCCTCACCGCGGATGCTGTCGTAGACGTCGTACGCCGCCTTGTTCGGCCGGACGATGAAGGTGTCGCCGGTCTGGTAGTCGTCGAAGGTGTTGTAGGCCGGGTTGTTGTTGTCGCCGGTCCCACGGTGCCAGTAGTTCCAGCCCCAGTGCAGGAAGCCCTTGCCGCCGATCTTCCAGACCAGCCAGGGCAGCAGCCGGGTCTTGGCCAGCGGGTCGCCGATCAGCCGGTTCATGTGCCGGTTCTGCGGCACGATGCAGGTGTAGAGCCACAGCTCCTTGCCGTCGCGGCGGGCTTTCTGCCAGAAGCCGGCGTTGTCCTCGTAGTTCTCCGTGTACGGCGTCATCGTGGTGATGTTCGCGGCCGCGGCCGGGTCGAACGTGCTGCCGTGCGCCTCGTTGGTGAGCGGCTTCGGGAAGTAGTCGTTGTACACGTCGTACAGCCAGGCCGCGGCGACCGCCTGGTTCGGATGCGTCGGCTCGTCGAGCGCGCTCATGTAGAACTGGTCGGTCCAGCCCTTTGCGTCGAGGTGCGCCTTCAGGGCCGGGAACACCTTGCGCAGGTACGCCGTACTCTCGCTGGTGTTCGGCTCCACCACGACCCTGGTCGTGACTCCGTTGACGTTCTTCAGCATCTCCAGCTTGGGATGCGCGGCGTCCGGAATCGACTCGAGCAGGGTCGGTGTGTAGATGTACTGCATCGCGCCGGCGTCCACGAACAGCTGGACGAACCGGTCGAAGTTCGTCCAGTCGAACGTGTAGTTGCCCGCTGCATCGATCGTGGTGCCGGGGATCAGCAGAGCCTGGAAGTCGGCGTACGTGACGTTGTTGCGTTGCCTGGCCTGCAGCTTGGCGAAGTTGCCGATCACTCGCCACCAGTTCGGCGAGTACGCCGCTGCGTCGTCGTACTGGAACGGGATGGCGCGCTGGGTGCCGTCGTAGTCCCAGCCGACGGAGGTGAACCAGTTGTTCATCTTGAAGGCCGACTGGTTCGCCGGCGGCACGGTCACGTTGTGCACGGTCAGCCGGACCGGCACGGTGATGTCACCGGCGCTGTTCCGTACGGCGATCGTGCCGGTGTAAACGCCCGGTGCCTGCCCAACCGGGACGGTGACGCCGTAGTGGAAGGCCTGCGTGTAGTTCGCGCCGACCTCGACCGGGGTGTTGTCGACCAGTGCGTCGTAGTAGTTGCGGCTGCCGTCCGGGGGCAGCTGCGGGTCCTGCAGATTCGCGTCCTGCTCTTGGACGACTATTCGAGGGTGGTTGTACTGACGCCGGACGGTGATCGCGCCGGCGGGCAGTTGGGCGCCACCGGGACCGGTAAGCGGCTGCGGCGTACCGAGCTGGACGTCGGTGAGCTTGCTGTCGGGCCGGATCAGGACCTGCGCTCCCTCGACCTCGCCGCGGGCGGCGTCGAGCTCGATCGCAGCGGCGGCGCCCGAGGGGCGCGGGGACGAGGAGAAGACATGGTCGGCGTTGTTCACCACCCAGACGACCGGCGCCGCCGCACCCGCGGGCAGGACCTGCTGGGCGGTCAGCAGGGACAGGGTGACAAGGCCGACGGCCGTTACGAGGCCGGGAGATTTCATGACCAGCTCCTCACTGTTCGGTAGTGCTTACAGTGGGGTCGCGCCGAGCACCTATCAACGGTTTCCATCGGCGTCGAAGCCGCTGGCCGGATCCGGTCGTACGCCGGTCCCGACGTTTGAGAAGGTGTTACCGTGCTCGACGCCGACGAGGTCCGCCGTATCGCCCTGTCCTTCCCCCAGACCCGGGAGAAGCAGCGGTGGGGACACCCGACGTTCGATGTCGCCGGCCGGATGTTCGTGACGGTGCCGGACGACCAGACGTCGTTCGCGGTGCGCTGTCCCCGGCTGGAGCGGGACGAGCTGATCCTGGCCGAGCCGGACAAGTTCTGGGTACCGCGCCACGAGGCCGGGTCGAACTGGGTCCGGGCTCGGCTCGCCGCGCTCGAGGGCGCCGATGAACTGCGGGACATCCTGCTGGATTCCTGGCGGCAGGTCGCGCCGCCGGAACTCCACCCGGTGGAGGGAAATCGGCAGGATCGGAGTCCTCGCCCGAGGTAGGGTCGGGCAGGTGACAGACGCGACCGACAGCCCGATCGACAGGCTCTCCGAGAGCTACCTCGAGGAGTACATCGCCCTCAATCCGACCGAGGCCACGTTCCTCGGCGTCGAGGGCCATGACCACGAACTTCCGGACTACAGTCCGGCCGGATTCGAGGCCGTGCTCGAGCTGACCCGGCGGACGCTGACGGCGGCCGCCGCGATCGAGCCGGCGACTCCGCGCGAGGAGGTCGCCAAGGACGCCTTCGTCGAGCGGCTCGGCCTCGAGCAGGAGACCTATCAGGCCGGTGTCCCGCAGCACCAGCTGAACGCGATCTCCTCGGTCCCCGCGAACCTGCGGGTGGTCTTCGACCTGATGCCGACCGCGAGCGACGACGACTGGGAGCGGATCGCGATCCGGCTCAACCAGGTCGGTACGGCGCTCGACGGCTACCGCGAGACGTTGCTCGACCAGGCCGGTCAGGGTCGCGTGTCGGCGCGCCGGCAGGTGCAGGACCTCGCCGACCGGATCGCCGCCTGGACGAATCCGGCCGGGGACGACGTCTTCGGCGGACTGGCCGCTCAGGCCCCCGACAGCGCGGTCAAACCGAGCGTGACGGCCGCCGCAGACGCGGCGCGGCGGGCGTTCGCCGAGTTCGGCTCCTGGCTGACCGCCGAGGTGGCGCCCAAGGCGACCGAGCGGGACGCCTGCGGTCGTGAGGTCTATCAGCTTGCCTCCCGCAACTTCCTCGGCGCGACCATCGATCTCGACGAGACCTACGCCTGGGGCTGGCAGGAGCTGGCCCGGATCGAGGGCGAGATGTCCGCGATCGCCGCCGACCTGAACGGCGGCGACCGCAACATCCAGGCGACGGCCGCACTGCTGGACGCCGACCCGGCTCGCAAGATCCACGGCAAGGAAGCGTTCCGGGACTGGATGCAGGAGCTGTCGGACAAGGCGGTCGGTGAGCTGGCCGGCAAGCACTTCGACATCCCGGAGTCGATCCGCACCCTGGAGTGCCGGATCGCGCCGACCTCGGACGGGGCGATCTACTACACCCAGCCGAGCGAGGACCTGACCACCCGGCCGGGCCGGATGTGGTGGGCCGTCCCGGACGGTGTCGAAGACTTCGCCACCTGGCGCGAGGTCACCACCGTCTACCACGAAGGTGTGCCGGGCCATCACCTCCAGGTCGCGCAGACGATCCTGCGCACCGACCTGCTGAACCGCTGGCAGCGGATCGCCTGCTGGGTCTCGGGTCACGGCGAGGGCTGGGCCCTGTACGCCGAGCGCCTAATGGCGGAGCTCGGCTACCTGGACGATCCGGCCGCACGCTTCGGCATGCTCGACGCGCAGGGCTTCCGGGCCGCGCGGGTGATCGTGGACATCGGCATGCACCTCGAGCTCGAGGTCCCGCGCCACAACCCGTTCGGCTGGCGGCCGGGCGAGCGCTGGAACGCCGAGCTCGGCTTCGAGTTTCTGCGGGCGCACAGCGGGCTGGAGACCGAGTTCCTCAAGTCGGAGCTCAACCGGTACCTCGGGTGGCCGGGCCAGGCGCCGTCGTACAAGGTGGGGGAGCGGTTCTGGCTGCAGGCGCGTGAAGAGGCCAAGCAGCGCAAGGGATCCGCGTTCGACCTGCGGCAGTTCCACTCCGACGCGCTGAACCTCGGGTCGATCGGTCTCGACCCGCTGCGTCGAGCGCTGGCCAAGCTGTGAGGTTCGTGCTCGCGTCGCAGTCGCCGGCGCGCCTCCAGACCTTGCGGAACGCGGGGGTCGAGCCGGAGGTGATCGTCTCCGGCGTCGACGAGGACAATGTCACCGCGGAGAGCCCCGGCGAGCTGGCCCGGCTGCTTGCCGCGTTGAAGGCTCGGGCCGTGGTCTCCGAGCTCGACGACCACGCGACCGTGCTCGGCTGCGACTCGGTGCTCGAGATCGACGGCGTCGCCTACGGCAAACCCGGTACGCCGGAGGTCGCCCGCGAGCGGTGGCGCGCCATGCGCGGGAAGTCCGGCGTACTGCACACCGGGCACTGCCTGTTCGACACCAACTCGAAGACCGAGCTGCGCGAGCTGGCCTCCACCAAGGTGTACTTCGCCGACCTGACCGACGACGAGATCGACGCGTACGTCGCCACCGGCGAACCGCTCGTCGTCGCCGGCTCGTTCACCGTCGACGGCATCGGCGGCCCCTTCGTCACCGGGATCGAAGGCGACTACCACAACGTCGTCGGCCTCTCGCTGCCGTTGCTGCGCACGATGCTCGCCCAGGTCGGTATCGCCTGGCCGTCGCTCTGGGCCCCGCCGAAGAAACGCGTTGACTACAACGAGTCCGAGGCCGCGCGGTACGACGACACCCGCGGCGGTGTCGAGCGTGCCCAAGCTGCCGCCCGCGCCGTCCAGTCGTTGCTCCCCGAGGGTTCCCACCGCGTGCTGGAGCTGGCCGTCGGCACCGGCATCGTCGGCGCCGAGCTGGTTGCTCAAGGCAATCTTGTGCACGGCTTCGACCTCTCGACGGCGATGCTGCAGCACGCCAAGATCCGGCTGCCCGGCCACGTCGCCGCCGCCGACGCGACCCGGCTCCCCGTCACAGACCGGCGTACCGATGCTGTGGTCGCGATCTGGCTCCTGCACCTCGTCGACGACAGCGCCCCGATCCTCGCCGAGGTCGCCCGCATCCTCCGGCCCGGTGGCGTCTTCCTCACCACGACGGACAAAAACGAAGCCACTCGCTACGCCGAGGGCCGCGAGCCCAACACGACGCGAGCCCAGGACGCACTCTCCCGCCTGGTGACCGAGGCCGCCGTACATGGGCTGGTCCTCGACGGCGCTACCAGCTTCCCGGGACCGAGCTATCCGTCCGGCGGGGTTCCGGTGTATCCGCTGGTCAGATTCCGTCGTGCCTGAGTACGTCGATGGCGTCCGGGTGCTGCATCGGCCCGGCAACCAGAAGCACACCGAGATCACGCTGACGTTCGCGGTCGGCGCCCGGGACGAGACGCTGCGGACGATCGGGGTCGCGCACGCCCTGGAACATCTCGTGATGGGAACCGTCCGCCGGATCCCGATCGAGATCAACGCCGAGGTCGACGCGATGACGACGTCGTTCACGGCCTCCGGTTCGCCGGCTCGCGTCGGGGAGTTCCTCGAGCAACTCTGCCGCAGTCTGACGGCTCCGCCGGTCGACCGCCTCGCGCTCGAGGCCGGCATCCTCGCGGCCGAGGACGGCCAAGCCGCGCATCCGGTGGTCGCGTACCTGATGTACGCGCTGCACGGCGCCCAGGGACCTGGTCTGCTCTGGCTCGAAGGACCCGGGTACGACGGCCTCACCGGCGATCACGTGGTTGCCTTCGCGCGCCGGTGGTTCGTCGCGTCGAACGCCGTACTGGAGGTGACCGGGCCGCTTCCGGAGAACCTCCGATTGCCGCTGGATCCCGGTCCGGCTCCGGCGCGGCCTGACTTTCCGCGGCGCGTTTTCGACGGACCTGCGGTGATCGAGGGCGGCATCCCGGCGGCCGGTCTCGCCGTGACGCTGCCGATGGATGATTCGGCCCGGCGATCAGCCCTGACGATGTATGTCCTGGGGGAGCGGATCGAGGAGCAGTGCCGCCATGTGGGCGGCCACAGCTACGTGGTCGGCGGCGACCTGATGATTCGCCCGGACGGCTCGGGGGACTACGTCGTGTACGCCGAGGCCCGGGACGGCAGCGAGGAAGCGGTCGCTCGCATTGTCGTCGAGGCACTGCGCGACCTGGCCGCGCACGGCCCGACCGAGTCCGAGCTCAGCTTCCAGATCGATCGGTGGCTGGAGCGGATGGAGGCCGAGCCGGAGCAGCTGCAGGCCGAGCGCAATAACGCGATCGGTGCGTTGTTCGGCCTGCCCACCCTTGATCCTGTCGACGTGGATGCCCTTCGGAAGGTCAGCCCGCAGGACATCGCGGCCGTGCTCACGGCGGCGCTGCCGACGGCGATCGGCTACACCTTTGACGACACGAGCGGCGTCTGGCAGGAGTCCGGCTTCGGGCTCACACCGCCGTGCCCGGTCCTCACGGAACTGCCGGCCGGCAAGGTGTTCAAGCCGCCGCTGTTCGCTCGCGCGTTCTTCAAGGAAGCTCGGGGGATGCAATGGGTGCAGACCGCCGACGGCCTGGTGCTGCGCGACGAAGACGGCATCCACGAGGTCCGTTGGGACTCGATCGCCGGTGTCCAGCGCGGCACCGACGAAAGCCCGACGATCGTGTACGGCGTCAACGGCTGCGCGATGCCGGTGGACACAGACCTGTTCCGCGGCGCGGACGACGTACTGGCCGAACTGCAGCGACGGGTGCCGGCAAGTTTGTGGTTCGACGAGTCCAAGCTCGGCCCCGCCGACGACTAGTTCACTTGATGCCGGCTTTGGCGTCCAGGCGCTGAAGAAGGTCGTGCGCGGCCAGCTCCACCTGTTTGTGGCGCCACTCGGAGGCGCGGTAGACGCAGGCGATCAGACCGGAGCGGTGGATGCGGCGGAAATCGCCGTACACGAAGGCGTAGCGGGCCTTGGTCTCGTCGTTCGCGCCGTCGGTGAGACCGAGGTGCCAGGCGGCGTACTCGGCCCACGAATGCTTGTCCAGGAAGGCGTTCTGCGCGTCCGCATGCGGCTGCACGGCGCCCCAGTCACTGTCCAGCACGTACTGCCGGGAGTCGATCAGCTTCCGCGCGAACTCGACCGCCGGGGTGTTGACCTCGTACTTGGCCATACAGGCGATTGTGCCAGTGTGGGCGAATGAGTTCACGTGAGGCGATCATCCTGCCCGGCGGTCAGTTCGGGCCGTTCGCGCCCCTGCCGATGTTCTGTGCCGACGCTGCCGAGCGGCGCGACGCCACCCTGACGCCCGTGCAGTGGGACGATCCCGATCGTCTGCTCACCCTCACGCCCGAGGAGCGCGGGCCGTGGGTGCTGGACCAGCTCGACCGTGCGGTGCCCTCACTTCGCTCGGCCGAGCCGCTGAACACCCTGCTCATCGGCAAGTCGCTCGGAACCCACGCAGCCGCCCTCGCTGCCGAGCTCGAGCTGCCCGCGATCTGGCTGACGCCGGTGCTGACCAGCGACTGGGTCGTCAGCGCCCTGCGCCGCTCGACCGCGCCGTTCCTGCTGGTGGGCGGCACGGCCGACTCCCTGTGGAAGCCGGACCTGGCGCGAGAGCTCACTCCGCACGTCCTGGAGATCGACGGCGCTGACCACGGCATGTACGTACCGGGTCCGCTGGCCGCCTCGACCGCGGTGCTCGGTCAGGTGGCAACCGCGGCGGAGGACTTTCTGGATAACGTCGTCTGGCGGTCAGGGGTGAGCTGAGGCCCGCCATTGGCCGGGGCCGGGGTGGAAGGGCTGGCGGGCGTTGCGCCAGTACGTCGCCCAGTTGCTCGCGCGCTCGGTCTCGCGGGGGGCCGGGGAGCTGGGGCGGGCGGCGAGGACTGCTACCAGGGCGGCGAGTTCCTCGGGGGTCGGGTCGCCCTTCAGGATCTGCAGGTTCATCGAGGGGTCTCCGATCACAGCGGGATGTTGCCGTGCTTCTTGGGCGGGAGGGTGTCGCGCTTGGTGCGCAGCAGGCGGAGGCCGCGGACGATCTCGGCGCGGGTCTCGCTCGGCTTGACGACCGCGTCGATGTAGCCGCGCTCGGCGGCGACGTACGGGTTGGCGAGCTTGTCCTCGTAGTCGGTGATCAGCTCCTGGCGGCGGGCCTCTGTATCTTCACCGGCCTCGGCGGCTGCAGCCATTTCACGGCGGTAGAGGATGTTGACCGCGCCCTGGGCGCCCATCACGGCGATCTGCGCGGTCGGCCAGGCCAGGTTGATGTCGGCGCCGAGGTGCTTGGACCCCATCACGTCGTACGCGCCGCCGTAGGCCTTGCGGGTGATCACGGTGATCATCGGTACGGTCGCCTCGGCGTACGCGTAGATCAGCTTGGCGCCGCGGCGGATGATGCCGTTCCACTCCTGGTCGGTGCCGGGCAGGAAGCCCGGTACGTCGACGAAGGTGAGGATCGGCAGGTTGAACGCGTCGCAGGTGCGGACGAAGCGCGCGGCCTTCTCGGAGGCGTCGATGTCGAGGGTGCCGGCGAACTGCATCGGCTGGTTCGCGACGACGCCGACCGGGCGGCCCTCGACCCGGCCGAAGCCGACGATGATGTTCGGCGCGAACAGCGTCTGTACCTCGAGGAAGTCGCCGTCGTCGACGACCGACTCGATCACCGTGTGCATGTCGTACGGCTGGTTCGGGGAGTCCGGGATCAGCGTGTCGAGCGCGAGATCGGTCTCGTCCGGTTCGAGGTCGGCCGGGGCGTCGTACGCGGGCGGGTCCTCGAGGTTGTTCTGCGGGAGGTGGGCGACGAGCGACTTCACCCACTCGATCGCGTCCTCCTCGTCGCTGCCGAGGTAGTGCGCGTTACCGGACTTGGTGTTGTGCGTCCGGGCGCCGCCGAGCTCCTCCTGGGAGACGTCCTCGCCGGTGACGGTCTTGATCACGTCCGGGCCGGTGATGAACATGTACGACGACTCGTCGACCATGACGGTGAAGTCGGTGACCGCGGGGGAGTAGACCGCGCCGCCCGCGCACGGGCCCATGATCAGCGAGATCTGCGGGATCACGCCGGAGGCCCGGACGTTGCGGCGGAAGATCTCGCCGTACAGGCCGAGGCTGACCACGCCCTCCTGGATCCGGGCGCCGCCGGAGTCGTTGATGCCGATCAGCGGGCAGCCGATCTTCATCGCCAGGTCCATCACCTTGACGATCTTCTCGCCGAAGACCTCACCGAGGCTGCCGCCGAAGACGGTGAAGTCCTGGGCGAAGACGCAGACCTGACGGCCGTCGATGGTGCCGTAACCGGTCACCACGCCGTCGCCGTACGGGCGGTTGGCCTCGAGGCCGAAGCTGGTCGAGCGGTGCCGCGCGAACTCGTCGAGCTCGGCGAACGACCCCTCGTCGAGCAGCAGCGCGATCCGCTCCCGGGCGGTCTTCTTGCCGCGGGCGTGCTGCTTCTCCACCGCGCGCTCGGACCCGGCGTGCACCGCGTCGTCCAGGCGCTGCTCGAGGTCCGCGATCTTGCCCGCGGTGGTGTGGATGTTCACCGTCTCTCCCATGACAGGGCAGCCTACGCGTCAGTAGGCGGCGCTGCCTGTGATGTCTGCCGCAGCGCGGCGCGGGTTCTGGATCACACCGGGCCGACGGCGAAGATTTTGGTGAGGCGGGCGGCGAGAGCGAGGTCGCCGCGGACCGACAGCCGCTGTTTCAGTACGGCGTTGACGGGGTCCTCGTTGCCGGTGACGACGCGGAGCAGCGTGGCCGGGTCGGTGCGGATGGAGATGTCGGGCTCGGCTTCGCCGTCGATGAGTTCACAGCGGCCGTCGCTGACCCGGATCCAGAAGGCGTCGGAGTCTTCGGGACCGCCCGCTCCCGTGATGTGCCAGGCGACGACGGCGTCGAACCCGGCCGCACGGGCAGGCCGGAGGTACTCCGGCATCCGCCGAAAGATCTCGCGCAACGCGATCTCTCGTACTCCCCCGATGAGTCGATGCCGAAGCTCCCGCTCCGATGTCCGGTCGACCAGCCGGGCCAGCTCGCTCGCGTCCAGCCCTGCGAGCCCGTCGGCGTCCAACCAGCCGGCACCACCTCGATCGGTCACGACCACTCCCGCGGCAGTTCCTACCGGACCGTAGGAATGTCGCCCGATCTGGTAGCTTTGTCAAGTGGTCGAGCCCTCCGAGAAACGCCGGCGGGCGGCGCACCTCGGGCCGGAGCGACGGCGGCCGATGTTGCTGGACGCGGCGCTCGAGGTCTTCTCCGCCAACGGCTTCGCCGGCACCACGATGCAGTCGGTCGCGGACGCGGCCGGCGTGACCAAGCCGGTCGTCTACGACTCCTTCGCCAATCGCGACGAGCTGCTGCTCGCGCTGCTGGCCCGGGAGGAGCAGCACCTGGTCCTCTCGATCATGGCTGCGCTGCCGGCCGACCCGACCGTCGGCACCCCCGAGGAGCACGTGCTCGACGGCCTGACCGCCTTCCTCACTACCGCCGCCGCGAACCCGCAGTCCTGGCGCATCGTCTTCGGAGCCCAGTACGGCGCTGCTCCCGTGGTGGCCGACCGCGTCCGGGCCGCCCGAGCGTTTTTGGTCGAAGGACTGCGGCTGACCCTGTTGAAGTCGCTGCCCGGCGTCACCGCCCCGGACGCCAACCTGCCGGTGCTCGCCGAACTTCTCGCCTCGATGACCGAGGCCTGCGCCCGGATGCTCGTTGTCGACGGCACCGAGCGGACCCCGGCCGAGCTGGCCAAGGTGGTTTCCCAGGTCGTCGGCGGCGGTTTCGGCAACGTCTGAGTGACGTACTGTCAAGTAGCGTCAATTACGGTCACGATCGGCATCCAGTAGGCGGACTTCGCGAGGCATTGACTGGGCGCGCCCAGTAGGGTGGGCGAACGTGACCGACACCGGTAGTGAGACCCGTACCCGCGCGCGGTTCGAGGTGCCCGAAGAGCTTCGGGCCGACGTTCGTCTGCTGGGTGAGATCCTCGGCAAAGTCCTCGTCGAGTACGCCGGTCAGCCGCTGCTCAACGACGTCGAGAAGCTGCGTGAGCTCACCATCGCCGGCGACGGCGAGGCGGCCGAGCAACTGGTGGCCTCCTGGCCGCACGAGCGCGCCGAGGACGTCGCCCGCGCGTTCAGCTGCTACTTCCACCTGACGAACCTGAGCGAGGAGCTGCACCGCGCCCGCGTACTGCGCGAGCGCGACCGGACCGACAACGCGCTGGTCACGTCGGAGCTGGCCCAGGCGGTCGAGCAGATCTCCCGTGACAGCGGCGAGCAGCAGGCGCGGGCGTTGCTGACCGGGCTGGAGTTCCGCCCGGTGCTGACCGCGCACCCGACCGAGGCACGGCGGCGCGCCGTACTGGCGACGATCCGGCGGATCTCCGGGCTGCTCGAGGAGCGGCACGACCCGCGGGCCGGCGACAGCGAGCTGGCCGAGAACCGGCGCCGCCTGGTCGAGCAGGTCGACATCCTCTGGCGAACCGCTCAGCTGCGCGAGAGCCGTCCGTCGCCGCTCGACGAGGTGCGCTCGGCGATGGCCGTCTTCGAGGAGACCCTCTTCGATGTCGTCGGCAACGTCTACCGCCGGCTCGACGACGCGCTGGCCGGCGAGGGCGCCGGTCTGCGGCAGCCCGTGGTGGCGCCGTTCGTCCGCCTCGGCTCGTGGATCGGCGGCGACCGCGACGGCAACCCGAACGTCACCGCGGCGATCACTCGCGAAGCGATGCAGATCCAGGCTGACCACGTGCTGCGGGCGCTTGAGCGGGCGACCGACCAGCTCGGCCGGGCCCTGACGCTCGACGCGGCCACCACGCCGCCGTCCGCGCCGGTACGGCGAATCCTCGAGGACGCCCGCGCGGTCAACCCCGAGCTCATCGCGGACATCGAGAGTAGGTCGCCCTCCGAGCCGCACCGGCAGCTCCTGCTGCTCGCAGCGCGCCGGCTGGCCGCTACGCGCTCCCGCGACGCCGACTTCGGCTACCCGCGCGCTGCTGACTTCCTCCACGAGCTCAAGGTCCTGCAGGACTCCCTGGTGAGCGCAGGCGCGCCCCGCCAGGCGTACGGCGATCTCCAGCAGCTGATCTGGCAGGTGAACTCGTTCGGCTTCCACCTGGCCGAGCTCGAGGTCCGCCAGCACTCCTCGGTGCACGCCAAGGCGCTGGAGGAAGTGCTCGGCGGCGGTGAGCTGTCCGACCAGACCGAAGAGGTCCTGGCCACGCTGCGCGTGATCGGGCAGATCCAGCAGCGCTTCGGCCCCGAGGCCTGCCGCCGGTACGTCGTTTCGTTCACGCGGAACGCTGGTGATCTCGCAGCGGTCTACGAGCTCGCCGACGCGGCGCTCGACGGCCGCCCGATCGAGCTCGACGTCGTACCGCTGTTCGAGACCGGTGAGGACCTGCAGAACTCGGTCGAGGTGCTCGACAACGCCATCCAACTCACCCGGGTCCGGCACCGCCTCACGGCGAACGACCGCCGGTTCGAGGTCATGCTCGGCTACTCCGACTCCGCCAAGGACGTCGGCCCGGTCTCGGCCACCCTCGCCCTGTACGACGCTCAGGCGCGCATCACGGCGTGGGCGCAGCGCAACGCGATCCGGCTGACCCTGTTCCACGGTCGTGGCGGTGCGCTCGGCCGTGGCGGCGGCCCGGCGAACCGTGCGGTGCTGGCACAGGCCCCCGGTTCGGTGGCCGGTCGCTTCAAGCTCACTGAGCAGGGCGAGGCGATCCCGGCTCGCTACGGCAATGCACCGATCGCCCAGCGGCACATCGAGCAGGTGACCGCGGCAACGCTGCTGGCCTCCACTCCGGCGATCGAGGAGCGAGCGGTCGCCGCGGCCGAGCGGTTCGCGGTCATGGAGAAGACCCTGGACGAGGCGGCGCGGACGGCGTACCACCGGCTGGTGAAGGCGGATGGCTTCGCGGAGTGGTTCGGCCGGGTGACTCCGCTGGAGGAGCTCGGGCAGCTACCGCTGGGATCGCGCCCGGCTCGCCGTGGCGTCTCCGTCTCGTCCCTCGAGGACCTGCGCGCGATCCCGTGGGTGTTCTCGTGGTCGCAGGCGCGGGCCAACGCACCGGGCTGGTACGGGCTCGGCTCGGCGCTGGCAGCGGTCGGCGACGTCGCACTGCTGCAGGATGCGAACCAGAACTGGCCGCTCTTCCAGGTGATGCTGGAGAACGCCGAGATGTCGCTGGCGAAGACGGATCGCCGCATCCTCGGCCGCTACCTGGAGCTGGGCGACCGGTCCGACCTGACCCAGCTGATGCTGGACGAGCACGCCCTGACCACCGAGTGGGTGCTCAAGGTGCTCAACCAGGAGCGTCTGCTCGCCGGACGCCGTGTGCTGGGCCGCGCGGTCGAGCTGCGCAACCCGTACGTCGACGCGCTCAGCTACCTGCAGTTGCGTGCCTTGCGCACGCTGCGCACCGACGACTCCTTGACCGAGGAGCAGATCGTCCGGACTCGACGGCTGTTGTTGCTGACCGTCTCGGGTGTCGCGGCCGGCCTGCAGAACACCGGCTGATGTTCGACGATTTGGAACGGCCGCCATTGGACGCTCGCTATCTGAGTGGGCGGCTGGTGCGTCCCGGCTCGCTGTGGACGAAGATCGACGTCCTGGCTGACACGCCGTCGACCAACGCAGACGTGGCCAAGGCTGCGGCTGATGGCGCCGCCGAGGGCTTGGTGGTGTTCACCGAGTTCCAGTCGGCGGGCCGGGGACGGTTGGGACGCACCTGGACCACCCCGCCGCGGTCGGCGTTGCTGATGTCCGCGCTGCTGCGTCCATCGGCCGTCGACCCAGCGCAGTGGCCGTGGCTCGGTCTGCTGGTGCCGCTCGCGGTAGCTGCAGCAGTCCGACGGGTAGCCGAAGTCCCGGCTCAGGTGAAGTGGCCGAACGACGTCCTGGTCGACGACCGCAAGCTGGCCGGCATCCTGCTGGAGCGGATCGAAGGCCCGGCCGTGGTGATCGGCATCGGCCTGAACGTGACCCTGCGCGAGTCCGAGAAGCCGCATCCCGCAGCGACCTCGCTGGCGCTCGAGAACGCTGCCACGACCGATCGGGTCACCGTCGCCGCCGCTGTCCTGCGTGAGCTCGAGACTCGCTACCGAGCTTGGCTGGACGACCCTCGCGCGCTGCTCCCGGAGTACCGGGAGATGTCGGCAACGCTCGGCCGCGCTGTCCGGGTGGAGTTGCCGGACGGGACTTTCCTGGAAGGCACTGCGCGTGATCTGGCCGACGACGGTCGGTTGATCGTTGACACCCCACTGGGCGAGCAGGCTCTGGCCGCAGGTGACGTCACGCACCTGCGAACCAGAGACTGAACAACTGGGGTCAGCGAAGGAGGGCTTCGCAGGCGGCCAGCACGATGGCCTGAGTGCTGCCGGGGTCGGCCGGCACTTTGCCCTCGGGTGAGGATTTGAGCGGCGACGGCCAGCTGTAGGCCAGCATGCTCGACCCGTAGCCCGCGGTGAGCCGATCTCCCTCCTGCCAGCTCGACTCGTAGCCGGGCTGCCAGGCTGTCACGTCGGTCGGGACGTAGCACTGTGTTTCGTTGGCGTACGCCATGACCCACAGCTTCCCCGTCCCCAGCCGAGCGGCGACGTCCTTGATCAGCTGCTGGTATCCGGAGAGCACCTCGTGCGACAGCGCGAGGATGGTCAGCCCACCGAGCTTCCAGCACTGAATCGGCATCGGAATGGACCGGGGCAGCGTGCCGGTCCGGATCTGCTCCAGCATCAGTCGCGCGTGCCGGACCTCGGCCTGGCCGAGATGGCCGTCCAGCCGACTCTCGAAGGTGCGCTTGAGCTGCGCCAGTACGGCGCTGTCGCCGGTATCGGCCGCGAACGGCAGCTGGATCTCGGTCAGCGTGGTCCGGATCGGACCGGTCACCGTCGTGAACTCGTTCCGGGCCAGTACGGCGACGACGGCGTCCGCGAGTTTCTCGCCGACCACCAGCGGCCCGCCGGGATTCGGATTGATGTCCCCGGCCGGTCCTTGGAAGAAGAGCGCCGGCAGGCCGAGCCGGCGCTCGATCGACTCGATCACCACCCCGACATAGTCGGAGTCGAAGATCGTGTCGTTCCCGCGGCACACCGGATGGCACGCATAGCCGAACAGCACCGCGACCGGCTCGGTCGTGGTCGCGTTCCGCACCAGCAGCACCGGTACGTCCGGGACCACGGCGTCCGACTCCTCGGTCCGGTTGTGCCCGATCCGCACCGAGCCCTCGGCGTAGTGCAGGGTGGCCGGGACCTTCGGCGCCTGGACGGTGCGTTTGGCCAGGTCGACCATCAGGTCGACGAACAGTGACGTCGACCCGTCGACCGCACTGATGTCGGCGGGCTGCAGGTTCATCAGCACGTTCGGGTGCGGGTGCGTGGACCCGATCATCGGACCGCCGTGGGTGTGGCTGCACGCGATCAGGAAGTCCGAGTCGGCGACCAGTTTCTCGACCACCACGATCCGGCGGCGCAGCTCGAGGTGGACGTCGCGGGGAATGCTGACCACGTCGATCCGCAGCAGCACGTTCGGCGATCCACCGTCGTCCAGCACCAGGCAGTGGGCGCGGAGCTTGCGGGCGTAGGTGCCGTCGCCGCCGCGCGGGTTCCAGCCGTACCCACCCATCCACAGGCTCGGCCACGGCGGATGCTTCGGCGTCAGGTTCAGCGTGTTCACCGCGACCGACAAGGTCGCCGCGGTCTTTCGGAAGAGGCTCATCAGAGCGGGTCCGCGGCCAGCTCGGAGGCGATCTGGGCAGCGACGGTGTACGGGTCGGCGGCCGGCGTGGTGCGATGCACCTCGGTCTGCTGACTCCAGGCGTCGCCCCGCGCGAGCCAGTCGCCGTACTCGGGCTGCCGGCCGCTCGCCATGGTCGCGGGCAGATCGGTGAGGAACCGCTGCCAGCGCGGCTTGTAGTACCCGCTGAGCAGACCGTGCCACTCGCGGTTCGCGTACTCGCGCAAGGTGGGGAAGGCCTCCTCGGTCCAGATCGTGATCATCGAGCGGGCGTTCCACTCCAGCAGCTGCTTCTCCTCCGCCGTGGTTCCCCACGCCTTGGCCTGCTCCAGCCAGGGCCCGAGCATCCACTGCGGATGGGTGCCCAGGATTCGCTCGGTCTGGTCGATCGTGGTGAGGAAGCGCCTGCTGTGCCTGGCCAGCTCCGTCCCGTTCTTCGCCTCGTACGCCGCACGGATCTTGTCCAGCAGCAGCCTGCCCCGGTTGGCCAGCACCTGCCGCGTGACATCGACGATGTCGTACTTGTACGTCGCTGTGCTCCGCAGCGCCGGTGCCACCGCGAGCAGTGCGGGCAGTACGGGTTCGAACTCTTCCGGCAGATAGCGGAACTCGTCCGGCCCGAACATCGACACGCTGCCCAGGTCCAGGTCGGGCATCGCCTGGAACGCGGACTCGAACGGCCCTTCGCCGGTGGTGTGGTTGGTCGAGACGTACGAGTACGCCGTACGACGCAGGATGTCCCACGCCTCGATCGCCTTGGCATCGGCGACGCCGTACCGGCGGACGGCGAAGTCTCGGACCCAGGTCGACAGGTCGACCGCCGTCCGGCGCCACATCATCTCGCCGAGCAGATCAGGCACGATCGGGTTCTGGTGCAGGCCCTCCTGAACCCAGGCGCAGCCGACCAGCCGGCGACGGTCGGCCCGGGTGCGGACCCGCGGGAACGTCTGGCCGGGCTCGCCGAGGTTGCCGAACATGCCCAGCCGGCCACCGAAGTTCTGGATGCTGCCCCAGCACCAGGGCACTCCCCAGTACGCCTCGGTGTCCTCCCACTTGCGGTCGTCGTCGGAGTCCAGGTCCAGGACGATGACGCGGTTCTCGTCGACCGCGTTCAGGATGTCCAGCCGGGGATTGGACTGCCAGCCCTGGATCAGCCAGATCGCACCGGGCGAGGCCGCCTCCAGAGCGTCCTGGACCGCCACGGCCGCGGCGCCCAGGTCGGCGCCGTCCAGGTAGTCCGGCAGGTCGTCGCCGACCTCGTGGAAGAGGTCGTTCGAGTAGTGCGTGGTGGTGCCGAAATGCGTCGCCTGGGCCTGGTAGAACCGGCGCGCCACCTCCGGGTAGAGCGCCTCGGTGGTGTCCAGCCAGTAGGGCCGCGGATGCCCCGCATAGTCCTTCTGCGCCGGGATGTGGGTGTCCGGATGGCGTGCCGCGAACACCTCGTCCGGCACGTGGCCGACGAACGCCGGGAACACCGGAGTGATGCCCAGCTCCCGCATCCGTGCCACGATCCGCTGCCCGAGATCCCGGCGTTCGTGCAGGAACTCGATCGAGACCGGTCCGCTGTACCCCGACGCGTCCAGGTCGTAGCCGGTGGTCTCGCCGTACCACTGCCAGGGCTGGTGCGCCGGCATCGAGATCCACTGCCGGACCTCGAGCTCGCTCAGGCCGAAGTCGCGGAACGTGTCGTACCAGACGATCTCCTGACCGATCAGCGCCAGCGCGCGATTGGTGCCGTTCAGCGCGAGGAAGTCCAGTTCCCGTTCCCATTCGGGCCACTGCCAGTACGGGCTGGTGTAGCCGAAGAAGGTGAAGTTGTAGGCGTACCGCTCGGCCAGCTCGGTGCTCATCCGGATCGGCGCGGCCGGGGCAGGCAGGGTCGAGACATGCTGCAGCTGGTCGCCGTTCGCCGAGATGTGGTCGCGTGCGACGTACTTGAGCCACCAGTTGAACCCGGACATCATCGCGACCGTGCTGCTCCCTGCGATGCCGACCTGGTCGCCGCTGCGGCTGATCTGGAACGCATCGACCTCACCGGCTGCCGGAGCGAGGGTGCTCAGGACGAACCTGCTCGGGTCCAGTCCGGTACGGCGCTGGATCGCCGCACGGACCGCTGCGAGGTTGGGCGGCGGCGCTGCCGCTGCCGCGACAGCACCCGGCGCCGCGACCGCGCGGCCGACCGGACCGGCGGCCATCGCGGCAGCCATGGCGCCGCCGACGAAGGTACGGCGGGTGACAGAGGTCATGAGTCCCTCCGAGGAGATGGGGCGGGGTAGCACGTGGTCAGTGCAGTGTCCGCGCCCATCTTGACTTCTCGGCGACGCCGTCTTGACGTCATTCGACGACGGTCGAATACCTCGGCGGAACGTACCTCTAGCTGGTGAAGAGTTTCGCCGCCGTGATCAGGGTCTGGATGATGCCGTAGCCGAGCAGGACGGCGACGAGCAGCCAGGAGATCACCAGGCGCGGGGTCTGGTTCATCGGGAGGCCTCCACAGTGGGTTCGGACGGCTCGTGGAATTTCGCGGCGACGGGCCGGATCAGCAGGTTCGCGACGAAGCCGAGCGCGAGAATCCCCACCATCGTGAACAGCGCCGGGCGATAGGCCGTCGCGGTCAGCGTTCCCGGCTTGCCCTCGCGGTCGAGGAAGCCGTTGATGATCAGCGGACCGACCACGCCGGCAACCGACCACGCGGTCAGCAGCCGGCCGTGGATCGCGCCGACCTGGTACGTGCCGAAGAGATCCCGCAGGTACGCCGGGACGGTCGCGAACCCGCCGCCGTAGAACGAGATGATGACGGCGGCGAGCAGCACGAAGACCGCCGTACTGGTGTGGCCGATGGTTGCCAGTAGCAAGTAAGCGATGATGCCGACGCCGAGGTACAGCGCGTAGATCGGTTTGCGGCCGATCACGTCCGACGTACTGGACCAGCCGAAGCGACCGGCCATGTTGAAGATCGAGAGCAGGCCGACGAAGCCGGAGGCTGCGGCCACTGCGACGGTAGAGGTGCCGCCGGCGCCGCGGAAGAAGTCCTGGATCATCGGGCTGGCCTGCTCGAGGATGCCGATGCCGGCGGTGACGTTACAGGCCAAAACCAGCCAGAGCAGCCAGAACTGCGGAGTGCGGATCGCGTTCGCCGCGGAGACGTTCGAGGTCGTGACAAGCGCCTTGCGCTCGACCGTCGACGGGTCGAAGCCGGCCGGCTTCCAGCCCTCGGCGGGAACGCGGATGTTGAAGACGCCGAACATCATGATCACGAAGTAGCCGAGGCCGAGCGTGAGGAACAGTGCGACCAGCGCGTGCCCGTCAGCCACCGACTTGCTGTTGTTCGGGTCGTAGCCGGAGTCGTACAGGCCGAGCAGTTGGCGCGACAGCGGGCTGGCGACCAGCGCACCGCCGCCGAAGCCCATGATGGCCAGCCCGGTGGCCAGACCCGGCCGGTCCGGGAACCACTTGATCAGCGTCGAGACAGGGGAGATGTAGCCGATGCCCAGTCCGATACCGCCGATCACGCCGTACCCGAGGTAGAGCAGCCAGAGCTGGCCGGTACCGATGCCCAGGGCACCGACCAGGAAGCCCGTGGCCCAGAAACAGGCCGACACGAACATCGCCTTGCGTGGACCGCTGCGCTCGACCCAGGTCCCGCCGATCGCGGCGGACAGGCCCAGCATCACGATCGCGATGCTGAAGACCACGCCGACCGAGGTCAGACTGGCGTCGAAGTGCTTGACCAGCGAGGTCTTGTAGACGCTGGTGGCGTACGCCTGGCCGATACACAGATGGACGGCGAGGGCGGCCGGGGGGATCAGCCAGCGGCTGTATCCCGCGGGCGCGACCGTGTGCTCCCGGTCGAGGACCGACAAGATGCTCATGAGCGCATCCTGCTGGAGTTGTATGCATTTTGTGAAGAGTTGTATTACCTTCTCTGCGCGATCGTGTCGGTCGGAGAGGACAACCGGCCCCGCGAACTGTGAGACTGGGCCCATGGCGATCTCGGCGAAACTGTTGGGCGAGGACGAGTACGTCGTCGTCAGCACCCGGACGCACTGGAAGGCACTGATCTTCCCGGTGTTCCTGCTTCTGCTCGTGGCCGGCGGCGGTGGCTTCCTCGCCGCGATCGTGCCGACCGGGAACCTGCAGACCCCGGCCCGGATCGCGATCCTGGCGGTCGGTGTGGTGCTGCTGGTGGCGTTCGCGGCCAAGCCGTTCCTGAACTGGTTCTTCTCCACCTACACGCTGACGAACCGGCGCCTGATCACCCGGCACGGCATCCTCACCCGGACCGGCCGGGACATCCCGCTGATGCGGATCAACGACGTCTCCTACGAGCACGGTCTGATGGACCGCATCCTCGGCTGCGGCACGCTCCACATCGAGTCCGCCGGCGAGCGCGGTCAGGTCGTACTGCCCGACGTACCGCATGTCGAGCACGTGCACCTGCAGATGTCCGACCTGCTCTTCGGCGGCCCCGAAGGGCGTCCCGGCGACGGCATCCTGGACGACGAGCAGCCGCCCGAGCATCAGCGTCGCCAGCCGAAGCCGATCGACCCCGACGACGGCGGCACGATCTTCAGCTCCGACCGTTGAGAAGGCGCCGCCCCCCGACTGTGGGGAGCGGCGCCTTGTCTCACTGGATGAAGAGCAGCCAGTCACCCGCCGGGCGGGTCCGGCAGCTGTAGTCCCAGCCTTCACGCTGGTAGGTCTGGCCGGCATCGATGCACTTGTACTGCGTGGGGTAGGTGCCGACGTGGGTCCAGGCAAAGGCCGGGAGCGCGATGCCCGTGAGGGCTGCGCCTGCGGCGACGATGGTCAGGGCTCGCACAGCGTGCTTACGCATCTGCGGGTTCCTTCCGCTGGGGCGAACTTCGGATGCTCCAGAGCATTCGCGGTCGCCCGGCCCCGGACAAGCGAAAGGTGTGGCCAGTAGTGGTAGTTGACTACTACCGGACAACCGGCACGTCGCCGGTGTCGGGGTCGAGGTCAACGGTGGTGACCGGGGTGTGCGGGTGCTCGATCTCGTCGAGCAGGATCTCTTCCTTGAAGACGAACTTGCGGTAGGACCAGAACCGGAAGAGGGTGCCGAGGCCGAGGCCGACGAAGTTGGCCGCGATGTTGTCGGACAGCCAGGTGTGCAGGTCGAGCACGTAGCGGGAGAAGGCCAGGCAGCCGGCGGCGATCAGCAGGCCGATGCCGTTGAGCACGAAGAACAGCACGTACTCACGCTGCAGGCCGCTGCGCTCGCGGTGCCGCCAGGTCCAGTGCCGGTTCCCGAAGTACGTCGCGACGGTGGCGACCGTGGTCGAGATCAGCTTTGCGGTCAGCGGCTTGTGGTGCAGCATGCCCTCGCCGGAGTCGGCGAGCACCAGCGGGTTGTCGAAGACCAGCCAGTTGTAGATCGGCAGGTCGACGATCAGACCGAGCAGACCGACCAGACCGAACTTGGCCACTTCGTGCACCAGGTGCTCGACCTGGCGGTACAACTTGGTGACGAGCTTCAACGGTCTGAGGCACTTTCTGTGATCGAGCCGCAACGCGGGGGGCTCTACCACGGTACCCGGCGACATGTCCCCGACCGAAATCGCCAGCGTGCCCCGGTGGCCGCCGTACGGAGGGCGATCCGTGGACATTAGGCTCCGGTTCGTGAAGTTTTCGCGAGATGAGCTGCCGGTCGGCACCCCCGTGGTCGGCATGGTCGGCGGCGGGCAGCTGGCCCGGATGACGCAGGAGACCGCGATCGCGCTCGGCGTCCAGCTCCGCGTGCTGGCAGAGGGACCCACGGTTTCCGCTGCGCAGGCGGTGGCGGACGCGCCGGTCGGCGACTACAAGGACCTCGAGACGGTACGGCGGTTCGCCGCGGAGTGCGACGTGGTCACGTTCGACCACGAGCACGTGCCGACCGAGCTGCTGCGGACCCTCGAGGCTGAGAACGTAAAAGTTTTCCCCGGGCCGGACGCGCTTGTGCACGCGCAGGACAAGGCGGTCATGCGGAGCCGGCTGGACAGCTTCGACGCGCCGTCGCCGGCTCACCAGGTGGTGGAGTCGGCGGCCGAGGTCGCGGACTTCGCCAAGCGGGTCGGCGGGTTCCCGATCATCCTGAAGACCACCCGCGGCGGGTACGACGGCAAGGGCGTCTGGTTCGTCGACGGGCCCGATGACGAGGCGATCGCGACCGCCTTCGGCAGCGGCGTACCGATTCTGGCCGAGGAGAAGGTCGACTTCGTCCGCGAACTGTCCGCGATCGTGGCGCGCTCACCGCACGGGCAGGCGGTCGCATATCCGATCGTCGAGTCCGTCCAGCGCGATGGGATCTGCGTCGAGGTCACTGCGCCTGCGCCCGGGCTCTCGGCCGATCGCGCGGCCCAGGCTCAGCAGACCGCGCTGCGGATCGCCGGTGAGCTCGGCGTGGTCGGCATCCTCGCGGTCGAGATGTTCGAGGCTCGGGACGGGCGGCTGCTGGTCAACGAGCTCGCGATGCGACCGCACAACACCGGCCACTGGTCGATCGACGGCGCGGTCACCTCGCAGTTCGAGAACCACCTCCGCGCGGTTCTGGATCTGCCGCTGGGATCGCCCGCTGCGCGTGCGCCGTACACGGTGATGGTGAACGTGCTCGGCGGCGATGTCGAGGACATGCACCGCGGGTTGCTGCACTGCATGGCGCGCGATCCGGGGCTGAAGGTGCACTTCTACGGGAAGTCCGTGAAGCCGGGGCGCAAGGTCGGCCATGTGACGGCGTACGGGGACTCGCTGGAGGAGACTCGGGAGCGCGCGCGGCACGCGGCGGCGTATCTGACCGGCACGATCGACGAATAGGAACTTGCTGTGATCGGGATTGTGATGGGGTCGGACTCGGACTGGCCGACGATGCAGGCGGCGGCCGAGGTGTGTGTCGAGTTCGACGTGCCCTTTGAGGCAGATGTGATCTCCGCGCACCGGATGCCGACCGAGATGATCGACTACGGACGGTCAGCACACGAGCGGGGGCTCAAGGTGCTGATCGCGGGCGCCGGCGGGGCCGCGCACCTGCCGGGCATGCTGGCGTCGGTGACGCCGCTGCCGGTGATCGGCGTACCGGTACCTTTGAAGTACCTCGACGGGATGGATTCGCTGCTGTCGATCGTGCAGATGCCGGCCGGGATTCCGGTGGCGACGGTCTCGATCGGCAACGCCAAGAACGCCGGGCTGCTCGCGGTGCGGATCCTCGCGGCCGCGGACGAGAAGCTGCGGGACAAGGTGATCGCGTTCCAGGAGTCGCTGGCCGAGATGGCTCGCGGGAAGGGCGCTACCGTGCGTGACGGCGCGGCAGGCCTGCGTAAATCATGACCGGCAGCCGGTTTTTCACCGGCTGCGCGGGGTAGTCGTCAAGATCCCACCCGTTGTCGTCTAAGGTCGTCGATCGTGACTCCGCCCACTGATTCGGACACACAGCGCATCCCGGTCCGGTACTGGATCTGGCTGTTCGGTGCTGCCGTCTCACTCCTCGGCGACCTGACGATCACTTTCGCGATCGGCTGGTCGGCCAGTAAGCACGGCGGCAGTGTGGCCGGTCTGATCCTGCTGCTCGCTGCCGCGCCGCGTGCTGCGCTGCTGCTGGTCGGCGGCGCCGTCGGCGACCGCTTCGGCGCGCCACGTGTGCTCCTGATCAGCTGTACGGCGATGTTCGTGCTGACGGCGGCACTGGTCCCGGCGACGCTTGCGATCGGCGAACCGATCGGACTGCTCATCTGCATTGCCCTGGTGGTCGGTGTGATCGACGCGTTCTTCCTGCCGTCGTCGCGCGCCATGCCGCGCCTGCTCGTCCCGCCGCAGCAGGTCCCGCGTGCACTCGCCAGCTTCCAGGTCACCGGTGTCGTCTTCGCAGTCACCGGTACGGCGGTCGGCGGCATCCTGGTCACGTGGTCCGGCCTGACCGCGGCCGCCGCCTTCGACGCGATCACCTTCGCGATCATGATCGTCGTACTGCTGGTGCTGCGAACCACCACCGCCCCGGCGCCACCGAACCAGGCCGGCATCTTCAAGTCGATCGCCGAAGGACTCCGGATCGCCTTCGGCAAGCCGCTCACCCGAGCCCTGCTGATCACCATGACGCTCGCCGCCGGCCTCTTGATGCCGATGGACTCCCTCGTCCTCCCACTGCTCGCCCGCCACCACGAGTGGGACGCCAAAACCGCCGGTCTCGTCATCGCCACCCGCAGCCTCGGCGTCGGCGTCATCTCGGTCCGCATCCTCATCCGCGGCGCCTTCCAGCGCCCCGGCGTCGTAGCCATGCTCGGCCTCTTCGGCGCCTCCCTCGGCTACATCGGCCTCTCGCAGGTCGACTCGATCCCCCTGACCATCGCCGCCGCCATAGTCAGCGGCATCGGCGTAGGCGCCTTCACCGGCCACGTCCTGCCGCTCCTGATGAACTCGGTAGACCGCGGCTACCAGTCCCGGCTGCAGTCCGTCATAGTCCTCTGCCAGAGCCTCGCGCTCGTCGTCATGAACCCATTGCTCGGCTGGATCTCCGACCAGTCCGTAGGCATCACCGGCGTCTGCTTCGGCATCGGCGTCGCCGTAGCCCTCATCGGCGCCACGGCGTTGACCCGCCGAGTAATCCGCACCGCCACCGTCTCCTGACCCCCGCCGTACGCTGCCGTGCTGCACTCGTCGTACGCGCAGCTTTGTGCACCCACCAACCATTCCGCCGGGGTGTGGATGGTTGGTGGGTGCCCAAGGTCCGGCTTCGTGCCCAAAAGTGGGTACGCGTGTCTTTGGGCGCGGGGTGGGGTAGGTCTGGCTGAGGTGCGGTGGCTGGCTGACCATCAGCTGTGGTGGGCGCAGGTGCGGCTGAGGTGGGCGGGTAGCAGCCGGCCCGTGCTGACTATTTGGTGGGCTGACCCATTGGGTTGTGGGTGGGCCAACTGCGTGCGGCTAGCCCACCCACAACCTTGTGGGTGGGCCTAGCAAATGGGGCGAGAACCTACGGCTTGCCGGGGGCTCGGTAGGTCCAGCCGGCGGCTCGCCAGGCGGCGGCGTCGAGCAGGAGGCGGGCGTCGATGATGACCGGCGACTCCACAGCACCACGCAGCGCGGCGGGGTCGAGCTCGCGGAACTCGGGCCACTCCGTCAGGTGCAGTACGGCGTGCGCGCCGACGCAGGCTTCGGCGGCGGACTCGGCGTACCGGAGTGTCGGGCGGACTCGGCGGGCGTTGTCCATGGCTTCGGGGTCGTAGACGGTCACCGTGGCGCCGTGGAGGGAGATGCGGCCGGCTACGTCGAGGGCGGGGGAGTCGCGGACGTCGTCAGTGCCGGCTTTGAAGGCGGCGCCGAGGACGGTGACGTTCTTGCCCATCCAGACGCCGCCGAGCATCTCGTGGGTGATGTCGACCAGGCCGGCGCGGCGGCGCTGGTTGATGTCGTCGACCTCGCGGAGCAGGGTGATGACCTCTTCGACGCCGAGCTCGCCGGCGCGGTGCATGAAGGCGCGCAGGTCCTTCGGGAGGCAGCCGCCGCCGTACCCGGGGCCGGCGTAGAGCATGCCGCGGCCGATCCGCTTGTCGTAGCCGAGCGCGTCGGCCAGTTGCGTGACGTCGGCGCCGGTCGCGTCGGCCATCTCAGCGAGGGCGTTGATGAACGAGATCTTGGTGGCCAGGAAGGCGTTCGCGCCGCCCTTGACCAGTTCGGCGGTCGGCAGGTTGCAGACGACGACCGGCGTACCTTCGCTGATCGGGGTCGCGAAGACCTCGCGAAGCCGCGCCTCGGCGGCCTCGGACTGCACCCCGAAGACCAGGCGGTCCGGGTGCAGCGTGTCGTCGACGCCGTGCGCCTCGCGGAGGAACTCGGGCTGCCACGCGATCTCCACCGCCGTACCGGCCGGGGACTCGGTGTGGAACCGCCGCTCGACCATCTTCGACGTACCGACCGGAACCGTGGAGCGGCCGACCACCAGCGTCGGCCGGGTGAGCAGCGGCGCGAGCATCGAGATGACCGAGTTGACCTGGGTGAGGTCAGCGGCGTCGCTGCCGTCGATCTGCGGGGTGCCGACGCAGATGAAGTGCACGTCGGCCCAGTCGGCGATCTCGGTGTAGTCCTTGGTGAACCGCAGCCGGCCGGAGTCGACGTGCTTCTTCAGCAGCGGGTCGAGGCCGGGCTCGTACAGCGGCGCCTTGCCGTCGTTGAGCAGCTTCAGCCGGTGCTCGTCGATCTCGACCCCGATCACGTCGAAACCGAACTCGGCCATCCCGGCCGCGGTGTTCGCGCCGAGGTAGTTGGTGCCGATCACGGCGATCCGCAGCGGGCGGGAGGTCGCTTCACTCATGTCCGGGACTCTACCCATCCCGGTTAGCAACCGGTGACCGGCTCATGTCCGGCGGCTCTCGGACCGTGCGGGGTTGATCACTTTCGGCGTCCGGCAACTCCCGGTACGGCGCTGTCCGTCGTACTGTGAACTCGTGAGTAACTCATTCGACCTGTACGCGCTGTCCGAGGAGCACGAGGCGATCCGGGAGGCGGTCCGCGACGTCTGCGACGCCAAGGTCGCGCCGAACGCCGGTGACGTGGACGAGCTGGCCGAGTTCCCGAAGGCGTCGTACGACGCGCTCAAGGCCTCGGACTTCCACGCCCCGCACATCCCCGAGCAGTACGGCGGCGCCGGGGCGGATGCACTCGCGACCGTGATCGTGATCGAGGAGGTCGCCCGGGCCTGCGCCTCGAGCTCACTGATCCCGGCCGTCAACAAGCTCGGCTCGCTGCCGCTGCTGCTGTCCGGCTCGGAGGAGGTCAAGCAGGCCTACCTGCCGCCGGTGGCCGCCGGTGACGCGATGTTCTCGTACTGCCTGTCCGAGCCCGAGGCCGGTTCGGACGCCGCGTCGATGAAGACCCGCGCGGTGCTCGACGGCGACCACTACGTACTGAACGGCGTGAAGCGCTGGATCACCAACGCCGGCGAGAGCGAGTACTACACCGTCTTCGCGGTCACCGACCCGGACGCGCGGTCGCGCGGGATCTCAGCCTTCGTCGTCGAGAAGTCCGACGAGGGTGTGTCGTTCGGCGCCCCCGAGAAGAAGCTCGGCATCAAGGGCTCACCGACGCGCGAGGTCTACCTCGACAACGTCCGGATCCCCGTCTCGCGCCTGATCGGCGACCCCGGCACCGGCTTCGGTACGGCGATGGCCACGCTGGACCACACCCGCGTGACGATCGCAGCGCAGGCCCTCGGCATCGCCCAGGGCGCGCTCGACTACGCGCTCGGCTACGTCCAGGAGCGCAAGCAGTTCGGCAAGGCGATCGCCGAGTTCCAGGGCCTGCAATTCATGCTCGCCGACATGGGCATGAAGATCGAAGCCGCCCGCCAGCTCACGTACGCCGCCGCCGCCAAGTCCGAGCGCGGTGACGCCAACCTCACCTACTTCGGCGCCGCCGCCAAGTGCTTCGCCTCCGACGTAGCCATGGCCGTCACCACCGACGCCGTACAACTCCTCGGCGGCTACGGCTACACCCACGACTACCCAGTCGAGCGCATGATGCGCGACGCCAAGATCACGCAGATCTACGAAGGCACCAACCAGGTCCAGCGCATCGTCATGGCCCGCCAGCTCCTCAAGGGCCTGGTCTAAAGGACACCGCCTCCGGCGCCGACAGTTCCTTTGGCGCCTCCGGCGCGGCACGCAACGTAGTCACACCCACCGCCCAGCCGCGGCAACAGGTGGTGGGTGGCCCGGCTGGCGCCGGATCCGAGCAGGCGACCGGCGTTTCAGCGGGCGTCGTACCGAACGGAGCCACTGCTGTCGTACTGCTCGCTAGCCTGGTCACGGTTGCGCTGGGTGCGGCCGCCAGGTTGGCCGGGCGCATGACAGTGGCAGATTCACGTCACGGCTAGTGTCTGCCTCAGTCCTACGCTCGCTCGGCGCGTCGAGTGTTGGTCAGCCGTTCCAAGGGAGGCGGCGCATCAGTTCGTCGTGTGCAGGTGTCATCCCTCGGGTTGCCATGACGCGGACCTTCCTCAGATTCGAAAGTGACAGCAGCGGTGTGTAGTCCAGGTCGTCGACCGTCAAGGTATGGAGCAGAAGCTGCTCGAGTTGGGGCATCTGGGCAAGGAACGCGACCGACCGAAGGCGGACGTTCCGTGGAGCCATCCAGTCGCCACCGATTTCCAAGTCTTTGACTGCTCGCATCTCTCCAACAGGACTGCCATCGATGAGACCCTGAAGGCCTTCGACCTCAAGCGTTTCCACGCGTTGGAGACCTGCAAGATGTGCCAGGCTCCGGACCTTGCTGGCTCCTCCGAGGATCAGGGTGTTCAGCTGGGACATGCTGCTCAGAGCGGAGAGGTCGTCGTAGTCACCCCACTTGACTTGAAGAGAAGTCAACTGATGCTGATCGGACAGGGCGTCGAAGAGCCGCTTGGGTGTCCGACTCGTTAAGCGGAGCGATCGGATCGGAGTCGGACCCGATCTGAAGAACGCGATCCATTCGTCGACGATCTGGCGCTTGCGCCGCTCTGAGTAGTCAGAACCGAGCTGGGTTGCGGCAATCATGACCGCGGGTTCGCCGGAGTACTCGGCGACCTCAACGAGATGCTTCCGTTCGTTAGGCTCGCGATCTCGTGACACGGCGACATTCTCGCACCGGGCAGCCCATCCAAGGACGTCCTGCAGGTCAGGGCACATTGGCGCCCTGACTTGTGTCGGTTCGGTGGGGTTCCCGTACGGCGGGGGAACGGCGATGCTGGGCGGATGGGGATTGTTGGGCGGGGGCGGGAACTCGAGGCCTTGCGGGACTGGCTGGAGGAGGCGCGGGCCGGGCGTGGGCGGGTGGTGGTCTGCGGTGGGGAGGCCGGGATCGGGAAGACGCGGCTGGCGCAGGAGTTTGCTGGGGGTGCGCTGGCGGCGGGCGCGACGGTGGTGTGGGGCCGTTGTGTTGAGGGCGAGGGGGCGCCTGTCTACTGGCCGTGGCGGCAGGTGCTGAAGGCATTGAAGGCCGACACCAGCGTTCTGACGGGTGAGGCGGGGGACCGCTTCGGGTTGTTCGAGGCGGTTACCGAGGCGATCGAGGAGGCCGCCGGTTCGCAGGGGCTGGTGGTGCTGCTGGACGACATTCACCGCGCCGACGAGCCGTCCCTGCTTGTGCTGCGCTACCTGGCCGATCAGGTCGGCAACCTTCCGGTGCTCATCGTCGCGACCTGCCGTCATGACGAGCGGCCGCCGCAACTGGCGCAGCTTCCCGCGGCGCGGCTGGATCTCCATGGCCTGGACCTTGCGGCCGTTCGCGAGCAGTTGCCGACGGCAACGCCACAGCAGGTTGATCATGTCTTCGCGATTACCGGCGGCAATCCGCTGTTCGTCACCGAGGTGGCGCGCGCTATCGCCGACGGCTCGTGGCGACCGGACCGGCCACCTCGCACCGTGCTGGACATGGTCAGCAGCAGACTCGATCGCGTCACCGGCGGCTGTCGCCGGATGGTGCAGGCGGCCGCGATCGTCGGCCGCGAGTTCCAGCTCGACACCGTTGCCGCGGTGCTGGGCGACTCGGTGGCGCAGTGCCTGCCTCTGGTTGACGAGGCCATCACGTTCGGCTTCCTCGATCAGAACCTCCGCTTCGTCCATGCGCTGACCCGCGACGCCGTCGAGGCGTCTCTGAGCACCGCCGATCGAGCCGCACTGCATCGAAGCGTCGCCGAAGTTCTGGAGCAGCAGTACGCCGGCAACCTGACCGAGCACCTCGCCGACATCGCCCGCCACCGTGCCGAACTGGCACCGTACGGTGAAGGGGCGACGGCGCAACAGTGGCTGGTGCTCGCCGCGGACGACGCGGTCCGGCGGCTCGCCTACGAAGAAGGTGTCCGCCTTTACCAGGCTGCGCTGGAGATCGCCCCGACACAGGCTGATGAACGTTGCTCCCGGCAAGTAGCCCTGGGCCGTGCTGCCTACCTCGCGGGAGACTTGCCGACCGCGGTGAAGGCGGCGGTCGACGCAGCGGCAGCCGCACAGGATGCGGAGCAGAAGGCCGAAGCCGCGCTGGTCCTCGAAGCGGTCCCCGACCCCGCCATCAACGCCACCCTCAAGCGCCTGTGCGAGGAAGCTCTTGGTGCGGAGGTCGGCGACGCGACCAGAGCAAGGTTGCTGGCTCAGCGCAGCCATTTGGCCTTCTATGACGGCGAGCAGGACCGGCTCGACAGCCTGAGCCGGCAGGCGCTCAAGCTGGCCCGCGGCGCGAACGACGACCGGGCGCTGGCTGATGCGTTGCACGCCAGGCAAGAGGCTTGTCCCGGACCGCGTGGCCGTGCCGAAAGATTGCTCCTGGCAACAGAAATGCTCGAACTCGCCCAGCGCACCGGCAATCCGCGAGCCGCGATGTGGGGTGAGCTCTGGCGGCTCGATGCCCTGATCGAGAGCGGCAAGCTCGCCGCCGCGGCCGAGGAACTCCCTGCTCTCAAGGTTGCCGTCGATCGCGTCGGCGGTCCGGTCAGCGCCTGGCACCACGACCGCGTCGCCGCCTGCATCGCTCAGGCCCGCGGCCGGTACGCCGAGGCTGCCGCGATCGGCCGGCGTGGATTCGAGCGGATGCGCGTGGTGGAGCCCGCCCCTGCGACTGGTGCCTACTTCGCCCTTCTCATTGCCATGGCGGGCCATGTCGGCGTCCTGGCCGAGGTGGTCGGCCAATCGTTCGACCCGCCGCCACGTTTTGCGACCATGGCCCACCTCTCCCGCGCCTACCTGTACTCGTGCACCGGCCGCAACCACGAGGCGGCAGCGTCGTACCGGCAAGCTGGTCCGCTCGCTAGCTGGTCGCTCCCTGCCTTCTTCGTCCTGCCCGGCTACGTGTACGCCGCGCTCGCCTGTGTGGGCATCGGCCGGTACGACGATCTCGAGGAACTCCTCGACCGCCTGGAGCCGTTCCGTGGCGAGCATGCCGTCGGCAACGGAGTCGCCTACCTGGGGCCCGTCGAGCTGACCCTGGGCCGGGGCGCCGCCGTACTGGGGCGATTGGATGACGCGATCGACGATCTGGCTGCCGCGGTCCACCAGGCCGGGTGCGTTGGCGCACCGGGGTTCCTGGCGGAGGCGCAGTACTACCTCGCCAGGGCGCTCCGGGACCGCAACCAGCCGGGTGATCGCGCCCGTGCCGACGCCGCTGCGCAGGACGCCGCGCGGCTGGCCGATTCCCTCGGCATGACCAGCTTCCAAGACCAGCCCCGTACGGCGCTGAGCGCGCGCGAGACCGAAGTCGCCCGGCTGGTCGCCACCGGTCTCACCAACCGGCAGATCGCGGCCGAACTCGTCATCTCCGAACGGACCGCGCAGAACCACGTCCAGCACATCCTCACCAAACTCGGCTTCGCCACCCGCAGCCAGATCGCCAGCTGGGCGACCCGCGGCGAAGTGAGTACCCCGATGAGTGATTCGGCGGATTCGCGGTCGGCGGCCGGTTCGTAGCGTTACTCGTGCGGCCGGAACCGGTCGCCCGAGCAGAGGAGCCAGTCATGCAGTGGATCGCAATCGCCACCCCGCCGTTCGCCTCCATCGACCAGTTCGACAAGGTGATGGAGAACGTCGGCGCCGAACCCGACGGCCTGCACGCCCGGTACGTCGGCACCTCCGACGACGGCCTGCGCGTCGTCACCTTGTGGGAATCGAAGGCCCACGCCGACCGCTTCATGGCCGAACGCCTCGGCCCGGCGCTCGCCGCCGCCCTCGGCCCGGAGCCGGCCGGCGCCCCGACCGTCCTGGGCATCGACGTGGCCCGCATCTACACCCGCTGACCCGAACCACCGAGGAGGCGGTTGGCGAGGTCTTCGGCTTGGTCGAGCCAGGTGGCGCGTTGAGCCGCGTCGGCGTCGGCGACCACGCGCAGGACGATTCGTTCGACTCCAGGGCTGCCGAGGTACGGCGGGAGGCAGCGGCGCCAGATGGAGTCCAGCGGGTCGCCGAAGAGGTCGTTCTCGCGGTCCTGGGTGGTGTCGGAGGTGTTGATGACGAGGACTTCGCGGAGTGACAGCAGAGATGTGGGGGCGCCGCCGGCGTCGTCGAGGCGGTAGGCGACGCCGGGGACGAGGACTCGGTCCATCCAGCCGGCCAGGATCGCTGGGGGTTTGCCCCACCAGTTGGGGTGGACGACTACGAGGGCTGCTGCGGCGGTTAGATCTTGCCGGTGTGCGGCCAGGAGGGGGTCGTTGCTGGCGGCAAGCACTTGTTCGGCGGTCTGGCCGCTGGTGTAGGCCTCTTCGGCGCGCAGTACGGGATCGAAGTTTTCGGCGTACAGGTCGTGGAGGTTGACGCGCAGGCCCCGTCGGTTCAAGGTGGCCACGATGCGGTCCGTCAGGGCGTGGTTGAAGCTGCCCGGTCGTGGATGGGCCACGAGGACCAGTGCCGATTGTTCAGCTGTCATGGTTGGACACCGTGTAGGTCAGGTTGACCAGTTGTCCGCGCTGCTCGACGGCTGTCAGGCGCAGACGGTCTGCTTCGAGGCGGCGAGGCAGGAGTTGGGTGCCGTTGGCAAGAGCCACCGGTGCGACGCCGATAGTGATTTCGTCGAGGGCGCCGGCGTCGAGGAACTGGCCGGCGAGCTCGCCGCCGCTGGAGATCGCCACGTCCTCGGCGCCCGCCGCAGCCAGGATTGTCTCCAGGTGGTCTTCGACGCGCCCCTGGACGAAGCGCACGTCCGCGCCGGCGGGAGCAGGTAGCTGCCGGGCTGTGAAGACGAAGACCGGCCGCGACGCGTAGTACGTCTGCCAGGTGGCCGGCTCGGCCAGCATGTTGGCCGACTCGAGCAACCACTCGTACGTCGTCGATCCGGTCACGACCACGCCGACGCCATCGAGGACGTTCGGCGGCGGACCGTCGCCGCGATCGACGCCGTACAGCCAGCTCACTGAGCCTTGCTCGTCGGCGATGTAGCCGTTGAAGGAGGCCGCCGTACGGTAGCTGATCTTGGTCATCGCACTACCTTCCGATGAGATTGCTGGCGGTGTGGGCGATCAGCTCGTCCATGGCGGTGCCGTCCATTGCCGGGGGTTGGAGCATCAGTCGGTGCACGCCCAGGTCGGCGTACCGGCGGGCTGTGTCCGGGTCGGGAACGCGGTTCGGGGTGATGGTGATCTCCAGGTCGCCAAGAGCGGAGGGGCGCTCCCAGCGCTTCGATGATTCGCGAAGGTCGGCTAGCGCGGTCGCTGTCTGGTCGACGTCGAGATCCCAGCCGTACCAGCCGTTTCCGTGCTCGACGGCACGCCGGTACGCCGCCGGTGATTGGCCGCCGACCACGATGGGCGGATGGGGTCGTTGGGTCGGGAGTGGTCGTTCGAAGACGTCGCTGAAGGCCACGAATTGTCCGACGAAGCGGGGCGCGGGCTCGTCCCACAGGACGCGCATTGCGGCAAGGTACTCGTCGGTGCGGGCTCCTCGCTCCGACAGCGGTACGCCGAGAGCAGCCAGTTCGGGCTCGACGTAACCGACACCGATTCCGACGGTCAGCCGGCCGTTCGAGAGGTGGTCGATCGAGGCCCAACTGCTTCGCCAGCAGCACCGGCTGCCGCTGGGGCAGCACGATCACTCCGACGCCCAACCTGATCCGTTGGGTCAGCGCGGCCAGGTGGGCGAGCGCGATCAGCGCCTCGATCCGTGGCTGGTCCCGGGACATGTCGTCGTTGTCCGGCAACGCGATGTGGTCACCGACCCACAGGGATTCGAACCTGGCCTCCTCGGCCAGCTTGGCGCGCCGGGCCATCGTCGCCGGATCGGCGCTGCTGCCCCGATGCAAGCCGAACAACCCGATCTTCAGCTCGTCCGTCATTCCGCTCCTCACGCCCGCGTAGCGGAACCGGTCGGCCGCTACCGCACCGACACTAATACTGGACCAGGCCAGTTGAGGGCGCCGGTACGGACAGTGATCAAGTGCGCTCCGCTCTTGACGGTCGCGGTCCCTCCGTCGATAGTCGAAGCGCTTCGACACCTGCGTGGAGGGGACTGCTATGAACTATCGCCGTCGAGTGGGGAGCGCCTTGGTGGCGCTGTTGCTGGTTACTTCGGGGCAGACTGCGCAGGCCGAGGAGGTTCTGCCGTTCCGGAATCCGGATCTTCCGCTCGAAACGAGGGTGGGGGATCTGACCGGGCGGCTGACGCTGGACGAGAAGATTTCGCTGCTGCACCAGTACCAGCCGGCGATTCCGCGGCTGGGGATCGCGTCGTTCAAGACGGGGACCGAGGCGCTGCACGGGGTGGCCTGGTTGGGGAAGGCGACTGTTTTTCCGCAGGCTGTGGGGTTCGGGAGTACGTGGGATCCGGGGCTGATCAAGCGGGTCGGGGCGGCGGTCGGGGACGAGGCGCGGGGGTTCAACAAGCTCGATCCGGCGAAGAACGGGCTCAACCTGTGGGCCCCGGTGGTGAACCAGTTGCGCGATCCCCGGTGGGGCCGCAACGAGGAGGGGTACGCCGAGGATCCGTTGCTGACGAGTGAGATCGCGACGGCGTACGGGCGGGGTCTGCAGGGCGATGACCCGCGGTACCTCAAGACGGCGCCGACACTGAAGCACTTCGCGGCGTACAACGTCGAGACCGACCGGAGCCGGGTGTCGGCGAGTGTGCGGCCCAGGGTTCTGCATGAGTATGAATACAAGGCGTTCCAGCCGGCGCTGACCGCGCGAGCGGCCACCGGCGTGATGGCGTCGTACAACCTGATCAACGGGCGGCCGACCCACGTGTCACCCGAGCTGAACGAGTCCGTGCGGTCGTGGTCGGACGATGACTTGATGATCGTCGGCGATGCGTCGGGTGCGGGGAACATCAGTGGCTCGCAGCAGTACTACGCGACGCCGGCCGAGGCCACGGCCGCGGCGATCAAGGCCGGTCTCGACAGCTTCACCGAGAACGACGCCAACGGTGGTCCGACTGTCGCGGCGGTGAAGCAGGCGCTGGCGCAGGGGCTGCTCACCGAGGCCGACATCGACAAGCCGGTGCGGCACCTGCTCTCGGTGCGCTTCCGGTTGGGCGAGTTCGATCCGGCGGGGCGGAACCCGTACGAGAAGATCGGGCCGGACAGCATCGATACTCCGGCTCACCGCGAGCTGGCTCGCGAAGCCGCGCGCAAGCAGATGGTGCTGCTTGAGAACAAAGGCCAGACGCTGCCGCTCAAGCCCACCAAGAACGTCGCCGTGATCGGCCAACTGGCCGACACCGTCTACGAAGACTGGTACTCCGGCACGATGCCGTACCGGATCACGCCGAAGGCCGGCATAGCCGACCGGCTGGGCGCCGGCAGCACTGTCACCGCGACCGAAGGCGTCGACCGGATCGCGCTGCGCTCCGTTGCTACTGGCAAATATGTGACGGCCGGTGCCGCTGGTGGTGCCCTGGCCGCAGATGCGACCACCGCCGGACCGGACCAGGCGCTGGACGTCTTCGACTGGGGTGGTGACACCCTCGCACTGCGGGCAGCCGCGAACGGTAAGTACGTCTCGCGGAGCGGGAACAACTTGGTGAACGACCAGGACAAGCCGAACGGCTGGTTCGTCCAGCAGCAGTTCAGCCTGGTGAAGGTAGCAGGAGGCAACTATGTCCTGCACTACCGCGGCAACGAGATCAAGGAGCCGTGGAACGGCCCCAACCAGTACATCGTCGTCCAGCCCGACGGGAAGCTCGCCATCGGCGCGGCCACGCCGGACACCGCGGCCCAGTTCACGCGCGAGGTCCTGGTCAGCGGTACGGCGGCCGCCGTGGCAGCGGCGAAGAAGGCACACACCGCGGTCGTCGTGGTCGGCAGCAACCCGTTCATCAACGGGCGCGAGGACGACGACCGTCAGGGCACCGCGCTGGCCGCCGGTCAGCAGGCGATCGTGAAGGCAGTCACCGCCGCGAACCCCAGAACCGTTGTGGTGCTGGAGAGTAGCTACCCGTTGACCGGAGATTGGACGCGGGCCAAAGCGGTCCTGTGGACGTCGCACGCGGGTCAGGAGACCGGCCGGGCGCTGGCCGACGTCCTGTACGGCGACTATTCGCCCTCAGGCCGACTTCCGCAGACGTGGTACCGCACGGACGCGGAACTGCCGGATCCGCTCGACTTCGACGTGATCAAGGCAGGCTGGACCTATCAGTACCATCGGCCGAAAGCGCTCTACCCGTTCGGCCACGGCCTGACCTACGGCACGTTCCGCTACTCAGGCCTGAAAGCCTCACCAGTCGTCAAGGCAAACGGTCGGCTCAAGGTCAGCGTCGACGTCACCAACACCAGCCGGACGGCGAGCGAAGAGGTCGTCCAGCTCTACACCAGCCAGCGCACCTCACGAGTCGCCCAGCCGATCAAGACACTGCGCGGGTTCCAGCGACTCGCGTTCGCGCCCGGCCAACGGCGTACCGTCTCCTTCGACGTGAAGGCGAGCGACCTGGCCTTCTGGGACGTGACGCGCAACAAGTGGACGGTCGAGTCAGCCCTCCAGGACGTGCAGGTCGGCAGTTCGTCGGCCGACATCAGAGCCCGTACGACGGTTGCCGTCCGGGGCGAGGTCATCCCGCCCAGGGACCTGAGCCGCCGTACCGCGGCGACCGACTTCGACGACTACTCGGGTGTCGAGCTCATCGACGCCGCCAAGGTGCGCGGTGACGCGGTCGGCACGACGACGGCAGGCGGCTGGATCGCCTTCCAAGGCGTCCAGCTACAAGGCGCCACGCGGATTGAGGCCACCGTTTCCGCGGCAGGAGCTACCAAGGCGGAGGTTCGTCTCGGCAGCCCGACCGGTCCACTGGCCGGCACCCTGTCTGTGCCCGCTACCGCCGACCACTACAGCTGGACCACGGCAACAGCCCAGCTGGACGGACGCCTGACCCGCGGTGTCCGTGACGTCTACCTCGTCTTCACCGGCGACGGCACGAACATCCGCGACCTGACCATCACTTGACAAAGGTGCGCTCGATAGCGATATGGGCGAGCCAGCCCAGGCCCGCGGTGAAGATCGGCACCCAGTCACCCAGTACGCCGAAGCTGTACACGACCAGGATCGCCAGTGGGATCCAGGCACGGTGAGCGACGTTGTAGCACCGGGCGCCGACGAGCCTCGGCAGGATCAGGAACACCAGGGCGGCGATCAGTGCGGGGATGCCATGGTTGATGACCTCGAGCACGATGAAGGCCAACAAGAACAGGGCGAGGGCGGCCCAGGCGATTCGCTGGACGAGCTGGGCGGCAGTCATGGCGGCAGAATAGTCGTCAGGCGGCGACTTCGCGGTAGGCGTGGGCGCGAATCTGCTGACCTACCCGGCGCCAAGGGTGCGGCAGCAGCATGACCTCATAAAGGTGCGCCGGTACGTCGTAGTAGTCGTAGGTCTTGCCGGACGTGAAAACGACGCGCAGCGTGCGGGTTTCGTAGTCGTAGCCGACGGCATCGACGGCCTCCGAGACGACCGGTGTCAGGTGCACGTCAGACAGACCAGACATCCAGGGGGAGTGGGCACTCTGGTTCGGTCGCGGCGTCCGCGAGGTCGTAGGCGACCATCGGGCAGCGTGTGCAGTAGAGCAGGCCGTCGTCGGGATCCGTCACGAAGTCATGGCCGGTGGTGGTGCCGGGCTGGCTTGGCACGTTGGTCTCGTTGAACAAGTCAGCTCCGACGCCTTCCGGACACGACCGCCGTTGCGGGCTCTCGCCTGCTCCATCGGCGGAGTTCAATCGTTCGTTACAGGGCCTCCGGTTCTCTCCGTCACCGCGAGAAACCGAAGACCTGCCGCGCCTGTACCCAGGCCCAATCCCGCGAACCCCGCTCACCTCGCGCGTCTGCTGCGGGACAGTGCGTATCGGTCCCGCTGATTGCGCCGAAAAGTGCATGAAGGCGGGTACTGGTTCTCTGTTCACGGGGCGCCCGGCAGAAGGCCTGCCGAGCTTGACCAAAGGGGTTTTCTGATGGAATTCGTATTGTGGATCATCGCTGCGATCCTCGTGATCTCCGGGATCGTCTCGATCGTGCGGGGTGGACTGACCTGGGGAATCGTGTTGATCGTCGTTGGTCTGCTCGTCGGCCCCGGCGGCGTCAGCATCTTCACCTGATCGGTCCGTAGCGACCCCTAGCGTCACAGCGCGCGCAACGCCGGGCCGAGTTCGGCGGTGAAGAACTCGAAGAAGCCGTCCATGTCCGGCCCGGCGTTGATCAGCGCGAGGTGGTCGTAGCCCGCATCGGTGTACTGCCGCGCGACCTCGACGTACCGATCGAGATCGGGGCCGCAGGCAAATTGTTCACTCATGTGGTCCGCGGTCACCAGGGTGGTCGCAGCGTCGAAGTTCACCGGGTTGGGAAGTTCGGACTGGACTTTCCACCCGGTGACACCGAAGCGGAACAACCGCCGGGCGGACTCGGCCGCGTCGTCGGCCGACGGAGCCCAGGCCAGCGGGACCTCGGCGTACTTCGGCCCCTCGCCACCGGCTTTCTCGTACGCCGCGATCAGCTCACCCTTGGGCTCGGTCACGAAGAGCGCGTCGCCCAGTTCGCCGGCGATCCGCGCGGCCGCCGGACCGCCCGCGGCAACAGCAATCCGCGGCAGTACGTCGGGAAGGTCGAAGACCCGAGCGTCCTCGAGCCGCAGGTGCGTGCCGACGTACGACTGGTAGCCGCCGCTCCACAGCAGCCGAATGATCTCCAGCGCCTCGCGGAGCATTTCGTGCCGTGTGGTCACAGCAGGCCAGCCCGCACCGACTACGTGCTCGTTGAGTCGTTCACCAGCGCCCACGCCCAGCGTGAACCGCCCGCCGGACAGGATCGCCGTCGTGGCTGCCATCTGGGCGACCACCGCGGGGTGGTATCTGATGAACGGACAGGTGACTCCGGTAGCGAGTTCGATCGTTGACGTCCGGGCCGCAGCCGCGGCCAGCATCGAGAAGGCGAAGCCGGAGTGCTCGTGCTCACTCACCCACGGATGGAAGTGGTCGCTGACCTCGACGAAGTCGAAGCCGGCCGCCTCCGCGCGCACCGCCTGCTCGACGATCTCGAGGGGCCCGTAGGCCTCGGCAATCAGTTTGAATCCTAGTTTCATGACCGGCCGGTTACCGACCGTCGCTCGCAGCAAACAAGTCGTTTCACCGAACGACCACCGGGCACCGGCCGGGCATGCCGCATCAGATGCCAGCCGCCTCAGTGCTCGATGCCAGCCGCGCGATCGGCGACGTACTGCTGCCTGTCGTCGCGCGCGGTGCGATCCTGCGACGGCCGCGGCTGATGCATCTCGCCGAGCGGCTGCAGGTGGACGACCGCGCGCTCCGGGAAGTACGACGGCTCCGCCGCCGGTACGACGGCGGTCCGGTCCCGATCCGCATCGCGGGCCGAACCGTTGCCCTGGTCACCGAACCTGAGGACGTCCATCGCGTGCTGGCGATGACGCCGACGCCGTTCGCCGCGGCCACCACCGAGAAGGTCGGCGCCTTGCGGCACTTCCAGCCGCACGCGGTCCTGATCTCCGATCCGCCGGAGCGACAGCCGCGGCGTGAGCTCAACGAGCAGGTGCTCGAGACTCACAAGCCGGTCCATCGCCACGCCGAGCGGATGCAAGCCGTCATCCATGAAGAGCTCGATCAACTGCACGCAACCATCGGCTGGACCGAGTTCCGGGAGGTCTGGTCCCGGCTCGTCCGGCGGATCGTCCTCGGTGACGCCGCCCAGGACGACACCGCGTTGTCCGACGACCTCGACAAGCTGCGAGCCGCTGCCAACTGGGCCGAGTTCGCGCCGCGACAGCACGCCGTACGGCGGCGCTTCACCGACGCCATCACCCGGTACGTCGACGCTGCGGAGCCCGGAAGCCTGGTCGCGATGCTGCCGCGCGAGGACGATGCCGCCGGCCAAGTCCCGCACTGGCTGTTCGCCTTCGACGCGGCCGGCATCGCAAGCTGGCGAGCCCTTGCCGTGCTGGCGACTCGGCCGGACCTGGCTGACCGCATCGCGACCGAGGCTCGCCATCCCGAGTCCTCGCCGCTGCTGGCGGTCGCGGGCGGCGCCGTCCAGGAATCCGTCCGGCTCTGGCCGACCACGCTCGTCGTACTGCGGGAGTCGCGGACCGAGACCGAGTGGCGCGGCCAGACTCTGCCGGCCGGGACCGAGTTCGCGATCGTCAGTTCGGTCTTCCATCGTGATGACGAGGCTCTGGAGTTCGCCGACCGGTTCGAGCCGGACATCTGGCTCGACGGGCGGGCCGAGAGCGACTGGCCGATCATTCCGTTCAGCGAGGGGCCGGCGCGGTGTCCCGGGGAGAACGTCGTACTGCTGACGACGAGTACGGCGATCAGCCACCTGCTCGACCGGAACACCCTGGACCTGGACCCGCAGACTCGTCGGCTGCTGGCCGGCCCGATGCCCAAGACCTTCGACCACACTCGTCCACGCCTCGCCTTCTGGAGGAAGTCATGACGGGCTGGGTGCGGGTTCGCGCGTTGCTGTTGGTGAACCTGGCGCTGTTCGCCCTGTTCATGATCGGCGTGCTGCTGACCGGGCACGCGCACGAGAACGGGGAACTGTCCGACCACGACCAGCCGCAGCAGTCACTGGCCCAGTACGCCGGTTCGTCGTCGTTCGGCGAGACCGTCTTCGAGAACTGGGAGTCGGAGTTCCTGCAGATGGGGATGTACGTGCTGCTGACGACCTTCCTGGTGCAGAAGGGGTCGGCGGAGTCGCGGCCGATCGGCAAGGCCGCTCCCCAGGACGAGGACCCGCGGAACCATCGCAACGACCGTGACGCACCGTGGCCGGTACAGCACGGCTCCGAGCTGCTGCTGAAGCTGTACGAGAACTCGCTGGCGATCGCGTTCGGGATCGTGTTCTTCCTGTCGTTCTGGTTGCACGCGGTGACCGGCGCGGGCGCGTACAGCGAGGATCAGCAGCTCCACGGCGGGGAAGCGGTGACTGCCTGGCAGTACCTGGGCACCTCGCAGTTCTGGTTCGAGTCGTTCCAGAACTGGCAGAGCGAGTTCCTCGCGGTCGCCGCGATCATCGGCGGATCGGTCTACCTGCGGCAGCGGAAGTCGTCGCAGTCGAAGCCGGTGCACGCCCCGCACGCCGAGACCGGCGACTGATCCTGATTGCGCTCGGGCGCCTTGGGGTACCGGCTGACGACTCGTCAGGCAGCGGCGGGTCCGGCAGGCGATGGCGGAGGTCGGGTTCGATGACCGTTCTTGAGCAAGAAACCTATGACGATGTGAACTATCCGGCGATCCGGCTCGAGCGCGACGGCGCTCTGGTGCGGATCGTCGTCGAAGAGCAGCTGACCGAGGCGGTGGCGGCGGCCGTGCGGGAGTTGCTGGTGGATGTCTGCGGGCGGCGCACGCGCAGTGTCGTGCTGGTCTTCGAAGCGGAGCTCGGCCCGGCGGGCCGCGAGCTGTTGCCACGACTTCTGGACGTGGCACAACGACGGTGCTGGTCGGGGAGCTGCCGGCTGGACGTGACGTCGTCGCGGGCCGACGTACTGGAGTTGCTGGCCACTACCGGATTCTGACCGACGGAAGGGACGACGCGCGATGGCGAGCACGGTCGCGGACGTGATGCTCGAGCGATTGCGGGACTGGGGCGTCGACCACGTCTTCGGGTACGCCGGGGACGGCATCAACGGGTTGTTGTCGGCCTGGGAACGGGCCGGCGACCAGCCGCGGTTCGTGCAAGCGCGGCACGAGGAGATGGCGGCGTTCGAGGCCGTCGGTTTCGCCAAGTTCACCGGCCGCGTCGGCGTCTGTACGGCGACCAGCGGGCCCGGCGCCATCCACCTCCTGAACGGCCTGTACGACGCCAAGCTCGACCACGTACCCGTGGTGGCGATCGTCGGGCAGACCGCGCGTACTGCGCTCGGCGGGCACTACCAGCAGGAAGTCGATCTGATGTCCTTGTTCAAGGATGTCGCGAACGAGTACTGCCAGCAGGTGATGGTTCCCGAGCAACTGCCGAACCTGCTGGATCGCGCGATCCGGATCGCGACCTCCCGCCGTACGGTCACGGCTTTGGTGGTGCCGGCCGACGTCCAGGAGCTCGAGTACGTCGCTCCTTCGCACGCGTTCAAGATGGTGCCGTCGAGCCTCGACCTGACGTGGTCGGCCGCCGTACCGGCTGACGAGGACCTGCGCCGGGCGGCGGACGTGCTGAATGCGGGCGAGAAGGTCGCGATCCTGATCGGCCAAGGCGCCCGGGAGGCCGCGGCCGAGGTGACCACGGTCGCCGACCTGCTCGGTGCCGGGGTGGCGAAAGCCCTGCTGGGCAAGGACGTTCTCTCCGACGAACATGCCTGGGTGACCGGGTCGATCGGGCTGCTCGGCACCCGGCCGTCGTACGAGCTGATGCGGGACTGCGACGCCTTGCTGGTGGTCGGATCCAACTTCCCGTACAGCCAGTTCCTGCCGGAGTTCGGCAAGGCGCGAGCGGTGCAGATCGACCGGGATCCGACGATGATCGGGATGCGCTACCCGTTCGAGGTCAACCTGGTCGGCGACTCGGCCGAGACGCTGCGACGGCTGATCCCGCTGCTCGACCGCAAGACCGATCGGTCCTGGCGGGACCAGATCGAGAGCAACGTCGGCCGCTGGTGGGAAGTGATGGAGCGGCGCGCCAAGACCTCGGCGGACCCGGTGAACCCCGAGCTCGTCTTCCACGAACTCTCGCCGCGGCTGCCCGCCGATGCGATCGTGACGGCCGACTCCGGTTCGGCGGCGAACTGGTACGCGCGGCACCTCCGCTTCCGCGACGGCATGCGCGGTTCGCTGTCCGGCACGCTCGCCACGATGGGACCGGGTGTTCCGTACGTGATCGGTGCGAAGTTCGGCCGGCTCGGCCGGCCGTGTATGGCGCTGGTCGGCGACGGCGCGATGCAGATGAACGGCATCAACGAGCTGATCACGATCGCGAAGTACTGGCAGGACTGGGACGACCCGCGCCTCGTCGTCGCGGTGCTGCACAACAACGACCTCAACCAGGTGACCTGGGAGCTGCGGGCGATGGGCGGATCGCCGCAGTTCCTGCCCTCCCAGCAACTGCCGGACTTCCCGTACGCCGGCTATGCGCGCAGCCTCGGACTTGGCGGGATCCTGGCGGCGAAGCCGGCGGAGGTGGCGCCGGCCTGGGAGGAGGCGCTGGCCGCGGACCGGCCGTGCGTCGTCGAGTTCGTGACCGATCCCGCCGTACCGCCGATCCCTCCGCACGCGTCGTGGGACCAGCTGGAGAAGTCCCTGGAGTCGATCATCCGGGGGGACTCCGATCGCATCGACGTGATCAAGGAGGGCGTCAAGTCCAAGATCCAGGAGTTTCTGCCCGGACGAGGAGGAGATTCGTGACGATGCCGCAGGTCGAGGCCCGGCCGCTGAGCGACGACGAACTGCAAGGGATCGACGCCTACTGGCGGGCGGCGAACTACCTGTCGGTGGGGCAGATCTACCTGCTGGCGAACCCGCTGCTGAAGGAACCTTTGCGGCCGGAGCACATCAAGCCGCGGCTGCTCGGCCACTGGGGTACGACACCCGGCCTGAACCTGGTCTACGCGCACCTCAACCGGGTGATCAGGCAGCGCGACCGGGAGATGCTGGCGGTGATCGGGCCTGGGCACGGCGGTCCGGCGATCGTGGCGAACACCTGGCTCGAGGGCAGCTGGACCGAGGCCTACCCGAGTACCACCCGGGACGAGCCGGGGATGGCCCGACTGTTCAAGCAGTTCTCCTTCCCTGGCGGCATCCCGAGTCACGTCGCGGCCGATGTCCCCGGATCGATCAACGAGGGCGGCGAGCTCGGGTACTCCCTGAGCCACGCGTACGGCGCGGCCGCGGACAACCCGGATCTCGTCGTGGCCTGTGTGATCGGCGACGGCGAAGCGGAGACCGGTGCGCTGGCGGCGTCCTGGCACTCGAACAAGTTCCTGAACCCCGTCCGGGACGGCGCGGTGCTGCCGATCCTGCATCTCAACGGTTACAAGATCGCCAACCCGACCGTGCTGGCGCGGATCGGTGACGAGGAGCTGACTGCGCTGCTGCGCGGGTACGGTCACGAGCCGTACCTGGTCGAGGGATCGGATCCGGCGACCGTTCATCAAGCCCTGGCTGCTGCCCTGGACACGTGCCTGGACCGGATCGATGAGATCCAGCGCGAGGCGCGGTCGGCAGAGCAGCCGCCGACGCGGGCTGCCTGGCCGATGATCGTGCTCCGGACACCGAAGGGCTGGACCGGACCGCAGACTGTCGACGGCGAGCCGATCGAGGACACCTGGCGGGCTCATCAGGTGCCGCTGTCGGGTGTTCGGACGAACGAGGATCACCTGCGCCAGTTGGAGTCGTGGCTGCGCAGCTACCGGCCGGAGGAGTTGTTCGACGACCACGGCCGTCCGGTGCAGAGTCTGCTGGAGCTGGCGCCGAGTCCGCAGTTGCGGATGGGCTCGTCACCGCATGCGAACGGCGGTCGGGTGGCGCGCGATCTGGTGCTGCCTCCGGTCGCGGAGTACGCCGTACCGGTGAAGGAGCCTGGGGCCGAGACCGGCGAACCGACGAAGGTGTTCGGCGCCTACCTGCGGGATGCCTTCGTGGAGAATCCCAGCAATCTCAGGCTCTTCGGGCCAGACGAAACCGAGTCGAACCGGCTGAACGCGGTCTACGAGGTGACGGAGAAGGCCTGGCTGGCCAATCGCCGGGACACCGATGAGAACCTTTCCCCGGATGGGCGGGTGCTCGAGATCCTGAGCGAGCACACGTGTCAGGGCTGGCTCGAGGGCTACCTGCTGACTGGCCGGCACGGCCTGTTCTCGTCGTACGAGGCCTTCGTGCACATCGTGGACTCGATGGTGAACCAGCACGCCAAGTGGCTGAAGACGATCAACCGGCTGACCTGGCGGCGGCCGATCCCGTCGCTGAACTACCTGCTCACTTCCCACGTCTGGCGCCAGGACCACAACGGCTTCTCGCATCAGGACCCGGGTTTCATCGACCACGTGGTGAACAAGAAGGCCGAGGTCGTCCGCGTCTATCTGCCGCCGGACGCGAACACGCTGCTCTCGACGATGGACCACTGCCTGCGGACCCGGAACTACATCAACGTCGTTGTCGCCGGCAAGCAACCGCAGCCGAACTGGCTCGACTGGGAGTCGGCGGCACTGCACTGTGCGCGTGGGATCGGGGTCTGGGACTTCGCCAGTAACGACGACGGCGACCCGGATGTCGTGATGGCGTGCGCGGGCGACGTACCGACGATGGAGACGCTGGCCGCGGTCAGCCTGCTGCGTGAACACCTGCCCGAGCTGAAGATCCGCGTGGTCAACGTCGTGGATCTGATGCGGCTGCAGGATGCGAGCGAGCATCCGCACGGGCTGCCGGATCGCGAGTTCGACGCGTTGTTCACGACCGACAAGCCGGTGATCTTCGCGTACCACGGCTATCCGTGGCTGATCCATCGACTGACGTATCGCCGCAACGGCCACGACAACCTGCACGTCCGCGGCTACGTCGAGGAGGGTACGACGACCACGCCGTTCGACATGGTCGTCCTGAACAACCTCGACCGCTATCACCTGGCGATGGACGTGATCGACCGCGTGCCGTCGCTCGGCAGCCGGGCCGTGTCGACGCGCCAGTACTTCGCCGATCAGCGGACCCGGCACCGCGCCTACGTCACCGAGTACGGCGAGGACCTCCCGGAGGTGAGGGACTGGCGATGGGACATCATCAGCTAGGTGATGAAACCCTGGCTCGCGGTGCCTGTCGTGCTCGCACTCGGCCTCGGCGTACGGGCTTTCACCGGCGGTGACTTCGCCAAGTACGCCGGTGTCGCGCTCTACACAACTCTCATCTACGCCCTGCTGGCCTTCTGGCTGCGTCCGCTCTGGGCGGCGATCGCAGCCACCGGGTTCAGTTGGGCCGTGGAGTTCTTCCAGCTCACCGGCATCCCCGCGGACCTCTCCGCCCGCAGCACCCTGGCCCACCTGGTCCTGGGCTCGACCTTCAACGCCCCCGACCTCTTCTGGTACGTCGTCGGCGCCGCCCTCGGCATCGTGATCGTGCGAAGCAAAGCCTCGCCCGGCCCAGGGGCTGCCTAGGGCCGGGCGAGGAGTTTCGCTGGTCGATCAGGCGATGGTGCAGGACTGCCCGTTGACCGTGAAGGCGGTCGGTGCATTGTTGGTGCCCGAGTGTGTTCCGTTGAAACCGATGTCGACGGTGGCACCGGGCGCGATGGTGGCGTTCCACGAACCTGGGACCGGCGTCCCGGTCACCTTCGTGCCGGTCTGCGACCAGTTGGCGTTCCAGCCGCTCTGGACCGTCTGGCCGTTGGCGAAGTCGAACGAGAGCGCCCAGTTGGCCAGCGGTGCCGTTGAGGTGTTGGTCAGTTTGATCGACGCCGTGAAGCCGGTGTTCCAGCTGTTCGCCGAGTAGTTGACCTTACAGCCGCCGGTCGGGTTGCCCGAGCCGGTCGTCGTGACCGACACGGCCGCCGACGGTGCCGAGACGTTGCCTGCGGCATCTTTCGCGCGGACGGTGAACGAGTACGCCGTGTTGGCGGTGAGACCTGTCGCGGTGAAGCTCGTGGTCGTGGAGCTACCGGCGAGGGTGCTGCCGCGGTAGATGTCGTAGCCCGTCACGCCGACGTTGTCGGTCGAGGCGGTCCAGGACAGCGCGACCGAGGTGTTCGTCACGGTGCCGGCTGTCAGTCCGGCCGGGGTCGAGGGCGCGGTGGTGTCGGACGGGTTGCCGCCGCCGCCGATGACCGGGTAGGCGTTCTGCACGAGCTGGACGAACTGTGCTTCGAACCAGCGACCGGCCAGCGGCGAATCCGGCAGGGCTCCGGTCAGCTGGTTGTCCAGCTTCGGCGAGACGAACGTCGGGTCACACATCCGGTCGAACCGCTTGCCCTCGTCGTTGGGGATGTCGGTGGACGCACCGTCGGACTCACCCGGGGGCTTGATCCAGACGAAGGCGTCGAGGTGCGAGCCGGAGTAGCCGGCAGGCGTGGCCTGCGGCCGTTCGCCGATTCCGGCGCCGGCCGGGTTGCACCAGGCACCACGGTGGATGCGGCGGTCGACCCGGGACTGGTTGACGTAGGTGTTCAGGTCCGTGCTGGTCGAGACGGCGCTCGGACGGGCGGCACCACCCCAGCCGTTGCGCGAGGTGTCGACGAGCATGCCGATGGTGGTCGGGAAGCCCTCGGCAACCAGCAGGTTGTAGAGATGCGCCGTCCAGTCGGCCTCGTCGAAGTCGAAGTTCCACTCGTAGAACTTCGCTGAGCGAACCGGGTTGCCGCCGACGGTCAGCGACGAGTTCGGCAGGTACGGCTCGACCAGCGGTGTCGTGTTCGCCGTGTTGGTGACGAAGCCGTCGATGGAGGCGTAGCCGGCTGTGGTCGTCCGGGCTACCTCGGCGAAGAGCTTCGCGGCAGGACCGGAGTTGCTGTCCCAGCCGAGCCAGCCCGAGTGGGCGGCGTCGATGTAGTTGTAGACGTTCGGGATCGCATGCAGCTTGTCCAGCGCGTACTTGACGCCGGCCCGGTAGTACGGCGCGGCCTGTGCGCAGGGCTGAGTCGAGATGTTGGTGATCAGGTTCGGCAGCGAATCCGGTTCGATGGTGGCCGCGATCCGCAGCCCCTGGTACTTCGTGTCGGCCAGGATCGCCGCGATCGGGTCGATGTACTCGGCCTTGTACCGCGCCAGCCCGGCATCGGTCGCCGGGAGTTCGCCGTTCGACGCGAGGGCATAGCAGTCCCGGCCGGGGAGGTCGTAAATCACCAGGTTCACGACCAACGGCGTACCGGATTGCTTCTGCAGCAGGGCCTGGTCCAGATGGAAGCGCAGGCCGTTCCCGTCGGCGTTGCCGGTGATGGCGCTGATCCGGTCCATCCAGACCGCGGTCGGCTGCGTCTTGACGGCGCGCATCTTGGCGGCGAGCGCGGCATCGGACGCTCGGGTGGCAGCCCCCTCCACGGAGGCGGCCCAGGTGGGGTTCACATATTGGGTCGCCCCGGCGTAGGGGTTGTCGACGTGCGGTTCGGCGGCATTGGCGCTCAGGGCGGTGAGCGGCAAGGCGATCAGGCCGGTTGCCAGGGCAGTAGTTGCGGCGAACAGCCGCTTCGGGATTCGGGACACGCGGTCCTCCTCGAGGATCAGTCCGGCAGGCGGAAAGCCGGTACCTGAACCTCGCACAGGCGACTCCGCCGCCGGGATGGACCGAAACGTTTAAGTTCGCGGATCAGCGGGCCAACGGGCCGGTGCTCCCGCGAATCGCGAGTCCACCGATCGGCACGACCTGACCGGTCGGTGTTTGCCCGTTGAGCACTGCCAGGACTGCCGTTCCGACGGCTGTCCCCAGTTCTCGCAACGGCGACGGCAGCGCGGTGATGGACGGCGTACTGAGTCGGCAGAGCGCCGAGTCGCTCGCGGCGAGGATCGACAGATCCCACGGCACCTCGAGCCCGAGGCGTCGTGCCACGTCGAGCGCGGCCAGCGCCATCTGGTCTGAGTCGTAGACGATCACGGACGGCGGTGCCGGGCCGGTCAGCAGCTGCCGAGTCGCAGCGGCTGCCTCCTCTGGACCGGCGTCGGTCGTCATCCAGTTCAGCGAACCACCGGCGGCCTCGAGCGTCCGCGTCAGCGCAGCCACGCGAACCTGGGTGCTCTGCAAGCCTGGCGGCGCAGTCACGGCTGCGACCTGGCGATGTCCCAACCCGATCAGGTACGTCGCCACTCGCGTGAACGCCTCGTCCTCGTCCAGGCAGACCGAGGTCAGCCCTTGTGCGGCCGTCGGCGGACCCACCACCACGGCCGGCGCCCGCAACCGTCGCAACGCCTCGACGCGCGGATCCTCGCTGAGTACGTCCGTCACGATCATCACGTCGAAGCGATGCTCGGCCCACCAGGTCCGGTACGTCGTCACCGCCGCATCGACGGAGTCGACAACCTTGAGCAGCAAGGCGTATCCATGGTCGGTGAACACGTCCTGGATCGCCGTGACGAGATCGAGGAACGAGGTCGCCGACGACACCCCGCCGGTGGCGGTGCTGACCACGAGCCCGACCGCGCGGGGCCCGGTGTGCATCGACCGGGCCGCGGCACTCGGCTGCCACCGGTACTCCTCGGCGATCCGCAGCACACGTTCACGGGTCGCCGCGGAGACGCCGGGGCGACCGTTGACGGCGTACGAGACAACGGCGATCGACACACCGGCCGCGCGGGCGATGTCCGCGATCGTGGCGCGGCGCGCGGGCGAGCCGGGGCGGTCGGGGGGCGGTGAGACCACAATGACCAGTGTGTGGCCTGGCGGCCCGAAACGCATCAGTTCGGTACCGCGCTGAAGGAGAGGATTGGGGATGGGGACAGTACGACGTACTGCGACCAACGGGATTCCGCGCCGGACGATCGGCGTACTCTCGCCCGTCGTCGGCGGGTTCTACTTCGGTGCGCTGATCGCCGGGATCGCCCGCGCGGCGCGTAATGCCGGTCATCGGGTGGTCGCCGTTCAGACCTACCCGGCCGGTCTCGATCGTGAGCGCTACCCCGACGAACCGTTGCTCGAGGTGCCGGTGGCGCTGGGTGCGGTGGACGGTCTGATCATCCTTGCCAGCGCTGTCCGGCAGGACCGGCTCGCCGCGGTCCACGAGTGGGGACGGCCGGTCGTCGTACTGAGTGCGGACGCGGCCGGCTCGGATGCGCCGGTGGTGGTTCCGGACAACGCCGGCGGGGTGCGGGCCGCCGTACGGCATCTGATCGATCACGGGCACACCCGCATCGGGTTCATCGGCAACCCGGCGCAGCGGGACATCCGCGAACGGTATGAGGCCTATCGCGCGGCGCTGGTCGAGCATGGGATTGATCAGGAGTGGTTCCAGGAAACTGCCGACAACCACGAGCAGGCTGGTGCTGACGCTGCTGCGCGCTTGCTGGCAACGGGGTTACCGACCACGGCGACTGTCGCCGCGACGGATCGCAATGCGATCGGATTCCTGCGGACCTTGCGTACGGCGGGAGTCGTGCTGCCGCGCGATCACGCCGTGATCGGGTTCGACCACACCGACAGTGGCGCCCGCTTGCTGCCCAGACTCTCGACGATCGATCCACACAACGATCGGGTCGCCGGGTTGGCCGTGGATCTGTTGCTGGCGCGGTTGCGCGGTGAGGCCGTACCGGGTGGTGTGCACCGGGCTCCGTCGACGCTGGTGATTCGCGAGTCCTGCGGATGTGGTGAGTCGCCGGTGGGTGCTCACGGCGAGCCGCAGACGACGTCTGCCAATGCCCGGCTGCAGCACCTGGCCGACACCGGGTTCGCCGCCCCGCCGTCGGTCGCGGACAGTCGGCGGATCGACGACGAGTCCCGCGATCGATGGCTTCGAGCGGTTGTCGATCCGATCACCGCTGCCGCCGAGCAAGGCCAACTACCCAACGGCACCGCGCTCAGCGGGCTGGCCAAGCTGACCTCGGCCCGGCGGCCGCATCCGGAGACTCTCGAGCAGCTGATCTCTGTCGTTCGCGACCTCGAGTGGGAGCTCGCGAGCACGCTGCCTGCCGGGTCGGAGCGGCTGCCTGCGTTGTACCGCACCGGTACGGAGATCACGCTGGCCCTGACGAGAGGTTGCACGCAGCCGTTGCTGGCGCGGAGCGGCTATCTGGAACGAGCAATCGCGGACCAGTACGAAGTCGACATGGATCTTCTGCGTGGCAACGGTGTTGGGCCGCGGACACTGACCTGGTTGCCGCGAGCCGGCCGTGGCGCCGCCTGCCTAGGCCTATGGACCGGTCCCGCGGCGGGCGATCGGGAGCTGGAGATCGTCGGCGTCGACGACAACTCCGGCGCGCTGTCCCGGCTTGTCGGATCGCGGTCGGGAGCCAGCCAGTTCCCACCTGCGGCGATGACGCGCGCGGGGGCGGCCGGCAGCAGCCGGCTCACCTTGATCCTGCCGGTCACCTCGCGCGGCAGCGACTGGGGTCTGCTCGCGATCGAAGGCACGGTCGACACCCGGATGACCAGCGGCCGGGACAAGTACAACCACTGGGCTGCGCTGCTGGCCGTCGCGCTGGATCACGAACGCCTGTTGGCCTCGCTGCACGACCAGCGGCAGGCTTTGGCCGAGGCGGCCAATCGCGAGCGAGCGTTGGCGGACACACTGCGTGCCAGTGAGGAGCGCTACGCCTTGGCGTCGATGGCGGCTCAGGACGGGACGTGGGACTGGGATGTCTCGGCCGGTACGGTCTACTACTCGCCACGCTGGAAACAGACACTCGGGTACGGCGAGGACGAGATCGGCTGTACGCCGTCGGAGTGGCTCGACCGGGTGCATCCCGACGACAAGCTCGACCTGTCGGCCGCGATCGCAGCGCAGTTGGGTGGTGCTCGCGCTCCGCTCGAGATCGAGCATCGGGTGCGGACGTCCTCGGGCGACTACCGCTGGATGATGTGCCGCGCGGTAGCGGTCCTCGACGATGCCGGTTGCCCGGCCCGTCTGGTCGGGGCGTTCGTCGACATGACCGAGCGCAAGGAGGCAGAGCTCGCCCTTCGCAGCAACACCTTGCGCGATCCGGAGACCGGCCTGGCCGGGCGGGTGCTGTTCCTCGATCGGCTGGGCGAGGCGCTGGATCGGGTCCGCAACCGCCCGGGGGAGGAGGACTATGCCGTACTGCTTGCTCGGGTTGTCGACCCCTCACCTTCGGCCCGGGCCGACGTACGGCGTGAGGTGGTCCGGCGGTTGCAATCGGTCTTGCGGGGTGGGGATTCGGCGGCTCGGCTTCGGCAGGACGAGTTCGGCGTACTGCTCGAGGATGTCCGGCCGGATCAGGCGCGGCTGCAGGAAGTGCTCACGCAGTTGACGGCCGCGCCCGAGCTCGAGATCGCCATCGGGGTGCTGCCGGGCATTCAGCAGTTCAAGAATGCCGATGACGCATTGCGGGCGGCGGATATCGCGCTGCTCCGGGCGCAGACCCGCGCATCGGCGCCTCCCCGCTGAGCGGTGAGGCGCCGATCCGGCGTCAGGAGCAGGCCGCGCCGTTCAAGGTCGCCGCGGAGAACGGCGGAGTACCGCCGGTGTAATCCGCGTTGTAGCCGATAGTCGCGGTAGCACCAGTACCGAGACTGCCGTTCCAGGACACGTTGACGACCCGCACGGTGTCGCCGGTGTCTGTCCAGGTGCCGTTCCAGCCCTGGGTCACCGTCACACCAGGTGCCGAGAAGGTGAGTGTCCAGCCGTTGATCGGCGCTCCGCGGTTCTCGATGACGACCTCACCGGTGTAGCCGGAGCTCCAGGTGCTGGTCACCCGGTGTGTCACTTTGCATCCACCCGGCTGCGGCGTGGGCGTGGTGGGCGTCGGGTCCGGCGGGTTCGTGGTGCCGCCGGCGGCCGCCAGCTCGTAGGCGCGCTGGGGCACGAACTGACCCGCCTGGGCGATACATCCGTCGGCTTCACCCGGCGGCTTGACCCACAGGTACGCCGCGATCTGACCATCACCGGTTTGGTCAGTGCTCGCCGTACCGATGGCGCGGCCGGCCGGGTCGCACCACTCGCTGCCCGCCGGCCCGTTGCCGTTGCGGCTGGTGTCGATCACCGCACGGAGCCGGGAGTCGCCGACCGAGTTCAGGACGGCCTTGGCGAAGTTCGTCTCGTCGGCGGTGGTCCGGTAGTTCGACACGTTGGTGGAGATTCCGTCGGCGCTGTTCGAGATGTCCGCGCCGCGCAGCCGGGCCGCCGCGTCGGCCGGCGACAACCACGCCGAGTGGCCGATGTCGAAGTACACCTTGGTCTGGCTCGAACCGGACTTGAGCTTCTTGCCCGCGTAGGCCATCGAGGCCTTCGTCTGGTTCTGCTGGTCGGCCGACTGACAGTTCGTCATGATCGGCAGGACGTCGGGCTCGAGGATGACGGCCGCCGGCCGGCCCCCGATCCCGGCCGCGACCTGGTCGATCCACGCCCGGTAGGCCTCGTGCGACGGCGCGCCGCCGCTGCTGGCTCCGCCGCAGTCGCGGTTCGGGATGTCGTAGACGACCAGGATCGGCACCTTGCCGGCCGCCGCGGCGGCGCCGACGTAGGCCTCGACCTCACCCCGGACGGTGCCGGTGTTGGTGGTGGTGAACCACTTGCCTTGCGGTGTGGACGCGATCCGGTCCCGGATCATCGGCGCCCGCGAATCGCCCTGGTTGGCCGCGACCCATTTGGCCGCGCCGGTGTTCGGATCCACGTAGAACGCCGAGGAGGCAGCCTGGGCACTACCTCCGGTGAGCACCGCGGCCAGCAGGCCGGAACTGAGCGTCAGGGCGGCCATCAGGCCGCCGAGCGCCGGGTGTCGTGAACGCATGAACGCACCTTCCAATGTCGGGGGACGGACATCGGAAGCACTCCCATCGCTGTGGAATGTAGCCAGCCGGGAGCATTCCCGCAGCTGAAACGTTTAGGTCCACTGCCCGGCCTTCTCGCTGCCTCCTTCAGCTCTTACGCTGCCGCAACTGGGAGCGCTCCCATCCAGCGTCCCCGCCCACCTGGTCCCGATGGAGGGAAACTATGAGGCTTCGAACGAGAGCGGACCGGCTCCGCGCCAGACCGCTCGTCCTGGGGGTCGCGATGGCGGCCGCGGCAGGACTTATGCAGCTGGTCGCGCCGACCGCACAGGCCGCGGTGGCCTGCTCGGTCACCTACACCGTGCAGAACGACTGGGGCAGCGGTTTCGTCGCCGATGTGACGATCAAGAACGACGGCGACCCGATCAACGGCTGGACACTGGCCTGGACCTTTCCGGACGGCCAGCAGGTGACGAACCTGTGGAACGGCAGCTACACGCAGTCCGGCGCCAAGGTGACCGTCCTGCCGGCCGACCACAACCGCAACATCGGCACCGGCGGTAGCGCCAACGTCGGCTTCCAGGGCACCCGTGGAGCATCCAACGGCAAGCCCACCGACTTCACGGTCAACGGCGTCTCGTGCACCGGGGCCAACAAGGCCCCGACAGTCGCGGTGACCTCGCCGACAGCGGCGCAGGCGTTCCAGACCGGACAGGCGATTCCGCTCGCGGCCACTGCGTCCGACAGTGACGGCACGGTGGCGAAGGTCGAGTTCCTGGCCGACGGTGTCGTGGTCGGCACCGACACGACGGCTCCCTACCAAGGCTCGTGGTCGGGTGCATCCGTCGGTGATCACGTTGTCTCGGCGCGCGCGACCGACGACCGCGGCCTGGCCGCCTCCGCTACACCGGTGCCGATCAAGGTCCTTGCTGGTCCGACGATCGTGGCCTCGCCCGCGACAGTCAGCGTCAAACAAGGCGGTACGGCGACCTTCGGCGTAACGCTCGCGAGTCAGCCGTCGGCCTCGGTGACTGTCGGGGTGGCCCGCTCATCGGGCAGTACCGACCTCACGGCGACTCCGGCCTCGCTGACATTCACCACAGCAAACTGGAACACCCCGCAGAACGTGACGGTGAGCTCCGCGGCGAACGGCGGCGACCTGGTGACTGCCGTCTTCTCCGCGACCGCCACCGGCTACGCGGCCGCCACCGTGACGGCAAAGGAGCTCTCGGCAACTACTCCGCCGTTCCAGGAGGCGTTTCTCAAGCAGTACAACAAGATCAAGGACCCGGCCAGCGGCTACTTCCGCAAGTTCGGTGACCTGCTGGTGCCGTACCACGCGGTCGAGACGCTGATGGTCGAAGCGCCGGACCACGGGCACCAGACCACGTCGGAGGCGTTCAGCTACTACCTCTGGCTGGAAGCGAGCTACGGCAAGATCAGTGGTGACTGGGCTCCGTTCAAGGCGGCCTGGGCGTCGATGGAGAAGTTCATCATCCCGGCCAAGGCCGATCAGCCGACCAACGACAAGTACAACCCGGCGAAGCCGGCGACGTACGCGCCCGAGCACAACGCGATGACCGGCTACCCGTCCCAGCTCGACACGTCGATCGCGGTCGGCTCCGACCCGATCGCCGCCGAGCTCAAGTCGGCGTACGGGACTGATGACATCTACGGCATGCACTGGCTGCTCGACGTCGACAACACGCTCGGCTTCGGCCGCTGCGGCGACGGTACGACGGCGCCGTCGTACATCAACACGTATCAGCGCGGGTCGTCGGAGTCGGTGTGGGAAACCATTCCGCAGCCGTCGTGCGACACCTTCAAGCATGGCGGGCCGAACGGCTATCTCGACCTGTTCACCAAGGACAGTTCGTACGCCAAGCAGTGGAAGTACACCAACGCGCCGGATGCGGACGCGCGCGCCGTACAGGTGGCGCTGCTGGCCAACCAGTGGGCGACCGCGCAGGGCAAGCAGGCGGACATCTCGTCCGAGGTGGCGAAGGCCGCGAAGATGGGCGACTACCTGCGATACGCCATGTTCGACAAGTACTTCAAGAAGATCGGCAACTGCGTCGGACCGGCCGCGTGCCCGGCAGGTACCGGGAAGGACAGCGACCACTACTTGATGTCCTGGTACTACGCCTGGGGCGGTGCGACGGACACGTCCGCGGGCTGGGCTTGGCGGATCGGTGACGGTGCTTCGCACCAGGGCTACCAGAACCCGCTGGCGGCGTACGCATTGGGGAAGGTGCCTGCGCTGAAGCCGAAGTCGGCAACCGGCCAGCAGGACTGGGCGAAGAGCATGGACCGGCAACTCGAGCTGCTGCAGTGGCTGCAGTCGGCCGACGGCGGGATCGCCGGCGGTGTGACGAACAGCTGGGAAGGCAACTACGGCACGCCGCCCGCCGGTACGCCGACCTTCTACGGCATGTTCTACGACCCGCACCCGGTCTGGCGCGACCCGCCGTCGAACCGGTGGTTCGGCTTCCAGGTCTGGCAGATGGAGCGCACGGCGTCGCTGTACCAGCTGACCGGGGACGCGAGGGCGAAGAAGATCCTCGACAAATGGGTGCCCTGGGCAATCGCCAACACCACGGTCGGCGCGAACGGGGCGTTCCAGGTCCCGTCCGACCTCTCGTGGACCGGTGCACCGGACACCTGGAACGCCGGCTCGCCGGGCGCGAACGCCAACCTGCGGGTGAGCGTGCTCAACCACGGCCAGGACGTCGGCGTCGCCGCGTCACTCGCCAAGACCCTGCTGAACTACGCGGCCAAGTCGGGCACCACGCCGGCGCGGACCACGGGCGAGGGTCTGCTGACCGCGCTGATGGCACACGAGGATGCCAAGGGCATCGCGATTCCGGAGACGCGGACCGACTACAACCGGTTCGACGACAAGTACGACGCCGCGACCGGCGAGGGCCCGTACGTCCCGCCGGGCTGGACCGGCACGATGCCGAACGGTGACGCCATCAACCAGAGCTCGACGTTCCTGTCGATGCGGTCGTTCTTCAAGAACGACCCGGAGTGGCCGAAGGTGCAGTCGTACCTGAACGGCGGTGCGGCACCGACGTTCACCTATCACCGGTTCTGGGCGCAGGCAGAGATCGCTACGGCGTTCGCACTGCAGGCCGAGTTGTTCGGCTAACCCCAGACCCTGCTAGACGCGCGCCCCCGGTACCACCTGGCCGGGGGCGCGTCCTTATGTTCAGGCGCTGCCGCGGAGCTCCAGGCGGGTGCCGACGATGACCTGGGTCTCGATCGACTCGTCGCCGGCCAGTTGGGCGAGCAGCAGCCGGGTCATCTCCCGGCCCATCTCCTCGGCCGGCTGGAAGACCGAGGTCAGCGGCGGGTCGGAGTGCCGGCCGCCGGGGGAGCCGTCGAAGCCGATCACGGCCACGTCCTCGGGGATCCGGCGCCCGGCCGCCTTGAGGACTCGCATCGCGCCGAAGGCCATCGGGTCGGAGGCGGCGAAGACGGCGTCCAGCGTGGGCTCGCGCTCCAGCAGCGCCGTCATCGCGCGCGCACCGCTCTCCTCGCTGAAGTCGCCGTACTCGACGAGGTCGTCGCCGGCCACCTCGCGGAAACCCTGCAACCGGGCCACGCCGGCGGACATGTCCTGCGGACCTGCGATGGACGCGATCCGGCGGCGGCCCAGATCGAGCAGGTGCTGCGCAGCCAGCCGCCCGCCGCTCGCGTTGTCCGCGTCGACGAACGGGATCTCCGGCCCGACCAGCGGGCGGCCGCACAGAACCAGCGGTAACCCGCCGGCCAGGACCTTGCCCGGCAGCGGGTCGTCAGCGTGCTGGGAGAGCATCATCACGCCGTCGACGTGCTCCCTGGTCAGGAACCGATCCGCGCGAACGCGCTCGGACGGGCTCTGCACCATCGACAACCACAGCTGCAGCGGCGTCTCGGCCAGCGCCGCGCTGATGCCCCGGACGATGCCGGCGAAGTACGGCTCGGTGAACAACCGCTCGCCCGGTTCCGAGATCACCAGCGCCACACAGTCGGTACGGCGGGTGACGAGATTGCGCGCCGCGCGGTTCGGGACATACCCGAGCTCGTCGATCGCCTTCAGTACGGCGGCCCGCGCCGCAGGGCTCACTTGAGACGAGCCGTTCACCACGCGGGACGCGGTTCCCCGCCCCACCCCCGCCCGGGCCGCGACGGTTTCGATGGTGGGACGGGGTTCGGTCATGTCACTAGCCTGCCTCGGATCAGATCGCCGTACCAATACGCGCTGCTCTTGGGCGTGCGTGTCTGCGTCTCGTAGTCGACATAGACGAGTCCGAACCGGCGTGAGTAACCCCAGGACCACTCGAAGTTGTCGAACAGCGACCAGCAGAAGTAGCCGTGCAGCGGGACCCCGAGATCGATGGCCGCCTGGCACGCCCGGAGGTGACCGTCCAGGTAGCTGACCCGGTCGGGATCCCGGACCAGGCCGTCCGCCCCCGGTACGTCGGGGAACGCGGCGCCGTTCTCGGTCACGTAGAGCGGGACCGACGGGTACTGCGTCGCCACCCGCTCGAGGACGTGGGTGAGCCCCTCCGCGTGGATCTCCCAGCCCATCGCGGTGACCGGCAACTCGCCCTTGGTGAAGCCGACGTGCTCGCTGCCCGGCCACGGCGAGGCGCCACCGCTACCGCCGTGGCCGTCGTCACCGCCATCGGCCGTCCCGGTGACGACGTGCCGGCTGTAGTAGTTCACGCCGAGCACGTCGAGCGGGGTGGAGATGGCCGCCAGGTCGCCGTCCTGGACGTGCGCGAAGTCGGTGACTCCGGAGAGATCCTCGACCACGTCGGCCGGGTAGGAGCCGAGCAGAACGGGATCGAGGAAGAAGCGGTTCTGCAGCCCGTCGATCCGCCGTGCGGCGTCCAGGTCGATCTCGCTGTCGCTCACCGGTACGACGTCGTACAGGTTGATGGTGACGCCGACCTTGTGGCCCGCGGCCTTGAGCCGACCGGCCGCGAGGCCGTGTCCGAGCATCAGGTGATGCCCAGCCCGTACGGCGGCCGCCGGGTCGGTGCGACCGGGTGCGTGCACGCCCGAGCCGTAGCCCAGGAACGCCGAGCACCACGGCTCGTTCAACGTCGTCCACTGCCGGACCCGATCACCCAGTACGCCGGTGATCGCGCTGGCGTAGTCCGCGAAGCGTTCGGCGGTGTCGCGCTCGGGCCAGCCGCCGGCGTCCTCGATCGGCTGCGGCAGATCCCAGTGGTACAGGGTCGGCCACGGCTCGATGCCGGCCGCCAGCAGTTCGTCGATCAGCCGCGAGTAGAAGTCGACACCGGCCTGGTTGAGTGCACCGCTGCCGCTCGGCTGGACCCGCGGCCAGGCGATCGAGAACCGGTAGGCCTGCAACCCGAGGCCGGCCATCAGCGCGACGTCCTCGCGGAACCGCTGGTAGTGCTCGATCGCGACATCGCCACTGTCCCCGCCCAGGACGCGGCCCGGGGTATGGGCGAAGGTGTCCCAGATCGAGGGCCCGCGCCCGTCGGCGGTCGCCGCGCCCTCCACCTGGTAGGCGGCGGTCGCGGCGCCGAAGAGGAAGCCGGTCGGGAACTGCAGTCCGGTACCGGGCTCGGTCTGGCTGTCGGTTGTCACTACTTGATCGCACCTTCCATGAGGCCGCTGATGATCTGGCGACCGAACAAGACGAAGACCGCGAACAGGGGCAGCGTGGCCAGGGCCGTCGCCGCGAAGACCTGCGCGTAGTCGGTGTAGTACGCCGTCGCCAGCAGGCTGAGCGACAGCTGGACAGTGGGGGTGTTGGCGTCGAGGACGGCGTACGGCCAGATGAACTCGTTCCAGGTCTGCATGAAGGTGAGCAGACCGAGGACGGCCGCGGCCGGACGCAGCACCGGCAGGACGACGTTCCAGTAGATCCGGAAGGTCGAGCAGCCGTCCACCCGGGCGGCCTCCACGAGTTCGTCCGAGATCGCCTCGGCGGCGTACTGGCGCATCATGAAGACGCCGAAACCGCTGACCAGGAACGGCACGATCACCGCCTGCAGATGGCCGTTCCAGCCGATCTTCACCATCAGCATGTAGAGCGGGATCAGTCCGAGCTGGACCGGCACCATCATCGTCGCGATGATCACCAGCAGCATCCCGTTGCGGCCGCGGAACCGCAGCTTCGCGAACGCGAACCCGGCAAGCGTGGAGAAGAAGACCACCGACAGCGTCACCACGCTGGAGACCACCAGCGAGTTCACCAGGCCGTAGGCGAAGGCGGCGTGCTCGTTGGCGAAGACCCGGCCGACGTTCGCGCCGAAATCGCCGCCGGGCAGCAGCGGCGGCGGCATGTCGTTGATCACGTCGTTGGACCGGGTGGCCACGACGAACATCCAGTAGATCGGGAACAGCGACAGCAGGCAGCCGACGACCAGCGCCAGGTACGTCAGCGGGCTGGTCCGCCACAACCGCACGGAGGCGGCTCTCATCGCGGTCATTTGGCTGCCCTCCGGACGATCAGCAGATTGATCATCGAGAACACGACGATCAGGCCGAACAGCGACCAGGCGATCGCGGCGCCGTAGCCGTACTGGAACCGCTGGAACGCCGTCTCGTACATGTACATCGCGACCGTCTGGAACTGGCCGAGCGAGCCGCCGAGCATCCGCCCGTTGCCGAAGATCACCGGCTCGGTGAACAGCTGCAGACCGCCGATGGTGGAGATGATCACGGTGAAGACCAGGGTCGGGCGCAGCAGCGGGACGGTGACCCGCCAGAACTGCTGCCAGAGCGACGCGCCGTCCAGCTCCGCCGCCTCGTACAGGTCCTTCGGGATCGCCTGCATCGCGCCGAGCAGGATCAGCGTGTTGTAGCCGGTCCAGCGCCAGTCGACCATCGTGGCGATCGCGATCCAGCTGGACCAGGTGTTGGCCTGCCAGTCCACCGCGTCCAGCCCGAACCGGGTGATCACGTAGTTGACCAGGCCGACGTCGCGGGCGAACAGCTGGCCGAAGACGATGCCGACGGCCGCCACCGAGGTGACGTTGGGGATCAGCACGCCCATCCGGAAGAACGTCCGGGCGCGGATCTTGCGGTTCAGCAGGTTCGCGACCGACAGCGCCATCACCAGCTGTGGAACGGTCGCGAGCACGAAGATGCCGACGGTGTTCTTCAGCGCGTTCCAGAAGTCGGGATCCGCGAACAGCGCGGTGTAGTTGGCCAGCCCGACGAACGTGTGGTCACCGATCAGGTGCCAGTCGTGCAGCGACACCCAGCCGGTGTAGACCAGCGGGAACGCCCCGAAGATCGCGAACAGGACGAAGAACGGCGCGATGAACAGGTACGGCGCGAACTTCATGTCCGCGCGCATCAGCCAGGAGCGCCACGAGGGCCGGTCGCCGGCAGCATGCGCTGCTGCCGGCGACCGGACGGCGCTGGAAGAGGTCACTTCGCCTCTTTGGCAGCGCTCTTGAGAGCTTGCTCCCAGGCCTTGTCGGGGGTGAGCTTGCCCTGCTCGACGGCCTGCATCGCGGGCTCGAAGGCCCGCTCCTTGACCGCCTGGTGCTTCGGGCCGAGGTAGAGCGGCTTCAGCGACTTGGCCCCGGCACCGAAGATCTTGCCGACCGGAGCGTTCGAGAAGTAGTCGTTGGTGAGCGCCAGGAAGGCCGGGTCGTCCAGCGCCTTCGTTGCCGTCGGCAACGGTCCGGCCTCCTTGAACGCGGCCACCTGTCCCTCCGGCGAGGTCAGGTACTTGGCCAGCTCGTAGGCCTCCTTCGGGTGCTTGCTCTGCGTCGGTACGGCGAGCCAGGAGCCGCCCCAGTTGCCACCGCCGCCAGGTACGGAAGCAACGTCCCACTTCCCGGCGTTGGCGTCGCCGGAGTTGGACTTGATGATGCCGAGCATCCACGACGGGCACATGGTGACCGCGAAGCTGCCGGTCTTGAAGCCCGCCTCCCAGTCCTTGGACCAGGTCGCGATCTTGGCGCTGACGCCCTGGTCGACCATCTTCATCGAGGTCTCCCAGGCCTGCCGGACGGCCGGGTTGGAGTCCGCGATCAGCTTGTTGTCACGGTCGTAGAAGCTGGTGTCACCGGCCTGCGACAGCATCGCCGAGAAGCTGGTCGTGACCGAGTCGACGAAGCCCTTCGCGCCGGTGTTGGCCGCGGTGAACTTCTTGCCGGTGGTGATGAACGAGTCCCAGTCCGGCCACAGCTTCGAGACCGCGTCCCGGTCGGTCGGCAGCTTCGCCTTCGCGAACAGGTCCTTGCGGTAGCAGGCGGCCAGACCGCCGACGTCGGTGGGCAGGCCGATCAGCGGCCCGTCGGCGCTGACCCGGCCGAGGTCCCACTTCCACGGCAGGAAGTTCGGCTGCAGCTCGGCCGCCCCCTGGTCGAGCAGGTTGACGAAGTTCTGCGGCTGGGTCTTGAACTCGTTGAGGACGCCCTCCTCGAGCGCGACCACGTCCCCGGCGCCGGTGCCGGCGGCCAGGTACTGGGTCAGCTTCGGCTTGTAGTCGTCGAGCTTCTGCACGTTGCGCAGCTCGACCTTCACGTCCGGGTGCTCCTGCTGGTACTTCTCGGCCAGCGCCTTGTAGCCGAAGTCCCCGAACGTGTCGACCACCAGCGTGATCTTGCCGTCGGCCGCGGGCTTGGTGCCCTCGGTGTTCTTGCTGCATGCCCCGACCATGCCCAGGGCTGTCACGGCAGCCACCGTGACCGCCAGGAACCGCTTCGTCTGGCTCATCGCCTGACCCCTCCTAGATACTCTGAGCGCTCCATCTGGGAGCGCTCCCAAGAGCATCGGGGGCAGTTCCGGAACCGTCAATACCTCGATGGGAGCGTTCCCAAATCGAGACCGAAACTTTCTGTCTACTTCTTCCGGACCGTGATCACGCGCTGGAGCAGGATGAACACACCGAGGAGCAGACCGACGAAAATCTTCGTCCACCAGGAGCTGAGCGTGCCCTGGAAGCTGATCACCGTCTGGATCAGACCAAGGATGAGTACGCCGAGGACGGTGCCGATCAGGAAGCCCGATCCACCCGTGAGCAGCGTGCCGCCGATGACCACGGCAGCGATCGCGTCGAGCTCCAGGCCCACCGCGTGCAAGCCGTACCCGGACAGCATGTAGAAGGCGAGCAGCAGACCACCGAGTGCCGAGCAGAAGCCGCTGATCGTGTAGACGCCGAGCTTCGTCCGGGCGACCGGCAACCCCATCAGGCGCGCGGACTGCTCGTTGCCGCCGGTCGCGTAGACCGTCCGGCCGAACCTGGTCTGGTGCAGCACGTACGCCGCGACGCCGACGACGGCCACTGCGATCAGCACGCTGGGGGAGATCCAGAGCCCGCCGCCGAGACCGATCTGGGTCTGCGCGGCGGCCGTGAACGTCGGGTCGGTGATCGGGATCGAGTCGGTGCCGATCGTGTAGCAGAGGCCGCGGGCCAGGAACATGCCGGCCAGCGTCGCGATGAACGGCTGGATCTCGAAGAAGTGGATCATGCACCCCATCCCCAGGCCCAGGCCCGCGCCGATCAGCAGCACCACGACGATCACGGCCACCGGCGGCCAGCCGGCGTTCAGCAACACCGCCGCAACCATCGTGGCCAGTGCCACCATCGATCCGACCGACAGGTCGATCCCGCCGGTGAGGATCACGAATGTCATCCCGACCGCGACGACCAGCAGGAACGCGTTGTCGATGAAGACGTTCAGCACGACCTGCGTCGAGAAGAACCCTTCGTACCGGGCGCCGCCGGCGACGAACATGGCGGCGAAGAGTCCGGCCGTCACCAGGACAGGCAGATACTTGCGCGGGACCACCGCGCCGGTCAGGGCAGTCACCGCGCAACCTCCGTTGTGTCTTTCGTTGCCGCCGGCCGGGCGACCGGTCGTTCCCGCTGCGGGAAGACCTTGGCCCGGAAGGCCGTCGACTGCAGCAGGCAGACCGCCGCGACCACGAGCGCCTTGAACAGCAGCGTGGTTTCGGGCGGTACGCCGATCGAGTAGATCGTCGTGGTCAGGGTCTGGATCACGAGTGCGCCGAGAACCGTGCCACCCAGCGAGAACCGGCCACCGGTCAGCAGGGTGCCGCCGATGACGACGGCCAGGATGGCGTCCAGCTCGATCCAGAGACCGGCATTGTTGCCGTCGGCACTGGAAACGTTCGAGGCCACCATCACGCCGGCGATCCCCGCGCAGAGCGCGGCGAAGGCGTAGACGGTGATCAGGATGCCGCGCGAGCGCAGACCGGCCAGCCGGCTGGCCTCCGCGTTCCCGCCGACCGATTCGATCAGCAGGCCGAGCGCGAGCCGCCGGGTCAGGAACACGGTGGCCGCGAGCACGACCAGTGCGAGCAGAATGCCGAACGGCAGCATCAACAGATAGCCGCCGCCGATCACCTTGAAGTTCGCGTTGGTCACCGTGATGATCTGGCCGTCGGTGATCAGCTGGGCCAGCCCGCGCCCGGCGACCATCAAGATCAGCGTCGCCACGATGGGCTGGATCCCGACCACGGCGACCAGGAAGCCGTTGAACGCACCCAGCACCAGCGCTACGGCAACAGCCACCGCGACTGCCGCGAGTACGCCGGTGCCTTCGCTGATCGCCAAGCAGGCAAGGGCTCCCGAGATCGCCACCACGGAGCCCACCGACAGGTCGATGCCGCCGGTGGCGATCACCAGGGTCATCCCCAGCGAGACCAGCACCAGCGGGGCTCCGAAGCGCAGGATGTCGATCAGGCTGCCGTAGAAGTGGCCGTCCTTGACCTCGATCGACAAGAAGCCGGGTGTGAAGAAGAGATTGAGCAACAGGAGCAGGGCCAGCACGACCGCCGGCCAAAGCAGCCGCCGGTTCATGACCGGCCGCCGCTGGCGATGGTCTGCATCAGTACCTCGGTGGTCAGGGTGTCGTCGTTGGGCAGTTCGGCGATCAGCCGGCGGTCGCGCAGGACGCCGACCTTGTGACTGAGCCGGAGGACTTCCTCGAGCTCGGCGGAGATGAACAGCACGGCCATCCCGCCGTCGGACAGTTCCGCGACCAGCCGCTGGATCTCGGCCTTCGCGCCGACGTCGATCCCGCGGGTCGGCTCGTCCAGGATCAGCAGCCGGGGTTCGAGAATCAGCCACCGGGCCAGCAGTACCTTCTGCTGGTTGCCGCCGGACAGGTTGCGGACGAGCTGTTCGGGATCGGCCGGGCTGATCTTCAGAGCCTTGATGTAGCGATCCACGAGCTGGGCCTGTTGCTCACGGGGGAGCGGCCGGGTCCAGCCGCGCCGGGCTTGCAACGCCAGTACGACGTTCTCCCGCACGGTGAGGTCCGGAATCAGCCCGTCCGCCTTGCGATCCTCGGGGCAGAAGGCGATCTTGTGCGTCATCGCGATCTGCGGAGTCCGCAACGACACCGGCTCGCCGTCGATCGTGACGGACCCGCTGGTGGCGTGGTCGGCGCCGAACAAGAGCCGCGCGACCTCGGTCCGGCCGGAACCGAGCAGACCGGCCAGACCGACGACCTCACCCTCGCGGATGGTGAGGCTGAACGGTTCGATCCCGCCGGCGCGACCGAGCTGGTCGGCCTCCAGCAGGGTCCCGGTCGTCCGCGCCGGCGGCCGTTCTTCCAGCCGCTCGAGCTCGGCCAGGTCGCGGCCGATCATCTTCGCGATCAGCTCCATCTGCCCGAGCTCACCGATCGCGTAGTCGCCTTCGCGGCGGCCGTTGCGCAGGATCGTCATCCGGTCGGCGATCTCGTACACCTGGTCGAGGAAGTGCGAGACGAACAGGATCGCGACGCCCTGTTCCTTCAGGTTCCGCATCACCCGGAACAGCTGCTCGACCTCATCGGTGTCCAGGCTCGAGGTGGGTTCGTCCAGCACCAGCACGCGGGCCTGGACCTCGAGCGCCCGCGCGATGGCGACCATCTGCTGGATCGCCAGCGAGTACTGCGCAAGCGGCGCCGTCACATCCAGATCGAGTTCCAGCGCGGCGAGCCGCTCGGCCGCACGCCGGCGCATCGCCTTCCACTGGATCCGGCCGAACCGGCGCGGTTCCCGGCCGAGCAGGATGTTCTCCGCGACCGAGAGGTTCGGGCACAGGTTCACTTCCTGGTAGACGGTGCTGATGCCCGCGTGCTGGGCCTCGAGCGGGTGCGCGAAGGTGACCTCCCGGCCGTCCAGCAGGATGGTCCCGCTGTCGGCCGGGTGGACACCGGTCAGCACCTTGATCAGCGTGGACTTGCCCGCGCCGTTCTCGCCCATCAACGCGTGCACCTCACCGGGCAGCACCCGGAGGTCGACGTCGTCCAGCGCCGTGACGCCGGGGAACTGTTTGCCGATCCCGGTCAGCTGCAGGATCGGTGCGGCCGAAGTCATTCGCCTGCCTTCCGTGGGTGCCGTCGGGGATTACTCAGTACTGGCGCGAGGCCAGGACCTTCTTGGCCTGCTCTTGGGTGAAGGTCGTCTCCTCGGTCACCACGCGGGCCGGGACCTCCTCCTTGGCGAGCACCTTCTTGGCCAGGTCCATCAGTTGCGGGCCGAGCAGCGGCGAGCACTCGACGATGTAGTTGATCTTGCCGTCGGACAGCGCCTGCATACCGTCCTTGACCGCGTCGACGGAGATGATCTTGATGTCCTTGCCGGGAACCTTGCCGGCGCCTTCGATGGCCTCGATCGCGCCGAGAGCCATGTCGTCGTTGTGGGCGTAGAGGACGTCGATCTTCGGCGTCGACTTGAGGAAGGCCTCCATCACCTCTTTGCCCTTGGCCCGGGTGAAGTCACCGCTCTGCGAGGCGACGATCTTGAACTTCGGGTCCGCACCGATCACCTCCGCGAAACCGGACTTGCGGTCGTTGGCCGGGGCGGAGCCGGTGGTGCCCTGGAGCTCCACGATGTTCACTGGTCCGGTCGCGGACTTGGACTCGTCGACCAGCCACTTGCCGGCCTTGCGGCCCTCCTCGACGAAGTCCGAGCCGAGGAATGTCTTGTACAGCGTCTTGTCCGCCGAGTCGACGGACCGGTCGGTCAGGATCACCGGGATGTTGGCGTTCTTGGCTTCCTTGAGCACGGTGTCCCAGCCGGACTCGACCACCGGCGAGAAGGCGATCACGTCGACCTTCTGCTGGATGTAGGAGCGGATCGCCTTGATCTGGTTCTCCTGCTTCTGCTGGGCGTCGGAGAACTTCAGGTCGATCCCGGCGGCCTTGGCGGCCTCCTGGACGGACTTCGTGTTCGCGGTGCGCCAGCCGCTCTCGGCGCCGACCTGCGAGAAGCCCATCGTGGTCTTACCGCCGCCGCCACCAGCGGCGCCGGACCCGTCCTCCTTGCCGCACGATGTCAGTGCCGCGGCCATGACGCCGGCCAGCACGAGTGCGGAGATCTTCTTGAGCATGGCGATGCCAGTCCTTCCCTCGGAGCGCTACCAGATTGCGCTGACTAACTGTGAGCGTTAACATTTCAGCCGTCAATACCTCCTGATAACGGTCGGGCAACAGGTAACAAAGTGCTGTTATCGTTAACATTCGATCAGGAGGCTGCCACGATGACGAGTACCGGCCCGCCCGAGCGGCAGGCGAGCCTGACCGATGTGGCCGGCCTGGCCGGCGTGTCCCACATGACGGTTTCGCGTGTCGTGAACCGCACCGGACCGGTCCGGCCGGAGACGCGCGCCAAGGTGCTCGCCGCGGTGGAGAAGCTCAACTACCGCCCCAATTCGGCCGCCCGCGCACTCGTCACCGGCAAGACCGGCATCCTCGGCGTCGTCGCTCTCGACTCGACGCTGTACGGCCCGGCCAGCATGCTCTACGGCATCGAGAACGCTGCCAGAGAAGCGGGTTACTCGATCACGATCACCAGCGTCGGTACGCCGAACCGGTCGGCCATCGCGGATGCGATCGAAACCCTCCGGCGTCAGGCCGTCGAAGGAATCGTCGCGATCGCACCGCACGCGGCAGCCGCCAAGGCGCTCGAGAGTGCACCGGGCGACATGCCGCTGGTCGCAATTGGCGGCCGCCCGGACACGCCCGTCCCGGTGATCGCCGTCGACCAGTACGACGGTGCGCGGCGCGCCACCGAGCACCTGCTGGCCCTGGGCCACCGAACCGTCTGGCACGCCGCCGGTCCGATCGACTGGCTCGAGGCCCAAGACCGCGAACGCGGCTGGCGAGAAACCTTGGAACGACACAACGCCGAAGCGCCCCGACTCCTTCGCGGCGACTGGACTCCACACTCCGGCTACCTCGTCGGCCGCGAGTTGGTGCGCGAGCGGGACCTGACAGCGGTCTTCGTTGCCAACGACCAGATGGCACTCGGTCTGCTCCGCGCCTTCGCCGAGGCCGGGATCCGGGTGCCGAAGGACGTGCATGTCGTCGGCTTCGACGACGTGCCGGAGGCGGCGTACTTCAGTCCGCCGCTGACCACCGTCCACCAGGACTTCATCGAGGTCGGCCGCCGTACCTTCCGCCAACTCGCCGAGCGCATCGCCGGCCGCCCGCCGCTGCCCCACGACCTCGTCCCCGCCGAACTCATCGTCCGCGAGAGCACCGGCCCGCGCTAGCCCCCGCCCAGCTCATCTTTGGGACCCCACCAACCATCCAGACCTCACGAAGGTGACTGGTGGGTGCACAAGGTCGGCTTTCGTGCACAAAGAGAAGGCAGCCCACCTTTGGGTACGACGGGGTGTGGGCGCCGGGGATGAGGGGCAGGCGGATGCCGGCGTGCGTGCCGCGAGTGGTGCCGGCGTGCTGACCTTCGCCGAGTGTGCGAAGCGTGTCGCCGGATATCGATTTCTGGCGACGCACTCCGCACACTCGGTACGCCGGGGGGAGGTTGGGGGAGGGGGGTCGGCGCTCTTGGGGTCGGGGGTGGAGAAAATCTGTGCTGGCCGGAGTAGACATTGGTGGGTGAGCTGTGTAATGTTCCTCGTGTTGAGAGTGAAGAACATCAGGACTGAGTGATGACGACGGCGGATTCCGCCGGGCCGATCAGTGGAAGGGCTCGGGATTCACGCCGAGGTCAGAGTCCGTGGAGCCAGTGGTCGAAAGAGGTTCCGGACTTGACGCAGCAAGATGTAGTACGCAGTTGAAGTTGCAGTAGGCAGTTGCAGTACGTGGTTTTGCAGTTGTAGTTAGTTGTTGAAGTAGCAGTTGCACGTGTGTTTCGAGAGAGAAGGGAAGGGATTACGCCGTCGGATCTCCCGCCAGTGCCAGTACTTCGCCGGGCGGGTGCCGTAGTTCCATCGGAAGAAGGTGGTCTTCGGTTACGCATTCGGAGTTGGCCGGCTTCACCGCCGGTAGATGGTGACAATCCAACAACCCCTTTGGGCCCCGGTGCTTCGGCATCGGGGCCCTTCGGCACGAGGTTCGATGATCCAGACACGCATTCGGAGAGTTTGTTGAGTTCAAGTCAGACGGCCGGACCGGCCCATTTCGACGACGATGACTATCCCGCCTTCACCATGGGGCGGGCCGCGGAGATGCTCGGCACCACGCCCGGCTTCCTGCGCAGCCTCGACGAGGCGAAGCTGATCACCCCGCAGCGTTCCGAAGGCGGCCACCGCCGCTACTCCCGCTACCAGCTCCGCATCGCGGCCCGCGCGCGCGAACTGGTCGACCAGGGCACGCCGCTCGACGCGGCCTGCCGCATCATCATTCTCGAGGACCAGCTTGCTGAGGCGCTGAAGATCAACGAGGCGCGCAACCAGCAGGTCTAGCGAGAACTACATTCCTTGGCCGGTCGCCAGCTCGTGCCGCAGGCGATCGGCGGTGCTGACGGCCAGGGTGTCGTCGATGTACTGCGTGCTCGATCGGAGCAGGTAGCGCAGATCCGGGTTCTGGACTGCGCGATAGTCCCCTCCGCCGTCGGTGCGGTCAGGTGCGTTACCGGCGCGGAGCCAGCCGGCGACGACGGTGCTCTGCCGGCGGATGCGGTTCCACCGCTCGCGGGTGGCCGGCCCGATGCTCGTCTCGAGGGCCTCGATCACGGCCGGCGGCGTCTCCGGCCACGACGTCCAGTTGCTCATCACCTCGATCAGGCCGATGAGGGCGTCGTCGAGCCTGTCGTCCGGTGTCTCGACGAAGGCCGCTTCGATGATCGCCAGAGTCGCGGCCAGGGGAGCCGGGTCGCCCTGGTCGATCGCCGGGCACAGCCGATGCTGAGCGAAGTGGTTGAGTTGGTCACTCGGCGTGGGGGCGTCGGCGAGTGACGGCCGGAACCAGCGCAGGCGTTTCGACAGCTTGCGCAGGACCGCTTCGGTCGGGTCGGTCGGACGGCGGAAGAGACTCACCGCCCGACCTTACTCCCGCTACTGGGGTTTGAAGGCCCAGCGTTGGCCCTTGCCGCCGTGGTAGAACCAGGTGATCACCTCGGCGCCGGCGGCCGAACTCGCGTTGGCGATGTCCAGCGAGAGACCGGAGCTGACCGCGATCACGCTGTAGGTGCCGCCCGGGGTCGGCTCGATCCGCCACTTCTGGCACTCGGACGTATTGTCCGGGAAGATGATCATCGTTGCTCTTGGCAACTTCGAGCAGCCCTTGATGTCCAGCGGGACCTTCGAGTTGCCGTCGATGATCTTGTACATGTCGTCGCCGAGACTCTTCAGCGTCCACTTCTGGCAGGCACTGGTGCTCGACCAGGTGCCCATCTTGACCTGAGTGCTCGGAGCCGTCACACACTTCGGTACTTCGAGGACCGTCGTGGTGCTGACCGGGGTATCGATCCGGTAGCGAGTCGCGCCGGTGCTGCCGCCGAGCTGCGTTGCGTTGAAGGCCGGCCGGAGGATCCACTGCTCGCTGGTGGACTGGCCACACTCCTGCTGCTGGATCACTGCGCTGTCGTCCAACGACGCTGCCGCGACGTCAAGGCACTTGTTGCTGTGCGCGAATCGCAGCTGTACGACGGTCTCGTAGGCACTGCCGTCGACGTAGTCGAAGGTCACCTGCTCCCACGCGCGTGGCTCGCCGAGACCGCCACCGCAAGTCGACTGTACGGCGGCCGCCTCGTCCTGCGAACTGCCTCCGGTAGCGCTCAGGCACTTGACCGGCCCGGCGTCGACCGCGGTGTGCACAGGCCGAATGCTGTACTGGTCGGTGCCCGCGATCGGCATCAGCCGGAACCGCTCGTTCAGCGCGGTACCGACACAGCGGAACTGGATGTACTGGGTGTTGTCGGCAACGCTGCTGCCCGGGACGTTCAGGCACTTGCCGCTGTTCTTGTTGACCAGCTCGTACTGCCGGTGCTCGATGTCGAACTTCGGACCGGTCACCGCGCCGACCTCACCCGACCACGTCTTCAGTTTGTCGTCGAACGCCGTACCGGTGGAGTGCAGCGTGTAGACCTCGCGATCGCCGTCGGCGGCGGCGTACAGGAGTCCGATGTCCTCGAGCTTGTCGCCGTCGTAGTCACCACTGACCATGGTAATCTTGGCCAGCTCCAGCCCGGTCACCCGGCGCCAGTCCGACTTGACGAGCTGGGTGCCACCGGACTTGAAGACGACGACGGTGCCGTCGGTCGGCGTGTTCTCGGTCAGTGCGATCACGTCGTCCTGGCCGTTGCCGTCCGGGTCGGCGACGCCGAACCGGCTCTTGTCCCAGCAGAAGCCGTCCACGCCGGAGTCGTAGATCGTGGTCGCCGCGGCGAACGCCGTACCGGTCGAGCGGTAGAGGTCGATCGCCGTGCGGCAGTCGGTCAGGTTGCGGACGCTGAGCAGGTCGGCCTTGCCGTCCTTGTCGATGTCGGCGATCAGCGGCGCACTGCGCGACCACGTGTTGCCGGCCGTCGCCGCCACCCAGTTCACCGGTACGGCGAAGTCGTCGGCGGCCCGGAACACCTGCGCCTGCCAGTTGTCACCGGTGCCGGCGTTCTGTACGACGATGTCGTCCTTGTTGTCGCCGTCCACATCACCGGCCACGACGCGCGCCGTGTTCAGCTGCCAACCGGCGGTCTCGGTGGTCCACACCGCCGGCGGGTTCTGGTACTCGTTCCCGTCCGACGGCAGCTTGTACAGCCACATCCGGCCGCCCGCGCCGGCCCGGAAGACCGCCATGTCGGTCCGGCCGTCGCCGTCGAAGTCGCCCTGGACCGGCTTCACCTTCGCCAGCGAGAAGCCCGTGCCCTCACCGGTGTCCCACGCCATCGTGCCGGCGTAGAAGCTCGATCCCGCCGAGACGACGTTCCAGATTCCGGTGCGGCCGAAGCCGTGATCGAGCACCGCGGTGACATCGGCCCGGCCGTCACCGTTGCTGTCACCACGCACTGACGGTGCCGGCCCGGTCGGGGACTTGGCCGCCAGCTCCCACGCTTGACGGATAGCGCTGCTGTTCCCGGCTCGGTCCGTCGCCCGCACGTACAACCGCGAGCTCGGTACGCCGGTCACCGGATCCGGATGCACCGTGATCGGAATCGTGGCCGAGCCGTCCGGGCCGGCCTTGACCCGGCTGACCAGCGCATCCGCCTGGAACCCGTACACGTACTCGTCGATGTCGGTCTCGCCGCCACCAGGCTTGAACGTCACCTTCCCGGCCTTGCGGGCCTCGATCACCGGGTCACCGGCGTCGGGGAAGTCCGTCGATTCGATCCGCGGTACGGCGGGCGCCGACGTGTCGATCACGAAGTAGCAGGCCGGCGTACTCGGGCTGGTCGCGTTCGCGGCGTCCTTCGTGAAAGCGGTGTAGCTGTAGACGACACCGCTGCTCAACTTGCCCACCGGCGTCTCCGGCCAGGCGAATGCGGCACCGCTGACGGTCGGGCCGACGGCGCTCTCGTGCACGACCGCACCGGCCGGATCCTTGATCTGCAAGGTGGTTGTGACGTTGTCACCGAGGTCCGGGTCGTCGGCGACCGACGCCCATTGCGGTTGCGCGGTCAGCACCGGCGTCGGGGCGGCCGCCGTACCGCAAGGGCGCGGCCGGGTCAGGCTGAGTCCCTTCGGCATCTTCGGCGCGGTGTTGTAGGTGACCGCGAGGGCCGCCGAGCTGGGGATGAACTTCTTCCAGTGGTACTGCGCCTCGGTGCTGGTGCCCTCGTTGGGTGACCGCAGTCCGAGGGACAGGGTCGGCTTCCGCGCGTTGGCGACGTTCTGCACCAGGGTCCGCAGCGGCGTGGACACATCGGGAAGGCCGAACTCCATCGGGAGGGTCTTCTCTTCCGGCCACGCCGCACCCGACTGGGTGTCCAGCTGAGTCTTCCAGTACGTCGTCGTCGTACTCCAGTGCAGGTTCTTGTTTGCGGTGTCGAGATCGGTGAGGCTCCACAGCTGGACCGGCTTGGCCGTGCCCGACGAACTCCAGTCCAGGGTGATCCGGAACTGCGCGCTCAGGATCGTGCTGCCGGCGATCGCCTGGGCGCCGCTGACCGTCCGCATCAGGAACATCGACCGGTAGACGTTGTCCGGTTCGCCGTAGCGCGGACCGACCTTGGCGCCGCCGTTGGTGCGGTCGTAGGTCCAGCCATCGGCCTGGGTGGACTCGTCGTTCACGTGCAGCCAGTTGACCGACGTACCGGAGATCGACGGGTCGATCGAGAGCGGGTACTTCGCGGCCGGGTCGGTGAGGAGTTTGCGATCCGGCGTGATCACGAAGCGCCCGCGCTCGTGGCGGATGGCGAGCTTGGCCACCCGAGGCTTCTCGACACTCGACGCGTCCCACATCGTCGGCCGGTCGGCGGTGTAGACGAGCTTGCCGGTCTTGTCGGTTCCCGAGGTGGAGCCGTCGGGGTTGACGCGCAGGTTCAGACCGTCGGCGCTGATCGGAAAGCTCAACGTGGCAAGGGCGGGATTCGCAGCGGCCTCGCGGTTGTGCACCACGAGCAGCTGCGAGAAGCGGTCGACCTCGGCGGTGATCTGCAGGTCGACGCCAGGGAACACCGACGGGTACGTCGCGATGTTGCCGCTCAGCACGGGCTTCGGAAGGGGTGCCGGCCAGCCGAGCCGGATCTGCGAACCGGGCTTGCCGATCGACACCAGGTTCTGATCGCCGCCGCCGGACAGGACGAGCGGCGAGATCGTCGCGACCGGGCGGATCAGCCCGTCGGCCTCCAGCCGCAACGACGGGTCGGGCGCTACCCAGTCGCGGCCCTTGCGGACCCGGACCGGCAGGCTGTGCTGCTCCATCGTCTTGGTGCCGTCGGGATTCGCGAACACCTGCCCGGTCTCGGTGCGCTGGTCGGTCAGCTCGACCGGTTGCCCGGTGCGCAAGGCCGTGGCCATTGCGCGCGCGTCGGGGGAAGCCAGCTCTGGATCCATCATCATCGGAGCCGCGGCTGCCGCGGCTTCGACCGGTTGAGCCGGACCTGGAACCAGCACCGCAGCTACTGCAATAGCCGCTACACCCAAGACTGCTTTTCTTACAGGCAGGCGTCGCCGACGCATACCCCCACCACCCTCACGTCAGAGTTCTCCGCCGGACGAGCACGACCCTGTCATGTTCATCGTTACCGCGCGACGGATCCGGCGCGTTAAGTACTGTCCAGTTCCGGAAGTTGTCCACTTCTTACCTGGTGACCGAGCGTGTCCAGACGGCAAGGTGTTCGGGTCTACCCAGGAGGCCCGCCCATGCCCTCTCGACGGTTCCGCTCGAGACTCGTAGCCAACACGGCGACTGCCGCCGGACTGGCTGTCACGCTGATCCTGTCCACCCAGCAGCAAGGCTTGACCGCGGCGGCCGCGACCCGGCCCGATCCCGCGTTCCATTCCACCGAGTACAAGTCGATCGACGGTCGCACCGCGAAAGCCGATCCCCGGCCCGCGGCGAAGACCGCCGATCGTGAGTTCCACGGCACGACCGCCACCCGCTGGCCGGCCGCCGGTTCCGCCGAGGTCGCCGTACCGGCGCCGGCTGCGAACGGCACCTGGCAGCTCGCTCTCAACGGCGGGCGGGTCAATCAGCGCGCCCAGGCCGGTCAGCTGCCGGTCTGGGTCGCGCCGACCGCCGCGACCGCGCGCGAAGTCCTGGCCAAGGGTGCGACCACCGCACCGGCCAAGGTCAAGGTCGACCTGGTCGGCCGGCGCGGTGACGCGCTCGAGCTGAAGGTCACCCGCGCCGACGGTACGGCGAAGTCCGGCCAGGTCACGGTCGGCGTCGACTACCGCGAGTTCCGCGATACGTACGGCGGCGACTGGGCCACCCGGTTGCGGTTCACGACGCAGCAGGACGGGAAGACCGTCGTACTGCCGACCCGGAACAACGGCAACGGTGACGTGATCGCCGACGTACCGGTGGGTGCGGAGGCGCAGACCCTGATGGTCGCGGCCGGTGACTCGAGCGGTGCCGGCGACTACAAGAAGTCCGGCATCGGCGACGGCGCCTCCACCTGGAGCGTCGGCGGTTCGTCCGGTGACTTCGAGTGGCAACTGCCGTTCGACGCCCCGCCGGCGTCCGGTGGTCCCGAGCCCGGCACCGGTCTGAGCTACTCCTCCGGCGCGCTCGACGGACTGTCGTCGTCGACCAACAACCAGACCTCGATCGTCGGTCAGGGCTTCAACCTGATGGGCGGTGGCTCGATCGAGCGCCGCTACAAGACCTGCTCCAAGGACCTCGGCGGCAACAACGGCACCCGCAAGACCGGTGACCTCTGCTTCAAGGGCGACAGCCTGAACATCTCGATCAACGGCAAGTCCGGTGACCTGGTCCTGGCCAAGAAGGATGCCTCCGGCGAGGTCTGGCGGATGCGCGGCGACGACGGCTCGATCGTCGAGCGGCTCAGCGGCGCGGTCAACGGCGACGACGGCGTCGCCGCGGCCGACAAGGGCGAGTACTGGCGGATGACGTCGAAGGACGGGACGAAGTACTACTTCGGCCTGAACCGGCTCCCCGGCTGGGCGACCGGCAAGGAGGAGACCAAGTCCGCGTTCACCGTCCCGGTGTTCGGCAACAACAGCGGTGAGCAGTGCAACAAGACCGCGTTCGCCGACTCGTGGTGCCAGCAGGCCTACCAGTGGAACCTGGACTACGTCGTCGACCGCAACGGCAACACGATGAGCACGTTCTACAACACCGAGGTCGACCGCTACGCCCGCAACCTCACCAAGGCCTCGGTCAGTACCTACGTCCGTGCGGGCAACATCAAGCGGATCGAGTACGGCCAGACCGACGGCCAGGTGTTCACCCAGAAGCCGATCGGCCAGGTCCAGTACTCGATGGCCGAGCGCTGTACGCCGTTGCCGTGCGGACCGACGCAGAAGACGACGTACCCGGACACTCCGTGGGACCTGACCTGCGCGAGCACCACGAACTGCGAGAACCACTACACCCCGACGTTCTGGACCCAGCTGCGGCTGGACAAGGTGACGACCCAGGTGTGGCGGGCCGCGACGAACAAGCACGAGGACGTGTATTCGTGGTCGCTGCGGCAGGAATACCTGCGCGGTGACAACAGCAGTCCGTCCCTGTGGCTGAAGGAGATCAACCCGACCGCTCTGGCCGGTACGCCGATCCAGATGCCGACGACGAGCTTCGACGGCGTCCCGCTGGCCAACCGGGTCGACACCGGCAGCGACACCGTTCCGCCGCTGGAGTGGTTCCGGATCAACGCCGTCCACGGCGGCACCGGTGGTGACATCGCGGTCAACTACTACCCGATCGACTGTCTGCCAACGGGTCTGCCGGCACCGGACAACAACGACCGGCGCTGCCGGCCGCAGAAGTGGTCACTGCTCGACACCTCACCCGACCGTACCGACTGGTTCCACAAGTACGTCGTGCAGTCGGTCCAGCAGACAGATCGGACCGTCTCGGCGAGCGACCCGTGGCAGGCGCCGGTACCGGTCGTCACGACCGTCCAGTACCTCGACAAGCCGGCCTGGCGTTTCGAGGAGCAGGACGCCGGGACGGACCTGAAGGAGTCGACCTGGTCGCAGTGGCGTGGCTTCGGCCGCGTGAAGGTGATCAAGGGCCGTGCCGACGAGCCGCAGTCCGTCAACGAGACGCTGTACTTCCGCGGCCTCGACGGTGACCGGACCGCCGCGGGCGGCACCAAGGACGTCAAGATCACCGACTCCACCGGTACCGCGGTGGCGGACGTCAACGAGTTCGCCGGCCAGACCCGTGAGCAGATCGTGTACAAGGGCGCGGAGGTGGTCAACAAGAGCATCGCGGACTACTACCTATCCGATCCGACCGCCACCATGACGCGACCGTGGGGCACGCTGACCGCGCGCTACTCGGGTCAGAAGCAGGTCACGCAGTACCAGCCGACCGGCACCGGCGCGGTGAAGGTCGCCACCCAGAACAACTACGACGCCGGTGGCCGCCTGCTGGCCAAGGACGAGGCCGGCGACCTCAGCACCACGACGGACGACACCTGCACGCGGTACACCTACGTCGAGAACGCGGCGAAGAACCTGCGTGAGCTCCCGGCCCGGCAGCAACAGGTCGGGAAGCGCTGCGACCAGCCGTTCACCAACGCCGACGTGCTGATGGACGAGCGGTTGTTCTACGACGGCGCCACCTCGCCGACCGCCACTCCGACCGTCGGGCTGATCACCCGGGCCGAGCGGCTGTCGGGGTTCGACGCGGCCGGTGCGCCGACGTACGAGCTGACCTTCGCTGCGAAGTACGACTCGCAGGGCCGGCAGATCGAGACCACCGACGCGCTGAACAGGACCACGCGGCGGGCGTACAGCCCGGTGTACGGGCCGCTCACGAAGGTCACCGACACGGCTGACAACGGCCAGCAGGTGGTCGGGGAGATCGAGCCGGCGTTCGGCGTCCAGACCGCCGTCCAGACGGCCGACGGGCGCCGCGGCGTCCGGCAGCTCGACGCCGTCGGGCGCGTCGCCAAGACCTGGGACGCCGGGCACGCGACGACCGGACCGGCCGACCTGGAGATGACGTACTCCGTCCGCGACGACGGACCGTCGTCGGTCGTCACCAAGCGCCGGGTCAAGAGCGGCACGTACGACGTCAGCTACGAGCTGTTCGACGGCCTCGGCCGCGTCCGGCAGACGCACGAGCAGTCGCCCCGGGGTGGCTGGCTGGTGACCGACACCCGGTACGACTCGCGTGGTCTCGAGGTCAAGGTCAACGGTCCGTACTACACCGCGACCCTGGCCGAGGGCGAGCTCAAGGTCGTCGACGAGGCCACCCTGCCCAAGCAGGAGGTGACGGTCTACGACGAGGCCGAGCGGCCCCAGCGGCAGCTGTTCAAGTCGATGGGCGTGGAGAAGTGGTCGATCGAGCACGACATCTCCACCGGCAAGCAGAGCATCGATCCGCCGGACGGCGAGACGCCGACCACCCGGATCACCGATGCCGAAGGCAAGCTGATCGAGCTGCGCCAGTACCGCGGCGCCGGTACGACGGGGGCGTACGACAGCACCAAGTACGCCTACTGGCCGACCGGCGATCTGAAGTCGGTCACCGATCCGGCCGGCAGCGTCTGGAGCTACAAGTACGACATCCAGGGCCGCAAGATCGAGGAGAGTGACCCGGACAAGGGCGTCAGCAAGTTCGAGTACGACGCCGCCGACCAGTTGGTGTCGACGACGGACGCCCGTGGTGTGAAGTTGTGGAACGGCTACGACTCCGTCGGCCGCAAGACCGAGACCCGGCTGAACGGTCCGGACGGACCGCTGCAGACCAAGTGGGAGTTCGACACGCTCGCGGCGGGGCGGACGACGTCCTCGACGCGCTACGTCGTCAAGGACGGCAAGACCGAGGCGTACACGACCGCGATCACCGGGTACGACGCGTCCGGGCAGGCCACCGGCACGACGCTGACGCTGCCTGCGTCCGAGGGCAAGCTGGCCGGCACCTACACGATCGGCCAGACCTACACCGACGACGGCAAGGTGGCCACCCGGTCGCTGCCGGCAGGCGGTGGGCTCGGGGCCGAGACGATCAACTACGGCTACAACACCCAGGGCATGCCGACCTCGATGGGCGGCCAGGACACCTACGTCCGGGCGCTGACCTACACGCCGTTCGAGGACGCCGACGTACTGACCCTGGGCACAGCGTCCGGTCCGTTCGTGCAGCAGAAGTTCGAGTACGACCAGATCACCCGCCGGGTGAGCCGGGTCGTGGTGGACAAGGAGTTGTCGCCCAAGCGGGTCTCCGACACCCAGTACGAGTACGACCCGGGCGGCAACATCAAGAAGATCACCGACATCGCTCCGGCGGCGTCGAACGAGGCCACTGACACCCAGTGCTTCGACTACGACTACCTGAGCCGGCTGACCCAGGCCTGGACGCCGAAGCCTGGTGCGGACAACGGCGCCGGCGACTGCGCGGCCGCACCGAGCGCGGCGAGCCTCGGCGGGCCGGCGGCGTACTGGCAGCAGTGGGAGTTCGACACGGCGGGCAACCGCAAGTCGGAGAAGACGACCACACCGGCCGGGACCACGACGAGCACCTACGAGTACGGCAGCGCGAAGCCGCACGCGCTGACCGGCGTCACCACGACCGGCCCGGCCGGGACCAAGACCAAGACCTTCGGGTACGACGAGGTCGGCAACACGACCCGGCGGACGGCCGACGGCAAGGACGAGGTGCTCGCCTGGGACGCCGAGAACCGGTTGACCGGGACGACCAAGGGCACGGCCTCGACGGCTGCGGTGTACGACGCGGAAGGGAAGCGGCTGATCCGTCGCGACTCGACCGGGACGACCCTGTACGTCGGAGAGACCGAGCTGCACCTCGACAAGTCCGGTCAGACCGTGACCGGGACGCGGTACTACGGGTTCGGGGACCGGGTGGTCGCCGTACGGTCCGGAGCGGACCTCAGCTGGCTCATCAGCGACCTGCAGGGAACGCCGCAGACCGCGATCGACTCGGTGACGCAGGTCGTCCAGAAACGCCGGACGACACCGTACGGCGACCTCCGCGGCGCCGCGCCGACCTCCTGGCCGGGGCAGCGCGACTTCCACGGCGGCACCAATGACGCCGACACCGGGCTGGTCCAGCTGGGGTCGCGGCAGTACGACAAGAGCACCGGCCGATTCCTGTCGGTCGACTCGGTGCTCGACACCAGCGATCCACGGCAGATGAACGGGTACGGCTACGCCAACAACAACCCGGTCAGCTACAACGACTCCAGCGGCGACTTCGCCGTGGTGGTCGTGATCCCGGTGCTGATCATCGTGCTGATCATCGTGTACATGCTGGAGATGTACCTGCAGTCGTACCAGCAGGAAGTACAGACGATCGAATGGCGCGAGAAGGTCGAGAACATCTGGGACGTCCTGAAATGGGCGTGGCACTCGGTGGTCAAACTCGTCAAGGTCGTCGTGACCACGATCGTGACGCTGTGGAGGCTGATCACGGTGCTCGTCATGAAGGTGGTCGCGAAGGCGAAGATCATCTACCGGACGATCGTCAAGCACTACGCCGACAAGCGGGCACCCAGGAACACCACCCACCGCGACGGCGCCGGCGGCAAACCCCAGGTCAGACCCAAGCCCCGCCCTCCGGTCGTCAAGCCCCGGCCACCGGTGGACCATGACAAGGACAGGCAGCAGAAGCGGAAGAAGGGTCCCCAGCAGACCCAGCGCCGGCTCGGCCCCGGACCGGACGAGGACACACCGCTCTACCGTGGGGTCAGGTCGCCCGACAAGCAGCCGTGGCGGCTGAAAGAAGGCGAGGCGAAGCTGCAGGACGGCACCAACTTCGTGCGGACCAACGCCGGCCCCTCGACCGACACCAATGCCGCGAACCTCGTCAGTAAGGGCTTCGAGCCGTGGAAGGTCGACAGGTCCACGATCGACCCCAGGCTGCGGATCATGCAGACCGGCGGGAACCCGACGCACTACGAGATCATGCTGAGACCAGGCGTGCAGCTGACCAAGGATGAATTCCAGAACCTTCTGGATCGCATCGTGCTGACCCCGCCCCAACCGTAAGGAGACCAGATGACCCAGGCAGGCTGGCGGTTCGTGGCCCCGGACGACTTCGACGATGTCGACTGGGCCGACGTGACCGACCGTGGCGTGCTGACGGGCCGACTTGTCCACGGCGACCGGGAGTTCCCGGTTGTCGTGTACGACCCGGTGCGGATCGGCCAGGACGCCGAGCGCGGAACCGAAGGTGATGTGGTCCTCTACGAGCCCAACGTCATCATGGTCGAGCACCTCACCCGGGAATCCGCCGAGAACGCCGTGGCCCACCTCGCGAAGGCCGGGTCGTTCGACTGGATGCTCGGCTAGGAGACGAAGCCTGCTCAGCCGTCGTACGGCGGCTGAGCAGCTTCAGCAGCGCCGAGGTCACCGGTGACTGCTGGCTGCCTTCGCGCACCGCGGCGAAGAGATGGCGCTGTGGTCGCGGCCCACGGATCGGACGGATCGCCAGGTCCGGGCTCATCGATTCCTGGGCGAGTCGGGGGATCAGACCGACAGCGTGGCCCTGGCGGATCAGTTGTGCGACTGCGTGCCAGTCGTCGACGCGGTGGGCGATTCGTGGCGTGAAGCCGGCGGCTGCGCAGGCGGTCGAGGTGATCGTCGCGCAGCAGCCGCCCGGCGTACCGGAGATCCACGGGTCGTCCTGAAGGTCCTGCAGGTCGATCTGCTCCTTGGCTGCCAGCGGATGGTCGGGTGGCAGGGCGACATCCAGTACGTCGGGACCCAGCTCGACGCGGTGGTAGCGCGGATCGCCGTTGCTGGGCGATCCGTCGAAGCTCACGGCGATCGCGAGGTCGACCTTGCCCGCGTCGAGCAGGTCGAACAACGTGGGAGGTTCGAGCTGCTGCAACGAGACACGCAGCTCCGGAAGCTCGGTCCGCATCGAGGACAGTGCCCGGGGCAGCAGGCTGATCAACGCGGATGAGAACGCGCCGATGGTGACCTCGCCCTGAATCGTCCGGTCCCACGACTGAAGCTCCAGCCGGGCCTGCTCGAGGCGGGCGAAGACCGCATCCCCGTGCGCCAACAGGGCCGAGCCGCGCGGAGTGAGCTTCACGCGGCGACCCTCGCGCTCGATCACCGCGAACCCGAGGTCTCGGGCGAGTCCCGCGAGCTGCTGCGAGACCGCCGACGGCGTCAGGTGCAGGGCTGCCGCGGTCGCGGTGACCGTCCCGCGCTCCCGGAACTCGCGGAGGACCCGGAGCCGACGCAGATCGTCGATGAAGTCTGGACTTAACTGATCCATGTCGAAAGATTAGATGGACCTCACGGCTGCCGCGACCGCAGACTCAAGCGGTGAACACACCGGTACGGCTCGGCATCATCGGTCTCGGCGCGATGGGGACAGAGGTTCTGCGCGTGGCGACGGCTCATCCAGGGTTCGAGGTTGTGGCAGCTGCGGACCCGCGGAGACATCCGGCCGGCTATCCGCAGACCTGGATCGGTACGGACTCCGGCGAAGTGTTGCGCAGGTCGGACGCCGTCTATGTGGCGACTCCGCCGGCCTTTCACGCGGAGTTCGTCGTACCGGCGCTTGAGGGTGGTCTGTCGGTGCTGTGCGAGAAGCCGCTGGCGATCGACCTGGCCGAAGGGCAGCGGATGGTCGCGGCGGCGGAGGCTGCGGCTGGGGTTGCCGCGGTCAACTTCGCGCTGTCGGACCGGCATGCCACCCGCCACCTCGAGGATGCGTTGCTCAGAGGGTTGATCGGCGATGTGCTCTCGGTGGAGATTCGCCTGGCGTTCGTACAGTGGCCGCGGGAGTTCCAGGCGCATGCCGGCTGGCTCGACGGCCGCGTGCAGGGTGGGTTCGTCCGGGAGGTGTTGTCGCACTTCATCTATCTCACCGATCGTCTGCTCGGTCCGGTTCAGCCGGTCGACCTCGTGCTTGACCATCGGCCCGGGGACGACGTTCGTAGTGAGGTCGCGGCGTGGGGGTTGCTCCGGGCGGGCGGCGTACCGGTTCAGGTGGGGGCGGTCGCCGGAGCGGCGGGGAGTGACAGCTACGAGTGGATCATCCGTGGCAGCAAGCGGTCGTATCTGCTCCGGGACTGGGATCAGCTCTTTGTTGCTGGAGGCAACGGGTGGGAGCCGGTTCCGCTGTCGGGCGCTCGTGGTTCGGAAGAGACTCGGCTGACTTTGTTCGCCGAGGCGATCCAGGGGCGGCCGTCGGCCGATCTGGCCTCCTTCTCTGCTGGGCTGCGGGTCCAGCAGGTCGTCGAAGCCTTCCACCGCGGATGAGGGTCGTCGAAGTCGGTCGTCACGGTGGTCCTTCGGAGCTGCGGGTTGTTGAGCGACCGTCTCCCTCGGTGGGGCCTGCGCAGGTTCGGGTTCGGGTGGCGGCGATCGGGGTCAACTACCTGGATGTTCAGGAGCGCACCGGCGCGTATCCGCGCGCCGTACCGTATGTGCCCGGTGACGAAGGCAGTGGCACGATCGTCGAGCTCGGTCCCGGCGTACGGCGTTGGCGCGTCGGTGAACGCGTTTGCTGGTAAGGGATCAGCGGCTCGTACGCCGACGAGCTCGTGATCGCGGCCGACCGGCTGATCGCCGTACCGGCCGGGGTGAGTGACGAGACGGCTGCTGCACTCCCGACCCAGGGACTGACCGCGCACTACCTGGTCACGGATTCCTACCGCGTGCAGTCCGGTGACGTGGTCGTCGTACTGGCCGGTGCCGGTGGTGTCGGACTTCTCTTGACCCAGCTGGCCAAACTCCGTGGCGCTCGGGTGATCACCGCAGTTTCAACACCCGCCAAAGCCGAGCTGTCACGGGCTGCTGGTGCCGACCGCGTTGTCGGCTACTTCAACCTCGTTGAAGCGGTCCGCGCGGAGACAGCCGGTGCGGGTGCGGCGGTCGTCTACGACAGCGTCGGCGCCGCAACCTTCGAGGACTCGTTGACGTCCCTGCGCCGCCGCGGCACGCTCGTCCTCTACGGCCAGTCCAGCGGCCCGGTGCCGCCTTTCGACCTTCGTCGCCTCGGCTCAGCCGGCTCCCTGACCATCACCAGGCCGACCCTCCGCGACTTCGTCGTGGACCCAGCTGTGCTGCGGGCCCGCGCCGCTGAGCTGTTCACCGCGGTCGAGGCCGGACAGCTCGCCGTACAGGTCGGGGGAACCTACCCTGTGGCCGAAGTGGGCCGCGCCCACTCCGACCTCGAGGCCAGGCGAACCAGCGGCAAACTACTGCTGATCCCTTGAGGCGTGGCTCAGTAGCCGATGCTCCAGAAGAGGTTGACGCCGGCGCTCTGGTTCGAACCGATCCACACGCTGCGGCCCGTGCAGTTGGTACCGGAGTACGCCGTCTGCTGGATCCCCGAGTTGTTCCGGACGAAGTCGAACTCGTGCGAGACGTAGTGGCACTGGCCCGGATACTGGGGAACGTTCTTGGACACAAGTGCCCCGTGGTAGTACGTGCAGACCTCGCCGCTGTAGCACGGCGGGTCGGCCGCGGCCGGTCCGGCCGTTGCCCCGAGCAACGCTGTTGCGCCGACAATGACGGCGGTGACGGTCCGGGCGATCATCTTCTGTGTCATGTGTTCCCCTTCGAGCTGGTGACCCTTGCCCGAAAAAACCTAGGCGCTGTTGGGGAAGTGGTCTAAGCATTCGACCTGTGCCGTAAGGGTCTGGTCTTTGCCCGGACCATGTGCTACTCGCCGGAGTAGTTGCTTCACACAACGATCACCAGCCGCGCGCCTGCCAGGTTTCGACGAACGGGAGTTCGGCGGCGACGGTGGTGTCGAGGCCGTGGCCCGGGTGGATCACGGTGTCGGGCGGATAGGTGAGGAGTTGGCGGACCGAGGTCATGATCGCGGTGAAGTCGGTCAGCGGGTAGTCGGGGCTGGTGAGGCCGGGGCCGCCGGGGAAGAGAGTGTCGCCGGTGAAGAGGTGGCCGGGGATGTACAGGGAGAGGCTGCCGGGGGAGTGGCCTGGGGTGGGGATGACCGCTACCTGTAGTGGGCCGAGCGAGATCGTGGTGGGTGCGGTGATCTCCTGGTCGAGGTCGCCTTTCCAGAGCGGAACGCCTGGCGTGGGGCGAGGTGCTTTGCCGGCGGCAACGAGGTCTTTGGTCGCGGTGCCGGCGTCCAGGTAGCCGTGGCGGTCGAGGTGGTCGAGCTCGGCGGCCCAGACCTCGCGCTCGGCCGGGTGGCCGATGATCGGGGCGTCGAGCGAGTCGGCGAGGGCGCTCAGCGCCAGGACGTGGTCGGCGTGGGCGTGCGTGAGCACGAGCCCGACGACGTCGTACGACGCGGCTGCCGCGGCCAGATAGTCCGGGTCGTCGCCGGGGTCGACGATCAGCGCCGGCGGTCGGCCGGGGAGGTCGGGCGCGATGATCCAGCAGTTGGTGTCGAGGTAGCCGACGACCAACCGTTCCGGGCGGATCATGCGGCCTGCTGGAGAAGTCGCTCGGCCCAGCCCGGGTCGGTGTTCTCGGCGATCGGGTAGCCCTGAGCGAACGGCCCTTCCCAGCGGACATTGATCCCGGGATTGTGCACGCTGGAACCGTCCGGCAGCACGAACTGCGGGCTGCCCTTGATCGCATCGGTGACAGCGACCGCGTGGTCGGCCATCATCGTCGCCCGCGCCCTGCCGTCGTCGAGAGCCGCGGCCAGCGCGGTGGCGTCGAGATCGATTTCCTTGGCGACGTCGAGGATCACCTGTCGGTGCGCGATCGACCGCGAGTCCAGCCAGAACGCCTTGCGCAGCGCATGATCCAGCTCCTCGGACTCCCGCAGTCCCTGCTCCTTGGCCGCATGAACAGCCTCGGCCGCGAGCAAGACCGTCGACGGATAGGTCCAATCCGGCTTCGACCACAGCCGGAATCCTGCCGCCGGCTCCAACTGCCCGAGTCCCACCGCTTCACTGTCCGTCCCGGGCCGCGGGTGTGGCCCGTCGAACAACTCAAGGGCGAACGTGTGGTGATCCAGCAGTACGTCGACCCCGAGTCGCTCCCGCGCGACCCGCAGTCGATGAATCGCCACATGAGCAAACGGACACAACAGATCCGACCAAACCTGGATCGCGTTCACTCGCCCTCCTCCTTGTGATCGGTCCCCGGCGGGTTGCTGCTGAAGTGCTCAGGCCGAACCAGAACCGCCGTACGACGGTCCTCCGCCATCGCCCGGTCGTACTCGTCCAAGTCGGAGTGCTCGCCGCCGGCTGCGTGATAGATGTCGCGCAGCAGCTGCCGCAACGCCTCCGCGTCGACTCCGGCCAGTTCGTCGTCCGGGCCGACCAGCTCAACCGGCCCGGTCACCCCGACCCAGTCCCACCCGGCCCGAAACACCAGCGTGGCCTTGGGGTTCCGCCGCAAGTTCGTCAGCTTGGTCGTCCGGCCTCGCGCCACGAACGCCACCACCGGCTCACCCGTCACCGGATGATCCAGCACCCCGGCATTCACCAGCGAAGCCGCCGGTTCCCCCGACCCGCGCTGCGTCACCAGCACCGCAAGCCACGAGTCCTGCCCACCAAGCGCCCGAACCCGCTCAAGCCCTGTCTCGATATCCATGCGAGCGACTGTAACGGACCACAGTCCGTTTAGTCCAGAGGGGATGGCGGACCGCCCCCACTCACCAACCTCCGCGAGACCTCGGCCGCCACGCTCAACCAGCCGCGGATTTCAGCGCCCGAGGGCACTTGGTGAGTGGCTCAGGTCCGCCTCACAGCGACACCGCCACCGGGGCTTCCTTGGCGACCACTTGGGTTCTGTTGGTTGTCGGCCATTGGACGATGAGTACGGCGGAGAGGACGACCGCGCCGCCGAGGCATTGCAGGGGACTGAGGTGTTCGCCGAAGACGAGGGCGGCTGAGGTGACTGTGATGACGGGTTCGAGGATCGACAGGATGGATGCGACCGAGGGGCCGACGCGGGCCAGGCCGGCGAAGAACAGCAGGATGGCGGCCACTGTGCTGACCAGCGCCAGGGCGGCCAGCCAGAGCCAGCCGCGGCCGGTGATGGCGGCGAGTTGGCTTGCGGTGCCGCGGATCAGGGTGGCGGCGAGGAAGGTGCCGAAGGCGCCGGTGCAGACGAGGGCTGCGAGCGCGAGCGGCGGTACGTCGGTCGTGGTGCGATCGCCGACGAGGATGTACGCCGTGTAGACGACGGCTGCGCCGGCCGCGAGGAGGGCGCCGGTCACGGTGAAGCGGCCGGAGGTTGCGCCGCTGAGGACGAGGACGATACCGGCCAGCGCCAGGCCGAGGGCCCAGGTGCGGCGGCGGGAAGCGCGTTCGCGGCCGAGGAGGATCGCGCCGAGCATCACCAGCATCGGATAGAGGTAAAGCAGCAAGGTCACCAGCGACGCGTCGATCCGTGCCAGTGCGGAGAAGTACAGACCGGCCTGGGCGGCGTACCCGATGATGCCCATGCCGAGGCTGACCAGCACCGCGCGTCGCGGGACGCCACGGAGGACTCCGCGAGCCATCGCGATCGGCAGCAGGACCAGGGCGGCCAGCCCGAAGCGGACCAGCAGCAGCGACTCCACCGACACCCCTTCGTCGTACGAAAGTTTGCCGAAGATGGCGATCACGCCGAACGCGGCGGCGGAGAGAAGACAGTAGAGGGCGCCCATGGGAACGATGATCAGGGCGTGCGATCGTTCACGTCCATCGCATATACCTGGAATGGATTGTGTAGCTATCCTGAACATATGCTCGATCTGCACCGGCTCCGGCTGCTCCGCGAGGTCCACGATCGCGGCACCGTGCACGGCGCCGCTCGTGCGCTCGGCTACACGCCCAGCGCGGTCTCTCAGCAGCTGTCCGTCCTCGAGCGAGAAGCCGGTACGCCGCTCCTCGAGCGAGTCGGCCGCAATGTCCGACTGACCGCAGCCGGCCACGTGCTGGTGCGGCACGCAGCCACGCTGCTGGCGGGAGTCGAGGCGGCCGAGGCCGAGCTCGCATCCGTCGCGGCCGGTCGGGTGGCCGGCGTCGTACGGATCGCGTCCTTCCAGTCGGCGTTCCTGCGGATCGTCGCTCCCGCGGTCCGGGCGCTGGCGGTCAGCCATCCGGACATCCGCGTCGAGGTGACCGAAGGTGAGGTCGAGCAGGCCGTGCCCGCACTCCGGCTGCAGCAGCTGGATGTGGTCGTCGGCGACGAGTACGACGGTCTGCCGCGACCGGTCCATGCCGATCTGCAGCGCGAACCGTTACTCCGTGAGTGCGTCAGGGTCGTGCTGCCGGAAAACCATCCGGAGGCCAAAGCCGAGCGAGTGAAGGTCTCCCGGCTGGTCGAGATCCCCTGGGCCGCCTGCCAGCCGGGCACCGGTCACCGCGAGATGCATGTCCGCGTCTGCCGCGAGTACGGCGGTTTCGAGCCGGACCTGCGCTACAGCTCCGACGACTTCCTCATCCTGCTCGAACTCGTCCGCACCACGGGCGCCGCGGCGCTGCTGCCCGATCTGGTTCTCCGCCACGGAACCCCGGGCGTCGTCGTACGCCGACCTGCCGAAGCCGACGTCGGTCGTGCCGTCTACCTGCTCACCCGCCGAGCCCGCACCCCACCAGTTGCCGCGGTAGCAGCCGCTCTCCAAGCCAGCGCCGCAACGGACAAGTAGTCAGATGCTGGCGATGGCGGTGATGCCGATCGCGATGCCGACGAGGTAGGTGCCGAGGGCACCGATGTCGCGGAGCGGGCCGTGGGTGGCCAGCGTCTTGGAAGTGAGCATGCCGATCGCGTGGGTCGTCCGAACGACGACTGTGGCGATGGCGAGGGCGTCGACCACCCAGCTGTCGGAGAGGAACGAGCAGACCAGGAGCAGTACGAGCATCGTCGGGATGTACTCGGCGGCGTTCCCATGAGCCCGTACGGCGATCAGCAGCGGGTCCGTGGGGTCGTTCGGAGCCTGGTTGCCGTTGCCCCGCATCGCGCGATGGCGGGTGACGTTGGCGCCGAGCAGGAACAGCAGAATGCCGAGCAAAGCCATGCAGACAACGGTGATGGTGGTCATGTGAGTGCTCCTTCGTGAGCGCAAGTGAGGTGCTGGACGATCGACTGACTGAGGGTGGTGCCGAGCAGGGCGTCGGTCTTGTGCATGCCGCCGGGACAGGTGACGTTGACCTCGATCAAACGCCCGCCGATCACATCGGCGCCGGCGATCGTGAGGCCGTGCTGAACAAGGATTGGGCGGAGTGCGGCGGCGATCGCCTCGTCCGCAGCATCGATCGGAGCGATCGCGACCGGTGGACCGATCCGGAAATCACTGGCGTCCGGCCGACGCAGTACCGCGCCCACGATCTCGCCGTCCAGCAGGAACAGCCGTTTGTTGCCATGTGCAACAGCTGGTAGATACTCCTGGGCGATCACCTGCCGTCGACCGCCGCGGGTCGCCGACTCCAGCAGAGAGGTCGCCGCGTGGTCGTCGCGGACCATCCAGACGTCGAGTCCGGCGAATCCGTCGACAGGCTTGACGATCGCGGTTCCGGTGCGGGCCACGAACTCGCGGAGGGCGGCGACCGACGTACCGACGTACGTCGCGGGACACAGTGAGGGGAAGCGCAGAGCGATCAGCTTCTCGTGCACGGCGCGGATGCCGTCCGGGCGGTTGACGACCCGAGTGCCGGCCAGGTCGAGCAGGTACGTCGTGTGCAGGTAGCGCTCGTCGACCGGGGGATCGATCCGGAGGTGCGCCACGGCGAAGCCGGCGACGTCGAGCAGCGCTGTGTCGAGTTCGTCGTACCAGGTGCGATCGACGATCCAGCGATGGTCGGGGCCGGGGCGGCGCGGGCGGAGGCGGATCTGGTGGGCGCGAACCTGCAGCCGACCGTCGATGACGGCGAGCTCCTCCGGCTGGCAGCACCAGACGTCGTGCCCGAAGTCCTGGCTGGCAGCCATCAGTCCGATGGTCGCGTCCACGTCGGCCAGCAGGCCGGTCAGCGGGTCGGTGACGAACAGGATGGCGTTCATGCGACTAGCTCCAGATCGAGTTGCCCGGCGGCCGCGGCTCGCCAGTGCTCGGCCAGGTGCGCCCGGCCCGCTTCGAGTCGCCGCAGCACCTTGTGGCGCTGGACGTCGTCGTACATCAGAGTGGTGAGCGCCTTCACGACGGCGTCCACGCCGGCCGGTTCCTGCGCGTCGAGGAACCGCACCTCCAGGTACGTCGAGCGCGGGCGCACCGGCGGGAACATCGTCGTCAGGTGTTCCGCCGGACCGCCGCTGGTGAAGACCGTCGCCGCGGTCGCGAATGCCGTGTACGCCGCAACCGGGTCGTCAGCCAAGAGTCGATCGTCGAAGCCCGTGCGAGCGGGGTCGGTCTCGAGCCAGGTGGTCAGCCGACCATGCGGTCCGGAGCTTCGCGCGAAGCTCGCCGCGAGGTAAGGCCCGGCGAGATTCAGGACTCGCCATTGCTCGACGCCGGCCTGTCCGGGCCACCAGTCGAGGCAGATCTGCGTGGACGCCGTACGGCGCATCATCCGCCGACCAGCAGGCCCGATCGCATCGAAGTGCCGGTGCATCGCGACGTAGCGCGGGCTGGTGAGTTGCAGCGGGACGTCGTGCTCGGGCCGCGGATCGACCGGCAGCGCGTAGGTGGTGATGTGTGCGGCGGTGAGGCGCTGGTTCGGGTCGTCGACCATCGTTCGGAGCTGGCCGACCGGATCCAGCGTGCATGGCAGGCTCAGTTCGAGCTGACCGCCCGGCTCGAATCCGACGTACGGCGCCGCGATCGCGCCGGCGGCGGCTCGCCGTACCCGCTCGATCGGTACGGCGGCGCCCGTGGTGGTGTCGGCGACCAGGAACTCCTGCTCGACAGCGACCCGGACACTCCGGCGCCGCCCCCGCGCGAACAGCTCTGCCACCAGCGGCTGCAGCTCCTTCGGTTCCATGGTCACTCCTGATACTGTAAGGATTCCTGTCGAAATAATGGAAGGAATCCTTACGAGTGTCAAGTGTTGAAATTCCTCGCCTCGGCACCAAGCCATTCATCGCCCTGGTCGACCGGGCCAACCGGGCACTCCAGGTGCACATGGTTCGCGAGATGCACAAGCGCGGCTATCCGAAGGTGAAACAGGCCCACAACGCTGTCTTCGCCACGCTGCAGTCGGAGGGTTCGCGCTCGGCCGACATGGCCCAGCGGGCCGGCATGACCCGGCAGTCGATGGGTGAGCTGGTGCGCGAAATGGTTGCCCTCGGCATCCTTGAGATGCGTCCGGATCCTCAGGATGGCCGAGCCAAGCTGGTCACCTACAGCGAGCTCGGCCGCCAGGCCGCGGCCGGGGGCTACCAGCACCTCCGTGACCTCGAACAAGCCTTCGCCGAAGAGTTCGGCCCCGAGGAGTACGCCGCCGCCCGCGACGTCCTCGACCGGGTGGTCGACGTACTGGAGCGCTGGGACGCGGAGTGACCGTCATACTTGGGTATCGACTGGAGCTGGGGGTGCTCGATGCGAGCTTATCGCGTCATAGCCGGTGTCACTGGGGTGGTTGGGGTTCTCGGGGCGGTGCTGAGTCAGCTCGGGACCGCGGAGGCGGAGCGCACGTTCGCGTCGACGTCCGGGGTTGCCCAGAGTTTGATCTCGATCGGGGTGCCGTTCATCGGTGCTGTGGCGGCGGCTCGACGAGAGCGGTCGTTCTACAAGCTCGCGCTCGGGTATGCCGTGCAATTGGCGACGGTCGGACTGGTCGCGTCGATTCTCGTTGCTCTGTTGGTGCCATCGACCGCAGACGACATGTGGCGGCATGCATCGGTGCTGATCCTCGGGGCGTTCGCGACGCAGGTCGTGGCGCAACTGGTGGGGACGGGGCTCGGGTTGCTGATCGGGCGCGGGTGGATCGCAGCGGTTCTCACGATCGTGATGCCACTCGGCCTGTACGCCGTACTCTCCGCCGCGGCGCCAGACGCTCGGCCGTGGCTGACGCCGTACGGGTCAGCTCAGTTGTGGTGGAAGGGCGAGTTCGGTGGATCGGATGTCCTGCCGTTTCTGGTGATGGTCGCGCTGTGGGGTCTCGCGCTCAACGTCGCGGGACTGTACGTCGCGCGCTCGCGACGAGCCTGACCGCGATTCCGGTCAGGAACGCCGCGGCGCCGAGGACGCCGACGATCCCGAACGCCCAGGTGCTGGCCCTGGTCGTGGCATCGCCGTGGCGGCCACCGATCTGGGCGGCGAGCTCGTTCAGCTCGAACTCGTCGATCGCGTCGAACCTGCCGGCGGCGGCCATCGCGGTGGAGGTCTTGACGATCTCGCGCCGCTCGGTCGTGGTGAAGCCGCCTTCCGGCGTACCGGCGCAGGGCAGTTCGTTACCGGTCGTGCGGTCGACGATGACCATCGTCGGCTTGCAGTCCGGCAGCTGTCCGGACGCGGCCGGCTCGGCGACCATGACCTGGTAGCTGAGCTTGGCGGCCGAGTCGGTCACCATCGCGCCCATCAGACCGATCACGGCGGCCACGGCTCCGCCGACCAGCAGTCGCTTGGCGGTACGTCGTACGGTCATCCGCCGAGGGTCTCACCCCGGACGGGATCCCTGCTAGGGCAAGGTGTTCCCGGCGGCGGTGTAGAGGCGGTACCACTCCTCGCGGCTGAGGCGGATCGCGGCGCCGGCGGCCGCGTCCTGGACCCGGCTCGGCGTCGTGGTGCCGATGACGATCTGCATGTTCGCGGGATGCCGCGCCAGCCAGGCGATCGCGATCGCGTCGGGGGAGGTGTCGTGGGCGTTCGCCAGCTCGTCGAGCGCGTCGTTCAGGTCGGGGTAGTTCTCGCGGTCCCCGATGAAGACACCGCGATTGCCGGGCGACTGCACGGAACCCCAGGTCTGGATCGTCATGTCGTGCAGGCGGCTGTAGTCGAGGATGCCGAGATCACGGTCGGCCGACTGCTCGAGACCCATGATGTTCGCGGCCAGGCCCTGCGCGACCAGCGCGGCGTTCGCGATACTGAACTGCAGCTGGTTGGCGACGAGCGGCTGGCGCACGGACTTCTTGAGTAGCTCGATCTGGCCGGGCGTGTGGTTCGAGACACCGAACGCGCGAACCTTGCCGCTGCTGTGCAGCTCGTCGAACGCGGCCGCGACCTCGTCCGGCTCGACCAGCGTGTCCGGGCGGTGGATCAGCAGTACGTCGAGGTAGTCGGTCCGCAGGGCGGTGAGTGACTGCTCGACGCTGGACAGGATGTGCTCACGTGACGAGTCGAAGAAGCCGGAGCGGATCCCGACCTTCGACTGCAACAGCACCTGGTCCCGCTCGGACTCTGGCACCGGCTGAGCGTCGCCGTACCGCTGCTCGCAGCCGTGCGGTCCGCCGTAGATGTCCGCGTGGTCGAACATCGTCACCCCGGCATCGCGCGCCGTACCGATGAGGGTGCGGATCTCCTCGTCGGACTTCTCCTTGATCCGCATCAGTCCGAGCACAACCTGCGAAGCCGGGGTCCCGCTGCCGCCCAAGTCAATTGTCGTCACAAACTCGACCTTATTCCTCGTCCTCGGTCGGCGGCAGCGTCGGGTAGTCGGTGATCGGGTAGAGCCCGACGGTGAACCCGTACGTCGTGTCGCCGGCGCGCGGGAGCTTGTCGAACTCCTGGATCAGCTCATGCACTCCGCGCCAGAACTCGGCCGCACGCTCCTCGGGGATGCGGGCGTGCCGGATGAACGAGCGCATCCGGCCCTCGTCGTACGCGGGTCGGGACTCCTCGGCGGCGACCTCGAAGTCGTTGAAATCCTCCGGGAGCTTGCCGCCCTGGCGGCCGAGGCCGACGTAGAACGAGCGCGCGGCGCGGCCGTAGAACCGCTCCTCGATCGCGCGCACCTTCCGGGTCCGGACGACGCGCAGGATGCCGGCGTCCGCGAGCACTTTGACGTGGTGGGCGACCGTGCTCTTCGGTCGTTTGACCGCGGTGGCCAGCTCGGTGACGGTCGCCGCGCGCTCGTGCAGCAGGCCGAGGATCGTCGTACGGAGTGGGTCGGCGATCGCGCGCACCTGCTCGGCGGTGGTCAGCTCGAGGGTCTCGGCCAACTCGTAGTCGGGGACCGCGGGACTGTTGCCTGTCACGGTCGAACAGACTAGCATTCCCGATTGTTCGAGATATTTGGATCATTGGAGACTGAAACATGGCCGAGGTTGTGCTGTACCACCACGCTCAGGGACTGACCGATGGCGTGCGGGCGTTCGCCGACGAGCTGCGGCGGGCCGGGCACACCGTCCACCTGCCCGACCTGTACGACGGGAACACCTTCGAGACGCTCGACGACGGCATCGCCTACGCCAAGAAGACCGGCTTCGGCGCCCTCCTCGACGCCGGCGTCGCCTATGCCCAGGACCTGCCGGAAAACCTTGTGTATGCAGGCTTCTCGATGGGCGTCATGCCGGCCCAGAAGCTCACCCAGACCCGCCCCGGCGCGCGCGGTGCCCTGTTCTTCGACTCGTGCCTCCCGGTCGAAGAGTTCGGCGACGCCTGGCCCACCGGCGTACCGGTCCAGATCCACGGGATGATCGACGACCCCTGGTTCGCCGAGGACCTCCCCGCCGCCCAAGCCCTGGCAGCCGCCGCACCCGCCGAGGCCGAGCTCTTCCTCTACCCCGGCAAAGCCCACCTCTTCGCCGACTCATCCCTCCCCGCCCACGACCCCGAAGCCGCCACCCTCCTCCTCCAACGCACCCTCCCCTTCCTCGCCAACCTCCCCTGACCCAAGCCGCCGGTTGCCCCCTCACCCAGGGGGTTGCCCCCTGAGATTCTCGATGGGCAACCCCCCAACTGAGGGGCTACCGCAGGAGGTGGGGGGTTGGGGCGCGGAGCTCGGGGGTTGCCCCTTGGGGTGGGGGGATGCACGGCGAGCTTCTGAGTGGGCAACCCCCTTGGCTCGGGGATAACCACTCGGATGGGGGGTTAGGCGGTGGCTGGGGTTTGGGCTTCGGCGGTGGCTGGGGTCTCGGTGGGGGTGGAGCGGGTGGGGATGCAGGCGGCTATGGCTAGGGCGACCAGGGCTGCGGCGGCGCCGGTGATGAGGACTACGCGGAAGCCGTTCTCCGACGGGAGGGTGTAGGCGCCGAGGTTGATGGTGAGTTGGGCGAGGATGACGCCGGCGACCGCGCTGGAGACCGAGGTGCCGATGGAGCGCATCAGGGTGTTGAAGCTGTTGGCGGCGGCCGTTTCGGAGACCGGGACCGCTGACATGATCAGGGCGGGCATGGCGCCGTACGCGAGGCCGATGCCGGCGCCGATCAGGAGCGAGACGAGCAGGATCTGCCAGACCGAGCTCATCAGGATGCTGCCGAGGCCGTAGCCGGCGGCGACCACGACGGCGCCGAGCATCAGCGTGATCTTCGGGCCGCGGGCGGCCGAGATCTTGGCGGACAGCGGTGCGGTGAGCAGCATGACCAGGCCGGACGGGCCCATCACGAGGCCGGAGGCGAGCATCGACTGGCCGAGTCCGAAACCGGTTGCCTTCGGCATCTGCAGCAGCTGCGGTACGACGAGCGACATCGCGAACATGGCGAACCCGAAGACCATCGACGCGAGGTTCGTCAGCAGCACCTGCGGTCGCGCGGTCGTGCGCAGGTCGACCAACGGCTCGCTGGTACGGCGTTCCCACCAGCCCCACGCGAGGATCGCGACCACCGCGAGCGCGAACAGGCCCAATACCCGAGCGCTCGTCCAACCCCAGTCGCCGCCCTGAGAGATTGCCAGCAGCAACGAAACTAGACCGACCGAAAGCCCCACCCCACCCAACACGTCGAAGCGGCCGCCCGAGCGGACCGCGGACTCGGGCACGAAGCGCAGTACCAGTCCGAACATGATGATGCCGAGTCCGGCCGACACCCAGAACAGCGCGTGCCAGCTGACGTTCTCGGCCAGCAAGGCCGCGGCGGGCAGCCCGAGTGCGCCGCCGACTCCGAGAGACGCGCTCATCTGGGCGGTCGCCGTACCGAGGCGTTCGGACGGGAGTTCGTCGCGCATGATGCTGATCCCCAACGGGATCACGCCGGCCGCGAAGCCCTGCAGGGCGCGGCCGACGACCAGTGGCAGCAGTGAGCTGCTCAGCGCGGCGACGATCGAACCGGTGATCAGCAAACCGATGCTGATCAGCAGCATCCGGCGCTTGCCGTACATGTCGCCGAGCCGGCCCATGATCGGCGTCGCCACCGCGGCCGCGAGCAGGGTGGCGGTGATCGCCCACGCGGTCGAGCCGGCCGACGCGTTCAGCAGCCGCGGCAGCTCGGGGATGACCGGGATGATCAGCGTCTGCATCAACGCGACCGTGATACCGGCCGACGCGAGCACCGGTACGACGGCACCGGTGCGAACCGGCGGACCGGTGAGGGCAGCGGACATGGGGAGCCTCCGGGGACCAGGAGAAAAATAGTTGGTTTCTGCAACCATAGGTTAAGTCAGGCAGTTGACTTAAACAAGCGAGCGAGGCAAGGTGGGAGGACGACAACGCGGAGGTGATGTCTCGTGACCGAACGTGACGCAATCGACTATCCCTTGCCGCCAGTGGCCGCTATCGAGCCGCCAGTGGAGTGGGCGGAGCTCCGGCAGCAGTGCCCCGTGGCCCACGTCCGCCTGCCGAGCGGCGATCAGGCGGCCCTGCTCACCCGGTACGACGACGTCCGTCAACTGATCGCCGATCCGCGGTTCGCGCGGAACTCGGCCGACAAGGACGCGGCCCGGATCTCGCAACTGGACCAGCAGGAGTCGCCGATCCCGCGCCTCGGCGAAGGGCATCAACGCTGGCGGCGGATGCTGACCAAGTGGTTCACCGCCAAGCGGATGGCTGTGCTGCGACCGCGGATCGAGACGATGGCCGAGCAACTCGTGGACGAGATGATCGCGCAGGGACAGCCGGCCGATCTGCGCGCGAGTCTCGGATTCCCGTTGCCGGTCTGGGTGATCTGCGACCTGCTCGGCGTCCCCAACGAGGACCGCGACCGGTTCTCGCACTGGTCCGACACGTTCCTCAGCGTCAGCCGGTACAGCCAGGAGGAGATCGACGCTGCGCAGGCCGAGTTCACGGCGTACATGGCTGGTCATGTCGACGCCAAGCGGGATGCTCCTGGTGAGGATCTGCTGAGCGATCTGATCACCCGCGCCGACGCCGCCGGGGAGTACCTCGGCAACGACGCACTCGTTGCCACTGGCAAGGGTCTGCTGATCGCCGGGCACGAGACCACCACGAACATGATCGGCAAGATGATGGCGATGCTGCTCGCCGGCGATCGGGTGCACTGGAAGCAGTTGCTGGCCGATCCGACGCTGGTCCGCACCGGCGTCGAGGAGACCCTGCGGTACGACGCCAATGCCGGCTTCGGCCTGACCCGGTACGTCGACGAGGACGTCGAACTGTCCGGCGGAACGCTGCCCGCGGGGACGACGGCGATCTGCAGCCTGGGTTCGGCGAACCGGGACGAGTCGGTGTTCCCGGATGCGGCTGAGCTGGATCTGACCCGCAGCCCGAACACGCACATCTCGTTCGGCGTCGGGCCGCACTCGTGTGTCGGGCAGCCGCTGGCGCGTGCGGAGCTGCAGGTCGTGCTGGAGGTGCTGCTGCGGCGGCTGCCGACGCTGGCGCTCGCCGTACCGGTGGCGGAGTTGCCGCCGGTCGAGGGGCTGCTGGTCGGCGGTCTGCGCAAGGTGCCGGTGGTTTGGTGATGATGATGGCGAAGGTCGTCCGCACGGAGCGGGTGAGCGCGACCCGCGAGCTGATCCTGGCGACGGCCGAGCGGATGTTCGCCGAGCGTGGTCTGCACGAGGTTTCCAACCGGCAGATCAGCGAGGCGGCCGGACAGGGCAACAACACCGCGGTCGGCTACCACTTCGGGACCAAGACCGACCTGATCAGGGCGATCCTGCAGAAGCACTCGGTCCGGGTCGAGGATCGGCGGCGCGAGCTGATCGCCGAGGCCGAGGGAAGCACCGATCTGCGAGTCTGGGTGAGCTGCCTGGTGCGGCCGACCACCGACTACCTGGCGACGCTCGGCATCCCGACCTACCTGGCGCGGTTCAACGCTCAGCTGATGAACGACCCGATCCTGCGGGCACCGTTGGTCGACGAGATGCTGACCTCGCAACCCATGCAGGCGATCATCGACGCGCTCGACAAGATCTTGGCGCATCTGCCGTTGGAGGTCAGGGGCGAGCGCGGGAGCATGACGCGGTTGCTGCTGCTCCAGATGTGCGCCGAGTACGAGCGCGCGCTGGCGGCCGGTGAGCCGACCAACCGCGCGACCTGGCACGAGATGGCGACCGGGCTGATCGACGGCATCGTCGGCGTCTGGACCGCGCCGGTGAGCCAATGAGCGTCCTGATCGTCGGCGCTTCCGCGGCCGGGTTGTCCACGCTGGAAGCCCTTCGCCGGCAGGGATATCAGGAGCCGATCACGGTCCTCGGCGCCGAGACGCACCTGCCGTACGATCGGCCGCCGCTGTCGAAGCAGTACCTCTGCGGTGACTGGGACGAAGTGCGGACCCGGCTGCGTCCGGAGGAGATGCTCGCCAAGCTCGGCGCCGAGTTCGTCCTCGGCGACCCGGCCGCGGCCCTGGACGTCGACCGACGCCTGGTCAGCACCGAGTCGGGTCGCGAGCTGTCAGCCGACTCGATCGTCATAGCCACCGGCCTCCGCCCCCGCATGCTGCCCGGCCAAGCAGGTCTAGCCGGCGTCCACGTCCTCCGCACGCTGGCCGATGCCGATGCTCTCCGCCGCGACCTGGCAGGCGCAACACCACGAGTGGTGGTTGTTGGCGACGGGGTGCTTGGGGCTGAGGTTGCTGCTACTGCTCGGAAGCTGGGGTGCTCCGTGACGATGGTGGGGCCGCAGGCGGCTCCTCTGGAGAGCCAGTTCGGGCGGTTGGTGGCTGGGTTGCTGGCCGAGCTGCATGTGGCTGAAGGCGTCGACCTGAGACTCGGTACGGCGGTCAGTGGCCTCACATCGGCGAATGGCCGGGCGACCGGCGTACAGCTGGCGAACGGCGAAGTGTTGCCCGCTGACGTGGTTGTCGTGGCGCTCGGGGCGACGCCGGTGACGGAGTGGCTCGCGGGCAGCGGACTGACGTTGGACAACGGCGTGGTCTGCGATGCGCAGTGCCGGGCGGCTGAGGGAATCTACGCCGCAGGCGACGTCGCGCGCTGGCGGCATGACGGGCTGGATGCCCTTCTGCGACTGGAGAATCGGACCAACGCCACCGAGCAGGCCGCTTGTGTCGCGGCGAACATTCTCGGCGAGAACCGTTGCTACACGCCGATTCCGTACTTCTGGACCGATCAGTTCGCGACCAAGATCCAGGTGCACGGCATTCCGAGCGCCGACGCCGACGTCACGGTCGCCGAAGGCGCGATCGACGAGCGCCGGTTCGTCACGCACTACCGCCGCGACGGCCGGACCGTCGCCGTACTGGGCTGGAACATGCCTAAACAGACCCGCCTGCACCGGGCACACCTGGTGTAGACGCACCTCAAACCCTCACTGGGGAAGGGAATGCGATGACAGCAACACAGCAAGCTCCGGAGTATCCGATGCCGCGCGCGGCCGGTTGCCCGTTCGATCCGCCGCCGAAACTTCGCGAGCTGCAGGAGGAGTCGCCGCTGGTGAAGGTGCACGTCTTCGGGCGGTCCGTCTGGCTGGTCACCCGGTACGCCGACCAGCGCACGCTGATGACGGATCCGCGACTCAGCTCGGACGTCACCCAACCGGGCTATCCGAGCCCGCAGCCGCAGTTGCCGAGGGATGAGGACGGTCCCGGGATCGGGTTCATCCTGATGGACGACCCCGAGCATGCGCGGCTGCGCCGGATGGTGACCGCGCCGTTCATGATCAAGCGGGTCGAGGCGATGCGCCCGCAGGTGCAGAAGATCGTCGACGACCTGATCGACGACCTGCTGGCCGGGCCGAAGCCGGTCGACCTGGTGCAGGCGTTCGCGTTGCCGATCCCGTCGCTGGTGATCTGCCGGCTGCTCGGCGTTCCGTACGAGGACCACGACTTCTTCCAGCTCAACAGCAGCATCCTGCTCCGCACGACCGAGTCGATCGAGGCGCGGAACAAGGCCCGCGGCAACATCGGCGGCTATCTGTACGAGCTGATGGGCGACAAGCTGGAGAACCCGACGGACGACCTCCTGTCGGGGCTCGCCGAGCGGGTCCGGGCCGGTGAGCTCAGCCGCAAGGATGCGGCCGGGATCGGCGTCCTGTTGCTGATCGCCGGCCACGAGACGACGGCGAACATGATTGCCCTCGGCACCCTTGCGCTGCTCGAACACCCCGACCAGCTCGCGAAGCTGCGCGACACCGATGATCCGAAGCTGATCGCGAGTGCGGTCGAGGAACTGCTGCGCTACCTCAACATCACCCACAACGGCCGTCGCCGGGCGATCCTCGAGGACATCGAGTTCGAGGGCCAGATTCTCAAGGCCGGCGAAGGGGTGATCTTCCCCAACGACATCGCCAACCGGGACCCGGAGATGTTCCCGGAGCCGGACACGCTGGACGTGACCCGGGACGCCCGTCGGCATGTCGCGTTCGGGTTCGGCGTCCATCAGTGCCTTGGGCAACCACTCGCGCGGATGGAGCTGCAGGTCGTCTACGGCACCCTCTACCGCCGGATCCCTACGCTGCGCCGGGCGGTCGAGCTCGACGACGTCCCGTTCAAGCACGACGGCGCCGTGTACGGCGTCTACTCCCTCCCCGTCACCTGGTGACCCGCGACCCACGAGAGAAAGAAGCAAGCTGATGAAGGTCATCGTCGATCAGGACAAGTGCGTCGCCTCGGGGCAGTGCGTGACCGCGGCCATGGACGTCTTCGACCAGCGGGACGAGGACGGCATCGTCGTCCTGCTCACCGAGAACCCGCCGGCGAGCCTCGCCGACGACGTGCACCAGGCCGCCGCGGTCTGTCCCGCGCTGGCCATCGTCGTGGAGGACTGAGTCGTGGCGGACTGAACCGCGCACCCCGCTCGGCGTAGGTTCGGTGCATGGAGGCGTTCAGGATCGAGATCCCGGACCAGGCCGTGCAGGACCTCGCCGAGCGGTTGCGCGGGGTGCGCTGGCCACGGCAACTGCCCGGCGCCGGCTGGGCCAAAGGTGTCCCGGTCGAGTATCTGCACGGGATCGTCGAGCGGTGGCAGTCCTACGACTGGCGAGTCTGGGAGGCGCGGCTCAACGCGTATCCGCAGTACACAACGCGGATCGACGACCAGACGATCCATTTCCTGCACGTCCGCTCGCCCGAGCTGGACGCCGTACCGCTGATCCTGACGCACGGCTGGCCGGGATCCGTCGCCGAGTTCCTGCCGGTCATCGGCCCGCTGACGAACCCGGCGGCGTACGGCGGGGATCCGCGCGACGCGTTCCATGTCGTCGTACCGTCCGTGCCGGGCCATGGCTTCTCGGTGCCGCTCGAGTCCGGTTGGAACCACCAGCGGATCGCCCGCGCGTGGGCCGAGCTGATGCGCCGCCTCGGCTACAGCCGGTACGGCGCTCAGGGCGGTGACACCGGCTCGGTCGTGTCACCGTGGCTCGGCGCGGTCGATCCCGACCACGTGATCGGCGTTCATCTCAACGGGGGACTGGCGTTCCCCGACGTACTGCCGGAGGATCTCGAGCACCTCACCGAGGTCGAGCACGAGCGCCTGGCCGCGGCCGAGCGGCTACGTGCCGTCGGGACCGGGTACGCCGACCTTCAGGGCACGCGACCGCAGACGGTGTCGTTCGCGCTCAGCGACTCACCGGTCGGGCAGCTGGCCTGGATCCTGGAGAAGTTCTGGGAGTGGACCGATCCAGCTCGCGAGCTCCCCGAGGATGCGGTCGAGCTCGACCACCTGCTGACCGATGCCTCGATCTACTGGTTCACCAACACCAGCGCGAGCTCCGCGAACCTGTACTACGAAGGGCGTGGCGAGCCCGCGCCGCCGCGGACCCGGCGTACCGACTGGGGTGGCGGTGTTCCCGACCGATCCGGCGATCCGGCGGGTACTGGATCGCCGGCACCGGATCGTGCACTGGTCGGAGTTCAGTCGCGGCGGTCACTTCGCGGCGCTGGAGGCGCCGGATCTGCTCGTCGACGACATGAGGAAGTTCTTCAGTGGCTTGTCCTGAGCCGGGACGCGAGCAGGGGCCCGGAAGACGAGCAGCCCGCCGTCGCGTTCGGCAGTGGCGTCGGGCCAGCGGCGGCGAACCATCCGCAGGCTGGCGTCGTTCGCGGCGCTGACCACGAACAGGAAGTGCGTGGCACCGGCCGCGATCGCGTCGGCGGCGGCGATCGCCAGCATCCGTACGCCGAGGCCGCGGCGTTGCTCGGGGTCGCTGATCACGGCGGCCAGCTCGGCCGTGCCGGGGGAGCCGACCGCCCAGGCCCACATCGCGTGGCCGACGACCGTGTCGTCGCGGGTGGCGATCCAGGAGGCGCCGGACGGGCAGAGCATTCGCAGCAGCAGTGCCGGGCGGGGTGGCCGCCCAACGCCGGCTTGGAAGCGGAAGTAGAGGCTGAGATCGGACAGCCCGGTCAGCATCAGCGCCAGCGCGTCCATGTCGGCCTCACCGGACCGGCGGACGACCGGCGACCTCACCGCCTGAGTCTGATTCACGGATTCAGGGTGCCGGGAGTTGGCTAAGTCTGTCAAGCAGACTTATCCTCGAATCATGACCACCCGGGTACCGGAGGCGATGGCCTTCTCGACGGAGAACTGCACGATCTCCCGGACGATGGAGATCCTCGGCGACAAGTGGACGTTCCACGTGCTGCGCGAGCTGTTCGTCGGCGTCCGCCGGTTCGAGGACATCCGGACCCGGGCGGGCATCCCGCGCCAGGTCCTCACCGACCGCCTCGCCGCGCTGATCGAGCGCGGCGTCCTGCGCCGGCACCCGTACCGCGAGCCCGGTCAGCGCGAGCGGTACGAGTACCGCCTGACCCAGGCCGGTCTCGACCTCTACCCGGTGCTGGTCGCGATCATCCAGTGGGGCGACCAGTACCTCGCCTCCGAGAGCGGTCCGCCGATCGAGCCGCGGCACCGCGACTGCGGTGAGCACGTGAGCGTCGTACTGCGGTGCGAAGCCGGCCACGAGCCGGAGCCGCGCCAGGTCGCGCTCCGGCCGGGGCCGGGCGCCATCCGGCGCGAGCCCGCCGCCTGAGGCGGGTCTGCCGAGGCGCGCCTCAGAGCTCGTCGATCACCGCGCGGATCAGCCGCTCGGTGTCGCGCGGCTGCGAGGCCGAGATCGACAGCGCGTCCATGGTGACGACGTAGGCGTCGAGGTCCTCGCGCTTGTCCAGGTAGACCGCGCTGGTCAGGTGCTCGATGTAGACGATGTCGTTCAGGTCGGCGTCGTTGAATCGCAGCAGTGTGAACGCGCCGCCGGTCGCGGTGTACCCGCCCTTGCCGAACGGGATGATCTGCAGCGTCACGTTGTGCCGCCGGGACTGCTCGATCAGGTATTCGAGCTGGTTCCGCAGGACGGTCTTGCCGCCGATCGGCCGACGCAGCACCGCCTCGTCGATGACGGCCCACAGCCTGGCCGGTCGTTGCCGCGTCAGCACCTCCTGGCGGCGCATCCGCAGGCTGACCAGGCGGTCCTGCTCCTCGCGCGGCATCGGCTCGTCGAGCCGGCCGAGCGCGACCACCGCGCGGGCGTACTCCGGGGTCTGCAGCAGTCCTGGGATGAACTGCAACTCGAAGGTACGGATCAGGTCGGCGGCCATCTCCAGGCCGAGATAGGAATGGAACCAGTTCGGCGTCAGGTCGTCGTACCGCTGCCACCAGCCGGGGTTGTTCGCCTCCCGGGCCAGCTGCAGCAGCCGGTCCCGCTCGACCTCGTCCTCGAGCTTGTACAGCGCGAGCAGGTCCTCGACGTCGCGCACCTTGAAGCCGACCCGGCCGAGCTCGAGGCGGCTGATCTTCGACTCCGAGCCGCGGATCGCCCAGCCGGCGTCGGTGCGGCTGATCCCCGCGTCCTCGCGCAGCCGGCGCAGGTGAGTGCCGAGCATGATGCGCAGGGCGGTGGGACCGCCGTACGCCGGTTCCGTCACGCCTCGCCTCCGAGTTTCTCCTGGTCGTTAGCGATCATTTCACAACAGACTGCGACGACGTCCAGGAAGACCCGCGTGCACGACGTGTTCACTGGGCCCTACTGTCAGTAGAGTCTCTCCATAGCTCCCGACAGACAGTAATGAGGTTCGTATGCCCGACTCCAGCAAGGCTCCCAGTTCGGTTCCGGTCGGGGTGGACACCACCAGGGCCAGTATCGCCCGGGTGTATGACGCCTTCTTGGGCGGCAAGGACAACTTCGAGGTCGACCGCGAGGTACTGCGTGGGGTCCAGGCCGCCGCGCCGCAGGCCCAGGACCTGGCCTGGTCGAACCGGAACTTCCTGATCCGCTCGTGCCGGTTCCTGGCCGGCCAGGCAGGGATCACGCAGTACCTCGACTGCGGATCCGGCCTGCCGACCGCCGAGAACACCCACCAGGTCGTGCAGCGGATCCAGCCCGACGCCAAGGTGCTCTACATCGACAACGACCCGGTGGTGCTCGCGCACGGCCGCGCCCTGCTCGAGGAGAACGAGAACACGCTGTTCGTCAGCGCCGACATCTTCGAGCCGGACGAGGTGCTGAGCCACCCCGAGGTGCGTGACTTCCTCGACTTCAGCCAGCCGATCGCCGTGATGCAGGCCGGCACGCTGCATCACTACATCGGCTCCGAAGGTGCGCAGATCATGCAGACGTACGTCGACGCGGTGGTGCCCGGGTCGTACACGGTGATCTCGCACTTCTTCGACCCCGAGACTCCGGAGCACACCGAGGTCGCCCAGAAGATGGAGGACAAGTTCATCCACAGCCCGATGGGCAGCGGCCGGTTCCGCACCCGCAAGGAGCTGATGGAGTTCTTCCCCGGCCAGGAGCTGGTCGCTCCGGGCCTGGTGCTCTGCGACGACTGGTGGCCGGACGGCCCCCGGCTCAAGCCGCTGAACCAGGTCGAGGAGTGCATCGTCGGCGCGGTCGGCCGCAAGCTCTAGCCAGTACGTCGAAGTGCCCCGGGACGCACCTTGTCCCGGGGCGCCTCGCGTTCGGGCCGGGAGCGGGTGAGCAGCTGGCGTTACACGTGCTCGGAGACGAGCGTGGCGATCGTGTGCTCCTCCAGCGCCTGGAAGACGTGCGGGAGGTCGCCCGGGTAGGCGATGTAGTCGCCGGGGTGTAGCTCCACCGGCTCGTCGGCCGGCCCCACGAGCGCCCGGCCCGAGCCGAGGACGACGTGCTCGACGACGCCGGGCATGTGCGGATCTGAGTGGCGACCGGGACCGGGCGCCACCTCGAGCCGGTAGATGTCCCGGCGCGCGTACGGCGGGCTCGAGGCGACCAGGGTCGCGCTGTACTCGGTGTTCTCGGAGTAGAGCACCGGGCCCTCGCCCGCCCGGATGACCTGGATCTTCGGCCGCGGGGGATCGAGCAGCGCGGCGAACGGCGTATCGAGGGCGACCGCCAGCGCCCACAGGGTTTCGACGCTCGGATTGCCGGTCGCGGACTCGAGCTGCGAGAGCGTCGACTTCGCGACCCCGGCTCGCTTGGCCACCTCGCTGAGCGAGAGGCCGGCCCGGGCGCGATGCCGGCGCAGGGAAGCCGCGATGACATCCAGCGGCGCTGTGCTGTTTCTTGGGCTGTCCATCGACGTTCGCTCCATCGGTACGATCGTTCGGGTTGACGAACGGGCGGGCTCGTGTTCATCATAATGTCCATGCGTTCGATCTGGCGAACACTCGACCGGCGGCTGGCCCGCGACATCGCACTGGTCTGTCTGGCTGACGGCGTCGTCGGTCTCTCGTACGGCGCGATCAGCGTCGGCGGCGGGCTGCCGTGGTGGGTGCCGGTGCTGCTGTCGGTCGTCGTCTTCGCGGGCGCCTCGCAGTTCCTCTTCGTCGGAATCGTGGTGGCGGGTGGGAGCCCGATCGCCGCGATGATCGCGGGCCTGCTGGTGAACACCCGGCACGTGGCCTTCGGGTTGGCCGTCAGCGACGTCATCGGTTCCGGCTGGCGACGCTGGCCCGGCAGTCACCTGATGACCGACGAGAACGTTGCCTTTGCCATCGGTCAGGACGATCCGCGGCAGCGGCGCGCGGCGTACTGGGCGGCTGGCCTCGGCATCTTCATCTGCTGGAACCTCGGCGTACTGGTGGGGTCCGGAGTTGGCTCCGTCATCACCGACACCGACGTCTTCGGTCTGGATGCAGCCTTTCCGGCAGTCCTCTTGGCGCTGGTGCTTCCGGCGCTGAAGGACCGCTCGACCCGTACGGCGGCCCTGGTCGGCGTGGTCGTCGCCTTGGCCACGACGCCGTTCCTGCCCGCGGGCTTGCCGGTCCTGTTCGCCTTGACCGGCTTGCTGTTCTACCGCACTCCGGCCGCTGTGGAGGTCGCCCGATGAACAACACCCCGTTGCTACTGGCAGCCATCGGAATACTTGCTGTCGGCACCTTTTCGCTGCGGTTCGCGGGACCGGCACTGCGCAGTCGCTTCGAGATCTCCGAGCGGTTCCAAGGACTGCTCGCAGCGGCCGCGATCGTGCTGCTGACCGCGCTGGTCGCCACCGCGGCTCTCACCGACGGGACCGGTCCGGCCGGCATCGCGCGACCGGCCGGCGTACTGGTCGGTGGTGTCCTCGCCTGGCGTAAGGCGCCGTTCGTCCTGATCGTGGTAGCCGCGGCCGCAACCGCCGCTGGACTGAGACTCCTCGGCGTGCCGTAAAGCGGCTAACGTGCTGCCCATGAGCAGCTCATCCGCCCAATCGGCTGCGCCGCGACGAACGCTGATCTGGATCGGGATCGGGTGTTTCGTGGTCGGCGTGGCACTCACGGCGTTCTTCGTCGTGCGCATCGTCACGACGGCGCCCGTCTCGCCGCAGCCGATCGGCGAGACGCAGACGCCGGTGACGCTCGACGCGAAAGGGCTGACCATCTACTCGTCGATCCCGGTGCTCGAGGTGCCGTGCCGGGTCAAGGACGCGCAGGCCGGCGACGTACCGATCGTGCAGCCGCGGAGCACCGAGCAGATCACCGTCAACGGCGACAGCTGGTACGTCGTCGCCCGGTCGCAGGACCCGGTTCCGGCGGGGGATTACGTGGTCACGTGCACCGACAAGCAGACCAGCGCGACCTATGCGGTCGGCCCGCGCAGTGAAGTGCTGGCGTTCGTGTTGTCGATCTTCGGCGCGATCGGTTCCTTCCTGGTGTTCGGAGCCCTCGGTGCCGTCCTGCTGACGATCGGTCTGCTGCGGCGGCGGAAGAAGCCGGTCGGCCGGGTCCCCGGCTACGCGCCGCCGCCTGGGACGCCGGCACCGCCGAACTACGCGCACCCGGCGCCGCCGCCGTACGTGCCGGGACCGAATCCCGACCAGCCGCAGGACCGCTGAGTGGATCTCGACTGGCCCGGTTGCCGCAACGTCCGCGATGTCGGCGGACTGCCCACAGCTGACGGTCGCACGATCAGGTCCGGCGTACTGATTCGGTCGGACAGCCTGCAGTACCTGACTCCTGAAGGCGTCGAGGCAGTACGGCGTTCCGAGGTCAGTCGCATCCTCGATCTGCGCAGCGACCGCGAGGTCGGCGAGGCGCCGACCCCGTTCACCGGTACGCCGATCGCCGTACGGCAACTGCTGGTCGACCCGGCCGATCCGGAGCACGGGCAGCCGACGATCGTCGCGGCCTGCACGTGGATGCTGGATCGTCGACCGGCGTTGTTCGCCGCGGCCGTGAAGGCGATCGCGGACGAATCGGAGGGTGCCGTCGTCGTGCACTGCCACGGCGGCAAGGACCGCACCGGCATGGTGATCGCACTCGCGCTGAGCGTTGCCGGCGTACCGCGCGAGGAGATCATCGCCGACTACTTCCTGACCCAGTCGCGCATGGCCGCGTGGCTGGAAGAACAGCTCGCCGACGAGCCGGATGCCGCCAAGCACCCCGAGATGATCGAGTTCCGCGACACCCGCGCTGAGTCGCTGGTGGCGATCCTCCAGCACGTCGACGACGTCTACGGCGGCCCCGAGGCCTACCTACGCCACGGCGGCCTCACCACCGCCGACCTAGACCGCCTCCGCCACCGCCTGGTCCAGTAGCCCGCCCCAGACAACAAGAACGGATACACCAGGGGGGCCTAGACGGTTCGGGGCTTTTCGCGGAGGCCGATGAGGAAGCCGAGGCCCCAGGACATGTGCATGGTGGCGCAGACCAGGGGCATCCAGGCCAGTGCCTTCCAGGGGAGGTAGCGGCCTTCGACGGCGGAGCCGGCCAGGAGCAGCAGGCCGTAGCCGAGCGGGGCCAGGAAGCCCAGGTCGAGCCAGGCGTTGCCGGTGATCAGGCCGATGATGCCGAGGACGGTGCCGAGCGCGATGCCGATCACGGCGACTGGCGGGGCAAGGTAGCGCTTGCTCGCCGTCTCGGGGTGCCGGCGGATGACCTCGCGACGCCACTGACCGGTGTGGAAGAACTGCTTGGCCACGGCGGACAGCGAGGACCGCGGGCGGTAGGTGACCGACAGGTCCGGGCTGAACCAGATCAGGCCGCCGGTCTTGCGGATCCGGTAGTTCAGCTCCCAGTCCTGGGCGCGGTGCATGGTCTCGTCGAAGCCGCCGACCCGCTCCAGCGCCGCGCGCCGGAAGACGCCGAGGTAGACCGTGTCCGCCGGACCGGCCTTGCCGCCCTGGTGGAACGTCGACGCGCCCAGCCCCAACCGGGAGCGGTACGCACAGGCGACCGCCATCTCGGTCGGCGTCCGGCCCTCGGCCGCCATCACGCCGCCGACGTTGTCGGCGCCGCTCTCGTCCAGAACCTCGACCGCACGGGTGATGTACCCGTCGGTGAGGGCGCCGTGGCCGTCGACCCGGACCAGGATGTCGTGCCGCGCGTGGGCGATCCCGACGTTCAGGGCCGCCGGAGTCTTGCCGGTCGGGTTCTCGACGATGGTGATCCGCCCGTCGGTGTCGGCCAGCTTGTCGGCGATCTCCTGGGTCCGGTCCTTGCTCGGCCCGATCGCGAGCACGACCTCGAGCTCACCGGGGTAGTTCTGGTCGAGCACGCGCCCGACAGCCTCTTCGAGGTGGCGTTCCTCGTTCAGCACGGGCATCACGACGGAAACGGGCGGCCAGGAGGACAACGGCATATCAGGTCAGGCCTTACAGATCGAGGCGACGTCGTCGACGTCGTTGGCGGGTTTGGTCGGTGAGCTGGTCGGCTTCTTCGTCGACGTGCTCGGCTTCTTGGTGGACGTGCTCTTCGGCGGTTCGGTGGTCTTACCGTCTCCTTCGGAGGCGGCCTTGTCCAGCGCTTCCGACTTCTCGATCGCCTGGGCCACCTTGGTACGGATCAGGTCGAAGTCCGGGTTGCCGGTGTGGATCAACGGGGGAACCGCGGAGAAGCTTGACACCGGCAGCTTCTTCGCGTCCAGCGCGAGGTCGGTGAACGTCCCCAGCTCGCCGGCCGGGATGTTCGTCTTGACCACTTGCTTGCTCGCCGACGCGATGCCCTGGAACTTGGTCAGCACGGTCTGCGGGGACAACTGGTTCAGCATCGCAGACATCACGCACTTCTGCCGCGTCATCCGCTCGTAGTCCGACGACTCGGCCCGGGACCGGGCGAACCAGAGCGCGTGGTAGCCGTCCAGGTGCTGGTTCTTGCCGGCCTCGATGTAGCCCTTGATCGGCGAACTGCCGCCGCCGATCGGGACCCGCTTGCCGATGTCCAGGGTGATCCCGCCGACCGCGTTCAGCAGATCGCGGAAGCCGGCCAGGTCGATCAGCACGAAGTAGTTGATCTTCAGGCCGGTGACCGCAGAGACGGCCTGCGTGGTCGCGGTCTCGCCGGGGTTCGGGTCACCCGGGAACAGGTTCTTGTGGCCGGCCGCGTAGGTGTAGACCGCGTTCAGCAGGCACTCGGCGGCACACTTGTTCCACTGGAAACCGTCCGGGAACTGCTTGGCCATCGGCGTACCGGCGGGGAAGGGGACCTTGGCCAGGTTGCGCGGCAGGCCGATCAGTACGGTCCGGCCGGTGTCGGCGTCGATACTGGCCACCGTCATGCTGTCCGGCCGGGTGCCGATCCGGTCCGCGCCGGAGTCGCCGCCCATCAGCAGCACGTTGTAGCGGCCGTGCTCGGCCTTCGACTTCTGCCCGTTGCCGAAGACGCTGGCGACGAAGTCGCGCTGCGTGTTCACGAACGAGCTGGCCCAGATCAGCGCACCGGCGACCACGAACACCAGCAGGGCGTCCAGGATGCTGGTCGCGAGCCGGTGGTTGCGCTCCAGCATCATCGGCTGAGCGAGCCGGTAGGCGTCGACGAACAGCGCGACCCAGCCGACCGCGAGCACGATCAGCAGGATCTGCACGAGTCGCAGCGTGCCCGGCCGGGCCAGCAGGTTGATCGTGCCGGACCGCCAGATCAGGCCCAGGACGACCAGGAAGACGATGATCGCGAGCAGGCCCGCGACGATCCGCCAGGCCCAGCGCCCGGTCCGCTTGCTACCTGCCACGATCTGCGCCGACCCCGGCAGCACGAGGGTCATCAACAGCAGTGCCAGGGCCCGCTTGAACCGCACCGGCTCGCTGAGGTTGCGCAGGTCTGCTTTCTCCTGCGGCATGAGGTCCTTCCGTTCTCGGCTCGGGCGGGCTGTAGCCGACCGTACCGTGTCGTCCTCGCGGTCAGTTGGTACGACGTGCCGGAGGACGGGATGGTTCGAGCCGGAGCGGGTCCGGAGACGAAGGGTAGCAGGACGGCCACGGAGCGCAGGAAAACCCCTGCATACACCCTGTGATCGACCAGATTCACACGGTTGTGATGGTGTTCGAGAGTTGAGATGGGTTATCTGGTGGATGCCCAAATCGACAGTGAGGAACCGCCCCCCATGAAACTGTTCCGTCCACTTTTTGCCGTCGCCGCGGCCACGGCCATCACCCTGACCGGCCTCGGTACTGCGCAGGCGGCGCCCGCCCCCGCTCCTGCTCAGACCGCGGTCCGCGCGCCGGGTGCTGACTTCACCGGCATCGCCGCGCTCAGCAACTGCTCGGGTTCGCTGGTCCGGTTCGCGTCGTCGGTCTCCACCGATCCGGCGCTGATTCTCACCAACGGTCACTGCTACGAAGGCGGCATGCCCGGTCCGGGCGTCGTGATCACGGACAAGTCGTCCGGCCGCTCGTTCTCGCTGCTGCGGCCGAGCGGGAACAAGGCCGGTACGGTCTACGCCAACCGCGTCCTGTACTCGACGATGACCAAGACCGACGTGACGCTGTACCGGCTCACCGAGACCTACGGCGCGATCCAGTCCCGGCTGGGTGTTCCGGCCCTGACGCTGTCCCAGTCCGCGCCGGCCGCGGGCGCCGGGATGGCCGTCGTCTCCGGCTACTGGAAGCGCATCTACACCTGCTCGGTGCAGTCGACGATCTACAAGCTGCGCGAGGCCAGCTGGACGATGGAGAGCTCGATCAAGTACCGCCAGCCGGGCTGCGAGACCATCGGCGGTACGTCGGGTTCGCCGATCGTCAGCACCTCGACCGGCCAGGTCATCGGCGTCAACAACACCGGTAACGAAGACGGTGAGCGCTGCACGATGAACAACCCGTGCGAGGTCGACGCCGCGGGCAACGTCACGGTCGACCAGGGTGCGGCGTACGGCCAGCAGACCTGGTGGTTCTACACCTGTCTGTCCGCCACTCGCACGATCGACCTGAACAAGTCCGGCTGCCTTCTCCCCAAGCAGGCGTGATCCTGACCCGCCTCTGGTGAGCGTTTCACCAGAGGCGGGCAGGGGTGACATAAGACACTGTGATTCGGGTAACGTCCCGCGACATGGCAGTCGACTCCTCCGCGGAACAGATCACGACGACGAACTGGCCGAGCCCTTTCGGGGTCCGGACCCGGCTGGTGGCGGCCAGCGCGCTGATGCTGTTCACCGAGCTGGCGCTGATCCGCTGGACCGGCTCGAACGTCGTACACCTCAGCTACTTCTCGAACTTCGTGCTGCTCGGTTCCTTCCTCGGAATCGGGATCGGCATCCTGCGCTCCGGCCGCGCGAAACGACTGCCGTACTACTCGCCGTTGATGCTCGGACTGCTGGTCCTGGTGATCGCGTGGAAGCCGGTCACCGTCGACCGCGGTTCGTCGTCGAGCGTCATCTACTTCACCAGCCTCAGTACGACGGGACCGCCCGTCTGGGTGATCCTGCCGATCGTGTTCATCGCGGCGGCCGTGGTGCTCGCCGGTCCCGCGGAACTCGTCGGCCGCTGCTTCACCGAGCTGCCGCGGCTGACGGCGTACCGGTTCGATCTGGTGGGGTCGTTGATCGGGATCGTCAGTTTCACGGTGCTGTCGTTCCTGGGCGCGCCACCGATCTGGTGGGGGCTGATCGTCACGGTCGTCTTCGCCGGGCTGATGATTCCGCGGTCGCGCGGTGTCGCCGCTCAGCCGCTGGTGGCCGCAGTACTGAGTGCTGCGTTGGTGCTGGTGCCGCTGCTGGTGATGGTCGGGGTGCTGTTCAACGAGTCGACGAAGTCGGAGAACAGTTGGTCGCCGTACTACAAGGTGCAGACCAACAAGGACACGTACCAGAACGTGCCGCTGCTGACGATCACGGTGAACGGCGTACCGCATCAGCAGGCGATTCCGGCGGACGCGCGGTTGCAGTGGGAGCCGCAGTACGGGCTGCCGTATGCGCGGGCGAACGCCGGTAAGGCGCCGAAGAACGTCCTGATCATCGGGGCGGGATCGGGGTCGGACGTTGCGATCGCGCTGAAGAAGGGCGCGGAGCATGTCGATGCGGTCGAGATCGACCCGCGAATCCGCGACATCGGCAAGGCGCTGCACCCGGACCGGCCGTACCAGGATGCGCGGGTGTCGTCGCACATCGACGACGGGCGGGCGTTCCTGTCGCGGACCGACAAGAAGTACGACCTGATTCTGCTTGCCCTGCCGGACTCGCTGACGCTGGTCAACGGGGCGAGTTCGCTGCGGCTGGAGAGCTATCTGTTCACGCAGCAGGCGTTCGAGTCGGCGCGCGACCACCTGAACCCGGGCGGCGCGTTCGCGATGTACAACTACTACCGCGAGACCTGGCTGATCGATCGCCTCGCTCTGACTGCCGAGAAGGCGTTCGGCCACAAGCCGTGTGTGGACAAGGTCGGCGACTCCCTGCAGCAGGCCGTCGTCACCGTCGGGCTGACTGCCGCCGACCAGACCTGCCAAGGGGAGTGGGCCGGCGCGACGTCGATCACTCCGCCGCCGGCGACTGACAACCGTCCGTTCCTGTACTTGTTCACGGACCGGATTCCGTCGCTGTACTTGATCACCCTCGGGTTGATCCTGGTCGCGGGTCTGGTCGGCGTCGGCATCGCGGGCGGCGGATCGTCGTACAAGCGGATGCGTCCCTACACCGACCTGTTCCTGCTCGGCGCCGGCTTCATGCTCCTGGAGACCAAGAGCATCACCGGCTTCGCCCTGCTCTTCGGTACGACGTGGGTCGTGAACGCGATCGTCTTCGCCGGCGTACTGGTCGCGGTGCTCGCCGCCGTCGAAGTCACCAGACGCTTCCGAACGCCACCCACCAAGGTGATGTTCGCGATCCTCTTCGGCGGCCTGGTCCTGTCGTGGATCTTCCCCGACCAGTGGCTGCTCTCGATGCCCGTCGGCCTCCGCGCCCTGGTCGCCGTCGTGATCGCCTTCACCCCGATCTTCGCCGCCAACGTCATCTTCGCGAAACGCTTCACCGACACCGAAGACGGCACCGCCTCCTTCGGCGCCAACTTGCTGGGTGCCATGCTCGGCGGCTGCCTCGAGTACGCCGCGCTGATCATCGGCTTCCACGGATTGCTGATCATCGCCGCGGTCCTCTACCTGGGCGCCTTCCTGCTCCGCCCCAAAGCCTCCATCAGTACCTGATGGAGGAGTACTACCGCGAGCGCGCGGCCGAGTACGACCGGATCTACGACAAGCCCGAACGGCAGGCGGACCTCGCCACCCTGCGAGGCCTCCTGCCACCACTCGTCGCCAGCCGCTCGGTGCTGGAGATCGCCTGCGGCACCGGCTACTGGACGACGGCATTGGCTTCGTCGGCACGCTCGGTGCTGGCGACCGACGTGAACGAGTCGACGCTCGCGGTCGCCCGCACGCGCTCGTACGACGGCGAGGTCACGTTCGCCACGGCCGACGCCTTCGACCTCGCGGCCATCCCAGGAACCTTCGACGCGATCTTCGCCGGGTTCTTCTGGTCGCATGTCCCGCGAGCCGACGTACGGCGGTTCATAGATGGTCTGCTGGAACGCGCACCCCTGGTGATCCTCACCGACAACCGGTACGTCGAAGGCAGCAGTTCACCGATCACCCGAACCGCCCCGACCGGTGACACCTATCAAACCCGCCGACTGTCCGACGGCCGCGAGTACGAGGTGCTGAAGAACTTCCCGACGGGTGCCGCGGACGTAGCGCCGGGGGTGGTCGAGTGGACCGAGCTCACGTACTTCTGGCTGGCGGTGGTAGGTGGTACGGGATCGGCCCGTTTGGGGTGAGGGCTGGCTAGTGGGTGGGAAGATCGTTGTATGACATGGCTTGTGACTGGTGGGGCTGGGTATATCGGGGCGCATGTGGTGCGGGCGTTCCTTGCTGATGGCATCGATGTGGTCGTCGTCGACGACCTGTCGAGTGGGAAGGCGGAGTTCGTGCCGGACGGGGTGCCGTTCGTGCGGGCGAATCTGCTGGAGACCGAGGCGGTGCGCGGGGCGCTCGACGGGGTGAGCGGGGTGGTGCATCTGGCGGGGTTCAAGTACGCCGGGGTGTCGGTGGACCGGCCGTTGCACACATACACGCAGAACGTGACGGCGATGGTGTCGTTGCTGGAGGCGATGGACGCGACGGGCGTGCGGAACATCGTGTTCTCGTCCAGCGCGGGTGTTTACGGTACGCCGAAGGTCGAGACGGTGACCGAGTCGACCGAGCCGGCGCCGGAATCGCCGTACGGGGAGACGAAGCTGATCGGGGAGTGGTTGCTGCGCGACCAGGCCAAGGCGAGCGAGCTGCGGCACACGTCGCTGCGGTACTTCAACGTCGTCGGGTCCGGCGACCCGACCGTGTACGACGCGAGTCCGTACAACCTGTTCCCGATCGTCTGCAACCTGTTGTCGCAGGGGAAGGTGCCGCAGATCTACGGCACCGACCACCCGACTCCGGACGGCACCTCGGTCAAGGACTACGTCGACGTCGCCGATCTCGCCCGCGCACACGTGGCCGCGGCGCGCGCCCTCGACGCCGGTACGGCGCTGGAGCCCGTCTACAACCTGGGCAGCGGAACCGGTACGTCGGTCCGCCAGATCATGGACGCCGCCCGCCGGGTCACGGGGATCGACTTCACGCCGACCGAGGGTCCGCGCCGCCCCGGCGACCCGTCCCGCGTCGTCGCCCAAGGCGAGCTCGCGGCCCGCGACCTCGGCTGGAAAAACACGCACACGGTCGACGAGATGTTCGCCTCGGCGTGGAAGGCCTGGCCCGCCAACCGCTGATTTGGTTCCGCTCCAGACCAAAACGTTCCCCGCGCTCCCTCCCGGTTGTACTCTGTGCCGCAGTTCACAGTCTTGCCCGCTCGGCGGGCAACGATCGAGGGGTGCGATCCATGAGTTACGAGAGCCTGCCGCAGTTCCTGGCGAAGATCGACCTCTTCGAAGGGCTGTCCAAGGAGACGCTGTCCGACCTGATCGAGCGGGGGACGACGCTGCAGGTGCCGGCCGGGCAGAGCGTGGTCGAGCAGGGTGCGAACGACGCCGGTCTGCAGGTCGTGCTGGAGGGGTCGGCCGAGGTGTCGGTCAACGGTACGGCGCGGGAGCCGCTCACCTCCGGTGACTACTTCGGTGAGATCTCGCTGATCGACGGTCAGCCGCGGTCCGCGACGGTGGTCGCCGGTCCGGAGGGACTGACCACGTTCGCGCTCTCCGCGCTGGCGTTCGCGCCGGTGGTGAAGGGCAACGGCGAGGTCGCGCAGGCGCTGCTGAAGGCGCTGACCGCGCGGATCCGCGGTCTCGAAGCCCAGGGCTGAGCGGGCCGGGACCGCCATGCCTCCAGCGGAGGAGCGCAAGGTCGTCTCGGTGCTGTTCTGCGACCTCGTCGGCTTCACCACTGCCTCGGAGTCCGCCGATCCGGAGGACGTCCGCGGCTGGCTCGCGCCGTACCACGCGGCCCTGCGGGACACCGTCGAGCGGTACGGCGGAACCGTCGAGAAGTTCGCCGGTGACGCCATCCTGGCGGTCTTCGGCGCCCCGCGGTCCCGGGAGGACGACACCGAGCGTGCCGTCCGCGCGGGCCTCGCCGTCCTCGACGCGGTCGCGGTACTGCCGGGCGGACCGCTCGAGGTACGGATCGGCATCGAGACCGGCGAGGCGCTGGTGCAGTTGTCGGCTCGCCCGGAGCTCGGCGAGCCGTTCGTCACCGGCATGGTGGTGAATGTGGCCGCCCGCCTGCAGAGCTCGGCCCCGATCGGCGCCGTCGTGGTCGGCCCTGGCGCCTATGCCGCGACCAGTCGAGTGTTCGGCTACCAGCCGCTCGACCCGATCGTTGCCAAAGGCATCAGTCGTCCGGTCGAGCGCTGGCGGGCCGGACCGCCGCGAGCGCGCCTCGGCGCCGACGTCATCCGCGACCTCAGTACGCCGATGATCGGCCGCGACCGCGATCTCACGCTGATCCGCACCACGTTCGACAAGACCGTGGCCGAGCGGCAACCGCAGTTCGTCACACTGCTCGGCGAACCCGGGATCGGCAAGTCCCGCGTGGTCGTCGAGTTCGCCGGCCTCGTGGACCATCAGCTGGTCACCTGGCGGGAAGGCCGCTGCCTCCCGTACGGCGAGACGCCGTTCTGGCCGGTGGCCGAGATCATCAAGGCCCAGGCCGGCATCCTCGACACCGATCCGCTCGCCGAGGCCACCGCGAAACTGGACACGATCCTGCCCGGCGACGTCGACCGGGCCTGGCTGCGGTCCCGGGTCGGACCGTTGATCGGTGCCGAGAGCAACGAAACCGTCAGTCCGGAGGAATCCTTCGCCGCGTGGCGGCAGGTGCTGGAATCGTTCGCCGACCACGGCCCCGCCGTACTGGTGTTCGAGGATCTGCACTGGGCGTCCGATGCGCTGCTCGCGTTCCTGGACCATTTGGCCGAGTGGCTCAGTGACCTGCCCCTGCTGATCGTCGGCACTGCCCGCCCGGAGCTCCTCGACCGCGGTGCGGGCTGGACGCGGAACGCGCTGACGATCAGCGTCTCGCCGCTGTCAGCCGCCGAGACCGCGCAGGTGCTCGATTGCAGGCTTGCCGCTCAGTCGCTCACGCCGGAGGCCCGTGAGCTCCTGGTCCGCCGCGCCGACGGCAACCCGCTCTACGCCGAAGAACTCGCCCGGATGGTCAACGACTGCGGTCCCGAGGCGGCCTGCGTGGACAGTCTGCCGATCGGGATCACCGCGATCATCGCTGCCCGGCTGGACACTCTGGAGCCGGATCGCAAAGCCCTGCTGGCGGATGCTGCAGTCATCGGCCGGGGGTTCTGGGCCGAGGCGGTCGCTGTGCTGTCAGGTCAACCGGTCGAGCAGGTGGTTCGATCGCTGCAGGAGCTGGTGCGCAGAGAGCTGGTCCGTCCCGTCCGGCAGTCCTCGATGTCCGGGCAGCGTGAGTACACCTTCTGGCACGCACTGACCCGGGACGTCGCCTACAGCCAGCTGCCGCGCGCCCAGCGGTCTGCCCGCCACCTCGCGGCGGCGGACTGGCTGGAACAGCAGCATGCCGACACGAGCACCTCGGTCGCGCATCACCTGACCACTGCGCTCGACCTGGCCGTGGCGCGCGGCAACCAGGCGCAGATCGCCGAGATCACACCCCGGGCGCGCACGTATCAGCGCAGGGCGGCCGAGCTCGCGATGAACTTCGACACCGGCCAGGCACTGGCCCTGCTCGATCGAGCCCTCGCGCTGACGCCGGTCAATGATCCGGAGCGACCCGAGGTGCTGACCCGCTGGGGCTGGGCGGCCTTCCTGGCCGGCCGGCTGGACGACGCGCGGGCGGCGTACGACGAAGCGGTCGCCTGCTTCGAGGCGACCGGTGACATCGCCGGTACGGCGCGGGCGTTGCGGGCGTCGACGTACGTGATGAGCAACATGGCGGAGAGCATGGCGACGATCGACCGGGTAGTCGCGATGCTGACCGAGCTCGGGCCGAGCGAGGACCTGGTCGGTGCGCTGGCCGGGCAGGCCAGTATCAAGATGGTGGCCAGCCGCCGGGGTGAGTCGATCGACACGGCGAACCAGGCGTTGCAGATGGCCCGCGAGCACGGGTACGCCGTACCGATGCGGGCGCTGGAGTCCCGCGGGCTGGCCCGCGTCGGTGAGGGTGACACGGGTGGTCTGGTCGACATGAAGGATGCGCTGGCCGCGCTGCTGGACGGCGGACAGGGCCGGGACACGGCGGTGACGTGGCTCAACTATGGGTTCGTGCTCTGGCAGATCGAAGGACCGGTGGTCGCGCTCGCCACGCTGGCGGAGGCGCAGGAGTTCGCCCGGCGGCGCGGGCTGGCCGAGCCGGAGCAACTGATGGCCTGCACGGTTCTGCAGCTGCTCCAGGAGACCGGCGAGACGGCTGATGTACTGCGTCGGTGCCGGGATCAGCTCGAGAATCCGGGGCCGGCGTTCATCACGCTGCGGCGGATCGAGGTACTGGCCGCGTTGGCACAGGCCGAATTCGAGACGGGCATCGCGACGGCACGCTCGGCGGCGGAGGAGGCTTACGAGCTGGCCGTCGACGCAGGCTGGCCGGACATCATCGCGGTCACCGCTGCCCCGGCGGCCGCTACCCGAGCCCGGGACGGAGACCAGGCCGGCGTCCTCGAGATCTTGACCCGGTTGGTCGCACTGACCGAGCTGCCGGGCAGTCACGAGCTCCCTGCTCGGGTGCCTACGCTGGTTCGCGCTGCCCTGGCCGTGGACCTGCCGAATGCGGCCGCGGCGCTGGCCGACATCCTGGTGCCGCTGCTCCCGCTGCGTGAGTACGCCGCCCTGACCGCGCAGGCGCTGCTCGCCGAGTACGCCGGTGATCGCGCGGCCGCGGCGGACGGGTTCGAGCGGGCTGCCGCGAGCTGGGGGACCTTTGGCAACCGGCTCGAGCAGGAGTACGCGCTACGCGGTCTGCGGAGGGTCAGTACTCCTTCGTGAACGGGCCCGACGTGCTCAGGTCGACCATCGCCGGGCCTGTCATCACACCGCCCTCGACCGGCAGTGTGTGGCCGGTGATCCACGACGCGTCGTCCGAGGCCAGGAAGGCGACCGCGGCCGCGATGTCCTCGGGTTCGCCGACGCGGCCCAACGGGTAGAGCTGCTTGAACTTCTCCAGCGTCTCCAGCTGGTTGTCCCAGTTCGGCGTCCGAATGGTGCCGGGGGCAACGACATTGAAGCGGACGCCGAGATCGCCGTACCGGGCGGCGTAGTTCATGGTCATCGCGATCTGGCCGGCCTTGGCGGCGGAGTACTCGAGGTTGCCGAAGGCGGCGAGGCCGTTGACGGAGCTGATCGTGACGACGTTGCCGCGGGATTCGACCAGGTGCGGCAGCGCCGCCTGGATGCAGCGGGAGGCGCCGACCAGCGTCAGGTCGAGTTGCCGGTGCCAGTCGTCGTCGGTCGTGTCCTCAGGCACCGAGGTGACGATGCAGCCGCCGGCGTTGTTGACCAGTACGTCCAGCCGGCCGAACCGCTCGACCGCCGCGGCCACCGCGGCGTCGACATCGGCGCGATTCGTCACGTCCATGCGCAGCCCGAGCGCCCGGTCGCCGATCTCGGTCGCAAGCTCGGCGACCTTGTCCTCCTGCAGGTCGGTGATCACCACCGATCCGCCTTCGGCCGCGATCCGCCGTACCACTCCGGCGCCGATTCCCTGCGCTCCTGCCGTGACGAGCGCGACCCGCCCCTCGAACCGCTGCACCAGTCAGTCCTCCATCACTCGATCGACCTTCTCGTCCGCCACGCGGCGGTCGAGCTTCGTGGGGTCAAGGTTGCGGCACAACACGATCGAGCCGCCACCCTGAATCACCCCGATCAGCACCTGAAGTCCGTCCCGGGTGGTCAGGTCCCGGGTGGTCAGGATCCGGTCCGCGATCGGCTCCGCCGTACCGATTAGGTCGGCGTGCGTGAGTTCGTCGTACGCCGGGGAGTCGGCGGCCGGAGCGTCGAACGGGACGAAGACGTCGGGGTGGTTGTAGACCTCGGCGCCGTAGTCGTGGACGCCGTCCGGGAGCGGTTCGCGGAACCGTCCGCCGAGCGGCAGCAGCGCGGACGCGATCGTCTCCCGCTCGCCGCGGGTGCCGAAGTCGGGGCCGGTGATCGCCAGCGCGCCCGTCTGCGAGGTAAGCGAGCCGCCGGCCGACCAGGTCGCCAGCGCCCACACCACCCCGAGCCAGTGCGGCGGCAGGCCGATTGCGACCGTCTCACCCGGCTCCAGGTCGTACTCGTCGACCAGCAGATTGGCGGTCTTGGCCACCCAGTTCGCGGTCGTCAGCGCACTGAGCTCGATTCGCTCACCGGTCGAGTCGTCGTAGTAGGTGAGCAAGGGGCCGGCGCCGTCCCGGCGTACCGCGGCAGCAAAAAGCTCGGGCAGAACCTGTGACATATGGCCCACCCTACGGTCCGATGAGCGACGTACCTTGGATGGGGACTCCCGGAAAGAAGGCTGGTCATGGTTCCACTGCTGGCGCTGCCCGAAGGCGGCGAATGGGTCGTCATCCTGATCATCGTGGTGCTGCTGTTCGGCGCGAAGAAGCTCCCCGAGCTCACCCGCAGCGCGGCCCAGGCGATGAAGGAGTTCAAGAAGATCCAGAACGAGGACGACACCCCGGCGGCCGTCGAGCCGCAGCAAAAGCCGAGCTAGCCGCGGGCGGTCCCCGGCCCGGGCGTGGTGATCGCCTAGGGTCGGTGCATGCTGATTGTGGGCGGCCTGGGGCTGATCCTGGTGCTGACCGTTGCTACGGGCTACTTCGTGTCGCAGGAGTTCGCGTACGTCGCGGTGGACCGGAGCCGGTTGCGGACGCTGGCGGAGAGCGGTGACGCGGCGGCGGAGCGCGCGCTGCAGGTGACCTCGCGGTTGTCGTTCGTGCTGTCGGGGTCGCAGGTCGGGATCACGGTGACGGCGCTGCTGGCCGGGTACTTCGCGGAGCCGTACCTGGGCGCGGGGCTCGAGGGTGTGCTCGGGGCGACCGGGTTGCCAGAGGCCGTGAGCGTGTCGCTGTCCGTGGTGGTCGCGTTGCTGTTGGCAACGGTGATCCAGATGGTGCTGGGTGAGCTGGCGCCGAAGAACCTCGCGATCGCGAAGGCCGAGGCGATCGCGCTGCGGTTGTCCCGGTCGACGCTGATCTACCTGACGGTCGCCGGGCCGATCATCCGCGTCTTCGACGCCGCCTCGAACCGGATCCTGCGCCGGGTCGGGATCGAGCCGGTCGAGGAGCTGCCGCAGGGCGCGACCGCGCAGGAGCTCGACCGGATCATCGTCTCGTCGTACGAGCAGGGCCTGCTGGACGAGGACACGATGCGGCTGCTGGACCGCGGTCTGGACTTCCGCGGGCGGATCGCCGATGAGGCGATGGTGCCGCGGGTGGACGTCGTCACCATGCACCAGGACGACCCGCTGACGAGGGTGGTCGAGTTGCAGGACACCGGCCACAGCCGGTTCCCGGTGATCGCGGGGTCGGTGGACGAGGTGGTCGGTGTGATCGCGATCGGCGATGTGGTCGAGGTCGAACCGGCCGACCGCGGCCACGTGACCGTCGGGTCGCTCGCTTCGGCGCCGGTCGTCGTACCGTCGACGCTGCCGCTGCCCGTCGTACTGGAAAGGCTGCGTACGGCGCACCGCCAGCTTGCGATCGTGGTCGACGAGTACGGCGGTTTCGCGGGGATCGTGACGCTGGAGGACATCGCCGAGGAGCTGGTCGGCGCTATCCGGGACGAGGACGACCTGCCTGAGACCTCGCCTGTCCAGGGCGGTGATGGGTCGTGGGTCCTGCCCGCGCGCTGGCGGCTCGACGAGGTCGAGGAGGCGACCGGGATCGCGTTGCCGGCGGCCGACAACTACGAGACCGTCTCCGGGCTGGTGATGGCGCGGCTCGGCCGGATTCCGGTGGTGGGTGACGAGCTCATCGTGGAGTTGCCGCATCGGCTCGACCACGAGGGGCGGCCGATTCCGGCGGAGTTCGTGAAACTCGCCGTACAGACTTTGGAGCGCCGGGTGCCCGGTCTTGTCCTGATGGAGCGGACAGTATGAGTACGTCGCTCGCTCTCGTCATCTCGGTCGGTTTGCTGGCGCTGAACGGGTTCTTCGTGGCGGCCGAGTTCGCGCTGGTCGCGTCCAAGCGGCACCGCCTCGAGGAGGCGGCGGCGGCGGGCAGCCGGTCGGCGCGAGCCGCGATCGGCGGGATCAGCGAACTGTCGCTGATGCTGGCCGGCGCGCAGCTCGGGATCACGTTGTGCACGCTGGGACTCGGTTCGCTGAGTGAGCCCGCGGTCGCGCACCTGCTGCATCCGCTGTTCGAGCTCGTGCACATCCCGGAGGCCGTCGGGCATGTGATCGCGCTGATCATCGCGGTCGGCGGGATCGGCCTGCTGCATGTGTTGCTCGGCGAGATGGCGCCGAAGTCGTGGGCGATCAGCAACCCGGAACGCGCTGCCCAGGCTTTGGCGCTCCCGTTCCGCGGTTTCACGTACGCCGTACGTCCGCTCCTGCTCGCCCTGAACTGGATCGCCAACCTGTGCGTCCGCCTCGTCGGCGTGACCCCACAGAACGAACTGGCCAGCGCGCACGGCCCCGACGAGCTCCGGCTGCTGATCGAGTCGTCCCGCGAACACGGCACCCTCGAAGCACCGGAACACGACCTGCTGACCGCGATGCTCGCCCTGCAGAACATCACGATCTCGCAGGTGATGGTCCCGATGGACCGCCTCGCCACCGTCCCGTCCACGGCATCAGCCCGCGACGTCGAGCTGACCAGCCGCCGCGAAGGCCGCTCCCGCCTCGCCGTCGTCACCGGTACGACGATCTGCGGCATCGTGCACGTCCGTGACGCCGCCCGCGCCACCACCAGCGGCGGCACCACCCTCCACGCCGCCGACCTGATGACCGCACCGTTGAACCTAGGCCCCGCCACCCCGGTAGCCACCGCCATCCGCACCATGCGCGACCAACGCTCCCAGCTCGCCGTCGTCTGCACCGGCACCGAGCCGCTCGGGGTTGTCGCCTTGGAAGATTTGCTGGAGCAGGTCATCGGCGAGTTCGACGACGAAACCGACCCCATAGTCAGCGCCGCCGCGGCCGTCCCCACCCCCGACGCTCCCACCCCGCCCCCAACCCCCGACACCTCCCAGTAGCACCCAGTCCTCCGCCACGCTCCCGCCCGCTCGTCCCGCGCGCCACCCGCTCGCCCACCCACCACTCGCCCCACCCACTCGTCTACCCGCCGCCGCGCGCACCCATCTGTCCACCCACCCCCATCTGTCCCCCCGTCCGCCCCACCACTCATCCCCGCCCACCCGGCCGCGCGCCGTCCACCTGCCGCCGCGCGCCCCCATCCATCCACCCACCCACCCACCCACCCACCCGCCTGCTCGCCTCACCCGCACGCGCCGGCGCGCGACGAGCTGCCCGCGGCGCCAGCGTCGTCGTACGGCTGGTAAGTGGTGGGTGCACCCAGCAGCCGGTGGTTCGGGCGGGGCTGCCCGTGGGGCGGTTACGGTGGGGACATCTGTGGCTGAGGAGGGCTTGGCGTGGTTGAGCGGATCGGGCTTGTGGTTCACCAGGGGCGGGAGATGGCCGTCCGGACGGCGGGGACGGTGCGGGCCTGGGCGGACAAGCACGGGATCGGGTGCACCGACATCGACGTGTGGAAGGAACACGAGGACCGGCGCGGCGGGATGGCGGAGCTGCATCATGCGGGGGACCCGGACCTGGTCGTGACGCTCGGTGGGGACGGGACGTTCCTGCGGGGTGCTCGGATCGCGGCGAAGAACAACGCCGCCGTACTGGGGGTTGATCTGGGCAAGGTCGGGTTCCTGACCGAGGTCGCGTGCAAGGACGTGGAGGCGGCGCTCGAGGCGGTGCACCACGGCGGGGCGACGATCGAGGAGCGGATGACGCTCACGATGCGCGCGTCGCGGGCGTTGGAGATTCCGGACGGGATCGAGTCGCTGCTGCGGTACGGGCACGGTCCGGCGTTGCCGCCACCCGCGGTACGGCCGGAGAGCACCGAGGGGAACGGCTGGGGGCTCGCGCTCGACGTCACGGCGCTGAACGACGTCGTACTGGAGAAGCTGGCGCGGGATCATCAGGTCGCGCTCGGCGTGTACCTCGCCGGGCGGCTGCTGGCGTCGTACTCGGCGGATGCGGTGATCGTGGCGACGCCGACCGGCTCCACGGCGTACAGCTTCGCGGCCGGTGGACCGATCTTGTCGCCGAACACCAACGCGATCGTGTTCACGCCGGTCGCGCCGCACATGACGTTCAACCGCAGTGTGATCGCTGCCCCGGACGAGCCGATCGCGTTGCGTGTGCTGCCGCATTCGGGGCAGGCCGCGGTGAGCATCGACGGGCAACTGCGCGGCGTACTGGATCCGGGGGACTGGATCGGGGTGTATGGATCCGCGCGCCCGCTGCGGCTGGTGCGGTTGCGGCCGACCGACTTCTACGGGCGGCTGCGGGATCGGTTCCGGCTGACCGACGCGCCTGCAACCGGAGTCGACGGCGAATCCGACGCTTTCTTCCTGCCCTCGGATTCGCCGGTACCGCCCGACCTCGCGCACCTGCGCTTGCCGCCACCTGCATCGCAAGCCCGGTAGGGTCTCTCCTCATGCGAAACGTGGTGATCCTGGCCGGGGGCTCGGGGACGCGGCTGTGGCCGATGTCCAGGGACGACAGGCCGAAGCAGGTGCTGCCGTTGGCGGCCGGTGAGTCGCTGCTGCGCGTGGCGTACAACCGGCTGCAAGGACTCGTCGAGCCGGAGAACATCTACGTGTGCACAGTCGGTGCGTACGCCGACGTGGTGCGCAAGGAGCTTCCGGAGCTGGGCCCGCATGCGATCATCGGCGAACCGGCCCGCCGGGACACCGCGAACGCGGTCGGTCTCGCGTCGGCCGTGGTCGCGCGCAACGACCCGGACGCGGTGGTCGCGTTCGTCGGGTCGGACCACCTGATCAGCCCGGAGGACGAGTTCCGGGCCGCGATCGAGGCCGGGTTCGCGGTCGTCGAGCAGCGGCCGCGGGCGCTGGTGACGTTCGGGATCGAGCCGACCCATCCGCACACCGGGCTGGGCTACATCGAGCGTGGTCCGGCGATCGACGGTACGGCGGCGTTCGTCGTGGACCGGTTCCGCGAGAAGCCGGATCTGGCGACGGCGGAGGAGTACCTGGCCACCGGGCGGTTCTGGTGGAACTCGGGGATGTTCGTCTGGCGCGCCGAGACCGTGCTGAGCGTGCTCGACGAACTGCTGCCGGAGTCAGCCGCCAACCTGCGCCAGGTCGCGTCCGTGTGGGACACGCCTGAGCGCGAGGCGACACTGGCCGGCATCTACCCGAACCTGCGCAAGATCAGCGTCGACTACGCCGTGATGGAACCTGCTTCCCAGGGCAAGGTCGACGCCGAGGTGGTCGTCGTACCGATGCCGGTGCACTGGCTCGACGTCGGCTCCTGGGCCGCCCTCGCCGGCACCTACACCGAAGACCCCAACGGCAACCGCACCGACGGCACCACCCTGAGCTGCCTGCTCGACTCCCACGACAACATCATCGTCACCGACGACCCCAACCACCTGATCGCCACCGTAGGCCTCCGCGGCCACATCATCGTCCACACCCAGGACGTCACCATGGTCTGCCCGCTGTCCGACGGCGAACGAGTCAAAGACCTGGTAGCCCAAGTCCAGTCCGACCACGCCACCAAGTACCTGTAAAGGACACCGCCTCCGGCGGCGGCAGTTCCTTTGGCGCCTCCGGCGCGGCTGCTTACGTAGTCGCGCCGGAAGGTGATCGCGCGAGCGTGAGCGCTTGGGGGACGAACTGAACACCCGGCCCGTGGTCGTCGACTCGCAGGTGTGCGGACCGCCAGTGCATCACAAATGGTTGGGGCGGTGGCGGTCAGGCGTAAGCGTCGGAGCGGACTGCAGTTGTGATGGCGTGGCGGTCCGCCGGATGGGAGCTGATCAACGCTTACGTGCACGCGGAGTACGCGGCACAACATCCGACGGCCGTCGGCCTGACGATGGCGACGCGCTGCTCCCGGACGGTTCTCGCTGATGGGGGTCCACCCATCAGATTGTGGGTCCCCCCACCGCATGCGGGTGTGGAACCCACAACCTCGTGGGTCCACCCACCAAATGCTGTTGGACACGACTGCGCGGGGAGCAGACAGCAGAACACCCCGTGGCCGACTGGGGCCGCGGGGTGTTCAACAAAACGCTGGGGGTCAGCCGCCGTTGGGCTCTTGGGCGTCGGTGGCGGGGTACTTGTCCATGAAGGACTTCAGGGCTTCGCCGCTGACGGAGCCGCAGAACTGGCGGTGGCCGAAGGCGTCGGTGGAGTTGGCCTTGTTGCCGGACCAGTGGGCGAAGGCGAGGTTCTTGCCGTCGGGCCAGGGCTTGCCTTCGTCGGCCTTGAAGGGGGCGGCGATGAACTTGCCGAGCGAGGACTCGGGCAGCTTGGCCTTGGAGATCTGCTCGATCTGGTCGATCTGCTCCTTGGGGAGCGTGTCGCGGTACCAGAGGATCGTGTAGCCGTGCTCCAGGTTGTGGACCAGGTTGGAGACAGCCGGGCGATCGGAGAGCGTGTAGAACTTCTTCCCGAACGGGGCCCAGGTCTGGTAGTGCGGGCCGGACGACGGCGGCGACTCGTTGTACAGGATCTTGGTGCCGTCGGGCTTGTGGTCCTGGGTGCCGCCGGCCTTGTCGTCGGTCGGGGTGTCACACGAGGCGGCGCTCGCCTTGACGCCGAACTCGGCGATCGCCTGGCCCTTGGTCCGGGAGTCCTGGATCAGCTTGATCGCCGGGTAGGCGATGATGGCCAGACCGACGACGATCGACGCGACCACGATCAGGACGGTCCGGTTCCGGTCGGACTTGGCCTGGTCGCGCTGCATCTTTTCGATCATCTCGCGACGTGCCTGCTTCTGCGATGACGCTTTACCCACAGTGTTGGTCTTCCCGGATCGGGGCGGCCATCGCGCCGCCGTGCGGATGCAGTGTACGAGGAGATCCTTAGAAGTTGCCTAGAAAGCTACCGGGACCGTGAGCCGAACGTGACCGTCGCCTCACTCCCCGGCCCCGTCCGCACGCTCACGCCGTAGCCCTCCGCGTGCAGCAGGACGGCCAGCCGCTCCGCGATCACACCCACCGTCACCGGTTCCTCACCGAAGACCGTCACGGCGTTGTCGAGCACCTCGAGATGCACGTCCTCGACCTCGGCCAGCAGCCCGTCCCACAGCGCCGGGTCGACCGCACGCGGCCCAGCAGGCGCCTGACGCTCCAGTACGGCGGCCCGCGCCGCCTCCCGCGTGCCGAGACTGAACATGTCGTGCTCGGCGTCCCGCACCAGCGCCCGCGCGCCCGGACCGTGCTCACCGACCGGCAGTACGACGTCCTCCAGCCCACGCACGATCGCGACCGGTACGCCGTCCGCCTTGCCCTTCACGAGCTCACTGGCGCTCGCGATCTCGTCAGCCAGCGCCGGCTCCGTCACTGCGAGCACGTTGCCGTGGCTGTCCGTCGTACCGCGGAGGTCTTCCACTACACGGACCCCGGCGGCGCCGATGGCCAGATCGGTCTGGCCGTTGCGCCATGGTCGGCCGAGCGTGTCCGTGACGACCACGCCGACGTTCACGTCGTACTGCGCCTTCAGGGCCTCGCGCAGCGCCCGCGCAGACGCGTCCGGGTCCACCGGGAGCAGCAGGACAGTGCCAGGAGCCGTGTTGGACGTGTCCGTGCCCGCAGCGGCCATCACCAGGCCGTGCCGGGTCTGCACGATCCGGGTGGCACCCCGTTGCGCCACGACCCGCACCAGTTCGGCGTCGATCGCCTCGTCGCGGGTTCCGGAGGTCACCCGGCCCTCTGCCTTGCTCATGATCTTCGAGGTGACCGAAACGACGTCCCCATCGCGCAGGTCCGCTGAGCCGACGAGAACCGCCAGGTCGTCACCGGCCTGTACTTCGGGTAGTCCGGTCACCGGGAAGACTTCCAGGTGTTTCCTCATCGCCGCACTGCCTCCGCGAGGTTCAGAGCCGCGTCGGCCATCGCGGCGGTGGTGGTCTCGTCCGTCATCCACAACGGCACCGCCTGCACGTGAATTCCGGCGCCGGCGATCGAGTCGGCCTGGATCGAGTCCGAGGTGTCGATCAGCCACCCGTCCAGTACGCCGCCCGACGTCCGCGAGCCGTAGAACCGGGCGACGGCCGAGGCGGTCGACGCGACACCGACCGCGGCCAGCACCTTGTCCGCCATCCCACGGACCGGACCGGTGCCGATGATCGGCGACAGCCCGATCACCGGGGCAGCGGTCTCCCGGACCGCGTCCCGGATCCCCGGTACGCCGAGAATCGTGCCGACCGAGACGACCGGGTTGGACGGCGGGATGATCACGACGTCGGCGTCCGCGATCGCCTCCAGTACGCCGGGCGCGGGCTTGGCCTTGTCCTGGCCGACCGCGACGATCTGGTGGGCGGTGACCTCGGCGTGCCAGCGCACCCAGTACTCCTGGAAGTGGATCGCCTTGCGCTGCCCGGGCTGCTCCGGGTCGTCGACCACGACATGGGTCTCGACCCGGTCGTCACTCATCGGCAGCAATCGCACCGGCAGCTTCCACCGCTGGCACAGCGCGTCGGTGACCGCGGACAGGCCGTAGCCGGCGTCCAGCATCTGGGTCCGGACCAGGTGAGTGGCCACGTCCCGGTCGCCGAGACCGAACCAGGTCGGCTCCACGCCGTACGCGGCGAGCTCCTCCTTGATCACCCAGGTCTCGTCCTCACGGCCCCAGCCGCGCTCGGTGGAGATGCCACCACCCAGGGTGTACATCACCGTGTCCAGGTCGGGGCAGACGCGCAGCCCGAACAGGGTGATGTCGTCGGCGGTGTTCCCCACCACGGTGATCTCGGCGTCGGGGCGGGCCTTCAGTAGCCCGCGGAGAAAGGTGGATCCACCGACGCCGCCGGCCAGCACTGTCAATCGCATGGGAAGAGTCTGCCCGAGTCGTCAATGCGCCGAGCCACCGCACGGCTATGCTGCGGTGGGTCCGAACATCCGCACAGCTCAGTTGTACGGCCCCCCAACATCCCGAGGAGCCCTCGTGGTCACCGACGCAACCAAGAAGCTCAGAGAGCCGGTCGCGTACATTCTGCTCGCCTTCGCTGCCCTGTCCGTGCTGGCGGTCCTGATCCTGCTGTTCTTCGGTGACAGCACGTTCGCGACCAACGCCCTCCGCGCGCAGAGCCGGCTCGCGCCGGGTGACGTCAGCGGCATCGTGCTGCTGCTCGTCCTGGCCGGATCGGTGTGGCTGGTCAACGAAGCCGGCGAGCGCACTCCGAACGCCCGGCTCGTCACCATCGCCGCCCTCGCGATCACCGGGCTGGCGCTGCTGGTCGGACTCATCGCGACGTTCTCCGTCTTCGGGGCCAACGGCTCCGGTGGACTGCTGACCGCCACCTTCATCTCGTCGCTGGCCGGCCTCGCGCTGTACGGCGCCGTCGGCTACTACATCTTCACGACGTTCCAGAGCCTGCCGGCCGCGGTGCGCGCTCCGAAGGCCGGCCAGTTCGGTCCGCAGGGCCAGCAGTACGGCGGCCAGTACGGACAGCAGCAGCCGCCGCAGTTCGGACAGCAGGGCGGCCAGTACGGTCAGCCGGGCCAGCAGGGTCAGTACCCGCAGCAGGGCCAGTTCGACCAGGGCCAGCAGAACCAGTACGGCGGTTATGCCGCAGCAGCCGGCGCAGGTGCGGCCGCAGGTGCCGCGGGCGGTTACGCAGCTGCCCAGGGCGGCGAGCAGCAGTGGCCGCAGGAGCAGAGCTGGAACCAGGGCGAGCAGCAGCCCGCCTGGTCAGCCGGTGAAGCGGATGCTCAGCAGCACGACCCGGCCTGGTCCGCGAGTGCGCAGCCGGCCGCCGAGCCGACGCAGCAGTGGAGCTCGGAAGGCCAGCAGCAGTGGAGCGGCCAGGAGACTCCGGCCCAGGAGAACCAGTGGCCGCAGGAGCAGGCCCAGTCGTCGCAGTGGGCCGACGGCGGCCAGCAGCAGTGGTCGGGTCAGGACTACCCGCAGCAGGAGTGGCCGTCGCAGTCGGGCCAGGGACAGGCCGAGCCGGCGCAGCCGGAGGGTCAGCAGACCTGGCAGTCCGGTGAGCAGCAGGCCTGGCCGGCCGAGGACGCCCCGGCCGCCGAGCCGGCGGTTGCCGACCCGGCGCCCGCGGCCGAGCCGGCCGCCGACGAAACCCGTGTCGACCCGCGCGTTTCCGACACCGACAAGGACGACCAGGGCCAGCAGGGTCAGGGGCAGCAGGGTTGGTGGTCGCAGCCGTCCTGACCCAGGACGCCTGCCAGGCAAGGGGGCAAGCCCTTGCCGAAGCTGTTGACACAACAACTTCAAAGATCTTCCAGCTGTAGCACACGAACACGAGAGGCCTGTGTACACAGGCCTCTCGTTGTTTTGCAGCCGTGTTGCGGATGATGCCAATAGCAGACCACGGCTTGACTTTCATGGATTGCAGGAATGTAATTTCAACCGTGTCGTTCGTTGACACTCGGTATCGGGGACCGTTTTCAGCACACAGAACGGTCGAGGTCAGGCATGTGGACCGCAAACCCACATGTACAGGGGAACGAACAGGGTCGAGGAGGTCGTACCGTGACAGAGCTCTTGGCGATTGTCGACGGTGAGGCGATCGAGGAGGAGCCGAACTGGCAGGAACGGGCGCTGTGCGCCCAGACCGATCCAGAGGCTTTCTTCCCGGAGAAGGGCGGTTCCACCCGCGAGGCGAAGAAGGTCTGCCTCGGGTGTGACGTCCGCGGTGAATGCTTGGAGTACGCACTCCACAACGACGAGCGCTTCGGTATCTGGGGCGGGCTGTCGGAGCGCGAGCGCCGCAAGCTGAAGAAGAAGGCCGTCTGACGGTCACCAGGCCGGCGCTCGCCACGCGCCGGTAGACAACTTCACACGAGCTTTCCGCGAGGCCCCGGGGACCACTTGTCCCGGGGCCCGCGGCGTTCCGGACCCGGTGCGCTCACTTTTTTCGCACCTTTTCGGACCGTCACCCCGGCGGCTGTATGGTGACCCAGACCGTCCGTACCCATTGAGGTGTCACAGCTCCGCATGGAACAAGAAGCTCCGGCCGGCTGGGAGTTCTTCGACTCTGTCGATTTCCCGACCGATCACATCGACGACCCGATGGGTCGCCCGCGGGTCCGGCACGTCGTGACCGCGGTGGTGGTCGGTCACGAAGGCGCGGCCTGGCTGCCGCGCTTGTCCGAGGCGCTGTGGGCGCTGAACCCGCGCCCGGACCGGCTGATCGCGGTCGACACCGGATCCACCGACGAGACCGCCGAGCTGCTCGCGTCGATGCCCGGCGTCGAGCCCGTGGTCAGCGTCTCCGCCCGGACCGGCTTCGGTACGGCGGTCGCCCGCGGTGTCGAGTCGGTCGGCTTCGCGCCGATCCCCTCGCCGTACGGGCCGTACGGCGACGACGGGCAGATTCCGGTGGTCGAGTGGCTCTGGCTGCTCCACGACGACTGCGCGCCCGCACCCAAGGCCCTCGAAAAATTGTTGCTTCAGGCCACTATCGCGCCCGAGGTCGGGATCTGGGGACCGAAGCTGCGGCTCTGGCCGCGAGATCGCGACCTGCTCGAGGTCGGCGTCACCACGTCGCTCGGCGGCCGCCGCGACACCGGCATCGAGAACGGCGAGCTCGACCAGGGCCAGCACGACCAGCCGCGCAACGTGCTGGCGGTCAGCTCGGCCGGCATGCTGGTCCGGCGCGATGTCTGGGAGTCGCTGAAGGGTTTCGACCCGCGGCTGCCGATGTTCCGCGACGACATCGACTTCGGCTGGCGTGCCAGCCGGGCAGGCTTCCAGGTCGGCGTTGCGCCGGATGCGGTCGTCTACCACGCACAGGCCGCGGCAACTGGTGAACGTGCGCTGGCGGGAACCCGTCGGCACGCGTACCAGCTCGACCGCGCCCATGCGTACTACACCGTTCTCGCGAACGCTCCTGCCAAACTGCTGCCGATCCTGATCGTCAGGTTCCTGCTGGGTACGATTCTGCGGTCGGTCTGGTTCCTGATCGGCAAGACGCCGTCCGGTGCGGTCGACGAGTGGACAGCTCTGCTCGGCACACTGCTGGCGGGTGGCTGGACGCAGGCCCGCAAGGACCGCCGCAATCTCGACAACGTCCCGTACGACGACATCAAGGGACTGTTCTCCCGGTCGGTGCACGCTTTGCGGCACAACCTGGAGGAGACCACCAGCACCATCTCCGAGCGGATCCGTGAAGCCTGGGCGGACGAGCCGGAAGAGCAGGTGGTCACCACTGCTCGTCGTGCGAAGACCACAGCTCGCGTCGCTGTCGACCAGCCGCGCTGGCGCCGGCAGTTGATGCGGCGGCCGTTCCTGGTCGCGTGGGTCGTGCTGGCGCTCGGCACCTTCATCGCTGCGCGCAGTCTGATCGGTAGCGGCGTACTGCGCTCCAACCTGCTGCTGCCGGCACATGAGAACGTTGCGGCGCTCTGGCATGCCGCAGCGTCCGCACCGCCCGGTGTGACGCCACCTGCTTGGTTGGCACAGTTCTGGGCTTTTTCCACGGTCATGTTCGGACCGTCGGGCGCAACCAACGTTCTGCTGCTCGGTGCGATTCCCTTGGCTGCACTAGCCGCGTGGGCGTTGCTGCGGGCCTTCATCGTCGACCGTGGCGCTCGTGCGTGGGGCGCCTCGGCGTACGGGTTTGCAGTCTTCACAAATGGCGCGATCACGCAGGGCCGGATCGGGACCGTGGTGGCGGCGATTGTGCTGCCCCTGCTCGGTGCTGCTGTCCACACCGTTGCGCGTCGTCGTCGTGTTGTCATCCAGGGCAGTTGGCGCGCCGCCTGGTTCGCCGGCATCTGTCAGGCGGTCCTCTTCGCGTTCACGCCGGCCGTCGGTCTGATCGTCGCGGTCACGTTGGCCGTCGGTGGAGTGCTGGGGCTGGGCTGGCGCAGGCAGGGCCGGCAGCTCGCCTTCTCCGTGGTGCTTGGTCTTGTCCTCGTGTTGCCGTGGACGATTCAGCTGGTGCTGCACCCGTCCTTGCTGGGACAGGAGGCGGGTGGTCGGCCGACCACTGCGATCGGTCCGGGCGACAGCCTGCCGCACCTCCTGACCGGTACGCCGGTTGGCGGTCCGACGCCGTGGTGGTTCGCCGTACCGCTCATCGTGGTGGCTCTGGTCAGCTTGCTGCGCGAGTCGCGGCAGAAGTACGAGCTGCTCGGCTGGTTCGTTGCACTGGTCGGTCTGGTCGGCACACTCATCGCCAGCCGGTTGGGCGGCGGCAGTGGACCGCTGATGTTCCTCATGAGCGCAGGCTGGGTTGTCGCGGTCACGGTGGCGTGGGACTCGGTCGGCAAGTCCACTGAGCTTCTGGTCCAAGGTGTGCTCGGTGTTGTGCTCGTGACGACGATCGTGACGGCCGGCTTCTGGCTGGTGCGCGGAGTCGACGGGCCGCTGTGGCGTGGACCGGTGCAAGACCTCCCGGCGTACCTGGTGTCTGCGCAGGGCCCACCGACCAACGACTCGATCCTGGTCGTCCGCAAGTCTCCCGGCAGCCCGATGCGGTTCTCGTTGGTCAAGGACGGCGGTCCGCGGATGGGCGCCGTCGAGGCCGCACCGAAGCCGGAGCAGGTCAAGCCGATCACCGATGTGCTGTCGACGTTGGGGGGCGGTGGCTCCGGTGAGGAAAGCCGTCAGTTGGCCGCTCTGGCAGTGGACTACGTCTACCTGCCCGCGCCCGTGGATGCGACCCTGCAGTCGACGCTCGACTCGCTGCCTGGCCTGAGTCGAGCCAGTGCCAACGAGGGCGATGCCTCCTGGCTCGTGGACCGGGTGGAGGGTGGCGGTAAGTCCCCGCTGGACGACGTGACGCACACCCTGTGGCGGATCCTCGGCGTGATCGCCTGGATCATCGCGCTGATCTTCTGTCTGCCGACGGTCCGCCGGACGGTCGCCTTGCCGCACGGCACCCACGCGAGGAGGGACCGATGAGCAACCTGCTGTCGGATCCGCGGATCCGGCTCGGTGCCTGCGTGCTGGCGATGGCCGTGGTCGGTGGACTGGGCGTCGTCACTCACCCCAAGCAGCCCAACGTCGAACCGGAGGCGGCGACGGAGCCGGCCCGGTCGATCGTGAACCGCGCCGCCCTGGCCTGTCCGGCGCTGGCGCCGGGCGCCAAACAGACCAGCGTGGTGAACGGCGTGGCGCCGCTCCTGCCGGATGGCACACCGGTCGCAGCAGGTAACGCGACCCCGCTGTCGATTCTGCCGCTGGTGAGCACAGCCGACCCGGTCGGATCACTGCTCGTTCGTGGCAAGGTTGGATCGAGTCCGGCGGCCACCAAGCCGGAGACCCTGGCGATCCGCGGCGCCGGTCCGCTCGCCGCAGGCACGGTCGGCACCAGTACGGCGACTGCCACCAGCGGTGTGAACAGCGGTATGGCCAGTGTGCCGTGTCAGTCGCCCGGCTCCGACTTCTGGTTCGTCGGCGCCTCGACGGCCGCCGATCGCCGCGACGTGCTCACGCTCGCGAACCTCGACAACACCAGTGCCGCGGTCAACGTGACGATCTACTCGAACAAGGGCCAGCTGGACGTCCCGGCCACTCGTGGGCTGGCGATCCCGGCCAGGTCGACGTACGAGCTGTTCCTCGGCCAGGTGGCTCGCAGTCAGAAGGACCTCGCACTGCACATCGTGTCGACCGGCGGCCGGGTCGCTCCGGCCTTGCGGGACTACGCGACCAAGGCCGACAAGACGCCGGCCGGTGTCGACTGGATCGGCCCCGCGGCCGCGCCGTCGACCAAGGTGTTCGTGCCGGCGACCGCGCCGGGTGATGGCGAGCGCACGCTGGTGATGGCGAACCCGACCGACCTGCAGGCGACGATCAGCGTGACGGTGCACGGTCCGAACGGACCGTTCAAGCCGGCTGGGCTGGAGACGGTCCGGCTCCCCGCGGGCGCGGTCAGCTCCATCAAACTCTCGAAGGTGCTGAATGGCGACGCCAGTGGCATCAGCCTGGTGTCGGACCAGCCCGTGACCGCATCACTGCGGATCACGGACAAGAGCGGTTCGGACTTCGCAGCCGTCTCCGCTGCGGAGGCGCTGACCGGACCGGCGTACCTGGTGCTGCCGGCTCATCAGCAGCCTGCCGTCCTGCAGGTGATGGCTCCGGGCAAGGCCTCTAGCCTCAAGCTCGACGTGCACGATGCGGCGGGCAAGTCGCTGCAGAGCCGTGCGGTCGACGTGATTGCCGGTTCGACGACGCAAATCGCGCTCAAGCCGCAGACCGGGCCGACGTACCTGACGGTCGAGCAGACCCGCGGGACGGTGATTGCCGGCGTCACGTTGATGCCGGTGCCGAAGAGCGACGACACGCCGCAGGTCGCTGCGTGGCCGCTGAACACGTCACTGGTGTTCCGGGCCCAGCTGGGCGCGCAGCCCGACGTACGGTCGGCGCTGCGCTAGCAGGTCAGTTGCCGTCGGGGTCGCGCAGCATCCGCAGGTGACCGCGCCGCGTCACCTCGACCGGCGCGCCCGGTACGTCGGCGCCCGGCTCCCGGCGGGGCAGCGGGCGTGCGGCCTCGCGCACAGCGTTCGCCAGCGCCTCCAGGTCGTCGGTCGACGGTCCGGCCGCGGCCGGGTCCGGAGCGAGCCGGATGACTTCCCAGCCGTTCGGAGCGGTCAGCCGGTCCGCGTGGTCGGCGCAGAGGTCGTAGCAGTGCGGCTCGGCGTACGTCGCGAGTGGACCGATGACGCAGGTCGAGTCGGCATAGACGTAGGTGAGCGTCGAAACGGCCGGCGAATGACAGGCGGCGCGCGAACAGATCCTGGCGATGCTCACGACAAGACGTTACCCCCACTAGGCTGAGCGCGTGACCGAGGCTCGCCGTCATCGCAGGCACATCGACCGCCACGGCCGTGGCATGCTCGGCCCGATCAGCCGGCCGAGCTCGTTCGCGCCGCGCGGTCTGCCGCTGCAGCGCTCGGCCGCCGCCCAGTTCGACGAGGTGGTCGCGATCGAGGTGACGCGCCTGGAGAAACGGCTGCCGCAGGTGATCGCCCGGGTCGAGTTCGCGATCGAGGACGTGCCGACGCTCGAGCTCGACGCGACCGAGATCCCGCTCACCCACGCCACCGGCGGTACGTCGCACGAGCCGTACCGGATCGTGGTTTTCCGGCGCCCGATCGAGCTGCGGGCCGAGCGCTCCGGCGCGGCGCTCGCCTGGCTGGTCCGCTCCGCGCTGGTGCTCGAGCTGGCCGATGTCCTGGCGCTGTCGCCGGAGCAGATCGACCCCGAGTTCGACACCGACGACGACTGACCCCGCACCCTCCACCCCCGCACACGAACGGATATCCGCTCGTGTTGCCCCTTCTCCGGTCTCCCACAGGGGGTAGAACGGCTCCCGCCGGGGGATATCCGTTCTTGTTGTCGCGGTGGAGGGGCGCGAACCTGGGGTTCCGTACTGTGGAACCCTCCTTGTGACCTTCGTTGTCAACGGGAGAGGATCGCAGCTGTGAACGATCAAAAACTGCGCGTCGGAGTCGTCGGGCTGGGGTTCGCCGGACGCACCGCACTGGAAGCGTTCTCCGAGCTGCCGGACGTCGAGGTGATCGCGCTGGCCGGGCTGGAGAAGGAGCTCCTGACCAGCCTGGGCGAGAAGCACGGCGTACCGCACCTCTACGAGAAGTGGGAAGACCTGCTGCAGACTCCCGGTCTGGACGCGGTCAGCATCGGTACGCCGACGCAGCTGCACGCCCCGATCGCCTTGGCGGCGCTGGAGCGGGGCCTGCACGTGCTGTCGGAGAAGCCGCTGGCCAGGACTGTGGCCGAGGGCACCGCGATGGTCGAGGCCTCGAAGAAGGCCGGCCGGGTGCTCAAGGTGGTCTTCAACCACCGCGAGCGCGGTGACGTGATCGCCCTCAAGCATCAGATCGAGGAGGGCCAGCTCGGCCGGATCTACTACGCCAAGGCGCACTGGATGCGCCGCAACGGCATCCCGGGCATGGGTGGCTGGTTCACCAACCGGGAGCTGTCCGGCGGCGGCCCGCTGATCGACCTCGGCGTCCACATCCTCGATATGGCGCTGCACCTGCTCGGCGAGCCGCAGGTCACCACGGTGTCGGCGAATACGTTCGCCGAGCTCGGCCCGCGCGGCCGGGGCAGCGTGCACAGTACGGAACGGCCGGTCGTCGACACGCTCGGTTCGAAGTTCGAGGTCGAGGACCTGGCGACGGCGTACCTGCGACTCGAGGGCGGCGGCGCGCTGCAGCTGGAGACCAGCTGGGCGACCTACCGGGCGCCGGGCGACAACTTCGGTATCGAGCTGTTCGGCACCGAGGGCGGCGCGAAGATCGACGTCCAGAACTACACGAACGACGACACGCTGCGGATCTACACCGACGTCGCCGGGATCCCGGCCGAGGTGCGGCCCGCGACCGGTCCGGGACTCGGCCACCGCGCGGTCGTGCGGGACTTCGTCCGGATCGTCCAGAGCGGCGACTGGGAAGGGCAGAACGGGTCGGAGGCACTCCTCCGGACCGAGGTCATCGACGCTTGCTACGCCTCGGCGAAGGCAGGACGAGAGGTAGTGCTGCATGACTGATCCGATCCGCGTCACCGTCTGGGGCGAGAACGTCCACGAGGACCGCGACGAGACCGTCCGCAAGCTCTACCCGGACACCATGCACGAGACGATCGCGTCGGCGCTGCGGGACAAGCTCGGCCAGGACGTCGTCGTCCGGACCGCGTGGCTGCAGCAGGACGAGCACGGCCTCACCGAGGAGGTGCTGGCCGAGACCGACGTACTCACCTGGTGGGGGCACGCGGCGCACGACCAGGTCGACGACGCGGTCGTCGAGCGGGTGCAGCGGCACGTGCTGTCCGGGATGGGCCTGATCGCGCTGCACTCCGCGCACTTCAGCAAGATCTTCATCAAGCTGATGGGTACGACGTGCTCGCTGGACTGGCGGGCCGAGAACGACCGCGAGCTGATCTGGACCGTCGCGGCCGGGCACCCGATCGCGCGCGGCATCCCGCATCCGCTGGTGATCGAGCGCGAGGAGATGTACGGCGAGCTGTTCGACATCCCGCAGCCGGACGAGCTCGTGTTCGTCAGCTCGTTCTCCGGTGGCGAGGTATTCCGGTCGGGGTGCTGCTACCGCCGTGGCCAGGGCCGGGTGTTCTACTTCCGGCCGGGTGACCAGGAGTTCCCGACGTACCACCACTCCGACGTGCAGCAGGTGATCGCGAACGCGGTCGGGTGGGCGGCTCCCGTCGTACCGCGGCAGCTGCCGGAGGTGCACCATCGCGGCGAGACCGGCTGGTTCGAGCGAGGCTGAAATACAGCTTTCACACTGGGCCGGATAAGGTCCACGCATGGTTGACGTTGCGGCGATCTTCAAGGCGTACGACGTCCGCGGAGTCGTCCCGGACCAGTTCGACGAGTCGGTGGCCCGGGCGACCGGGGCAGCGTTCGTCGAGGTCCTGGACGTGCTCGCGGGCCCCGGGGCGGTCGTGGTCGGGTACGACATGCGGCCGTCCAGCCCGGCGCTGGCGGCCGCCTTCGCCGAGGGCGTGGCGAGCACCGGCGCGGACGTGATCATGATCGGGCTGGCCTCGACCGACCAGCTGTACTTCGCCTCCGGCCGGCTGAACCTGCCGGGCGCGATGTTCACCGCGAGCCACAACCCGGCGCAGTACAACGGCATGAAGCTGTGCCGCGCCGGCGCCGCGCCGGTCGGTGCGGACTCCGGGCTGCGGGACATCGCCGACCTGGTCGAGAAGGCGCTCGTGGACGGTCCGGCGGCGACCGCCGTACCGGGCAAGATCCGCGAGAAGGACCTGCTCACCGCGTACGCCGACCACCTGCACGATCTCGTCGACCTGACCAGGATCCGGCCGCTCAAGGTGGTCGTCGACGCCGGCAACGGGATGGGCGGGCACACCGTGCCGGCCGTCTTCGCGACCGGTCAGGTCGAGATCGTGCCGATGTACTTCGAGCTCGACGGCAGCTTCCCGAACCACGAGGCGAACCCGCTCGACCCGAAGAACCTGGTCGACCTGCAGGCCAAGGTCGTCGAGGTCGGCGCCGACCTCGGGCTCGCGTTCGACGGCGACGCCGACCGCTGCTTCGTGATCGACGAGAAGGGCGACCCGGTCTCGCCGAGCGCGATCACCGGTGCGGTCGCGGTCCGGGAGCTCGCCAAGCACCCTGGCGCGACGATCCTGTACAACCTGATCACCTCTCACGCGGTGCCGGAGATCGTCGCCGAGCACGGCGGCGTACCGGTGCGGACGCGGGTCGGGCACTCCAACATCAAGCAGAAGATGGCCGAGACCGACGCGGTGTTCGGCGGCGAGCACTCGGCGCACTACTACTTCCGGGACTTCTGGCGGGCCGACACCGGCATGCTGGCCGCACTGCACGTGCTGGCCGCGCTGGGTGAGCAGGACAAGCCGGCCAGCGAGTTGTTCGCCGTCTACGAGCGCTACGTCGCGTCCGGCGAGCTGAACAACAAGGTCGACGACGCGGCCGCCACGGTCGCGGCGATCGAGGACACCTACGGCACCCAGGACGGCATCACCGTCGACCACCTGGACGGCCTCACCGTGTCCGCGTCACAGTGGTGGTTCAACGTGCGTGTGTCGAACACCGAGCCGTTGCTACGGCTGAACGTCGAAGCGGCGGACCGCGCCACCATGGAGCGGGTCCGCGACGAAGTGCTGGCGCTGATCACCGGCACGCCTGCGAAGGGGAACAACTGATGGCAGTCAATCTGGACCCGGACCTGCTGAGCATCCTGGTCTGCCCGAAGTGCCGCTCGGAGTTCCGGGTGGACAACGAGGCGAACGAGCTGGTCTGCACGAACACCGGCTGCGCGCTGGCCTACCCGGTCCGCGACGACATCCCGGTGCTGCTGATCGACGAGGCCCGGGACACCCGTACCGAGGAGACCGCGAACAACGCATGACAGCTTTTGACGACTCGCGGCTTGACGATCCGACTGCGCTGCAGGCTGCTGATCACCTGTTGCGCCGACTGGCCATGGCGGGTGCCCGAGTGCGAGCCGAGCTGGAGGCCGCCGACGACATCCTGTCCGGGCTGACCTCCGACGGCTTCCGGCCGCGCGCCATCGTGGCCGCCGGCCGCGACGCCCGGCTGGTGCGCGCGGTGCTGGAGCCAGTGTGCCCGGTGCCGTTCGTGGCGTGGCCCGGTCCGGGTCTGCCGGGGTGGGCCGGTCCGCTGGACCTGGTGATCGTGCTGGGTGGACAGTCCGAGGACCACGACGCACTGTCGGCCACTGCCGAGGCGACGCGCCGCGGCTGCGGTCTGATGGTCGCCGCGCCGGAGGACTCGCCGGTCGCGATCGCATCGGCCGGTCTGCGGCATGCGATCCGGCTGCCGTCGCAGTCCGACGACCAGCTCGCCGCTGCGGTCGCCGTACTGCAGGCGCTGCATCAGATGGAGCTCGGACCGGTCGTGGACGCCAAGTCGGTGGCGGCGATGCTCGACGACGTGGCGATCGCCTGCTCGCCCAACAACGACATGGTCTCCAACCCGGCCAAGGAGTTCGCGCTTGTGCTGGCGGACGCGCTGCCTCTGGTGTGGGGTGGCTCGGTGCTGGCTGCTCGGGCCGCGCGTCGAGTTGTCGAGGCGCTGCGACTGGCCAGTGGCCGGCCGGCGCTGGCTGCTGACGCCGGTCACCTGTTGCCGGTGCTCAACCAGCCGCCGCGGGACCTGTTCGCCGACCCGTTCGATCAGGGCGACGAGCTGCGGCCGGCGCTGATCATCCTGGACGACGGTCTGGCCGACGACTCGGTCGTCGAGACCCGCAACAAGCTTGCGCTGAAGGCCGAGCGGCACGAGGTGCGAGTGCATGTGGTCAAGCAGGCCGAGGGCACCGACATCGCCCGGTACGCCGCTCTCACCCAGCATGGCCGCTATGCCGCGGCGTACCTGGGGATTGGGCTCGGCCGCTACGGCACTGCGGTCAACGACGACTTCGACGAGCCGGGCATCCCCTCGGAGGACCCGGCGTGGTAGTCCGGCTGCAGAACACCATCCGCGACTACGCCTGGGGCTCACCGACCGCCTTGCCGCAACTGCTCGGCGTCGAGCCGGACGGCAAGCCACAGGCGGAGATGTGGATGGGCGCGCACGAGTCGGCGCCCTCCGTGCTGCCCTCCGGCGACTCCCTGTACGACGCTGTGTCCGGCGCGCCGGAGCAGGTCCTGGGATCGGAGGTCGCGCAAGCGTTCGACGGCCGGTTCCCGTTCCTGGCCAAGCTTCTGGCCGCGGCGCAGCCGTTGTCGATCCAGGCGCATCCCTCGCGGGAGCAGGCGATCGACGGCTACGCACGCGACGAGGCCGACGGCATTCCGCGCGATGCGTTGGACCGGAACTACAAGGATGCTTGGCCGAAGCCGGAGATCCTGATCGCGCTGGAGCCGTTCGACGCGCTGGTCGGATTCCGGCCGCTGGAGTCGACGGTCGCGTTGCTCGACGCGCTGGCCCCGGTCGGCTTCGAGGAGCTGACGTCGCAACTGCGCGACGGCAAGCTGCGGGAGGCCTTCACCGACTTCATGAGCAACGACCGGGATTCGATCCGGCCGCTCGTGGCCGCGCTGGGCGAGGCCTGTGCGCAGTACGCGGGGTCGGCGTACCGGCTCGAGATCGACACGATCGCCCGGTTGTGCGCGGACTTCCCGGACGATCCCGGCGTACTGGCGGCGCTGCTGCTGAACCGGGTGCGGCTGGAGCGGTTCGAGGCTGTGTACCTGCCGGCCGGGAATGTGCACGCGTACCTGCACGGGCTCGGCTTCGAGGTGATGGCGAACTCGGACAACGTGCTGCGTGGCGGTCTCACCAGCAAGTACGTCGATGTGCCGGAGCTGGTGTCGGTCGTCGACTTCGAGCCGCTGACCGACCCGGTGCTGACCGCGACCGACGGGGTCTACGAGACCGGCTGCGAATACTTCGCCGTACGGCGGGTGGAGCTCGACGGCGGTGAACAAACGGTCACCGGCGCCGGGCCGCGGATCGTCTGCTGTGTGGACGGATCCGTCGAGGTCGGTGCCGGAGGCACCTATGACGGTGTGACGTTGTCCGCCGGGCAGTCCGCGTTCGCGGGTGGACCCGAGGGACCCTGTAACCTGCGTGGTTCCGGCACGGCGTTCGTCGTGTCTGCCCCCTGATCGCTTCATTTTCACGGAGGACCTGAACAACCATGGCTGGTGGCGGAAACAAGGCCGTGGTCGCGGCCCTGCTGGCGAACACCGGGATCGCGGTCACCAAGTTCGCGGCCTGGGGGCTGACCCAGTCGGCCTCGATGCTCGCCGAGGCGATCCACTCGCTCGCCGACGCCGGCAACCAGGTGCTGCTGCTGGTCGGCAGCAAGCGCGCCAAGCGGGCGGCCGACGAGCTGCACCAGTTCGGTTTCGGCCGCGAGCGGTACGTCTACTCGTTCATCGTGGCGATCGTGCTGTTCAGCGTCGGTGGGCTGTTCGCGCTCTACGAGGGCTGGCACAAGGTCCACGACCCGCACGGCATCGACAACTGGAAGTGGGTCCCGGTCGCGGTGCTGGTGGCCGCGATCGTGATGGAGTCGCTGTCGTTCCGGACCGCGATCATCGAGGCGAACAAGATCCGCGGGCAGGTCAGCTGGCCGAGGTTCGTCCGCAACGCCCGCTCGCCCGAGCTCCCGGTGATCCTGCTCGAGGACTTCGCCGCGCTGACCGGTCTGGTGCTCGCGCTGATCGGTGTCGTACTGACCCTGGTCACCGGCAACGGCGTCTTCGACGGTCTCGGCTCGATGGCGATCGGCGCGCTGCTCGTCGTCGTCGCGATCTTCCTGGCGATCGAGATGAAGTCGCTGCTGCTCGGTGAGTCCGCGACCCGCGAGGCGCAGCAGAAGATCGTCGCCGCGATCGAGACCACGCCCGGCGTCCAGCGCCTGATCCACATCAAGACCCTGCACCTCGGTCCCGAGGAGCTTCTGGTCGCCGCGAAGCTCGGAGTCGAGGCGACCGCCGACAGCGCCGTCGTCGCCGAGACCATCGACGCCGCCGAACGCGCCATCCGCGCCGCCGAGCCGATGTCGGTCCACATCTACCTCGAGCCCGACATCTTCCACGAGAACCACATTCCCGACCCTCGCCCCGCCGTACCCGAAGCCCCCTCGCACTAACGCGGTCTGGGTGGGAGGACGCCGGAGCGGCCTAGCCATTGCAGGGCGCGTTCGCGGTCGATCTGGGACTGGGTGGGTGGCGTCGTGAGGCGGCCGGTGCGGTAGCCGAGGTTGCGGAGGTCGGCGGCGACCGACGGCTCGGCGAGGGCCCGGAGGGCGAAGGCGAGTGCGGCCGGGGTGACGTCGTACCGGCGTTCGAGGTCGAGAGCCAGCTGTACGGCGGCCAGGTCGCGGTCGTCGTACTGGCGCTGGGCGGTCTGGCCGGAGCGGGAGTGCGGGAGCAGGCCGAGCGCCTCCCGGTAGCGCAGCATCCGGGGAGTTGTGCCCAGGCGTTTGGCGGCTTCGGTGATGCGCATGACACCAATCCTGACATTTCGGTGTCAAAAACGCCCGTGAAGCGATCAAACCCGGGTGCTGAGCCCTCTAGGCTCAGGCAAGCAGGAAACACACCCAATCTCTGCAGGGGAGCGGTATGACGTTCGACTACAAGGTGGCGGACCTCGGGCTGGCCGAGTTCGGCCGCAAGGAGATCCGGCTGGCCGAGCACGAGATGCCCGGTCTGATGGCGATGCGTGCCCAGTACGGCGAGAGCAAGCCGCTCGCCGGTGCACGGATCATGGGCTCGCTGCACATGACGATCCAGACCGCCGTACTGATCGAGACGCTGACCGCGCTGGGCGCCGACGTCCGCTGGGTCTCCTGCAACATCTTCTCCACCCAGGACCACGCTGCCGCGGCGATCGTCGTCGGTCCCGACGGCACGGTCGACAACCCCACCGGTGTCCCGGTCTTCGCCTGGAAGGGCGAGACGCTGGAGGAGTACTGGTGGTGCACCGAGCAGGCGCTGAAGTGGCCGGGCGAAGAGGGCCCGAACATGATCCTGGACGACGGCGGCGACGCCACCATGCTCGTCCACAAGGGCACCGAGTTCGAGAAGGCCGGCGCCGTCCCGGACCCGTCGACCGCGGACTCCGAGGAGTACGCCGTCGTCCTGAAGCTGCTGACCCGCACGCTGACCGAGGACCCGCAGCTGTGGACCCGGATCGGCCAGGGCATCAAGGGCGTCACCGAGGAGACCACCACCGGTGTGCACCGGCTCTACGAGATGCACAAGGCCGGCGCGCTGCTGTTCCCGGCGATCAACGTCAACGACTCGGTCACCAAGTCGAAGTTCGACAACAAGTACGGCTGCCGGCACTCGCTGATCGACGGCATCAACCGCGCCACCGACGTCCTGATCGGCGGCAAGGTCGCGGTCGTCTGCGGGTACGGCGACGTCGGCAAGGGCTGCGCGGAGTCGCTGCGTGGCCAGGGCGCCCGCGTCATCGTCACCGAGATCGACCCGATCTGCGCGCTGCAGGCGGCGATGGACGGCTACCAGGTCACCACGATCGAGGACGTCGTCGGGATCGCCGACATCTTCGTCACCACGACCGGCAACAAGGACGTCATCACCGCCGATCACATGGCGCTGATGAAGCACCAGGCGATCGTCGGCAACATCGGTCACTTCGACAACGAGATCGACATGGCCGGCCTGTACAAGCTCGACGGCGTCGTGCGGACCAACATCAAGCCGCAGGTCGACGAGTTCCGTTTCCCGGACGGCCACACGATCATCGTGCTGTCCGAGGGCCGCCTGCTGAACCTGGGCAACGCGACCGGTCACCCGTCGTTCGTGATGTCGAACTCGTTCACCAACCAGGTGCTCGCCCAGATCGAGCTCTTCGTGCGCACCGCCGACTACCCGACCGACGTCTACGTGCTCCCCAAGCACCTCGACGAGATGGTCGCCCGCCTGCACCTCGACGCGCTCGGCGTGAAGCTGACCGAGCTCACCAAGGAGCAGTCGGCGTACCTCGGCGTACCGGTCGAAGGCCCGTACAAGTCCGAGCACTACCGCTACTGACAGACCGCCAAAGCGCCTCACCGGCTGGTGGGGCGCTTTTGCGTTGTACCTACCAGCCGGACTGGTTGCTGCCCGGGGTGGCCCAGCCTTGGGCGTTGTGGGTCGCCGGCGTCGGTTGCGGGGCCGGCGGGGGTGGGGCGAAGGTCGGCACCGGCTCGGGCGGCAGGGCGCCGTACGGGCTTGGGGGCGCGAACGGCCCAGCCGGTACGGCGTACTGGTCGCTCGGCGCCGGAGCGAACGGACCCGTGCTCACCGGGCGAACGACCGCCAACCGGATGAGCTCACGCCGGCGGCGCTCAGCCAGAACCGCGGAGAGGAACGCCGGGGCGATCATCGGGGTCGGCGGTGCGGGCGCGGTGACCTGGGCAACGCGGTGGCCGAGGGTTTCGCCGAGGGCGGCGCGTGCTGCGGGCTGCAGTTCGGTGTAGCGGGCCAGGTAGTCGCGGGCGGTGTTCGCGAGCTCGTCGGGGAGCTGGGAGAGCTCGAGCGACTGGGCCCACGCCACCAGGTGCCCGGGGACGAACAGCGGCGGGGAGGACATTGCCTGCTGGCGTTCACGGATCACGACCGTGCCGGCGACCATGTCACCGATTCGCTTGCCCTGCTTGTTCATCAGGCTCGCCACGATGCCCGGGCTGGCCGCGAACCACGGCGCGAAGTCGACGAAGAACCACATCAGCGTCCGAACCAGCGCGTGCCGGAAGCGGATCGACGAGCCGTCGTCGCGCACCACCTTCAGGCCGAGCACCATCTTGCCGACCGTCCGCCCACGAGTGAGCGTCTCCATCACCAGCCGGTAGCCGATCACTACGAGCAGGACCACGATCATCACCAGCGCGACCGCCAGCGCCTCGCTGGACTGCTCGCTGAACAGGAACCCGAACATCAGCCCGAGCACACCGCTCAGCACCATCACCTGGATGAACACGTCGATCGCACACGCCAGCGCGCGCGTCGGCATCCGTGCGATCCGCACCTGGAGGACGACCGCCTCGCCGGTAACAAGCTGAGACACTCTGCCGCCCCCCTCCTCTGTAGACACCCGCTCGGGCTAGTCTGCCAGCGCAAGGAGCCAGCTCGGGGAGGAGGTGTGTTGTGGACGTCGAGGCGTTCGTTTCGGTGCACCAGTCGCAGTGGGACCGGTTGGCCTACCTCACCCGTCGTCAGCGGCGTTTGACCGGTGCTGAGGCAGAGGAGCTCGTCACGCTCTACCAGCGGGTCGGCACGCACCTCTCCGCGCTCAGAGCGGCCGGTGCGGACCCAGTGTCGATCGGACGGCTCTCCGGTCTGATCGCTGACGCCAGAGGCGCAGTGACCGGTGCACAGGCACCTGTCTGGCGAGACATCTCCCGGTACTTCCTGGTGACGTTCCCAGCCGCGCTCTACGTCTCCAGGCGCTGGTGGCTGACCATCGGCCTGCTGTTCTACCTGGTAGCGGCCTGGTCGGCCTGGCGGATTCTGGCGCACCCCGAAGTGATCGACTCGATCGCTGCCCCCGCGCAGATCCAGCAGCTGGTCGACCACGACTTCGAGGCGTACTACTCGGAGAACCCGGCCCAGGACTTCGCGCTGCGGGTCTGGATCAACAACGCCACGCTGAGTGCCGCCGTACTGGCGCTGGGTATCTTGCTGATCCCGTCGATCTTCATCCTCTGGGACAACGCGCTCAACCTCGGCGTCAGCGCCGGGCTGATGATCAGCCACGACAAGGGCGGTCTGTTCTTCAGCCTGATCACCCCGCACGGTCTGCTCGAACTCACTGCGGTCTTCATCGCGTCCGCGGCCGGCCTGCGGCTGGGCTGGTCGTGGATCGTCCCCGGCGCGCGGACCCGCATGCAAGCTCTCGCTCAAACCGGCCGCGCCACCATCGGGATGGCGATCGGGCTGGCCGCGATCCTGTTGCTCACCGGCGTGATCGAAGCGTTCGTGACGCCGTTCCTGCCCGGGCCGGTGCGGATCAGCATCGGCATCCTGGTCGAGATCGGCTTCTTCCTGTACGTCTTCATCCTCGGCCGGCGCGCCGCCCGGCTCGGCGAGTCCGGCGATGTCGAGGAGACCGACGCGGCGGCCCCGATCGCCGTGTAATCGTTTGTCCCTGGGCACTGGAAGTAAATGAGATCCGCCCAGCAAGTCAGACACAGCAAGGGGTACGGCGTCGCCGTCACGGTCGGCCTGATCGCGTACGGCGTCGTCCACCTCCTGGTCGCGTGGATCGCCCTGCAACTGGCCTGGGGACAGTCGTCGCAGGAGGCATCCCAGCAAGGCGCGCTCCAGGAGCTCGCCGGTAAGCCGCTCGGTGGCGTCCTGCTCTGGATCGTCGCGATCGGCCTGTTCGCGCTGGTCGGCTGGCGCGTCCTCGACCTCGTCTACGCCGACCTGGACACCCAGAAGCGGGTGTCGATGGCCGGCCGTGCCGTCGTCTACCTGGTCCTCGGCATCAACGCGATCAAGGTCGCGGTCGGGACGAGTAGTTCGAGCAGCAACCAGCAACGCACGATGTCCGCGCGGTTGATGGAACACGGCATCGGTCGCGCACTCGTGGTCGCCGTCGGTGTCGCCGTGGTTGCGGTCGGCGTTCGCCAGCTGTACAAGGCGTACACGAAGAAGTTCACCGAGGACCTGGTCGGCGGTGTCTCCGACACGACCATCCTGCTCGGCCGCATCGGGTACGCCGCCAAGGGCGTCGCGTTCATCGTCGTCGGCGTGCTGTTCGGCTGGGCCGCGATCAGCTACGACCCCGAGAAGGCGGGCGGCCTGGACACCGCCCTGCACACGATCAAGCAGCAGCCCTTCGGCTCGGTGCTGCTCACCGTCCTCGCCCTCGGAATCGCCGCCTTCGGCGTCTACTGCTTCGTCTGGTCCCGCAACGCAAAGGTCTAGAGCGGACGCCCACGCCATCACAACTGTCCCACCCCGCCCACCCCCACGCGCGCGGGTAGCCAACGCTCGCACTTGTGATGGCCCAGCGGTCCGCTCCTCGACGGCGGCGCGACATCAGGTGGTGGGGAGGTCTCGGTGGTGGAGGGTGGTCAGGCCGGTGGTGGTGAGGGCGGCGGTGATGAGGAGGAGGGTGAGGATCGGTAGGACGTGAGTCGGGCCGCCGGGGAGCGCGGGGAGGTGGGTGAACGGGGAGATGTCTTTGAGCCAGGGGGCTAGTTGGGTGCCGGCGCTGGCGAGGCTGATGAGGAGACAGACGGCGGGGCCGGCCCAGGCGGCGGGGGTGAGGCGGGGGAGGAGACCGAACAGGGCGAGGGTGAGAGCCGCCAGGAGCCAGACTGCGGGGAGTTGGACGAGGGCGGCGGCGATCAGGCGGGGGAGCTGTGTCCCGAGGTCGTCGACGGCCAGGCCGTAGGCGAGACCGGCCGCTGCGCCGGCGGCGAGGAGGGCTACGGCGGGGCCGAGCAGGCTGAAGGCCAGGTGGCTCAGCGCCCAGTGCAGCCGACTGGTCGCCGTGGCGAGGACGGGTTCGGCCCGACCGCTCGTCTCCTCAGCGCGTAGCCGCAGCGTCGTTTGGACCGCGTACGCCGACGCAATCAGCCCGGTGATCGACATGACGCCGACCAGGAACGAGTCGATCAGCCCGGCCTCGCCGCCCATCCGCTGGAACAGCTCCTGCAGCTTCGGGTCGTCACGCAACATGTCGCCGACGCCTTCGGCGACCCCGCCGAACAGCAAGCCCAGCAAGGCAAGCGCCGAGGTCCACGCGACCAACAGTCCGCGGTGCAGTCGCCACGCCAACCCCAGCGGCGTACCCAACCGTCCCTCGGCCGGCCCGAGCCGAGCCGGCAACAGCCCCGACCCGACATCACGCCGTACGGCGAGCTGAACCGCAACCGCCACCAGTACGACGGTTGTCGCGAGCAACAATCCGCCCAGCCACCACTGGTTGGCGCCGTACGGGTGGATGCGTTGCGCCCAGCCGACCGGCGACAGCCACGACAACCAGGCGAGCGGCCCGTCGGTGTGCGCACTCGTGTCACCGGTTGCGCGCAGCACGAACGACGCCCCCAGTACGCCGATCGCCAGGCCGCGAGCAGTCCCCGCGTTGGCCGTCATCTGCGCCGCGACCGCACCGACCGCGGCGAAGACCCAACCAGCACTGGCGAATTCGAGGCCCAAGGCAACCGATCCCGCCCGCGGCAGATCCTGACTGTGCATGCCGACAGCAAGCAATCCGCCAAGCACCACATTGGCGCCGAAGGCAACCAGCAGTGCAGCGGCAAGCCCCGCGTGCCGCCCCACCACGCTCGACCCGAGGAGCTCGGACCGCCCGGTCTCTTCCTCGACCCGGGTATGCCGGATCACCGTGAGCAACGCGATCAACCCGACCATCAGTGGCACGAACCCGAGTCGCCAGGTGACGAATTCTCCGAGCGACGTTCCGGCCAGTTCGCCGTACAGGGTGATGAAGCCGGCGTTGTTCGCGTAGCTCAGCCGCGACTCCGCGGTCGGGAAGAGTTCGCCGTACGACGCGGCGTAGCTGACCGGGATCGCGACCAGCAACACGATCCACAGCGGCAGCACGAAGCGGTCCCGGCGCAAGATCAACCGCATCAACCCGAGAGTGCCTGTCATCGGGCCACCTCCGGTTCGTACAGCCGCAGGAACAGTTCCTCCAGCGTCGGCGGCTGGCTGACCAGACTCCGTACGCCGACGTCGACCAGTTGCCGCAGTACGGCGTTGATCTCCTCGGTGTCGACGTCGAATCGCACCACCCCGTCCTCAATCCGCAGGTCATGGACGCCGGTCATCGAACCCAAACCGTTCGACGGGCCGGCCAGCTCCGCCGTGATCGACGTACGGGTCAGGTGCCGCAGCCCGGACAGCGTCCCGCTCTCCACCGCACGGCCGGCCCGGATGATCGTGACCCGCTCGCAGAGCGCCTCGACCTCGGACAGGATGTGGCTCGACAGCAACACGGTCTTGCCTTCGCCGGCGCTGATTTCCTGCACGACCTCGCGGAAGACCTCCTCCATCAACGGGTCCAACCCCGAGGTGGGCTCGTCGAGGAGCAGCAGTTCGACATTCGACGCGAAGGCCGCCACCAGCGCGACCTTCTGCCGGTTGCCCTTCGAGTACGTCCGGGCCTTCTTCCGCGGGTCGAGGTCGAACCGCTCCAGCAGTTCGGTCTTGCGCTTCTTGTCCAGGCCGCCGCGCATCCGGCCGAGCAGGTCGATCGCCTCGCCACCGGACAGGTTCGGCCACAAGGTCACATCGCCGGGGACGTAGGCGAGCCTGCGGTGCAGAGCGGTGGCATCCGACCACGGGTCGCCACCCAGCAAGCGCGCCGTCCCATCGGAGCGACGGGTCATCCCGAGCAGGATCCGGATCGTCGTGGTCTTCCCGGCGCCGTTCGGTCCGAGGAAGCCGTGCACTTCGCCGGTGCGCACAGTCAGGTCGAGACCGTCCAGAGCGCGGGTACGACCGAAGGTCTTGACCAGGCCCTCGGTGTGAATCGCCGCAGCGGTCATGAGGGGTCCTTTCGCAGGTTCGCCGCTTGCTCGGGCGTGAGCAGTGGCTGGGAGAAGATGTCGACGAAGGCCCGGGTCAGCCGGGCGTAGCCGTCGGCGGTCGAGATGTCGATGTCGAGGGATTGTTCGAGCTGGTCGCGGAGCACGAAGACGCCGAGCTTCATCACGGTGATCACCGCGGACCAGGCCCGGAAGTCGTCAGTGACGACACCGTGCGTCTTGGCCCACTCCTCGCCGTACTCGACGGTCTGCTGGAAGAGCGCGGCGGCGGTCTCCGAGCCGTCCATCATCGAGCGGACCAGGTAGGTCTGGAGCGGGAACGAGACCGGCTGCACCGTGGCGATGCTGACGTTCTCGAGCCCTTGCTCGTCGATCAGCTCGCGGCTCAGCTGGAACATCCGGTCCCGGGCGTAGTTGTCACACGCCTCGCGCAACGCCTCCTTCGACCCGAAGTGGTGCCGGATCAGCCCGGACGAGACGCCGGCCTCGGTCGCGATGTCGCGGATCGAGGCGCCCTCGATGCCGCGCTCGGTGAAGAGCTTGATCGCCGCGTCCCGGATCCGGGCGCGTGCGGTCAGGTCGTCGTTCATGGTTCCTCCTTGACTACACGATCGAGTAGACAGCTACACGACCGTGTAGTCAAGTCGAAAGTTGATGACGTATATGTGACGAAGATTGGTATCTCGTTGACAGGGCGGCGGTCGCTGGTGTGGTTTCTTCCCATGATCAAACGGTGGCTGGCAGTCCTCGGAGCACTGTGTCTGGTGACCGCGGTACCGGGAACGGCGTTCGCCGCCGATCCGGGCCGCAAAGTGGTCAAGATCGGAGTGACCCAGGCGGTCGACTCGATGAACCCGTTCCTGGCCGTCCGGCTGGTCTCGGGATCGTTGCAGCGCCTGATGTACAGCTTCCTGACGGTGCCGGATTCCAAGACCCTGCAGCCCAGCCCGGATCTCGCCGAGTCCTGGACGACGTCACCCGACGGTCTGACCTGGACCTTCAAGATCCGGACCGCGAAGTGGTCCGACGGGCAGCCGATCACCGCGGACGACGCCGCCTGGACGTTCAACAAGATGATGACCGACGACGCCGCCAAGACCGGCAACGGACCGGCGGTCGAGAACTTCGCCAGTGTCACCGCGAGCGGTCAGGACCTGACCATCAAGCTGAAGTCGCCGCAGGCGTCGATGCTCGACAACCCGGTCCCGATCATGCCCAAGCACGTCTGGGAAAAGGTCACCGACATCGCGAAGTACGAGGCCGACCAGTACCCGACCGTGGGCAGCGGGCCGTACGTCGCCGTCGAGTACAAGAAGGACCAGTTCGTGCGGCTCGAGGCGAACAAGGACTACTGGCGGGGCGCGCCGAAGGTCGACGAGCTGCAGATGATCTTCTACGACAACCCGGCGGCCTCGATCGTCGGGCTGAAGAAGGGTGACATCGACCTGATCGGTCGCCTCTCGCCGCCGGACTTCGAGGCACTGAAGGGCGACGACAACATCGTCCAGTGGAACGCCGAGGGCCGGCGGGCGACGTACCTGCAGATCAACCACGGCGCCACCACCAGCGACAACAAGCCGATCGGCGACGGTCATCCGGCGCTGAAGGATCCGAAGGTGCGGCAGGCGCTGCACTACGCGATCGACAAGCAGAAGCTGGTCGACGAGACGCAGAACGGGCTGGCCCGGCCGGCCGACGGCTCGATCGTGCCGCCGCTGTACAAGAGCTTCTTCTGGGAGGCGTCCGGGCCTGAGAAGATCACGTACGACGTGGCCAAGGCGAACAAGATCCTCGACGACGCCGGCTACAAGAAGGGTGCCGACGGCATTCGCACGATGCCGGACGGATCGCGCAAACTCCAGTTCCGGTTCAGCATCCACACTGACGCACCGAGCGAGGAGAAGCTGTCGGAGTACCTGACCGGCTGGTTCAAGGAGGTCGGCATCGGCCTGACCGCGCGCCGGCTCGACTCCAGCAAGTTCACCGAGGAGACCGGTACGACGGCCCTGTTCGACATCGCGATCAGCGGCTGGTCGGTGAACCCCGATCCCGAGGAGGTGCTCGGCACCCACCTCTGCAGCCGGCGGCCGACCGCGTCCGGCCAGGGCGGCGGCACCGAGTCGTTCTACTGCGACCCGCAGTACGAGGACCTCTACAAGCAGCAGCAGAAGGAACTCGACCGCCCGAAGCGCGCCGACATCATCAAGAAGATGCAGGAACGCCTGTACGTCGACGCGCCGGTGATCGCCCTCTACTACCCGAACGACCTCGAGGGCTACCGCAAGGACCGGATCGCGAGCATCACGCCGATCCCCGAGGACAAGGGCATCCTGTACGGCGGCAGCAGCTACTGGCCGTTCTACACGGTCGAGGCGGTGACCAAGGACGGTACGGCGGCCGCGGACGAGGGCGCTAGCACCGGCCTGATCGTCGGAGTCGTTGCCGGCGGCATCATTCTGATCGCAGCTGCGGTCTTCCTGCTCCGGCGCCAGCGCGGTGCGGCCGACGAGCGCGAATGACCGTCGTCACCGAGGTCGCAGCGGCCCCGGCCCGTCATGGCTTGCTGCGCTACGCGGCGACCAAGGCGGGCGGGGCGCTGCTGAGCATCGCGATGGTGGTCATCGCCACCTTCTTCCTGTTCCGGATGCTGCCCGGCGACCCGGTCCGCGCGCTGGCGCAGGGCCGCAACATGACGCCGGAGCAGCTGGATCTGGAGCGTGCTCGGCTTGGGCTCGACAAGTCGCTGCCAGAGCAGTTCCTGCATTTCGTCGGGCAGACCCTGCGCTTCGACCTCGGTACGTCGTACGAGTACAAGCGGCCGGTGCTGGACCTGATCGGTGAGCGGATCGGGCCGACGCTGTTGCTCACCGGGACCGCGCTGGTGATGGCGGTCAGCTTGGGGATCTGGCAGGGCGCGCGGGCCGGGTGGAAGCCGGGGTCGAGGTTCGACCGGTTCTCGACGGCGATCTCGCTGGTGCTGTGGTCGGTACCGACGTTCTGGCTCGGGTTGTTGCTGCTGATGGTTTTTGCGGCTGGGATCGGGCCGATTCCTGGTCTCTTCCCGACCCGGGGCATCGCTTCCGTGGATGCGCCGTCCGGGTTCGGCTATGTGCTCGATGTGGCTCAGCACATGGTGTTGCCGTGCCTGACTCTGGTGGCTGTGGTTTATGCGCAGTACCTGCTGGTGATGCGGTCGTCGGTGCTGGACGAGGTCGAGCAGGACTACATCACGACCGCACGGGCCAAGGGGTTGAAGGACGACGACATCAGGCGGCGGCACGCCGTACCGAATGCGTTGCTGCCGACGGTGACGCTGGTGTTCATGCGGATCGGGTTCGTCGTCGGCGGTGCGGTGACGGTCGAGGCGATCTTCAGCTGGCCGGGGCTCGGGCAGTTGTTCTACGAGGCGATCCGGGTGCCGGACTTCACGCTGATGCAGGGCACGTTCCTGCTGATCACGGTCTCGGTGATCCTGATGAACACCTTGGCCGACGTGATCTACCACGTCCTTGATCCGCGGGTGAGGTCGGTATGAGCAGCTTGACGTGGGTACGACGGCAGCGTGCTGTGCAACGCTTTTGGCGCGACTTCCGCACGCACAAGGCTGGTATGGCGGGCCTCGTCGTACTGATTGTCGCCGTGGTGCTCGCCTTGGTCGCGCCGCTCTTCATCGACTCCGGCGTCACGAACGTGGTCTCCGGCACGGGCGCCAAACTCGCGCCGCCGAGCCTGGACTACCCGCTGGGGACGGACGAGTCCGGGCGATCCGTGTTGCTGATGATCTGGTGGGGCTCGCGGACGTCGCTGCTGATCGGGTTCCTCGCGGCCCTGCTCAGCATGGTGATCGGGACCGTGCTGGGGATCGCTGCCGGTCACTTCCGGGGCTGGGCGGGCGCGATCGTCTTGCGGGTGACCGACTGGTTCCTGGTGCTGCCGTCGTTGGTGACCGCGCTGGTGCTGGCGGCGATTCTCGGTGGCAGTACGGCGACGATCGTGATCGCGATCGGCGTCACGTCCTGGCCGTCGACGGCTCGGCTGATCCGCGCCCAGACGCTCGCCGTCGAGGCTCGGCCGTACATCGAACGCTCGCTCGCACTCGGTGCCGGGCACTGGCACATCACCACCCGGCACGTGTTGCCGAACGTCGCACCGTTGCTGCTGGCAAGTACGACGCTCGAGGTCGCCAGCGCGATCGTCACCGAGTCGACGCTGGCCTTCCTCGGCGTGAGCGCGAACAAGACCTCGTGGGGGACGATGCTGCGCGGATCGTACGACTGGGGTGCGGCGACCGCCGGCGCCTGGTGGTACATCCTCGTGCCAGGTCTCTGCATCGTGGCCGTGGTGATGGCTTTCACCTTGTGTGGAAGGGCTTTGGAGACTGTGCTGAATCCGCGACTACGCGCCCGGGCGGCCTGATGATGCTCGAGCTGGACGATCTCTCGGTGACCTACCGTACGGCGGGCGGCGACATCCCCGCCGTACGGGGAGTGTCGTTGGCGCTCGCCGCCGGTGAGGCGGTCGGGCTGGCGGGGGAGTCGGGATCGGGGAAGTCGACGATCGCGCTGTCGCTGCTGCGATTGCTGCCGCGGTCCGCGCGGATCGACGGCCGGATCCTGCTCGGCGGCGAGGACATCGTGACGATGAAGTGGGGCCGCCTGCGGGCGGTCCGGTGGTCGTCGGCGTCGATCGTCTTTCAGGGCGCCCAGCACGGCCTGAACCCGGTACGGCGGATCGGCGAACAGATCGCGGAGCCGCTGCTGGTGCATCGGCTGGCGTCGGCCACCGAAGCTCGGTCGCGGGTGGCGGAGCTGCTGGAGCAGGTCGGGTTGCCGGCGTGGCGAGCGCGGAGTTATCCGCACGAGCTGAGTGGTGGCCAACGGCAACGAGTGATGATCGCGATGGCGCTGGCCTGCTCGCCGCAGCTGATCATCGCGGATGAACCGACGACCGCGCTCGACCTGATGGTGCAAGCGCAGGTGTTGTCGCTGATTCGGGAACTGATCGCCTCGCATGGGATTTCACTGCTGATGATCTCGCACGATTTGTCGGTGCTCGCGGACGTCTGCGATCGGCTGGCGATCATGTATGCGGGGCGGTTGGTGGAGACCGGTCCTGCTGGCTCCTCGTTCAAGCACCCGTACAGCCAGGCGCTGTCCGCAGCCTTCCCGACGGTCGGTGATCCGGCCTCGCGTCTCGCGCCGCGAGGGCTCGCCGGCGACCCGCCGGACCCGCAGTCCCTGCCGGGCGGCTGCTCGTTCCATCCGCGGTGCCCGGTCGCTCTCGAGAGCTGTGCCGTTGGTCCTATTGAGCTCCGCCCGGCCGGACCAGACCGCCACGCTGCTTGTGTCCTGGTGGAGGAAACATGCTAGAGGCAACCAATGTGGTGGTGGAGTTCGGTCGCGCCCGGGCCGTCGACGGAGTCAACCTGTCCATCGCGCCGGGCGAGATCGTTGCCCTCGTCGGGGAGTCCGGCTGCGGCAAGACCACGCTCGCGCGCACGCTCCTGGGTCTGGAGAAGCCCCACTCGGGCACGGTGTCCTACGAAGGCCGCCCGTTGTCCTACTCCGGCCGGGCGCTCCGCTCCTTCCGTCGTCAGGTGCAGCTCGTCCTGCAGGATCCCACCGGCTCGCTCAATCCTCGCCATACCGTCTACGAAGCCGTTGCCGAAGGCCCGCGAATCCACAAGCTGCCCGACGAAGAGGCGATCGTCGCCTCGGCGCTCGCCCGGGCCGGGCTGCGGCCGCCGGAGCGGTTCTTCCTGCGCTATCCGCACGAACTGTCAGGTGGTCAGCGTCAGCGGGTGGTGATCGCCGGCGCCCTCGCGCTGGACCCGAAGATCCTGATCGCGGACGAACCGGTCGCCTCCCTGGACGCTTCCATCCGCGGCGAGATCCTGGCGCTGCTGCTCCGCCTGCGCGACGACCTCGGTCTCGGCGCCCTCGTCGTCACGCACGACCTCGGACTGGCTTGGAACATCGCCGACCGGGTCGCGGTGATGTACCTCGGCCGCATCGTCGAGTCCGGCCGCACCGAGGACGTGCTGACAAGCCCGCAACACCCCTACACCCAGGCGCTGCTGTCGGTACTGCCCGAATCTCCCGAGCGCATCATCTTGACCGGCGAGCCACCGGACCCGACGCAGATCCCGTCCGGATGCCGCTTCCATCCCCGCTGCCAACTAGTGGCCGCCGGCAACGGTGTACCGGCCTGTACGTCGACCCCGCTGCCCGTCCTCTCGGCGACGACCGACGCGCAGGTCGCGTGCCACGTCGTACCGGCGCTGCGGACAACCAGCTGACCTGGCGGGGCCCCCAGTGTCGTGGGCCCCGGCCGGTCGCCGGTCAGACCTCGTCGTCGTCCTCGGGGTCCTCGTCGGCGTCGGCGAGTGCCCACTTCAGCTGGAACTCGACCTCTTCCTCGTCCTCGGAACGCTCGTGCTCGACGCTGATCCGAGCGTTCTTCGGCACGGTGAAGCGCTCGCCGGCGACCTGGATCCGGAACGGCTTGCCCGCCTCGAGGGCGTCGGCCAGCCGGCGGAGCTTGGCGGCGAACTCGGCGACCGTGTAGTCCTTCTCGACATCTCTCTCACTCATGGCGCCTATCCAACCAAACGCGAGGTTCTTCGAGGGGTTGACAATAGTTAACAGCGGATAGAACTATTGCAGGATGGTGGAAGATCAGGTCGACCGGTTCTTCGAAGTGCTCGCCGATCCGACCCGGCGGCAGGTCGTGCAGCTGCTCGGTGAGGGACCGCAGCGGGCCGGCCAGCTGGCCACGGCCACGGGGTCTTCGTCACCCGCGATGAGTCGGCACCTGCGGATCCTGCTCGAAGCCGGTCTGGTCGCCGACGAACGCGTCCCCGACGACGCCCGCGTCCGCCTGTTCCGCCTGAACCCCGAACCCGTGGTCGCCGTCCAGGCCTGGCTCGACCAGGTCCAAGCGCACTGGCGCGAGCAACTGGGTGCCTTCAAACGACACGTGGAGAACTCATGACCGAACTGTCAGCGACAGCAACTGTCGAGGTGCCGGTCGACCCGGCGACCGCGTTCCGGATCTTCACGGAGGAGATCGACCTGTGGTGGGTCCGCGGTCCGATCAACTTCTTCGACGCGGCACGAGCCACGGCCATGCAGATCGAACCTGGTGTCGGTGGTCGGCTGCTCGAGGTGTACTCGTTGCCCGACGACGTGCTCGTGCTCGGGACCATCACCGACTGGGAGCCCGGTGTTCGGTTCGGCTATCGCAGTTCCGTGGACGACACCGAGACGCGGATCACCTTCGATGCCGCGGGCAACGGTACGCGGGTGACCGTCGTACAGGCTCTGGTTGCGGGTGGCGAGAAGGCCTTCTACTTCTGGACAAACGTCATCAAGTGGGTGCCGCAGTGGATCGCCCGCCGCGACACCGCTCCCACGACGCCGCGTGAGCTCGACCGGCTGGCCGTCGCTCTGTACTACCAAGACCCGGCCGCCGCAGCCCGCTGGCTGCACAACGTCTTCGGCCTCGACTCCTGGACCAGCATCCCGGCGGAGGGCACCACGCCGTCCTGGATCGAGCTCAACGTGGGCGACCGCAGTCTCATCCTGTTCCGGCGTACCGACGACCGTGCACCGCAGCACGACCACAGCACCTGGATCTACGTCGACGACCTCGACGCCCACTTCGCGCGCACCCAGCAGTCCGGCGCCAAGATCCTCTCCGAGATTCACCAGCACGGCTACCGCCGCTACGAGACTGAAGACCTCGAAGGCCACCACTGGACCTTCGCCCAAGCCCGCCCCACCCAGTAGATGCAAGGCGGCCGCATCACGCCAGGCGTCGTACGGATCTCCAACACCGTACGGCGCCCCGCGTCGCCCGGCACTCCCGGGCTACTTCGGCAGTTGGAGGCCCGTGGTTTCGCCGGAGCACCGCGCTACCTGGGCCAAGACGACCAGGGCCGCGAAATCCTCAGCTACCTCGACGGATGGGTCCCAGATCGCTTCCAGCGCTGGCAAAACGCGCAGGTCGCAGCCTTCGGCGTACTGCTCCGTGCCTTCCACGAAGCCACCCGCACCGCCCCGAACCGGGTGATCTGCCACCACGACCCCGGCCCCAACAACACCGTCTTTCGCGACGACCTCCCCGTAGCCCTCATCGACTTCGACACCGCCGAACCCGGCAGCCCCCTCGAAGACCTCGGCTACGCCGCCTGGACCTGGTGCATAGCCGCCAAGTACGACGACCCCGACCGCCAGGCCGCCCAAGTCCGGGTCCTCGCCGACGCCTACGCCCTCACCCCGCCCCAACGCGAAGCCCTCACCGACGCCATCCTCGAACGCCAGTCCCGCAACGTCCGCTTCTGGACCGAAACCCCAGCCCAGGTAACCCCCGCCCAACGCGCCGACCGCATCACCTGGTCCCGCGCCGCACACGACTTCACCACCACCCACCGACACACCTTCGCCACCCACCTCCACTAACCCGCCCCTCACCACCGCTCTCCTCCCGCGCGCATTTGAACGGATATCCGTTCAAATGCACCCTTCTCTCCTCGTATATGAGGGGGAGAAGGGGCAACTTCGGGGGTTATCCGTTCATGTGACGTCGAACGCGAGGGGATGGGGGTATGGGTGGCCGACCGCCCTGCCCGCGCCGCCAGCCACCGTCCGCGGCCCTTCGCCCTGCGTGCATTTCAACGGATATCCGCTGAAGTGCACGCTTCTCCGCTCGTATATGAGGGGGAGAACGGGCAACTTCGGGGGTTATCCGTTCAAATTGTGCGGGCGGGGAGGGGGTTAGAGGCGGCCGGCTTTTTTGAGGGCTAGGTAGGTGTCGGCTAGGGCGGGGGCGATGTGGTCGGGGTTTTCGTCGACTACGGTGACGCCGGCTCGGGTGAGGACTGCGGTGACGCGGTCTCGGTCGAGGCGGGTTCGGGCGGCGGAGGCGGCGTTGTAGACGTCGATGAGGTCGGTGCGGGTGGACTCGAGTTCGGTCAGGCGGGGGTCGGCTACCGAGGCGAGGACGATGACGTGGCGGCGCAGGAGCGGCCCGATGACGGGGAGCAGGGACTCCTCGATGACGGCGGGGTCGAGACCGGTGAGCAGTACGACGAGGGAGCGCTGGCCGAGGCGTTCCAGGACTTGGGAGACGACGACCCGGAAGTCGGTCTGCACGAGCTCGGCCTCGACGTTCGCCAGGGCGTTCACGAAGGAGGGCAGGACGTCCTCCGGCGCAGGACGTCGTACATCAGCCCGTACGGCGGAATCGCAGGCCAGCAAGGAGACGCGGTCGCCAGCGCGAGTGGCGAGGGCAGCGAGCAACAGAGCCGCGTCCATCGCGTGGTCGAGGCGGGGCGCGTCGCCGACACGGCCGGCGGACATGCGACCCGAGTCGATCACGATGGCGACCTGACGGTCGCGTTCCGGACGCCACGTGCGCAGTACGACGTTCCCCCGGCGAGCGGTCGCACGCCAGTCGATACTGCGGACGTCGTCGCCCGGCACGTAGTCCCGCAGCGAGTCGAACTCGGTCCCCTGCCCGCGCACGAGCAGCGCCGTACGACCGTCCAGCTCGCGCAGTCGCGCCAAGCGCGACGGCAGGTGCTTGCGACTGTTGAACGGAGGCAACGCCCGCAGAGTCCACGGAACCTGATGTCCACCCTGACGGCCGGCAAAACCGAGCGGACCGATCGATCGGATCGTCACGCGATCCGCGTGGCGGTCACCGCGGCGCGTCGGCACGAGGTGCGTCGTCAAACGCCGGCGTTCGCCGTGAGGCAGGTCCAGCTTGTGCGGAGGATCCAGTACGCCGGCCGACGGCGGCCACGCGTCCCGCAGCAGCCCGCGGACCCGCCGCCCCGGATTCGCGACCAGAAGGTGAACCACAGCCTCCTGACCAAGCCGTACGGCGGTGTCTCCCTCACGCGTGAGTTGGAGCCGCCGCGGCGACCCCGCCAGCAGCAGATCAACCAGGCACACCAACAAGACCGCGCCGACGACCACACCGACACCGGACCAGCTCGGCATCACCAGGGCGACGAACACCACCCCGAGACCAGCCAGCAGGCCGGCCCTGCCTGTGAGAACCATCAGCGTGGCACTGGCACGGTCGCGAGGACACTCTCCAGCACCGCGTCCGCGCTGACACCTTCCAGCTCGGCCTCCGGCCGCACCTGCACTCGATGCCGCAGGCAAGGACGCGCCATGGCCTTCACGTCGTCCGGAATGACGTAGTCCCGACCCGACAACCACGCCCACGCCCGCGACACGTGCAGGAGCGCAGTAGCACCACGCGGTGACACACCGAGCTGCAGGGACGGTGACTGCCGCGTCGCCCGGCACAGGTCGACCACGTAGGCCAGGACGTCCTCCCGCACCGCAACCCGCCGTACGGCGTTCTGTCCGGCCAGCAGGTCCTCCGGACCAGCCACCGGCCGCAGACCGGCCGCCTCCAGGTCACGCGGGTCGAAGCCGTGCGCATGCCGAGCCAGTACGGCGATCTCGGCGTCCCGCGGCGGGATGTCCAGCGTCACCTTGAGCAGGAACCGGTCCAGCTGCGCCTCCGGCAGCGGGTAGGTCCCTTCGTACTCGATCGGGTTCTGTGTCGCGGCCACGACGAACGGCACCGGCAGCTTGCGCGAGACGCCGTCGACGGTGACCTGCCGCTCCTCCATCGCCTCGAGCAACGCGGCCTGCGTCTTCGGTGGCGTGCGGTTGATCTCGTCCGCCAGCATGATGTTGGTGAACACGGGCCCCGGCCGGAACTCGAACTCACTCGTCTTCGCGTCGTACACGAGCGATCCGGTCACGTCACCCGGCATCAGGTCCGGCGTGAACTGCACCCGCTTGGTGTCCAGCCGCATCGCCATCGACAGCGCCCGCACCATCAGCGTCTTCGCGGTCCCCGGTACGCCCTCGAGTAGCACGTGGCCACGACACAGCAGCGCCAGCACCAGCGCGGTGACCGCGGTCTCCTGACCGACAACAGCCTTGCCGATCTCGGTCCGCAGTGCGACCAGCGCCTGCCTGGCCTGGTCGGCGCTGACCTCAGTAGTGCTCACGGGTGTCGGACCTCCTGCAGTAGTACTCGAGTACGTCGGACAAGTTCAGCAGTGCTGCGTCGTCGACCGGTGGCATGCCGTAGAGCGCTTCGTACAAGGTCTGAGGGTCCCACCCGGTGCGAGCGGCCAGTGTGGCAACCACTGCGGTCGGTTCGGCTCGTCGGGGGATGCCGTGCGCCTTGTGCAGTTTGCCGAGTGCGGACTCGCGCAGCGCCGCCGCAGCACGGTCGCGAGCGCGTGACCGCCGGTAGAGCCGCGCGCGACCCTCAGTCGTCTCAGCCGCATGCACGATCACCGGCAACCGCTCCACGACCACAGGTCCCAGCCGCCGACCCCGCCACACCGCAACCACCAGTACGGCGAACGCGAGCGCCCAACCGACGTAGCGGACGTCCGGCGGGACCAGCGGCGGTCCGTCGCTACCAGCGTCGTCCGCTCCATCGCTCTCCCACTGCGGCAGGTACCAGGTGAGCTCCCGGTGCGTGCCGATCAGGTTGAGCGCCAGTGCGGCGTTGCCGTCGTCCGCAAGCTCGCTGTTGGTGAAAGAGCGTGAGGTCCCGACCACGTCGACGATGCGGCCACTGGTCTCGACGCGAACCACAGTGTGGTTGATGCCGTCGCCATAACAGCCCACGGCACCCGGCGGTGCGGAGTACGTCGATCCGCCGACTGTCGCCGTACCGGCCTTGACCGCGGCCGGCAGATCGCACTCCGGCTCCCGGCTGAACGAGCTGAGCGACTGACTGCTGCCTTTGACGCCAGGCGCGAGCACGCTGAGCTCGGTCTGCCCGGGCCTGATCAGAATGAGATGCGTCCACCCAGCATCCGCGATCCGCTCCCAGTCGGCGCGATCCAGCCGGCCGTTCGGCCCGATGAGCAGTGTCTTGCCCGCACCGGACTCCACAGCGTCGGAGAGGAACTCCGTCCCCTCCACCTCCACACCATGGTTCTTCAGCAGGTTCGACAGCGCTCGCGCACCGTCCCGCTCGGTGGAGTCCGGGCTGAACGGCCCGGAAGTGCTTGCAGCGCTGGCGATCAGTACGACGATCGCCGCCAGCACGATGATGCCGGTAATCAGCATCGGCCGCCGCAGCGCACGCCAGCTCTCCGCGGCGCCCCGGCCGACCGGCACACTCGTGCTCATCCGGTCACCTTGACCCGCGCGACCCGTGCCGCCTCGTCAGCGGTCACAACCACGGCGTACCGCTGCGGTGTGCCCGGACGGTTGCCGTAGACAACCTCGGTGAAGGCCAGTGCGGCCGGCTGCAGCGAGTCGCGCAGTGTCGGCGCGATCCGTCCGGCGTCCGCCACCACCTCGTACGCCGTCCGCCCGGCGCGGTCGTCGAGCACAGTCCGCTCGACCAGCTCGGCGACACAGGCCCGGAACCGGCTGCGGATCGCGGAGGTGTAGTCGCCGGACGCGGCTTCCCGCTCCGCCAGTGCCCGGTACTCCGCAGCACTCCGCGGTCGAGACGTGTCGAACACAGACTGCCGCTGGCCGCTTTGCTTGCTGGTCCGCAGCACTCCGGCTCGCCAGAGCACCACAACGACGATCAGCGCAATCAGGGCGACCAGCAGGATCAGTCCGAGGTGGCCGTCGGGGGAGGTGCCGGTCACGCTGTTCAGCAGGTCGGCGAACCACTGGAACAGCTTGGCCAAGCCACGCTCGAGCAGTGAGCCGCCGGACTGCCGGTAGGCGGATTTCGAGAGCTCCTCCGCGGCTTCGGCGGCGGCCTGGTCGCGGGTGATGTCGACCGGCGGTTCGGCGAAGATCACGCCGTACCTCCTGCTCGTAGTGCCGGACGCATCCACAGGTCGAGGCCCTCACGCCGCACCCGCAGGTCGAGGTACACCAAGGCCTGTACGGCGGACATGAAAGCCAGGCTCGCGATCAGCGTCGTCACCGTCGCGGCACCGGCCGCTACGCCGACGATGACCGCGATCAGCGTGCCGCCGGAGGTGTCGCTGGAGTCGGCCCAGGAGCCGACCGTGATCACCAGCGTCGTCACACCGAACTGCAGCGCGTAGCTGACGATGTTCACGACCACACCCGCGAAGAGCAGGATGCCGAACACCCGCCAGAACTTACCCTTCACCAGCTGCCACGAACGCCGCAGCGCACCGATGATCCCGACCCGCGCCGGGATGTACAGCCCGATGTCCGGCGCGTGCTTGCCCTCCATCAGCACGACTGTCCCGGCCAGCACCAGCCGGACTCCGAAGATCAGCACGAGCAGTCCCCCGAGCAGCATCAGCGTCACGGCGACTGCACCGGCCACTGCGCCGGAGATCGCGGACTCTGCGCCGGCACCGATCCCGAAGACGGCCAGCAGCCAACCACCGATCAGTACGACGAACGACAGCGACTGCAGCAGGCCCACGGCCGCCAGTGCGGGCAGTGCGGGCCGGACCAGCCGCAGCAGCTCACGTGCACTGACCCGACGACCCAGCTGGCTGCGCACTGCCGCCAGAGCGATGATCCCGGCCAGCGTGCTCGACACGACCGCGAACAGCACCAGCTGAACGCCGTACGTCAGCAGCAACGCCCCACCGGCCTGCTCGAACGGGTCCTCCGCACCGAAGAACCCACTGATCCCACCCGGTACGGCGACCTCCGTCAGCGCGGCCTGAGCGGCCAGCAGCGCGATCGCGGCCAGCACCGGCAGACCCAGCATGATCGTCTTGTTGTCGGAGATGGTCCGGGCCGCATTGTCGAGCAGATCGGCCGGCAGCCAGGGCCGCAGCGGCTCGGCCGCCGGGTCCTCGTGCAGCCTGATGTCCTCGCTCACGTCCGCCTCCCCTGCGCCCTGTTGGTGCACCCCGAGTTGTCGCACGGCCGGGCCGTGCACCATGATCACAGCCCAAACCGGGGTCAATCGGCGATCCGGCGTGTGCACTACCCCGGGAATGGGACACTATCCGTAGTGCGCACGGACGGCATGCACCGGGCGCACGACGAGTCGGACGGCAAGGAGCAGCGCGTGGCAGATGGTAACCGGACGATGCGGGGCCGCATTCTCATCGTCGACGACGACACCGCGTTGTCGGAGATGCTCAGCATCGTGCTGCGCAACGAGGGCTACGACACCTATCTGTGCGCGACCGGTGACAAGGCGGTACCGGCGTTCCGGGAGTTCAAGCCGGACCTGTTGCTGCTGGACCTGATGCTGCCCGGGATGGACGGCATCGACGTCTGCCGGGCGATCCGCGCCGAGTCCGGCGTGCCGATCGTGATGCTGACCGCCAAGAGCGACACCGTCGACGTGGTGCTCGGCCTGGAGTCCGGGGCCGACGACTACGTGGTCAAGCCGTTCAAGCCCAAGGAGCTGGTGGCCCGGATCCGGGCCCGCCTGCGCCGGATGGACGAGCCGGGGCCGGAGTCGCTGACCATCGGCGACCTCACGATCGACGTGGCCGGCCACTCGGTGAAGCGGGCCGGGGAGACCATCCAGCTGACGCCGCTGGAGTTCGACCTGCTGGTCTGCCTGGCCTCGAAGCCGTGGCAGGTGTTCACCCGCGAGGTGCTGCTGGAGCAGGTCTGGGGTTACCGGCACGCCGCCGACACCCGCCTGGTCAACGTGCACGTCCAGCGGCTGCGCTCCAAGATCGAGAAGGACCCTGAGCACCCGGAGATCGTCGTGACGGTCCGCGGTGTCGGTTACAAGGCTGGTGCGGACTGATCGAGTACGGACGCGACCAAGAGTCGCAGGCTGTCTCCGACCCCGCCGCGCCGGCGGGGCCGGACCAGTCGGCCCCGCCCGAGCAGGTGGTGGCCGAGCCGCGCGGTGCGGAGCTGGAGCTGACGGCCGCCGCGGCTGAGTGGCATGCCTACCCGCAACCGATCTGGCGGACCCACCCGAAGTACTGGCCGGACCTGTGGCGTCGCTCCATCCAGGCCCGGATCGTCACCGGCACGTTGCTGATGTCAACGGTCGTGCTGCTGCTCGTCGGCTGGGTGATGATGAGCCAGGTGACCGACGGCGTGCTGGAGTCCCGTCGGCAGAGCGCCCAGGCCGAGGCGGTCGCGCAGCTCGCCTCACTGACCCGCAGCATCAACGCGGCCGACTCGACCATCGTCAACCAGGAGCTGTCCCAGCTGGTCCTCGGCTCGAACCGCCCGGGCCTGTACGACGTCGTCCTGACCCCGATCGGCAACAGCGGCTCGAACGCGATCCGCTACACCGGACTGGTCGACAGCGACTCGGTGCCGCAGGTCCTGGAGTCCTCGGTCAACAACAACGACACCAGGCTCTGGGACACCTACACAGTCATCAAGTACAACGACGGCCGCAGCGCGCCGGGGCTGGTGATCGGTTCGCAGCTGCGGGTCGACAGCACCCGCGACAAGTACGCCGTCTACTTCCTCTTCCCGCTCACCGCGCAGCAGGAGACGCTCGACGTTGTTCAGCGCGCGCTGGTCACCGCCGGCCTGCTGCTGGTCGTGCTGCTCGGCGCAGTGGCGTGGCTGGTCACTCGCCAGGTGGTCACCCCGGTTCGGATGGCACGGCGGATCGCCGAGCGACTCGCGGCCGGCAAACTCGAGGAGCGGATGCAGGTCCGCGGTACCGACGACCTGGCCCGGCTCGCGGTCTCGTTCAACAAGATGGCGAGCAACCTGCAGCGGCAGATCCGCCGGCTGGAGGACCTGTCCCGGCTGCAGCGCCGGTTCGTCTCCGACGTGTCGCACGAGCTGCGCACCCCGTTGACCACGGTCCGGATGGCCGCCGACCTGCTGCACGAGAACCGCGACGAGTTCGACCCGATGGCCCGCCGTTCGGTCGAGCTCCTGCAGAACGAGCTCAACCGCTTCGAGGAGCTGCTCGCCGACCTGCTGGAGATCAGCAGGTTCGACGCCGGCGCGGCCGCGCTCGACCTGGAGGACGTGGACCTGCGCGACATCGTCAACCGCGTGCTCGAGAACCACGAGACCCTGCTGGAGCGGAAGGGCTGTGAGGTCCAGCTCGCGATGCCGGCGCCGTGCCGCGCGCAGGTCGACGCCCGCCGGATCGAGCGCATCTTGCGGAACCTCATCGGCAACGCGATCGAGCACAGCGAAGGCCTCCCGATCCTGATCAGTACGGCGTACGACGACGACGCGGCCGCGGTCGCGGTCCGGGACCACGGCGTCGGTTTCCGGCCCGAAGAGGCCGAGATGGTGTTCAGCCGGTTCTGGCGGGCCGACCCGGCCCGCGCCCGGACCACCGGTGGTACCGGGCTGGGCCTGTCGATCGCCCTGGAGGACGCCCGGCTGCACGGAGGCCGGCTGGATGCCTGGGGCTCACCCGGCGAGGGTGCGTACTTCCGGCTGACGCTGCCGCGCCGTCCGGACGTAGCGCTGGCCGGCTCACCGCTCCCGGCCCGGCCGGCCGACGCCGTACGTGTGGTGACGGAGAAGTCGCTGGTCGACGTCGGAGCGCCGTACCAGAAGCTGACGGGTGGTGAGGAGCTGTGAGGCGGCGTCCGCTCGCGGTCCTGCTCGCAGGCCTGCTGCTGGTGACCGGTTGTGCGACCGTGCCGACGAAGGGCGCCATCCGCAACAGCAACCGCGAGGGGCTGGCCGCGGACTCCGCAGGTGTCGGTGTCGAGGCCAAGCCGCCGCGTGAGGGCGCGAGTCCGCAGGCCATCGTGAACGGCTTCCTGGAGGCGATGTCGGACTCCCGGCAGGCCTCTGACCAGGCGCGGCTGTACATGACGCCGCAGGCCGCGGCGAAGTGGAAGCCCGAGTCGCAGACCATCGTCTACGACCAGGCCACCGACGGGCTGCCGCTGCGCGGCGAGCACGACTACGAGCTGACGGCGACCAAGATCGCCACCATCGACGACCGGGGCGAGTGGCTGCCGGCCGGGCCGAAGGAGTCGGCCAACTTCCTGTTCAAGGTCGTCAAGCTGAACGGGCAGTGGCGGGTCGACTCGGTGCCGCCGGGCGTGCTGCTGGGCAGCAACCAGGTCGAGATCAAGCTGGCGCCGCGCGACCTGTACTTCTTCTCGCGCGACCGCAAGACGCTGGTCCCGGACCCCGTCTACCTGCCGCAGAACAACCTCTCGGCCGGCCAGGCGGCGACCCAGCTGATCCAGGAGCTGCTGAAGGGCCCGACCAAGCGGCTGGGCAACGGCGTCGTGTCCATCGCACCGCCGGGGACCGCGATCCAGGTGTCGGTCCCGGTCGAGCTCGGCGAGGCGACCGTGACGCTCAACGACGTGGCCGGGCAGCTCGTGGACGACGACCGGCAGCGCTTGGCCGCGCAGATCGTCTGGACGCTGAACCAGATCAGCCTCAAGGCCAAGATCACCGTCGACGGTGCGCCGCTGCTGCCGGACAACCCCGGCGTCATTCAGTTCTCGTCGGTCAGTGGCAACGATCCGGCCGCGCCGACGACCGCGTCGACCGCCCTGTACGGCCTGCTCCGCGGCAAGGTGCAGCGCGTCGAAGGCCTGGACGGCGCCTCGGAGCAGACGGCCCGCGACCTCAACGCCAGCAAGCTCTACGAGTACGACGCCGAGTCGTTCGCGGTGAACCTGCGCGGCGACACGGGCGCGATCGTCACCGAGTCCGAAGGCAGGCCGGTCGTCGCGGTCGCGAAGCTCGAGCCCGGCGACGGGAACAACGACGGCGACAAGGGCAAGAAGATCGAGATCGGGGTCCAGGGCCGGGTGCTGCGGCCCAGCTACGACGCCCTCGACAACCTGTGGATCCTGGACAAGGCCGACAGTTCGACACCGCGGCTGCGGGTCCGCACCCGCGACGGCGCGGTCGAGAATGTGCCGGTCAACTTCCGCGGCGACGTGCCGAAGGTGCTCCGGATGGCGCCGGACGGCGTCCGGGCCCTGCTGGTGCTGGAGTCCGCGAAGACCCACAAGAACACCGTGCAGACCGGCAGCATCCAGCCCGCCGAGAGCGGCAAGGGACTGGTGCTGGCAGCCCTGCGCGACCTCCAGGTGCCGCTCAACGACATCACCGACGCGGCCTGGTCCAAGCGCGGCATCCTGGTCGCGGGCAAACCCAAGGACAGCACCACCGCCCAGCCCTGGTTCGTCAACCCGGACGGTTCCAATCCGCAGCTGATCCCCGGCGGCACGCCCGGGTTCGGGATCAAGAGCATCGCCTCCAACCCCAACCCCGACACGCTGCCGGTCTTCGAGGACCCCGACGGCCACATCCACTGGCAGCGGCGTGACCTCGAATGGGTGACGCCGAACGACGACAAGCTCGCCGGCGGCCTGATCCCGACGTACCCCGGCTGAATTCCGGCGGTTATCCACAGGTCGCCGCAGGTGGCTTGTGGCCGGCCGGGGGAGTGGTCAAGGTGGTCTGGTGTGGGGCGCCGCGGTGGATCTGCTGCTCGGAGGCGGCTGCGCCGGGTGCGGGCTCCCCGGTGTCACCCTGTGTGATGGTTGCCGAGGGCTACTGAGTCGGCTGACTCCGTTCCGTGCTTGGCCGGATCCGCGGCCGGCCGGCCTGGCGCCGCCGACCGCGGCCGCGCCGTACGGCGATCAGGTGCGGCGGCTCGTGATCGCGCACAAGGAGCACGCGCGGTACCCGCTGGCGCGTCCGCTCGGTGCCGCGCTGGCCACGGCCGTCGGAGCCGCCCTCGGCGAGCACCGGAGCGCGTGGCTGGTGCCGGTGCCGTCCGCACGAGGGACCGTCCGCAAGCGCGGACACGATCCGCTCGGCCGGATCACGCGGGCCGCTGCCCGGACGCTGCAACGACAGGGAATCGACGTCCGCGTCGCACCCGCCCTCCGGCTGGTACGGCGTCCCGACGACCAGGCCGGCTTGTCCGCGGAACGCCGTACGGCCAACCTGGCCGGGGCTTTCGGGCTCCGTTCGCGCTGGGCTGAACACCTGACGGATCAACCGATCCTGGTCGTCGACGACGTGATCACGACCGGTTCCACGCTCGCGGAAGCCTGCCGCGCCGTGGAATCACGGGGAATTCCGGTGCTCGGCTGTGCCGTGCTGGCCGCGACCCCGAGACGATCGCCGTCTGGTTCATGAGAACTTCCCTACCGGTTTTCGCCGAAGCCGACTAGCGTTGGCCTATGACACCCGTTCGGGCTTGTCGGGCAGGGATGTGGCGCAGGACCGGATCAGCCGGGTTCCTGGCCACGGACTCCGACCGGCTCGGTGACGGGTGTCTTTCGTTTCGGGCGCCCCAGCATCTGTAGCCCATTCACCAAGGAGTTCGAGTTCCGTGCCGTCGGGGGTCCGGAGACGTAACAAGAAGTCGCCGATCGATGGAGGTTTCCGTGGACGTCGTTGTCAAGGGTCATCACTGCGAGGTCAGTGACCGCTTCCGGCAGTACGTCGAGGAAAAACTCGAGCGAATCGAGAAGGTCGATCATCGGGTACTGCGGTGTGAAGTGGAAGTCAGTCAGGAGAAGAACCCGCGACAGCACGATCGTGCGATGCGTGTCGAGCTCACCATGTACACCAAGGGTCCGGTGGTCCGGGCCGAAGCGTGCGGTGAAACGAAGCAGGCAGCCTTCGACGTCTGCCTGGACCGGCTCCGCGCCCAGGTCCGCAAGGCGGCCGACCGCCGCCGCGTGCACGGCGGGCGCACCCCGGAGGGCCTGCGGCACCTGAACGCCAAGCAGCCGGTCAACGCCGGTGCTCCGGTCGTGGAGGACACCGTCGCCGAGGACGAGGTGGCGACGTACAAGGTCGGCTCGCTGACCGTCACGGGGGACGGTCCCCTGGTGATGCGCGAGAAGACCCACACGGCCAAGCCGATGTCACTCGACCAGGCTCTCTACGAGCTGGAGCTGGTCGGGCACGACTTCTACCTGTTCGTCGACGCCGACGACAACCAGCCGAGTGTCGTCTACCGGCGGCGCGGCTACGACTACGGCGTGATCCGCCTGGCGGTCTAGCGAGCACAGAAAGGGCCGGGCTCCTCGCGGAACCCGGCCCTTTCGCCTTCCCCTGTGAAGGTCTATCCGATCTGCGCCTGCAGTTCGGTCGCGTAGGTCGCCACCTCGGCGTAGACACCCGGTTTGCCGGCGTCCGCACACCCGACGCCCCACGACACGACGCCGAACAGTCGGCCGTTCAGGACGAGTGGTCCGCCGGAGTCGCCCTGGCAGGAGTCCTTGCCGCCCTGCTCGAAGCCGCCGCAGATCTCACCGGCGGCGGTGTAGCCCTCGCTCGCATAGGCCTTCTCGCAGTAGGCGTCGCCCAGGACGGGCGCATCCACCTTCTGGAAGGTGTCCTCCGGGCCGGTGCCCTCGGTGGCGCCCCAGCCGTACACCACCGACGCCGCGCCTGCGGTGTCAGCTGCCTTGTCGGTCTCCAGAGCCAGCGTCGGTACGCCGCTGAACGGCGTGGCGAGCGTCATCACGGCGACATCGTGCCCGGGCTGCTTGCCGTACTCCGGGTCGACCCAGATGGCACTGATCTTGGATTCCTTGCCGGTGGACTTGTCGGTGAGGACATCGCGGCCCTGGATCGCGGTGTACGTCGCCGCGTCCTCCTGGGCGCAGTGCGCGGCGGTGACGATCTTGTTCGCCGCAACCAGTGTGGAGCCGCACCACTCTTCGGACGCGGCCGGAGAGCCACTGTTGGAGAGCTGGATCGCCCAGGGCGTGTCCGCGGTGTGCGCGATCGTGCCGCCGACGATCCGGGTCTTCGGCCCGTCCGGCGTCGGCGCGGCGGCCGCAGCGCTCGCGACAGCGCCGAGCGACGCCGCGGTCAACGCTCCAGCGGCCACAACGGCGCGCACCACCTGCAGTCTTCTTGTCATGCCTCACACTCCAGGGCTCAGGGGCCGTGCGGGCGGCACGACCTCCTCGACGACCCTCTCCCGGCTACCACCCGTAGCACACCTCTCACTTGCGGTAATACCGGAGTTATGACCAAGCGCGGATAGACTGCGCGCCGACCCACCTCGAAGGAGCCCCGGTGAGCGCTGTACCTCGGTTCGAAGTGCTCGGACCTCTGCGAGTCACCCGTGGGCAGGAGGAGCTCCAGCTGGGACCGGCCAAACAGCAGGCCGTCCTGGCGATACTGCTGGCGACGCCGAACCAGGTGGTGCCGACCGCACGGATCATCGACGCGGTCTGGGGTGACGAACCGCCGGTCAACGGGACGAACGTCGTACAGAAGTATGTGGCTGGTCTGCGCCGAGTGCTGGAGCCGGACCGGGCGCCCAGAAGCGCCGGTGAGCTGTTGGTGCTGGAGTCCGGCGGCTATCGCCTGGCGGTGGCACCTGGCGGCTCGGATGCCGACGACTTCGAGACACAGGTCCGCTCGGCCCGCTCGCTCCGGCAGTCCGGTCAGTCGGAGGAGGCTTCACAGCAGCTCCAGCAGGCACTGAGCCTCTGGCGCGGGGAGCCCTTCGAAGGCTTCACCGGTACGGCGTTCGACGACGCTCGCCAGCGTCTGACCGAGCTACGGGCCGAGGTGGACGCGGAGCTCGACGGACCGGGGACCGTGCGCACCGCTCCGGAGCAGACCGGAGCTGAACAGACCGCGACCAGCCAGGTCGGAGTGCTGCGCCGTGGTGGCCGAGACTGGTCGCTGGGCCGCGGCTGGCCGGTTGCCATGACGGATCTGATCCCGCCGCAGCGTCCGAGGTCAGGACGTGTGCTGATGAAGATCGTCGCCGTACTGATCAGCCTTGTGACGCTGGGCCTCGGTGCCGGTGTGCTGATGGCCGTTGTCGCGTACCTGCGCCGCAGCCGGGCACTCACGCAGTTCGCTGCGCTCTACCTGGTCATGTGGCTGGCCGGTGCGGTCTTCTTCCTCATCGGAGCCGAGGACGGCGCCGGTGCGGTCAACAACCTCGGGTATGTGCTGATCCTGCTCGTCACAGTGATCGGCACGATTCACCTCGCCTTCAGCGTCGCCCCGGTCTCCGTCCGTCGCATCCGCGCCCTCGCTGCGCTGAACCAGCGACTCCGTGCCCGGCAGGTGATCGAGAGCGACGCCGACTACGCCCGCAGCCTCGGTATCGGTCTCCCACACCTGCACCGCGAGTACGACGACGGCGGCCTGATCGATCCCAACGAAGTACCGCCTGGCGTCCTGACCCGGATCCCGGGCGTCACCGCGCAGCACGCTGCGCTGATCGTCGCCAGCCGGGAAGAGCAAGGCCGCTTCACCAGCATCGCGGACCTGGGCGACCGCGGACTCTTCCCGTCGCCGTTGCCCGAGGCCGTGGCGACGTTCTTGGTTGTTCTGCCGCCCGCTCGGGACCCTGGGACGACCTAAACTCTGCATCTGATGAGTGACGTTCGGTACGACGTTCTGGGGCCGCTCAGGGTCCGTCGCGGTGACGTTGCGCTGAATCTCGGGTCTCCGCTGCAGCAGCGACTGCTGGCCGGGCTGCTACTGCACCCGAACGAGCCGGTGCCGATGACGGATCTGCTGCTCGCCGGCTGGCAGTACGCGACTCCGGACGACGGGCCGGAGCTGACCCGGGAGATCATCATCGCGCTGCGCGATCTGCTCGATCCGCAGCGCCCGCCGGGTAGTGAAGGCGTCCTCATCCAGCTCTCCGACGGCCGCTACATGCTGTGCGCCGCCCGGGACCGGATCGACCTGCTCGTCTTCGAGGACCTGGTCCGCAGCGTTCCGGAGATTCGCGCGCGAGACCATCTGCTGGAGGCCTCCAACCGGATCCGCGCTGCGCTCGGCCTGTGGCGCGGCCCCCTGCTCGAGGGGCACAACGGTCCGCTCTTCGATCCGGTCCGCGCGCGGCTGGAGGAGGCGCGGCTGGACGTCATGGACCTGCGCTACGAGATCGAGCTGAACCGCGGCCTTCATCACGAGATCCTGCCGGACCTGGCGGCGCACGTCGCCCGGCATCCGCTCCGGGAGAACCTGCGAGCGACCTTCCTGCTGACGCTGTACCGGACCGGCCGCCAGTACGACGCGATGCGCCAGTACGCCGAGATCTCGGAGCGACTGCATCGGTTGAACGGCCGGCCGCCGTCGTACGAGCTGCAGGAGTTGAACCGCCGGATCGCCGCTGGGGACCTGAGTCTGCTGCGCGGACCCGCTTGAACGGATTTTGTCGGCGGCGCCTGGCACCATCGTGCACGTGAGCACGCAGGTGATGTCGACGGCCCAAGCCAGGCGGGTGGCGCTGGCCGCCCAGGGGTTCATGGACCCGCGACCCAAGGGCGTGCCCGACGCGCGGGCGCTCGGCCGGGTGCTGGGGCGGATCGGCTTGCTGCAGATCGACTCGGTCAATGTGCTGAGCCGCGCGCAGTACCTGCCGTTGTACTCACGACTCGGTCCCTATCCGCGAGCCCTGCTCGACAAGGCGTCCGGCAAGGCGCCGCGGCGGCTGGTGGAGTACTGGGCGCACGAGGCGTCACTGATCCCGGTTGAGACGCATCCGCTGATGCGGTGGCGGATGGCGCGGGCGACCACGGAGGCGTGGGGCGGGCCGCGGTCGATCGCGGCCGAGCGTCCGGATCTGGTCAAGCAGGTGCTGGCCGACGTCCGCGAGCACGGTCCGCTGACGGCGCGGCAGATCGACGACGACGTGGAGCGGTCCCGGGAGAACTGGGGCTGGAACTGGTCGGACGTGAAGCGGGCGCTGGAGTTCCTCTTCTTCGCCGGGGAGGTCACGGTGGCTCGGCGGAACCAGCAGTTCGAGCGGGAGTACGACGTACCGGAGCGCGTGCTGCCGGCCGCCGTACTGGACACGCCGACGCCGACCCTGGACGAAGCGCACCGCGGGCTGGTGTCGATCGCGGCCCGCGCTCATGGGGTGGCGACCGCACAATGCCTCAAGGACTACTTCCGTACGGCGCCTGCTCCGACCGCGCAGGCGATTCAGGAGCTGGTGGAAGAGGGGGAGCTGCTGCCGGTCGAGATCGACGGGTGGAAGCGCCAGGCGTACCTGCACCGGGACGCGCGGCTGCCCCGGCGGGTGAACACGCGGGCCCTGGTCAGCCCGTTCGACTCGCTGGTGTTCGAGCGGACCCGGACCGAGGTCCTGTTCGACTTCCGCTACCGGATCGAGATCTACGTGCCGGCCGACAAGCGCATCTACGGCTACTACGTGCTCCCGTTCCTGCTCGGCGATCGGCTGGTGGCCCGGGTCGACCTGAAGGCGGACCGGGCGGCCGGCGTGCTGCTGGTCCAGTCGGCGCACGCCGAGCCGAAGGCGCCGGCCGAGACGGCCGAGGAGCTGGCGGCCGAGCTGGTGCAGATGGCGGGCTGGATGGGTCTGGAGCAGGTCCGGGTGGCCGGTGGCGGTGACCTCGCGCCAGCGCTCAGTGACGCCCTGCGAGGTTCCTGAGGCGGCAACGGGAACTTTTCCGCCCGCCTGAGCGTGGGTGTGTTACGGGCGAGGGCACGCTGCGGGCGTGGCTTGGCACACCTGGCCCCGTACGATGGGGGTCGCACGCCGTGGCAGCGGGCCGTGCCCGACTGTATCGATCGGCCGCAACCAGGCGACAGCAGCAAGGAGAGAACTCCCCACCATGAAGGTGATCGACAAGGTCCTGCGGATCGGCGAAGGCAAGATCCTGCGTCAGCTCCAGGGCATCGCGAAAGTGGTCAACTCCATCGAGGACGACTTCGTCGGGATGACCGACGAGGAGTTGCGGAGTCAGACCGCGGAGTTCAAGGAGCGGCACAGCAACGGCGAGTCGCTGGACGCGCTGCTGCCGGAGGCCTTCGCCGTGGTCCGGGAGGCGGCCAAGCGGACGCTGCACCAGCGCCACTACGACGTCCAGATCATGGGCGGCGCGGCGCTGCACCTGGGCAACATCGCCGAGATGAAGACCGGTGAGGGCAAGACCCTGGTCGGAACGCTGCCGACGTACCTGAACGCGCTGTCCGGCAAGGGCGTGCACGTGGTCACGGTGAACGACTACCTGGCCAAGTACCAGGCGGAGTGGATGGGCCGGGTGTACCACTTCCTCGGCCTCGACTACGGCGTGATCCTGCCGGAGATGTCGCCGGCCGAGCGGCGGGTGGCCTACGCCAAGGACATCACCTACGGCACGAACAACGAGTTCGGCTTCGACTACCTGCGCGACAACATGGCCTCCAGCATCGAGGACTGCGTCCAGCGCGAGCACAACTACGCGATCGTGGACGAGGTGGACTCGATCCTGGTCGACGAGGCCCGGACGCCGCTGATCATCTCCGGCCCGGCCGAGGACTCCCAGCGCTGGTACGTCGAGATGGCGAAGATCGCCACCGTGCTGAAGCCGCGGATCGCCGACGACAAGGTCCCCGAGGAGCAGCGCCCGGTCGCCGACTACGAGGTCGACGAGAAGAAGCGCACCGTGGCCATCCTCGAGCGCGGTATCGAGAAGGTCGAGGACCGGCTCGGGATCGACAACCTGTACGAGTCGGCCAACACCCCGCTGATCAGCTACCTGAACAACGCGCTGAAGGCCAAGGACCTGTTCCGCAAGGACAAGGACTACGTGGTCGTCGACAACGAGGTGCTGATCGTCGACGAGCACACCGGCCGGACGCTGCACGGCCGCCGCTACAACGAGGGGCTCCACCAGGCGATCGAGGCCAAGGAAGGCGTCGAGATCAAGGAGGAGTACCAGACCCTCGCGACGATCACGCTGCAGAACTACTTCCGGCTTTACAACAAGCTGGCCGGCATGACCGGTACGGCGATGACCGAGGCGGCCGAGTTCTCCAAGGTCTACGGCCTCGGCGTGGTGCCGATCCCGACCAACAAGCCGATGATCCGGGTCGAGGAGCGGGACCTGATCTACCGCACCGAGGACGCCAAGTTCGACGCGGTGGTCAAGGACATCGTCGAGGTGCACAAGACCGGCCAGCCGATCCTGGTCGGTACGACCAGCGTCGAGAAGTCCGAGCGGCTGTCGAACCAGCTCCGCAAGGAGGGCATCGCGCACGAGGTGCTGAACGCGAAGCAGCACGCGCGCGAGGCCGCGATCGTCGCCGAGGCGGGACGCAAGGGCGCGGTCACGGTGGCCACCAACATGGCCGGCCGTGGTACCGACATCATCCTCGGCGGCAACCCCGAGCACCTGGCCGACAAGGAACTGCGCTCGCGCGGTATCGACCCGGCCGAGTTCCCCGACGAGTACGAGGCGGAGTACCCGTCGGTGCTCGAGAAGTGGGAGAAGCAGGTCAAGGACGAGCAGGTCGAGGTCCGCGAGGCCGGCGGTCTGTACGTGCTGGGCACCGAGCGGCACGAGTCCCGCCGGATCGACAACCAGCTGCGCGGTCGCGCCGGCCGCCAGGGTGACCCGGGCAAGTCCCGGTTCTACCTGTCGCTCGAGGACGACCTGATGCGCCTGTTCAAGCGCGAGATGGTCGACTGGGCGATGTCGCGCAACGACGACGACAGCCAGCCGCTGGAGAACAAGATCGTCACCAAGGCGATCGCGTCGGCGCAGTCCCAGGTCGAGTCGCAGAACTTCGAGACCCGGAAGAACATCCTCAAGTACGACGACGTGATGAACCGCCAGCGGCACGTCGTGTACAACGAGCGCCGCCGCGTGCTCGAGGGCGCCGACCTGCGCGAGCAGGTGTCGGACATGCTCGAGGAGACCGTCACCGGCTACGTCCAGGGCGCGACCGCCGACGGGTTCGCCGAGGACTGGGACCTGGACGCGCTGTTCACCGCGATGAAGACGCTGTACGGGACCGAGCTGACCGAAGAGCAGCTGATCGAGGAGGCCGGCGGTGAGCGGGCCGGTCTGACCCAGGACTTCCTGATCGAGCGCTTCCTCGGCGATGCCCAGGAGGCCTACGAGCGGCGCGAGCAGTTGCTCGGCGAGGACGCGATGCGCGAGCTCGAGCGCCGGGTCGTGCTGAGCGTGCTGGACCGCAAGTGGCGCGAGCACCTCTACGAGATGGACTACCTGCGCGAGGGCATCGGCCTGCGCGCGATGGCGCAGCGCGACCCGCTGGTCGAGTACCAGCGTGAGGGCTACGACATGTTCGCCGCGATGATGGAGTCGATCAAGGAAGAGTCGGTCGCCTTCATCTTCAACGTCGAGGTCGACGTCGAGGCCATGTGGGCCGAGATGGAGTCCGCGGCGCAGGCCGAGGCCGCCGGGGTCAGTCTGGACCTGGATGGCGCCGGTCTCGAGGGCCGCCGGGTCGAGGACATCCTCACCCCCGGCGCTCCGGTGGCGGAGTTCCCGGGCCGCGTTCAGGACGAGGAGCGTCCGCGGGACACCCCGCGGCTGCGCGCCAAGGGCCTGACCGGTGACAAGAAGCCCCAGCGCCTGACCTACTCGGCCCCGACCATCGACGGGGACGACGAGGTCTCGGTGATGGGCGACGCCGTCGACGAGGGCTCCCTGATGTACGCCGGCACCCCGCGGAACGTCGCGTGCCCGTGTGGCTCCGGCAAGAAGTACAAGCGCTGCCACGGCGACCCCGCGTCGGACGCCTACAAGTTCTGACGCACAGCTGGAGAAAAGGGCCGGGCGACCGGCCCTTTTCGCGTTGTGCGGAAGAAGATTTTATGGCTTCTCCGACCTGCCTTTACGGTCCTCCGCATGGACTGGAACTTGCGAACGGCCGAAGAGCTCACCGCCGCCTTGAGCGCCGGCGAGGTGAGCTCGGTGGAACTGACCGACGAGGCGATCGCCGCCATCGAGCGTGACGACAAAGCCATCAATGCGATCTGCGTGCGGGACTTCGACCGCGCCCGCACTGCCGCGCGAGCTGCTGACGATGCGCGTGCTCGTGGCGAGGACCGGCCGCTGCTCGGCGTACCGGTGACGGTCAAGGAGTGTTACGACGTCGTCGGGCTGCCGACGACCTGGGGGTTGCCGGAGCACCGCGACTACGTGCCGGCGGAGGACGCCGTACAGGTGTCGCGGTTGAAGGATGCCGGTGCAGTGCTGCTGGGTAAGACCAATGTGCCGAAGGGGCTGACGGGTCTGCAGAGCTCCAACGAGCTCTACGGCACGACGAACAACCCGTGGGATCACGCTCGTACGTCGGGTGGGTCGTCTGGCGGATCAGCTGCGGCGCTGGCGTCCGGATTCGGCGCCTTGTCGATCGGAACCGACATCGGGGGCTCCCTGCGCACCCCGGCTCATTTCTGCGGTGTCTACGGACACAAGCCGACCCTCGGGCTGGTGGCGAACCGCGGCATGGTGCTGCCGAGCGAGCCGGCCCTGCCTGTCGACCTCGACATGGCCGTAGTCGGTCCGATGGCACGCTCCGCCCGCGACCTCGAGCTGCTGCTCGACGTCATGGCCGGGCCGGATCCACTCACGCGCGGGATCGCCTACGAGCTGCGGCTGCCGCCCGCACGGCACGAGCAGCTGAGCGACTTCCGCGTCCTGGTTCTCGACGAGCATCCGTTCATCCCAACCGGAAACGCGGTGCGGGCGGGCGTCGACCGGGTGGCCGGCGCCCTTGCCGATGGCGGTGCTCGCGTCGAGCGACGCACGACGCTCCTGCCCGACCTGGCCGAAGCCGCCTCGCTCTACACGCAGTTGCTGTTCTCAGGCTCGATCGCGCGGTTCCCGATCGAGGAGCTGCAGAACCGCGCCGCTGAGCTGGACCCGGACGACCAGAGCCTCGACGCGGCACGGCTGCGCGGCCTGGTGCTCAGCCACCGCGACTGGATGGAGGTGAACCACCGCCGGGAACTGCACCGGCACGGCTGGCGGCAGCTGTTCGCCGAGTTCGATGCCGTGGTCTGCCCGGTCACGCCGACTCCGGCGTTCCCGCACGACCACAACCCCGATCTGCTGGCCTGCCGGCTCGATATCGACGGCGTCGAGTACCCGTTCTTCGACCAGCTCGTCTGGGCCGGTCTGGCCACGATGCCCGGTCTGCCCGCGACCGCCGTACCGACTGGGCTGTTTGCTGAAGGACTGCCGGTCGGGGTGCAGCTGATCGGTCCGATGTTCGAGGACCGTACGCCGCTGCGACTGGCCGAGCTGCTCGAGCAGCAGATCGGCGGTTTCCAGGCACCGAGGTAGTTGTGGTGTGGGACATGGCGTCGAGGGGCGCTGATGTGGTGCGCTGGGAACATGTGGCTCGAGGAGAAGTTCGGACTCGCTGTCCCGGTGATCGGCGCACCGATGGCGAATGTGAGCGGCGGCAGGCTGACTGCCGCCATCTCGGCCGCCGGTGGACTCGGGATGCTCGGCGCCGGGTCCGCCGTGACGGCCGACTGGATTCGCACCGAAGGCGCGATCGCCGCGGCGGGTGGCAAGCCGTGGGGCATCGGCCTGATGGCGTGGTCGGTCGACGCGCGGCCGGAGCACCTCGAAGCCGTGCTGGAGCTCAAGCCCGACCTCGTCTCCCTGAGCTTCGGCAACTACGCCCCGTACGTCGGTCCGCTCCAGCAAGCCGGCATCGTTGTGGCGACGCAGGCCGGGACCGTGGCGGACGCACGCGAGGCGATCGACGTCGGGGTGGACGTGATCGTCGCGCGCGGTGCGGAGGCCGGCGGGCATGGGCGTAATGCGGTCGGCACACTGCCGCTGCTCCAAGCGATCCTCGACCTGACCGACCGCCCGGTGCTCGCCGGTGGCGGGATCTCCGGCGCTCGCGGGCTGGCCGCCGTACTGGCTGCTGGCGCCGTCGGCGGCTGGATCGGTACGGCGTTCCTCACCTGCGTCGAGGGGTTGACCTCCGAACCGGTCGCGCAGCGCGTGATCGAGGCCGACGAGACGGACACCGTCTACGGCACGGTCTTCGACGCCGCGTCGCGGGCCGGCTGGCCGGACGAGTTCGGCGGCCGGGCACTGCGCAACGCCTACTTCGATCAGTGGGAAGGCCGCGAGCAGGAGCTCAAGACCGACGACACCGGTCACACCGACTACGTCGAAGGTAGCAAGGCCGCGGACACCACGCGCGCCTCGATCTACGCCGGGCAAGGCGTCGGTGCGATCACCGGAAGGCCCACGGCCGCCGAGGTCCTCGACGGCTTCGCGGGCTACCGGGACTACCTCAGGGCGGCCCTCAACGACGGCGCCAAGTAGTTGCTATGGGCATCGACCAGCTCGTTGCAGAGCGCCCAGATCTGCTCCACCGGTAGGGCGGCCGCGGTCGCCGGATCGGCCATCACGGCCTGCCGGATCGACCGCGGATCCTCCTCGATCGCCGCCCGCACGACGAGCTCGGCGACGTTCAGATAGCCCTTGTTCAAGGCCGCCAACTGGGCCGGCAACGCGCCGACCGTCGTCGGCTGGACGCCCAGACTGTCAACCAGGCAAGGAACCTCGACCACCGCTCCGGCCGGAAGGTTGCTGATCAACCCGGTGTTGGGGACGTTGCCGTAGATCGTCCGCGGGGTGCCGGTGACGATGCTGTGGATGACCTGTGGCGCGTACTCCATCGTCCCCTCGACCGGCAGCGGCTCGCCGGCCTTGAGCGCATCGCGCGTCCGCTCGTACGACGCCAGGTTCTCCGCGACGATCCCCAGATACTCGCCGACCGGCAACCGCAGCCGCTCGATCTCGGAGTCGTGCTGCAGATACCACGGCACGTACTCCGACGAGTGCTCACTCGTCTCGGTCGGATAGAACCCGAGCCGCTTGTACATGTCCACTCGTACCCGCCGCTGCAGCTCCGGATCCGCGTCGATGACCTCGTCGAGCCGGTCGTACAGGTTGACCCCGTCACGCTCGAACCGCAGCACCCACGCCTGGTGGTTCACGCCGGCCGCGAGGTAGTTGACCTCGTCGAACGGTACGCCGACCAGCGCCGCCAGATCGTGCATCGTCCAATAGACCGAGTGGCACAGGCCGACTACCTTGCGCAGGCCGAGCGCCTGCAGGTACCAGACGTTCATCGCCATCGGGTTGGTGTAGTTGAGCAGCCAGGCGTCCGGACAGACCGCGGCGATGTCGGCGGCCAGCCCGCGCAGCACCGGGAACGTGCGCAGCGCCCGGAACACCCCACCGACTCCGAGCGTGTCGCCGATCGTCTGCCGAACGCCGTACCGGGCGGGGATCTCGAAGTCGACCTTGGTCGCGGCGTTCATGCCGACCTGGACGATGTTGATCACGAAGTCGGCGCCTTCCAGCGCCGCCCGCCGGTCGAGGTGCGTCGTGATCCGCGGCGTCACGCCACGCTCCGACGCGATGTACGCCGCCGCTCCGGCCGCTGTGTCGAGGCGCTCCGGATCGATGTCGTGCAAGGCGATGTGCACCGGCCCGAGGTCGAATCCGAACAGGTCCGCCAGCAACCCCTGCGTGAACACGACACTGCCGGCGCCGACGAAGACGATCTTGGTCATGCGGTCACGCTCCCCAGCGCTAGTTCCCAATCGGCCTGAGCGGCGGTGCCGCCGGCAGCCCGTGTCGACAGCGAGCCGCACGCGGCCGCGATCGCCAGTGCGCGCGCCCGGCTGAAGCCGTTCAGCCGAGCCGCGACGAAGCCGGCGTCGAAGCTGTCCCCGGCACCCACGGCGTCGACGAACTCCACCTCGAGCGCCGGAGCCTTCGTCACCTTCGTCCCGTCGTGGGCCAGCGCGCCGTTGGCGCCGTCCTTCACGACGACGAGCGGACCGCGCCGGGCCAGGATCCCGGCCGCGTCGGTGGTCGCCGGGTGCCCGGTGAGCAAGTTCGCCTCGGCGGCGTTCGGCAGGAAGTAGTCGGTGACCCGCAGTACCGGGTCGAGAACCATCCGGTCCCACCGCCCGGACGGATCGTCGTTCGGATCCAGCGACGTGGTCGCCTTCGCCGCCTTCGCTTCCTTGAAGAGACCGGCGAGCCCAGCCGCCAACTCCGGCATCAGATAGAACGACGCCGCGTGCACGTGCCGCACCGAACGCAACAGCGCAGTCGGTACGTCGTTCGCCGTGGTGGCCGGCAGACAGCCGGGGGAGGTGAGCATCGCGCGATCCTCGCCCGACGTGAGCACGGTGGTGAGTGGGGTCGGGAGTGCCGGGTCCACGATCATTGCCGACACATCGACGCCGCGCTCGGCGAGCGCCGTACGGACGAAGTCGCCGGCCGGATCGGCGCCGACCCGGCCGACGAACGCCACGCTCAGGCCGAGCCGGGCCGCGCCACAAGCCATGATCGCGGCCGAGCCGCCGAGCAGGAGAGCGCCGGACGGGACGAGGCGCTCCCGTTGGCCGAAGAGGATCGGCTGGTCGACGGGCCCGACGACCACGTCGGGATTCGCGTCGCCGATCACTAACAAGTCATATGTCATTTCTTAGCCTTTGAGTCCAGTTGAGGCCAGCGAGCGGATGAACGCCTTCTGAGCCAGCAGGAACCCGAGCAGGACCGGCAGCACGGTGATGACGTTGCCCGCCATCACTGCCGCCCACTGGGTGTGGTGCTGGCCTTGGAAGGTGGTCAGTCCGAGCTGGAGCGTGTAGTTGGTGTCACTGTTGATGGCGATCAGCGGCCAGGTCAGGTCGTTCCAGGTCGCCAGGAAGGTCAGTACGGCGACCGTGCTCAGCGCCGGCCGCGCCAGCGGCAGCACGATCGAGACGAGGATCCGGAGTCGTCCGCACCCGTCGATCACGGCCGCCTCTTCGAGCTCCCGCGGCAGGCTGACGAAAAACTGCCGGAACAGGAACACCGCCAGCGGCGTCACCAGCGACGGCACGATCAGCGCGCCGAGCGTGTCGATCAGGCCGAGGCTCTTCATCACCAGGAAGGTCGGGATCATCGTCAGCTGGAACGGGATCACCATCGTGGCCAGCATCATCCCGAGCACGAGCTTCGACCCGGTGAACCGGATCCGCGCGAACGCGTAGCCGCCGAGCGAACCCAGCACGAGGTTCGCGGTCACCGCGACCGCCGAGACGATCATCGAGTTCACGAACCAGCGCGGGAAGAGCGCGTTGCCGAGCACGTACCGGTAGCCGCCCAGATCGATTTTCGAAGGGATCAGTGCGGGTGGGAAGCGGTTGATCTCCGCGTTGCTCATCACCGAGCTGACGAGCAGCCACAGCAGCGGCAGCGCGAACAACAATGCCAGCGGAGCCAGCAACAGATGCCAAGCACTCGGCCGCTTCATCGGGCGGCCCGGCGCCGTGAGATCTGCAGGGCGATCCCGACCACCAGCAGGGCAACGGCCAGCGCGTACGCCGCCGCTGCGCTATAGCCCGCGGTGAAGCTCTTGAATGCCTTCTCCCAGATGAAGTACACGATCACCGTCGTCGACCCGAGCGGTCCGCCTTTGGTGGTGACGAAGACCAGGTCGAAGAGCTGCAATGCATTGATGGTCTGGAAGAGCAGCAGGAACACGGTGACCGGCGACAACGTCGGGATGACGACATGCCGCAGTACGGCGAATCGTCCCGCGCCGTCGATCCGTGCTGCCTCGACCAGCTCGCCCGAAACCCCTTGCAGGCCGGCAAGATAGACGATCACGCAGAACCCCGTACCGCTCCACAACGAGATCACGACCAGCAGTGGAAGCGCCTGACCGGGATCGCCGAAGAAGCCCTGCGCGGGCAGTCCGGCCTTGTGCAGCAACGAGTTCGCGACGCCGAACTCAGGATCGAGAACGAACGAGAACAACACGCCCTGCGCGGCCGCGGAGACCACGAACGGCACGAAGACGAGTGTCCGGTAGAGCCCGATGAACTTGATCTTGCGGTCGAGGGCGATCGCGATCGCGAGACCGCCGACGACGCTCAGCGGCACGTAGAGCACGGTGTAAAGCAGCGTATGTTTGACCGCCGCACCGAAGCTCGGGTCCTGCACCAGCGCCTTGTAGTTGGCCAGTCCGACCCACTCGCTCGGCGACACCAGGTCGTTGATCTGGAACGACAGCAGCAACGACCACACCACCGGTACGACGCTCAGTCCGAGGATGAGCAGCACCGACGGGCTGACGAACGCCCACCCGGTCGCGTTCTCACTGTTGAGCCGGCGCTTCGGTTTGGTGCGCGGATCGAGAGTGAACGTGCCGACGACACTGGCCATCAGTTCGGCACCGCGAGGATGGCGTTCGACTGGTCGACGGCCTGTTTGATCGCATCCTCCGGGCTCTTCTTGCCCAGCAGCACGGAGACGATCGCCTCGCCGAGGAACTGCGAGATCTTCGGGTAGCCGGTGATGGTCGGGCGGACCCGGGCCGAGTCGAGCGCGTCCACGAACACCTTGAGCCCGTTGGTCTCGCCCGCGTGCTTGGTCCATTCCGGAGTGGCCGCGGTCGCCTTGCTGAGCGGCAGGCTGCCGCCTTTGACATCCCACTTGATGTCCTGCTGCGGCTGGATCAGCCAGTTCACGAACTCGGTCGCTGCCTTCACCTTGGCCTTGCCGTTGTCGAAGACCGTCCAGGTGTCCGGCCCCGAGATCGTCACCGGCTTCCCGGAGTACGTCGGGAGCGGGACGACGCCGTACTCGAGTCCCTTGTCGGCGAGGTCGGGCAGCTGCCAGGGGCCGGTGGCCACCATGCCCATCCGGCCGCCGAGGAACACCTGGTAGAGCTGCTCGCTGCCCGGCTTCGGGTCGACGTACAGGGACTTGTCGGTGCGCAGGCGGTCGAGCGTGCCGAGGGCCTGGGCGCCGACCTGGTCGAAGGCGACCTTCTTGCCGTCCTCGGTGGCGACGTCGCCGCCGAGGTCCCAGATCATCGGCCACAGCCGCCAGACCGTGTCCTCGTCCCCGACGCCCGGCCAGCCGGTACCGAACACGCCCTTGGCCGGGTTCGTGAGGGCTTTCGCCGTACCGATGAAGTCGTCCCAGGTCCAGCCGGGCTTGGGCGCGGGCAGTCCGGCCGCGGCGAAGAGTTTCTTGTTGTAGACCAGGCAGAGCGAGTCGAGCAGCGCGGGCGCGGCCCGAACCTTGCCCTTCACGGTGACCGAGTCGCGCGCCGCCGGCCAGTAGTCGTCGAGGTGCAGTGCACCGGACAGGTCGGCGATCTTCGGGCTGCGGGTCAGGCTGGCGAGGTCCGATCCGAAAATGTAGGCGATATCCGGAAAGGACCCCGCCGCCAGCCCCGCGGTGACCTTCTGCAGCATGCTGTCCGCCGTGACCCCGCCGCCACCGCCGTTCACCCGGATCCCCGGATGGGTCCGGTTGAACTCGTTGATCAAGGCATCGATCGCGGCCTTGCCGGTGTCGACCTGGCCGTGCCAGAGCTCGACGTCGACGACGCCGCCGGTGGCTTGGTCGTCGTTCTTCCCGCACGCGGCGAGCGCACCGGTGGCGGTGACGGCCGCGGCGGCGCGCAGGATGCCGCGGCGGGTCAGGACAGGAGCATGCTGAGACATGACGGTCTCCAGGTACAGGGGGATTGGTGAGAAAAGTCAGCAGGTCTTGCGGACGTAGCTGCCCGAGCCGGGCGTCGAGACGTCGACGTCGCGCTGGACGATCGTCAGCCTGCTGCCGTACGCCGAACAGGCCTTGGTCCGGCCGGAGTTCGTGTACTCGATCACGATCACGTTGTTGCCAAAGGCAGCGACATAGTCACCGCACTCGTCGTACTGACCGCACTCCTCGGCCACCGCGAAGTCGAGGCCGACCGTCTGCCGGTCACCGGCCAGTTCGACCGTGTTCTTCTGCGCGATGGCGAGGTTCTTGCTGTGCGCATGTGAGGCCAGCAAGGTCAGGAACGCCTTGGCCTGCGACTTCGTCAGCAGGCCCTTCGAGCGCTCGTAGCTGTCGTAGTTGTCCGGCTCGATCGCCTTGTAGCCCTTCGAGGCACACTGGTCGATCCAGCCGTTCACCTTCGCGGCGACGCGGGTGCGCTTGTCGGCCGTCCGCAGGTCGAGCAGCGGCTCGCCCCAGTCCTCGTCGATGACCAGGTTGCCCTGGGCATCGCGCAACAACAGGTCCGAGGCCCACGAGCCTTGCTCACCCGGCTGCACCTGGAACGCGTTCACGTAACAGATGTTGTAGAGCCCGGCGGCCGGGGCAGCGGTCCGGTCGCGCGTAACGACCTGAACGCCGGACGGCGGCGTGTAGGCGCCGCCGATCTGATAATCGAACTTCGCGTGAGTCGGCGGCAGCGTGGCCGCCGCGTCGGCTTCCGAGCCGAGGTTGAGGGCGGAGTAGACGGCAGTGACCGCGAGGGCGGAGGCCAGAGTGGCCAGGAGCACGCGGCGAGTGACTGAACGAGGCTTGGACACGATTGCTCCATCGGTCCCGAGGACGCTACCCCGCCTCGGGCCGGCCACAGTCCGGGCCGCCCTGGCGCCTGAAAACCGGACTCCGGATCAACGATCCGCTACCGGCTGGGTGCATCACTGCCGCCAAGGTTAAGCGCCACCCCCGCCCTCCCGTCAAGGGATCAACCTGCAAACGACTGCGCAGAACTCCCGCTTTACATCGCTTCCGCGCACCACTTGGCGACTGTTTCGAGCGCCCGCCCGCGCTGCTGATAGAGGTGCCGGCTGTCCGCGTCCTGGTGATAAGCCTGATGGCCGGCGAGCCCGGCCCGCCCGAGCAGGTGGGGGAGCAGCCACGCATACTTCACCCCCGAAGCCAGCACAGCCCGCCGTACGACGTCGCTGTCGCCGCGCCAGCCCGCTTCGCCGAGACCGGCCAGGTAATTGGTGACGCAGACGTCCGCGAGCTCCGCCTGGCGCTCGGCCGGCCAGAACAGGTCGAAGACGGCATCCGGGATGTGGTTCCCGATGTCTTCCCCCAATGCGCCGTCGCCGGTGAAGGCCCAGTCGAGCAGCGCAAACTCGCCGTCCGGACGCTGGATCACGTTGGACACCCAGATGTCGAGGTGACAGCGCGTCCGCGGTGAGCTCTCGACCAGCTTCAGCAGCCTCTCGCGGTTCGCGAGGAGCTCTCGCCAAGCTCTTCGAAGGCCCGGCGGCCAGGTCTCGGCGATCAGCGGCTGCCGCCAGGCGTCATCGTCATCCACGAGCTCCCACGGCACTACGCGGGTTGTCGAGTACGTCCGCAGAAACCCCCGCGACGTCCACTCCCGCTCGCCGCTTGCCCGCGCCTGCCACCGCCCACACGCGCGCGCCAGCGCCCCATGCTCGGCGAAGCCGAACTCCGTCCCCGGTAGCCCGGCCACGTCCTCCAGCATCAGCACAGCCCCGCCACCGTCCACCACCTCGGCCTCCGGTGACCCCGAGCCAGCCACGCCCTCAGGCTTCGGCACTGCCCCGCCGCCGTCCTCCACCACCTCGGCCTCCGGTAGCACCAGTCCGGCGGCCTTCAGCTGCGCCCGCAGCTCCTCATCGCGGTAGACCTCGATCTCCCGGCGCCAGTAGTTCCAGTGCCGCGGATCCGTTGAGGCTGCCCACGGTCCTTCGCTTGCCCCGACCGGCCGCCGCAAGCGTTTCCGGATCGCCGTCCGGCCATCGGCGTACGTGAGTCGCTCGACTGTCTCCGTCACCGCGTTCAACGGATTGTGCCGGAGCGTCGTCACCTCGGGTTCGCTCATCGCAACAGTGTGCTCGGCGGCAGGCCCGTCAACGCCTTCACATCCCGCGTCAGATGCGCCTGATCCGCATAGCCACTCACCGCCGCGACCTCCGCCAGCCGCTGGCCGGTCCGCGCCCGATCCAGCGCCGCGTTCATCCGCAACACCCGGTCCAGCATCTTCGGCCCATAGCCGAACGCCGCCAAACACCGCCGATGCAACTGCCGCTCCGAGATCCCCAACGACCGCGCCAACCCCGCCACGGCGCCGCCCCCGCGAACAGCCCGAACCACCTGCTGCGCCAACCGATCTGCCGGCGCCTCCATCGTCTCAGCCACCGCCCGGTCGAGCCCACCAGCCCGGACCCGATCCGCCAGCCGCTGGCAACGCCCCCGCGACCACAAGTCGCTCAACCCCACCCGCTCGTTCAGCAACTCATGCGCCGGCACCCCCAGAAACCCCGGCGCATCCCCCGGCGCAAACCGCACCCCGACGTACCGAGTCCCGGCCACGGCCGACCCCGTCCAAGCCCGCGAATCCGGGCCCGCCACGACCAGCTCGTCATCCATCAACATCAGATCCATGGACCCGTCCGGCAGCACCAAGAACTCCCCACCCGCCGACGTCCGCTCCCACACGGTTGCCCCCGCCACCGCCGCCGCCCGCTCCCGGTAATCCACCACCCCAGTCTGCAACCCCCCACCGACATTCCTCCGAGCCCCGATGCGATGAGCGCGTAGGTCGGAGGTCTCACTCGGAGGCCGACAAGACCTGCCGGTACTTCCTCCTCCGCAACCACCGCGGATCGATACCGGATACCACCAGTGCCGTGTCCCGCCGCACGCCGGAGTACTGCTCTTCCTCCGCGCTGCCTTCGAAGTCACGTCGGCTGCCGAACACGACCACGGCGCGGTAGTCGACCGGGTTGATGACGTTCCTGGTGCCCAGGACCGAGAACGTCCTCTCCATGCCGTGCTCTACCTGGACCGCGCCGGCGCACAACTCGGCCAGGAAAACGGCGTCGTCCACGGAGGAGATGTAGACGTGAAGTCGCCGCCCGCAGACCACGACAGCCGTGACCAGGGTGGCAAGGTCTTCGTAGGTAACGTCGCCGCTGAGCACGAACCTCGCCAGATTCTGCAGAAACCTCTTGTCCGATCTGCGCTTCCAGAGCATGCCCTACCTCCGCATCCGAGGTTCGCACGACTTACAGCGACGCCGGTGCGTCTGGCATGGACCTGCCGTGAGGGTGCGACCTCGCAGGCCTACTCCTCGCCGGAGAACCGTTCCCAGGCCGACTGCCGGCTCATACCGAGCGCTTCGCCGATCCGCGCCCAGGTAACAGAGCGGGACCGCAGATGCTGCACGCGTTCCTGCAAAGCCGTCTCAACCTGGCCGCGGGATCGGTAAAGCCGCGCCACATCAGCCAGCAACTCCTCGTCGCTCTTGCCATCCAACGTGGGGAAGTTCGACGCGGACTGCTCGCTCAGCACCTGCTCACACAGCCCAACGCACTCGTTGCAGATAAAGACCGCAGGACCCGCGATGAGTCGGTCCACCTCGCTCTTGTCCTTGCTGCAGAACGAGCAACGCATGATGGTCTCGACCATGACCGACCTCCGGACTCTGTCAGGTGATCCCTGACGATCCTGTCAGGCTATTCCTGACAAGCGAGACCGTCAAGATCCTCCAGGGATGCGGGCCCGCGGTCGGCCGCCTCAGTCGACGACGTCGTACACGGTCACGCCGGTCGGCACATACTTGACCAAGGCAACGTTCTCGCGCACCAGCTCCTCGGCCGTCGTGCGGCCGGTACGCCGGTCGATCACCGTCCGCCAGATCTCGTTCCGGCGGAAGTACTCGGTCCCCGCGCGCAAGAACCGCTCACCTTGCGCGAACACCCGGTACGACGTCGCAGCCGGTACGTCGGCGAAGATCTCACCCTCGAGATACCGATCGCTCACGCCGACGCGGAGCTGGAAAGTCTGGTCGGTGTCGTTGCGGAACTGCAGATCCACGTAGTTGTAGACGATGCTGCACCCGACACCCCACGGCAGCACGCGACCGTTGTCGGGGAACGGGTCGAAGCTGTGCGTGGATCGCTGCGTCACCGTCATCGGCGAGTGCAGCACCATCCAGTGCAGCAGGTTCGCGAGCTGGCAGATGCCGCCGCCGATGCCGGGTCGCGCCTGACCGTTCGACAGTCGCATCCCTTTGAGATAGCCCTTGCGACGCGTGGCATTGCCGACGATCTTGTTGAACGAGAACGTCTCGCCCGGCCGAATCACCAGACCGTCGACCTGCTCGCATGCGAGCCGCAGGTTGGTCACCTTGTTGTGCTGCATCCACATCTCGGTCTCGCCGAGCTGGCGCAACAGCAACGACTTGTGCCGCTTCACCCGCACCGGCAGCTCGTCAGTACGTCGCTCATGCGCGAACGCCGTACTGGATCGCATCCACTCGATGCGTTTGCGGGCGCGGTGATAGCGGATCGCCAGCGGATACAGCGCGGGCACTCGCTCGGACCAGCGTCGCCGACGCACCGCCGGAGCGACGCGTGCGCGTTCTGCCGGGCTCAGTTCGTCGAGCCCCAGTCGCCAGGCGAAGGCCACCTCACCGGGGTCGGCGGGTTCGCCGACCGGCGTCACCCCAGTGGATGCCGGCTCAGCAACCCGCCCCACCTTGACATTGCTCTCTTGCATTTCGTTCCCCCGAACGGCTCCGGCCTGGCGACCGCCTCGGCAACCGTACGCCGGGGGACCACCAGTCACATGACGACAACCACACGATCACATTGCGCTCTAAGGACTCCCGGACTCCGCGTTTTGTTCGAAGAGATTTCAGCCGACCTCGAGCGCCGTGCAGACCCAGCGGTTGCGACGGATCTCCATCCGCAGCGCGATCGCCCGCGAGCGCCCGCCGTGCCGCACATGCGCCGCCACCTCGGCCACCTGCGCGTTCGGCCGGCAAACCCGCACCGATCGCAGCGCACACCGCTCCTTGGTGCCACGAGCGTTGGCCGTCGTGGTCAGCCCCAGCATCCGCACCCGCCGGTTGAGCTCCACGAACACGTCCTCGTCCGTGAACCGCACCAACTGCGCCACCGGCCGATCGCCCGCCAGCACCTCCGACACCGCCTGCGCCAACCGCCCACCCCAAGCCCGCGCCTCCGGGAGCACCGGCCGCGTCCCCTTCGAGTCCGGTACGACGCTCAGCCGAACCGGCTGTCCCTGCGTTGACTCGCTGACTTCCTGGTACGCACTGGTCATGTCACTGCTCCTTGCTAGTGGGCGGCACGCGCAGTACTTGGCCGGGAAGAATGAGATTCGGGTCAGTGCCGATCACCTGCCGATTGGCCGCATACCACTCCGGCCACCGCGCAGCGATCTGTTCGTCAGTCGCCTCCGCTCCAAGCTCGCGCTTCGCCAGCTCCCAAAGGCTGTCCCCGGGGGCGACAGTCACGCGCGAAGCCACCCCCGACCGCAGGTGGGTGTACCGCGTAGCAGCCCCCACCTCCGGCCGATCCGGCACCTTCACGCCGCCACCAGCCGGCGCCCCCGTGACACCTGGTTGCTGCGGCCGAGCCGCCCGTCCGTCCGAGGCGGTTGGGTTCTGCGGTCGAGCCTGCGGCCGCACCGTCGGCACACCAGTCCCCGTCCGTACGCCGTTCCGCGGTCCAGCCGTCCGACCGGCGTCCCCAGTACCGCCCAACTGCACACCCGACCGAGGCTCAGCCGGACGAAAGTTGGTGCCGTCGGCATCGATCTCCACCGAGGAACGCGGCTCGGTTGCGCGGAAGTTGGAAGCAGCCTGTGCCGATGAGCCTGCGCCCCGGGAGTGCGCGCGGTTGGCGTCGATCTCCACCGACGACTGCGGCTCGGTGGCGCGGAAGTTCGTGCGGCTGGCAGCGGTCAGGGGGTTGGCGCCAAGGTGCTCGGTCGGCTGCCACGCGGCGGAGTGTGCCGCAGGCGAGGGCGCCGCCTGAGCCATGCCGACCGTCAACGGCGTGACAGCGGCCACCCCCAGCGCCGAGCGGAGGAGAGTCCGGGAGGTCGTCGAGGTGATCCCGCGGGCGACCAGACCAGCCGCTGTACCGACTGCGCCCGGCAGTTGCTCCAGCGCGGTCGCGAGCACCGCGAGGACGAGCCAGCAGTAGGCGATCCAGGCGACTGCTCCGACTGCGAGAACGGTCAGGGAGTCCAGGTCGTGGCTGTTGGCGGCGGTGATCGTGCCGGCCGTGACCCACCGCAGGGCCAGTCCAACCACGACCAGCGCACCAACGGCCAGCAGGCTCTTCATCCCTCGAAGCATCCCGTTCACCTCACTTCGCCTCCGACCTATGAGTTTGCGTTAGTTTGCTTTGGCTTGACCACTATAGACCGGAACTAAGGTGAGTTTGCAAGTGAATACCTGACAGAACGTGAGATATGTTGACCCGTATGCAGTGGGATGCGCTGTTCGAGGACCTGGAATCGCAGTTCGACGCGCTCCAGGAGGGCGATCTGTACGGCGAGGTCGCGGACCGGATCCGCACCGAGGTCGGCAAGATCACCGTGCTCGACCGCCTGCGCGGTGCCGTCGACACCGTCGTACGGATCGAGCTGGCCGCCGCCGAACCGCTCCAGGGACTGCTCACCCGGGTCGGCAAGGACTGCCTACTGATCGAGGCCGACCGCGGCGAGGAGTGGCTCGTACCGGTCGGCGCGCTGGTAGCGGTTCACCGCCTAGGCCCATGGGCCGAGCCCGCGGTCGGCGCCGTCGCAGGCAAGCTCGGCCTCGCCCATCTACTCCGCGGAATCGCCCGAGACCGCTCCCCGGTCACCCTGTTCTGCGGCGGAATCCCGATCACCGGCACGATCGACCGCGTCGGCGCCGACTTCCTCGAGGTCGCCGAACACCCGCTGGACGCGCCGCGCCGCCGTACCGAGGTCTACAACGTCCGCCTGATCCCCACCCAGGCGCTGCAAGCCGTCCGGAGACGCTGACTCAGAGCTGCGCGTCCTCGGTCTGCTCGGCCTCTTCGCCGAACGGATGCGTGTCGATGAACTGCTTGGTCTCCGTGTACAGCCGCTCGATGTACTTCTCGAGCTCGACGGACTCGACCCGCCACTGACCGCGGCCGCCGATCTTCACCGCGGGGATGTCACCGCGGCGGACGAGCGCGTAGACCTGGTTGGCGGAGATGTTCAGGACCTCGGCGACGTCGGCGAGCTGAAGGAATCGCGGTGCCGGCATCGTGGAACTCCCTCGGGTAGTAGCTGGTTCCTTCAGTTTGCCATGGTTCGCCAGTGGATGATCTCGTTTGTCCCCAGGCTGTGACAGCCTGTGGATGACCGCGTACGCGCGGTCCGCGGGCACGGCAGAATGCAGACAGCAACGAGCGACCTGGGGAGCCGACGTGGTGGACACAGCAGTGCGGAGTGGGTTCGGGGCGCCGTCGATTCCGGCGCAACGCACTCAGCGGGCGCGCTGGAAGGACGGTCGCCTGGTGCTCGGCGTGCTGCTCGTCGCGATCACCGCGCTGATCGGGGCGAAGCTGCTGTCGTCCGCCGATGACACCACGACGATCTGGGCGGCCAAGCGTGACCTGGCGGCCGGGACCAAGCTGACCGGCGACGACCTCACCACGGTCCGCGTCCGCTTCACCAGCGGTCAGGACGCGGAGAAGTACGTCGCCGCTGACGCCGAGCTGAAGGGCCTGGTCGTTGCCCGCGCGATCGAGGCCGGTGAGTTCGTGCCGCGCGATGCCGCCGTACCGCAGGCTGACAGCGACCGCACCGAGCTGCCGCTGTCGGTGGCGTCCGGCAGACTTCCTTCGGACACCGCGGACGGCGACCGGGTCGACATCTGGGTGGTTCCGAAGGACGAGGGCCAAGCGGCCAAGCTGCTCTGGAGCAATGTCCGAGTGCTGCAGATCGACTCGGTGAAGGGCGTCGCCGGCGGCTCCGCCCGCCGACAGGTCCTGGTGGCACTGACTCCGAAGGACCTGCAGAAGCTCCCGGCCGCACTGACCGCCATGAGTCAGGGTGAGCCGACGCTCGTCCGGCGGGCGGCCTGATGGCGATTCCGGTCCTCCTCGCGGTGACCGGCGCGCCGTGGGAGGCAGACGTCGTACGCCGAACCGAGCGCGCACCGGGCATCCGGATCGTCCGGCGCTGTGTGGACATCGCGGATGTGATGGCGGCCGCGGCCAGCGGTCAGGCACGGGCGGTCCTGCTTGCCGACGACCTCGCCCGGCTGACCTCTGATGCCGTGTCCGCGCTGCATGCGCGCGGCATCGCCGTACTGGCACTGGTTGATCCGAGCGAGACGGGAGAGGCTTTCGGCCCCGAGGACCGGCTCAGCCGGATGGGGATCGAGCGGATCCTCCCCGCCGACGTCAGCCCGGAGGACCTCGGCCGCGCGATCAGCGACGCGGTCGACGCCGGTCCGCCGGTCGCGCTCTCGCACTTCGCCGGCGGCTTCGTGCCAGGCCCCAGCGGGATCGATCACCGGTCAGAACCAGTGGAGTACGCCGCGGGCACCGGCCGGATTTTCGCAGTCTGGGGACCGACTGGCGCCCCCGGCCGCACGACAGTCGCCGTCGGACTGGCCTCCGAGCTCGCCGCCCGAGGCTTGCCCACACTGCTCGCCGACTGCGATGTGTACGGCGGGACGGTCGCCCAGCAGCTCGGGATGCTCGACGAGACCTCCGGCCTGGCCGCTGCGGCCCGCTCCGCGTCGAGCGGCACGCTGGACATGATGACCCTGGCCAAGCACGCGCGACAGGTCGAGCGGCACCTGATGGTGCTGACTGGGCTCAGCCGGGCCGACCGCTGGACCGAGCTGCGGCCGGCCGCGGTCGAGTCGATCTGGTCGTCGGCGCGGCTCCTGTCGCCGTGCACGATCGTCGATCTCGGGTTCTGTATCGAGACCGATGAGGAGATCTCGTTCGACTCCCTCGCGCCGCGCCGCAACGGCGCCACGGTCGCGACGCTGGAGGAAGCGGACGAGGTGATCGTCGTCGGGTCCGCGGACCCGGTCGGCCTGACCCGGCTCATCCGCGCGATCCACGAGGTGCGCGGGCTCGTCCCCTCGGTCACCCTCCGCGTGGTGGTCAATCGGGTCCGCTCGGGTTCCCTCGGCAGCTCCCCGTCCGAGGCCGTCGCCGAGGCCCTCGGCCAGTACGCCGGTGTCCAGGCGGCCGCACTCCTTCCGTACGACCTCAGTGCCGTGGACGCGGCGATGGCCCACGGCCGCAGCCTCGCCGAGGCCGCCAAGTCCAGCAAGCTCCGCAAGTCGCTGCAGCAGCTGGCCACCTCGATCGACCAGACGTTCGTCCGCTAGTCCGTGAGCCCAGGGTCGAGGCCAGGGAGATATGGGGGTTAACCCCACCGACACAGGCCCGGGGATCTGTCAGGCTGCTGCAGAGAAGGACCTGGAGGTTGAGGAGACTGATGTCCGAGGCGCAGCGACGGCCGGCGAGCACGATGAGCGCCGAGCGGAGATACGGGATCGCGATCTCGGTCGCGCTCATCCTGGGCGGCGTCTACTGGGCGCTCACCGGTCTGACCGAGGGCACGCGGAGCGGGCAGAGCAGCTATCAGCTCGACGGCCATTCGCTGGTCGTCGAGGGCAGTTCGACGAGTGTGGAGATCGTGCCCGGTGACGGCACGGAGCTCAAGGTGGACCGGCAGTTCGAGCGCAACGCGTTCGGCTCCGACCCGACCGACACCTACAAGGACGGCAAGCTCCAGCTCAAGGAGACCAACTGCGGGTTCCTCTCCTTCAACTGCAAGACGACCTATGTGCTGACCGTGCCGCGCGACACGAAGCTGACCGTGAAGAACAACAGCGGCTCGATCAAGGTCTCCGGGATGAGCGGCGACACCGAGCTGAAGACGAACTCGGGCGACATCTTGGCCCAGGGCCTGAGCGGATCGCTCCGGATGGAGTCCAGCTCCGGCAGCCTCGAGGCCGACGCCCTGACCACGACCACGGTTGTGACGAAGAGCAGTTCGGGCGATGCGGAGCTCGGCTTCAGCACAGCGCCGCAGTCGGTCGACGCCAAGTCCAGCTCGGGTGACGTGGTGATCACCGTGCCCACCGGCGACGAGACCTACAAGGTCGACACCACCACCTCCTCCGGCGACAACGAGCCGAATGTGAAGGTCGACACCACCTCGACTCGCACGATCGCGGTGAAAACCTCCTCCGGCGACGTCAGCGTGGAGTACAGCCACTGACAGTGACCACCAGGACCGCGTCCGTGAGCCGGTTTTGTCCTGAGTAGGCTTGCCGCCATGGCAGAGGTCGACGCGGTACCCCGGGGATTGCTGGTGGACTGGGGCGGTGTGCTGACGTCGGGCCTGGATTCGGCGTTGCGGCGCTGGGCCGAGCTGGACGGGTTCGACTTCGACGCCTACGTCAAGGCGATCATGGCGTGGCTGCCGGCCGAGACCGCCGAGACGGCCGAGATCAATCCGGTCCACGCGCTCGAGCGCGGACAGATCGCCGTACCGGATTTCGAGCGCAAGCTCGCCACGATCCTGATCCGCCCGGACGGCACCCAGGTGCCGGCGGAGGGTCTGATGGAGCGGATGTTCGCCCATTTCGAGCACCAGCCGGCGATGAACGCACTGGTCCGCCGGGCCAAGGCGCTCGGCATCCGCACCGCCCTGCTGTCGAACTCGTGGGGCAACTCCTACCCGCGCGACACCTGGGACGGGATGTTCGACGACATCGTCATCTCCGGTGAGGTGGGGCTGCGCAAGCCCGAGCCGGAGATCTTCCTGCTCGCGGCCCAGCGCGTGAACCTTCCACCGTCGGCATGCGTCTTTGTTGACGACCTGCAAGTGAACGTCGACGGCGCTCGTGCCGTCGGCATGACCGGCATCCTGCACACCTCGTACGACGAGACCCGGCGCGAGCTGGAGTCCCTGTTCGGAGCAGACCTGACGTGAGCGCGACGACCACCAGCACCCCCGCATCCCGGCCGATCGATCGGCGCCGGATTCTGCTCTGGATCCTCGCCGCCGCGGTCCTGGTCGCGCTCGGCGCGTGGATCGGCAACAAGTACCACGGCATGATCGACCTGAAGGTCTACCGGCTCGGCGGTGACGCCTTGCTGCACGGACCGGCCCTGTACGACGCGAAGCTGCCGGGGATCGGGCTGCCGTTCACGTACCCGCCGTTCGCGGCGATCGCGATGGTGCCGCTCGCACTGGCGCCGTGGGCCGTCGCTCTGGTGGTCTGGACGACCGCCTCGGTGCTTTGCATCACCCTGCTCTGGCGCGCCAGTCTGCCGAAGACCTTCTGGTCGTTCATCACCCTGCGCAAGCGGACGGCGGTGCTGGTCGCGCTGACCATCGTGTCGCTGCTGCTGGAGCCCGTCTGGGCCACCATCGACTTCGGCCAGATCAACCTGTTGCTGACCGCAATGATCGTGCTGGACCTGATCCGGCCGAACGACGCCCGCCTGCGCGGGTTCTGGCTCGGCGTCGCGATCGGCGTCAAGCTGACTCCGCTGCCGTTCCTGGCGTTGCTGGTCGTCACCAAGCAGTGGAAGGCGTTGCGGAACGCGATCTTCGGCCTGCTCGCCACGATCGCGATCGGCTTCGCGTTCGCCCCGCGGCAGTCCTGGCGGTACTGGACCGAGGTCGTCTTCGACGCCAACCGCGTGGGCGGCATCGCCTACAGCGGCAACCAGTCCATCAACGGTTTCCTGCACCGCCTCGGCAACACGGCGAGCTGGGTGCAGCCGACCTGGTTCGTTGCCGCGGTCATCGTCGGCCTGGCGGTCCTCTGGCTGGCTCGCAAGTACTGGCTGGCCGACGAGCGCGTCACCGCGATCGCCGTGATGGCGCTGGCCGTTCTCTACGCCTCGCCGATCTCGTGGAGCCACCACTGGGTCTGGATCATCCCGCTCGGCGTCAGCCTGATCCGTGGCGTCAACCGCGTCTGGGGCCTCAACCCGGCCGTCGCGACCGGCGTCCTCTGGTACGGCCTGTTCGTCCTGCGCTCGATCTGGTGGGTGCCCTACCGGGACGACCGCGAGCTCGCCTGGAGCTTCTGGCAGTCGATCCCCGGCAACTCGCACCTGATCCTCGGCCTGATCGCCTTCGTCGTCCTGGCCGTGACCAGCCGCGGCCTCACCCGATCGAGCTCGGGCGAGACCGCCTGACCGGTCAGGACGAGAACAGCAGGAGCAAGCCGCCGGCGGTGTAGCCGACCATGACGATCAGCAGGGGAAGCTGACCTGCGAGCGCCTTGTGGCGGGGGAACAGCGCGACGGCACGGTCGTGCGCGGAGATGACACCGAGCAGGTGACCGCCGACCACGGCGAGGACCTGGATGACCGAGATCGCCGTGCTGTGGTTGGTGATTCCGGTGTTCACCGCGAGCAGGCCGGTGCCGAACACGTTGGCGCCGTTGCTGAGCGGGTCGCTCAGATAGATGAGCGTCCGCTGGCCTTCCAGGATCAACAGCGTCAGGTAGTGCGCGATCACGTAGCCCAGCGCGATCGGTACGACGGAATGCGCGAACAGGCCGGGCAACGACGTACGGGAGCTGTCCGAGAGCCGGCCGGCGAGCAGCGTGGCGCCGGAGTACGTGACCAGCACGAAGAGTATGAACACGATCAGGGCCGCCGTACCGAGCCAGGTCATCGAGATGTCCTGGTTCTGGGCCCAGCCGACCCACGCCGACGAGTTCGAGAAGCCGTCGTACGCCGTGGAGCCGAGTAGCGCGGCGACCATGCCCACGAGTCCTGGCTGTGCCTTCAGACCGTCGAGGTTCTCCAGCGGACGCCGTACGACCAAGGCGCCGTCGGTACGGCGGCCCCACGGCGACAGGCGCGCCATCAGCGACGCGTAGACCTCGAACGGGTCGCCGGTCGAGAACCACCGGTCGCCGAACAGGATCGCCCCGAACATCGTGATCACGACGTAGAGCGCGATCCAGGCCTGCAGCACGGGGATCGTGGCGCGGTCCGGCGCCACCAGCTCCAGCCACGTGAACGCGAAGATACCCAGTGCGGCCGGCCAGAGGCCTACGCGCGGGGACAGCTCGAGAAGTCCCTTGGATGGTGGCTGCCGCAGCAGCTTGCACAGCAGCAGGTGCAGCGTGCGCAGCGGGTTGAGCGTCCGCCAGACCGGGCCGAGCAGGATCGAGATCGGTACCAGACCGACCCAGACCAGGATGTAGATGAAGCCGAAGATCGGGTTCGTCAGCCGGTCCACGCCGAAGACCAGGGCGACCATCGCGTACAGGAAGACCGCCAGTCCGACCAGCCGGACGATCCAGCGGAACCAGCCCGCGTCGACCGTCCGAGTGATTGCGGGCGGCAACGACTTCCCGGACTCGTCGCCCCGGTACTTCGGCGTCCGCCAGGCCAGCCCGAGGATGACGAACGAGAGCGCGACCGCGACCGCCGCCCCGCCGACCGCCAAGCCGAAGGGGACCGGCAGGTCTTGACGACCGCCGATCCCGTGCAGCGGGATCAAGAGACGACGAGCTTCGCGACCAGCTTGCCGCTCTCGTGGGTCTCGACTTCGAAGGTGCCCTTCATGTCCGCGGTGAACTTCACCTGGGCGGGCTTGCCCGGGGCGAGCTCGAGCTCCTTGTCGTAGCCGTGGATGTGCAGCTCGTCCTTGGCGTCGCTGACCGCGGTGACCAGGACGGTCTGGCCGGCCTTGACCTTGACGGTCGCGCCGCTCGGGTTGACCTTGCCGTTGGCAACGGTGACGGCCAGCGTCACGTCGGCCTGGTCACCGGACGGGTCGGTGGTCGTCGACGGGGTCGAGGAGTTCGGCTTGCCCGGCGTCGGCGTGTTCGTCGGTACGTCGGAAGGGGCCGTCGTCGGCGCGGTCGTCGGCGTGCTGGGCGAGGCGCCGCTTCCGGAGTCGTTCCCGCAGCCGGCCAGGACGAACAGGGCCAGAGCGGGCAGGAGAGCGGTGGCGGTGCCGCGAGCGATCGTCGAACGCATGGGTCGAGGGGCCTTTCAGAGGGTCTGTTCAGTTCTTCTTCGGGGCGCCGGACGGGCCCCTCTTGCCTGACGAACACCAAACCTTCAGTGTTCCCAACAGTGTCGCAGCACACTGTCCGTGGGTACGGCTAGGGTGACGGAAAGCTGTTCGCCAGAGACTGTCCGCCAGAGAGGCAAGGTGACGTTCATGCCCGACCGGCTGTCATCGCTGGATCTCACCTTTCTCAAGGCCGAGTCGCCGGCCACCCCGATGCACGTCGGCACGGTCGACATCTTCGAGCCGCCGGTGCACGGCGACGACGAGTTCGACTACGAGAGCCTGGTCGCGCTGATCCGCGACCGGATCGCCTACGTGCCGCGGTACCGGCAGCGGGTGCAGCACGTCCCCGGCCGGTTCGCCGGTCCGGTCTGGGTGGACGACGAGGACTTCGACATCACCTTCCACGTGCGGCGCTCGGCGCTGCCCCGGCCGGGCACGCACGCCCAGCTGCTGGAGCTGGTCGCCCGGATCATGTCCCGGCGGCTGGACCGGGCCCGGCCGCTGTGGGAGATGTACCTGGTCGAGGGGCTGCAGGGCGACCGGTTCGCGATCATCGCGAAGTCGCACCAAGCACTTGTCGACGGCAACAGCACGGTCGACATCGGCCAGGTCGTGCTCGACGCGACCGCGCAGCCGAGCGAGACGCCGACCGACACCTGGCAGCCCGAGCACCCGCCGTCCGCGCTGGAGTTGCTGGCCGGCGTGTTCGCCGATGCGACCCGGCATCCGACCGCGGTGCTCGAGCTCGCGCGGGCCGAGATGGCCAGCCTGACCGGGTCCACCTCGGTCCGCGAGGTGCTCGGCGACGTGGTCGGCTCGCTGGTCGCGCAGCGGCACGCCCAGGAGAGCTCGCTGCACGTGAAGACCTCCGGTCAGCGCCGCTTCACCACGGTCGAGACCAACCTCGAGGACTACCGGACCGTCCGCGCGATGCACGGCGGCACGGTCAACGACGTGGTGCTCGCGGTGGTCGCGGGCGCCGTCCGGGCCTGGATGATGACGCGCGGCGAGGGCGTCGGTCCGACCCGCCACGTGCGGGCCGTCGTACCGGTCAGCATCCGCGACGACGACGATGACGAGCCGACCTCGCTCGGCTCCCGGGTGATCGCCTCCGCGCTGACGCTCCCGGTGGGGGAGAACTCCCCGGTCATGCGGCTGCACCAGATCTCGTACCAGACCAAGGTGCACAAGGACACCGGCCGCGCGGTCAGCGCCCGCTCGCTGGTCGGCATCGCCGGCTTCGCGCCGACCACGCTGCACGCGCTCGCCGCCCGGGTCGCCACGGCCACGGTCCGCCCGATCGACGACGTGGTGATCACCAACGTGCCCGGCCCGCAGTTCCCGCTCTACGCGCAGGGCGCTCCGATGCTGGCGTCGTACCCGGTCGTGCCGTTGATGCCCGGACAAGGCCTGTCCGTCGGCGTCACGTCGTACGACGGCAAGGTGTTCTACGGGCTGAACGCGGACCGGACCGCGATGCCCGACCTGGCTGTTTTCGCCCAATGCGTGACCGATGCCCTGGACGAGTTGGTCGACACCACCAAAGGCAGCCGGAACCGGGCCTCCCGGGGCCGGAAGAAGCCGCGGAGTGGTGCACCGAAGAAGGCGGATTCATGAGGGTCTACATTCCATCAACCCTGCGGCTGCTCGACGACGCCTGCCACGCGGGCGAGTTCGGCCCGCAGCCGCTCACCGTGTACGCCGTGACCCCGGCGCTGCGCGAGTGGTACACCGAGGGTGACGACGAAGAGCTCGAGTTCGCCGCGATGGCGCAGGCCGCGCGCGCCTCGGTCGGCCTGCTCGCCGACGACCCCGGTACGCCGCGCCGCCGGGTCGTGGTCTCCGCCGAGGTCAGCGCGATCCCGCCCGCCGACGGTGCCGCCGAGCTCGGCGACGCCCGCCTGGAGCTGCACGTAGTCGTCCCGTGGCGCGCCGTGGCGGCCGCCCATCTGGACGCCGCCGAAGCCACCGCGACGGTCGGAAAAGCTGCAGAATTGTGGGCGGCGGCGCAGAACGGCGACGACGACGCCCTCTTTGCCCTCGACGCGTGCGAAGGTGAAGACCTGATGTGGTATGCGACCCAGGAGATCCCGGATCTGCTGGCGGCGGAGAAATCCTAGGGAGCTGGTGATCATGCAGGCCATCTGGAAGGGTGCCATCTCGTTCGGGATGGTGACGATTCCGATCAAGGTGTTCTCGGCGACCGAGGAGAAGGACATCTCGTTCCGCCAGGTGCACGTCGCCGACGGCGGCCGGATCCGGTACAAGCGGATCTGCTCGATCGACGGCGAAGAGGTGCCGTACTCGGACATCGGCAAGGGCTACGAGATGCCGGACGGCCGGATGATCGTCCTCGAGCCGGACGACTTCGCCGACCTGCCGCTGACCAGCAAGAAGGTCATCGACGTGCTCGAGTTCGTGCCGGCCGACCAGGTCGACCCGCTCTACCTCGGCAAGTCGTACTACCTGCAGGCCGACGGCGGCCCCGGCGCCAAGCCCTACGTCCTGCTCCGCGACGCCCTCGAGGGCTCCGAGCTGTACGCGCTGGTCAAGGTCGCCCTGCGCTCGCGCGAGAGCCTCGGCCTGCTCCGCACCGTCGACGACATCCTCATCCTCCAGGTGATGCTCTGGCCGGACGAGATCCGCGACGCGTCCTTCGCCGCCCCGCCCGAAGACGTCGAGATCCGCTCCCAGGAGAAGGCGATGGCGTCGTCGTACATCGACACGCTCCGCGGCGAGTTCGACCCCGAGCAGTACCACGACGAGTACCGCCAGGCCCTCGAAAAGGTCGTCGAGGCGAAGGCCGCCGGCGTCCCGCTCCCGGAGACCGAAGAGGAAGAGACCGAGGGCGCCGAGGTCGTCGACCTGGTCGCCGCCCTCCGCGCCTCCGTCGAAGCCGCCAAGGCCCGCCGCGCCGCCGGCGGCACCGACACCAAGCCCGCCAAGAAGGCCCCCGCGAAGAAGACCGCCGAGGCCAAAACCCCAGCCAAGAAGACCGCCGCCAAAAAGACGGCAGCCAAGAAAACAGCCAAGAAGGCCACCAAGAAGTCAGCCTGACACCAGCGTTTCTAGGGTGACAGCTTCCAGATGAAGGCCAGATAGCCCGCGAAGCAGACCGACGTGGCCGCGAGGAACGTGAGAATCAGCGCGGCCTTGGCGGTCTGCGTCCGGGCCATCGCCCGGGCAGCGGGGAGCAGCAGCATGAACGCCGGGAGGATCAACCGGCCCTTCGAGTTGTAGTAATTCGACGCGCCGATCGACGAGATCAGGATCAGCGCGCTGTACAGGATCAGCGGCCAGGGGAGACGGTCGACCACGTTCAGGGCCAGCAGCAGGATCGCCGCCACCAGGACGAACGTGACCACCGTGTAGTCCAGCGCGGACGCCGTGCTCAGCGTCTTCTTGGCCACCCGGTACGCCGACGTGCCGTAGTCGAACGACGAGCGCCAGATCGACTTCTGGATGTGGAACCACCCGTCGATCCGCCCGGTCTGCTTCCCGACCCACAGGATGTACCCCAACCACCCCAGCGGAGCCGTCACCCCGGCGACCCACGGTCGCCACCCGTCCTGACGCCGTACCACCGCGATCAGCGCCACCAACCCGACCACACCCACCAGCGCAATCGCCGACGGCCGCGTCAACCCCGCCACCGCAGTCAACACACCCGCAGTCACCCAGTTCCGCCGCAGCAACGCCAGCAACGCAATCGCACTCAGCGCCGTGAACAAAGACTCGGTATAAGCCATCGACTGCACCAACGCATGCGGCACCACACCCCACAACCCCGCCAGCAAAATCCCAGTACGCCGGTCCGCCAGGTGGTTGCCGACAGCAAAGATCCCCCACGCCGCGACCAGCGACGCCACCACACTGATCAAAATCGCATTCTGCGCCGTAGACAACGGCGAGACCCACCCCACCGCCCGCACCAGCATCGGATACAGCGGGAAGAGCGCCATCTCCTTCCCACCGGCAACCGCGTCGTACCCCTTGTCGGCGATCAGCACATAGTGCACACCATCGAAGTCCCCCAGCACCTTCCCCAGGCTCTCCGAAGTACTACGGCTCCACACAGCCAGTACGACAAACGTCAGCACCCGCGTCCCGGCGTACAAGGCAACCGCCGGCCACGCCAACCGAGCAGCAACCGCCCACCCCCGCCCACCCGGCGCCGCCGCACCATGTGCGTGCATGTTCCACTGCCTCCCCTGCTACCGCGACAGCCCGCGGACGCCGGGAGCCTATCGGACCACCACCACAGGCCTATCGCCGCAGCGGCGCCAGCTCGCGCCACGTCGATCGGAAACATGATTTGGTGGACTTCAGAGATTCTAAACTCAGCTGACCAACACGCCTTCACGACAGCTCCGAAGGTTGCTCGTGATCATCAGCGACTGATCGATATTGTTAGTGAAATATCGCCTTGATGCTACAGTGGAGGAAAAGTAAAAAGGCGCTTATCTAGTCTCAGAAGACCAGGAGCTGTTTGCTGATATCGCGCGCCTCCTGGCGGCGGACGGTGCGGAATATTATCCCGGACAGAGCCCGGCGGTGCGATGAAAGATAAGAGTGCTCTCCTGACGAAGATTGGAAAGTAGTTCATGAGTATTGACAATCGGTGGGCCGTAATGGCTCTGGGTATGGACAGCGGACTGGCTAATCGGTTGTCCGAATATGCGCGAGACCACTTGGGTTTACAGGCGGAGCCGTTAGACCCAAGGCGTTTCTATGTCATGTATGCGGACCGCGGCACAATCGCTTCTGTGCGGGACAAAATTTCTTCTGACGAAAGTCTTGAGGCGGTTACAGAATCGATCGATGAATGGCTGAAAACCGCAGATCCGGTCGAATGACGTGGGGTGTTGGATTGTCGTGCGCGCGCGTCAATGTGTACTGAGTCGGTATTCGTCGACGAGAACGAGTCCCGGTCGGATTTTCGGTCGGTTCGGCAGCGACAGTCCCCGACTGGGCTTGAATCAATGGGTCGTCTTGGGCTGAAGGGCTGCCGTGGCTGACTGTGGGGGGCCGGAGTTTCGGGATCTGGTGGCGAGTGGTCAGGTGGGCGCCGTGATGGTGGCCAGCACTGACATTCCGGGGGTGGTTGTAGGGGTGCAGTATGGGTTCGGGACTTTCGTGGAGGAGGTTCTCCGGCGAGGGGCTGTGGGTGTAACTACCTGCTGACTGTGGACGCGGTCATGAATACTGAACCATCCGAAGCGACAGCCCGACCGCCAACCGTCGAACCGGCCCAGGACAAGGCCGCGGAAGACAGGCTAGAACCCTACGAAAGATCAGGGCCCGCCTCGACCGAAGGGCGATTCTGATCAGCTTCTTCGGAGTCCTCGGCTCGTGCTGACTGCGAGGCTCAAGGAGTCCGGTGCTGATGCTGGGGCGGTCAAGGCGGCAGGCCCAGCCTTTGGCACCCCCATCGAACGTTCTTTCGCCCTGCGTATTTGGTGTCGCCGCCGCTGCTTCTACGTGAGGCTCGACGCGCTCTACTGTGCTGTCTTGGCGAACTGTAGTAGGCGGACGTTTAGCTGCTTGGGGAATTCGCCGGAGAGGGCATGCGTCGCGTCGGGCCAGAGTTCGGTTTGGTTGTCGGGGATGAGCGTTTGGGCTCGGCGGGCGGCTTCTAACGGGTTGTGGACGACTGAGCGGCCGCCGAGAACGGCGAGGATCGGGACCTTCAAGCTGCGGAGGTGGGCGTCGCTGCCGTACTCGGGCGTCGGCAATGCCATGCGGTACGAGCGGAGGCCGGTGGTGAGGAGGCGGGCTATGGGTTGGGTCATGTCGGGGTCGCCGGAGACCCAGCCTAGGAAGCGGTTGCCGTAGCGCTCGGGGAGGCCGGGGAGCAGGGAGAAGCCGCCTAACAAGAACTTCTTGGAGAAGCGGGCCAGGACGTGGGCGGGCTCGATGAGGGCGGCGGTGGCTACGCGCGACGGGGTGTGGAGGGCTTGGTTGTAGGCGAGCCAGCCGCCGCCGGAGACGCCGGCGAAGTGGGCGCGGCCCACACCGAGAGCATCCAGGACTTCCGTGAGCCACAAGGCCTGGTCGGCGGAGGTGCGCAAGGGGAGGGTCTGCACGCTGCGGCCCGGCTCGCCGAGGGAGTCGACAGCGTAGACGGTGTGCGAGGCCGCGAGGGTGGGGATGTTCGGGGCCCACATGGCCGAAGTCGCGCCGCGACCATGGAGCAGCACGTACGGCGTCCCGCCCGCGGAGCCGAAGCGGTAGACGCGGACTTGGCCGAAGGTGGTCGGTACGTCGCGGACCTCCGGCGACCCAGGTATGGCCGCGATCAGCGAGTCGTACAAGGTGAGGTACGACACCTGGGCTTGTGCGCTTGTGAAGTGCCCGACTCCGCTCATGCCTGAAACCGTACCTGTCAGGTTCGTGGTACGCCGTTGGTCATGGCACCATGAAGGGGCCAGCTGTGATCCAGTAGAGCCGACCGAGGAGCGCCGCACCCGATGGATGCCGTCACTGCAGTCCCGACCCCTGTGAACGAGCCGGTGAAGGGCTATGCGCCCGGATCGGCGGAGCGGGTGAGTCTGGAGGCGAAGCTGAAGGAGTTCAACGCCGCGGGGGCGATCGACCTGACGTGCACGATCGGTGGTGAGCAGCGGCTTGGTGGCGGGGCGCCGATCCAGGTGGTGCAGCCGCACAAGCATGCTCACGTGCTGGGGACGCTCAACAACGGTACCGAGGCTGACGGCAAGGCGGCGGTGGACGCGGCGCTGGCGGCGGCGCCGAGCTGGCGGGCGCTGAGCTTCGACGACCGGGCGGCGATCTTCCTGAAGGCGGCTGACCTGCTGGCGGGGCCGTGGCGGGACACGCTGAACGCGGCCACGATGCTGGGGCAGTCGAAGACGGTGCAGCAGGCCGAGATCGACGCGGCGTGTGAGCTGATCGACTTCCTGCGGTTCAACGTCGCGTTCGCGCGCAACATCATCAACGACCAGCCGATCTCGAGCCCGGGGATCTGGAACCGGGTCGACTACCGGCCGCTCGAGGGTTTCGTCTACGCGATCACGCCGTTCAACTTCACCGCGATCGCGGGCAACCTGCCGACCGCGCCGGCGCTGATGGGCAACACCGTGGTGTGGAAGGCGTCGCCGACGCAGCAGTTCGCGGCGCACTGGACGATGCGGCTGTTCGAGGCCGCTGGGCTGCCGGCCGGTGTGATCAACCTCGTCACCGGTGACGGCATCGACGTCAGCAAGGCCGCGCTCACGCACCCCGACCTGGCCGGTATCCACTTCACCGGGTCGACCAAGACGTTCCAGTCGCTGTGGTCGACGGTCGGCGCGAACATCGCGTCGTACAAGACCTACCCGCGGCTGGTCGGCGAGACCGGTGGCAAGGACTTCATCCTCGCGCACCCGTCGGCCGACCCGGCGGTGCTGAAGACCGCGATGGTCCGGGGCGCCTTCGAGTACCAGGGCCAGAAGTGCTCGGCCGCGAGCCGGTCGTACGTGCCGCGCTCGGTCTGGAACCAGATCAAGGACGACATCATCGCCGAGACCGACTCGCTCACCATGGGCGATGTCAGCGACCTGTCGAACTTCATCGGCGCCGTGATCGACGACCGCGCCTTCGCCAAGCACAAGGCGGCGCTGGACCGGGCCGCGGCGACCGACGCGCTGCAGGTCGTTGCCGGTGGCACCTATGACGACTCCGAGGGCTACTTCGTCCGGCCGACGCTGATCGTCTCCGAGGACCCGACCGACGAGATCTTCACCACCGAGTACTTCGGTCCGATCCTCGGCGTGCACGTGTACGACGACGCCGACTACACGGCCGTGATGAAGGGCATGGAGCACTCCGCGCCGTACGGCCTGACCGGCGCGGTCATCGCGCAGGACCGGCACGCCGTCGCCGAGGCGGCCGAGTACCTGCGGTTCGCGGCGGGCAACTTCTACGTCAACGACAAGCCGACCGGTGCGGTCGTCGGCCAGCAGCCGTTCGGCGGCGCTCGCGCTTCGGGCACCAACGACAAGGCCGGCTCGATGTGGAACCTGATCCGCTGGGCCTCGCCGCGGTCGATGAAGGAGACCTTCGCGCCGCCGACCGACTACCGCTACCCGCACCAGGGCTGAGCCTGACAAGGGTCCCCGGGACACCCTGAGCTGTCCCGGGGATCACTGCTGAGCAGGATCAACCGAGGCCGACGGAGCGTCTACCGGACATGCATGAGACCGATCTGCACCTCGATCCCAACGAAGCCTCCGATCTGTGCCGCGTCTTCACCCCAGACGAGCTCGCCCGCCGCGGATGGGAGCGGGCGTTCGTGACGGTCTTGGACGAGGCGACCGCGGAGAACGCGATCGCCCTCCTCGCGCACGAGGCCGGCGCGCCCCTCGACGAGGGCTGGACCGCCGTCCGGGTGCCGGCCGACGCCGGCATTCACAACGGCCGCACCGAGGACGCAGAAGCCTGCGCGTCCAGGGGCGGCTACGTCTACCTGGTCGGCTCCCAGTTCGGCAAGAAGCGCGGCCCGCTCTCGGCCAAGCGCTCCTGGATCGCCCGCGTCAGCGAAGACTCGATCGCCAAAGCACTCGACACCGGTACGCCGGCCGAGCTCGAGGTGGTGCGCATGCGCTTCGGCCTGCACCGGGCGATCAACGACGCGCTGGCCGACCTCGACCTGATCCCGCTCGGCCCGCTCGCACAGGCGTCGTACGTCGATGCCACGATCACCAAGGGCGAGTCGAAGAGCTGGCATGGAACCGTCCGCCCGACCGACCACCCGGTCAACATCGAGGCGGCCGAGTTCAGCGCCGAAGGCAAGCTCCTGCTCGGCCTCCGCTACCCGGTCACCGCCGATGGTCACCCGATCGTGGTCGAGCTCGAGAACGTCGACGAGCTGTTCGCCGATCCCAACGCCGTACCGCGGTGTGGCAAGGTCTGGGTGCTGAACGACGTCGGCACCCGGGAGACGCCGGCCGGTCTGCGCGCGCTCGACACCCGCGACGGGCTCGAGTTCGACGCGATCGTCGGTGACCTGGACGCGATCGGCAAGTCGGCCACCGTGCTGGCCGATCACCCCGAAGGTGCCGTGGCCGACTCCGAGCACATCCGCTTCGAGCTCCCGGCGGAGGCCGGACCGGTCGGCACGAAGACGCTGCACCACTTCGGCGACATCCGCCGCATCGAAGGCATCGCCGTCGACCACGAAGGCCATGCCCACTACGTGATCGACGAGGAGGGCCATGTTGCCCTCCGGACGCTGGTGTTCGAGTAGCTACTTGGTCAGGCCGCGCCGGACGGTGATGTAGAACGTCGTCAGATCGTCGATGAGGGCTTCGATCTGCTTCTGGTTGGCGAGGTCGGCATCCAGCAGCCAGTCCGAGATCAGGTCGAACATGCCGCCGACCAGCCCGATCGCCACGCCGTGCCGGACCGCTCGCAACTCGTCGTTCGGCGGGCCGTCGTACCGGTCCCAGAGCTTTTCGAGGAAGCCGGCCGCCCAGCGGCGGTTGGCCCGGCGCTCCCGCTCGACGCTCTCCGAGATCCCGGACGCCATCCCGAAGGTGACCCGGGTGACCTGCGGATCGTCGACGAGCGCGTGCACGAAGGTCGCGAGCAGCCGCGGCGCTTCCTGCCGCTCGTTCCCGGTGGCCTGCCGCGCGGCCTCGACCATCCGCTCCTCGAGCCGGTCCGAGGTCCGCCGCAGGACGGCGACGTAACACTCTTCCCGGCTGGTGAAGAGCTCGTAGAAACTCTTGGTCCCGATGTACGCCGTCGTGCAGATCTGCTCGATCGACGTCCCGAGGTACCCGTTGGCCGCGAACAGCTTGAGTGCGGCGTCGAGCAGTTGCTCGCGTCGCTCGGCCCGCCGTTGCTCGGCGTCCAGTCCCCGAATGGTCCGACTCATGCGCTGGAGGTTACCCCCGCTCTCACTATGTAACCAGGTGAACCTGTTCTGAACTCAGGCTCTTGTCAAGAACCCGAAGACGTGTTCAACTCTCGGTTACCCACCGGTTACCGAACGATACGTCACGGGGAGCCCGCCTTGTCCATCCGCCTTCGAAGAGCCCTTGCCGCGCTGGTGGCAAGCGCCGTGGTGACTACCGCCCTGGTTACCACGACGCCCGCCACCGCCGTGACGTCGTCGGGGTTCGACAACTGGTCCTGCAAGCCGTCGGCCGCGCATCCGAACCCCCTCGTGCTGCTGCACGGCCTGGGCGGCAACGGGCCTGGCAATTACTCCTACCTCGGTCCGTACCTGGCTGGGAAGGGGTACTGCGCGTTCACCCTGACGTATGGGCAGGCGAGCCCGCTGTTCCCGGTCGGCGGCACGATCGCGATCGCCGAGTCGGCCGCCCAGATCAAGGCCTTCGTCCAGCGGGTCCGCACGGCCACCGGCGCGGCCAAGGTGGATCTCGTCGGCCACTCCGAAGGCGCCTTCCAGAGCATCTACGGCCCCAAGATCCTCGGGTACGCCGATCAGGTCGGGAAGGTGGTCGCCTTGGCGCCGCCGACCCACGGGACCACGTTCGCCGGTCTGGTGAGCGTCGGCGACTACCTTGGCCTGCGTCCGGTCGTCGACCAGGTACTGCGGCAGTTCGGCTGCCCGGCATGTGACGAGCTGATCGTCGGCGGACCGGCGGTCAACCAGGTGACGGCCGGCCCGATCGCCCAGCCCGGGATCAAGTACACGGTGATCGCGAGCCGCTTCGACCCGCTGGTCGTCCCGCACGAGACGTCGTTCATCCGCGAGACAGGCGTCGCCAACAAGTTCGTCCAGGACACCTGCCCGCTCGACCCGGTCGGTCACGTCGGCCTGGCCTTCGACCCGACCGTCGCGCAGCTGGTCGCGAACGCGCTGGATCCGGCCCACGCGCAGCGGGTCGTGTGCTTTGCGGGGCCGCCGGTCTAAAACCTCAGGCGGAGCGGCTGAGCTCCTGCAGTGGTGGGTCGACGAGCAGTGCGTACCCGCAGGCCACGCAGATCAGCTCGGTCGTTTCGTCATGGGTGTGATCGACGGCCTCGACGCGCTCGAACGGCATCGTGCCGGCGCAGATCACGCAGTACTGGGCGGTGTCGGCGACCGGCCCTGACCACAGGTGTCTTTTCCGCATCCACGCTCACCTCCAGGGAGCACTCACTCCACAGCGTGCCACTGCCGGCCGGTTCGGACCGGCAGCGACACGACGGGTGTGCGGTCAGTTGGTCCAGTCCTGGCCGAGCTCGTGCTCCTTGACCAGACCCTTGCGGACGGCGTCGACGACGAACGGCTCGATCTTCTTGCCGATCAGCGGTACGGCGACCTTGACGTCGAGCACGATGCCCTGAGTGGTCTTGCCGCCGTCCGGGATGATGCTCGCGGTGCCCTTCAGAGTGACCGGGGTGTTGGTGATCTCCCCGGCCACGTCGGCCGCCCGCGACCCGTCGGCGGCCGCGGCGTGCCAGGTCTCGGTCTGGACGACGGTCAGCGTCTGGCCGACGAACTTTCGGGCGATATCCGGTACGTCGTCCGACGCCATCTCCCGGGTCACCTTCACGATCGTGTCGGCGCCGGACTCGGTCACCTGCACGTCGTACGACAACGCGTTGGTCTTCTCGCAGGCCTGCTCACGGAACGTCTTGTCCGTGACGACTGCGAACACTTCCTCGGGCGTGGCGTCGTACGACGCGGACAGCTTCAGTTCCATGGCGTCATCCTGCCAACCAGATCAAGCGTTGGCTACTTCACCGCCGTGCCACGGTCCGATGCCGGGGGCATCCTGCCACCAGTGGCCGAGCCGGCCGGAGGCGAGCCGGGCGAAGTAGTGCAGCCTGCCGTCGGCGGACTGGGTGGTGGCGCCGTCGGCGGCGATCGTGACCGAGTTGCCGTCGGCCCGGATCACAGTGCCCTCCCACGGGCCGTTGCCGGGGTAGCGCGACCAGCCGTGGAAGATGCGGTTGTCCGTGGTGCGGGCGAAGAACACGAGCTTGCCGGAGGCATCGAGGGCGCTGACCGGATCGCCGGCGAGAGTGACTGTCTCGGTGGCGCCGTCCACAGTGACGGTGAGCGGTAGTGAGTCATAGCGCCAGGGGCCGTTGCCAGGTGTGGACTGCCAGCCGGTGATGATGCCGCCTGACGCGGTGCGAGCGTGGAACGTGAGCCGGCCGGAGATGTCCTGCGACACCGCGGGCCGTCCGTCGATGACTGCGACTGCGCCGTTTCCGCCTTGGCGGATGACGTCCACGTTCCACTGGTCGTTGCCGGGGGCGGTTTCCCAGCCGTGCAGCAGGTCGCCGTTGTGACCGCGGACGAAGTACGTCAGCTTGCCGGACGGGTCCTGCACTGACGCTGGGTCGCTGCTGACGACTGCTCGCGCGCCGCTGGCATCAGCGACGTACGCCGTTGTCCAGGTGGTTGCCCCCGGCGCCGTCTGCCGACCGCGGATCAGGTTGCCATCGGTCGTGCGGGCGAAGTACGTCAGCCGACCAAGAGCGTCCAGTACGGCGGTCGGCGTACCGGTCAGGGGCGCCGGTGTGTCGACGAGGGCGTGCGTCCAGCTGCCGTCCAGTCGGCTCCACCTGAGTTGGCCGTTCGAGGTGATTCCGATGAGGTTCATTTGGGCGGCTGGGTCGACCGCACTGGCCACGGTGCCAGTGACTCCGGCCGCGACACTCGTGACGTCGAAGCCGCTGCCGTTCTCCCGGCCGTACCCGATGGAGCCGTCGGATCGGACTGTCTGGAACGTCATGCGGCGATCGGAGTCCTGCCGCGACCACGTGCCTGGTGTCGGCAGGCCGGTCTTGCTGCGCAGGAATCGCACGTTGTCCAGGTACACCGTCAGGGGAGTGGGGCGCTTGTCCACGCGCAGGTGAATCGAGGTGATCCGCGGCAGGTCGCTGACCAGCCCAGTCAGCGGTACGACGACCTGCTGTTGCTTGCGGGGTGCCAGATAGAACGGATTGCCGTTGTCCAGGCGGACGGGGTCGTGGAAGTCGCAGTACATGACGATGAGGTCGTCGGAGTCGTTGTAGACGTCGAACGCGACCGCATCGAGGGCCGACCAGTCGTTGCGGCCGATCGACTGCTCGGGATGGCCTTCTCGCAGGGTGTACAGGTAGACGCCGGACCAGGGTGGGTCGGCGACATTCGCGTTGAAGACGAGTTTGGCGCTGTGCCCGCCGGTCGTTGGGTGCTGATTGCTGAACGAGGCGCTGGCTTCCTGGGTGACGAGTCGTGCGACATCCGCCTCCGACTCGAAAGAGTTGATCACGATCTCGTGCGGCGTCGCGACCGGTGCCACGGTGATCGTTCGGGAGAAGTTGCTGTCAGCAACAGATAGCGTGACGGTGTGCTCACCGGCCGGCAGGTCGAGGACCACGCGATGAGTTGCGGACGGTCCCTGGACGGAGGCCGGCGTACTGGCTTTGCCGGCGACTCGTACCGCGGCGTCCTTGAGAGTGATCAGCTCCACGACCACGTGGCCGGCGGTGGGCTTGTCGATCCGTACCAGCGCCGGTGTCGGCCCGAAGAGCTGTGCAACCTCGGCCCCGACCTGCGCGCGGATCTTGTGGAACAGGGCCGGATCATCCCGGTACGGCGCCAGCCAGTCGTGCAGCACGTCATGGTAGGAACCCAGTCCACGCTGGGGTTTCGGCACACCCCAGCTCGCGGCCAGTGCCGCGGCCTTACGGTCGTACAGCGCGAGGTACTCGAGGTCCTCGAAGCCCTCACGCAGCCATTCCAGCCGTACCGTGCCGACCGGCCCGTCGATGCCGACGGCATTGCCGGGGTACATCAGGAAGCCGTCGCCGGCCTCGGTCTGCAGGCCGAACGGATCGCTCCACCGGTCACCGGCCTGGTAGCCGTCGCCGGTCCACTTGCCGAAGACCGTGCTGGACCAGAACAGGTAGCCCTCGATCCCCAGGTCGTACTGGATCCACGGCAGCATTCGGTGTCCGACGCCGCTGTCGGCGATGAAGACACCGGGCAGCGGATAGTGGTGGCCGACTGCGGTGTACCACCAGACCAGGTCGCCGCGTTCCTTGAGCTGGGCAACGATTCCGGGGAGCTCCGGCTTGGGGACGGTGCTCACGAAGCACCAGGCGTGGACGAAGTCGAGCAGCTTCTGCTCTGGCAGGTGCTCCAGCGTGAGGACGTGGGGTACGTCGGGCGCGATCGCTCGCACTGTTTCGAACAGCGTGCGCACGTTCGCGTACGCTTTCTCGGACATCGGCTCGTCGGCGTAGTAGAAGTACCCGCGGTCGAGTAATCCCTTCTCCCGCAGGCCGTTGACGACCTGCTGCAGCTTGACCGTGTCGACCTGGAATCCCTCTTCGTTGCCGCCGGTGGTGTAGAGCGGGATGCGGTACTTGACGACGCGCGGATCACGCAGGAACTCGTCGGCCCGCGCGAGGAACTCGGCCGGCTCGGGTTCGGTCCCCGGTCCAGGGGTGAGGAGGTCCGGCCGGTCGGGGTGCTGGAACTTCGGCTTCATCGGCAGCGGCATGTCGTTGGTCAGCATCCGATGCTTCAGCTGGAAGTCGTAGTACTTGCGCATCAACGGTTCGTGGCGCGGATCGTCGTACGGGATGCCGTGGGCGCGGGCGACCTGCTGGTACCAGATCGAGACGGCGGTCGCCGTACTCCACTTCTCGGGCAGTTCGAAGTTCCACACCTCGAGGTCGATCGGTACGACGACGGGCGTCGTACCGCCGGTGATGGTGAGCGCGCCGGTGTAATGCCCGGCCGGTGCGCCCTTCGGGATGTTCACGGTGAACCAGATGCCAAGGTTGGCGTCGGTGCTCGCGGTGACCCGGCGGGTCGGTGCCAGGGGGACCAACGCGTCCGGGTAGGTGCCGGCGCTCCACGGAGCGGAGTCCGGCGGAGTCCACCTGACTGAGATGTAGCGCTGCTCGAAGACCTCGATGCCGGTCAGCTTGGCGCCGCCCGGGCCGGTGAGCTCGCTCGCGGTCACGCTGATGTCGGTCGTGCCGCTGGTGGTGCGGACGATCACCTGGCCGGACTCGTACTCGTTGCGGGCGGCCTGGAGGCGGATCGTGTCCGTCGAGGGTCCGAAGGCTCGGTCGCGCTTGATCTTGTCGGCCGGTGAGGGGAGCCAGACGGTCAGCGGGGCGGCGGCTGTGCCGAGGCCGGTGGCGGCCGCGGTCTGGGTCAGCGGGACGCCGGCGACGACCGCTCCCGCTCCCATCCAGCCGAGAAGTTGCCGCCTTCCAACCAGTTGGTTGGAAGGAGTGGAGCGACGCGGGGCGGTGTCGGACATCGGAGCTCCTTATTTATGACGGGCTCCATAGATATAAAGCCAGCCCGCGCTCCTGGCAACCAACCTTCGACTCAGGTCGAAACGATCGGCCGGGCATGCGGTGGGAGCGGACCCGGGCCCGAGCCGATCACTGCGTCATCGACAAGCTCGACCGCCGCGCAGAGTGCGCCGAGGACGGCGCAGTCCGCACCGAGCATTGAGGCTTCCAAGCGCGGCATCCGCAGGCAGAGCAGCTCAAGCTCCGAAGCAAGCAATGGCAACAGAAGCTCGCCGTACGCCGCGAGCGAGCCGCCGAGCACAAGCACCTCGGGATCGAGGATCGACACCACCGCACCCGCGGTGTTCGCGAGCATCCGGATGTAGCGGCGAACCGCAGCCAGCGCAGCGGGGGAGCCCTCGATGGCGGCATTCAAGGTGTCGGCTACCGGATCCGAAGTCGCCCCCGAAGCAGGCGCCACCCCGCTCTGCTGCAGGTACTCCATCGCCCCTTCCCACTTCAGCGCCGGAAACCGACTGAGATCCCCGGCAACCCCGCCGTACCCGGCATGTGGACGCCCGCCCACCACCAACCCGAGCCCGGTCCGTCGCCCCGCCTGCAGCAACACCAAACTCTCCGGCCGGCCCGCCGTCGGCGCCTGGGCCCCCTGGGCCTCACCACCCCCGAGCTTCTGCTCAGCAAGCGCGGCCAGTCGGCTGTCATTGTCGACGGCTACCAGGACCCCGGGCAGCCTCTGGTGGATGTGCGCCGCAAGGTCGACCCCCGTCCAGTCCGGGATGGCAGCCGAGAGCAGCACACGCCCCTCGCCCACCCGACCGGTGCTCCCGAGAACCACACCCCAGACGTCATCGAGTACGCGCCCGATGTCCCGCAGGCAGTCGTCGATCGCCATATCCAGCATCTTCAGTCGCCTGGCGGCCGGCATCTCAGGCGTCGTGTAGCGACGCGACTGCGCCAGCCGGCGACCGCTCAGGTCCGAGATCGCGACCCGCAGGTTGAACGCCCCGATATCCGCACCGATCAGCACGCCCGCACCAGCCCGGTACTCGTAGCGCACCGCCGGTCGCCCCCGCCCACGAACCACCGGTGCCGCCTCGCTCAGCCACCCACTGGCGACCAGATCGCGCGTCACCTCACCGACCGACGCCCGCGCCAGCCCTGTCTGCCGCACGACCTCGGTCAGCGTGTTCGCGCCGGCGCGGACCGCGGTCAGGATCGCCAACTCGTTGATCCGCCGCAGCCCGCCCAGATCTGTCCCGGCACTCATGCCGCCGAATTATGCCGGAGACCGGCTCAAATCAGACCGGCGCGTTCAGAAGATCGACCGCCGACTGCTGACGAGCCCCGTCGAGCTTGTCCACCGGCCCGTACCACCGCAGCCCGTACTGATCCATCGGCGTCCGATCCGCGGCGTACGCGCGATCCGCCTGCCGCCGCAGGTACGACGAGTACGGGTGATCGGACAACGCCGTGTTCAGCTTCGTCAGCGCCCGCGCATAGATCCCCTTGAACGACGGACCGTCACCACCGCAGTCCCCACCCTCACACGGCTCTCGCAAGATCCCGTCCGCCGTGTGCAGCCCAGCGGCGGTCGTCGACGCATTCGCAAGCTGCCGAGCAGTCGTCAGATAGGCCGAGTTGTTCGTTGCCTTCGACAACTCAACCAGTGCCGCGACCGGAACACCCTGGTTGTAGGTCCACGTCGTGTCGCCGTTGTTCTTACAGGTCGAGAGATTGATCCCGTCGTTGACCAGGTTCGAGCTGTTGATCATCCCGCTCTGCTGGAACCACGTCCACCCACTCTGCGCCCGCTGCAAGTACGTCGTGTCCCCAGCGATGCGATTGTGCAGCGCCGCACTGAGCTGGATGTACAGCGCGTTCGTGATCGCGTTCTTGTAGGTCTTGGCCTGACTCCACCAAACCCCGCCGCCACAGACGTTGTCCCAGTACGCCGCCATGTGGTCGGCGTCGGCCCGAGCCGTCTGCAGATACCGCGCTTCCCCGGTCAGGTCGTACGCCGCGATCCAGGTCAGACCCCACCACCCGGTGTCGTCGATGTAGTCGTTGCGGAACTGGCCTTGCGCAGCATTCAGGTTCAAGTCATACGTACGCCCGATCGCGTACTTGTAGCTGTTCATTCCGCTGACCCGGATGTTGTCGATGATCGCGTTCAGCGCGTTCGCCGAGTTCCACCACCCGGTCGTCCGCCACAACCCGGTCGACAGGTTGTAGTCCTGCATCAGCGCGGTCGCTGCCGCCGTACGGCGGTCCCACGCGTTCCACGTCGTACGGGCCCAGGGGGAGCAGGTGATGTCGGCGCGGTCGCCGGCCTTGCCGCAGACGCGGAGCGCGCCGACGCCTTGGTTCTGCCAGTCGTCGACGTTGTACATCTGGGTGCGCCAACCGGTCTGGCCGCTGGGGATCGTGGTCGCGCCGAGCTTGCTGCCGCCGCTCCAGCTGCGGCCACCGTCCATCGAGCGGTCGAGCCAGACCTCGTCGCCAGGGCTGCCGCCTTCGATCGATCCCCAGCCCATGGCGTCGGTGTCGTCGAAGTGCAGCCGGAACGTCCGGCCGAACAGGGTCGTCGAGACCGGCGACCGGTCTCCTGGTGACAACGCCGGGTCGCGGGCGTCGCAGTACTTGTTGCAGATCGTGGCTTGTGGCGCCAAGGCCACCTCCGGGGTCGCGGGCGCGGGCGCCGGTGCACCGAGCGGGGCGATGAGCAGGCTGAGACTGGAAACGATTCCACCGAACATCACGGAACTCCCTGGGGCGGTAGGGGGTAGGCGGTGAACCGAAAGTAGGTGGCAGCTAACGCGACGTCAAGACATCAGCAACAAGGCGGTCAGCACGCACGCGGTGAGCAGGCCGGTGCCGGCCAGGGCGACGCGGCGGCCGAGCCGGCACCGCTTCGCGATCGCCGTACGGTCGAGACCGATCGCGCACGGGTCGAAGTTCGCCGGGTCGGTCGGCGCGAAGACGCTGCCCAGTCGCTCGAGCACAGGCCGCCGGGCAGCCTCCAAGGCCGCCTCCTGGACGACCCGGCGGCGCAGGAAGTCCCGCGGCTCCCGATCCGGCACCGGCAACCCCGGCGGAACAGCAGCCTGTACGACGCGATGCGCGGCCGCGATCCGCCGCGAGCGGCTGATCGACGGCGGCAGGATCAGATAGGCGAGGCGAACCAGCGACCGGTAGTCGTCCAGCAACAGCGCCTCGACCAACGGCTCTTCCCGCGTCGGACCCTGGACAGGGCCCGGAACCAGCGGGGCTTCGACCGTGGCGGACATTCGACTCCTTGGATCGGCGTACCCCAAGTGCAACGAGCCAATGCCTGACCGGTCACGGACCCTCTGAGTTAGTGTCAGCCTCATGGCTGATGAGGTGACGGGACGTTGGGGCGGGGTCGAGGTCAACTTCGGTGAGGAAGGTGGCCGGCTGACCTACGGCAGTTACCTGCGGTTGCCGCAGTTGCTCGACCAGCAGCGGCTGGAGTCGAACCCGCCGGCCCACGACGAGTTGCTGTTCATCACGATCCACCAGGTCTACGAGCTGTGGTTCAAGCAGGTGCTGCACGAGCTGACCGCCTCCCGGGACGCGATGCTCAAGGACGAGCTGTGGCTGGCCCAGCACCTGCTGCGCCGAGTGCACACGATCGAGCGCACGCTCACCCAGCAGGTCGACATCCTGGAGACCATGACCCCGCAGGACTTCGGCGAGTTCCGGCACCGGTTGTCGCCGGCGAGTGGGTTCCAGTCGGTGCAGTTCCGCGAGATCGAGTTCCTGTCCGCGGCCAAGGACCCGTCGTTCGTACGCCGGTTCCGCGGGCTGACCGAGGCCGAGACCGCCCGCCTGGAGCGCCGGCTCGACGAACCGAGCCTGTGGGACGCGTTCCTCGCCGTACTGGGTCATGCGGGGTTCGACACCGAGACCGACGACTCGATCAGCGACGCGTTGCGCAAGGTGGCCGGCGATCGTGCACACTACGGCGCGGTCTGGGAGTTGGCCGAGGCGCTGCTCCAGCACGACGAGCTCGCTGCCGCCTGGCGCGCCCGCCACGTCGTCATGGTCGAGCGGATGATCGGTACCAAGCCCGGTACCGGTGGCTCGTCCGGAGCGACGTACCTGCGCAGCCGACTCGACCTTCGTTACTACCCGTTGCTGTGGGATCTGCGCTCCAGCCTCTAGCGTCTGCGCAATGAGGCTCTACTCGCAGGTCGGTCGGCAGCGGTTCTGGCAGCTCTTCGGCGACCTCTTGCTGGTCGGCTGGATCTATGTGTGCGTGAAGGTCGGCCTGCTGGTCTTCCGCATCACCAATGCCCTCGGTACGCCGGGCCGCAAGACCGCCGAAGCCGGTGACGGCCTGGCCGGCGACCTCCGCCGGATGTCCGAACCGATCGGCAAGGTCCCCGTCGTCGGCGACCAACTCCGCTCACCCATCGACGGCGCCGCCTCGGCCGCGGCCCGCATGGCCCAGGCCGGCCGCGACCAGGCCCACGCCGTCGAACAACTCGCCTACGTCCTCGCCGCCGTCACCATCACCCTCCCCATCCTCTTCGCCCTCCTCATCTGGCTCCCGCGCCGCCTCCGCTTCATCCGCCGAGCCACCGCCGCCCAGCGCTTCATCGACAACGCCGCCGACCTCGACCTCTTCGCCCTCCGCGCCATGGCCAACCAGCCCATGCACAAACTCGCCCGCATCTCCGACGACCCAGTCGCCGCCTGGCGCGACGGCGACCCCACCGTCATCCGCCAGCTAGCCACCCTCGAACTCCGCACCACCGGCCTGAAACCCCCACCCGCCTAACCCCGCCTGCGCGGACATTTGAGGGGTGGGTGGTTAGGCTCGCGGGTATGGCTCGGGTGTTGCTGGTGGAGGACGACGACGCGATTCGTACGTCGCTCTCGAAGGCTTTGACGGCGGTCGGGCATGTGGTGACGGCGGTGGCGGGTGGCGCTGACGGGGTGGCGGGGGTGGCGCGGGAGCGGCCGGAGGTGGTGTTGCTGGATCTGGGGTTGCCGGATCTGGACGGTCGGGACGTGCTGGCGATGGTGCGGGCGGTGAGCGACGTACCGGTGATCGTGGCGACTGCGCGCGACGATGACGCGAGTGTGGTCAGGCTGCTGGATGCGGGGGCCGACGACTACGTGATCAAGCCGTACAGCTCGGCTCAGATCGATGCGCGGATCCGGGCCGTACTGCGGAGGCTCGGGACTGATCAGCAGGACGTGACGGTGGATGTCGGGCCGCTGAAGATCGACCCGCGGAGCCGAGAGGTGACGCTGGACGGGCGCCCCGTGGATCTCACGCGGAAGGAGTTCGACCTGTTGCTCGCGCTCTCGCGGAGACCGGGGGCCGTGGTGAGCAAGCGTGAGTTGCTGGCGGAGGTGTGGGGGCTGCCGTGGGGTGGCGGAGACAGGACCGTCGACGTTCACCTGTCCTGGCTCAGGCGCAAGCTCGGTGAGACGGCCGCCGCGCCGCGGTTGCTGCACAGCGTCCGTGGTGTCGGCGTCAAGCTCGCCATTCTGGACAGCTGATGCGCCGCCGGATCCTGCTGCTCTCGGTGGGCATGACCACGCTGGTGCTGGTCGCGTTCGCCGTACCGTTGAGTCTGCTGCTGCGCAGTTCGACCGCGGAGGAGTCCAAGGAGAAGGCGCGCTACCGGGTCGAGTCGGTGGCCTACTACGTCGGCGACAAGGACCGCACGGCCGACGAGATCACGGCGTACCTCGAGGGCGTCGCCAAGGACGGTCCGGGCAGCATCTCGGTCCGATTGGCCGACGGTACGACGCTCGGCCAGGGACCGCCCGGCGGCGTCCAACCGCCCAAGTCGCAAGCCACCGACTACGACGACGATCACAAGGGCCCGCCGAAGATCGGTGATGCCGACTACCGCAAGCTGAACGGCGGCGTGGCCGTCGAGATCGCGGTCGGTACGCCGCACGGCCCGGCTTCGGTCTGTCTCTACCTGACCGGCGCCGAGCTGCACCAAGGCCTGATGCCGCGGCTCGTCGTCCTGCTGGGCGCCGGTCTGCTCGTCCTCCTGCTCAGCATCGCCGGCGCTGAGTTCGTGTCCCGTCGCCTGGCCCGCCCGCTCGAAGAAACAGCCAGTACGGCGGAACGCCTGGCCGGCGGTGATCTCGAAGCCCGCGCCCCGGTCACCGGCCCGGCGGAGGTGGCCAAGGTCGGTGCCGCCCTCAACCTCCTCGCCGATCGCATCGACGAGGTCATCGCCGTCGAACGCGAATCCGTGGCCGACCTCTCGCACCGACTCCGAACGCCTCTGACAGCACTAAGGCTCCAGGTCGAGGCACTCCCGGATCGCGAGCGCGCCGAGGAGCTCAATACCCAAGTCACCAGCCTCGAACGCACCCTGACCGCGGTCATCAGCGCCGCCCGCAGACCGCAGCGCGAAGGTCGCGTCCCACACTGCGACGCCGTCGAGGTGACCCGCGACCGCGCGGCCTTCTGGGAACCGCTCTTCGAGGATCAAGGCCGTGAGCTCACTCTCGACCTCCCGGAACCGCCCGCGATGGTTCGATCGGCGAGCGAAGACCTGGCCGCCGCCCTCGACGCGCTCGTCGAGAATGTCGTCGCCCACACCCCGGACGGAACCCCGGCCCGGATCACGTTGCTGCGCACGGAAAACGCCGTACAGATCACCATTGCGGACGAGGGACCCGGTATCCCGCTCGGAGCGGGGGAGCGCGGTCGCAGCGACCGCGGCTCGACCGGACTCGGCCTCGACATAGCTCGCCGGTATGCCGAGGCCACTGGCGGCCACCTCACCATCCGTCGCAACGAAGTGGTCCTCACCCTCGCAGCGCCTTAGCAGTCTCAGGTCATGGCGAAGACGGCGACCGGGTCTGTGGTCGGTTTCGGCGAACCGCCGGCCGGTTCCTCGGTGAGACCGAAGGTGGTCTGACCGACCACACCACCCTGGATCACCGTCGCGACATCACCCGAGGTGAGGCCGATCGAGCGCGCCTTCTGCGATGCGTCCATCAGCCACATCTGCCAGACCTTGCCGCTGGGCGGCTTGCGCAGATCATGCAGTACGACGACGACCGCATCAGCGCGCGCGGACATCACCACCGTCGCCTGTCCGCCGCCAGCAATCCCGCCGTGCGAGGTCTTCGCGTCCGGCTGGGCAAGCACCGAAGCCATCTGCTGATTGGCCTCGACCGCTGCCTGCTTGTCGCGGTACTGATCGACCGCAACTCCACCGGCCCCGGCGATCACGAGCGCCGCAGCGGCCAGCGCGAAGACCGAGCGTCGGCTATAACGCTTATCTGCAACGACTTCCGGCGTACCGGAGACCAGTGGCGGCAGCTGCCGAACGTTCTCGATCGCGTCCATGACACTGGCCTTCAGATGCCCTGGAGGCGCGGTCTCGACCTGGGTGGCGAGCTTGATCGCGGCCTCGCGAAGCTCGGCCACCTCCGCGGTGCAGAACTGGCACTCGGCGAGGTGCGCCTCGAAGCGGGTCCGCTCGTCATCGGGCAGAGCGTCCAGGACGTAAGGCCCGGTGAGCGTGTGAACGTCTGGTTCGGTCATGGCGTACCCCCCTTGGTGGTTCCGAGGCAGTCGCGGAGGCGAATCAGGCCATCGCGCATGCGGGCTTTGACAGTCGGCAGTTTGGCGTCGAGCTGGTGGGCCACTTCCAGGTAGGTGTAGCCGTTGTAATAGGCCAGCGTGATCGATTCTCGCTGCAGGTCGGTCAGCGTGCCGAGACACCGGCGGACTTGTTCGGCCTCGAGGCGCGTCGTCACGGTGTCGGCGACCTGGTCGTAGTCGACCTCGGTACTGCGGGCGCCGACCAGTTCGGTCCGGTCGGTCGCGGACTGTTCGGAGCGGACCCGGTCGACCGCCCGGCGGTGGGCGATGGTGAGGATCCACGCGTGCGCCGAGCCGCGGGCGGCGTCGAAGCGGCTGGCGGTGCGCCAGATGTCGATCATCACCTCCTGCGTCACCTCCTCCGACTGGGCCGGATTGCGCAGGACCCGCCGTACGAGACCGTAGACCCAGGGACTGATCCGGTCGTAGAGCGTGCTGAACGCCGCGGTGTCGCCGACGGCAGTCCGCGCCAGCAAGTCCGCATCGGTGACTCCTGGCCGGGATCCGTTGCCCGGCCAGGGGAGTGCGGTCGGTCCACTCACGCTGCGTTCCTCTGTTCGACCTTCATAGTGACGTAGTGCGGCTGGTGCTCAGGCGGCCGGGGGCATCAGGACCGAGTCGATCAGGTAGACGGTCGCGTTCGCCGTCTTCACGCCGCCGCAGATCACGTTGGCGTTGTTCACCTTCAGGTTCTGGCCCGAACCGGTGACGGTGAGCTCCTGCTTCTCCGCCGTCGCGTGCTTGCCGACGACCGCGGTCGGGTCGAGCTGGCCGGCCACCACGTGGTAGGTCAGGATCTTGGTCAGCAGCGGCGCGTCGGTCTTGAGGGTGTTGATGGTCTTGGCGTCGATCTTCTTGAAGGCGTCGTCGACCGGGGCGAAGACGGTGAACTCGCCGCCGTTCAGGGTCGAGACCAGGTTGACCTTCGGGTTCAGCTTGCCGGAGACGGCGGCGACCAGCGTGGTCAGCAGCGGGTTGCCGGAGGCGGCGGTGGCGACCGGTGCGGCGGCCATGCCGTCCACCGAGCCGGCACCGGTCGGGTTCGCCTTGGCGTAGGCCTCGCAGCCCGGGCCGACGAGGCCGGCGGCGTTGTCCATCGACGGTTCACTCGACGGCGCGCTGCTCGGGGCCGAGGTCGGCGCGGAGGCGGCGGGGGTGTCGGCCTTCTTGTCGTCACTGCCACACGCGGCGGTCGCCAGGACGAGGGCCAGTGCAGTCGCGGCCAGGCCGGCGCGGACGATCTTACGAGACATGACGATCTCTTTCCTGAGTGAGTGATGTGAGCGGGTGTCGCTCACACCCAGCACTTCGGGGCCGCCGGAGACCCGGATGGGTGCAACCTCAGAAAAAGTTTCAGCGGTCCCGTTCCAGCTCCACTTCCTCCCGCACAGCCCGTACGGCGGCCGCCAGGTCCGCGAGCGGGACCGAACCGATCGCGAGCCGCAGCGCCTGCGGTACGGCGGCAGTCGTGGCGAACGGCGCTGCCGTGGAGACCGCGATCCGCCGATCGGCCAGCGCCGCCACGATCCGGTCCGGCCGGGTATCCGTTGGCAACGGCAACCATCGCACGTACGACGACGGATGCCCGATCGACCGCAGCGAGCCCAACGCGGCCAAGGTGATCCCCTGCCGCTCACGCGCATCGGCACGCTTCTGCACCTCGAGCCGATCGACCGTCCCGTCCTCGAGCCACCGGCAGGCGATGGCTGCCGTGACGCCCGGCGTCTGCCAGGTCGTGGCCATGATGACGCGTTCGATCGCCGGGACCAGCTCGACCGGCGCGACGACGTACCCGATCCGCAGGCCGGTCGCGACGCTCTTCGACAAGCCGGACACATAGACCGTGCGCTCCGGGGCGAGCGTCGCCAGCGGGGGAGGCGTCTCCTCGGCCAGATACGCGTACGACGCGTCCTCCACCACCGCCAACTCGTGGCGCTGGGCAACTTCCACCAATCGTTGCCGCGTCGCACTATCCAGCACCCAGCCGAGCGGATTGTGCAGCGTCGGCATGACATACAGCCCGCGCACCCGCCGACGTCGGCACAACTCCTCCAACGCAGCGACATCGATACCGTCGGTGCTCGCCGGCAGCGGAGCCAGCTCGAGTCCTAGTGTGCGAGCGAGCACGATGAACCCGGGATAGGTGATCGCATCCACCGCGATCACATCGCCCGGCTGGAACATCGCCATCGCCGCCACCGCCAGTCCGTGCTGAGCGCCATTCACCATCAGCACTCGCTCTCGGCCGACGCTCAACCCACGGCGACGCAGATGATGCGCGACCGCCTCGCGGTCCTGCGCGCGTCCCCGATGCGGCTGGTACCGCAGCAACGACTCGAGATCCCCAGCGGCCGCGAGGTCGCGCAACGCCTGCCGCAGCAGGTCGGCCTGCCCAGGCACGGAAGGCGAGTTGAAGCTCAGGTCGATCGCGTCGACGGCCACCGCGCGCTGGTCGAACTCATCCACCGAAGTCTGGTCGCGAACGAAGGTCCCACGCCCCTGCTCGCTACTCACGAGCCCCATCGCGGCCAGCTCGGCGTACACGCGAGAGGCGGTCACGAGTGCGATGCCCTCGGCAGCGGCGAGCTCCCGATGCGTGGGCAGCCGCATCCCGGCAGGCCGCCGACCAGCCCGGATGTCCGCCGCCAGTACGTCGACCACCCGCTTGTATTTCGGTGTCCGCACCACCGCATTGTATGCATGACAATTCGTCGATCGTCATGGATCGAGCGGCGTACCGTCCGGGACATGCACATCGCGATCCTGACCTTCGACGGCTACAACGAACTCGACTCGCTAGTCGCCCTCGGCATCTTGAATCGAGTCCGCGAACCCGGCTGGCGGGTGTCGATCGCGAGCCCCACGGCACGCGTCCGCTCGATGAACGGCGTCACCATCGACGCCGCGATCGACCTCGACGAAGCCTGTACGGCGGATGCCGTCATCGTCGGCAGTGGCAGCAAGACCCGCGAGGTGGTCGAGGACCCGGCGATCATGCCCGTACTGCGTGGTCTCGACCCCGACCGGCAACTGCTGGCCGCGCAGTGCTCGGGCGCACTCGTGCTAGCGAAGCTCGGGCTGCTCGCCGATGTTCCGGCGTGCACCGACCTGATCACCAAGCCCTGGGTCGTCGCGGCCGGCGTCGAGGTGCTCGATCAACCGTTCTTCGCGCGGGGCAACCTGGCCACGGCCGGCGGTTGCCTCGCGTCGACGTACCTCGCGACGTGGACGATCGCCCGGCTGCACAGTCTCGAAGCTGCCGAGGCCGCCATGCACTACGTCGCGCCGGTCGGCGAAAAGGACGAGTATGTGACCAGAGCGCTGCGCAACGTCACGCCGTACCTGTCTCCCGCGTTGACTTGAGCGGTAGAAGCATCGGATTTCCTATCGGATCTTGACGGACTTACTTAACCCGATCAAGATTCCCATCATGACCCGATCCCCTCGAACCACAGTGCTGCGAGGTCTGTTCGCAGGTCTCCTGATCGCCGCGCTGCTGCCCGCCGGCTCCGCGCTCGTCTCGGCGGCCGCGCCGTCGCCCAAGCCGATCCCCGGCCAGGCGCTCCCGCTGCAGAAGCCTGCCACCAAGCCGGTCCCGGCAACTGATGCCGTGGTGACACCCGGCGGGCCGGCCGGAGCGAAGGCCGCCAAGCCGTACCGCGGCTGGAGCAGCTACAGCATGCAGGTGTACGCCGGGCACGGGAACACCTGGATCAACGCCGCCCAGCTCAAGGCGCAGTCCGACGCGATGCACGAGAAGCTGCAGCCGTTCGGCTACGACTACATCAACATCGACGCCGGCTGGAACGGCGGGATCGACGGCTACGGCCGCCCGACGCCGAGCGCGGAGAACTACCCCGACGGCTTCGGGGCGGTGATCAGCCACATCCACAACAACGGCCAGAAGGTCGGGATCTACAGCATCCCCGGCATCGGCCAGAGCGTGATCGACGCGAACCTGCCGGTGTACGGCGCTCCCGAGTGCAGGACCGGTGACCTGCCGGTGCGGCCGCTGGTGAAGGCCGACTACTGGGGGATCGGCTACAAGATCGACTTCTCGAAGCCGTGCGCGCAGAAGTACATCGACTCGATCGCCGACCTCTACGCATCGTGGGGGATCGACTTCCTGAAGTTCGACAGCGTCACGCCGGGCTCGGGTGTCAGCGACCTCTCGCTGGATGCCCGCGACGATGTGAAGGCCTGGTCGCAGGCGCTGGCCCGGCACAAGATCTGGCTCGAGCTGTCCTGGGCGGTCGACATCAACTACGCCGACACCTGGAAGCAGTACGCGAACGGCTGGCGGATCGACTGGGACGTCGAGTGCTACTGCGAAGGCGTCGCCCTCACCGCGTGGCCGAACATCAACCGGCTCTTCCCCAAGCTCGCCGACTGGTGGCGGCACGCGGGTCCGGGCGGCTGGAACGACCTCGACTCGCTCGACGTCGGCAACGGCCAGATGGACGGTCTGACCAAGGACGAGCGCCGTACCGCCGCGACGCTGTGGGCAGTTTCGGCAGCGCCCATGTACATCGGCAACGACATGACCCGGCTCGACCAGTACGGACTCGACCTGCTGACCAACCGTGAGGTGCTCGCGGTGCAGGCCGCCGGCCGGCCCGCGCAACCGCTGTCGACCAAGACGAATCGGCAGACCTGGTTCTCCCTGAACGCGGACAACAGCTACACCGTCGCCCTGTTCAACCTCGGTCAGACCGACGCGAACATGACGGTGAACTGGGCCGACCTCGGCCTGAACGGCGCGGCCAAGGTCCGCGACCTGTGGGCCAAGAAGGACCTCGGCACGTTCGCGAGCAGCTTCACGGCGAACGACGTACCGATCCACGGTGTCCGGCTGTTCAAGGTCACTCCGCAGAAGAACTCGACGATCAAGGTCAACGACGACGACCTGCGGGCGTCGTACGCCGGTGATTGGAAGCGCAACGGCAACTTTGAGGTACCGGCGGTCAGTGAGCCGCTGAACGTCACCGTGACCGACTCGCCGAACGCCGCGAAGGCGGCCGACGCATCCACCCGGACAGTCGAGGTCAACAACGACAACCCGCAGATGGTCTACACGGGTTCGTGGAGCCGCAGTTCGGGCCGCGGTCTCGGCGATTATCAGGACGACGTCCAGTACACCGAGCAGAACGGCGACGCGTTCTCCTACAGCTTCGTCGGGAACGGCGTCGACTATGTCACCGAGACGCACAACTCCCAGGGCGAGGTGGAGATCTACATCGACGGTCAGCTCAAGCAGACCGTCAACACCTACCAGGCTGACGGTCGTGGCGCCCAGCAGGTCGTCTTCAGCATCTCCGATCTGCCGAACGGCACCCACACGATCCGTGGCGTGAAGAAGTCCGGTCAGTTCATGCTGGTCGACAAGCTGAACATCCGGCAGGAGAGCCTGCTGAACCCGGACAAGGCAACCTTCAACAAGGCACAGGCTGCCGACGTCAGCACCGAGATCGGCCGCGACCCGGGCGAACTCACAGCGCTGGTCAACGGCACGACCGAGCTCGTCAAGGGAACCGACTACACGGTCACCGGTCGCACGGTCACGATCAAGAAGGAGTACCTGGCCAAGCAGCCGGTCGGGGCCACCGCCCTCACCTTCCGGTTCCGCGGCGACTACCGCGACGACGTACACAGTGCCGCCGCCAACGGCGCATCCGTCTCCTTCACCTTCACCGGTACGGCGGTCAACTGGTCGACGGCATTGGCCCCGGACCAAGGGGAAGCCGACGTCTACCTCGACGGCAAGCTGATCCGCCGCGTCAACCTGCACGGCGACGCCCGCGTCACCGCGCACCAGGCCTTCAGCGCCACCGCACTGACGAACACTCAACACACCCTCAAGATCGTTAAGGTCTCCGGCGACGTGCTCCGGCACGACACCTTCGCCTACATGATCAAGTAAGCGTCGCAGGCGTCGTCTGGTGGGCAGCCCGAAGAGTGTTGAGCAATTCGGGGGTGAGCTGCTCACCAGACGCGAAGGCTTCCGCGACAGCACGGAAGTAGTTCTCGTAGCCGGCCGGCGTGAACAGCATGGTGAGACGTGCGGGCTCGTCGGTCAGGTTGCGAAAGCCGTGCGCTTGCCCGCGCGGTACGGCGACCGAGCCGCCCGGCCCGACCTCGACCGGACCGGTCGAGGTGTCGAAGGTGACGACGCCCGACCCGATCAGGAAGTATTCCTCATGACCGTGATGAATGTGCGGCGCGGCCCCCAGCGCGCCCGCATTCAGCACCGAGTCGACCACCGCCAGCCCGCCGGCAGTCTCCTCGCCGGTGACGCGGATCGTCAAAACGCCGAAGGGCATCAGCAATTCGTTGCCGGAAGCACCTATCACAATCTCCGGGAAGCTCGTCACCCCCGGAAGCTTAGGTCGTCACGGGTTCGCGGACACCAGGCCGCGGACGATGGTGCCGGCTCAGTGGTTGTCGGGGTCGACCGGGGTGGTGTCGGAGTGCCGGCTCTTGGTGCGCTCGTCGGAGTGGACGGCGGTCTCGCCGGTCCCGCCTTCACTGACCGACTTGGCGATGGTGACCGCGCCCCGGCCGGCGGCGAAGAGCGTCCACAGCAGGTAGCCGACCGCGGCCAGCACGATGATGATCAACGGAATGACGATTGCGGCGCCCATGACGGTTCTCCTCGGATAGCGACTCGTTGCCAGGTACCCCGGATCAGCCCGGCTATCCACGGTTTCGCGCTCGGGTACCGCTTCTTCATGCAGTCGTTCCTGCCGACGCCGGACTTCGCCGAGACAGCCGCCCTGCTGGATCCGCGGCGGCTCGGCAAGCAACGGGTGGAGGCCCTGCAGATCTTCCGCGGCCTCACGATCCCGACGTACGGGTGGCGGCATCACCCGGCGGTGAAGATGTGGATCGGTTACGAGGAAGCGCTCGTTCGGTACGGCCTGGAGATGTGTGCCGCGTGGACGGCGAGCGGCCGCGCGGACACGTGCGCGCTGACCTTGCGGACCGAGCTGAACGACGTCCTCAAGGTGCGCACCCCACGGCTGCAGGCGGAGCTCGCCGCGGCGGATGAACTGCCACCGTGGCTCGGTGACGAGGCCCTGCATCGCAGCCACCGCTCAGCGCTGCTCCGCAAGGACCCCGACTACTACAGCCGATACTTCGACGAGCCCAGAGACCTTCCGTACGTCTGGCCGGCCTCCGACCGTCAGCGTGCCTCGGCCTGACCGGTGAATTCCCGAAGCAGGCGTTCGAGGCGACGCACGGTGGCGGGCGGACAGGTCGTCGGACCGCCCTGGTAGACGCCGCGCACGAAAGCCTCGGCGACTTGGCAGGCGGAGACGTCGCACTGCGCCGCCCACTCCCGCAGTTGAGTCCGCGCTTGTGCGGACGACAGGTCGTACCACTCCATCAGGACGCTGACGGCCTGGCGTGCGACGGCTTCGTGTTCGGTCAGATGGTGGCTGCAGAGCTTGGTACTGGCGTCGATCGATTCCAACATGGTTGCCACTTCCTCACTGCTCCCGTCGGCGGTGCGAGGCTGGTTTTACAACCTCAATGCCGGCAGCGGTGGCGCGAAATACCGTACCCAGCCCGCAAACCGGTCAGGCGGCGGCAGGGACGAGGCGGTGGGCCTGCGGGATGCGCGGCTGGTCGGCGGCGGGGTCGAGCAGCCGGATGGCGGTGCCTGTGCGGTCTGCGAAGACGGCGTACCGGCCGAGGGGGCTGTCGTCGGGCGTGAGCAGCCAGTCCAGGTCGGCGTGGTCCGCGTAGAAGGCGTCGAGGTCGCCGACGTCGTACACGCCGCCGGTGCCGAGGGCGGCCTCGGCGGGGTCCCGCACCAGCGCGATCAGAGGTTCGCCGGCCGTGGGGCCGAGGAGGGCCGAGTCGTCGCTCGGCCAGCTCAGCGGCTCCAGGCCGAGCGTGCGGTAGTACTCGACACTCGCTTCGAGGTGTTCGACCGGGCGAAGTTCGAACAGGAGCTTCATACGCGTCGTCCTCCCAGTGGGCGCTTCAGGATCGTTTGCGTTCCCGGCCGGAACGACGCGCCTCGTCACTGCGCGCGCCGAGCTCGGAGATCCGGTCGGCCAGGTCGGGATGCTGTTCGGAGAGTTGCGGGCCGGCGGCGGTCAACGGAGCCAGCAGTGCGCTGGTGTCGTCGTTGCCCAAGGCATCATGTACGGCGGCCACGCTGGCCTGCGCTGTGGAGTTCAGCCCGCCGAGAGCAGCGACCTGCCCGGCGACTCGCCGCAGGTCGGCCGCGTTGTCGCGGGCCCAGACTGCGACCGCGCGTTCGCCGGCGCGCTCGTCGCGGGTCGCCTGGACGCGTTGCTCGCGGTTGAGCCCGGGCTCGGCGGCGTTCGGCCGGAGCCGGAGGTAGCGGCGTTCGGCGGCCTGCCGGGTGGCGACTCCCAACGCCGGCGCCAACTGGGCCCAACTGGTGCCGGCCGTCCTGGCCGCGTCGATCAACTGCGGTTCCCAGGTGTTCAGGCAGTCCCGCAGTTGCCGTAGCTGGTGCAGTGCTTCGAGGAATTCGTCCGCGGACGCGGTCTCCGCCGGCTCGGTGGAGACGGCGGCGGCACGCGTCCGCAGGACATCGGTCAGGCGCCGGAGCGCGTCCGCAGGTGGGATGAGCGAGGGGTTCTGCGGCATCTGCACTCCTGTCCGAGGCCTGACCGGGATCAGGCGCTCAGCTGCTGTTGTTCGTTCTCCGCCTTGCTGCTGATCGTGATCTTGCGAGGTTTGGCCTTGGCCGCGACCGGGATCCGCAGCGTCAGTACGCCGTTGTCGTACGTCGCGCTGATCTGATCGGCGTCGAGGGCGTCGCCGAGGAACAGCTGGCGCGAGAACACACCCAGCGGTCGCTCGGACACCTGCATCTCCACGCCGTCCTCGAGCGCGGCAGGCCGCCGCTCGGCCTTGACGGTGAGCACATTGCGCTCGACGTCGAGACTGATCGCCTCCGGCGTGACGCCGGGCAGGTCGAACGCCACGACGTACTCGTCGCCGCAGTGGTAGGCATCCATCGGCATCGGACTCGGCCGCGACCAGGTGCCGCTCAGCTGCTGGGCGAGCCGGTCGAACTCCCGGAACGGGTCGGTGCGCATCAACATCGTTCCACCTCCATCATCAGCAACAGTCGGTGTCAACACGCACCACCGTTCTACCACTGTCATCAATCCGTTGACAAGCCCACTGTCACTGAACCGTTGACGCGGAGGCTGGGAGTTCGAGTTAGTCGGTACATTTTCGGGCCTAGGTGACGAAAAACTACCGCCTAACGAACCCGGGGGCCGGGCGGAGACATCCCACTGTTCTGACCGCAACCAAAGCCCGTCAGCCCCAGTTGCCGCGAGCGCGGTCGCCCACTCCGCCATCCAGCTCAGCCACCGCATTCGCCGAGCCGCGCTATCCGGTGGCTTTTCGGGCCTGGGTGACGAAAATTCACCTGGTCGGCATGCTCGCTCAGGCGGATGTCGCGCGGCACCTGAACAAGAAGGACACCGGCGACCTCGTGCAGGACATCTCGGGCGCATGACGCCGACGGCGGTTGGGTACGGGGTGCAGGCGTCAACGACGGTCTAAAAAAGGCTGTGCCCTGACGCCTGGTGGTGAGGGTGGCTGTCATGCCTTCTCTCGAGAGTGTTGTTGACGCCGTACCGACGCAGTGTCATTCGGTGCAGGATCGGGCCGCGCGCGAGGCAGCGACGCAGGAACTGTTCCAGCGGCGGTCCGGCTGCACCGATGACGCCGAGCGCAGGCGCTGCCTGGAGCTGATCGTCGAGCTCAACATCGAGATTGCGCGCGGTATCGCGCGCCGGTACCGCAACAAGGGCCCTGACCCGGAGGACCTGGATCAGGTGGCCTACCTCGGTCTGGTCAAGGCGGCGCGGGGTTATCGGCTCGACGCGGACACGCCGTTCATCGGCTACGCGATTCCGACGATTCACGGCGAGCTCAAGCGGTACTTCCGCGACGTCGCCTGGACCATCCGGATCCCGCGCAAGTTGCAGGAGATCCAGGGGCTGCTGATGACCAAGGTCCCGCAGCTCGAGCAGGAGCTGGGCCGGCAGCTGCGCCCGGACGAGATGGCGGCCAGGCTGGGCCTCGACCTGCAGGACGTCGAGGACGCCTTGGCCGCGCGAGGATGCTTCGACGTGCTGTCGATGGACTACCCGGTGGCGGACGGGAACCTGGTCCTGGCCGACGTCGTGGCCGACGACGACGGCCACGACGTCGACCGGCTGGAGCGGATCGACATGCTCCAGCCGATCCTCGAAGACCTGTCCGCACGGGATCGGCGGATCCTCGAACTGCGGTTCGTCGAGGGCTGGACACAAGGCGATATCGGGGCCGAGATCGGGGTCAGTCAGATGCAGGTCTCCCGGCTGCTCCGGCAGATCCTGGGCACGTTGCGGACTCGCCTCGCGCCGCTGTCGCAGGCCGCCTGACGGCGGCTTAGGCGCGGGTACCGGTCGGACATGCGACTTCGCCGTAGCCATCCTGACCAGCCGGGGTACACCCGCCGGCGACGCGGTCGGAGCTTCAGCTACCTCGACACCGAGGGCAAGACGATCAAGGACACCGAGATCGTCGAGCGGATCCGGACGCTGGCGATCCCGCCGGCCTGGACCGACGTCTGGATCTGCCCGTATCCCAACGGCCACATCCAGGCCCTGGGCACCGATGAGGCCGGGCGCCGGCAGTACCTGTACCACGACGACTGGCGGACCGCCCAGGACGCCGACAAGCACGACCGGGTCCGGCAGCTGGCGCGCAAGCTGCCCGCGTTCCGGGAGGCGGTGGACGCCGATCTGTGCGCCCGGGGCCTGGGCCGGCAGAAGGTGCTGGCGGTCGCGCTGCGGATGCTCGACTACGGCGTCTTCCGGACCGGCAACACCCGGTACGCCGAGGAGTACGGCAGCCGGGGAGCCGCCACGCTGCTGCGGGACGACGTCAAGGTCAGCAAGGGCAAGGTGGTCTTCGACTTCGTCGCCAAGGGCGGTCAGGAGCGCAAGCTCGAGTTGGAGGACGACCGGCTGGTGGCCGCGGTGCGTTCGCTGAAGCGCAGCCGGCACGGCGGTCCGCGACTGCTGGTGTACCGCGACGGGTCGGGCTATCACGAGATCGACGCCGGGATGGTCAACGAGCGCTTCCACGAGCTGGTCGGTGACGACTACACGGTCAAGGATCTCCGGACCTGGACGGCCACGGTGCTCGCCGCCGTCGAGCTCGCCGAGGCCGATCCGCCGACGACGAAGAAGGCTTTGAACGCGGCGGTCAAGGAGATGGCCGAGGAGGTCTCCGACCATCTCGGCAACACACCGACCGTCGCGCGGGCGTCGTACATCGATCCGCGGGTGGTCGAGCAGTACGAACGCGGCCGCACGATCACCAGCGCCGTCGAGCGCGTCGGTGACGACCTCGACGACCCGGAGACCCGCGCCGCGCTCGAACGCTCGGTCAACCGCCTGCTGGACCAGGACGCCCGCTAGGCGCGGGCGTCGGTCCCGCGGCCGATCAGCTGGTGAGGGCGAGCCGGAGCCGGAGCATGATGCTGTGCAGCAGCCGCGAGATCTGCATCTGGCTGATGCCGATCTCGGCGCCGATCTCGGCCTGGGTCCGGTGGTCCACGAACCGGCGCTGGAAGATCAGCCGGTCCCGGTCGGGGAGTTCGTTCACCACCGGCAGCAGGGAGTTGACCTGGTTGACCAGCTCGTAGGTGTCGTTCGGATCGCGGACCAGCTGCCCGAGATTCAGCGCGGCGTCGTTGGGCAGCGGCGCGTCCAGCGAGCTCGGCTGGAAGCAACCCCGGGCCTGCTCGGCCTCGATCACCTCGCAGACCTCGACGTCGAGCGCCTCGGCCAGCTCCCGACGCGTCGGCCAGCGGTGCAGCTCCGCGGCGAGTTCGGCCTCGACGGACTGGACCTGGGTCTGGATCTCCTGCAGCCGCCGCGGCAGCTTGACCGCCCAGGCGTGATCGCGGAAATGATGCCGGATCCCGCCCCGGATCGTCGGTACGGCGTACGAGCGGAAGTCGGAGTCCTCGGTGGGCTGGTAGTTCCGCACCGCTTTGATCAGGTACTCGAGGGCGACCTGGTCGAGGTCTTCGTTGTCGACGCCGCGCCCGTGATAGCGCCGGGCCAGAGTCCGCGCGAGCGGAATACCGGCCAGGATCGCGGCGTCGAGGAGTGCTTCGCGCTGCGGGCCGCGCGCGGTATGAGCGCGGCGGAGGAGGCGCTCCATCCGGGCAGCCTCGTCGGCTCGGCGCGGATGCGGGGAAGTCGGGCACACAACATCGGGGTCGGTGGGCGACATGAGGCGAGTCCTGCCTGCCAAGAGTTCCGGCTGATGCGGCACGGTGTTCGACCACGGCCCGGAACGGGCACCTTGTACCCACGCCGAACCGATCCGAATCACGGGGCATGCAGCCTCGCGGCCCGGGTACCGCCGAGCTCCGGAGGAGGGGAGCGACGTGGGAATCTACAAGACCCTGTGGCGGATGAGCTGCCTCGCCTTCGTCGGCACCGGAGTGCTCGCCGCGCTGCTCGTCGTACCGGCCGGAATCTGGCTGACCCTGGCCGTGCCGGCGGCGATCGCCGGCTGGGCGCTCTACGTCGCGCGCGGCGGAATGGACGTCGGACCCCAACCGTCGCCGGGCCAGTGGGCCCTGCGGAAGGTCGCGAGCTGGTACGCCGTGCTGATCGCCGTCGTCGGTCTGACGATGATCCTGCACGCCGCCGCCGTGCTCCTGCTCGCGGTGATGGCCGCCGGATCACCCCGGGCACTTCGCTGGTACGGCGGATCGCAGCCGACGATGCCCGGTACACACCAGCAGGCGTTGAGTACGAGCGACCTGTGCCGCGAATGGATGGCGACGTACGGCGAGTTGGTCAATGCACCGTCGTCGGCCGCCCGCCTGCGCATCGTGATGAAGCGGCAGCGGTGTCTGGACGAACTCGAGCGGCGTGATCCGGATGGCCTGCAGGCTTGGCTGGCCTCGGCCGCGAGCGCCGGTGGCGACCCTCGCCGCTACCTGACCGGTCCTGGGCGTGAATAGCTGCGGGAACCGGCACTGCATGGCTTCCCCAGAACAAGGACAGGCACTGCGCACTGTGGTGATCACCGGCGCCGGCAGCGGGATCGGTGCGGCGACGACGATCCGGCTGGACGAGGAGGGATGGCGCGTGTTCGCCTGCGTCCACAGCGCGGACGACGGTGCGGTCATCGATCGGCAGACCTCCGAGCGGGTCACTGTTCTCCCGCTCGACGTGACGAACGCCGACTCGATCAAGGATGCGGCGGCGGCGGTCGACCTGGCGCTCGGCGGGGCGGGCCTCCACGCGCTGGTCGACAACGCCGGGATCGCCGTGGCCGGTCCGCTGGAGACACTGCCGATCGACAATCTCCGCGTTCAGCTCGAGGTGAACGTGGTCGGCCAGGTCGCGACGACTCAGCAGTTCCTGCCCCTGTTGCGGCGTACGACGGGCTCCCGGGTGGTCTTCGTCGGCTCGATCGGTGGAAAGATCGCGACCGGCTTCGCGGGTCCGTACCACGCCTCGAAGTTCGCGATGGAGGCGATCGCCGATGCCTGGCGGCAGGAGCTGCTGCCCGACGGCATCTCGGTCGTGATCGTCGAACCGGGACCGCTGGCCACACCGATCTGGTCGAAGGCCGCGAAGACGCTGGACTCGCTGCCGCCGAATGCCGTCTACGACGAGCGGCTGAACACCTTGCGCGAGGTGCTCCGGCGGCGTGGCAAGGAGAGCCCCAGCCCGCAGGAAGGCGTCGATCTGATCATGCACGCCGTGAGTGCCGACCGGCCGCACACGCGGTACGCGAACGGCCTGACTGCGACCGTGCTGCCGAAGGTACGGCGGATGATCCCGGACCGGCTGTTCGACCGGTTCGCGCTGCGGGTGACCACGAAAGCAGACGCTTGATGCACGAGTTCTACGAGCGCTATCTGCGGCGCTGCAACAGCTATCGCTTCGACGACCTCGACGAATTCGTCGCTGACGACGTCGAGATCAACGGGGGGTTGGCCGGCCTCGAGAAGTACGGCGCCGGCCTGCGGTCCGTGGTGGAGACCTATCCGGACTTCCACTGGGAGCTGCATCGGCTCCTGGTCGACGGGGACTGGATGAGCGCCCACCTGTTCGACACCTACACCACGGTCGACGGCAGGCCCGCCGTACTGCAGGAGTTTGCGCTGTATCGGCTGCGCGGCGGCCGGATCGTGCAGGTGTGGGGAGATCTCGATCCGGATCGGCTGGCGAACCGCTAAGGGCGTGGATCTCTCTTCTGTGTTTCGGTGACGAGGTCCTCGGCCAGGCGACGGAGTTTCACGTTGCCGTGCTGCGAGAGCCGGGTCAGGAAGGCGAACGCCCGCTGGTCGTTCAGGCTGTACCGCTCCATCACGATGCCGACCGCCTGACCGATCGTCTGGCGGGTCTGGATGGCGTCCTGGAGATTGTTGATCTCCTGGGCGTAGCTGATCGCTATCGCGGACTGATGGGTGAAGAGCAGGCCGAGCGAGCCCAGGTCGTCGAACGCGCCGGGCTTGGTCGAGTACAGGTTCAGGGCTCCCTGCGATTGGGGCGCGTCGAACAACCGGAGGCCGGCCTGGGCCCGGATTCCCGCGGCGACGGCGGTCACGGCGTACCGCGGGAAGCGCGTGTCGGCAGCGAGATCAGAACTGATCACATGGGCGCTCTCGGTTGCCGCTTCGTAGCAAGGCCCTTCCTGCAGCTCGTACTGCGCGGCGTCGACGCCCCACAGCAGGTCGTCGGTCGGGGCAGCCGTCTCCACCCGCCCGTCGCTGTGCTTCAGAGTGAACGACGCGTACTCGACCAGCGGCAGCACCTCGACCGCCGCTGCCGTGATCCGACTCAGGGTATGGTCCAGGTCACCGGGTGTCAGCGATTTCGACAACCGGCCGGCCGCCTCCAGCAGTCCTGAGTCATCCATCCACTCTCGGTACCCTTCCAGGGCCTTTGCATGCCACTAGGGCAGGGGCTTACCGCCGGTGATGCCGATGCGCTCGCCAGTGATGTAGCTGGAGTCCGACGACGCCAGGAACACGTACGCGGCGGCTAGTTCGGCCGGCTGTCCGGCCCGGCCGAGGGGCGTATCGGCACCGAACTGGTCGACCTTGTCCGGCGGCATCGTCGCCGGGATCAGCGGTGTCCAGATCGGCCCCGGAGCCACCGCGTTCACCCGGATGCCCTTCGAGGCCAGCTCCTGGGCGAGGCCCTTGGTGAAGTTCAGGATCCCGGCCTTGGTGGTCGCGTAGTCGAGCAGTTGCGGCGACGGCTCGTAGGCCTGGATCGAGGTCGTGTTGATGATCGCCGAGCCGGGCGCCAGGTGCGGGATCGCCGCCTTGCTGAGCCAGAACATGGCGTACAGGTTGGTCTTCAGCACCCGGTCGAACTGCTCGGTCGTGATGTCCGCGATCCCGCTCTGGGACATCTGGTACGCCGCGTTGTTGACCAGAATGTCGAGACCGCCCAGGTCCGACACCGCACGGTCGATCAACTGCCGGCAATGCTCCTCGTCGGTGATGTCACCGGCCACGGGCACCGCCTTGCGGCCCGCCTCCTCGACAAGCCGGCAGGTCTCCTGGGCATCGGCCTCTTCGCTGTCCAGATAGGAGATCAGTACGTCGGCTCCCTCGCGAGCGAAGGCGAGCGCTACCGCCCGGCCGATACCGGAGTCGCCGCCGGTGATCAGCGCCCGTTTGTCCGTGAGCTTCCCGCTGCCCTGATAGCTCTTCTCGCCGTAATCGGGCTGGTGGTCCATCTCGCGGCTCAGACCCGGGTGCTCGAGCTGTTCCTTGTCCTGGCTCTCCGGTCCCGGGTAGCGGTCGGTCGGATCTTGATCAGACATCGGGAAGAACTCCTTGTACGTCGGGTTTCCGTGCGCCTCTGCGGTACCCACGGACAATCAGCTCGGGCCGACCGCGCGGATGACGACGACGTCCTCGTGGTCGATCTCCGCCGGGATCGTGCCGGCCTTCTGCTGCGCACGCATCAGCGGTCCCAACGGCCCCCGTACCGATGTCCGCACCTCCACCTCGACCAGCCCGGCGTTCCGCAGCCGGTCGAGGGTGAGGTCGGTGCCGATCAGCGAAGACGAGACCAGCAGCACCACTCCGCCTGGCCGAAGGTGGGCAGGGGCCGCATCGCACAAAGCGTCGAGGACGATCCGCCCGGTGCGACCGGCCTCCCAGGCCCGGCTCGGTCCGCGCCTCGGGAGATCGGTGCGCGGCGAGGGCACGTACGGCGGATTGCTGACGATCAAGTCGAATCGTTCACCGGCCACGGGCGCGAAGGTCTGGCCGCGCAGGGTGCGGACGTGGACGCCGTGCCGGATGGCGTTGAGACGGACCGTGAGCAACGCTCGTCGGGACACGTCGACGGCAGTCGTCTCTGCTCCGCAACTGGCTGCGGTCAGAGCGAGCACGCCGCTGCCGGTACAGACGTCGAGTGCTCGTGATCCGGGGCCGAGGTCTTCCTGCCGGATCGCGTCGGCCAGCAGCCAGGAGTCGGAGATCGGGGCAAAGACGCCGGGCAAGGTCAGCAGGTTCATTGGGTGAACACCTCCGCAAGCCAAGGGACGACCCGCTCGGGCCCGAGGGCGCGGAGGTGGTCGACCGGTGGATTTTCGATCAGAGCGCGCGCATCGTCGAGAGCACCGTCGGCGTGCGGCTCGACGGCGTCGAGGAGATCGTGCAGACAGCGGGCGGTGGGTCTGGCCTCGCCGGTCCGCAGGTCGAGAAGGTTGCCTCGGACACCGTCTCGCAGGGCGGCCCAGCGGTTTTCCGCGATCCGCCAAGTCGGGGCCGGCGGCAACAATTCGCCGTACCGGTGCTGGTCGGCGAGCCAAGCACCGAGTGCGTGGACGAACCGGACCAGTGCGCTGGTCCGGCCGATCGTCGCCTGGACGTCCAGGACACGCAGTTCGAGAGTTCCGTACCGCGGATGGGGACGCAGCTCCCACCACCACTCCGCCGCGTCGGCCACGGCACCGCCGCGGATCACCCAGGCGAGGTCGTCGGCGTACTGGTCCCAGGAGGTGATGATTGGCGGGACGCCCTGGCGGGGCAGGCCGGAGGCGATCACCGGGCGCACCGAGCACAGGCCGGTGTCGCGCCCGCCCGCGAAGGGCGCCGCGCCCGCGAGTGCGGCCAGCTCCGGGAGCAGGTTGCGGAGCCCGTGGTAGACCGCCAGCGTGCAGTCCGGATCGCCGAAGGCGAGGTGCACTTGGAGGGACGAGACCAGTTGGCGGCCGATGATCTCGCGGTAGCGGTTCATCATGCCGGCGGCTCGATCCGACGACCGCAGAGCGACGACTTCGCCGGCCTGCGGGTGCACAGGCGTGGCGATCGGCGCCAGGCCTGGGTCGCAGGCGGCCGCGATCAGCTTGCGGCAGGTCCGGAGCTCCTCGATCGCACTCGGTACGCCGGTGTGTACCGATGTCGCGATCTCGACCTGGCAAGCCATCAGCTCCGGCTTCACCCGGGGATCGTTGACCGCGGCCACCACATCCGCGGCAGCGTCGACCGGCAGACCGGTGGTCCGGTCCACCAGCAGCAGTTCTTCCTCGAGTCCCACGGTGCCGGGCGCCGTACCGGAGATCAGGGAGGGCAGCGGCACCTCGGTCACGGAGCCTCCGGGGGTCAGGTTTCGGGAGGTCTTCGGTACCCCGGGCAGGGGCCTCCAATCAGTTGCCCCGCACCCGAATACAGGGTCGCGTCGCGGGTACCTAGCCCGTCACTTCGGTCGGCGGAACGGTGGGAGCCGGTCGAAGACTGTGAGGGGAGCGGGGATGGTCGTCGAAGCCCAGGCGTGGACAACCTGGGTGTGAGGTGGCGGCCATCCCCGTCAGTGCGGAGTCTCCAAGGCCGTGCGGAGCAGCTGCAGGGCGGCGACAGTCGACTGCTCGATGACCTGGGTCGGATCGCCGTCGAAGTGATGGTGGCCGACCGCCTCGCGCGAACCGGCCCGGACCGCGAGGTAGACCGTGCCGGCCGGGTGGCCCTCGTCCGGATCAGGTCCGCCGACGCCGGTCACCGCGACGGCGAGGTCTGCGCTCAGGAGCTCCGCGACGCCCGTCGCCATCTGTGCGGCGCAGTGAGCCGTCACGACCGGACCAGGGTCGACTCCGAGCACCTTGAACTTCACGTCCGCGGCGTACGCGACCACTCCGCCGACGAACCAGGAACTGGCCTCCGGGGCCGCGCCCAATTGGTTCGCGATCATTCCGCTGGTGAGGGACTCGGCGACCGCGACGCGTGCGCCGCGTTGCTGCGCCAGGCGCGCGACCTGCTCCGCGAGCTGCTGGGCTTCATCAGAAGAAGTGGATTGCATACCTGCCGGTACCCGATCCCATGCCCGCGGCCGATCAGGATGTGTCGTCGTCGGAGAAATGCAGGCGCCGGCTGATGATCTCCTGCGCGACCGCTGCCAGTGTGGTGTTGTGCGCGAAGGCGTGCGCCCGGAGCAGCGCGAACGCGTCGTCCGGGTCCACTCCGAGCTGGGCCACCACCATCCCAGCCGCCTGGTGGATCTCCGAGCGGGCTGCCCACGGTCTGCCGTCGAGGTCGGACTCGTCGGGCGCGATCTTGACCAGTGCGGCGCCGATGGCGTTCGCCAGGAACTGCGCGTGCTCGGGATCCGGCAGTTCCGGAGTGCTCTGATGAATGCTCAGCACCCCGATCACACTGTCGGGCCACGGCCGCATCGGTACGGCGTACAGGGTCTCGGCGGTGGGGATCGAGCGGGCGGCCTGCGTGAACAGCGGCCACGGCCCGTCCCCGGCACTCAGGTCGGCGACGGTGATGCGCTCGGTCTGGTAGGCCGCCGTACCGGGGCCTTCACCGACGACCTCCTGAAGGTCCTCGAGGCGGGCCGCCAGATCGTCGGTCGTGCAGAGTGTGATCCGGTCAACGGTGTTGTAGGACAGGGTGATCGCCGCACCGCCGCCACCGAGAATCGCCAGGTACGCCTGGCACAGCCGGCCTTCCAGTGGTTTGCCGGAACTGTCGTCGGCGATCAGTCGCGTCAGCCGGCCGAGCATGGCGGCCCGATTCAGATCGGCCATCGGTCGTCGTCCCGTCGTTCGCAGCAGCTTTGAACTTTCAGTACCCGGGTCTGCGGTTCGCACGCTTGCTCTCGGGACGGATGGGCACTGGCGGGGGCAGGAACTCGGATCGCGCGCGAGGTCAGGGTTCCAGGTTCCGGGAGTTCAGACCAGCAGCCTTCGGAACCGCCTGCAATTGAGTGCGAGTGCCCGGCCGCGACTGCGACCGGGCACTCGTCGTACGGATGGTCAGTTCCACCAGTAGAAGTGGTAGCCGCCGCCGCTGTAGTAGATCTTGCCGACGATGTAGTTCTTGACGAACCCGTAGTCGTACCACTTGGCCCAGCAGGCGTTGTAGTCGTAGCCGCACGCAACCTCGCCCTGTGCCGCGTGTGCCGCGGTGGCTCCACCGAAAGCCATCGCGACGACCATGGTCGCTGCCGCGATCATTCGTCTGCTTGTCTTCATTACTCTGCCCTTTCTCGCTCGTGTGCCGCCTTGCGAGTGCCCGGTACCCTGAGTAATCAGGGATAAGCACTCTGCAACTATCGCGAGGTGTCGCGGCGCAGGCGGTCCAGCCAGTAGGCCATTTCCAGCGCGCCCTTGCCGCCGGCGTGCGAGCTGCAGCGGATCCGTGGGATCGCCATCGGATCGAAGTCCTTCCGGTACGACGAGGGTGCCGGGTTGGCGCCGACGAGCAGCACACCCTCGTTCCGGTACGCCGTCGGTCCGGATCCGCCCTGGGCCAGCAGCGACCGCCGGCGCGGGTGAACGCCGAGCGGCAGGGCGAGTGTGCGTGGTGGCGGCACCCCGGCGGCCGCGACCAGCGCGGACAGCCCGCCGAGCTCGGCCTGGACCTCGGCGTCGCTGAGCGACCGCAGGTTCGGGTGCGTGAGGGTGTGGTTGCCGATCTCGCAGTCGAGTTCCTCGAGCTTCCGGAGCGCGCGGGCGACGTCGGCGCCCCGATAGCCGAAGGGGTTCTGGTTGATGTAGAACGAGGCCACCGCGGGGAAGTCCGGATGCCTGCGCTGGAAGTCGAGCATGATGCCCAGCGCGGACTGGGGATCCACGCGGCCGCGGGCGTCGACCGCGAACTGCCGCGGGCTGCTGTCGTCGAACGTCAGCACCACCGGCGTCTTGCCGGCCGGCACTGTGGAGAAGTTGCCGCGGGCAAGGTCGATGGTCCGGATCGGGTGGTACTTCTCGCGATACAGCCGCTCCAGCTCGGCGCGGAAGAACTGTGGCGTCATGTCGTAGGTGCCGGATTCGCCGTCGACGAGACGATGGTGCATGAGCACGGGCACCATTCCCATGAACGGAGGCGCGGTCGCCGTGACGGATGGTGCAGCCGGCGTGGACGGTGTCGGCTGGGCCGGTGGGCGTGGCGACGTACGAGCTGCGACGTGGTCGGCGACCACCGGTGCGGGATCGGGAGCACCAGTGTCGGCGCAGCCGGCTAGGCCTGCGCTCACCGTTACTCCGGCGGTGAGCTGCAGGAACTGACGCCTGGACACCGGGTTCATTCGTAGATCACCAGCTCGGGCCGCGGCTTGAGTGCCAGCACCTGTGGCGGTGTCATCAGCGCGCCGTGCCGGGTGTCTTCTTGGTAGAAGAGCTTGAAGCCCGTGTGAATACCCTTGGGAAGTGTCTTGGTCAGACCGCGATAGGTCGCGACCTTCTGCCCCATGTTGCCGATTCCGTCGACGGACTTGAGCGTCACCACGCCGGCATGCGTGCGGAGGGTCTTCTCGTTGTGCACGATCGGCTTGGACAGCTGGTGGAACACGAACAGCTTCTCGGGGAGGCGGTGCTTGCTTACCAGGCTCGACAGGTAGGCGCCGATCGCGTTCAGCTCCGCTCCCGACGTACGGCCGAAGACGCGGCCGGGCACTTGGCCGCGCCCGACCTCCCACTCGGGGTCGACCGCGAGCCCGACGTCCGGTTGGCGCAACCAGGGCTCAAGGAGGCGTACCTCGTCGAGTGGCTTCGCCTGGCCGGGCTGGACGTCGAGCATGAGCAGCATCTTGTGCTTGCGTGCCACGGCCAGGTAGCGATCGATCGCCGCGGGGTTGATCCGGGAGCGGTACTTGCCGTCGCCGCCGGCGCTGCCTTGGGCGGTGACCACGATCAGCTCCATCACTGGGAGCGTCTTGCGACCGCCCTGGTACGACGCGGCCAGCTTCTCGAGGCGGGCGGCACGCTCATCGAGGTTGCTGTCCAATGGGCCGAGCGCCGGTGACCCGGGCGCGCCGACGAAGGCGACCAGTTGGTGATCCGGCAGTAGTCGCCGGCCGCCGCGCGGCAACTGCGGCAACGGTTTCGGCTTCGGCGACGGGGTGGTGGCTGTCGGGGAAGGTTTCTTCGACGGCTGGCTGAGCTGGTCCGCGGCGACGTCGGTGGGGACGTCAGCACAGCTTGCCAGCAAGGAGATCAGTGCGAGGGCAATCAAGCAGTGGACTCGTCCGAGCACGGGCAACCCAGGTTTCTGCAGTAGCTCCAGGCAGCGTCCTTGTACCCGGCCACTACGAAGTGTAGCCGAAAGCTCACTGTTCGTACGGGGTGAAGTGCGGAGGTTTGTTGGGTCGGCGGTGGGTTACCGACGGCCCGAACCGAAGGGAGTTACCGATGACCTCCACCACCAATTCGACGACCGGGAGCGGTCAGTTGAGCGACAGCGTTCGGGCCGAGGCCGGTGCCGTCCAGGAGACGACGGTCGACGCCACCCGGGAAGTTGCGGGAACTGCCAAGGAGCAGGTCGGCGTCGTCGCCACGGATGTGCGGGACCAGACCCGCCAACTGCTCGGCGAGACCCGTGACCAGGTCACCCAGCAGGCCGGGCAGCAGCGGGACAACGTCGTAGGCGGACTTCGCTCGCTCGGCGACGAACTGCGCTCGATGGCCGAGCACGGCTCCGGCTGGGGTGCGCAGGCCGCGCGGCACGGCGCGTCCTGGTCCGACCAGGCCGCCGGATTCCTCGACGGCCGTGAGCTCAGTGACGTCGTCGAAGACCTCCGGATGATGGCCCGGCGCCGCCCCGGCCGCTTCCTCGCGGGTGCCGTCGTCGCGGGGATCCTCGCCGGTCGTGCCTCCCGGGCATTGGCCGCGGGCGCCCCGACGCCGTCGAGCCCGGCGTCGTCCAACGGCGCACTGCAGGCAAGGCCCGCTCACGCCCGTCCGTCCCGGACTGATGTTCCGGGAAGCTATCCCGCGACAGGCTCCGGCTCGGCCGGCACGGACCCGTACGACACAACCCGGTCCACAGGTCCGGTCGGCACGCCGCCTGAGGGACCCCTCGGCGACCTGCCGGCGGGCGGCGTACCGGGGCGGTCGGACGGACTGCCGACAGCCGGTACGGCGATGCCGCCGCCGACCCCGACCCCGACGATGCCCGACCTGGATCCGGGGGCACCGGTCGAGCCGGAGTTCGGTCCGCGGACGGAGCGTTGAGATGACCGAGCCGTACACCCCGGCCGGTGACAGCCGGGTGCAGGCCGCGGTACCGGCCGGCTCGTCGTACAACGACGCCTCGCTCGGGGCAGACGCCTCGCTGGGGGAGATCGTCTCGCGACTCACGACCGACGTCGGAACGCTGACCCGCCAGGAACTCGCGCTGGCCAAGGCCGAGTTGCAGGCGGAGGCCAAGCAGGCCGGCAAGGGCGCGGGCATGCTCGGCGGCGCCGCGGTGGCCGGCTGGATGCTCGCCCTGTTCGTGTCGCTCACGGTGATGTGGGCGCTGGGCGAGGCGATGCATCTGGCCTGGGCGGCATTGATCGTCGCCGTGATCTGGGGCGTGATCGCCGCTGTCCTGGGCGCGTCCGGCCGCAAGGCGCTGAAGGACGTGAACCCGAAACCTGAGCAGACCGTGGAGACCCTGAAGGAGGATGCGCAATGGCTGAAGACCCGCAAACCCTGAGACGCAACATCGAGCAGACGAGGCGTCAGGTCGGTGACGATGTCGATGCGCTGGCGGACAAGGTCAGCCCACGGCAGATCGTCCACCGGCAGACGGACGCGGCCAAGAGCCGGTTGTCGTCCCTGCGGCACAGCGTGATGGGCTCTGCCGAGCACGCCGGGCACAGTGTCGGGTCGTCGCTGCAGGATGCCGGTAGCAAGGTCGGCGACGCGGTCACCTCCGCGCCGTCCTCGGTGAAGGAGCGGACCCGCGGCGCGCCACTGGCCGCCGGCCTGGTGGCTTTCGCGGCCGGCTGGGTGATCTCGGCAGCACTGCCGCCGAGTGTCAAGGAACGCGAGCTGGCCGCGACCGCGAAGGACAACGTCGCGGAACCGGTCAAGGAACAAGCCGGTCAGATCGCGCAGGAGCTGAAGGAGAACCTGGCCGAGCCGGCACAGGAAGCCGTCGAGCACGTCAAGGAGTCGGCGGCGCAGGCCGCCGCTGAGGTCAAGGACGAGGCCCGCTCGGCAGCCGACGACGTCAAGCAACAGACCCAGGACTCCGCCGGCACCGTCCGCAGCCAGGCCTGACCGAACGGCCGACCATGGTCACCATCGATCGACGGGCCGCGGGCTCGGTCGTCGCAGCCGCCACCCGGCGTCCACTCGGGCGCCGGGTCGTGGCCGTTCTGACCACGACGGATCACAAGGTGATCGGTCAGCTCTACCTGATCACGTCGTTCGTCTTCTTCCTGATCGCCGGCGTGATGGCGCTGCTGATCCGCGCCGAGCTCGCTCAGCCGGGTCTGCAGATCGTCAACGAAGAGGTCTACAACCAGCTGTTCACGATGCATGGCACGATCATGTTGTTGCTGTTCGCAACACCGCTGTTCGTCGGCTTCGCGAACGTGATCATGCCGGTCCAGATCGGCGCCCCCGACGTCGCGTTCCCGCGGCTCAACATGTTCAGCTACTGGCTGTTCCTGTTCGGCGGGCTGATCGCTTTGTCCGGGTTCCTGTCGCCGCGGGGCGGACCGTCGTTCGGCTGGACGGCGTACACGCCGTTGTCGGACGCCACCCGCTCGCCGGGCGTTGGCGCCGACCTGTGGATCATGGGGCTGTGGATGGCCGGTCTGGGCACGATCCTCGGCGCGGTCAACTTCGTCACCACGGTCATCACCATGCGCGCTCCGGGGATGACGATGTTCCGGATGCCGATCTTCACCTGGAACATCCTGGTGACGTCGATCCTGGTGCTGATCGCGTTCCCGATCCTCGCCGGCGCACTGCTGATGCTGGAGGCCGACCGAACACTGGGCGCCCACGTCTTCGACGCCGCGAACGGCGGCCCGTTGTTGTGGCAGCACCTGTTCTGGTTCTTCGGCCATCCCGAGGTCTACATCATCGCGCTGCCGTTCTTCGGCATCATCACCGAGATCCTCCCGGTCTTCAGCCGCAAGCCCATCTTCGGGTACGTCGGTCTGGTCGGCGCGACGCTGATGATCGCGCTGTACTCGATCGCGGTCTGGGCGCATCACATGTTCGTCACCGGCGCGGTCAGTCAGCCGTTCTTCTCCCTGATGACGTTCATCATCGCCGTACCGACCGGGGTGAAGTTCTTCAACTGGATCGGCACGATGTGGGGCGGCTCGCTGTCGTTCGAGACCCCGATGCTCTGGTCGGTCGGCTTCCTGGTCACGTTCCTGTTCGGCGGGCTGACCGGTGTGATCCTCGCGTCACCCGGGATGGACTACCAGCTGAGTGATTCCTACTTCGTGGTCGCGCATTTCCACTACGTCGTCTTCGGGACGGTGGTGTTCGCGATGTTCGCCGGGTTCTACTTCTGGTGGCCGAAGATGACCGGCCGGATGCTCGACGAGCGGCTCGGCAAACTGCACTTCTGGCTGCTGTTCTTCGGCTTCCACACGACGTTCCTGGTGCAGCACTGGCTGGGTGTCGAGGGCATGCCGCGGCGCTACGCGACGTACGGGGCGAACGAGGGCTTCACTGTCCTGCACCAGGTGTCGTCGGTCGGCGCCTTCGTCTTGGGCATCTCCACGCTGCCCTTCCTCTACAACGTGTACAAGTCCCGCAAGGCACCGCTGGTCAAGGTCGACGACCCGTGGGGCTGGGGCCGATCGTTGGAGTGGGCAACTAGTTCACCGCCACCACGGCACAACTTCGTTGAACTGCCGCGGATCCGCTCCGAGAGCCCGGCTTTCGACATACACCATCCCGAGATCGCGCTCACGGAGTACGACGCGAACCGGGCGCCGGAGGACAACCTGCTGGACGCCGGCGAGAACCAAGGTCGCGCCGAACACCTGCGTGACCAGGCCGACTGACTACTCCTGATGCCGTGTCTGCCGGGCCACCTTGGCCTGGCGGCTACGGCGCCACAGATAGAAGCCGAGCGAAGCGGCGACGACGAACCCCAGGAACAGGAACGAGATGACCACCAGCGCTACCTGGTCGTAGTCGGCGGCATCACCGTCGTTGTCGTTCGGCAGGTCGGCCACGGTCTGCGGCGTCGAGCCCAGGCTCGGCGTCGGCGTCGCCTGCGCCAACGCCGTCACCGTGGCCTGCCCGCCCGATCCGAACCACCCCGCGACCGGCCGCGCCACGCCGGCGGCCACCACCAGCAGGACCGCCAGCAGTACAAATGAGCTCCGTCGCATTGGGGCTCAGTGCCCCGATTCTCGCCGTACTAACAGCACAGTCCGGTCACGACGTTGCAGCCTGCTACTCGTTGTGGAGGACCTGGGCGATCGTCGTACGGGCGGCTGAGCGGGCCGGGACGTAGGCGCCGGCGGCGGCGATCAGCACGCCTGCGAGGACGAGCAGCGCGAGGAGCCCGGCCGGGAAGACGTCGAGCATGAAGTCCGGCAGATCGATCTGAGCTCCGTTCGCCATCGCCGGTACCACCAGGCGATGCGCGAGGATTCCGAGCGGGATCCCGAGCAGGCTGCCGAGTGCACCCAGCGCGGTCATGGACGTCACGACCATCACCACGACCTGTCCTGGAGTCATGCCGATCGACTTGAGCATGCCGAGGTCGCGGCGACGTTCGCGGGTGTTGAGGACGACGGTGTTGAAGACACCGAGCGCGGCGACCGTGCCCAGCATCAGCGTGAGCAGAACGACCGTGGCCAGCACAACCGCGACGAACGTCCCGGCGTCCTGCCCGTCGCCTTCGATCAGACCGGAGTCCTTCGCCTGGATCGCCTTGACGACGGCGTCGAGGTTCGTGCCGGGCTTCACATTGATCTCGTAGATGCTGGCCCGCGCGGCCGGTGCAATCAGCCCGAGCGTCGCCCAGTTCGACAGCACCTCGTCACCCGAGTTGTACATCGCCTTGCCGACGATTTGTGCCCGCACACTCTTTCCGTGCGACTGCAAGGTAATCGTGTCGCCGACTGCCAGTCCGCGCTGCCGCAAAAAGCGTTCCGAAACGACAACCTGCCCCGGGCCGTCGAACCAGCGACCGCCCAGCAGCCGGTAGCCCACCTGCTGGAAGTCGCCGCGGTAAAACGACACCCGTACGTCGGTCTGCGCGCCCGCCAGTTGCATCGGCAGGTCGGCGAGAGCGGCCACCGAGGTCACGCCGGGGGTGGATCGCAGCAGCGCCTCGTCCTCCGCGTCAGTCAGCTTCGCGCCGGACGGCTCTCCAGGACCGTTCGGAACCGGGCCGTTGGGGACCGGGCCGTTCGGGCCAGGCTGAGCCCCGGGCTCGCTGGGGCCGGCGAAGATCGCCAGGTCGACCGCACCAGCCCGGCTCGCCGCGGTCTGGTACGTCGTCAACGACTTCCCCAGGCCGACGGCCAGCGTCACACTCAGTACCCCGAGTACGACGGCCGCCAGCGTCAACGCCGTACGGCCTGGCCGTGCGAACGGCAGCCCCAGCCCCAGACTGAGCGGCCGTGGCAGACGACTGCCACTGAGCCAGCGCTGTGCTCGCAGCCCACGTCCGGCCCGCGGGGCGCTGCCCGCGCTGATCGCCTGAGCCGCCGACAGACTCCGCGCCCGCAGAGCCGGCAGCAACGCAGACAGTGCCACCAGCGCCGGTACGCCGAGCAGTGTCGCGACGTCCACCCAGATCGGTACGCCGACCCCGCCCGCGCCGTAGTTCTCGAAAGCCCTTGTCAGCAAGGAGGTGGCCAACACGTTGCCTAGGACAACACCGATGGCACACCCGATCACGGCCGGGATCGACACCATTCCCAGGTAGACGGTCAACACCTGCGTCGGCGTGAATCCCAAGGACTTCAGCACCCCGATGTGCTTGAACCCTGCGACCACAGCGCCACTCACGACGTTGGCCACGATCAGTACGGCGACGGCGAGCCCCAGCCACCCGAACGCCATCAAGAAGGGCACAAACGTGTTCGGCTCAGCGGCGGCCTGGGCCCGCAGTGCCAAGTAGGACTGCGTTCCGAGGAGTGCACCGGACGGCAGCCCGGCCGTCACCGCCTGCTGGCCGGCCGTCAGCTCCTCGTTCGTGGCAGCCTGCGCGAATCGGTAGAGCATCTGGGTCGACGTCGGCTTCAGCGCGCTCATCTGCTCCGGCGTGACCCACGCACCAGCCGAGTGACTCACGCTGTACGCGAAACCGACGATGGTGAACGTCCGCCCGCCAAGGCTCATCGTCTCGTTCAGCTGCGGCGCACCACGACCGTCTGACGAGGTTGGGTTGCGGTTGAGCACGATCTCGCCGGTCGCGTTGGCCCAGCGCCCCTTCCACACGTTGAGCCGGTCGACCGCTCCACCCGGGTCTGCGCGCCCCACGGTGACCAGTGAGTCCTGAGCACCCTCGAGAGCGACCTGCGCGAACGGTCCGGCGGAAGCGGCCGCACTCCGCGCCGCCTCGGTGAGCTGAGCGTCCGTGACCTTGGTGCGGTCGTACGACGCGGTCAGCTGTGCACCGCTTTGCTTGGCGTACGCGCGGTTGAACGGACCACTCGATGCCGCCAGCAATCCCAAGGCGACCACGATCATCGACGTCGACAGCAGGACCACTACGCCGATGACCACGGTCTGAACGCGGCGCCGCCGTACGGCTGCTCGGGCGACTGGCCAGACGGCGGTCACGGCGTACGCTCCAGCATGCGTTCGTTGGCGACCTGACCGTCGACGAAGTCGATGACTCGGCTGGCGCAGCGGGTCGCCAGTTGCTGGTCATGCGTCACCAGGAGGAGCGTCTGGCCGATCTGGTTGAGGTCGAGCAGGAGGTCCATCACTTGCTCGCCGGCTCGGGTGTCCAGCGCGCCGGTCGGCTCGTCAGCGAGCAAGAGTGCCGGGCGGTTCATCAGAGCGCGCGCGACGGCGACTCGTTGCCGCTCGCCACCACTCAGTTGAGACGGGTAGACGTTGCGGCGTCCGGCGATGCCCAGCTCCTCGAACAGTTCGAGTGCACGCTTGCGGGCGTGACTGGCCGCCGTACCGGTGAGCTGTGCGGCGAGTGCGACGTTGTCCAGGGCGGAGAGGTCGTCCAGCAGGTTGAAGAACTGGAAGATCATCCCGATGCGCCGGCGGCGGAACAGGGCCAGCCCCTTCTCGTCCAGTGCGCCCAGGTCGTCGCCGTGCACAACTACGGTGCCTGAGGTCGGCCGGTCCAGTCCGGCCACCATGCTGAGCAGCGTCGACTTGCCACTGCCGGACGGTCCCATCACTGCGACGGCCTCACCGGCGTGGATCTCCAGTGACACCTCGTCGAGCGCGACCGATTCGCCGTACTCCTTGCGTACGGCGGTGAGCCGCACGACCGCCTGTCCGCTGCCTGCCTCGTCTGTCATGCTGCTCACGCTAGGGCCGGGCGTCCGCCGCTGACGTCACCCTGCGGGTGTAACGTCCGCGGCCCCTCATCCTGCAGATGTACGGCGTGCGCCCGGAGGATGATGTGCATTCGGCACCGGCTTTGGGACAGTGGTCACGTGATCATCGTCTGGCTGCTCGCCGCGACACTGGCTGTGGTGGCCGCCCTGCTCGCGTTCGCGCTCGTTCGGGCGCGGCGTGCGCACCGCCGCGCGTTGGAAGAGCGTGGCTGGTTGCTGGAGCGTGAGCGCGAGGCCGCAGCGCAGAACGCGGTGGATGCCGAGCGCGCCCGGATCGCGCACGACCTGCACGACATCGTGAGTCACAACGTCAGCGTGATGGTCATCCAGGCCGGTGCGGCCCGGCAGGTGCTCGCTACCGAACCCTCCCAGGCAGAGGCGGCTTTGCTCGCCGTGGAAGCTGCCGGTCGGGACACCATGTCCGAGCTGCGGCATCTGCTGGGTTTGCTCGCGCCGAAGGCCGATGGGTTCGAAGAGCCTGATTCACTGTCGCCGCAGCCGAGCCTGACACGCCTCAGCGCGCTGATCGACCGGATCGCCTTCGCGGGGCTGCCGGTCGACGTACGGATCTCGGGGGAGCCGCGGCCACTGCCGACGGGTGCCGACGTGACGGCGTACCGGATCATCCAGGAGGCGCTGACCAACGCCCTGAAGCACGGCGACGGCGTGAAGGCTGAGGTGTCGGTGCGCTACAGCGACCACGCTCTTCGAGTGGAGATCCTCAACACCGGTCCGAGTGTCCTTCGTGGTGGGGCCCGCGCCTCGTCGGCTGCCAGTGGCGACGGCCGGGGACTGCTTGGTCTGAAGCAGCGAGTGGCTGTCTACGGCGGTGACCTCGATGCGCGTCGCCGCCTCGGTGGTGGCTTCCGGGTACGCGCGAAGCTGCCGCTGGAACGCCCGTGACGACACGAGTGGTGATCGCCGACGATCAGGCGCTGGTGCGTACCGGCTTCCGAATGATCCTGACCGCTCGCGGGATCGAGGTCGTCGGCGAGGCCGCGGACGGCGCCGAAGCAGTCGACGCCGTACGACGGTTGCGGCCGGACGTCGTCCTGATGGACATCCGCATGCCCACCATGGACGGCCTGGAAGCGACCCGCCGCATCCTCGCCACTCCTACCGATTGCCGCATCCTCATCCTCACGACCTTCGACGTCGACCGCTACGTGTACGCCGCCCTCGCCGCCGGCGCCAGCGGCTTCCTGCTCAAGGACGTGACCCCCGAACACCTGGCCGCCGCCGTCAGCCTGGTAGCCACCGGCGACGCCTTGCTGTCGCCGTCGATCACCCGCCGTCTCGTCGAACGCTTCGCCACGCCGGCGCCCGCCCTGCACCGCGACCTGGACGTCCTCACCCCGCGCGAGCTCGAAGTCCTCACCCTGATGGGCCAAGGCCGCTCCAACGCCGAGATCGCCACCCACCTCACCCTCAGCGAAGCCACCGTGAAGACCCACGCCGCTCGCATCTTCGCCAAACTCACCCTCCGCGACCGAGCCCAAGCCGTGGTCCTCGCCTATGAAACCGGCCTCATCACCCCGGGTGACCCGCGCGATTGACTCTGACACTGTGTCAGGGCGTACTTCTGCCGGCATGACACAGACAGCCACGAAACTTGCCGCCGAGATCAGGTCAGGCCAGGTCTCGTCGCGCGAGGTCACCGAGCAACTGCTGGAGCGAATCGCCGCCGACACGACGGTCAACGCGGTCGTCGAGACCCGGCCGGAGTACGCCGTCCGCGCGGCGGCCGTGGCCGACGAGCTGGTCGCCGCTGGGCGCGAGACGGGACCACTGCACGGCGTACCGATGACGATCAAGGAGGCCTTCGCTGTAGCGGGGATGCACAGCACCTGGGGCAACCGGATGTTCGCCGACGCGGTGCTGGACTGGGACGCGACCGTGGCGGACCGGCTCACGGCGGCGGGGGCGATCATCGTCGGCAAGACGAACGTGCACGCGATGCTCGCCGACTTCGGGCAGACCGTGAACGAGGTCTACGGCCGGACCAGCAATCCGATCGATCCGAGCCTGGTACCGGGCGGTTCGAGTGGCGGGAGCGCGGCGGCGCTGGCGGCCGGGCTGACCTACCTCGAGTACGGCTCGGACCTGGTCGGGTCGATCCGGCTTCCGGCTGCTTACTGCGGGGTGTATGGCCTGAAACCGACCGCCGGCGTGGTGCCGTTGCGTGGGTTGCAGCCGCCTGGTGAGCCTTTGCTCGAGCTCGAGTTCCCGTCAATGTCCAACGTCGGTCCGCTGGCGACCTCGGCGGCCGACCTCCGCACCGCACTCCGCGTCACCGGCGGGCCCGCCGTACCGTCGGCGTACTCGTGGCAGCTGCGTCCGCCGCGGCATCGCCGACTGGCCGACTACCGGGTCGGCGTGGTGCTCGATCACCCGGCGGCGCGGGTCTCCGCGGAGGTCGGCGAAGTGTTGTCCGGCCTGGTAGATCGGATCGCGGCGAGCGGCGCCACCATCGTGGACGGGTGGCCGGCCGGAGTCGATCCGGTCGAGCAGGCGGAGGCGTTCGGAATCCAGGTGGGTACGACGATGGCCGCGTTCGGCGACTCGACGGAGAGCGGCGATTTCGGCGAGGTGCTCGCCCACGAGCGCCGCCGGGTGGAACTGCGTGCCACCTGGCAGCGGTACTTCGACGACATCGACGTGTTCCTGTGCCCGACCAGTTTCACGACCGCGTTTCCGCACGATGATCGTCCCTTCGACCAGCGGACGATCACGACGTCGTACGGCGAGCAGCGGTACGACGCTCAGGTGTTCTGGATCGCGCACGCCACGCTGACGGGGCTGCCGGCCCTCAGCATGCCGGCCGGCGTGACGCGGGCGGGACTGCCGGTGGGAGCGCAGGTGATCGGCCCGTGGCACGAGGACGACACAGCCATCACGTTCGCCGAACTGCTTGACTAGAGGCTTCAGGGAAGGGAGTACAGGGTGCTGTCGATCGGCGATTTCGCGCGGCACGGGCGGGTATCGGTGCGGATGCTGCGACACTACGACGGCATCGGACTGCTCCGGCCCGCAGCCGTCGATCCGGTGACCGGCTACCGCAGCTACGAGGCAAGCCAGTTCGCCGATCTCAACCAGATCGTCGCGCTGAAAGACCTCGGCTTCTCGCTCGAACAGGTCGCGACGATGATCGCCGACGGCATCTCGCCGGTCGAGCTCCGCGCGATGCTGACCTTGCGTCGCGCCGAACTCGAGCAGGCACTGGCCGACAGTACCGCCCGGCTCCGCCAGGTCGAGGCGCGCCTGCACAGCCTCGACAGTTCCGATCCGGCGCCGGCCGTTGTGATCAAGGAGCTTCCGGCGATCAGACTCGTCGGACTCACCGCGACCGCGGCCAGCTTTGTTCCCGATGACATCAGCCCGGTCATCCGGCCGCTGTGCGCCGAGTTGGGCAGCCGCCTCGCCGGAGCCGACGGCGTTCACCCGGCGGGCCGCCTCACTTGCCTCTACCAGCGAACGGGCAGCGGGACCGAGGAGCAGGTCGTCCTCCGGGCCACCGTGCCCGCCGCGGTAGATGCCGAGGGCAACCGCAACGGACTGGACGTCTACGATCTGCCGGCCGTCCAGGCGGCAACGCTTGTTCATCACGGCCCGATCGATCAGGTGCTGCCCGCCTGGCAGGCGCTGGCCCGCTGGATCGACCAGAACGGCTATCACCCCGCCGAACCCGCCCGCGAGCTGTACCTCGACTGCCCCGACGACCCCGACCTCTGGGTGACGGAACTCCAGGAGCCACTCGTTTAGGTCAGCGTTCGCGGTGACTGCGGTAGCGGGCTGCGATCACTCCGCCGACGACGACCACCGCGACAACGACCACCATGACGATGATCCACGGTGCGCCGCTCCAGTCGCTCGGGTCACCGTCACCGTCCGCGCGCGGCAGAGCGGCGAGGCTGGCCAGGTATCCCGTGTACACGGGAGGTCAGGACCCTGCGTCGACGTCGCCGCGCCACTCGCCGGTCTCCCGGCCGCGGGCCTCGATGAACTCCTTGAACCGCGCCATGTCGCCCTTCACCTTCCGCGCGATCACACCGGTCTTGTCAGCCACCGTCTCCGCGAGGCCGTCCGGGTCGATGTCCATCTGGGCGGTCACTCGCGTCTCGGTGTCGTTGAGCCGGTGAAAGGTGATCACACCCGCATGCTTGGCACCGGACTCGGTGGTCCAGGCGACGCGCTCGTCCGCGTGCTGCTCGGTGATGGTGGCGTCGAACTCACGCTTCACGCCGCCGATCGACGTCACCCAGTGCGTGTGCGTCTCGTCGAGCTGGCGAATCTCGTCGACCCCGTCCATGAACTGCGGAAACGACTCGAACTGCGTCCACTGGTTGTACACCGTGCGCAGCGGAACCTGGACGTCGACCGATTCGGTCACGTTGCTCATCGTGCTCACTCCTTCACTCGGTTTCAGCCCTCCCGGTGACCGCTGCCGGGGCCTCTCAAACCAGCTGAGCAAAATTAGGCAAAAGTTATACAGATCGCGTGCATCCGCGGGCCGCCGAGGGGCGGAAGTGGGGTCAAAGCCTGCTTCTAGGAGGATTCATGTCTGTACGTCGTGTCACCGCTCTGACGGCTTCGGCGCTGCTGCTCGCGGGAGTGCCGGCAGCGACGGCGGTGAGTGCCCAGGCCCGGCCGGCTGCGAACGCGACCGTCGCGGTCCTGCACGCCGTCCCCGGGGCCACCGTCGACGTGTACGTCAACGGCAAAGCACTGCTGACGAATTTCAAGCCAGGCACCCTCACGGACCCGGTCAAGCTGCCCGAGGGGAGCTATGACTTGAAGGTCACCGCGGCCGGCGCCGGGGCCAAGGGCAAGGCCGTGATCGAGGCCGACGGCGTCAAGGTTCCCGGTGGGGCCAACATCACCGTCGTCGCCCATCTCGACGCGGCCGGCAAGCCGGTCCTGACGCCGTACGTGAACGATGTCTCGAAGGTTGCCGCGGGCAAGGGACGGTTGACGGTCCGGCACGACGCGGCCGCGCCCGCGGTCGACGTACGGGCTGGTGGTACGCCGGTCTTCAAGGGACTGACGAACCCCAAGGAGGTCAAGGCGGACCTCCCGGCGGGAACGGTGAAGGCTGATGTGGTGCTGGCCGGGACCAAGACCGTGGCGATCGGCCCGGCGGATGTCAACGTCAAGGAAGGCGCCAACACGATCGTGTACGCGTGGGGGAGCGCCGGCGACAAGAACCTCAAGCTCGCCGTCCAGACGCTGAGCGGGCTGCACCACAACCCGTCCGGCATTCCTGGTGGTACCGGTGGCCAGGCGGCGCAGAGCGGCTCGGTTCCGGTCTGGGCCTGGGGCCTCGCTGCTCTCGCGGCGATCGGCGTCGTGAGCGTCGGTTCGGTTCGCCTGGCTCGGGTGCCTGCTCGGTCGTGATCGGCTATCGACAGCGTGCGGTCACCCTTGTGGTGGCCGCACTGAGCTCCGGGGTTCTCCTGGCCGGGTGTACCTCCGGAGGTGAACGGGCAGCTGCACCGCCGACGCGGCCGAGCGTGACCCCCACACCTCGGACTGCGGGTGCAGCGCCCGTTTCGCCATCCATCACTGCTCATCCGGCCGAGCTGCCGTCGGTCGGCAAGCCGGCTCCAACGCCTAGCCGGCTTGTCGTACCCCCTGTCGGTCTTGATCTCCCGATCGCGGCGATGGGAGTGGCTGGGGATGGACAGATGGCGCTGCCGCCGGACCCGCGCACCATCGGCTGGTACCGGTACGGCGCCGGCCCCGGCGACCGTGCTGGTTCGGTCGTCCTGGGAGGTCACCTGGACAGCCGCGAGTACGGCGTCGGCCCGCTCGTGCGGTTGCGAAAGCTCAAGCGGGGTGACGTGGTGGAAGTGCGCACGAACGGCGGTCCGGTCGTGCGCTATCGCGTGGCGGAGATCCGTGACATCCCGAAGAAGAAGCTTGCCGTGGACAACCTCTTCGACCGTGCCGGGCCGCGGCGCCTGCAGGTCGTCACCTGCGGTGGCCCGTACGATGCAGAGGGTGGGGGATACCGTGACAACCTGGTGGTGACCGCGGATGCGTTGCCCTGAAGGCTTTTCGATGTCCTGGAGGTTCGAGCATGGGGTTGAAGCACTCGAGTGTGGTCGCCGCGCCGCGGGACGAGGTGTTCGCCTGGCACCAGCGGCCGGGCGCCGTCGTACGCCTGACTCCGCCGTGGATGCCGGTGACCATCAAGCAGGAGGCCACCGACCTGTCCGACGGGGTTGCGGTGCTTGGCTTCCCGCTGGGCTTCGACTGGATCGCTCGGCACAGCTCTGCCGTGGTGCCGGAGCGGTTCGTCGACGAGCTGGACACGCCGCTGGTGCGGAACGTCGTGAAGTGGCGGCACACGCACAGCTTCGCGGCGGAGGGCGACTCCGCCACCAGGATTTCGGACGAGATCGACAGCAACGTGCCCGGCTTCCTGCTGCGCTCGATGCTTGAGTATCGGCATCGCCAACTGGCTGATGATCTGGCTGCGCGGCAGCGAGCGGTAGCGGCCGGGATGCGTCCGCTGACGGTCGCGGTCACCGGCGCGCACGGCACGATCGGCACCGCGCTCACCGCCTTGCTGAGCACGGTCGGCCACACCGTCATCAAGCTGGTACGGCGGCCTGCGACGAATCCGGACGAGCGCCAGTGGGATCCGGCGAATCCTGCCCCGGCGCTGCTGGAAGGTGTCGATGCAGTGATCCATCTGGCCGGCGCCTCGATCGCAGGCCGGTTCACCGCGGCGCACAAACGCGGCCTCCGTGAGTCCCGGATTGGCCCGACGCGAGCGCTGGCCTCGCTTGCGGCTGCCACGGACGGCGGTCCGTCGGTCTTCGTGAGCGCCTCCGCCATCGGCTACTACGGCTCTGATCGGCATGACGACGTACTGACCGAGGAGAGCGAGCGTGGCTCTGGGTTCTTGGCCAACCTGGTCGACGACTGGGAGCAGGCGAGTGAGCCTGCGAGCGCGGGCGGCCTGCGTGTGGTCAGGGTTCGGACCGGTCTGGTGCAGACGCCCGCCGGTGGTGTCCTGAAGGTTCAATTCCCCTTGTTCGCCGCCGGTCTCGGCGGTCGGCTCGGATCAGGCGATCAGTGGCAAGCCTGGATCGGCATCGACGATCTGCTCGACATCTACCACCGCGCCTTGTACGACCCGAACCTTTCTGGCCCGGTCAACGCGGTCGCCCCGTCGCCTGTGCGCAACCGCGAGTACGCGGCCACGCTTGCCCGGGTCCTGCATCGACCTGCGCTTGTCCCGGTCCCGTCGTTCGGACCGCAGCTCATCCTCGGAGCCGAAGGCGCGCGCGAGCTCGCCGAGGCTTCCCAACGAGTCGTCCCCGCACGGCTGGAAGAGCTCGGCCACACCTTCCGCTACCCGGATCTCGAGGGCGCCCTGCGGCACCTGCTGGGCAAGGCTTAACGGCCTACGCCGGGAGGGTGCCCCGGATGATGCTGTCGTGGGAGTGCTCGGGGTTGCCGTCGTCGGGCTCCAGCGAGATGTCGACGATGCGGTAGCCCTGGGCGGTGATCTGGCCGGGGATCTGGAACGTTCCGCCGGTGCTCGGATCGAGGACGCCGAGCGACACCATCCGCTTGCCGTCGATGTTGATCAGCCAGACCTCGTAGAAGCCTTGGCTCGCGGACAGACCCGAGGCGGCGACCTTCAGTTTGCCGCCGGCGGGCGCTTTGACGAGGTCCGCCGTACCGGCTCCGGCCTTGCCCTCGAGCGGGGCGAGCTTGATGGCGACCTCGACCGGGGCAGGCTTCTCGTCCTCGCGGAGCAGCAGCGTCCCGCCGATTCCGGCACCAGCGCCGATCACAGCAGCGATGGTCGCCGCCACGGCGAGAGTGCGGCCGCGGAAGCTGCGCGCCGTACGGAGCCGCGTCACTGGCGCCGCTGCCCTTTCCGGGTCGAGACTCAACTCATCGGTGATCCGGCCCCACAGCCCCGGCGGAGGTGACTCGAGCTCCGGCAGGTCGTGAGCGGTGGCCAAGATCTGGCGCAGCTCGGCCAGCGTGGTGGTGCACTGATCGCAGGACCGCAGGTGATCGGTGGCGGGCCCGTCCGGGCCACCGTCTCCCATCGCCCATTGCGCTAGCAGTTCGTCATCGAGATGTGTCGTCACCGGTCACCTCCTTCAGTCGGTCCCGCAGATGCAGGAGGCCACGCCGGATGTGGCTCTTGACGGTTCCGAGCGGAAGATCCAGCTGCTCGGCGATCTGTGGGTGCGTACGGTCTTCGTAGAAAGCGAGCTTCAGGATGGTACGGCGGGGGTCGTCGATCCGGTTGAGCTCGTCGGCGATCACCACCCGATCGACCGTGAGGTCGTCCACCACCTGCGCCGAAGGTCTCTGCTCGGCGAGCCGGGCCGCGGCTTCGGAGTCGCGCACGTCGCGGCTCCGCGCGGTCAGCCGGTCCGCGATCCGGTGCCGGGTGATCCCGGTGATCCACGCGCCGAGCTGGCCGCTGTCCGGATCGAAGTTCGCCCGGCCCCGCCAGGCCGACACGAACACCTGCTGCGTGACGTCCTCGGCGTCCGCGCGATTGCCGAGCGCACGAAACGCGAGCGTGTAAACCAAAGTGGACCAGCGCTGATAGGCGTCCGCAAGGCTCTCCGGCCGGCCTTCCGCGAAGCCCTTGGAGATCTCGGCCGACGACGGTGCGTCGGCCTCCATGCTGGTCACGGCGCTCACTCTAGCGAATTCCCCTCAGTCTCCTTGCCGTACTTCTTCGGCCGCCGAGGGCTTCCCAGATGCACCCGGCCGTCAGCTTCCGAGATCGGCTTGGCCACGGCTTCAATCGGCCGAGGCGATGCGTACAGAAGGACAGGTGATGGGTCACATGCTCAGCAGATCGGCAGGCGTAAAACCGCCGGCAGCGCGGCTCTAAGCGCCACCCTCTAACAGTCCTTCTGTACGGGGCCGGCAGCGAGGAGTTCGGCGAGGAGGGCTTGGACGCGCGTGTTGATGTCGTCGCGGATCGGTCGTACGGCGTCTAGGTCCTGGCCGGCGGGGTCGTCGAGTTTCCAGTCGAGGTAGCGCTTGCCGGGGTAGTAGGGGCACTCGTCGCCGCAGCCCATGGTGATGACGACATCCGACGCCTTGATCGCGTCGTCGGTCAGCGGTTTGGGAAACTCTTTGGAGATGTCGAGACCGAGCTCCGCCATCGCTTCGACGACCGCTGGGTTGAGCTGGTCGGCAGGCTGCGACCCGGCCGACCGTACGACGACTCGCCCGGCAGCGTGGTGATCGAGAAGTGCTGCGGCCATCTGGGAGCGACCTGCGTTGTGGATGCAGACGAACAAGACCTCGGGCATGACCGTGTCCCTCAGTGGGTCGGCGCGGGCACGGAGAGCAGTGAGGAGAGCCACTGCTGGCGGTCCGGCAGGGGCCAGTAGTAGACCCACGTGCCGCGGCGCTCGCAGTCGACAAGTCCGGCCTCGCGCAGCACCCGCAGGTGGTGGGAGATCGTCGGGCCCGACACGTTGAAGTGCGGGGTGATGTCGCAGACGCAGACCTCCGCGCCGGCCGAGGCGATGATCGACATCAGCCGCAGGCGGATCGGGTCCGACAGGGCCTTGAAGACCGCCGCGCCTTCGGTCGCCGTGGCCTCGTCGAGAGCCGCGACCGAGATGGGGGTGCAGCAACCGGCGGCTTGTTTAGACATACGTCTATCTTGACTTCCATCTAATCAAGATGCAAGGTGGGGATCGCTGTTTAGATGAATATCAACTTAGTGCAGCTGGGAGAAACACCATGAGCGTCAGTGCTTCCGACCTGCCGGTCGTGGTCATCGGTGCGGGCCCGATCGGCCTGGCTGCAGCCGCGCATCTGGCCGAACGCGGCCTCGACTTCATCGTCCTCGAGTCCGGCCCGAGCGTCGCCGCCGCGATCGACGAATGGCGGCATGTGAAGCTGTTCAGCCCGTGGCGCTACGACATCGACAGCGCCGCTCGGAGGCTCCTGCAGCAGGCCGGCGGTTGGTCCGAACCCGACCCCGGCAAGCTGCCGACCGGCGGCGACCTGATCGACGCCTACCTCGTACCGCTGGCCAAGACCCCGCAGCTGAGCGACAAGATCCGCTACAACTCGCCGGTGCAGGCGGTGACCCGGGTCGGGTTCGATCGACTCCGTACGGCGGGCCGCGAAGACGCGCCATTCCTCATCCGCCTGGCCGACGGTTCCGAACTGCTCGCCGCGGCGGTGGTCGACGCGGCCGGTACCTGGCGGCGCCCCAACGAGCTCGGCGGCTCAGGCATCCCGGCCCGTGGCGAAGCCGTCGCTGCGGCTCACATCGCCCGCGCGCTGCCCGACGTACTGGGTCGTGACCGCGAGCGATTCGCAGGACGTCGTACGGCGGTCGTCGGCGCCGGCCACTCGGCTGCGACAACGCTGCTGGACCTCGGCGACCTGGCCGAGCAGGTGCCCGGCACCGAGATCGTGTGGGTGGTCCGGGGCTCCGACCAAGCACGCACGTACGGCGGCGGCGAGGCCGACGAGTTGCCCGCCCGCGGAGCACTCGGATCCCGCCTGCAGAACCTCGTCCGGACCGGGCGGGTCGAGCTCGTCAGCAGTTTCCGGATCGAAGCCGTCGAGCAGACCGGCGACGGTCGCGTCGAACTGATCGCCGGTGAGCGACGCGTAGTCGCCGACACGGTCGTGAACTCGACCGGCTTCCGCCCCGACCACGACATCGTCGGCGAACTACGCCTCGACCTCGACCCGATCCTCGGATCCACCCGCGCGTTGGCCCCGTTGATCGACCCCAACCAGCACTCCTGCGGCACCGTTCCGCCGCACGGCGTCGACGAGCTCGCGCACCCCGAACCGGGCTACTACGCCGTGGGCGCGAAGTCGTACGGCCGTGCGCCGACGTTCCTGCTGGCGACCGGCTACGAGCAAGCTCGTTCCGTGGTCGCAGCCCTGGCTGGTGACTGGGCCGCGGCCCGCGACGTACAGCTCGACCTGCCGGAGACAGGTGTGTGTTCGTCGAACCTCACCGACAGCTCGTCCAGCGACGAAGCCGCCGGTGGTTGCTGCGGTCCCGCGCCCATCGCCCTCAGGCAGGTGGGCGCCGGGCGGTGAAATATCGGTTGGACCGCCCCAGGAAGATCAGTGGGATGAATGCGGCCATCGCGAGCAGATCCAGGGCGCTTCGCGTGTAGTCCAGTACGGCGTACGAGCGCGGGAGCTCGAAGAACGGGGGATATGTCTGCGGTTGTGAATCCCAGACTGTCTCCCTGAATCAGCGCGACGAGGCTGGAGGGATGAACAATCCGAGCACGGGCCCGTTCACTTTGTTGCGGAGTTCGACCATCGACGCCTGAGGTCGCCGCCCGTCGTACCGAACACCTCGTCCACAGAGAGCGCATGCGACAGGACGGCCTTCGCGGCTGCCAAGCTGGGGCGGTGATTCACGAGCTCGCCATCCTGCTTGCCGCCTCGGCTGCCGCGTTCACGCTGGCTGTGGTGTCAGCGGTGGCGGGGTTCGGTGGCGGCGTACTGCTGCTGCCGGTGTTCACCGCGTTGTTCGGGCTGCGGGTCGCCGTACCGATGCTTACTCTCACTCAGCTGTCCAGCAATGCATCCAGGGTCTGGTTCAACCGCCGCGAGCTTCAGTGGCCGTTGATCGGCTGGTTCGCAGCAGGCGCCGTACCGTTTGCCGTTGCCGGGGGATTGCTGCTGGCCCATGCGCCACTCAGTCCGCTCAAACGGCTGCTCGGCGTCTTTCTGATCGGCGTGGTCGTCTGGCGGCGGCTGAACCGCCGACCGCGCAAGCCGTCCGATCACACCTTCGTCGGCGTCGGTGCGGCGTCAGGGCTCGGCTCGGCGTTGCTCGGTTCAGTCGGTCCGCTGACGGCGCCGTTCTTCCTCGCGTGCGGTCTGACTCGAGCTGCCTACATCGGCACCGAGGCTGCGAGTGCCCTCACGATGCATCTGTCGAAGATCGCGGCGTACGGCGCCGGCGATCTCCTCACCCGCACGGTGCTCATCTACGGCGCCGCACTCACGCCCGCCACCCTCGCCGGCGCCTGGGTCGGCAAGAAGCTCATGAACCGGATCACCGACCGCGTCTTCGTCGTACTGGTGGAGGTCGGCCTCGTCGTCGCCGGAGTGCTCTTCCTGATCGGCGTCTGAATCCGGGCTTGCATCCGGTACTGGGGTACAGGTTTACCTTCTAAGTATGTGCACCTCAGACACCTCCGCTGCCGGCCTGGACTGGGTTCCGGCTTCCTGCACGCTGCCGACCGTCGAGCAGCCGGTCCGGGTCGCCGAGTTCGACGACCTGTTCGCCTCGGTCCAGAGCGCGGAGCGCGTCGACCCGACAACGCTGCGGCTGACCGTGCCCGGCGGCGTCGAGGCCCAGGCGCGTGACCTGGCCAGCCGTGAGAGCAGCTGCTGCTCGTTCTTCGGCTTCGACTTCGCCTCGGCCGGCGACGTACTGGAGATGACGGTGACCGTTCCGCCTGCGCACGTGGCGGTGCTGGACGCCTTCGCGGCCCGCGCGTCATGAGCCTCACCACTGAAGGAGGTCTGCGGTCGGGCCAGGTCGCCGACGCGGCCGGCGTGAACCTGCAGACCCTGCGGTACTACGAACGCCGCGGCCTGCTCGCCGAACCAGACCGCAGCCCCGGCGGCCACCGCCTCTACCCACCCGAGGCCGTGACGGTCCTGCGCGTGATCAAGGCCGCTCAACGGCTCGGGTTCACCCTGGAAGAGATCTCCGATTTGCTCGAGGCCGGCCGGCACCGCCACGGCAAGAATCCCGACGAAGGCCTGCAAGCCCGCGCCCGCGACAAGCTGCTCGACGTCGAAACCAAGATCGCCGACCTGACCGTCATCGCGGCGTCCCTGCGCTCCGCGCTCGAGGCCGGGTGCGACGACCTGATCGACTGCGCCCACAGCCCCGCCTGCCCCCTTCCCTTCGCGGACCTCGCCGGCTCGCACCCGGCCGACCAATCGGAGACCCGCCGTGAGTGCTGCTGACCAGACCCGACGGCCTTGGCAGCTGGCCGGAGCCGGTGCTCTCGCTGTCGGTGCCTGCGCTATGTGCTGCGCCGGCCCGATACTCGCGGTCCTCGGCGGCCTGTCGATCGCTTCTGTAGTCGCCGCCCTGTGGATCCCGGCGCTGGCCGTCGTGGCGGTCATGGCGCTGCTCGCTGTGGTCTGGGTGCATCGCAAGCGCCGCCGTACGACGTGCGACGCGCCCACAGGGCCGGTCGACGTCGGCATGCCGACACGGGTGGATACGTTCTGACTCATGACGATCGCCAAATCCATCGCGCTGTTCCTCGTCGCCGCCGTCGCCGAGATCGGCGGCGCCTGGCTGGTCTGGCAAGGCTGGCGCGAACACAAAGGCCTGTGGTGGATCGCCGGTGGCATCCTTGCCCTCGGCGCCTATGGCTTCGTGGCCACCTTCCAGCCCGATCCGAACTTCGGCCGGATCCTGGCGGCGTACGGCGGCATCTTCGTGGCCGGCTCCCTCGCCTGGGGAATGCTCGTCGACGGCTTCCGCCCCGACCGCTGGGACCTCCTCGGCGCAGCAATCTGCCTGGTTGGCGTCGCCGTCATCATGTACGCGCCACGAAACGCCACCTGACCGCCGTCTAAGGTGGCGCGGTGGCTGAGATCGAGTGGAACCAGGTCCGCGCGTTCACCCTGAGCGACGTTGCCCGACCAGCCACCCGCAAGCGCAACCGGATCGAGTGGGGCCCCAAAGCCATTCGCGTGCCCCAAGGCCCCAAGAACGACCGGGTCTTCACACCCTGCGCGTACGTCGCTCCGGGCGCCGCCCTCACCCTGGATGCCGAGGGCAAGCAACTACTGTGCTCAGTTGCCGGGACCACGGAGAACACCTACGAGGTCCGCGACGACCAGACGGAACTGATCGGCACGATCACCCGCATCCCGTCGGCCCGGCCGCTGCTCCGCCCGACCTGGCGTATCAACCAGCCGGGCCACCCGGAGATCATCGGCCGCACCGAGTGGCTCAGTGGCAGCCCTAAAGAACTCGCAGCAAAGGCAGCAGGCCGGCTGTTCACCGGCGTACTCGACGCGGTCTTCAGCGCGGCCGACGAAGGCGGCGATCAGCTCTCCAAGGACCGGATCCTCGAGTGGCGTGCCGACGACGAGGTAGTCATGCTCTCCGAGAGCACCAAGTCCGTGACCATCAAGACCGACTGGCTCGACCGCCGCCTCCCCTTCGCCTACACCCTCATCGCCGACTAACCACGGCGCTTGTCGAACGGCGAGCTTGGGCCTCCTGGACTGGAAAGATGCAGGGCATGGGACTGGATGTTTATGTGGGGCCGTTGACTCGGTACGGGCTTGGGGACTGGTTGACGGCTGTGCAGCAGGCGGCACAGGCGCAGGGGATGGAGGTGCGGATGGTTCGCGCCGAGCCGGATCCCGAGGATGCGATCACCGATCCGGTGGAGGCGGCCGATGCGGTTCGATCGTGGCAGCTCGGCTTGTCCGACGCGCTGGGCACGTCAGAGGTTTGGCCAGAGGATGCAGAGCTCCCCTATTGGACCGACAAGCCCGACTGGGACGGGTACGGCGGGATGGTGCTGCTCGCAGCCTACGACGAACAACCCGATCTGAAACCGGGCAATCGCTCAGGGTTTCTACGCCGGGCGAGTCCTGCCGACTCGCCCCGTCAATTCCATGACGCTCCTGCCTACAAGCGCGCCTCGGCGAATCCAACCAAGTACCCGACACCCTTGGCGGGTGTTGAGTGGTGGCTTCCCTATGAGGTTGGGCCGACCGTGTTCGAAGCGCCCCGGCTCACCGGGCAACCCGCTCGCATGGGCCGGGTCAATCAACTGATCGTCGAGCTCGAGTTACTCGCGGCCAGCCTCGGTCTGGACCGCGAAGAAGATCTCGTGCAACTGCGGCAGGCTGGACCGCCAGATTCGCCTTCGGACGTGGACAAAGCCGGGCGGTTCGGCCTTGCCGTGTTCATCCAACTTGCGCGAGCAGCGCAAATAGCCAAACAACCACTTCTACTGGACTACTGAGGGCCGCATGCCTTACCTGCCGTCGTTCGCGCAGAGTTTCCGAGTCACCGTCCCGACCAGGGCCGCCGCGGAGGAACTGGCCTGTGCGCTGGCCCTTCGTGGGCACCGGTTGGTGGCGATCCGCGACGTCGACCACTTCAGCAAAGATCCGTCGAGTTTCTGGTACGGCAAGCCGTCCATGCGCCCGGACGAGCAGGGGCAATGGGACGTCTTCTCGGTCGCGACAGGGCCCGTGCCCGATGCGGACGAGCACTGGTGGCGGGCCCAGGAGGACGAGGCTGTACGGCGGTTGGCGGAGCGACTGCACGGCCGTTCAGGGGGCAGCGGTGGCGGTGGCGCCGAGCTGCTCCTACGGACCTTCACACGTGAGGGGCTCGTGCACGAGTTGGATGAGACGACCGCGCACGAGCGACGCCTGGCCGCGCTGGCGGACAGTCCAGGCCGGGTCGGCGTGCAAGAAGACCGCTCCGTCGACGAGACGCTCCCCGACGGGCCCGGTGACTCCGTCGCACTGACCGGGATCGACAGCGTGAGCTGGGGTGAACTGACTCATGCGTACGGACCTGCATCAGACGTCCCGGAACTGCTCCGAGGACTGGCCGCCAATGACGACAACTGGGATGAGCTGCACACCGAATTTGTTGGCTCGGTACTCCATCAAGGCAGCAGCTACAGTTCCTCGGCGCCGGCCTTGCAAGTCTTGGCCCAGCTCGCCATGGCCCCGCAGCTCGCACCGAAGCGGCGACTGTACCTGCTGTACACGCTGTTCCTCGCCGGTTGTGAGGCAGCGAAGGCCGAGGCCTACGGCTACAAGCCGGACCTCCACCACGCTGAGGTCCGCGTGGTGGTCGTCAACGCAGCACAAGGCCTACTGCGGTTATGGCCGTCCGTTTCGCGCGCTGAGCAACGGATGCTGTTACTCCTTGCGGCGCTGTCGGACCAATCGGTTCCAGAACATGACCTGAGCGACGCAGCGAGCCGACTGGCCGCAGCAATCATTCGGGACGAGCGTGAGGCCGAGGCAACACTCAAAGACCTGGCCGGCCGCAACGAGGACCTCATCGAACTCGCCAACAGCCACGCACCGACGCGTTCCCGACTGACAGCAGCCCTGGAGACTCTGCTCTGGGAGCCGTGATGTCCAAGGGGCTGTCCGCAGGCCCGAAACAGCTTTCGCAGGTCCCGAAACATTTCGGTTGACTGGCTGACAATGGTGGCTGGATCGTTCTTCGAACAATATCGAACGTCCTGCCACACAAGGAAAGGCTGGCAACGGTCGTCCGAAAATGTTTCGGAAATTTCTCGGGAATTCGCTCTTGATTTATCGGACTTGCATGCCCACGATCACTGCGTGACGTCACCCGACAACTGACCGCCCCCAGAAAAAGGTGAGCTGCATGATCAGAAGAAGCCTTGCGGCGTTGGCCGCCGGCGCCCTGGCCGCCACCGGCCTCGTCGTACTCGTCCCGACCGCCGCGGAAGCCGCCACCACCCTTGGTGCCTCCGCGGCCCAGACCGGCCGGTACTTCGGTACCGCGATCAGCGCCGGCAAGCTCGGCGATTCGACGTACACGACCATCGCCAACCGCGAATTCGACATGGTCACGCCCGAGAACGAAATGAAGATCGACGCGACCGAGCCCAACCAGAACCAGTTCAACTACAGCTCCGGTGACCGGGTCGCGAACTGGGCGACCAGCAACGGCAAACGCCTGCGGGGACACACTCTCGCGTGGCATTCTCAGCAGCCGGGCTGGATGCAGAACATGAGCGGATCCGCGCTGCGCAACGCGATGCTGAATCACGTCACCCAGGTCGCCACCCACTACCGCGGCAAGATTTTCGCCTGGGATGTGGTCAACGAGGCCTTCGCCGACGGCAGTTCCGGCGCCCGGCGGGACTCGAACCTGCAGCGCACGGGCGACGACTGGATCGAGGCCGCCTTCCGGGCCGCGCGGTCCGCCGACCCGGGCGCCAAGCTCTGTTACAACGACTACAACATCGAGAACATCCACCAGGCGAAGACCCAGGCCGTGGTCGCGCTGGTCCGCGACTTCAAGGCTCGCGGCGTGCCGATCGACTGTGTTGGTCTGCAGTCGCACTTCAACAGTGGCAGCCCGTTGCCCAGCGACTTCCAGACCACCCTGTCGACCTTCGCCGCCCTGGGGGTCGACGTCCAGATCACCGAGCTCGACATCCAGGGCTCGGGCACCGACCAGGCCAACAAGTACGGCGCTGTGGTGCGAGCCTGTCTGGCCGTTGCGCGCTGCAACGGCATCAGCGTGTGGGGAGTGCGTGACACCGACTCCTGGCGGTCCGGTGACACACCGCTGCTCTTCGACGGCTACGGCAACAAGAAGCCGGCGTACACAGCAACGCTGGAAGCTCTCAATGGAGGGTCCACGCCGACCGAGTGCAGCAACGGGTACGTCGCGCTGACGTACGACGACGGGCCGAACGCCGGCAACACCCAGCAGTTGCTGAGCGCGCTGCGGTCGGCCGGAGTGCGGGCGACGATGTTCAACATCGGGCAGAACGCCGCGGCAAACCCTGGTCTGGTGGCTGCCCAGGTGAGTGCGGGCATGTGGGTCGGGAACCACAGCTATACCCACCCGCACATGCAGTCCCTGACCACGGCCCAGATGTCGTCCGAGCTGTCCCGCACTCAGACCGCCATCCAGAACGCCGGCGGCGGAACGCCGAGCCTGTTCCGCCCGCCGTACGGCGAAACGAACTCCACCCTCGAATCGGTCGCTTCTGGTCTGGGGCTGCGGACGATCACCTGGGACGTCGACTCCCAGGACTGGAACGGCGCCACCACCGCGCAGATCGTCCAGGCCGCCGAGCGGCTCACGAACGGCCAGAGCATCCTCATGCACGACCAGTACGCGACCACGGTCGCCGCAGTACCCCAGATCGTCTCGGGCCTGCGCAGCCGTGGCTTGTGCGCCGGAAAGATCTCCTCGACGACCGGCCGCGCCGTCGCCCCCGACGCCACCGACCCGCCACCCGGCGGCGGCTGCACCGCGACGTACTCCGACGGCCAGTCCTGGCCTGACCGCTTCAACGGCCAGGTCACGGTGACCGGCTCCAGCAACTGGACCGTCACTGTCACCGTCCGTTACCCGCAGAAGATCATCGCCACCTGGAACGCCGCCGTCAGTTGGGACAGCTCCGGAAACGTCATGACCGCCCGCCCCAACGGCAACGGCAACACCTTCGGATTCACCGTCCTGCACGGCGGCGACCAAACCCGCCCGCCCGTGACCTGCACCGCCAGCTGATCCTCCTGGCCCGACGACTACCCGATCTGGTTGATGTGTCAACCGGGTCGGGTAGTATGGGGAGCGTGGGTAAAGGACCGTGGCTCGACGATGACGAACAGAAGGCGTGGCGGAGCTATCTGCTGATGCGGAAGACGCTCGAGACGCACATGGAGCGGCATCTGCAGCGGGAGTTCGGGTTGTCCGGGTCCGACTTCGAGATCCTGGTGAATCTGTCCGAGGCGGAGACCGGGCGGATGCGCGCGTTCGAGCTCGGGCAGGCGACGCAGTGGGAGAAGAGCCGGATGTCCCACCACCTGACCCGGATGGAGAAGCGCGGGCTGGTACGGCGGGAGTCGTGCGACTCGCGGTATCCCGAGGTCGCCATCACGGCCGAGGGGCGGGCGGCGATCGAGGCGTGTGCTCCGGAGCATGCGGCGCGGATCCGGAAGTTCTTCGTCGATGTGTTCGGTCCGGAGCGGCTGACCGCGTTGGGGGAGGCGTCGGACGAGGTTGTGCACACCATTCGTCAGCACGAGTCCTCGGATTGCCCACCTGAGGTGCGCGGGGCCTGAGAGCGCTGCTCAGGTAGTTCTCAGCAGAACTTGACGCTCGCTTGAGGGTCTCTTGGAGTGCGGCTGAGGCGCGCGCGACCAGGCTGTCGGCATGGTCACCACAGACGATTTCTCCGACCGGCGGCGCTGGGTACGACGCGCCTCCGTGGCTGCGGCCGCGACCGCCGTACTGGGCATCGGGACGGCCGGGCTCTCCGTCGCCGTCGTCTCCGCCAGGCACGCCGCCTCAGCCACCAGCTCAACCGACTCCGGTACGACGACCTCCGGCGACTCGTCCGGGAGCTCGTCGAGCGACAGCGGATCGAGCGGTCTCGGCAGTGCGCCCGCGGACTCCACTCCGCAGGGTGGGAGCCACGGCTCATGAGCGCCTCCCGGACCTGGACCGCCTGGAGCTGTACGGTCCGGCTGACTGTTGACGACCCCGCAGTGCTCGGAGCTGCGTGCGGTGAACTCAAAGCGCTGATGGACCGCGTAGACAAGGCGGCCAGCCGCTTCCGCCCGGACTCCGAGCTGTCGATCGTCAACCAGCGCGGCGGTGCGATGGTTCCGGTTTCGCGACTGCTGGTCGACCTTGTCGATGTCAGTCTGATGGCGGCCTCGATCAGTGGCGGCGCTGTCGACCCCACAGTCGGTACGGCGGTGATCGCGGCCGGCTATGACGACGACATCGAGACCGTACGGCGTCGCCCGGCACCACCGGCCGCACTACCGGCCACCGTCCCCGGCTGGCAGCAGGTGCAGCTCAATCGCAAGCTCGCGCTGCTCGGCGTACCAGAGGGCGCGGCACTCGACCTAGGTGCGACGGCCAAGGCTTGGACGGCTGACCGTGCCGCACTGGTACTCAGCAAGCGCTATGGCTGTGCGGTTCTCGTCGAGATCGGTGGGGACCTCTGTGCAGCCGGACAACCGGCGAAGCCGTGGGTGATCACGGTGGCAGAGCGAGCGGACGACCCAGGTGTGCTCGTCACGCTCGCCCACGGCGGACTGACCACCTCGACGCGCACGTCGCGTTCCTGGGCGAACGGGCACCACATCATCGATCCGCGCACCGGACTGCCGGCAGCCGGTCCCTGGCGAACCGCATCCGTGTGGGCGCCGACCGCCGTACGTGCCAACACCTTCAGTACGGCGCTCGTCGCCACCGGCGAGGCAGCTGTCGGCCGACTGACGCTGGCCGGTCACCCGGCACGGATGGTCGCCGCGGACGGTGAGGTCACCGAACTGGCCGGCTGGCCCGCATCCACGCAGGCGGCCTGATGACGCTCTGGTACGTCGCCCGCGCCGCCGGTGTGGTCGCGCTGATCATGTTCACGCTCGCAGCGACGCTGGGAATCATCACCTCAGGCAGTCGGCACCCGGAGCGCCGTTTCTGGCTCCAGTACGTGCATCGCTCGGCCGCGGTTACCGGACTGGTCCTCCTCGGCGCTCACATCGTCGCAGTGATTGCCGACAGCAACGTTGCGATCAGTTCGACCGTTCTGGTCTGGCCGTTCGGCTCGGAGTACCGCCCGTTCGCCGTGGCGCTCGGAGTGCTTGCCATGTACAGCCTCGTGCTCGCGACGGTCGCCGGGGCAGCGCGTGGTCGGCTGGCGCGCTTCGCTGCCTTCAGCAGGTACTGGCGGACGATCCACATCGCCGCCTCGGCCGGCTGGGCTGTGTCTGTCGGTCACGCGTTGCTGGCCGGGACAGACCGCAGTACGCCGTGGATGCTCGCCATCACCCTGAGCTGCCTCGCCGCGGTAGTTGGCGCGGCGATGTACCGCGCGCACACCTACGCCCCACCCACCCTCGTCCGTGCCGGGAGGACCACGTGAAGACCTTGCCGGCAACCAGTGTGATCGGCGACGCCCGTCTGCTCGCCGGACTCGACCATGGCCGCCTGGACAGACAGGCGCACCTATGGACGCATGGTGCGCAGCCCCAACTCACCCGTGCCCACTACACCGAGCTCTGTGAAGCAGTCGGTCTCAGAGGTCGCGGCGGTGCCGCCTTCCCAGTCGCTCGCAAGTTGGCCGGCCTGCCGGACCGCGGTATCGAAGCGGTAGTCGTCAACGGCTCCGAGAGTGAGCCGGTCAGTCGCAAGGACCGCCTGCTGCTCACTCGTGCACCACATCTGGTTCTGGACGGAGCCACCGGCCTAGCCCATGCACTGGGTGCGCCACACGTACTGATTGCAGTCCACGACGCCGAAGCCGCCTGGTCGATTCGGGAGGCGATTCTCGAACGTAACGACAACCTGGCGATCGAGGTAACCGAAACACCGGGCCGGTTCGTCGCGGGGGAGGCTCGTGCAGTCCTCAGCGCTCTCGAGGGTGGTCCGGCCGTGCCGCCCGGCCGGAAGGTACTGCCCACGCAGCAGGGCTACCACCGACGCCCCACCTTCCTGTCGAACGTCGAGACGTTCGCACAGCTCGCCGTACTCGCGAGACTGGGCGCCCGACGCTTCAGCAGCACCGGACTGATCAGCGAGCCGGGTACGCAGTTGCTCACCGTCGCCGGCGCCACCCGCAGACCAGGTGTGATCGAGACGCCAACCGGCGTACCGCTCGACACAGTCCTCCAGTTCACCGGCGCTGAGCCCGGTCCGGTACTCCTTGGCGGCTACCACGGTCGCTGGCTGCCGCAGACGACCGGTGTGACGCTGCAGGGCACCGGCATCGTCGTGGCGCTCGGAAATGAGACCTGCCCGCTAGGCGAGGTCTACCGGGTCGCCCAGTGGCTCGCGAGCCAGTCCGCCGGCCAGTGCGGACCCTGCGTCTTCGGTCTCGCCGGACTCGTCGACGACTTCGCCCGTCTGTTCCACGGCGACGCCACCGGCTGGTACGACGCGCAGCGGCACCTCGGCCTGGTCCCGGGGCGCGGCGCATGCGCGCATCCGGACGGCGCCGCCCGGTTCCTCGCATCCGCGCTCGAGGCGTTCGGCGACGACGTACGGCGTCATCTGGACGGCGGCTGTGGTCGACCGGTCCTCGGTGTACTGGAGGTGACGAATGGCTAGGCTCGAGATCGACTGGACCCGGTGCGACGGGCACGGGCTGTGCGCGACGCTGCTGGGTGGTGACGTAGGTCTCGACGAGTGGGGATTTCCGGTCCTGAGAGGCCGTGAGATCACTGCCGGTGAGGTGCCGGATGCGCGCCGCGCAGTGCTGGCCTGTCCGGCGCTCGCACTGCGCCTCGAGAAGTCTGTTAAGGGTTACTGACCAGTGCCTGGTCAGGGCCGTCCCGCTATCACACCAGTGACCAAGGTGGACTAATCTCTGAGTGACCGCACAACGTCGTGCGGCCGGTGCCCGGCGGCGCCGAATTGGTCACGTGGAGACGGTGGGGAATGCAGAGCAAGCTGGACGTCCAGAAGGCGGATGTGCTCGCCAAGGCGGTGGCGGCAGGGACACACGGCCATGACAAAACGGCTGATCCCGCCAAGCTGAAGACCTTCCTGGAGCGCTACTACCGGCACGTCGCCGCCGAGGACGTGGCCGAGCGCCAGCCGGCCGACTGCCTGGGGGCGGCCCGGCACCACTACAAGAGCGCGGTCTCCCGCCCGCAGGGCACCGCGAAGGTGCACGTCTTCACCCCGACCCTGGAGGAGCACGGCTGGACCGCCAACGGGCGGACCGTCGTCGAGATCGTCATCGACGACATGCCGTTCCTGGTCGACAGCGCCTCGATGGTGATCACCGCCCGCGACCTCGAGATCCAGCTGCTGATCCACCCGCAGTTCGTGGTCCGCCGCGACGTTGCCGGCACCCTCGAGGAGGTGCTGGACGACACCGCCGCCTCGGACGCGCATGACCTGGTCCGCGAGAGCTGGATGCACCTCGAGATCGAGCGGATCGCCGACGTGGCCCAGCACCGCGCGCTGGAGGAGGCGCTGCAGCAGGCGCTGCACGACGTTCGCGAAGCGGTCGAGGACTGGCCGAAGATGCACGAGAAGGCCACCAGCATCGCGGCCTCGTTGGACGCTGCCACTCTGCCCGTCAGCGAGGGCGAGGTGGAGGAGGCCAAGGAGCTGCTGGAGTGGCTGGCCGACGAGCACTTCACCTTCCTCGGCTACCGCGAGTACGACTTCACCATGGACGGCGACCAGGGCATCCTGCGCGGTCGTCCCGGGACCGGCCTGGGCATCCTGCGGCCGGACCCGAAGCCGGGCTCCGGCAAGCTCCCGCCCGAGGTGAGCGCCAAGGCCCGTGAGCGCAAGCTGATGATCCTGACCAAGGCCAACTCGCGTTCCACCGTGCACCGCTCGACGTACCTCGACTATGTCGGGATCAAGCAGTTCGACGAGAACGGCGACCCGGTCCGCGAGTGCCGCTTCATCGGTCTGTTGTCGTCGACGGCGTACACCGAGAGCGTCATGCAGGTGCCGGTACTGCGCCGCAAGGCGCTGGAGTTGTTCCGGCTGACCGGTTTCGACCCGAACAGCCACAGCGGCAAGGGTCTGCTCGACGTGCTCGAGACCTACCCGCGTGACGAGCTGCTGCAGGCGCCTGTCGAGGACCTGCTGCCGATCGTGCAGTCGGTGCTGCACCTGCAGGAGCGCCGCGCGGTCAAGCTCTTCGTACGGCGTGACGTCTACAACCGCTACCTGTCGTGCCTGGTGTACCTGCCGCGCGACCGCTACACCACTGCGGTCCGGCTGAAGATGCAGCAGATCCTCAAGGACGCCATCGGCGCCGAGTCCGTCACCTACGCGGCGTACGTGACGGAGTCCGTGCTCGCACGCGTCCACTTCGTTGTCCGGATGGCGCACGGCGGGACGGTCGGCGACTTCGACCAGGACCTGCTCGAGCAGCGCATCATCGAGGCCACCCGGGCCTGGGAGGACGACTTCACCGCGGCCCTGCACGCCAAGGGCGGTGACGGAGCGGTCACCCAGCTGGCCCGCCGGTACGCCGATGCGTTCCCGGAGGCCTACAAGGAGGACTTCGACGCCCGCGTCGCGGTGAACGACGTCGCGGTGCTGGAGGGGTTGCCGGCCGACAACGGCCTGGCCATGTCGCTGTACAGCCCGATCGACGAGGAGTGGGTGGGGGAGCGCCGGTTCAAGGTGTTCCGCACCGGCTCCGCGCTGTCGCTGTCCCAGGTGCTGCCGCTGCTGACCCACATGGGCGTCGAGGTGATCGACGAACGCCCGTACGAGATCCGCCGCGACGACGGCACGGTCTACATCTACGACTTCGGGCTCAAGGTGCCGCCGAAGACGGAGGAGCGCGAAGAGCTCCGGCAGCTCTTCTCCGACACGTTCCAGGCGGTCTGGGAGGGTCGCGCCGAGTCCGACAAGCTCAACGCGCTCGTACTGCGTGGTGGTCTGAGCTGGCGCCAGGTGTCGATCCTGCGTGCGTACCAGCGCTACATCCGCCAGGGCGGCACGCCGTTCAGCCAGGACTACATCGAGAACACCTTCCTCGCCCACGTGGACCTGGCCGGGCTGCTGGTCCAGCTGTTCGAGGTCAGCTTCGACCCGTCCCGCGGTGACGCCGACGACCCGGACCGCGTCGCGCAGTGCGACCAACTGGAGAAGGAGATCCTCGCAGCGCTCGACACCGTGCAGTCGCTGGACGAGGACCGGATCCTGCGGTCCTACCTGACGGTGATGAAGGCGACGCTGCGCACCAACTACTTCCAGCCCGGCCCCGACAGGCAGCCGCGGACGTACATTTCGCTGAAGCTCGAGCCCAAGGCGATCCCCGAGCTGCCGCAGCCGCGGCCGGCGTACGAGATCTTCGTGTACTCGCCGCGGGTCGAAGGTGTGCACCTGCGGTTCGGCGCGGTCGCCCGCGGTGGTCTGCGTTGGTCGGACCGGCGCGAGGACTTCCGCACCGAGGTGCTGGGCCTGGTCAAGGCGCAGATGGTGAAGAACTCGGTGATCGTGCCGGTGGGCGCGAAGGGCGGTTTCTACGCCAAGCAGTTGCCGGATCCTTCGGTGGATCGTGATGCGTGGCTGGCGGAGGGGATCGCGTCGTACAAGACGTTCATCTCCGGGCTGCTGGACATCACCGACAACATTGTTGCCGGTGGCATCGTTCCGCCGCGCCAGGTCGTCCGGTACGACGGCGATGACGCCTACCTGGTCGTCGCGGCGGACAAGGGTACGGCGACCTTCTCCGACATCGCGAACGGTGTCGCGAAGGAGTACGGCTTCTGGCTGGGCGACGCGTTCGCCTCGGGTGGTTCCGTGGGCTACGACCACAAGGCGATGGGCATCACCGCGCGCGGCGCCTGGGAGTCGGTCAAGCGGCACTTCCGCGAGATGGGTCACGACTGCCAGAACGAGCCGTTCACCGTGGTCGGTGTCGGTGACATGTCCGGTGACGTCTTCGGCAACGGCATGCTGCTGTCGGAGCAGATCAAGCTGGTCGCGGCCTTCGACCACCGGCACATCTTCCTGGACCCGGCGCCGGACCCGGCGACCTCGTTCGCTGAGCGTCGCCGGCTGTTCGAGCTGCCGCGCTCGTCGTGGGCCGATTACGACGCGGGCCTGATCTCGGCCGGTGGCGGCGTCTTCCCGCGGACCGAGAAGGCGATCCCGGTCTCGGCCGAGATCTGCGAGGTGCTCGGGATTGAGGGGTCGCCGTCGCGGCTGACCCCGGCCGAGTTGATGAACGCGATTCTGAAGGCGCCGGTCGACCTGTTCTGGAACGGCGGCATCGGTACGTATGTGAAGGCGGCGGCGGAGTCGCACGCCGATGTCGGCGACAAGGCCAACGACCCGATCCGGATCAACGGGTCCGAGCTGCGGGCCAAGGCGGTCGGCGAGGGCGGCAACCTCGGCTTCACCCAGCTCGGCCGGATCGAGTACGCCGCGGCCGGCGGGCGGATCAACACCGACTTCATCGACAACGTGGCCGGGGTGGACACCTCCGACCACGAGGTCAACATCAAGATCCTGCTTGACACCGTGGTGGCCGACGGGGACCTGACCGAGAAGCAGCGCAACGACATCATCGCCTCGATGACCGACGAGGTCGGCAGCTTGGTGCTGAAGTCGAACTACCGGCAGAACATCGCGCTGGCCAACGCGACCGCGCAGGCGCCCGCGCTGATGCACGTCCATCAGGACTGGGTGCGGCGGCTGGAGAAGCAGAAGCTGTTGGACCGCGAGCTGGAGTTCCTGCCGAGCATCGCGGAGTTCAAGCGCCGCAAGGCCGACGGGCGCGGGCTGACCTCGCCGGAGCTGTCGGTGCTGATCGCCTACACCAAGATCGTGATGGAGGCGGAGCTGCTGAAGACTTCGCTGCCTGATGACGCGTTCTTGCAGCACAAGCTGGCGTCGTACTTCCCGAAGGCGATGCAGGAGCGGTTCGCCGACCAGATCCAGTCCCACCAGCTGCGGCGCGAGATCATCACCACCCAGGTGGTGAACGAGTTCGTGAATACCTCCGGCATCACCGCGTTCCACCGGCTCTCGCTGGAGACCGGCGGTTCGGTGGAGGACGTCGTACGGGCGAATCTGGCCGCGTCCCGGATCTTCGGCCAGCCCGACCTGCTCTCGGCGAACGCCGACCTCGACAACGTGGTCGACGCGGGAACGCAGACGCACATGCGGCTGGAGACCCGCACGCTCGTCGAGCGCGCGACCCGCTGGCTGGTCAGCAACCGGCGGCCTCCGGTCGACATCCAGGACCTGATCGACCACTTCGCTCCCGGGATCGCCAAGCTCACCGCGGCGCTGCCGGAGCTGCTGCGGGGTCGCGAGCTGGCGCTGTTCGAGCACCGGCGCGAGGCTCTGGTCGAGAAGGGCGTGCCGGCCGACTTCGCGACCAGCATCGCGATCCTGCCCCCGGCGTACGCGGGGCTGGGCATCGTCGAGACCGCCTCGGCCGACGACCTCGACATCTTCGAGGTCGCCAAGGTGCACTTCGCGCTGAACGAACGACTTCAGCTCGGCGTGTTCCTCGAGCGCATCATCGGCCTGCCGCGGACCGACCGCTGGCAGACGATGGCCCGGGCCGCGCTGCGCGACGACCTGCACGCGGTCCACGCCAGCCTGACCCGTCAGGTCCTGGCCACGACCGACGCCGACGCCGACCCCGAAACCAGGGTCGCCGCCTGGCAGGACCAGAACGCGACGGCGCTCTCCAGGGCCGCCGCCATGCTCGAGGAGATCGTCGACACCGAGGGTCCCGAGTTGGCGCACTTGTCGGTCGGTCTCCGCTTGGTCCGCACCCTGCTGGCCAACCAGGCATGACAGGTCTCGGCGAGCTGGTCGGCGCCTCGGAGTACCCGGGGCGCGGGCTGGCGATCGGCCGTGACGTCGACGGCGCCGGATTCGCGGCGTACTGGTTGACAGGTCGCAGTCCGGCGTCCAAGCAGCGAAAGCTGGTGGTGTCCGAGCACGAGATCGTCGTCGAGGACCTGTCCGGCGGGGCGACCGACGATCTGCGGCACTACACCGCCGCCGTGCGCGCCGACGACTGGATCGTCGTCGGCAACGGTACGCAGGTCGCCGAGCTCGCCGTGGCGCGCAGAGCCGGTCAAGATCTGCAGCTGGCTCTCCGCGATCATGGCTACGAACCCGATCCGCCGATCCGTACGCCGCGGATCTTCGCGACCGCGCTGGTCGACGCGACCGAGGTGACGATCGGTTCGGCGCGTTCGCTGCCTGGTGCGGAGGAGTTCGTTCAGCACCCGTCGTTGCACCTGCCGGTTCTCCCGCCCGGGACAGCTGCCACCGTCTCCACCTACAACGGCAGCAGCGGCACGGTCACTGTCTCCGGCATCCCCCAGACGGCATCCCTCGCGGTGCCGTGGACGGCCGTCGCGGACCTGATCTGGCAGCAGTTGAACCCGGCGCTGCGAGTCGCGCTGTTCGTCACTCCACTCGAAGCCTCGACCTTCGAAGCAGCGATCTTGCGCTGAGCGTCAGCGGTCGGAGACGAGAACTTCGACGGAGTACTGGTCGGCGCGGTAGCAGTGGCTGCCGTACTCGACCGGTGCTCCGTCGGCGTCGTAGGCGGAGCGCGTCATCGTGACCAGCGGCTCCGCCTTGGACATGTGCAACGTACGGCGTTCCTCGGCGGTCGCGTTGCGGGCGCCGATGCGCTGCCGGGCGACCGTGGGACGGATGCCGCGCGCCCGGAGGACGGCGTACAGGCCGTCGCGCTCGAGGTCCTCACCGGTCAGGTCGTTGAGGGCCGGAGGCAACCAGTTGCGCAGGATCGCGAGCGGCTGATCGCCGGCGTACCGCAGGCGGACGATCGAGACCAGGGGAGTGCCGGCGGGAAGCCCGAGCATCTCGGCAGCCCGGTCGTCGTGTGCTTCGGTGGTCAACGACAGTACGTCTGTCCGCGGGGTGCGGCCTTCGCGGACCAGGTCGTCGTACAGGCTGGTCAGCTCGGCCTTGCGGTGCACCATCCGGTTCGCGACCGTGGTGCCGATGCCGCGGCGGCGAACCAGCAGACCCTTGTTGACGAGCTCGGAGATCGCTCGCCGCACGGTCGGCCGGGACAGGCCGAGCCGGTCCGACATGGCGATCTCGTTCTCGAACGGGTCGCCGGGGCGCAGCGTGCCGCTGCTGATCGCGGCGGTGAGCTGTTCGGCGAGCTGGTGGTAGAGCGGCACCGGGCTCGACCGATCGATGCTGATCGGCAGGGTGGCCATGGCCCGGGATATTACATGGACGCACGTATGTATGTCTCTACGTGCGAATGTGTTAACAAACTATTGACACCTCCGGCATGGGCAGGAAAGGCTGGCCGCGGTGGATCCGGTGCGGGCCGACGGCCGCCGGTCAGGTGTGACACGACGCGAGAGGGCGGCGGATGCGGATCGGGTTGGTCGGGGTCGGGCGGATCGGTGCGTTCCACGCCTCGACGCTCAGGGGGTTGCCGGCGGTGGATCAGGTGGTCGTCGCCGATGCCGACCCGGCTCGGGCCGAGACGGTTGCCAAGGAGCTGGGTCTTTCGTTTGCTCCAGACGTCAGCTCGATGCTGGCGGGCGGGCTTGACGGGTTCGTGATCGCGGCGGCGACGGGCGCGCACGCGGAGCTGATCGGCGCGGGCGTGGCGGCCGGCGTACCGACGTTTTGTGAGAAGCCTGTTGCTTTGGATCTGGCGGAGACGCAACGAGTGGTCGAGCTGGTCGAGGCCGGCGATGTGCCGGTGCATATTGGGTTTCAGCGGCGGTTCGACGCGGGGTATCAGGCTGCGCGGGCGGCGGTTGAGTCGGGCGAGCTCGGGTTTGTTCATCACATCCGCGCGAACACGAACGACGCGTCTCCGCCGCACCGCGGGTACATCCCGCAGAGCGGCGGCTTCTTCCGCGACTGCACGGTCCACGACTTCGACATCATCCGGTACGTCACCGGGCGCGAGATCGTCAGCGCGTACGCGACCGGCGCCAACCGCGGCGAACCCTTCTTCGGCGAGTACGGCGACATCGACTCCGCCGCCGCGCTGCTCACGCTCGACGACGGCACCTTCGCGATGGTGAGCGGCACCCGCTACAACGGCGCCGGTCACGACGTGCGGATGGAGCTGCAGGGCAGCCAGGGGTCGATCGCGGTCGGTCTCGACGAGCACACCGCCCTGCGGTCGGCCGAGCCCGGCGTGACCTTCCCAGCCGGTCCGCCGCATCTGACCTTCATGGACCGCTTCCAGCCGGCCTATGTGGCCGAACTGACCGCCTTCACCGAAGTAGCCGCCGGAACGCGTGACGTGCCGTGCACGGTGCGCGACGCGCTGGCGGCCTTCCAGGTCGCCGACGCCTGCGAACTGTCCCGGCGTGAAAACCGTGTTGTCACTGTCTGAATCACCTTCCATTGTTGCGATAGAGGAGACTGTGCTCGATGACTGACCTGGCTGCCCGGATCGCGGGTGCTCCGATCTCGTGGGGTGTCTGCGAAGTTCCCGGCTGGGGTTATCAGTACGACGCCGACACCGTGCTGGCCGAGATGCGGGCCGTCGGGCTCGCCGCGACCGAGTTCGGTCCGGACGGGTTCCTGCCCGAGGAGCCGGCCGACAAGGCCAAGCGTTTGGCCGACGCCGGACTGCGGGCGGTGGGTGGCTTCGTGCCCGTCGTACTGCATGATCCGGCGCATGACCCGGCCCCCGAGGTCGCTGCGGCTTTGGAGGGGTTCGTTGCCGCGGGTGCGGGGACGCTGGTGCTCGCGGCCGCGACCGGCCAGGAGGGGTACGACGACCGCCCGGTGCTGGACGAGACCGGCTGGAAGACGCTGCTCGGCAACCTGGACAGGCTGTCCGCGCTGGCGGCCGAGAGCGGCGTACTGGCGACGGTCCACCCGCACGTCGGGACCATGATCGAGAACTTTGCTGACGTCGACCAAGTGCTTCGTGGATCGTCGATCGGTCTCACGCTCGACACTGGTCACCTCCTGATCGGTGGTGTGGACCCGGTTTCGCTGACGCTGGCTCACACCGACCGGATCAAGCACACGCACCTGAAGGACGTCGACGCTGCTTGGGCCGCGAAGGTTCAGTCCGGCGAGGTCACCTACACGGACGCGGTCCGCGCCGGCATGTACCGCCCGCTCGGCCACGGCGACATCGACCTCGGCGCGATCGTCAGCACACTGGAAGAGTCCGGGTACGACGGCTGGTACGTGCTGGAGCAGGACACGATCCTGCCCGACCGTCCGGCCGACGAGGGCCCGGTGGTCGACGTACGGGTGAGCATCGCGCACCTGCAGGCGATCGCGGAGGCTGTTCGATGAGCTGGAACGCTGCTGCTGTGAGACGGGGAGATTGATGGCGGACGATGTACTGACGATCGGGCGGATCGGGGTCGACCTGTACCCGTTGCAGGTCGGGACGCATCTGGAGGATGTGACTTCGTTCGGGAAGTTCCTCGGTGGGAGTGCGACGAATGTTGCGGTCGCCGCGGCTCGGCACGGACGGAAGTCCGCGGTGATCAGCCGGACGGGGAACGATCCGTTCGGGACCTTCATCCACTCGTCGCTGCGTGAACTCGGGGTGGACGACCGCTTCGTGACTCCGGTGGACGGGTTGCCGACGCCGATCACGTTCTGCGAGATCTTCCCGCCGGACAACTTCCCGCTGTACTTCTACCGCTTCCCGAAGGCCCCGGACCTGGTCATCAACCCCTCCGAACTCGACCTGGACGCGATCCGGGACGCCCGGATCTACTGGTCGACCGTGACCGGGTTGTCCGCGGAACCGTCCCGCTCGGCGCACTTCGCCGCCTGGGAAGCCCGCGGCCGCAAGCCGATCACCGTCCTCGACCTGGACTACCGGCCGATGTTCTGGGCCGACCCGACCGAGGCCCACGCGCAGGTCAGCCGCGCTCTCGAACACTGCACGGTTGCCGTCGGCAACCGTGAGGAGTGCGAGGTCGCGGTCGGCGAAACCGACCCCGACAAGGCTGCTCAGGCTCTGCTGGACCGCGGCCTCGATCTGGCCGTCGTCAAACAAGGCCCCAAGGGCACCCTCGCCCGCACCCGCGACGAACGCGTCGAGGTCCCGCCGCACCCCGTCGAGGTGGTCAACGGCCTAGGTGCCGGCGACGGCTTCGGCGGCGCCCTCTGCCACGGGTTGTTGGCCGGTTGGCCGTTGGAGAAGATCATCCGCTTCGCCAACACTGCCGGCGCCATCGTCGCCTCCCGCCTCGAATGTTCCACTGCCATGCCCACGACCACCGAGGTCCTCACCACGATGGGCGAGAACGCATGACCAACCCCCACAACGACGCAAACCCGAACGACCCCACGGTCGAGCAACGCCGCTCCGACGTCAGCCCCACGGATCCGACGGTCGTGCAGCGCGGACCCGACGGCGTCGGTCCCAGCGACCCGACGGTCGTGCAGCAGCGCCCCACCAACGCCGCGCCCCCGCCGCACTTCCACGGCTCCCACGCCTCAGAGGTGCGCCCGACCGACCCCACGGTGGTGCAGCAGCGCCCGGACAGCGTGAGCCCGACCGATCCGACGGTCGCACACGGTCGCTCCACGCACGCCCAGCCCCCGGCGCGCTCGTACGGCGCGTACGAGGATGAGGTGCGCCCGACCGATCCCACGGTTGTCCAGCGCCGCCCGGATGGCGTGAGCCCGACGGACCCGACCGTTGTACAGCGCCAACCCGACAACGCCGCGCCGCCTGCGCGCTCACACGGGTCGTATGCAGGCGACGTGGACCCGTCCGACCCCACCGTTGTGCAGCGACGCTTATCCAACGACCTGCCGCCAGGGCACTCGCAGGGTGTGTACGCGGGTGACGTGAGTCCGACGGATCCGACTGTGGTGCAGTCGGTGCAGGCGAACCGGGCACGGCGGCTCGCGGGGCTGCCGAACGATCCGACGATCGTCGCGCAGGTCCGGCTGTCTGGTGCCGACGACGCCACGATCGCCGTACCGGCGAACGACCCGACCCAAGTCATCCCAACTACCCAAGTCTCACCTTCCGCAGACGCGGCGTACGCCGGTGCCGACGATCCCACCGTGGTCGTCCCACAATCCTCGAACGCCGCGGCACCGCCACCTCCGAGCGTCGTAGCAGCCGCACCAGGCGTCGCCTTCCCCGCCGCGGCAGCGGGAGTTGGAGCCGACGCGGGAGCGCGAGCCGATGCGGGAGTGCGAGCCGGTGCGGGAGCCGTCGCTGATGCGGGAGTGCGTGCCGAAGCCGACGCGGGAGCCGTTGCTGATGCGGGCGAGGTAGTTGAACCTCGAGCCGATGTGGGAACCGGAGCCGACGCCGGAGCTCGGGCCGGAGCCTTTGACGCTGGAGCCGGCACAGGAGCTGGGGCTGGGGCTGAAGAGTTTGTGGCTGAAGCTGGTGCAGACGTCCCGGTCGGAGCTGACGACGCGACGGTCGTGGCGCCGTTCATCGGCGATCCGGCGGCACCGGTGGGAGCTGACGACGGGACCGTGATGGCGCCGTTTAGCGGCGATCCGGCAGCGCCCGTGGGAGCTGATGATGTGACCGTGATTGCGCCGTTTGTTGGCGATCCGGTGGAGGGGCCGGCTGACGAGCCCACGACCGGCGGGCCGGCGGTTGACGCCGGCGAGGTCGCGGTGCCGGCTGAGGTTGCGGCTTGGCATCCGGCTACTGCGGGTGGGCAGCCGTTGGTGATGGGGAATCCGGCGGGGTGGACTGTGCGGGATGACGTGGTGGCTCGGTTGAGTGAACTGACTGAGATTCGGGTGCGGCAGCCGGAGCGGATTGCTGAGGCTTGGCAGCAGCGGCGCACTCGCGAGTTGGTGGGTACCGATGGCCGGCTCCTGATTGTTGCGGCCGACCACCCGGCTCGTGGAGCGCTTGGCGTGCGCAACGACCCGTTTGCCATGGGCAGTCGGCCGGGACTGATCGAGCGACTGGTGACGGCGCTTGAGCGGCCGGGTGTTGACGGCGTGCTGGCTACTCCCGACATTCTTGAAGACCTCCTGTTGCTGGGTGCGTTGGAAGGCAAGGTCGTCATCGGTTCGATGAACCGCGGCGGCTTGCAGGGTTCGGCGTTCGAGCTCGACGACCGCTTCACCGCCTACGGTTCCGCGACCGATCTCGCCTCGCGTCGGCTCGACGGCGGCAAGATGCTGACCCGGATCGATCTCGCTGATCCCGGCACGGTCGCCACGTTGGAGGCCAGCGCGAAGGCCGTTACCGAGCTCGCCGAACACAAGCTGATGGCGATGGTCGAACCGTTCTGGTCGACGCGACAGGATGGTCGCGTCATCAACATGCTCGACGCCGATTCGGTGATCAAGTCCGTCCACATCGCCGCCGGTCTCGGTGCGACGAGCGCCTACACCTGGCTCAAGCTGCCCGTTGTCGACGATCTCGACCGCGTCATGGATGCGACCACCCTGCCGACCCTCCTTCTCGGTGGTGACCCCACGGTCGCTCCCGAAGAAACCTATGCGCGCTGGGGCAAGGCACTTGCCCTCCCTTCGGTTCGGGGACTCGTCGTCGGACGAGCCCTTCTGTTCCCACCCGATGGCAATGTCGCCTACGCCGTTGACCAAGCAGCCTCGCTCGTCCACGGAGGTGTGGCATGACCGAGTGGTTCAAGCCGGCCGGCAGCGCGGCACGAGACGGCTTCGAGGTCGCTGTCACCCCAGGCGACAAGGACTGGGAGTACAGCGGCCTGTACGTCGCGACACTCCGCCCCGGCCAAACGGTCGAGCTCGACACCGACGACTGTGAGTACCTCGTCCTTCCGCTCAGTGGGTCGGCCGAAGTCGTGGTTGACGGCGAGACCGTGCCGCTGGGCGGCCGGGCCGACGTCTTCGCGGGTCCGACCGACTTCGCCTACGTCCCACGCGGTACCAGGGTCGCGGTCACGAGCGCCGGGGGAGCACGCATCGCTTTCCCGCACGCTAAAGCCGCGAACGACTATCCGTTCCGGCGAATCGGTACCGAGCAGGTCGAGTCCGAGCTACGTGGCGCCGGTGTCTCGTCCCGTCAGGTCCGCAACTTCGGTACGCCGGGCGTGCTCGACGCCGACTCGATCATCGCCTGCGAGGTCCTCACCCCGGCAGGGAACTGGTCGTCGTACCCGCCGCACAAGCACGACGAGCACAAGCCTGGTAAGGAAAGCGTCCTCGAAGAGATCTACTACTTCGAGCTACAGCTGTCCGACGCCGCCCCTGAAGGTGTCAAGGGCAACGACCCGATCGGCTACCAGCGGGTCTACGGCACGGCGGACCGGCCGATCGACGTCCTTGCGGAGGTCCGCAACGGCGATCTGGTCCTGGTGCCTCATGGTTGGCATGGTCCTGCGATGGCGCCTCCTGGCTATGACATGTACTACCTGAACGTGATGGCCGGCCCCGGCGCAGAGCGCGAGTGGCTGATCACCGACGATCCCCAGCACGGTTGGGTTCGCGAGCTGTGGGCGAACCAGCAGATTGATCCACGGCTGCCTTTCGGAGGAGAAGAGTCATGACGGTGCGTCTCACGGTCGCGCAGGCGTTGGTGCGATTCCTGAGCGTCCAGTACTCGGAGCGCGACGGGGTCCGGCAGCGGTTGATCGCCGGCACTCTGGGCATCTTCGGGCACGGGAACGTAGCTGGTATCGGCCAGGCCCTGCTGCAGGCCGAGCTCGAGGACCCGACGGCGCTCCCGTACATCCTGTCCCGCAACGAGCAGGCCATGGTGCACACGGCCGCCGCCTTCGCCCGCACCCGCGACCGGCTCCAGACCTACGCCTGCACGGCAAGTGTCGGCCCGGGATCGACCAACATGGTGACCGGCGCGGCCCTCGCCACGATCAACCGGCTTCCGGTCCTGATCCTCCCTTCGGATGTGTTCGCGACCCGGGTGGCGACCCCTGTGCTGCAGGAGCTGGAGAGCTACGCCGCCGGTGATGTCTCCGTCAACGACGCCTTCCGTCCGGTCTCGAAGTACTTCGATCGGGTGTGGCGTCCCGAGCAGCTCCCGTCGGCGTTGATGAACGCGATGCGCGTCCTCACCGATCCGGTCGAGACCGGCGCGGTGACTCTAGCGCTCCCGCAGGACGTGCAGGCCGAGGCCTACGACTGGCCGGAGGAGCTCTTCGCCGAGCGCACCTGGTACGTCGGGCGCCCGTTGCCGGAAGCATCAATTGTCGACAAGGCGGTAGATCTCCTACGGTCCGCGCAGCGGCCGCTGATCGTCGCCGGTGGCGGGGTGCACTACTCCGGTGCCGAGGACGCCCTGCGCGCGTTCGCGGAAGCGACCGGCATCCCGGTCGCGGAAACCCAGGCAGGCAAGGGATCGCTGACCTACGATCACCCGCAGTCGATGGGCGCGGTCGGCTCGACCGGAACGACGGCGGCGAACGCGCTGGCCCGCGAGGCCGACCTGGTGATCGGGATCGGCACCCGCTACAGCGACTTCACCACAGCCTCCCGGACTGCCTTCGCCAACCCGGCGGTCCGCTTCCTGAACATCAACGTGGCGCGCTTCGACAGTGCTAAACATGCCGGCCTTCCTCTCGTCGCGGATGCGCGGGAAGCCCTTGTTTCGTTGGGATCCGCGCTCGGTGACTGGTCCGTTGACGCCAAGTACACAGCCGCGGCCACGGAACTCTCAAGGAACTGGGATGGCATTGTTTCGGCACATTACCGGCCCTCCGACGAGGTTACGGGGAAGTTGGCCGACGGACTTCTCACCCAGGGGCAGGTTCTGGGTGCCGTCAACGAATTGTCGGCGCCATCTGATGTGGTGGTTTGTGCAGCCGGTTCGATGCCGGGCGACCTGCACAAACTCTGGCGGACCCGCGATCCGAAGGGATACCACGTCGAATATGGCTTCTCCTGCATGGGTTACGAGATCGCCGGTGGTCTGGGCGTTCGCCTCGGCGCGCCCGAGCGCGACGTCTTCGTCATGGTCGGCGACGGGTCGTACCTGATGATGTCCAGCGAGCTGGCCACCGCGGTCCAGGAGAACCTGAAGATCATCGTGGTTCTCGTGCAGAACCACGGCTTCGCCTCGATCGGCGCGCTCTCGGAATCGCTCGGTTCGCAGCGCTTCGGCACCGCGTACCGTAAGCGTTCGGGCGGCGGCCGGCTGGACGGCGACTACCTGCCGGTCGATCTCGCGGCGAATGTGCGCAGCTTCGGTCTCGAGGTGCTCGACGTGCACAGCCTCGACGAGCTGGAGAAGGCGATTCACGCAGCCAAGGCGGCGACCGGCCCGATCGCCATCCACGTCACCACCGACCCGCTGATCGGCGCGCCCGACAGCGAGGCCTGGTGGGATGTTCCGGTGAGCGAGGTGTCCGAGCTGCAGTCCACCCAAGCCGCAGCAGCGGCGTACGAAGAGAGCAAGAAGTCGCAGCACCCCTATCTCACGCCGGTCGAAGGCGACTGACCGATGGCCGCGATCAACGTCGGTACGGCGCCGGACTCGTGGGGAGTCTGGTTCGCCGACAATCCACGGCAGACGCCGTGGACCCGGTTCCTCGACGAGGTGGTCGAGGCCGGCTACACCAGGATCGAGCTCGGTCCGTACGGCTACTTGCCGACCGACAAGCAGCAGCTGAAGGCGGAGCTCGACCAGCGGGGTTTGACGATGACTGCCGGTACGACGTTCGAGCAGCTGCACCGGGAGGACGGCTGGGAGACGACCTGGCGCGATGTCGCGCCGACGGCGGACCTGGCCGCATCAATGGGCGCCAAGCATCTCGTCGTGATGCCCTCGATGTGGCGCGACGCGGACGGCAGCATCACCGAGCAGCGCCTCGACCACGCCGGCCAGGCTGCGCACGGCAAGCAGGTGACCGAGCTCGGCCGTCGGGTTGCGGAAGAATTCGGCCTGCGGCTGCAATACCACCCGCACGCGGATGGTCATGTCGACAACCAGGGCACGGTCGAGCGGTTCCTCGAGGAGACAGACCCGCAGTGGGTGAGCCTGTGCCTGGACACCGGTCACATCAGCTACTGCGGCGGCGACAACCTCGAGCTGATCCGCAAGTACCCGGACCGGGTCGGCTATCTCCACCTCAAGCAGGTGAACCCGGAGGTCCTGGCCGCGATCCAAGGCCAGGAGCTGAGCTTCGACCAGGCGATCGAGCGCGGCGTGATGGCCGAGCCGCCCAACGGCGTACCGGAGTTTCCGCCGCTACTGGCGGCCCTCGAGGGTCTCGACGTCGAGCTGTTCGCGATCGTCGAACAGGACATGTACCCCTGCCCGCCCGAGGTGCCGCTGCCGATCGCGACCCGGACGTTGGCCTATCTGAGATCCCATGGGGGTGGCGTATCGGTGTGATGGCCAGCAGAGTGTGAAACTCGCTGGTCCCAACGCAACTTCCGCGGGTCGACCGCGGATCATCTGAAAGGCTGGTTGGAGTCATGGTTCGGTGGCACAAGAAGGCAGTGGCCGCGAGCGCGGCGGTCGTGCTCGTCGCGGCCCTCGCCGCGTGCAGTTCCTCCGGGGGCAAGCAGGAGGAGCAGGGCTCGAGCGGCGGCGGTGGCGGCGTCGCGGACACGCCCCGGATGAAGGTCGCACTGATCACCCACTCGGGACCCGGTGACACCTTCTGGGACATCGTCCGGCGAGGCGCCGAGGCGGCGGCGAAGAAGGACAACATCGAGCTGCAGTACTCCAGCGACCCCGACGGCGCCGCCCAGGCGAACCTGGTGCAGACGGCGATCGACTCCAAGGTCGACGGCATCGCGGTCACGCTGAACAAGCCGGACGCGGTGATGCCGAACGTGAAGAAGGCGGTCGCGGCCGGCATCCCGGTGACCGTGCTGAACGGCGGTCTCGACACCTGGAAGGGCAGCGGCGCGATCGGGTACTTCGGCCAGGACGAGAAGATCGCGGGCCAGGCGACCGGTGACAAGCTCAAGCAGCTCGGCGCCAAGAAGGTCATCTGCGTCATTCACGAGCAGGGCAACGTCAGCCTGGAGGCTCGCTGCCAGGGCATCAAGGACAAGTTCGGCAACGTCGAGAACGTGAACGTCACCGGCTCCGACCAGCCCGGCACCGAGGCGACGCTGACCGCGAAACTGCAGCAGGACAAGACCGCGGACTACGTCGTCGCGCTGAACGCGGGCGTCGCGCTGACCGCGGTCAAGGCTGCCAAGACGGCCGGCTCGGCCGCCAAGGTCGCCAGCTTCGACATGAGCAAGGAGATGGCGAAGGCCGTCCAGGACGGCACGGTGCAGTTCGCCGTCGACCAGCAGCCGTACCTGCAGGGCTATCTCGCGGTCGACGCGATCTGGCTGAACAAGACCAACGGCGACACCATCGGTGGTGGTGAGGCGACCCTGACCGGGCCGGCCTTCATCGACAAGAACAACATCGAGGCCGTCGCGAAGTACGCCGCGGCCGGAACCCGCTGAGGTAGCGCCATGGCATCGACCATCACTTCACCCGCCGCGGCGGACGACCGGGTCTCGGTCCGGTCCGTCGGGGCGCGGCTGCTCAGCCGGCCCGAGATCGGGTCGCTGGTCGGCGCGGCGGTCATCCTGGTGTTCTTCCTGATCGCCGCGCCGCCGTTCCGCGACATCAACAACACCGGCACGATCCTGTACCAGGCCGCGCTGATCGGAGTGATGGCGGTGCCGGTCGCGCTGCTGATGATCGGCGGTGAGTTCGACCTGTCGGCCGGTGTCGCGGTGACCACCTCCGGTCTGACGGCGGGACTCTTCTCCTACCAGCTCAGCCTGAACGTCTGGGTCGGCATCGTGCTCGCCCTGGTCGTCTCGCTGGCGGTCGGCGCGTTCAACGGCTGGCTGCTGATGCGGACGGGGCTGCCCAGCTTCCTGGTGACGCTGGGCACCTTCTTCATCCTGCAAGGCCTGAACATCGCGGTCACCCGGCTCGCCTCGGGTGCCGTCGCGTCGAACTCGATCAGCGACATGGACGGGTTCGGCGCCGCCCAGAAGATCTTCGCCTCGAAGTTCCACGTCGGCGGGGTGACGATCAAGATCATCGTCCTGTGGTGGATCGTGTTCGTCGCGATCGCCGCCTGGGTGCTGCTCAAGACCCAGATCGGCAACTGGATCTTCGCGGTCGGCGGCGACGCCGCGGCGGCGAGGGCGGTCGGCGTACCGGTGCGGAAGGTGAAGATCGGGCTGTTCATGACGGTCGGGTTCTTCGCCTGGTTCGCCGGTATGCAGTTGCTGTTCGTGCAGAACGGCGTGGTGCAGTCCGGCGAGGGCGTCGGCAAGGAGTTCCTCTACATCATCGCCGCCGTGGTCGGCGGCTGCCTGCTCACCGGCGGCTACGGCTCGGTGGTCGGTGGTGCGGTCGGTGCGCTGATCTTCGGCATGGTGCAGCTCGGCGTGGTGTACGCCGGCTGGAACCCGGACTGGTTCAAAGCCTTCCTGGGCGCGATGTTGCTGCTGGCCACCATCGTCAACCTGATCGTCAAGAACCGGGCGGAGGCACGATGACCACGACCGAGAGTTTCGCGTCCGAGGCGGCCAACAGCCCGACCGCGCCGATCGTCCACCTCGAGGACGTCGGCAAGAGCTACGGCAACATCCACGCTCTGCGCGGGGTGTCGCTGTCGGTGCGGCAGGGCGAGATCACCTGTGTGCTCGGCGACAACGGTGCCGGCAAGTCGACGCTGATCAAGATCATCGCCGGGCTGCACGACTACACCTCCGGCACCATGTCGGTGAACGGTCAGGAGCGGCACTTCAGTTCGCCGCGGGAGTCGCTCGACAGCGGGATCGCGACCGTCTATCAGGACCTCGCGCTCGCGCCGCTGATGTCGGTCTGGCGGAACTTCTTCCTCGGCAACGAGCTCACGCGCGGTCCGTTCAAGCAGCTCGACGAGCGCGCGATGAAACGGATCGCCCGGCAGGAGCTGACCAAGATGGGGATCTCGATCCCTGATCTGGAGCAGCCGGTCGGCAAGTTGTCGGGCGGCCAGCGGCAGTGTGTCGCGATCGCCCGGGCCATTCACTTCGGCGCCAAGGTGCTGATCCTGGACGAGCCGACCGCGGCGCTGGGCGTGAACCAGTCCGGCGTCGTGCTCAAGTACGTCGTGAAGGCTCGCGACGCCGGGATCGGCGTCATCTTCATCACCCACAACCCGCATCACGCCTACCTGGTCGGTAACCACTTCGTGGTGCTCAAGCTGGGCCGGGTGGCGCTCGACACACACCGCGCCGACATCACGCTGGAGCAGCTGACCACGGAGATGGCCGGCGGTTCCGAGCTCGAGGCGCTGAGCCACGAGTTGCGCGACCTGGCTCCGGACGCGGTGGCCGACGTACAGGACAAGAAGGAGTAGCGATGAGTGAGCTGCGGATCGGCATCGTCGGGGTGGGTGCGATGGGTGCCGACCACGCCGAGCGGATCGTACGGCGGACGTCGGGCGCGCGCCTGGTCGCGGTGTCGGACCCGGATGTGGCTCGCGCCGAGGAACTCGCGGACCGACTCTCGGTCGCGCCGGGCGCGGTGCGGATGATTGCCGATCCGCTGGAGTTGATCGGCGCGCGCGAGGTGGATGCGGTGATCCTCGCGTCACCCGGGTTCGCGCACGCGGAGCAGTTGTTCGCTTGCCTCGAGCACGGCAAACCCGTGCTCTGCGAGAAGCCGCTGACCATGGATGCTGCCTCGTCGCTGCAGGTCGTCGAGGCGGAGCACAAGCTCGGCCGGCAGCTGATCCAGGTCGGCTTCATGCGTCGCTTCGACCCCGAGTACGCCGAGCTCAAGCGACTGCTCGACTCGGGCGAGCTCGGTCGGCTGTTGCTGCTCCACAACGTGCATCGGAACAAGGCGAACGGTCCGGGGTTCCGCAGCGAGCTGATCGTGCGGGACTCGATGGTGCACGAGGTCGACGTCGCGCGCTGGCTGTTCGACTCCGAGATCAGCAAGATCACCGTGCACGCGCCGAAGCCGACCGGTCTCGTGCCCGACGACGTCCTCGACCCGCAGTTCGCGGTCTTCGAGATGGCGAACGGAGCGATGGCCGATGTCGAGGTCTTCGTGAACTTCCAGGTCGGCTACGAGGTGCGCTGTGAAGCGGTCGCGGAGCGCGGAAGCGCGACCATCGGGCTCGGCGCGGGCGTCTTCACCCGTGCCGCCGGACACTGGGGCGGTGCGATGCCGGAAGACTTCCGGGTCCGCTTCGACCGTGCGTACGACATCGAGGTCCAGCAGTGGGTCGAGGCGGTGGGTCGCGGTGAGATCGACGGCCCGAGCGCCTGGGACGGCTACGCGGCCGCCGCCGTCTGCGAAGCGGGGATCGCCTCCCTGAGCACCGGACAGCCCGTCACTGTCGACCTTGCCGACCGCCAGGCAGTCCTCGGCTGACGCCGAATCTGAAGCTGCAGCTGAAAGGAATCGTTGTGAGTACTGAGATCAAGCGCATCACCCATCTGGTCGGCGGAAGCTCGTGGACCGGCGTCGCCGAGCGGACCAGCAAGGTCTACAACCCGGCCACCGGCGAGGTCACCGGGGAGCTCGACCTGGCCTCGGCCGCCACTGTCGACGAGGTCGTCAAGGTCGCGCACGACGCGTCGAAGGCGTGGGCGCAGACCTCGCTGACCAAGCGCACCCAGGTGCTGTTCGCCTACCGCGAGCTGGTCAACCAGCACAAAGAAGAGATCGCCGCGCTGATCACGGCCGAGCACGGCAAGGTGCTGTCGGACGCGCTCGGCGAGGTCACCCGCGGTCTGGAGGTGATCGAGTTCGCCTGCGGTATCCCGCATCTGCTCAAGGGCGGCTTCAGCGAAGGCGTGTCGACCAAGGTCGACGTCTACTCGATCCGGCAGCCGCTGGGTGTCAGCGCCGTCATCTCGCCGTTCAACTTCCCGGCGATGGTGCCGATGTGGTTCGTCCCGATCGCGGTGGCCTGTGGCAACAGCGTGGTGATCAAGCCGTCCGAGAAGGACCCCTCCGCGGCGAACGCGATGGCCGAGCTGTGGACACAGGCCGGCCTGCCGGACGGCGTGGTGAACGTGCTGCACGGCGACAAGGAGGCCGTCGACCGGCTGCTCGAGCACCCTGACATCAAGTCGGTGTCGTTCGTCGGTTCGACACCGATCGCGAAGTACGTCTACGAGAACGGCACGAAGAACGGCAAGCGCGTGCAGGCGCTCGGCGGCGCCAAGAACCACATGATCGTGCTGCCGGACGCGGATCTGGATCTCGCCGCGGACGCCGCGGTGAACGCCGGCTTCGGGTCGGCCGGTGAGCGCTGTATGGCGATCTCCGCGCTGGTCGCGATCGAGCCGATCGCCGACGAGCTGATCGCGAAGATCACCGAGCGGATGGCGAAGCTCAAGACCGGCGACGGGACGCGGTCGTGCGACATGGGCCCGCTGGTCACCGGACCGCACCGCGACAAGGTCTCCGGATATGTGGCGGCCGGTGTCGAGGAGGGCGCGGAGCTCGTCGTCGACGGGCGCGACGGTGAGTTCGACGGGGGAGCCGACGGGTTCTGGCTCGGCCCGACGCTGTTCGACAAGGTGACGCCGGAGATGTCGATCTACACCGACGAGATCTTCGGGCCGGTGCTGTCGGTCCTCCGGCTGCCGTCGTACGACGCGGCGCTGGACCTGGTGAACTCCAACCCCTACGGCAACGGGACGGCGATCTTCACCAACGACGGCGGCGCCGCCCGTCGCTTCCAGAACGAGGTCGAGGTCGGCATGGTCGGCATCAACGTGCCGATCCCGGTCCCGATGGCGTACTACTCGTTCGGTGGCTGGAAGAACTCGCTCTTCGGCGACACCCACGCGCACGGCATGGACGGCGTCCACTTCTTCACCCGCACCAAGGTCGTCACCTCCCGTTGGCTCGACCCCAGCCACGGTGGCATCAACCTCGGCTTCCCGACCGGCGACTGACCGGCTGCGGTACGACGTCCCGCGGCCGATGCCGGTCGGGGGACGTCGACCGGGCCGACATCAGCCTGCGAGCGTGGCGGCGAGGGCGTCGGCGGCGGTGCCGGGGAGGTGGCCGTGGAGTAGGTCGATGCGGTGCTGGAGGCGTGGGGTGCTGAGGGGCACGGCGGTGGCTGCTGAGAGTGCGGCTGGGAGGGCGGCGGTGGCTAGGGGGAGTGCGGCCGGGAGGACGGCGGTGGCTGGGGAGAGTGCGGCTGGGAGGACTGCGAGGCCGTGGCCGGCTGCGATCAGGTCTAGCAGCGTGGCAACGTCGGTGCCGGTGTAGGTGAGGGCTGGGCGGAAGCCTTCGGAGTCGGTGGCGGCACGGAGCGCGGCGAGGGGCGCGGCGACGTCCGGTGCGTCGATCCAGCGGGCATCGACGAGGTCCCGTAGGGCGATCTGCCGACGACTGGCGAGCGGATGATCGTTGGCTAGGGCAACGACCAGCGTGTCGTGCGCGACGGCGCTGGTGCGCAGCGTTCCGGTGTCGACGAGCAGGAGCGGATCGGTCGGCGCAGCCACGCCGTCGATGAGGCCGAGGTGGTACTCGCCGACCGCGACGCCGTGCGCGACTTCGGCGCGACCGCAGACGGTCAGCGTGACCACGGTTCCCGGCTGCGAGCGCCGTACGGCGGTCAGGGCGGTTGCGAGCCGGCCACCGGCGGCTGCCAGCGGGGATGCCGCGATCGTCAACGTGCCGGGCGGATCGCCGACCGCGCGGTCGACGTCGGCGCGGGCGGCGGCGAGCCGCAGCAGGATGGCGCCGGCGTGTTCGAGCAGGCGGTCGCCGGCGGGTGTTGGAGTGACGGGCCGGCGGTTCAGCAGCGGCGTACCGAGGTCGGCCTCGAGGGTCGCGATGTGCTGCGACACCGCGGACTGCGTGTAGCCGAGCTCGGCAGCCGCGACCGAGAACGAGCCGTGCTCGGCGACAGTGACGAAGGTGCGCAGCAGGTGCGGATCCACGAGATAAGTATCGCTGATACTCGATGCAGAGATCATCGTTGGCGCTGATACGCCGATCGGCCCCAGGATGGATCCATGAACGCTTACTCGGCACGTATCGCTCTGGTCGGCGACCGCTCACCACATGTCCGTTCGCACCAACGCGTGCCCGGACTGCTGGACCGGCTTCGCGAACGCGACAATCTCGATCTCGACGTGTACTGGGTACCGACCGAGGAGGTCGACGAGTCGCTCAAGGGGTTCGACGGCATCTGGCTGCTGCCGGGGAGTCCGTACCGCGACGAGGCCGGCGCGATCACCGCGGTCCGGATCGCTCGCGAGAACGGGATCGCGTTCCTCGGCACGTGTGGCGGTTTCCAGCACGCCATGCTGGAGTTCGCGCGCAACGTCTGCGGTCAGACCGCCGTACAGCACGGTGAGAATCACCCCGAGGCGGAAGACCAGTTGATCGTCGAGCTGGCCTGCTCACTGGTCGGCCACGAGGGCGTGATCCATCTGACGCCAGGTACGCGGGCGGCCGCCGTACTGGGAGTTGAGAAGTCGATGGAGCGCTATCACTGTGCTTATGGACTCGACAGCAGTCGCCTGGATGTACTGCGCGAGCAGGGCATGGTGTTCAGCGCGTACGACGACGCGGGTGATCCGCGGATCGCGGAGCTGCCCGAGCATCCGTTTTTCCTCGCCACGCTGTTCCAGCCGGAACTGGCGGGCGACGGCACTCGACCACATGCACTGATCGAGGCCTTCGCCCGCGCAGCCTGCAACTAGAGCGACGGACGCGGTGCGAGGCCGGCTGCCACGTAGGCCTCGTCGATGAGCTGCATGGTGGCCACTGCGTCGTCCGCATCGGTCGGGAGCGGCGCACCGGTGCGGAGGTGCGCAGCGAACGCCTCAAGCTGATACGCGTACGACGACTTGCGGCCGAGGTGCTCGACCCAGTGGTCCTCTTTGGTGGTGACGATGACCCGGTCGTCGTTGTGCGGTAGGACGAAGCTCGGCGCGAAGGCCTCACCGCGAGTACCGACGATCTTGCAGCTGAAATCGAGCGTCTCCGCGCCCATGCTGGTCCGCACCGCGCCGGTGGCACCGTTCGGGAACGCCAGGTCGGCGTTGAGCCACTCGTCCACCCCAGGCGCTCGCTTGCGCTCACCAGCGCGAGCGCTGATCAGCTGCGGCGCACCGCCAGCCCACAAAGCCAGAGAGCGCTGCGCGTGCATGGCGTAACAGCCGACGTCCATCAGAGCGCCACCTGACAGCGACAGAGACCACCGCGGGTCGTCGTCCGGAGGCGGAGGCATCACCATGGTGGTTTCCACGTGCTGCAGCTCGCCCAGCTCACCCTTGGCGAGCAGTTCGTGCAGACGCCGGGTCACCGGGTGGAAGAGATAGTGAAAGCCTTCCATGACACTCACACCGCGCTCCGCGGCAGCGTCGCGCACCAGCGCTGCCTCGATCGCGTTGCTGGCCGAAGGCTTCTCCGTCAGCACGTGTTTGCCGGCGGCAATCGCCTTGAGGTTCCAGGGGCCGTGCAACGCGTTCGCGAGCGGGTTGTAGATCGCCTCGACCTCGTCGTCGGCGATCACTTCCTCGTACGACGCGTGCACGCGCTCGACGCCGTGTTCCGCCGCGAACGCTTCGGCGCGATCCCGGTCCCGGGCCGCCACGGCGACCAGCCGGGCGCCGGTCAGCCGGGCCGGTTCGGCGATCGCGCGGCCCGCGATCCGGGCAGCACCGAGGATCCCGATACGCAGCGGTTCCATACTTCTCCTGCCTGTAGCCAGCACAGCCCCCGAGTGGGCCGGTGGATGGTCCAGAAGGCGACATCCTCACCTACCCGAGCGCTCGCGGACAGCCCTGGACCGCCATCCGGACCCGGATCCGGGCACGTTCACTCAGCGTTCACGCTGCTGTGCGTCGCGGTAGTTGAACGTTGGGTAATCGGAAAGGATCTGATCAAATCACCGTGGTGGGTCGACTGATCAGGGTGGAGGCTTCAGGATGTGCCCATGAGCACCGTGCAGGTCCAAGTTGATCGGAGCAGTCGGACGCCGTTGCATGTGCAGCTGGCACAGCAGCTCGAGGCGGCGATTCAGGGTGGCGACCTCCCGGTCGGTTCCCGGCTGAGCAACGAGGTGGACCTCGCGGAGGCGTACGGGCTGAGCCGGCCCACCGTGCGACAGGCGATCGCCCGGCTGGTCGACCAGGGCCTGCTGGTGCGCAAGCGCGGTGTCGGCACGCAGGTGGTCGGAAACTCCGGCCAGGTGCGCCGTTCACTCGAGCTCACCAGCCTGTACGACGACCTGGCCGCGGCCCACCGCAAGCCGGAGACCGACGTACTGCGGCTGGGAATCGCGCCTGCGACCGCGGACGTCGCAGCTGCCCTGCAGTGCGAGGTGGGGGACCGAGTGCTGCGTCTGGAGCGCCTGCGCCGGGCGGACGGCGAGCCGCTCGCTCTGATGCGCAACTGGCTGCCGCCCGACCTCTTGGAGACCGACCCCACCACGCTGGCCGAGCGCGGTCTCTACCAACTGCTCCGGGCCGAAGGCGTACGGCTGAAGGTCGCGCACCAGACGATCTCCGCCGTACCGGCGTCTCCGGAGCAGGCGCGACTGCTCGGCGAAGAGCCCGGATACCCGCTGCTGGCCACGACTCGGATCACGTACGACGACCACGGTCAGCCGGTCGAGTTCGGCTCGCACCTCTACCGCGCCAGCCGCTACTCCTTCGAGCACACGCTGATCCACCGCTAAAACTTGCAACAACGTGCAACTTTGTAGACCCCTAGCTGCGGCGTGGATACGCTCAGTGAGCCTTTGGCGTGGCACGGTTATCCACAGGCCGCCGTGAGCGAGTGGCGCAGGGTGCCCCCGGGTTGAAAGGATGGTCGCGCATGGTGACCGCGGGGTCGCCGGACGGGACGCAACGGGGAGAGCGATGACAGCCGACAGACTTGCCGCGCGCCGGTCTGGCTGGGACGGTGCGGTCGAGCTGATCGACGCCCAGGTCCGCGATGTCGTCCGGCGCGAGGGCATCGACCCACTCCGCGATCCGGCCGCGGTGAACGCGATCGTCGCCACCGTCGTCCGCGAGTACGACGAACGCAGCCTGACCGGCGTGGTCCCGCCGATCGGCGATATCGAGGCGGTCAGCCGCGAGGTCCACGATCGGGTGGCCGGGTTCGGTCCGTTGCAGCGGTACCTGGATGATCCGGCCGTCGAGGAGATCTGGATCAACGAGCCGAGCCGGGTGTTCATCGCCCGCGAGGGCCGGCACGAGCTGACCACGACTGTGCTGACCGAAGAAGAGGTCAGCGATCTGGTCGAGCGGATGCTGAAAACCACCGGCCGCCGCGTTGACGTCTCGCAACCTTTCACCGATGCTCGCCTGCCCGACGGTAGTCGCGTGCACATCGTGCTCGGCGGCATCACGCAGCGCTTCGCAGCGATCAACATCAGGAAGTTCACCGTCCGCGCGACCCGGCTGAACGATCTCGTCCAGCTGGGCTCGCTGACGCCGCACGCGGCCGCGGTACTGGACGCATCCGTGGCCTGCGGTCTGAACATCCTGGTCTCCGGCGGCACCCAGGCCGGCAAGACCACGATGCTGAACGCACTGGCCGGCTCGATCCCCGGCAGCGAACGGGTGATCAGTTGCGAAGAGGTCTTCGAGATCAAGCTGCCGATCCCGGACTGGGTCTCGATGCAGACGAGGCAGGCCGGTCTGGAGGGGACCGGTGAGGTTCGGCTGCGCGACCTGGTCAAGGAGTCGCTGCGGATGCGGCCGTCCCGAGTCATCGTGGGCGAGGTGCGTGGCGAGGAGTGCCTGGATCTGTTGCTGGCCTTGAACTCAGGACTTCCCGGCATGTGCACAATCCACGCGAACTCGGCGCGTGAGGCACTGACCAAGATGTGCACGCTGCCTTTGCTCGCCGGCGAGAACATCGGCTCCCGGTTCGTGCTGCCGACTGTGGCCGGTTGTGTCGACCTCGTCGTCCATCTCGGGATCGCTGCCGACGGGCGTCGCCGGGTGCGGGAGATCTTGGCCGTCAGCGGGCGGATCGAGGATCAGGCGATCGAGACCGAGACTCTGTTCGGCACCGTGGACGGGCGATTGCGGCGAGCCGAAGGACATCTGCCGCACCCCGAGCGATTCCAGCAGGCGGGGTACAACGTGTCCGGTCTGCTCACCGAGTTGCCGGTGGGTGCCGGCTGATGGGGCTTCTCCTTGGACTGTTCTTCGGGATCGGTCTGCTGCTGATCATCGCGACGTTCGTGGCCCCGGCCGAGGCCCGTGCCGCGCAGGACGGTCGCTTGGTGACGCGCAGCCGCGACCTGCTGGCCAGCGCCGGAGTCGAGGGCGTGACCCCAGCCGCGTTCATCGGTGCCTGCCTGATCACCGGTTTGATCGGCCTCGTGGTGATGTTCGCGGTGTCCGGTGCGTGGCCCGTCGGTGTGGTGTTCGGGTTGATGGCTGGTGGTGCGCCGGTCGCGTTGGTGCGGAGTCGCGCCCGGCGGCGACTGGCCGAGTTCCGCGAGCTCTGGCCGGATGTGGTCGACAACATTGCTTCCGCTGTGCGCGCTGGGTTGTCGCTGTCGGAGGCGTTGGCGCAGGTGGGTGAGCGCGGACCGCTGCCGTTGCGGGAGCCGTTCCGGCGGTTCGGCGCCGACTATGCCTCGACCGGTCGCTTCGCAGAATCGCTGGACCGGTTGAAGGCCCGGCTCGCGGATCCGGTCGGTGACCGCGTGGTCGAGGCGCTGCGGATCGCGCGCGAGGTCGGCGGTGGTGATCTCGGTCGGCTGCTGCGATCCCTGTCGACGTTCCTGCGTGACGATGCACGGACGAGATCCGAGCTTGAGTCCCGGCAGTCCTGGTCGGTCAACGGTGCGCGGGTCGCGGTCGCGGCGCCGTGGCTCGTGCTGGCGATGCTGTCGTTCCAGGGCGACGTGATCCAGCGCTACAACTCACCGGTGGGTGCGATCGTCATCGGCGCCGGCGCCGTGATCTGTGTGCTGGCCTATCGATTGATGTTGCGGATCGGCCGGTTGCCCGAGCCGGAGCGGGTGCTGCGATGACCCCGATCGTGCTCGGAGGCGTGCTCGGCGCGGTGTTCGGCGCCGGCCTGCTGATCGTCGTACGGCGGTTGCCGTTCCTGCGCCGACCGTCGCCCGATGACCGGATCGCGCCGTACCTGCGGGATATCGACGGGTCCGAGGTCTTCCTCGGTGTCGTCGCGTCGAACTCACCGTTCTACGCGATCCTGCGGTTGTTCGGGCCGTCCTTGCGATCAGGTGCTCGACGATTGGAGCGCGTGCTCGGTGGTGCGAGCTCGATCCGCCGCCGGCTGGCCCGGGCCGGCCTGGAGCGCACGGTCGAGGAGTTCCGGATCGAGCAGTTGCTCTGGGGTACGGCGGCCTTCGGCGTCGGGCTCGTCGCGTCGTTGATCGCGGTGGCGTTCGGAGTTGGAAGCCCGCTGGGGATGCTGGTCTTCTGCGCCTTGCTGGGTGTTCTCGGAGTGCTTGCCCGCGACACCTATCTCACCAGCCAAGTACGGAGTCGGGAGCGCAGGTTGCTCGCCGAGTTGCCCACCGTGGCCGAGTTGCTGGCGTTGTCGGTGGCGGCAGGGGAGGGTCCGGCTGCCGCGCTCGACCGTGTTGCGCGGTCCTGCCGCGGTGATCTGGCGGACGAGCTCAAACAGGTGCTGGCCGAGACCCGGGCGGGCGACACGCTGGTCCGCGCGCTGGATGCGCTGGCCGATCGGACCGGTCTGATGGCGCTGTCCCGCTTCGCAGACGGTCTGGCCGTCGCGCTCGAGCGCGGTACGCCACTGGCTGATGTCCTGCGAGCTCAGGCTGGTGACATTCGTGAGGCAGGGCGTCGTGAGTTGATCGAGTCCGGCGCCCGTCGTGAGGTCGCCATGATGGTCCCGGTGATTTTCCTGGTGCTACCGGTCACCATCGCGTTCGCCTTCTTCCCAGGCGCTGTCGGAATCCGGTTGATTGCCGGATGAAACGAGGAGAGGTCATGTCCCGATTGACGACGAGACTGTACGTGGCGTTGCTGACGCCGCGGCCTGCGCGCAAGGAACGCGGTGACGTTCCGGGCTGGGTGCTCATCACTGTGATGACCGCCGGGCTGGTGGTGGCGATCTGGCAGTTGGCCGGTGACCAACTGGCCAACATGCTGAAGAACGCACTGGACTCCGTCTCCAACAAGTGACCCCACGATCCAGACGAAGGAGCGACCGCGGATCCGCGGTCGTGGACTTCGTGCTGGTCTCGATGCTGGTGGTGCCGTTGTTCCTCGGCATCCTCCAGGTCGGTCTCTATCTCTACGTCCGCAACACCGTGACCGCCGCCGCGTCCGAAGGCGCGCACTACGCGGCCGTGCTGAATCGCACCCCGGCCGACGGTCAGGCGCGGACGCGCGAGCTGATCGGCGGTGTCGTGAACGACCGCCTGGTCGACTCCGTCGAGGCGAGTGCGACCGAGATCGACGGGCAGCCAGGTGTCGAGGTCGTAGTCCGTGCGCACATGCCGTCGCTAGGACTGTGGGGTCCAGCGGTCGACTTCAGCGTGGCCGGGCATGCGGTCAAGGAGACCGGCGAGTGAAGCGCGACGAGCGCGGTAGCGCGGTGGTCGAGTTCTCGTGGCTGGCCATCCTGCTGATGGTTCCGCTGATCTACGTGATGCTCGGCGTCTTCGACGTCCAGCGAGCCTCGTACGGCGCGACCGCGGCAACCCGGGCGGCCGGGCGCGCGTTCATCATCGTGCCGGACGGACTGTCGGAGGACGAGGCCCGCGCCCGCGCGTTCGAAGCGGCCCGGCTGGCGATGAAGGATCAGGGCATGGAGCTGTCCTCGGATCAGCTCACGATCACCTGCAATCCCGCTTGCCTGCAACCCGGTTCGACCGTCACGGTCACCCTCGATACGAGTGTCCGGTTGCCGCTGATCCCCGAGGCGCTCGGCGGCGAACCGCCCGCGATCCGGATCAGCTCGTCGCACACCGAGCCGTACGGCGACTACCGCGAGGCGAAGGGCGACGGATGAGCCGCCGGCGCCGTACCGAAGAGGGGCAGCTGACGGTCCTGATCATCGGCTTCACGTTCGTGATCCTGCTGATGATCGTCGTGGTCACCGACATCTCCAAGGTCTTCCTGGTCCGGCGCGATCTGGATGCCACCGCCGACGGCGCCGTACTGGCCGCCGCGAACGGGCTGGCCGCGATCTACGCCCAGCCCGCCGCCGACGGCAACGCCGAACTCGATCCGGACCAGGCCCGCCGGCTGACCGCCGAGTACCTCGATCAGGTTGCCGCTAGCAACCGTTTCGACGGTCTCGACTGGTCCGCCGACGTCACCGGTACGACGGTCACCGTGCAACTGACCTCGTCCGTCGACCTGCCGTTCCAGCCACCCGGGTTTCCGGGGTCGACCGACATCGCGACCGAGGCGTCGGCCGTCGTACCGATTCGTTGATCAGCGGGTGCGGCGGCCGGGGACCACGTAGAGCACCAGGACGATCGCCATCGTCGCGACGGCGGCGATGCCGGCAGCGTGGTAGCCGCTGACGAAGGCGCTCTTGACCTGGTCGAGCAGTTCACCGCTGGCCTGCTCGAAGCCGTCCACCCAGCTGCCGTTCGCATGTCCCGCGGGCATCTGCGCCCGGTAGACGACCGTGGCCAGGCTGCCCAGAATCACCAGGCCCGTGGCGATCCCGATCTCGTTGGCCGTCTGGGCCAGCGAGGCCGCCGAACCGGCCCGCTCCTGCGGTGCGTGCGAGATGATGTCGTTCATCAGGAACGGGAACGCGGCCCCGATCCCGGCTGTCGTCAGAACGGCGCCGATGATCGCCCAGACGATGCCGGACTGGCCGAGCGGGAGCAGCGCGAACGGGACGAAGCCGACGAACATCAGCGCGAGACCGCCGATCACGACTCGCTTCGGCGCCATCCGATGGCCGAGCCACGGGCCCAGGTTCGAGGCGGCGATCATCGCGACCGTCGACGGGATCAGGCACAGGGCCGCGGTCAGCGGTTCCAGTCCGAGGGCCGACTGCAGGTAGAAGCCGGCGAAGATCGACGTACCGCCCATCAGGAGCGCGGTCAGGAACAGAACCCACATTGCCCGCGCCACGCCGGGCCGACGCAGCAGCGACAGGTCGACCAACGGGTGCTCGAGCGTGTGCTGCCGCCGGACGAAGACAATGCCGAGCGCGAGTCCGATCACGCCGAGCCCGATGACCTTCCACAGTTCGGTCCCGTTCACCGCCCACTTGAGCGCTGCGACGAGGCTGAGGATCGACACCAGGCACAACGCGGCACTGCGGAGATCAAGCCGGGTCTCCGGCTGGGGCTGGGACTCCGGCAGCAGGCGGGGTGCGGCCACCAGCGTCAGCACCATCACCGGTACGCCGAGCAGGAACACCGAGCCCCACCACCAGTACTGCAGCATCACGCCGCCGATCAGCGGAGCCACGGCCATGCCGCCGAGGAAGCAGGTCATGTAGGCGCCCATCGCGGAGACCCGAGCCTTCGGGTCCGGGAAGATCTGGCCCAGCAGCGCCATCGAGGCCGGCATGATCGCCGCACCGGCGAGCCCCATCACCGCTCGCGTCACGATGATCATCCAGGGCGCGGTCGAGAACGCCGCGACGGCCGAGGCGATCGCGAACACCGTCGCACAGATGATGATCAGCCGGCGCCGCCCGATCCGGTCGCCGATGGCGCCCATCGTGATCATCGTGCCGCCGACCATGAAGCCGTAGATGTCGTTCATCCACAGCAGTTCGGTCGGCGACGGGCGCAGGTCGGCGGACATCCGGGGCAACGCCACTCCGAGCACGCTGATGTCGATCGCGATCAGCAGCGAGGGCAGGGCCAGCAGCGCGAGGGCGAGCCGAGGGCTGCGGGTCCGCTCCCGACGCCCGCTGGGCCGCGTGATGGAGGTGGTCATGGTGGTTCCTCTCGGGGTGGACCGAAATCTGTCGTCACCCCTGCGTCGGATCAGCTTCCCGGTTTTTGACATGACGCGATCCGGCAATCCGCGACGAGTTCTCGTGGCGGGTTTCCGACATGTCGTGGCGGTCCAGGGAAGCAGCGCCCTACGGTAAACGAAAGGTCGCTACATAAGGGAGTCGTCATGAAACGACGGGTCGGCGTTGTCGCCGCGGGTGCCATCGCAGCCGGGCTCCTGTTCGGATCGGCCGGTCTGGTCGCCCAGGCCGGTGGATCGTCCGTCCAAGCAGCCTGTACGGCGCCCGCCTGGGCCGAGGGTGTCGCGTACCCCGCGGGCGCAAAGGTGAGCTACCAGAGCCGGACCTACCAAGCCCGGTCCGCGCACACCGCGCCGCCCGGCTCCGGCTGGAACCCGGTCGCGGCCCCCTCGCTATGGCTCGACCTCGGCGCCTGCGACAGCACCCCGCCGACCGATCCGCCGACCACGCCGCCAACGACACCGCCGACGACTCCGCCCGGCAATGCCACCTGCGCGGTGAAGTCGCGACCGGCCGGCAAGGTCCTGCACGGCTACTGGGAGAACTGGGACGGCTCGTCGAACGGCGTCCATCCGCCCTTCGGCTGGACGCCGATCACCGACTCGCGGATCGGTCAGCACGGCTACAACGTGATCAACGCGGCGTTCCCGGTGATCCTCTCGGACGGCACCGTGAAGTGGGAGGACGGGATGGACGCGACCGTGAAGGTCGCGACTCCCGCCGAGATGTGCGCGGCGAAGGCGGCCGGTCAGACGATCCTGCTCTCGATCGGCGGTGCCACCGCCGGCATCGACCTGAGCTCGTCGACGGTCGCCGACCGGTTCGTGGCGACCGTCGTACCGATCCTGAAGCAGTACAACTTCGACGGGATCGACATCGACATCGAGACCGGGCTGACCGGGAGCGGCAACATCAATCAGCTGTCGACCTCACAGGCGAACCTGATCCGGATCATCGACGGTGTGCTCGCGCAGATGCCGTCGAACTTCGGGCTGACGATGGCGCCGGAGACGGCGTACGTGACCGGTGGCAGTGTCACCTACGGCTCGATCTGGGGTTCGTACCTCCCGATCATCAAGAAGTACGCCGACAACGGGCGGCTGTGGTGGCTGAACATGCAGTACTACAACGGCAGCATGTACGGCTGTTCCGGCGACTCGTACTCCGCCGGAACCGTGCAGGGCTTCGTCGCCCAGACCACCTGCCTGAACAACGGCCTGGTCATCCAGGGCGTCACCATCCGGGTCCCGTACGACAAGCAGGTCCCCGGACTGCCGGCCCAGAGCGGCGCCGGTGGCGGCTACATGTCGCCGTCCCTCGTCGCCCAGTCATGGAACAGCTTCAACGGCCAGCTCAAAGGCCTGATGACCTGGTCCATCAACTGGGACGGTTCGAAGAACTGGACCTTCGGCGACAACGTCAAGTCACTGCAGGGGCGTTAGCCGAACAGGCCGGGGTGGTCGGCCAGCCAGGTGGTGAAGCTGCGGGCGGTGTGTCCGGTCAGCAGCTCGACACCGGGCTCGATCGAGGCCGGTGTGCCGACGCGGGACGCCCAGTAGGCAAGGAGCGTTTCGCGCTGGCCCTCGTCGCGCATCTGCATCTCGGCGCGGGCCTGGTCGGGGGTGAGGTCGACGGCCTCGATCGGTACGCCGGTGGTCTCGGTGACGAGCGCGATCTGACGCCGGCGAGTCATCGACTCGGGACCGGTGAGCGGGTACGCACGACCGTCGTGGCCGTTGCCCGGTCCGTCGAGCAGCACCCGCAGTACGGCGTCCGCGATGTCCTGCTCGTGGATCGGCGCCTCCTCGGCATCGAGGTACGGCAGGCGGATCTGACCGGTCGCGCGGGCCTGATAGGCCCAGTACTTCGCATTGCTCATGAAGGCGCCTGGCTGCATCCGAGTGGTCGCGTAACCGCCGGATGCGATCACCTGCTCGGTCTTGGCGTGCGGATCCTCCGGTCCGCCGGCCGCGGACAGCGAGGAGAGCAGGACGACCTGCTTCACCCCAGCGGCGTCGGCAGCCGCCACGAAAGCCGGTGCGGAATGCGGGTCGGCGTACAGGAAGACCTGGCTGACGCCTTCGAGGGCGGGGGCCGGGTCGGCCGCGTCGTACGCGACGGTGTCGGGTCCGAGCGCGCCCGGCTCGCGGCTGGCGATCCGGACGTCTTGGCCGGCGGCGGACAAGCCGGTGCTGACGGCGCGGGCGATCGCGCCGCGGCCGCCGGTGACGAGGATGGTCATTGGTTCAACTCCAAACATGTAGCGACTACAAGATTGGGATCAGTAAACCAAGATGCTCTACGGTTGTCCAATGGAGCTCGGCCGGCGGGAGCGCAAGAAGCAGCAGACGAAGGCCGCGATCTCGGAGATCGCGACCCGGCTGTTCCTCGAGCGCGGGTTCGACGCGGTGACCGTGGCCGAGGTCGCGCGGGCCGCGGACGTCGCCGTGCAGACGGTCTTCAACCACTTTCCGGCGAAGGAGGATCTGTTCTTCGACGAGGAGGGCTGGTGGCTTGGCCCGGCGCGCGCGGTACGGGAGTCGTCCGGTGATCCGCTGGACGCGCTCGAAGCGCATTACCTGGCGTCGATCCGGGAGCGGGTCGCGGTGGGACACCTGGCGACCTGGAAGCAGTTCGTCGCCACGATCGAGGCCAGCCCGGCCTTGCTGGCACGCCGGCGGATGCAGATCGACGAGATGATCCGGACGGTGGCCGCGGCGCTCGACGAGCGATCGGATGAGCGGGTGCGCAACCGCCTGCTCGCCGCCCAGTACGCCGCCGCTCAGAACCTGCTCGAGGAGGAGCTGATGCGGATGCTGCCGGACGATGCCTCGCCCGGCGAGCTGGTCGCCGCTCAGGAGCAGCTGGAACAGGTCGTGGCCGAGGTGTTCGGCATCCTTCGAAACGGTTTAACGGCCCCACCGGGTTAGCGGGTAGGCTGCATTGTTGTGGCTGGACTGGATTTTGACGCCGAGCTCAAGCAGCTCGACGCGACGCTGACCTCGATCGAGAAGGTGCTCGATCTCCCCGCGATGCGCGCGGAGATCGCCGAACTCGGCGAGGCTGTCGCCGCGCCCGATCTGTGGGACGACCAGGCGAACGCGCAGAAGGTGACGTCACGGCTGTCCAGGCTGGAGGCCGACGTCGATCGCGTCACGGGGCTGCGGTCCCGGGTCGAGGACGTCGGTGTCCTGATCGAGCTCGCCCGCGAGGAGAACGACCCCGACGTCGTCGCGGAGGCGGAGAAGGAACTCGCCGCGGTCGCGAAGCTGATCCAGTCCCTCGAGGTCCGCACGCTGCTCTCGGGTGAGTACGACGAGCGCGACGCCCTGGTCACGATCCGTTCCGGCGCCGGTGGCGTCGATGCCGCGGACTTCGCCGAGATGCTGCAGCGGATGTACCTGCGCTGGGCCGAGCGGCACGGCTACGGCACCGAGGTCTACGACACGTCGTACGCCGAAGAGGCCGGGCTCAAGTCGACCACCTTCGCGGTCAAGGCGCCGTACGCGTACGGGACGCTGAGCGTGGAGTCCGGGACGCACCGGCTGGTCCGGATCTCGCCGTTCGACAACCAGGGCCGGCGGCAGACGTCGTTCGCGGCGGTCGAGGTGGTTCCGGTGCTCGAGCAGACCGACGAGATCGACGTACCGGACGAAGAGATCCGGGTCGACGTGTACCGGTCGTCCGGCCCGGGTGGTCAGAGCGTCAACACGACCGACTCCGCGGTTCGGCTCACGCACATCCCGACCGGCACCGTGGTCTCCTGCCAGAACGAGAAGTCGCAGCTGCAGAACAAGGCCTCGGCGATGGTCATCCTGAAGGCGAAGTTGCTCGCGCTGAAGAAGGCCGAGGAGCGCGCCCACCTCGATTCGCTGCGCGGCGACGTGCAGGGTTCGTGGGGCGACCAGATGCGTTCCTACGTCCTGCACCCGTACCAGATGGTGAAGGACCTGCGGACGCAGTTCGAGTCCGGGAACACCTCCGGCGTCTTCGACGGCGAGATCGACGACTTCGTCGAGGCCGGCATCCGCTGGCGCCGGACCGGCCAGACAGTTGCCGACCAGAACTGAGCTCCGCGCCGACTGCGGTAGTTGCTTCGGCCTCTGCTGTGTCGCACTGACGTTCAGCCGGTCGGCCGACTTCGCGATCGACAAACCGGCCGGCGAGGCCTGCCGGAATCTCGACGACGACTTTCGCTGTGGCATTCACACGCAGCTGCGGCCCAAGGGTTTCCAGGGCTGCACGGTCTACGACTGCTTCGGCGCCGGCCAGGAGATCTCCCGTCGCGCCGGCCGGAGCTGGCGGGAGCAGCCGGGTGCCGAGATGTTCGCCGCCCTGCCGATCCTCCGCCAGCTCCACGAACTCCGCTGGTACCTCACCGAAGCCCTGACCTACAAGGCCGCAGCGGCCCTCCACGCAGACCTCCGTACGGCGCTTACTCGCGTCGAGGAGGTCAGCCGTACGACCGATCTCACGACGGTCGACGTACCGGCCGAGCGAGCCCCCGTCAACGAGCTGCTCCTGCGGACCAGCAAGCTTGTCCGAGGCAACCAACCCAAGTCCAAGGAACGCCGAGGCGCCGACCTGATCGGCAAACGCCTCCGCGCCGCCGACCTGTCGAACGCCAATCTCCGCGGCGCCTACCTGATCGCCGCCGACCTGACCAACGCCAACCTCCGCGGCGCGGACCTCATCGGCGCCGACCTCCGAGACACCAACCTCCGCGGCGCCGACCTGACCGGCGCCCTCTTCCTCACCCAGCCCCAACTCAACGCCGCCCAAGGCGACACCCGAACCAAACTCCCAGCAGCCGTCACTCGGCCAGCGCACTGGTAGGCGCTCACCTGCGTACAGAAGGACTGGTGATGCGCTGCCTTGAACGCGTTGGTGGGCTTGCTTCCACGCTCAGGGTGCTCACGGCGATGCCCTGTACCAGTCCTTCTGTACGCCGACGTCAGGCGTGGGTCCGGCGGAGTTGGTTGGTGATGGGGGCCATCAGGATGGCGATGGCGGCCAGGGCGAAGGCGATGGCGGCTAGTGCGCCGCCGAAGCCCCAGGAGGTGGAGGTGAGGGCCAAGAACGCAGTGCCTACGGTGGCGGCGCCTAGGGCGAGGCAGGTTTGCTGACTGGTGAGGAGGATGCCGCTGCCGAGGCCGGCTTGGGCTGGTGGGACCTGGCTGACTACTACGCCGATCATGGGGACCATGACGAGTCCGCCGCCGAAGCCGATCACGGCCATCGGGAGTGCCAGGCGGAGGACGGTGATGTCGGGCCAGAGGGCGAGGGCTGCTACGGCGAGGAGGGCGTAGCCGGCGCCTTCGATGATCCAGCCCCAGACGATCATGGCGACGCCGTACCGGCGTTGGAGGGCAGGGCCCCAGATGCAGGTGATCAGGAAGCCGATGGCCAGCGGCAGCAGGCTCAGACCGCCTTCCAGGGCAGACATGTGGGCACCTGCCTGGGTAGCCAGCGCGAACACGAACATGAAGCCGCCGAAGCTGGTGAAGAAGCCGACTGCCATCAGCAGACCGATCCGCATCGCGCGGTGCTCCAGAACCGACGGCGGAATCAGCGGTGCGTGCCCCGCCTGCTCGGTCCGGTGCTGGTGCAGTGCGAGCAGACCAACAGCCGGTACGACGGCAATCAGGCTGATCCACGTCCAGAGCGGCCAGTGGAGCGCGCGACCCTCGGTGAGCGGCAGAAGCAGCAGCACCAGACTCAAAGCGAGCAGTGCCGCGCCAACGAGGTCCACCCGCTGTGCCACTGCGGCCTTGGTGTCAGGCACAGTCGCAGCAACCGCAATCAGTGCGATGAGCGCACCAAGCGCCAGGACAACGAACACCGACCGCCAGCCGAGCCCGAACGGGTTGGCATCAGTCAGCACCCCACCGAGGATCTGACCGAGTGCAGCGGAGATGCCGTTCGCGACACCGAACAGCGCCATCCCGCGAGCGCGGTGCTCGCCCGTCAGCAGACTGGTGATCGACGCGAGTACCTGCGGCGTGACGGCTGCGGCAGCGGCGCCCTGCACGACCCGGGCGATCAGCAGCACAACAACCGACGGTGCGATCGCACAGATCGCGGAGGCGATCAGAAACCCGGTCAGCCCGACGAGCAGCAGCCGGCGGCGGCCGAGGCCGTCACCGAGCCGGCCACCGACGACGAGCAGAGTCGCGGCCGCGATGCCGTACGCACCGACCACGAGCTGCAGGGAACCGGCGCTGGCGTGCAGATCGGCGCCGATCGCGGGGAGCGAGACGTTGACCATGAAGAACGAGAGCATCGGCAACAATGAGCCGAAGAGCAGTGCGGTGAGCGCAACCGGTGCCAGCGAAGTGGCCGGCGGCCGGGTGGCGGTGAGCTGGTCTGTCATGAGTACCAGGTTGCGCGGCTCCGGATCCTGGTGGTGAGAGCCTGGTTATCCTGGTATTCACAGCACCTGGCACCAGCTTGCGCGCCGGTGCACCATGAGAACATGACAGAGAGCCAGGACGCACGTCGCCGAGAGCTCGGGCTGTTCCTGCGCACCCGCCGGGAGCGGATCCAGCCCGGAGAAGTCGGCTTCGCTCCGGGACTCCGCCGCCGTACGCCGGGGTTGCGCCGCGAGGAGGTCGCGCTGCTCGCCGGAGTCGGCGTGACCTGGTACACCTGGCTCGAGCAGGGCCGCGACATCAACGTGTCGGCGCAGGTCCTGGAGGGGATTGCCCGCACGCTCCGTCTGGACCGGCTGGAGAGGAATCACCTCTACACCCTGGCCGGGCTGCAGATCGGCCCGACGCCGGGGGACTGCACGCTGCTGACTCCGGCGATCCAGAAGATGCTCGATGCGGTCACGCCGTACCCGGCGATCGTGATGAACGAGCGCTACGACATCCTCGCCTTCAACCAGGCCTACTGCCAGGTGGTGCTGGACCTGAACCAGATCGCGGTCGAGGAGCGCAACATCCTCTGGCTCAACTTCGTCTCCGACAAGTGGAACTGCACCTTCCTGGACGGCGAGTCGATCAGGCGCCACATGGTCGCCTCCTACCGCGCCGCGCTGGCCAGCCACTTGAGCGAACCGTCCTGGCAGGAGCTGACCCAGGGCCTGCTGGCCCGGTCCCCGGAGTTCGCGGCGATGTGGGAGCGGTACGACGTCGCCTCGCCGAGTACGCGGGTCAAGATGATCGATCATCCCGAGGTCGGGCTCATGCGGGTGGATCCGGCGATCCTGTGGCTGACCCAGGGCGGACAGTTCCGCGCGAACGTCTACACCGCCGCCGACGAGGAGACCGAGGCGAAGCTCCGGATGCTCGTCGACGATGCCCCGAAGGTCTCCGCCGGCCGCGGGGCGGTGCGGCCGGCGGAGGCTCGCGTGGGCCCGGGACAAAGCCCACGCGAGCAGGTCTTCAGCTGATCGGTCAGAGGCTGCGGTTGATGATGCGGTCGCGGATCCAGACGCCGGCCGGCTTCAGGTTCGCCGTGCCGGTGAAGCTGCTGCCCGCGCAGGTGCCGGACTTGAAGACGGCGCCGCTGCGCCAGTCGTCGGAGAAGTTCCAGTTGGTCCACCCGATCTGCTTGCTCTTCAGGAAGTCCAGGTACTTCTTCGACCAGGTGAAGTCGTTGGCGCCCTCACCCTCGTAGTTCTGGGTGCCGAACTCGGTGATGAACAGCGGGATCTTCGTCGACGCGCGGGACAGGGCGTCGAAGTACTCCTGGTGGTGGGAGGCCGCGTAGAAGTGGAACGTGTACATCAGGTTCGTGGCGTTGATCTTGTTGTTCACCACGTCGGACTCGTCGCTTTCCTCGGAGACTCCGAGCGACGACCAGCCCTTGGTGCCGACGAAGATCACGCTGTCGGGGTCGTTGGCGCGGATGGTCGGGATGACCTTCTCGGCGTACGACTTGATCGACGGCCAGTCGACGCCGTTCGGCTCGTTGGCGATGTCGTAGATGATGTTGTTCTTGTCCTTGTGCCGGCTGGCGATCTCGGCGAAGAACGTCTTGGCCTTCTCGGTGTAGATGTTCGGGTCGCCCGGGTCGAGCTGGTGCCAGTCGACCAGTGCGTACATGCCGCGCTTGGTGGCCTCCTCGATGTAGCCGTGCACCATGTCGGTGAACTTGCGCGGGTTGGTCTCGTAGCCGTCCTCCTTGGCCGCGACGTACATCGAGATGCGGAGGATGTCGGCCTTCCAGTCGTAGGCCAGCGCGTCGAGCGAGGCGGTCTTGATACAGCTCGAGTACCACTGAATGCCGTGCGTGCTCATGCCGCGGAGCTGGACCGGCTGGTTGTTCTGGTTGCAGAGCTTCAGGCCGCAGACGTGCAGCTGGCCGTTGCGCGAGACCGGGGTGTCGGCGGTCACCGCGGCGGGCGCGGAGTCCACCGGTACGGCGGTCGCCGGCAGGTTGGGGAGCAGAGCGGCCGCGGCGAGCAGAGCGCCGGCGGTCAGGGAGCGAATCATCGACTGCCTCCTGGAACATTGGGCGGGGGAGGGCTGGGAAGCGTTGGTGTCCTGCAACTAATAGGAAAGTTTCCTTATAGTTTCAGAGGAACCTAATATCGGCGCTGTGTGTTGTCAACAAGTCGCACAAAGTGATCGCCATTGATCACGCGGTAGTGCGCTCCGGCCAGGCTTGTTTGAGCGCTGAGAGCGTGACCACCAAGGCGGGACGGCGCGATGTGACGTTCCGCCAGACGGCATAGATCCGCCGGCTCGGCGCGGGCTGCAACGGTACGGCGACGACGCCGTCGGGCACCGGACCCCTGCCCAGCCTGGGAAGCAGCCCGATGCCGATGCCGCGGGCAAGCATTGCCAGCTGGGTCTGGTACTCAGCCACTGAATAGGCGACGTCGGGTTCGACGCCGGCCCGGCGCATCGTCCGCATCAGCCACTCGTGGCAGATCGATCCCGGAACCTGGCAGATCCAGCGCTCGCCGACCAGGTCCTCGGCGCGGACGAACTCCTTACCTGCCAGGCGATGCGACGCCGGCACCAGTACGTCGGCCGGATCGGAACCGAGCTTGACCCGGGACAGTCCCTCGGGCAGCGCCAGCGGGGTGTTGTGCCAGTCGTGCACCACTGCGAGCTGCGCATCACCACGGTTGACCGAGGCAACGGCTTCGAACGGATCGATCTCGCTCACCCGTACGTCGAGCGCCGGGTGATCCACGATCAGCCGGCTCAGCGCCGTCGGCAACAAGCCGCGAGCGGCGGTCGGAAACGCCGCGATCCGCAGCGTCCCGATCGCCTCGCCACGCTGCTCTTCCAGCGTCAGTTCGGCTTCCTCGACCAGCGCAAGCACGCGTTCCGCGGTCGCCGCGAGCTGCAAGGCCGCGTCGGTGAGGGCGATCCCACGACCTTGCCGCTCCACCAGGGTGGTTCGCGTTTCGCGCTCGAGCTTGGCCAACTGCTGCGAGACCGCGGAGGGCGTGTAGCCGAGCGCCTCGGCCGCCCGATTGACCGATCCGTACTGCGCGACGGCGTACAGGGCACGCAGGCGGCCGAGATCGATCATGTAGCACTCCTACAGAGATGGCGGTAGCAATCGGTGCTGGTCCTTAAGTCTAAACCGCCCGCAGACTGACGGTATGAAACCTCGTGACCTGCTGCTGGCGCTCGCCGTCGTCATCGCCTGGGGCGTGAACTTCGTCGTGATCGAGGTCGGCCTGGAGAATTTCCCGCCCTTGTTCTTCTCGGCGCTGCGATTCTTTTTCGCCGCCGTTCCGGCAATCTTCTTTCTCGGCCGGCCACGGGTCGCCTGGCGTTATGTCATCGGGGTCGGGCTGGCGCTCGGCGTCGCGAAGTTCGGGCTGCTGTTCATCGCCATGGATCACGGCGTACCGGCCGGACTCGCCTCGCTGGTTCTGCAGAGCCAGGTGATCTTCACGGTGCTGTTCGCGATCTCGGTCCTCCGGGAGCGGCCGCGGCCGGCGCAGCTCGCCGGGATCGCGATCGCCTGTGGCGGGATGCTGCTGATCGTGTTCGATCGCGGTCTGTCGGCGCCGCTCGGAGCGCTCGCGCTGGTGATCCTGGCCGGCGCGTGCTGGGGAGTCTCGAACACCATCACCCGGTACGCCAAGCCACGGGACACGCTGCGGTTCATGGTCTGGGTGAGCGCGGTCGCCGTCGTACCGCTGACGCTGTTGTCGCTGCTCACCGAAGGTCCGCGGGCCGACGTCGACGCGCTGCGGGGGATCGACCTCACGGGCATCGGCGCACTCGCCTACCTCGCGGCCGTGGCCACCCTGTTCGGCTTCGGAGTCTGGGGCTACCTGCTCCGCCAGTACGACGCCAGCACCGTGGCGCCGTTCTCGCTCCTGGTACCGATCGTCGGGATGGCCGCGGCCTGGGTCCTGCGCGGCGAAGCGGTCGGCCTGCAGCAGGCCATCGCCGCCGTCCTGGTGATCGGCGGGATGGCGTGCACGGTCATCCGATTCTCAAAGGCGGCATCTCCCAGCCCCGAGCCAGTGACGACTCGTACGCCGGTGCTCCCCCAGCGAAGTACTCGGTGAACTTCATGATCAGCGGGTCCCAGCGCAGCGGATCGATGTAGCGGTCGTTGCTCATCAGCAGGTCCTCGCTGACCTGCACCTGCTCGACCTTCATCGCGAGCGCACACAGATGATCCTCAGGCCCGCCGATCGCGTGGATCGCCTCGATGTGGCCCTCGAGCGTGATCGGGCTCTCCTCGACGAGGTCCAGCCCGGTCACCGCGCCCGGCGTCGGCGTCAGGCCGGCAGCGGTGAACTTGTCGGGCTCGAAGCGATAGCCGCGAGCGCGCTTCGCGTCCGACATCTGCTGCGAACCGGTCAGCAGCGCGATCCGGTCCAGGGCGGCGACCATGGCCGGGTCGACGAGGTTGAGGGCGATCTCGGGACGATCGACGAGGTTCTTGACCGTCTGCGAGCTCGTCCCCATCCCGAGCATGGCGTGGTAGCCCAGCCACCACGCGGACGACATCGGGGCGAGGTTGGTGGAGCCGTCCGCGTTCCGGGTGCTGATCAGGACAACCGGCGTACCGAAGTAGAGGACCTTGGGCTCGACTGTGCGCTTCATGGGGATGGAACGCGCGAGCCCGCGGATGTGTGAGGGCGGCCCTACTCGTACGGGTTGGCGGGCGCGGTGACCGTCTTGACCGTGTCGACCGTCAGGGCGGCGACGTCACCGTCGGCACGCTTGCTCGGCTCGGCCCACTCGCCGGTGACAGTGACCCACTGGTTCTTCGGCGGGGCGGCCTGTCCACGGGCCTCGACCATGAAGGCCGTCGCGTCGGCGACACAGCAGGTCAGCCCCATCCGGGTCACGTACCAGTTGCCGTTCTTGGCCGGGGTGACGAAGCCGGTGAGTGAGAAGGAGCGGCCCTTCATGCTCTCCTTCTCCCAGACGGCCCAGACCGCGTAGTCGCGGACCGCGAGATTGACCGGCCCGCCTTGCGGGTTGTCGGCCAGCCAGGAGTTGCTCTTCGGCTGGATCGGCTTCGACGCCACCGGTGACTGACGTGCGGCCGCTGCGGCGCCGAGCGCGGGCGGGTCGACGACCAGCAGCGCGAAGATCGGGATCAGCAGCAGCCAGGCGGCTCTGGGCAGGCCGTGGTGGCCGTGCCCGTCGTCGCTGTGGTCGTGTTCGTCCTTCTTGCGGGTGTCCATCAGTACGTCGGCCACCGCGAGCGCGATCAGGATCAGTCCGGCCGCGAGCAGCATCCACCGCATCCCGGGCTTCACGTACCGCAGGTAGGTGTTCGACACCGCGAGCTGAACCACCGCGGCCCCGACGAACACGATCACCAGCCCGGCCACATTGCGCTTCACAGCAACCACCACCCCACTCCGAGACTGGCCAGTACGGCGACCACGAACGTGGCCGGCGCGAACCGGACGGCGAACTTCGGGCCGAACGTTCCGGCCTGCAGAGCAATCAGCTTCACGTCGACGATCGGGCCGACCACCATGAACGCGAGCCGCGCGGTCAGCGAGAACTGCGTCAGGCTCGCGGCCACGAACGCGTCCGCCTCCGAGCAGATCGCGAGCAGTACGGCGAGCAGGCCGAGGACGAGCACCGACAGCAGCAGATTGCTGGCGACGTGGTCGAGCCAGGCCCGCGGGACGACGACGTTCAGCGTGGCCGCCGCGGCGGCGCCGACGACCAGGAAGCCGCCGGCGTGCAGGAAGTCGTGCAGCATCGACGAGCGGAACACCTCGAACTTGGGGGTGCCCTCGGCGTGCCGGGTCTTCGGCATCTTGAACCAGGCGCCGCCCTTACCGGTCAGCAGCCACAGCCAGCCGAGGATCATCGAGACCGCGATCGAGGTGACCGCGCGGGCCACCACCACCTTCGGCTGACCGGGAAACGCCACCGCGGTGGACGCCAGTACGACGGGGTTGATCGCCGGCGCGGAGAGCAGGAAGGCGATCGCCGCGGCCGGGGTGACGCCGCGCGCCATCAAGGCGGCCGACACCGGCACCGAGGCGCACTCACAGCCCGGCAGGATCACGCCGGAAGCACTCGCGACCGGTACGGCGAGGGCCGGGTGCTTCGGCAGTGCCTTCGCGAAGAACGACGCCGGGACGAACGCGGTCAGCGCGGCCGACAGCAGCACGCCGAGCACCAGGAACGGCAGCGCCTGCACGGTCACGCCGACGAACATCGTCGCCCAGGTGCGAACGCCCTCGTCGGTGAACGCCCCGGCGAAGATCCGGCGCCCGAACAGCGCCAGCCCGACCAGCAGGATGAGCGTCGCGGTGAACGCGATCGACGATCCAACCGGTTCTTTCGGCGGCTTCTCGGCCTTTTCGGCGACATCGGCGGGGGCGCTCATGGGCGGAATCCTGACACAACAGAGCGCGTTCGAACGAGGACTCCCTGCGCTTGCTTAATGAAAATCAGCGTCGTTCCGCCAAATACTGATCCTGCCTCAGGCTGGCCCTTACATGGCAAGGTGGAGGGTATGGATGCCGACGTCGTACGTGCAGTGAACGACCTCACCGGCCGCTGGGTGCGGAGCCTGCCGCCGGGCAACTCGGTCGTCTCCGGGCTCGGCCTGTGGCCGCTGCTGGCGATCCTCGCCACCGCCGCCGACGAACCCGGCCGGTCCGAGCTCGCCGGCGCCGCGGGTATCGCTGCGCCGGACGGTTCGCGCTTCGCCGTCCAGCTCATCGAAGCGCTGGGCGAGTCACCGGACCTGCACGCGGCCCTCGGCGTCTGGGTGCACGAGCAGCTCAAACTGGCCGAAACCTTCGGCGACGTCGTACCGGCTCCGCTGGTGGGGATGCTCACCGGCAAGCCGTCCATCGACAAGCCCAAACTCGATGCCTGGGCTGCCGAACACACCGACGACATGATCCGCGAGATGCCGGTCGACCTCGACCCTGACGTGATGCTGGTGCTCGCCTCCGCGCTCTGCCTGCGCACCACCTGGGCCCGGCCGTTCACCGAGCAGGTCAAGCACCTCGAGGGTTCGTGGGCCGGATCCTGGCGCTGGCTCGAGCGGACCGACACCGACCTCGACTCCGTCCGCCGGTACGGCGATCTGACCGTGATCACGGTGCGCGGAGACGCGGATGTCGACGTACTGCTCGGGATCGGGGCTGGGGATGTGATCGGCGGACTGCTGGACGCGGCGGCGCGGCCGGCGGACGGCGTACCGGGAAGTGAGTTGGTCGACGGCCGCCGCGAGGTCGCACCGGGAGTGCGGATCGGAAAGACGACGGCTCCGCGGCCTGATGTGTGGTTGTCGCTGCCGTCGTTCGAGGTCTCGTCGTCGCATGACCTGCTGGAGTTGTCGGAGGTATTCGGGCTGACGGCGGCGACGTCGAATTCTGGTTCGCAGGGGCACTTCAGCGCGATCAGCCCGGCGCCGCTCGCGATCGGGCAGGCCAAGCAGAAGGTGCTCGCGCGGTTCTTCGCGACCGGGTTCGAGGCCGCGGCGGTGACGTCGATGGCGATGACGCGGGCTGCGATGGTGACGAGCCAGGCGCCGCGGCTGGACGTCGTACTGGATCGGCCGTTCGCGTTTGCCGCTGTCCTGCGCGAGTCGCGGCTGCCGATCGTCGCAGGCTGGATCGAATCGCCTACCCAGGCAGGCTGAACAGCCGGTTGAGCAGTTTAGTTGCCTCGTCGACGTTTTTCCGGTCACCGGTCAGGAGCAGGTCGAAGAGGAGTCCGCGCGATGCTGCCAGGCCGAGGCGCGCGTAGTTCGGCGCCTCGGCCGCGGGGATGCCGGCTTTGATGCAGAGCTCGGTGAGCGGAGGCAGCCAGACGTTGATCAGGTCGGCCTTCAGTGCCGCGGTGTGTGGTTGATTCTGCATCGCATGCGCGGAAAGCTCGAAGAACAAGGGCCCATAGACCATCGTTGCCTCGGTCACCTTTCGCCAGAACTGCTCCGCCTGCTCGGCGACCGGCAGCTCGGTCAGCTCTTGGAGCAGATCGCGCTGCTGTTGCTCGACCGTCCGAACCACCTCCGCGAGCAACCCCTCGCGAGACCCGAAGTGGTAGATCAGCATCCGATGGCTGGTGCCGAGCTCCGTGGCGATCCCGCGCAGGCTGGTCTCACCGATCCCGTTCTTCGCGAAGTACTCGACCGCGTCGGTCAGCAGCGTTTCCTTGCTCACCGCTCCGCGAGCTCCTTCAACTTCTCGGTCTCGGTCGCGATGTAGCGTCGCGTCAGCCCGGCGTACAGCTTGCCGAACAGCCAGCCGAGCGGCCCCTCCTGAACGATCGTCGCCGTCGCGACCGTGCCTTCCGGCGTACTGGTGACGCGGTGACCGCCAGTCGTCCTGATCCCGGGCGCTGTCGACGTCCACTCGAAGTACTGACCCTCCTCGAGCCTCGTCACCTCCCACACCGCCACCGGAAGCTTCGGCTGCCGGATCCTGGTCCGCGAGCCCGGTCGGAGCGGTCCCTCGTCGAGCCGCTCCACACTCTCGACCGTCGGCGTCCACTCCGGCCACCGCTCGACATCACTGAACACCGCCCAGACCCGCTCGGCCGACGCCTGGATCGTCACCGCGTGCTCGAATCTCATGTACCAAATGGTACATGGACCGCCCCCACTCACCAACCTCGTCTCCGCCCGTCGTCGAGCCAGGTGCTGAGCGTGAAAGGCCGGCCCGAGAGGGAGTTGGTGAGTGTTGGCGGTCCGCCTTACCGGTACGCTCAGGAGCCATGGCAGACCAGAACCTCCCCGAGAACGAGCAGGACCCGGGCGCGAACACGCAGATGTTCAAGGCCTTCGTCAACGAGGGCGAGACCACCGCCCCCGCCAAGCCGAACGGCCGCATCATCGCGATCGCCGCCGCGGCCGTCCTGCTGGTCGTCGTGATCGTCCTCATCGCGGTCCTCTGACCCGTTGACCGACATCCCGGTCCACGTCGTCAAGGTCTTCACCGACCCCGACGGCGCCTTCGGCAACCCCTTGGGCATCGTCGACGGCCGCCTCGTCCCACCGGTGGCCCGCCAGCCCCTAGCCGCCCACCTCGGCTACAGCGAGACCGTGTACGTCGACGACGCGGCGACTGGCACGATCCGCATCTACACCCCCACCCGCGAAATGTCCTTCGCCGGCCACCCCACCGTCGGCGTCGCCTGGTGGCTCCGCTCCCAGGGCCACGCCGTACCGTCCCTGCAGTGCCCAGCCGGCGAAATCCCCGTCACCTTCTCCGGTGACCTGGTCTCCGTCCAGGCCGACTCCCGCTGGGGCAGCAGCTGGAACTGGACCGAGCTCCCCACCCCCGCCGACGTCCTGGCCGCCGACCCCGGCTCCTACCCGGCCGGCCACACCTACCTTTGGTCCTGGCTCTCCGAGCCCGACGGCGTCATCCGCTCCCGCGCCTTCGCCCCCGCCATGGGCATCGCCGAGGACGAAGCCACCGGCTCCGCCGCCACCCAACTGACGGCCTTGCTAGGCCGCGACCTGCACGTCATCCAAGGCCGCGGCTCGCACCTCCACACCACCCACCTGCCACCCACCCAAGCCACCGTCGGTGGCCGGGTTGTATGGGTCGAATAGGCCTCTGACCTGCGCGAACGCGGTTCCTGAGGACTTCACCAGGTACTTTCGCGAAGTCTGTCAGTTGCTGCAATTTTCTTGACCCGGCTCCGCGCCGACGGTCAGTCTTGCGCTGCCCTCGGCCGACCTCCGAGTGGCGCGCCTCGGGGGAGGTTCGCGTTTTCGGCGGTCTGAGTTCAGGGGTGAGGCATGTCGTCCAACAGGTGGTCTTTGCGCGCGTTCACGCGCTCGATCAGCGTTCTCTCGATCACATCGGTGCTGGCCGCGGGGCTGGCGGCGATTCCGGTGATCGCGCAGGCGAAGCCGGAGGTCGCGCCGTCGTCGGCGAAGACCGTGGCCGACGCCTCGCGACTGGCGGCCAAGTTCAACACCTCGGTGGAGGTGGAGGAGAAGACGACGCCGTACAGCCGAACCGTCGCCACACCGGCGGGTACGTTGAAGGCGGAGGTCTCGAACGAGCCCGTCCGGGTCCAGAAGAACGGCGCCTGGACCGCCATCGACACCACCCTGGCCGCGCGCGGCGACGGGATGATCGCCCCCAAGGCGTCGACCACGGACATCGCCTTCTCCGCCGGCGGCAACGGGCCGCTGGCGCGCTTCACCCGGGACGGTGGTTTCTTCGAGCTCAAGGCTCCTTGGTTGCTCCCGGCACCTACCTTGTCCGGCTCCAAGGCGACGTACGCCGCTGTCCTGCCCGGCGTCGACCTGGTCGTCGAGGCCACCGACAGCAGTTTCAGCTACAACCTGGTTGTCCAGAACCGTGAAGCCGCCTCGAACCCCGCGCTCCGCAGCCTGACCTTCCCGGTCACCACCAAGGACCTGCATCTCCGGACAACGCTGCCCGGCCGCCCGTCGTACGTGGACTCGAACGGCCGCCAGGTCATCACTGTCGGCGAACCGGTCATGTGGGACGCAGGTGGCACCAGCACGAAGACGAAGGTAGCCGCCACCGAGGCTGTCGAGCGCGGACCGTCCGGCAGGTCGAAGCGCGCCCTGATGGCCCTCTCCGGCACCGCCCGGGGTCTGACGGTGACGCCTGACCAGAAGTTGCTGACGGCAGCGGACACAGTCTTCCCGGTGGTCATCGACCCGACTACGAGCCTCGAGGTGACGCGCGATCGCAACGCCTGGACCGCTGTCTGGGAGCTGTACCCGACCACCTCGTTCTGGAAGACCACCCACAGCCTCGGCGTCGGCTACGAGGGTTTCGAGCAGAACAAGATCGTCCGCTCGTTCTTCCAGTTCGACGTCGCGGCCTTCACCAACAAGCACATCATCAAGGCCTCGTTGAAGACCTACGAGATCCACTCCGCGAGCTGCGCGGCGCGCTCGGTCACGGTGTCGCGCACCGGAGCGATCTCGACGGCCACGACCTGGAACAGCCAGCCCGCGGTCCAGGCCACCGTAGCCAGCGCGAACGTTGCCAAGGGCTACAACTCGACCTGCCCGGCCGGCGGTGTCGAGTTCCCGGTGACCAGCTCGGTTCAGGCGACCTCGAAAGCCAACGGCAAGATCGCGACCTTCCGGCTGAGCGCCACGAACGAGTCCGACGAGATCGCCTGGAAGCAGTTCAACAGCACCGGCCAGCTGATCGTCGAATACGTCGCCTACCCACTGCCGGCCTACGGGCTCGGCGTGGCGACGGACACCGATCTGCCGAGCCCGTGCGCTCCGTCCACCAATCCGACTATTGTGGCGTCCCTGCTGCCGCAGGTGTCCGCCAAAGGCCTGGTCGGGGCCGGCGAGCCGAGCGCGTCGATCTACGTTCAGTTCCAGCTGGTCACCCCGTCGCAGGTCGTGCAGGAGTTCCAGAACGCCGCTCCCGTCACTCCCAACGTCCTGGTCAAGCTGAAGCCGAGGACCGCACTGACGACCGGGATCATGTACACCTACCGGGCCCGGACGATCCGCGCAGTCCCCGGCCAGACGTTGGTATCAGCCTGGTCGCCGTCGTGCTACTTCAAGGTCGACACCACCCCGCCACCGGCGCCGGTCATCACCGCAAAGTACAACGGAGTGACCCTGACCGACTGCCTGACCAGTACGACGCCGGACGTCTGTCCCGAGGTGGTGCCGTTCGGCGCCAAGGTGACCTACACGATCTCGTCCGGCAGTGCGGACGTGGCTGCGCTGAGCTACGGCTTCAACGGCAAGATGACGCGCGTCAGCGGTCGATCGGTGACGGTCAACCTCCTCACCCCCGGCCAGACCCTGATGACGTTGGGGGCCGTCAGCCACGACGCCGCAGATCATACGAGTACGACGAAGTACCACCGGATCAACGTCGGCCCCGGCCTGCCGCCTTCGGGGGCCTGGAACCTCGACGAAGGATCCGGTACGACGGCTGCCGACTCCTCCGGTAAGGGTCACCCGCTGGCCGTGACCGGTGCGCAGTTCGACGACGCCGGGCGCGTCGGCGGATCGCTGACCTTCGACGGAAACAACTCCGGCAACAACCGGGCCACCGTGGCCGGCGCCGCGAGCGTCGTGGACACCTCGCAGAACTTCACCATCTCGGCCTGGGTCCGCCCGACCGCGGCGAAGGACGGCGGTGTCGTGGCAGTCACCGGAACGCAGGCGTACGGCGGCCTGCTGCGCTACTCCGCCCCGAACAACCGCTGGGCCTTCGTCCAGAACGTCTCCGACGCCAGCACCGCGGGCCAGGCCCGGGTGGATTCTCTCGCGGCACCCGTCCTGAACGTGTGGACACATCTGCTGGGCGTCTTCAACGTGACCGACAAGACGATCTCGCTCTACGTCAACGGGCGCCTGCAGGGGACTGCGGCCTTCACGCACACGCCGTGGAAGGCGAACGGCACGATCGAGGTGGGGTCGTACCAGACGGCGTCCAGCATCGGTGTCCTGTCCGGGGCGGTCGACGACGTGAAGATCTACCCCCGGGTGATGTCCGCGACCGAAGCCAACAAGGTGGCCGACCCGCGCATCGGTCCGTCCGGAAACGACGAGCCGATCGCCTCGCCGGCCGCGAAGTACCCCTTCGACAGCATGGTTGCGCAGAGCAACGGCCTCTGGACGACCGAGGACACCGTGTACGGCCAGAACCTGACCGTCTCCGGCTTCGCCGGTTCTCCGGACCAGTCGTCGGCGATCGTCGAGGATCCCGAGCGCGGCAACGTCCTGGCCACCACGGGCACGGCCTCCGAGCTCCTCGCCGTCAACCGGGCGCTGGTGGACTCCTCGGCCAGCTTCACCGTGACGTTGTGGGTGCGGATCCAGGATCCGACCAAGCGGCAGGTGTTCATCCGGCAGGTGGGGGCGAACCGCGACTCCTGGCGGATCGAGTACCGGCCGGGCGCGGACGACAGCGCCGACTGGGTCTTCAGCCGGGCCACGAGTGACACGACCACCGGCGCGTACACCGAGGTCACTCAATCGACCAATCAGACGACGGCGGGAGAGTGGACGGCTTTGGCGGCTCAGTACAACGCCGCCACCGACCAGGTGACGCTGCTGGTCGCCGACCGGTCCGGTGATGGCGGGGTCGCCTCCTTCAGCACCCCGTTCCAGGGCACCGCGAACGTTCTCTCCTGGGGTCCGCAGGGCGACACCACGTTCGCTCCGCTCAACGCCGCGCTGGACGACCTTCGCGTCTACACCGGCGTCGTACCGCAACGCCAGCTGTGCATCGAATTCGGTGGCGACCCGACGGAGTGCTCCTGATGAACCTCACCCTGAGAAAACGCGCCCTTCCGATCCTGCTCGCCCTGTCGCTGACCGCGACAGTGGCGGTCGTCGGACCCACCAGTTCGGCCGAAGCCGGCAGCCCGAACCGGCCGAAGCCGGTCAAGGCGAAGAGCGTCAAGGTCAAGGACGTCCCGCCGATCGCGCCGCCGGCGGAATCGGCGGACCTGAAGAAGGCGGTCGACAAGACCGCCGAGTTCGCGAGCCGTCCGGTGCACTGGCCGGCTCCCGGGCGCCAGAGCGTCGCGGTCAACGCGACGGGCAAGCCGGCCGGGCCGGTCGCCGTACGATCCGCGAAACGTACGGCGCCGGCCACGGTCGACCTCGACTTCCTCGACCAGGCGGCCAGTACGCGCGCCGGGGTGAGCGGCGTACTGGTCAAGGCGAGTACGGCGGCCAAGTCCGACGTACAGCTGACCTTCGACTACGCCGGCTACGAGAACGCGTACGGCGGGGACTGGGCCTCGCGACTCGAAGTCGTCGCGCTCCCGGCCTGCATCCTGACTACGCCCAAGGCGGCGGGCTGTTCGACCAGCACGCCGTTGCAGACAGCGAACGATCCGGCGGCGAAGACCGTGACCGCCACTGCGCCGCTCAGCGCGCAGCAGTCGGTCTTCGCGATCACTGCCGGTTCGGACTCGAGTGCCGGCGACTACTCGGCGACCAGCCTCTCGGCGTCCTCGAGCTGGGCGGGTGGCGGGTCGAGTGGTGACTTCACCTGGTCGTACCCGCTCCGCGTGCCACCCGCCGCGGCCGGCCCGTCGCCTACGCTGGCCTTCTCCTACTCGGCGCAGTCGGTCGACGGCCGGACCTCCGCCACCAACAACCAGGTCTCGTGGGTCGGCGAGGGATTCGACCTGACGGAGTCCTTCATCGAGCGCAAGTACACGAGCTGCGACGAGGACGGGAAGGCCGGCAAGTACGACCAGTGCTGGAAATACGACAACGCGACGCTGACGCTGAACGGCAAGTCCAACGAGCTCGTCCGGGCCTCCGGCGGCGCAATCGGCGCCAGCACCTGGAAGCTCAAGAACGACGATGGGTCGAAGGTCGAGAAGCTCATCGGCACCGACGACAACGGGGATGCCCTCAAGGAGTACTGGAAAGTCACCACCACCGACGGGACGCAGTACTTCTTCGGCAAGCACAAGCTGAAGCCAGGCCTGACCGCCGTCACGAACTCGGTCTTCACCGCCCCGGTCTACGGCGACGACGCGGGTGAGCCCTGCAACACCACGGCCACCGGCTGCAACCTGGGCTGGCGCTGGAATCTCGACTACGTGGTCGACCTGCACGGCAACGCGATGTCGTACTGGTACACCAAGGAGCTCAACAACTACGCCAAGAACGGCGTCGCCTCGCCCGGTACGTCGTACGTCCGCGGCGGCTACCTCAACCGGATCGACTACGGTCTGCGGGACGCGTCGCTGACCGACACCACCAAGGCGCCTCAGCAGGTTGTCTTCACCGCGGCCGAACGTTGTCTCGCGAACTGTTCGGTGCTCAATGCAACGACCAGGGCGAACTGGCCGGACGTACCGTTCGACCAGATCTGCGAAGGGACAGCGGCCTGCACGAACAAGGTCTCGCCGACCTTCTTCACCCGCAAGCGTCTGTATCAGATCCAGACCCAGGTGCTAAACGGCTCGACATACCAGGCGGTCGACTTCTGGCAGACCAACCTGACGTTCCCGACCCCGGGGAGCAGCAGCGACGGCAGGCCGATGTGGCTCAACGGCATCTCGCACAGCGGCAAGGTCGGTACGGCGCTGTCGGTGCCGGATGTGACCTTCAAGCCCGTCGGTCTGGCCAACCGGGTCGACACGACCTCGGACGGGCTACCGGGACTGGTGCGGTACCGGGTCGGCGAGATCAACACCGAGACCGGCGCCAAAGTGCTGGTCAACTACGCCGGCAAGGAATGCATGTCCGGCGAGCGGCCGGCCAAGGACTCCAACACCAAGCGCTGCTACCCCGTGAGATGGAAGCCACCGCTCGAGGTCGAGCGCGAGGACTGGTTCCACAAGTACGTCGTTGACAGCGTGGTGACGTCGGACCCGACGGGCAACGGTGCGACGATGATCACGCAGTACCTCTACTCCGGCGGCGGCGCTTGGCACTACCAGGAGTCGCCGATGCTGAAGGACGCCGACAAGACCTGGTCGGAGTGGCGAGGCTACAGCCTGGTCACGACCTACACCGGTGACGCTGCCGACACCACCTCCCCGCGCAGTCGCTCCGTCACGAAGTACTTCCGCGGCATGGACGGCGACAAGCGCGAAGGCACGACCGCCGTCAAGAACGTCGACGTCACCGACACCACCGGCGGCGTACGAGCCGACGCCGAGGCGCTGGCCGGTAGCCCGCGTGAGCAGATCACCTACCAGCATGCGACCTCCAATACCGAAGTCGCCGGCCTCATCACCGACTACATCATCACTCCCAAGGCCTCCTACGCCGTCCCGGGCGGAACACTGAGGTCGAACTTCGTCGGCTCCTCGGCGACGCAGAGCCGGATCGCCCGCGACGGCGGCCGCCCGGACCTGGTCAGTGCGACGTCGACGCAGTACGACGCGGACAACACACTGCCGACCAGGGTCACCGACCACGGTGACTCCGGCAAGTCCGGCGACGAGACGTGCACGGTCACGAACTACCTGAAGAAGCCGGCTCCCTGGCTGGTCGCGCTGCCGATCCGCAACGTGACCTCGACCGGAGCCTGCGATGCGGACTCTGCGAACCCACCCGAGGATCGGGTCCTGACCGACGTCCGGACCTTCTACGACGGCAGGCCGTACGGCGACGCCACCCTCGGCGACGCGACGCTGATCCAGCGACTGCACCACTACACCGACGGCCTTCCGGTGTACCAGAACACCGGGTCGAAGGGATACGACGCCCTCGGTCGGGTCACCTCGTCGGGTGACGCTCTCGGCCGGGTCACCACGACCGCCTACACGCCGGCTGCGATCGGCCCGTTGGCGCAGATGGTGGTCAAGCAGCCCACCGTCAACAACTTCAGCGGTACTCCGGTGAGCTTCACCTCGTCGACGACGTACAAGGCTGAATGGGGCGTGCCGTCGAAGACGACGGACGTGAACGGCAAGGTCACCGAACTGGCGTACGACGCGCTCGGCCGGCTGACCGGCGTTTGGCTCCCGAGCCAGGCACCGGCGTCGACCAACCTCGCCAACACCAAGTACACCTACACGATCTCCAACACAGGCCCGTCAACGATTCGCACCGATCAGCTGAACATCGAGGCGACCGGGTACACCACGTCGTACCAGCTGTTCGACTCGTTGCTGCGGGACCGCCAGAGCCAGGCGCCCGCGGCCGATGGCGGACGGGTGATCAGCGAGACGCGGTATGACTCGCGTGGTCAGCCGATCTACGCCAACAGCGATGTCTGGAACTCGGCAGCGCCGTCGGCCGCTCTCGTCGCGATTCCGAATTCCTCCGTGGCGAACCAGACGTACAACGAGTACGACGGCGTGGGCCGAACGGTCAAGTCGACGTTCATGAGCATGCTGCAGCCGCGGTGGTCGACCAGCACGGTCTACGGCGGTGACATCACCACGGTGCTGCCGCCGCAGGGGAGCCCGGCGACCGCGACAGTGACCGATGTCCATGGTCAGGTCACCGAGCGGCGCGAGTTCAAGGGCAACACCGCGACGGGTACACCGGACGTCACCAAGTACGCCTACGACATGGCCGGCCGGCCGACCCGGATGGAGGGTGCGGGTGGCGTCTGGACCTACAAGTACGACCTGCGCGGCCGCAGGATCGACAGCACCGATCCGGATGCGGGCAGGTCGATCTCGACGTACGACGAAGGCGACCGCCTGGTGTCGACCACGGATTCGGCGAACAACACCCTCATCACGACCTACGACGCCCTCGATCGCAAGACCGGGCTGTACAAGACGAGCGTTGCACCCGAGAACCTGCTGGCGGACTGGAGATACGACAAGACCGATCTGCTCGGGCAGGTCGCGGAGTCCGCGAGCTACACGGCGGGCAAGGCAGGACCGGCGTACCGCACGATGATCAACGACCGGAACGTGCTGTACAAGCCGACCCAGGTCACCAGAGTCATCCCGTCCGTCGAAGGGTTCGAGATCGACGGCAGCTACTGGACGAACTACGGGTACAAGCCGGACGCGAAGACCCTCGAGATGACCTCGTTGTCCGGGGGCGGTGGGCTCGGTGCCGAGGACGTCCACTACGAGTACAACGCGCTCGGTCTGCCGCTCAAGATGCACAGCGACCGGACCTATGTGAACGGAACCGAGTACAACCCGTTCGGTGATGTCACGAAGCTCATGCTCGGCTCGAGCTTCGACATGGAGATCAACAACATCTACGAGGACGGCACCCGGCGGCTGGCCCGGACCACCGCGGGCAAAGCGAAAATCTTCGCCGATCACCTGTACACGTACGACCCGACCGGCAACGTGATGAAGGACCACAACCTGGTCGATGGTGGCGACGCCCAGTGCTTCGACTACGACGGCCAGCGCCGCGTCACCGAGGCGTGGACTCCCGCCAGTGCCGACTGCACCCAGGCCCCGAGCTCACTCGGTCTCGGCGGAGTAGCGCCGTACTGGCAGTCGTGGACCTACACCCCGATCGGCCTGCGCAAGACCCAGGTCGACCACTCGACCGCCGGTGACGTCACCAGCACCTTCAACTACAACACCGCCCAGCCGCACACCCTGGCCAACGTCACCCAGACCGGCGCCCCGACCAAGACCTACGACTACGATGCCCGCGGCAATACCACGGTCCGCCCCGGCCAAACGCTGAACTGGAACCCCCAAGGCAGGCTGGAGAAACTGTCCGGTTCCACTGGAGACACGAATTACGTCTACGACGCCGAGGGGGCTCTGCTGGTCCGTCGTGGTCCGGCCGAGACCACGCTGTTCCTGGGCGAGCTCGAGCTCACCCTGGACAAGGCCACCCACAAGGTCTCCGGCAAGCGGCAGTACGCCTTTGCTGGCCAGACCATCGGCGTACGCTCGGCCAACGGCACCGCCGTCTCGGACATGTCTTGGCTGGTGACCGATTATCACGGCACCTCGCAGGTTGCCGTGGACGCCGACACCCAGATCGCCACCAAGCGCTACGCCAAACCCTTCGGCGACCCGCGAGGGTCGGCCCCAGCAGCCTGGCCCGACGACCACGGCTTCCTGAACAAACCCGAGGACAAGAACACCGGCCTGACGACTGTCGGCGCCCGTGAGTACGACCCGGCCATCGGTCGCTTCATCAGCGTCGACCCGATGCTGGATACCGGCGATCCCCAGCAGTTGCTCGGCTACACCTACGCCAACGACAACCCGGTCTCCGGCTCCGATGCGTCCGGCCTGATCAACGCCGACGATGGCGGCCGCGGCGGAGACGGCCGCGGCACCGTCATCGTCACGACCCCGGAGACTCCCGAAGCTTCCACCGGTGACAACGGCAATCAAGGCAACGACGGTGGCACCAACAACAACAACGACGACGGCCACAAGAAGAAGAGCGGCATCGGTGGCTGGTTCAAGAAGCGCGTCAGCGACGTGGCGGACAAGGTCGACGAAGCCCACGACTGGGCCAAGGACCACGCGTCCGACATCGGCAACGCCGTAGCCATCACCGTCGCCGTCGTGGGCGTAGCCGCCTTCTGCGGTGCCACTGCCGGTATCGGTTGCCTGATCGCGGCCGGAGCTGTCATGGGTGCCGCTGGCGCCAGCCTCGGCTACGGCGCCCGAATAGCCCTCGACGATCAAGAGTCCTTCAGCACCTCGAACTACGCGAAGGAAGTCGTCGGAGGTGCCGTCTCCGGCGCCGCAGGCAGCGCCCTGGGCATAGTCGCCGGTGCCGCCGCCGGGGCTGCCGCCGCAGGCATCGGCAAAGCTCTGGTCGGTAAGACAGCCGGCGAAGCTGCCGCCAAGACCCGCACCCTGTTTCGAGGCGATACCCGGGGCCCCGGCAAGCTTCACAATCCCACGGGCTTCGAGGCGAAGGGCGGCGATGCGAGCTATCGTGACTATGTGTTCGGCAAGGGCGACGGCAACTGGGTAGCGACCTCGAGGTCCGTCAGGGTCGCCAAGGATTTCTCGTCCAAGGACAAGACCAACGGGCGTCGTGGCTGGGTCTACGAGATCGCCGACCCCGGCAACGGAGTCGAGCCGCGCAAGCTCATCAAGCGGCTCCCATGGATCCTGCGGGTCGAGAAAGAGGTCAGCTTTGAGGGCGGTATTCCGGGCAAGTACATCAAATCCGCCAGACCTACCCGCTGGGGCGAGTGGGACGGCCCGGCGATCCAGAATCCGTACTTCCAGAAATGACCGACCAGGCTGAGTTCCACGGCGTGGAGCCGATCGCCGTCTCGATCGATGGAATCGAGACGGTGTGGTCCCTCGACCAGCGAGCGGATCAAGAGTCGCGGTGGACGCTGATCCTGACGGCGCCTGACGGTCGGTCGTGGACGGCCACCGCTCAAGGGCTGTGGAACGCGTTCACCGACCTCCGGCAGCAGACCGACCCGCTCGGTTACAAGCTCTGCTGCGCAGCTGCGAGAGTCGAGGCGGTCATGCGTAAAGGCCGCGATCGGAACAATGACGAGGTCTACCTCCTCACCCGCCGAACCCTCCTGGGACTGCCCCACAAGGCCTCGATGCTCGACCATGCTCCGGCGACCAAGATTGCCACCGTCGACGAGCAACAAGCCCGTTACGACCGCTGGCTCGCCACTCCCTGGTGGCGAGCCCTTCTCCCCGGCGATCCCGTCGGCTGAGCACCACCTCACCCCAGGCATCCGGGCTGCCACGAAGCGGCCCGGCTGCGAGGTATGCCAAAACATCCGTTGACTCTCCTGTGGCGCGGATGCAGGATGAGTGCTCGGCGACTCGGGAGGTTCTCGTGGCGGAGGTTGTGCGGGCGGCGTTGGTGCAGACTTCTTGGACTGGTGACAAGGAGTCGATGATCAAGGCGCATGAGGAGTACGCGCGGCAGGCGGCGGAGGCGGGGGCCAAGGTCATCTGTTTTCAGGAGCTGTTTTACGGGCCTTACTTCTGTCAGTTGCAGGATCCCAAGTTCTACGAGTACGCCGAGAGTGTGCCGGGACCGACGACTGAGCGGTTCCAGGAGCTCGCCAAAGAGCTCGGCATGGTGATGGTGTTGCCGATGTACGAGCAGGAGCAGCCGGGAGTGCTGTACAACACGGCTGCGGTGGTCGATGCTGACGGCAAGTATCTGGGGAAGTACCGGAAGAACCATATTCCGCAGGTGAAGGGGTTCTGGGAGAAGTTCTATTTCCGGCCTGGGAACCTTGGGTACCCGGTGTTCGACACCGCGGTGGGCCGCATCGGCGTGTACATCTGTTACGACCGGCACTTCCCGGAGGGGTGGCGGGCACTCGGCCTTGCCGGGGCGAAGATCGTGTTCAACCCGAGCGCGACGAGTCGCGGGCTGTCGGCGTACCTGTGGCAGCTGGAGCAGCCGGCGAGTGCGGTGGCGAACGAGTACTTCATCGGGGCGATCAACCGGGTGGGGATCGAGTCCGACTACGGGGACAACGACTTCTACGGTACGTCGTACTTCGTGGATCCGGAGGGGAAGTTCGTGGGGGAGGTCGGGCACGACCATGACCCGGAGCTGATCGTCAGGGATCTGGATCTCGGACTGCTGGACACGGTGCGGGACCGGTGGCAGTTCTACCGGGATCGCCGGCCGGATGCCTACGGGGATCTGACGAAGCCATGACGTTACTGGTCAAGGGCGGGACCGTTGTCGGACCGACCGGATCGCAGAAAGCCGATGTGCTGGTTCAGGGCGAGAAGATCGTGGCCCTGCTGGATCCGTTGTTCAGTACGACCATCACCCCGGACGAGGTGATCGATGCAGGAGGCAAGTATGTGATCCCGGGCGGGATCGACGCGCACACGCACATGGAACTGCCCTTCGGTGGTACGGCGGCCAGTGACACGTTCGACACGGGGACGCGGGCGGCGGCGTGGGGCGGGACGACGACGATCATCGACTTCGCCGTCCAGAAGACCGGCGATGTCGTGCAGGACGGGCTCGCGGCGTGGCATGCCAAGGCCGAGGGCAACTGTCATATCGACTATGCGTTCCACATGATTCTCGGTGGGGTCGACGACGATGCGCTGAAGGCGATGGATCAGCTCGTCACCGACGAGGGGATCACGAGTTTCAAGCTGTTCATGGCGTATCCGGGGGTGTTCTACTCCGATGACGGCAAGATCCTGCGCGCGATGCAGACCGCGCGGGAGAACGGCGCGATGATCATGATGCACGCCGAGAACGGCATCGCGATCGACGTCCTGGTGCAGCAGGCCTTGGCGCGGGGCGAGACGGATCCGATCTATCACGGGATCACGCGGCCGGCGGCGCTGGAGACCGAGGCGACGAGCCGGGCGATCACGCTGGCCGAGGTCGCGAAGGACTGCCCGCTCTACATCGTCCATCTGAGCGCGAGTGGCGCCCTCAAAGCGGTGGCGGAGTCGAGAGATGCTGGGCGCAACGTTTTCGCCGAGACGTGCCCGCAGTACCTGTATCTGACGCTCGAGGATCAGTTGGGCGCGCCGGGCTTCGAAGGCGCCAAGTGGGTTTGCTCAACACCCCTGCGCAGCAAGCACGAGAGCCACGCGAAGGATCTCTGGAAGGGTCTCCGGAGCAACGATCTGGCGATCGTCTCGACCGACCACTGCCCGTTCTGCATGAAGGACCAGAAGGAGCTCGGGCTCGGTGACTTCTCGAAGATCCCGAACGGGATCGGCGGGGTCGAGCACCGCGTCGACCTGATCTACCAAGGCGTCGTCGACGGGCAGCTGTCGCTGGAGCGCTGGGTGGAGACGATCGCGACCACGCCGGCCCGGATGTTCGGGCTGTACCCGCAGAAGGGGATCGTCGCGCCGGGCTCGGACGCGGACCTGGTGATCTACGACCCGAACGGTACGACGCGGATCGGCGTCGAGACGCATCACATGAACATGGACTACTCGGCGTACGAAGGGGTCGAGATCCAGGGCAAGGTGGACACCGTCGTCTCGCGCGGCGAGGTGATCGTGGCTGATGGCAACTACCATGGCCGGAAGGGCCGCGGCCGGTACCTCAAGCGCGGGCTGTCGTCGTACTTGGTCTAAGGGGTGGGCTGTGGACTTCGGAGTGGTGTTCCAGTGTGATCCGCCGGCGTCCGCGGTCGTGGAGCTGGCGGCCAAGGCGGAGGACGCCGGGTTCGACTACGTGTGGACGTTCGACTCGCACCTGCTGTGGCAGGAGCCGTTCGTCATCTACAGCCAGATCCTGGCGGCGACCCGGCGGGTGATCGTCGGCCCGATGGTGACGAATCCGGGCACGCGGGACTGGACGGTGATCGCGTCCCAGTTCGCGACGCTGAACGAGATGTTCGGCAATCGCACCGTGTGCGGGATCGGACGCGGCGACTCGGCCTTGCGCACGCTCGGTGCGCAGCCGGGCACGATCGCCGACATGGTGCAGTGTGTCGAGGTGGTTCGCTCGCTCGCGCGGGGCGAGACGGTCAAGCACCGCGGGCAGGAGTTGAAGCTCGGCTGGGTCAAGGACGGCGCCCTCGAGGTGTGGGTGGCGGCGTACGGGCCGCGGGCGCTCGCCGCGACCGGGCAGGTCGGCGACGGCTACATTTTGCAGCTGGCCGACCCGGACATCGCTGCCTGGATGATCGCCGCCGTACGGCGTTCTGCAGCGGAGGCCGGCCGGGATCCGGACGCCATCAAGTTCTGCGTGGCGGCCCCGGCGTACGTCGGCGACGATCTCGAGCACCAGCGTGAGCAGACCCGGTGGTTCGGCGGCATGGTCGGCAACCACGTGGCCGATATCGTCGCCCGGTACGGCGACAGTGGCGGCGTACCGAAGGCGCTCACCGACTACATCGAGGGCCGTAAGGGCTACGACTACAGCCAGCACGGCCGCGCCGGCAACACCCACACCGACTTCGTCCCGGACGAGGTGGTCGACCGCTTCTGCATCCTCGGCCCGGTCGAGAACCACCTTGCCCGCTTGGAAGAACTCAAGGCGCTCGGCGTCGACCAGTTCGCCGTCTACCTCCAGCACGACGCCAAGGAAGCCACCCTCGCCGCCTACGGCAAAGACATCATCCCGGCCTTCTCCTAGGGCTCCCAGCGGTAGCCGGCTGGGAGCAGCTCGGTGATGGGGGCCCAGCCCGGACCGTCGGGGCCGGGCAGGATCACGCGGATGTCGGGGTGATAGTCCAGCAATACTTGGCGATCCCGGCCGCAGGGAGCTTGGACGCCGCGGTTGTCGTTGCCTACGGCGACGATGGTCGTCAGCTCACGGGCGCCCGAGGCGCGAGCGTGGCCGAGGGCAACGAGTTCGGCGCAAGGACCGCCGGTGAAGTGGTAGAGGTTGATCCCGGCGAACACGCCGCCGTCGGCGCTCTGGACGGCCGCGCCCATCGTGTGGATGCCGTCCGGGCCGTCGGTGTTCTCGTCGACGGTACGGCGGGCCAGCTCGACGAGCGCGTGGTCGTCCGGAGTCAGCGGTCGCAGGTCCATCAGCCGTTGATCCGCTTGAGCTCGGCTTCGACGACTGCCTTGACGGCCTTGATCTCGGTGGCCGGGTCAGAGCCGCTGCGAATGATCCGGTTCAGGGCGTCGGAGTACGCCGTACCGGATTTGGGGGACCAGAGCAACGGTGTCTGGGCGTGGCCGTTCTCGTTGACGAACTTAGCGGCCTCGGCGGCGGGGCCGGACTTCAGTTTCTCGGCCTTCTCGACCAGGGATTTGCGGGCCGGGATGTGGAAGCCGTAGGACTGGGCGAAGTCGAGCTGCTTGTCGGTCTGGTCGACCCACAGCCACTTGACGAACTTCTTCGCGGCGTCGACGTTCTTCGACTTCGAGCTGACGCAGGAGGCGTAGGCGCCGACCGGGACGCTCGGGGCGCCGGTGGTGGCGTTGAGCTTCGGCCAGGGCAGGACACCGTAGTCGTCCTTGAACGCCTTCTCGATCGCGGGCAGCGTCCACAGGCCGGTGAGCTGCATCGCGGTCAGCCCCTGGGTGAACGCCGATGGGTCGGACCAGTCGGCGGGAGCACCGAGCAGCAGGGCCTTCGAGGTGAACAGCTCACGGAGCTTCTTCAGGGCCTCGGCCGCCAGCGGGTCGTCGAAGCCGAACTTGCCGTCGTCGGTCAGGTAGTCGAGCCCTGCCGACCACAGCGCCGGGCCGCCGAGGATGCCGACGCCGCCGTCGTTGCCGACGAAGAGGCCCTTCACCTTGTCGGTGGTGAGCTTCTTCGCCGCGTCGAGCAGTTCGTCGAAGGTCTGCGGCGGCTGGACGCCGGCCGCGCTGAGCAGGCTCTTGCGGTACACGAGCAACTGCATGTCGGAGACCTGCGGGATGCCGTAGAGCTTGCCCTCATACGTCATCCGGCTGATCAGCGCCGGCGTGAAGTCCGCCTTCGCATCGCCCGGTACGTCGCTCAGGTCGACCACCTGGCCGGCCTTGATCATGTCGATCGTCGGGCCGTTGCCGTACTCGAAGACGTCCGGACCCTGCTCGGTGAGCAGCGTGGTCGCGACCTTCTTGTCGTAGTCGCCGGGCGACCACTGGACCGTGACGGTCGCGTCCGGGTACTCCTTCGCGTACCGCTCGACCGCCTGCTGCGTGCCGGCCTCGCCGTACTGGTGGTACCACTGCGACAGCGTGGCCTTGGATCCGTCGCCGGTGCTCGACCGTCCGGTGTTGGAGCCGCACCCGGCCACGGCAAGCGCGGCCAGACCGCTGCCGAACCCCAGCACCTGCCGCCTGCTGAATCCACTCATCACGCCGCCTCCATAGCCATCTGGTTCCCCGAGCCTACGGCTCTCAGGGTCTTGCCGTAAGAAAATTTCAGGCGTCGGACAGCCGGGCGATGGTCGCGGAGGCGCGGCGGACGATGGGCACCGGACCGGCCGGCAGTACGTCGCCGATGAAGGTGTAGTGCTTGAGGATCTCGGGGTCGACGCCGCCGGGGCGGTGCCGGCTGTGGTCGCGCACCCAGTCGATGATGTCGCCCCAGCCGGGCGCGGCCAGCGAACCGCCGAAGTGCTGGACCGACAGCCCGGCGCACAGGTTGCCGAAGGCGAGGCGATGCGCCAGCGGCCAGCCGCGGAGCGTGCCGAGGACGAGCGAGGCGAGGAAGACGTCGCCCGCGCCGGTCGGGTCGTAGGACCGCACCGGAAGCGCCGGGATGTGCTCCTCCTCGCCGGTCGCGGAGTCGATCGCCAGTACGCCGTCCGCGCCGTTCGTGACGACTGCGAGCGGCACTCGGTCGGCGAGCTTGTGGAGCGCCTCCTTCGGCGTACCGGTGCGGGTGTAGGCCATCGCCTCGGCAGCATTCGGGGTGAAGGCGTGGAAGCCGTCCAGTACGTCGAGCACCGCCGGCGACCATGCGTCGGTCGGATCCCAGCCGACGTCGCCGAAGAGCAGCGCGCCGGACTGCTTCGCCTGCTGGACCCAGTCGGGCAGGTCGTCGGCGACCGGAACGATCGCGGACCGGGTGTTGAGGCCAGGACCGACCAGTTTGCTGGGGTCGCCGGGCGCCTCGTGGGCGTGCGTGACCATGGCGCGGTCCCGGTCGATCGACATCGACACGGTGACGGGGGAGTGCCAGTGGCCGATCCGGCGCGAGTGCGACAGGTCCACCTTCTCCTGGTCGGCCAGGGTCCGCCAGCAGAAGTCGGCGTACACGTCGTCACCGAAGACCGCGGCCAGGCCGCTGCGCAGCCCGAGCCGGCTGGCGGCGATCGCGAAGTTCGCCACCCCGCCGGGGCACGAGCCCATCCCTTCGGCGAAGATCTCGGTCCCGGTGGTCGGCGCGGACTCCAGTCCGGTGAGCACGATGTCCAGGAACACCGTCCCCTGGACGAACACGTCGTACGCCTCGGGCTCGTCGATCACGGTGACCTCGTTCCTTGTCATTCTGGGCCGACCGCGGGGGCGCGCAATTTGTCGGTGCGGGATGGAATGCTCCTACGTAACATCATCGACCGGTCAACACGGCAGAACTGGGGAGGAACCCGATGGTTTGGGGGGTGTGTCGGTGATTCCGAACTGGATGGTGGTCATCGGAGTGGTGATGACCGCTCTGAGCCCGTTGCTCGCGCTCGGCGGCGTCGCGCTGGGCGCCTACCTGACCCGCAAGTCCGATCGCGAGCTGGACACCTGGCGGCACCGCGAGGAGACGATGCGGATGGTGCGCTGGGCCGTCGAGCAGATCCTCGACGACGACGCGGCCGGCACGGACGCCGGTGTGGTCACGCTCCGCTCACTGATGAGATCGGAGCTGTTACAACCGGAGGACTACGACCTGGTCGCCGCGCTGACCGCCGCCGTGGCGATCGACCGCGTCGGCCCGGCCGCGTACGCTGAGATTGCAGACGCCGAGATCGAGGTCGTCGAGGGAGACGGTGAGCATGGCTGACAAGAAGACCGTCAAGGTCTCCCGGCAAGCCGTAGAGCTGGCCCGCTTGCACGTCGAGGCGGCCCGCCGCGCCGGCCGCAAGCCCGACGCGGGCGTGGCCCGCATCGCCGGCGCCCGCCCGGCCCCCGGCAACGGAACAGCACCCGCCCCGGCCTGATCCACAGCCGGAGCCCGGACTTCGCCGTACGCCGGGTATCGGACGCCGCTGGTCCGCGGCGCGCCGGGGACCACCTAGACTGACCGCGGCCGCCTTGGTGGCGTACGGTGCCCCTCGTGGTTACCGTCGCGTCGCTTCCTGTTCCCGACCACGGCCGGATGATCCCGTGATCCGCTTCGAGAATGTTTCCAAGACGTACGAGGGCCAGACCAAGGCCGCTCTGCTGAACGTCAACGTCGAGATCGAGAAGGGCGAGTTCGTCTTCCTGGTCGGTACCTCCGGGTCCGGCAAGTCGACGTTCCTGCGCCTGGTCCTGCGCGAGCACCGGACGTCCAAGGGCCACATCATGGTGGCCGGCAAGGACCTGAACCGGCTGGCGAGCTGGCGGATCCCGCAGATGCGGCGCCAGATCGGGACGGTCTTCCAGGACTTCCGGCTGCTGCCGAACAAGACGGTCGCCGAGAACGTCGCCTTCGCGCTGCAGGTGATCGGCAAGCCGCGCTCGCACATCCGCAAGACCGTGCCCGAGGTGCTGGAGCTGGTCGGGCTCGAGGGCAAGCAGGATCGGCTGCCCGACGAGTTGTCCGGTGGTGAGCAGCAGCGGGTGGCGATCGCGCGCGCGTTCGTGAACCGGCCGATGATCCTGATCGCCGACGAGCCGACCGGAAACCTGGACCCGGCCACGTCGGAGGGCATCATGAAGCTGCTCGACCGGATCAACCGGACCGGGACCACCGTGGTGATGGCCACCCACGACGTGTCGATCGTGAACCAGATGCGCAAGCGCGTGATCGAGCTGGAGAACGGTCATGTCGTCCGCGACGAGTCGCGCGGCGTCTACGGCTACCAGCACTGACCGCTGCCGACCGGGCCAAATACAGGGACTGACTGAACAATGCGTTTGAACTACATCCTCTCCGACCTCGGCATCGGCCTGAAGCGGAACCTGTCGATGACGATCGCGGTCGTCGTCACCATCTGGGTCTCGCTGGCACTGTTCGGCAGCGCGCTGCTGGCCAACGAGCAGGTCGGGCTGATGAAGGGCAACTGGTACGGGAAGATCCAGATCTCGGTCTTCATGTGCACCAAGGACACCGGCGGCCGCGGCTGCTCGGGTGCCGAGGTGACGCAGGACCAGAAGAACCGGATCCGCCAGGTGATCGAGTCGAACCCCGACACCGCCCCCGACGGCGTCTTCGGCGAGTCGAAGAAGGAAGCGTTCGCGCAGTTCCAGAAGCTCTACAAGGACTCGCCGATCGCCTCGACCGTCACCGTCGACCAGATGCAGGAGTCGTTCCGGGTCAAGCTCCGTGACCCCAAGCAGTACCAGAACCTGGTCAGCGCGGTCGCCGGCCTGCCCGGGGTCGACAACGTGCAGGACCTGCGGCAGTACCTCGATCCACTCTTCAAGGCTCTCGAAGGCGTCCAGTACGGCGCGTACATCTGTGCCGGTCTGCTGCTGATCGCCGCGCTGATGCAGATCTCGAACACGATCCGGCTGGCGGCGTACGCCCGACGGCGGGAGATCGGGATCATGCGGCTGGTCGGCGCCTCGAACTTCTACATCCAGCTGCCGTTCCTGCTGGAAGCGATCCTGGCCGCGCTGATCGGCGCGGTGCTTGCCTGCGGCACCTTGTGGCTCGGCGTGTACTTCGTCGTGATGCGACGCGCCCAGGAGACGTTCAAGGTCTGGCAGTGGGTCGGCGCCACCGAAACCTTCCGCGCCACGCTCATCATGGTCGTGGTCGGCCTGGTGCTCGCGGTGATCCCGACATTCCTGACGACGCGGAAATACCTCAAAGTCTGAGCCGGGTGACTTATCGTGCAGTAGAAGTACCTGCACGACACCTCAAACTCAAGACGCAAGGGGTCGACCTGTGGTCCCGCACTTCCCCGGTGCAGACCCGCGCGAGCGGGCGAGCATCCAGCGAGACGACAGCACCGGCACCCCGGCCACACCGCGCCCGCGGTCCCGCACGAGATCGCAGGGGCGGCAGACGGTCGTTGCCGCATGCTGCCTTGTCCTGTCCCTGTCCGCCGGAGTCCTGGCGGCGGTCCCGTCTGCCCAGGCGGACCCGCCCGATCCAGCCCAGAAGAAGAAGGAACTCGACGCCCAGATCGGCAAGTCCAAGGCCGACCTGGCCGAGGCCTCCGATCAGCTCAGCAAGTCGGTCACGGCGTACACGAACGCCGACGCCAAGCTGAAGGTCGTCCAGACCCGGTACGCCGCGGCCCAGGGCCGGCTCGCCGCCGCCAAGGCCGCCGATGCCGTTGCCGCGGGCAAACTCGCCCAGGCCGAGCGGGCACTGCGGGCGGCGATGGCCGATGTCGAGGCAGGACAGCGGGAGATCGCGGAGAAGCGCGCCCTTGCCGGCCGCGCCGTACGGTCGGCGTACCAGCAGCAGAACAGCCTCGTCGGGTTGAGCATCGCCCTGCAGGGAGCGTCGCCGAGTGATGTTGCCACCGGCATCCAGGTCCAGCGGAACGTGTTCGGCATCCAGGGCAACGCGATCACCAACCTGAACAACGCGCAGGCGCAACTGGCCAGCAAGCAGGTCAAGGTCGCCGCCGCCGAGCAGTCGGCGGCGGCCGCGCGCGCCGAGGCCGCCCGGACGGTCAAGGAAGTGACCGAGCTGACTCGGCAGGTCGCGGCGGATCGCGCCGAGGCGCAGGCGGTCACGACCGAGACGCAGATCCTCTACAAGCGGGCCGAGCGGGAGAAGATCTCCGAGCAGGGCCAGTACAACGCATTGCTTGCCGAGCGCAACCGGGTCGAGCAGATCCTGATCGCCCGGGCCCGCGCCGAGAAGGCCGCGGCCGCCCGCCGCAAGGCGGCTCGGGAGAAGGCCGAGCGTGACCGAGCCCGCCGCGAGCACCGACCGCCGCGCCCGGTCCCGAACGACCCGGACGAGGGCGGCGGCCGGCTGAGCAAGCCGATCGACACCTACATCACGTCGCCGTTCGGGATGCGGTTCCACCCGATCCTGCACTACTGGAAGCTGCACGACGGCACCGACTTCGGCGCCGGCTGCGGTACGCCGATCCGCGCCGCGGCCAGCGGCCGGGTGACCGACAAGTACTACAACGGCGGTTACGGGAACCGGCTCTTCATTTCACACGGAGTGATCGACGGCTCGTCCATCACCACCGTCTACAACCACCTGTCCCGCTACAAGGTGCGCGCCGGCGAGCGCGTCACCCGCGGCGAAATCATCGGGTACGTCGGTACGACGGGGTACTCGACCGGTTGTCACCTGCACTTCATGGTCTACCAGGACGGCCGGGTGGTTAATCCGATGAAGTGGTTATAGCGGTCTGAGATACTGGTCGGATGGTGAAACAGACCGGCCAGCAGAAGCCGATCGCGCAGAACCGGAAGGCGCGACACGACTACCACATCGAGGATGTCGTGGAGGCCGGCCTGGTGCTGACGGGGACCGAGGTGAAGTCCCTGCGGCAGGGCCGGGCCTCCCTCGTCGACGCGTTCGCCGCTGTCCGCGGCAGCGAGCTGTGGCTGCAGGGAATGCATATTCCGGAGTACAAGCACGGCACCTGGACCAACCACGAACCCCGCCGTACCCGCAAGCTGCTCCTGCACAAGGACGAGATGGCGAAGCTGGTGAAGGCGGTCGAGCAGCAGGGCGTCTCGCTGATCCCGCTCTCGCTGTATTTCAAGGACGGCTACGCCAAGGTCGAGCTGGCCACCGGCCGCGGTAAGAAGGACTACGACAAGCGGCACGCCCTGGCCGAGCGCCAGGCCGGTCGCGAGGCGCAGCGCGCGCTGTCGGAGCGCACCCGCCGCCGCGACTGACCCCGGGTCCGCTCAGGGGTTCATCCGGGGCGAACCCGATGGGGTGGAGGCCGTCCGGCGGAGACAGTGGACACATGTCCACTTCAGAGCTGCGGGTGACGACCGACCAGCGGGATCGCGCCGTCGAGATTCTCCAGGAAATGTACGCCGATGGCCGGGTCGACAAGTTCGAGTTCGACACCCGCCTCGAGCTGGCACTCAACGCGAAGACCCGGGCCGAGCTGAACGGCACGTTCGACGGCCTGCTGGCTCGTCCGGTCCCGACGCACGTCCCGGCGGCCTTCAGCCGGCCGATGCCGCTCCAGCGTCGCCCCACCGACGGCCGCGGTCTGGGCACGGTCGCGCACTGGCTCGGCTACCCGACCTCCTTCGTCGGCCCCGCGCTCGTCGTCGCCACCGCCGGTCAGAAGAACCCCGCCGTACGCCGGCATGCGGTCGAGGCGCTGAACTTCCAGCTGACCGCGTTCCTGGCCTTCGCCCTGCTCGGCGTCGCGACCGGCGTCGTCGGCTCGTTCCTCGGCTTCGCCTTCCCGATCCTCGGCGTGATGTGGTTCATCCTCACCGGCGTCGGCGGCCTCGCCACCGCGGCCGGCTCCGACTTCCGCTACCCGTTCACCCTGCGCCTGATCAAGTAGGGAATCCCAGGTGCGAGCAGCTTGTTGGACTTGGTAGTGTGGAGGCTCCACCGCGGCCCTCGGGCTGAGGTGGGAGTTTGACAACTCAACAGGGGGTGAACGGTTTCGACTTTGGACGTTAGTTTCAAGAGAAGCGAGCCGAGGATCCAGGGTTATCTCGTAAACGATCTCTGGAAAACAATAACTGCCAACGCTAACGCGCGCAGCAGCTTCGCTCTCGCCGCCTGACGGCCTGAGCACTTAAAGAAGCGGTCAGCCCGGGAGTGCTTCCGGCCCGGTTCCTGGCCTCAGCTAGGAAGCTTGCTTTGTTAACCCGGTCACGGGGTTAGCACGGGACATTTACAGTGACTGAGTCTGTCAGCGACATGTCTGTATGAGCGCTGGGACTGAGAAAACGACTTAACAGACTGCGCTCGGAGAAGTCTTGAGGCAACGCTGAAGGACGCGGGTTCGATTCCCGCCACCTCCACCCCTTGAAAAGACCGGCCCTTCGGGGCCGGTCTTTTGCTTTCTGCCCGCAAGGGTTGATGCGAGGTAGCGCCTCGCCTGCCCGCTCGAGGTCGACCAGGCAGGCCGCGATCTGCTCCTGCGACAGCTTCGCGAGCTGCCGGTGTTCTCGCAGGAGTGCGCCGAAGCCCTGGTGAACCACCTGCGCGGTGTTGGACGGCCAGTTCAGGGCAGGCGGTCGAGGAGGCGTCTGGTTTCGCTGAGGGAGGCGCCGATGTGGGCGCGGAGGAGTTTGGCCGCGTGGGTTGGTTTGCGCTGGTCGCGGAGGAGGAGGACCTCGGCGAGGGTGGCGTCGTCGGGGATCTGGTGCGGGGCGAGGGTGGTGCCGGCGATCGAGCGGGCCAGTTCGAGGCGGACCGGGTCGATGGTGGGTGGGGCCGAGCCGGTGAGCTGCTTCGCGGATCTGCCGGGGCCGAAGAGGCGGAAGGCGAGGGCGGAGAGGGCGATCAGGGCCACGGGGCCTACGGACAGGAGCAGGCCGAGCTCCGTGGTGCTCACAGTCGCTCGACTTGCGTCCGGTTGAGGTTCATCGCAGAACTTTAGCTGCCGTTGGGGGTGCAGAAGGTGGCGTTGACGAGGTTGGCGAGGGCCTTGGGGAACTCCTTGGTGACGTCGATGTCCTTGTCGCCGGTGGTGACGGAGGCGGTGAGGGTCTTGGTGCCGTCGGGGGAGCTGTACATGATCGCGCCGTAGCCAGCGGGTGGGCTGCCGTTGTGCTGGTAGATGGTGCCGCCGCAGCTGGGGCCGAGGTCTTGGACGAAGAGGCCGAGGCCGTAGCCGAGTTTGCCGTGCGGGTCACGCATCTGAGCCAGGAGCGGGGCGGGGAGCAGTTTGCCGCTCATCAGGGCGGAGATGAAGATCTGCATGTCCTTGGTGGTGGAGGCCATGTCGCCGGCTCCGGCGAGCAGGGACATGTTCATGCGCGAAACGTCGACCACCTTGGTCACGCCGTTGTCGGTGTAGCGGTAGTAGCCGTGCGCGTACGGGCCGGGGAGTTGCGTGCGGTTGCCCGGTACGACGGTGCCCGTGAGCTTGAGCGGCCGGATGATGCGGCGGCGTACCTCGTCGGCGTACGAGTGGCCGGTGACCTTCTCGATCAGGAGCAGGGCCAGGGTGTAGTTGGTGTTGGAGTAGTTCTGGTCGGTGCCGGGGGCGAAGCGGGCGGGCTTGGAGAGCGCGAAGCGGACGAGGCCTTCCGGCGTGTAGCGGTGGAAGCGGTTGTCGACCCACTCCTGACCGACGACGGGGATGCCGGGCACGATCGTGCCGTCGTCGTAGTACTCGCCGGTGTACGCGAACAGCCCGCTGGTGTGCTGCAGCAGCATGCGCGTCGTGATCCGCCGGTCCAGGCCCAGCCCCGGCAGGTAGCCGGCCACCGGAGCGTCCAGCTTCACCTTCCCCTCGGCAACAAGCTGCAGCACGACGGTCGCCGTGACGGTCTTGGTCACGCTGCCGACCCAGAACGACCCGTCCGTCGACGGTTTAGCTTGCGAACCCAACTTCCGGGCGCCCGCGCTGCCGACCCACTCACCCTTCTGGTCGTGCACCCGCACCTGGACGCCAGCGAACCCGGCATCCACAAACGCCTGCATCGCCGCCTGCACGCCGGGTCGCTCCACCGGTACGGCGTTCGCCACGCTCGGCACGGCCAACACCACGAGAGCCGTCGCCGCCACCATCAGTTTCTTCACTCGACTGGTCATGCGACAACACTCGCGCGCCACGCGGACGCCGTACTGACAGCGCCCTGACATGGATCGGAGGAGACCTGCCGACATGCCTGAACGGGTCCTCCGGGCGTCGACGTGGTGAGCTTGTCCGTAGCGAGTGATCCCGGCGTGCTGTTGGCTGAGCAGTGACACCGATCGAAGAAGTGGGGCCGGCAAGTGCAGACGATCCTCAAGTACCGAGGTGTGCGCCTCAACCAACGCACCATCGACATGATCGAAGCCGCGGAGTGGCTCTGTGGGCTGACGTTCGTGCTGACTCAGGGCTCCTACAATCCGGGTGGCGTCCAAGGGTCGGCCGGCACCCACGACGGCGGCGGCGCGGTGGACATCTCGCTCAAGGACGCGAGGACCGGCGCGTTGTTCCCGAAGGTCAGGCGGGAACGCATCCGCAGTGCGACCCGGCAGGTCGGGTTCGCGTCGTGGATCCGCGATCCTTCCCAGGCCGACTGGCCGTGGCACCTGCACGCGATCGCCATCGGGGACCCGGACCTGTCCGGCGCTGCGCGCGACCAGATCGCCGACTACAAGAACGGCCGCAACGGCCTCGCCTCGAACGGCCCGGACGACGGGCCGCGCAAGTGGGTCACCATGACCTGGGAGAAGTGGGAGAAGGCCCACCCGACCTGGCGGGAGCCCTTCACTCCGGCCCAGTACGAGAACCTGCTGCGGGAGATGAAGACCCAGGACATGGCGACCCGCCAGGAGATTCGCGGGCAGTCGCTCTGGATGCTGCGTTACGCCGCGCAGACTGTCGACGAGCGTGTGGCCGCCAGGAGGGCGTTCGACGACGCGATCGCGGCTGGTCAGTCCCTCGAGCAGGCGATGGCCGCCGCGACCGCGGTGATGGCGCCGCTCGCCGCCCATCTGGCCGAGGTCGCGAGGAAGAACGGTTGAGAGCCTCGCACTAGCGGAGAGGACGGAAGGTCGTTCTGAGGTCGGTGGTCCATTCGGTGGGGGTTTCCCAGGGGATGAAGTGGCCGCCGCGGGGGTGGGCGGTGAGGTTGGTGTGGTTGTACCAGGAGGCTCGGTCGCTGGCGAGGAAGTGGTTGACGCGGGCTTCGGGCGTGGTGATGCCGGGTGGGTTTTCGTAGCCGACGAAGGTGATGCCGGTGGGGGCCTCGATGGCCGGGTGGCGGTCGTGGGACGGGGTCCAGGGGTAGCGGTTGTTGTTGGCGTAGGTGCGGATCGAGGTGTCGATGGCGTTGCCGGCCCAGTAGATCGTGGCGTGGGTGAGGATGTCGTCGGGGGTGAACGGGTCGCCCTCGGACCAGCTCTGCCAGCGTTCGAGGATCCAGGCGAGCATGCCGGCGGGAGAGTCGGCGAGGCTGAAGCCGAGAGTGCTCGGGTGCAGGACGTGGGCGGCGAGGTGGGCGGCGAAACGGCGTTCGAAGGCGATGATGCCGTCGTGGATAGCCGGTGGCAGATTGTCGGGGAGCGGGTTGCCGCCGGAGAGGTCCCAGGCGCGGTCGCCGTTGAAGAAGTCCAGCTTGAGGCCGGAGCCGATGTGGATGCCGTACAGCTCGTCGGCGTACTTGTGGCCGAGCTGACCGCACACCAGGGCGCCGACATCGCAGCCGCCGGCGGCGTACTTCTGGTGTCCGAGGACGCCGGTCATCAGCTCGTGCCAGACGTCGGCGATCTTCCAGAAGTTCATGTCCGGGCTGGTCGGCGTCGAGAAGCCGAAGCCCGGCAGCGACGGCACGATGACGTCGAACGCGTCCGTTGGATCGCCGCCGTACGCGGCGGGGTCGGCGAGCTGGTCGATCACCTTCGACCAGTGCCAGAACGTCCACGGCCAGCCGTGGCTCAGGATCAGCGGGATCGGCGCCGGTCCGACGCCGGGCTTGTGCAGGAAGTGCACCGGTACGCCGCCGACGTCGACGCGATAGTTGTCGTAGGCATTGATCGCGCGTTCGGCGGCTCGCCAGTCGTAGCCGTCGGCCCAGTAGTCGACAAGCGGTTGCAGGTCGGTACGACGTACGCCGTAGAAGCCGTCGTCGTTGCCGGTGTCGAGCGGCCACTTGGTGTTCCGGAGGCGATATCGCAGGTCGTCGAGGACCTCGTCGGGGACGTGGATCGGGGTGGGTTCCAGGTTCATGGTTGCCTTAGGCCCCTTCGGCGGCGATCGCGGTCAGGCGGGCGAGGACGTCGACGGACTCCGCCAGGACGCCGCGTTCGGCGTCGGTCAGGTGGTCGACGAGTTCGGTCAGTTTGGTGACGCGGTTGGTGTGCCGGGAGCGGACGACGCGTTGGCCGGCCGGGGTGAGCGACAGGAGCATCGCGCGACCGTCGGTCGGATCCGGGCGGCGGCGTACCAGGCCGTCCTGCTCGAGTTTCGCGACGAGACTGGTGAGGGCGGGTTGCTTGAGCTGCTCGGTCGCCAGGAGGTCGGTGAGCCGGAGCGGACCGCTGCGGGAGAGCGTGTGCAGCACCGACAGCGTGGAGAAGTTGAAGCGCTGGACGGTGGGCAGCCGGATGAAGATCGTGTTGAAGTCCTCGATCACGCGGGTCAGGCGCTCGGTGTCCACCTCGGTCATGGACCGAACATATCAAAAATCGATCTAATTCAACGGCTTCGAGGACGGCGCCTAGTTGCTGAGCGGGATGCTGCTCAGGACGATCGGCGGGTCGCCGGGGCGGAGCGTGAGGATCGCGGTCTTGAGTCCCATCGGGAGATGACCCTTGAAGACGATCGTGCCCTGCTGGGTCGTGCCGACGGGGAACTTGTCGGGCCAGTTGCTGCGCGAACCGTCGGCGCGGATCGAGTTGCCGTCGGCGCTGGTGAAGGTCGCGTTGCCGTCGAGGGGGAGGCTGATCGCGCCGTCGCCGTTGTTCGTGACGGTGAGGCGGATCCGGGTGAAATGGCTGGTGTTGGTGACGTTGTCGACGGTGATCGCGAGACCGGCGGTGGTCTTGCCGACCGGCTTGATCAGACGGTCCTCGCCGGTCTCGTTACCGCTGAGATAGCCGGCGGCGTACTCGGCTCCGGACGTGATCGCGAACCCGCCGATGCCGACACCGACCAGTACGGCGGCGATCGCGACGACGACTGAGACGTCGAGCCGGCTCGGTGGGCGTTCGTTGGGGCTGACCGCGTCGAGGACGGCGAACGTCATCGCGCCGAGGAGCGCGAGGATGGGTGCGATCAGCCAGCGGAGCATTCCGCCGGGACCGTCGGCGAGGAACGTCGCGATCAAGTTGATGACGAGGCCGACGGCGAGCATGGCGCCCGCGATCGCGAGCACGCGTGCGAGGCGGACGCGGCCGGCCTCGTCGGCGTTCTCCCGGGGTCGGCGTTCGGGACGCTTGGGCTTCTTGGGGCCGCCGATGTTCGGTTCGTCGGGGTAGTCGGGGTACTCCACCCGCTCCGGATACGGGGTGCGGGGGGTCTCGATCTGCGCGCGCTCGTCGCCGGACCACGGGGAGCGGGCGGACTCGAGGTAGTCCGCCGACGGGTAGCCGGGCCAGGATGCGCTGTTGCCGGCGTCGGCGGGGTTCGGCTGGCTGATGCTCGCGCGGTCTGCCGGGTACGGGTCGTTGCGTGGTGCTTCGGGGTGCGGCGAGCTCGGCGCAAACGGGGAGTCGCCCGGTACGTCGTCTGGTGCCGCGGAAGTAGTTCCGGCAGCTGGTGAGCGTGGGGGAGCTGGGCGGGGTGTGAGTGGTGCTCGGGCGGGCGCCGGTGGTGGCGGGGTGGTGGACGCGGGGCCCAGCTCGCCGGGGTGTTCGTCGGACGAGGATGCCGAGCCCGGGTGTTCGTCGGACGGGGATGCGGGGCCCGGGCGTCCGTCGGACGGGGATGCGGGGCCCGGGCGTCCGTCGGACGGGGATGCCGGGTCCGTGGAAACGGGCGGATGTGAGTCGGCGGGGTTCGGGTTCGCGTCCGCCTGGTCGGCTGGCGGGCGCATGGTCCACCGGTTCGGCTCGTCGTTCCACTCGCGCTGGTACGGCGAGGCCTGGGCGCCCGCTGAGCCGGACGGTGGGAAGGCGGCGGGCGCGCCTGGCTGGACGCCTTGGGCAGGCGGCCCGTCGGGCGCGCTGGGCGGCGTACCGGGTGCCGATTGGGCGCCAGGACCAGCGGGCCTGTCGAAGGAGCTGGACGGCGTGCCAGGGCTGGCCTGCGCACCGGAGGTGCCGTGTCCGGGTGCAGCTGGGGCGGGCGGCGAGCTGGCCGCCGGGGGCTGCGCCGTGGAAGACGTGCCGGCCGCGGCGGGGATGGCGTGGAACGTCAGGACCGAGCGGCCGATGTTGATCTGGTCGTTGTCGGTGAGCTGCGTCGGCGCGGTGAGGCGGCGGCCGTTGAGGCCGGTGCCGTTGCGGGAGGCGTCGTGGAGGGCCCAGGTGGGGCCGGTGCGGATGAGACGGGCGTGGATGCGGGAGATCTGGTCGTCGGGGGGCAGGCGGACGTCGGCGTTGGCGGCGCGGCCGAGCGTGATCTCGTCGGCGGTGGCGGGCAGGGGCCAGCGCTGTGTGCCGAGCGAGAGCGCGAATTCCGTTTCCACCAATACCCCACCCGGCAGCCGACTTCCTCGGCGCGATTCTGCCTTTCCGACCCGTTCCCGGTCCAGGGCCCCCACCCTGATGAGACTCGCAACACTAGTGCATTAAGGCGGTACGGCGACCTGACGGGGCAGACCGCCGTACCGAGACGGTGTAGTCCGGAATTAACCAAGTGTCATGCGTGGTTCCCCGTTCACGAGGCCGGTGCCGGCGATGGAGCAGGTGCCGCCGCGGTTCTGGGTGTAGGTCTGGCGCAGGCAGGAGCGCAGCGCGAGTTGCGCCCAGTAGTTCGGGTGCAGCGATTCCTGGATGAAGTAGTTCGAGCCGACGGTGGTGACGGTGCGGATCTGGTTGATCCATTCGGTCTTGTCGACGGCAGTGGGCTGGGTCCAGGACGAGAGGCCAACTTCTTCGTAGAGGCCGACGGATTTCTCGCAGAGGCGCCGGCCGTTGAAGGCGGACTGCAGTTCGAGCAGGCGAATGTTCGTGAGGCCGGACTGGGTGATCGCGGCGCGGACGGTGGCGTTGATCGTGGTCAGCGCGGTGCTGTTGGCCCAGTCGGCGTCGGCGCTCCAGAAGCCGCAGCCGCCGACGCTCTGCCGGGTGAAGCCGGTCTGGCCGTAGCGGAAGCCGCTGCCGTTCGGGATCGGCGACGGATAGGTCTGTACGACGAGGGTCCAGTCGGTGTCGCCGTACCCGGCGTTGCGCATCGCGGTGCGGACGTTCTGTAGCGCGGTGGCGATCTTGCCGCGGACGGCGGCCACGTTCGCGGTGGTGAAGTTGGCGACCACGGAGGAGTCGTCGCGACAGTAATCGGGCGACCACGACGGCGAGAGCAGGAAGTTCTGCACACACTGGGTGACGATCGCGGCGAAGTTGAAGTCGTTGCCGCCGATCGAGACCGCGACCTGCCGGACGTTGTGGGCGGCCGCGAACTGCTGCAGCGCCTTCGCCTGACCGAGCCGGCCGGAGCCGTTGTCGTAGAAGTCGATCCCGGGCTTGAAGTCGTCGCCGTTGCTGGTCGTGGTCCGGGCGCCGGAACACGACAGGTTGAGGCCGCCGACGCCGCCGCCGACGAATGCCTCGGCCGACCGGCTGCGATGGCACTTCGGGATCGCTTCCGCGGTACCGCTCGCGTTGTCGTGGTAGGCATGCGCGCCGAGGGCGTCGGCGGGCGCCTCGGAGTTGTTGGAGCTGCCGGCCCAACGGCCGGCCTCCCCGGAGATGTAGGAGTCGCCGAGCGTGACGACGTACGGCGTGCCGGTGCCGGGGCCGTCAGCGTGGGCCGGGGCGGCGACCAGGCCGAGCCCGGTCATGGAGAGCGCAAGGATCAGGACGAGCCGGAGCGAACTGGGCGGATTCTTCACCGGGGTGACCTCTCTTGCCGGAGGGACCCCTATGTACTCACAGGTAACGTGCGAAGAACAGACCGAGCGTGCTGGCACGTTTGCGTACTGTCACCACTGGGTCAGTCGGGATAGCGCGCCGACCACCAGGCGCGCCAGTGCGCGTCCACCTTGTCGCGGTCGACCGCGCCGTACAGGGAGAGGACGGCCATGCTCGCGCCGTCCGGCTTCTGATCGCCCGGCGGGATGTGGCTGAGCACGAGGAAGCCGTTGCCCCAGGCATCTACTTTCACGCCGACCTGGTGGTCGGAGGTGTAGAAGGTCGAGGCCTTGGTGTGCCCGTCCGGCAGGTCGAGCTCGTCGGCCGGAAGGCCGAGCTCGATGATCGGGGACACGGCGCCGGTGCCGGAGTAGAACAAGGTCCGGCGCGGCTCGCCCGGGTGGTGCTCGACCGCGAACCGCAGTTGGTGGAGAAAGGTGATCCAGCCCTCGGTGATGTCGTCGTAGTACGCGTCCCAGTCGGGGTTCGCGCCCAGCGGCGCGCGGGTCAGCGTGATCCGGCTGCCGGTCTCGGTCGGTTCGACGACGAACTCGTCGCCGTTCCCCAAGGTCAGCGTGGTCCCGTCCTCAGTCGTGTCGGTGAAGTAGATCTGGTCGATCTCTTCGTCCAGACCGCCTTCCGGGCCGGCGTACTCCCAGCCGTGCCAGTGCCGGATCTTCTCCTTGTCCCGCAAGGCGTCCCACACGGCTTCCACGGGGGCCGCCACAGTCACCACGATCTTCTTCATGATTCTCCTTCGGTACGGCGGGGTGCCGGGTGGCCGCCGGCGATCAGGCGATAGGGCCGTCCGCCCTCGGTGTCGAACTGCTCGACGACCTGCCGGACCGCCTCGGTCAACGCATCGGTGAACCGGTGGACGTCGCCGGGCTCGGCGAACCGCACCTCGGTCTCGAGCGTGAACGTGAGCAGCCGCTTGCTGCCGGCCGCGCTCTGCATCCGCGCCACGTTCTGCACGGTTCCGGCGGCGACCTCGATCAGGTGCTCGGCGGCGTACTGGTCCTGGATGCCGGTGAACGCCTGGCCCATCACGGCCGGATCGATCACCAGCGTCGCGGCGCGGAAGATCCGCTCGGTGAACCCACGCCGTTGCCGCTCCTCGACCAGCTCCACCAGCCCGGCCTTCTCCAGCTCCCGCAGGTGATACCCGACCCGCTGCCGAGGCAACTCCAGTGCGGCCGCGAGCTGAGTCGCTGACGACGGCTCGCGCAGCAGCTCCAGCAATTGCCGCCGGATCGGCGACAACGCCACCCGCGCCTTCTCCGGTTCCTCGACATATCCGAGCATGCGCCCCATCAGACACTTGACAGGAAAATCTGTCAATACGGCTGGGGGAGGATGGCGGCATGTCTGTTGAGGGGCCGCAGCTGCCGGTGGGGACGCAGGTGGTGGTGCGGGTGGCTGCGCCCGACGATCGCGGCGGTACGGCGCAGCGCGGGGCTACCGGGCGGGTTGCCGGCATCACGGCGGACGGGCGGTACGCCGTGAAGCTGGTGGATGGGCGGGAGACGGTTGCTCGGCGGGACCAGCTGAGCCTGCGGACGGCGTATCAGGACGAGGCGCTGGAGCTCGTGCAGCCTGATGGTGATGTGTTGGTGCGGGAGTACACGATCTATGCGGCCGTGGTGGGGTCGCGGGCGTTCGGGTTGGACACGGAGACCTCCGACACCGATACGCGTGGCGTTTACGTCGCGCCGACGGAGTCGTTCTGGTCGCTGGCGAAGCCGCCGATGCATGTGGACGGGCCGGAGCCGGAGTGGTTCTCGTGGGAGATCGAGCGGTTCTGCGAGCTCGCGCTGAAGGCGAATCCGAATCTGCTCGAGGTGCTGCATTCGCCGCTTGTGGTTCAGCAGACTGCACTCGGCAAGGAGCTGGTCGAGCTACGGGAGGCGTTCCTGTCGCAGCTCGCCTACCAGACCTACTCGGGCTATGTACTGAGCCAGTTCAAGAAGCTGGAGGCGGACTTCCGCCGAGATGGCGCGCCGAAGTGGAAGCACGTCATGCACTTGATCCGGTTGCTGCTGTCGGCGCGTGCGCTGTTGCTCGACGCAGAGCTGGTGGTTGATGTCGGTCCCCATCGCGAGCGTCTGCTTGCGGTGAAGCGCGGCGAGCTCCCGTGGGGCGAGGTCGAGCAGTGGCGCCTCGGTCTCCATGCCGACCTCGACGACGCCCTTCGTCGCACCGTCCTGCCGGCCACGCCGGACGTGGCGCGAGTGGACGACTGGCTGCGCTCGGTCCGCAGGCGTGGCCTCTCCCGCTGATTGCAGCGTTGTAGAGACCCTGGCCGAGGCTTAGGGTACTTACTTAACTTCGTGAAGCATTGACATCGAGGCTGACGGGGTAAATAGTTTCGTCTTGAAATCAATCAGAAAGCAGAGTGAATCAACAGTGTCGAACATTGAGGTGCTGCAGCTACGGGCTGCCGGGGTGAGTTTGGTGCTGGACTGCTCAGGACCGGCCCTGCCGTCCGTGCTGCACTGGGGCGCGGATCTCGGCGAGCTGAGTGAGCGGGCTCTGCTGGAGCTGCGGCGCGGTGCAGGCGCGGTGCAGGACGGCAACGGGCTGGACGAGAACCAGCCGATCGCGATCGTGCCGGAGTACTCGGCGGGCTGGTTCGGCCTTCCGGGGCTTAACGGGCACCGCGACGGGCAGGACTTCTCCGCGAGCTTCAAGATCACCAGCGTCGCGCAGACCGACAACACCGTGGTCGTCGACGCGGCCGACGGCGAGGCCGGGCTGATCATTCGCCTGACCGTCGAGCTGACCGACGCCGGGCTGGTTCGCGCCAAGGCGGATCTCACCAACACCGGCGAGACGGCGTACACGCTCGACGGACTGACCCTCGCGCTGCCGGTGCCGACCGAGGCGACCGAGCTCCTCGACCTCACGGGCCGGCACATCGGCGAGCGGCACCCACAACGGCACGCGTTCACGCAGGGCGCGCACATCCGCGACAACCGCCGCGGCCGCACCGGCGCCGACGCGACGCTGCTCTTGGTCGCCGGCACCCAGGGCTTCGGCTTCCAAGACGGCGAGATCTGGGCCGTCCACACAGCGTGGAGCGGCAACCACCGCTCGTACGCCGAGCGCGGGATGAGCGGGTACGCCGTCATCGGCGGCGGCGAACTGCTGCTGCCGGGCGAGGGCCGCATCGCATCCCAGGGCACGTACAGCACCCCGTGGCTCTACGGCACGTACGGCGTCGGCCTCGACCAGATCTCGACTCGCTTCCACGAGTACCTGCGGTCCCGCGAGAACCACCCGAAGACCGATCGGCCCGTCGTGCTGAACACTTGGGAGGCCGTGTACTTCGACCTCGACCTGGACAAGCTGAAGGCGCTCGCGAACGCGGCCGCCGAGGTCGGGGCCGAGCGGTTCGTGCTGGACGACGGCTGGTTCCGCGGCCGTCGCGACGACCACGCCGGCCTTGGCGACTGGTACGTCGACGAAGGCATCTGGCCGAAGGGTCTGCACCCGCTGGTCGACCACGTCCGCGGTCTCGGTCTGCAGTTCGGCCTCTGGGTCGAGCCGGAGATGGTGAACCCGGACTCGGACCTCGCCCGCGAGCACCCGGAGTGGATTCTTGCCACCGGCAACCGCCTCCCGCCGACCGCGCGGCACCAGCAGGGGCTGAACCTCGGCGTACCGGCGGCGTACGACTACATCCTCGAGCGGCTCGACAGCCTGCTGAGCGAGTACGACATCGCCTACCTGAAGTGGGACCACAATCGCGACTTCGTTGACGGCGGCAACCAGCTGACCGGTACGGCGGGCATCCACGAGCAGACGCTGGCCGTGTACCGGCTGATCGACGAGCTGAAGCGCCGGCACCCGGGTCTCGAGATCGAGTCGTGTTCGTCCGGTGGTGCGCGCGTCGACCTCGGCATCCTGGAGCGCACCGACCGGGTCTGGGGCAGCGACAGCAACGACGCGCTCGAGCGCCAGACGATCCAGCGGTACACCCAGTTGCTGCTGCCGCCGGAGCTGATCGGCTGCCACGTCGGCCCGCCGAAGGCGCACACCACCGGCCGCACCCAGGCGCTGTCGTTCCGCGCGATCACCGCGCTCTTCGGGCACTTCGGGATCGAGTGGGACATCACGCTTGCCTCCGAACAGGAGCGGGCGGAACTCGCCGGGTGGGTGGCGCTGCACAAGGAACTGCGACCGCTGCTGCACACTGGCCGCGTGGTTCGGGCCGACCGCGGCCCGAGCGACTTCCTGCTCCACGGTGTGGTCGCCCAGGACGCCTCCCGCGCCGTGTACGCCGCCGTCCAGCTGACGCAATCCGTCACCTCGGCCGTCGGCCGGGTCCGGCTGCCGGGCCTCGACCCGCGGCGTACCTACCGCGTTTCCCGGATCGCCACCCCTGGCCCTGAACCTCGTTCGGTGCCTGCCTGGACCGACGCCGTCGAGCTGAACGGCGCCGCGCTCGCCGCGGCCGGCGTCCAGTTGCCGGCGCAATGGCCCGAGCACGCGCTCTTGCTGGACGTGACCGCGATCGACTGATCCGCCAGTCGATCGCAGACCGACAAAGGAGATCCCCGTGACCGCTGCTACCAACGCACCACCCGACATCGAAGTACGTCACGGGGATCAGTCGCCGGCGCCGACGAAGCGCCGGCGGCTGGGCGACCTCAAGGTCGCGATGATCTTCCTGTTGCCGGCCACGATCGGCTTCGTGGTCTTCTACATCTGGCCGACCCTGCGCGGCGCCTACCTGAGCTTCACCGAGTACTCGTTGCTCGAGGCACCGAAGTTCAACGGCCTCGACAACTACGACCGGATGATCCACGACAGTTTCTTCTGGAACGCCCTCGGCGTGACGCTGGAGTACGTCGTGATCAACATCGGCGCGCAGACCGTCCTGGCCGTGGCCATCGCGATGGTGATGTACCGGCTGACCCGCTCGATCACCGTCCGGGCCGCGATCCTGCTGCCCTACCTGGTCGCGAACGTGGTCGTCGCCCTGGTCTGGTACTGGATGCTCGACTTCCAGGTAGGCATCGTGAACCAGGGCCTGACCTGGCTCGGCATCGACCCGATCGCCTTCTTCGGCGACTCCCACTGGGCGATCCCGACGATCGCCGGCATCAACGTCTGGCGGCACATGGGCTACACGGCGCTGCTCGTGTTCGCCGGTCTGCAGACGATTCCGTCGTACGTCTACGAGGCCGCCGAGGTGGACGGCGCGGGCGAGATGAAGACGTTCTGGCGAATCACGCTGCCGCTGCTGCGTCCCGTTCTGGTGATGGTCCTGGTGGTCACCATGATCGGCTCGTTCCAGATCTTCGACACCGTCGCCGTCACCACGCAGGGTGGCCCGATCAACTCGACGCGGGTCATCTACTACTACATCTTCGAGCGGGCGTTCACCCGGTTCGACTTCGGCTACGCGTCCGCGATGGCGATGGTGCTGTTCGCGATCCTGGCGATCGTCTCGCTGCTGCAGCTGCGGTTGCTGCGCGCCAAGGAGAGTGACCTGGCATGAGAAAGCCTCTGAATTTGGGCCGGATCCTGGCCTGGGCCTTCCTGATCATCCTGCTGATCCTGACGCTGTTCCCCTTCTACTGGATGCTCCGTACGGCGCTCTCGAACAACACCCAGCTCGCCGCACACCCGAACTCGTTGCTGCCGGTGGAGACCACGCTCGGCGCCTTCAAGCGGGTGCTCGGGCTGTCGACGATCGAGGAGGCCCAGGCCCAGGGCGGCTCCGGTGCCTCGGTCAATTTCTGGCTCTACCTGCGCAACTCGTTGGTGGTGGCAACGGTCACCACCGCCTGCCAGGTCTTCTTCAGCGCGATGGCGGCGTACGCGTTCGCCCGACTGCGCTGGCCCGGCCGGGACAAGGTGTTCGCGGTGTTCCTGGCCGCGCTGATGGTGCCGCCGATCTTCACCACACTGCCGAACTTCGTGCTGATCAAGAACCTCGGCCTGCTGAACAGCTTCGCCGGCATCATCCTGCCGGGGGCGTTCATGACGCCGTTCGCGATCTTCTTCCTGCGCCAGTTCTTCCTCGGGATCAGCCGTGAACTCGAGGAGGCGGCGATGATCGACGGCGCCGGGCATCGGCGGATCTTCTTCGGAATGATCATCCCGATGAGCGCCGCGCCGATCACCACGCTGGCGATCCTGACCTACATCAACTCCTGGAACGACTACTTCTGGCCGTTGCTGGTCGGCCAGCAGGAGAACGTCCGGGTGCTCACGGTGGCGCTCGGCGTCTTCCGCTCGCAGACCCCGCAGGGCGGCCCCGACTGGGCCGGCCTGATGGCGGCCACACTGATCGCGGCACTGCCGATGATCATCCTCTTCCTGGCCTTCGCCAAGCGGATCACCAACTCCATCGGCTTCTCCGGGATCAAATGATGACACTGTCACGCAGGACCTTGCTGAAGGCCGGGCTCGCCGCGCTCGCCGTACCGTCGCTTGCCGCATGCAACAACGGGGCGGCGGCGCGTGGCCCGGGCGAAGTCATCTACTGGCTCTGGGACTCGGCCCAGCTACCGATGTACACCGAGTGCGCGAAGGTCTTCCACGAGCAGAACCCGCGGTACACCGTGCGCATCGAGCAGTACGGCTGGAACGACTACTGGTCGAAGCTCGTCACCGGGTTCATCTCCGAGACCGCTCCGGACGTGTTCACCGCGCACTCGGCGAAGTACCCGTTGTTCGCGGACAAGGGGCAGGTGCTGGCGATCGACGACTTCGTCACCAAGGACAACGTTGATCTGGGCATCTATCAGAAGGGTCTGGCCGACCGCTGGATCGGTGCCGACGGCAAGCGGTACGGCCTGCCGAAGGACTTCGACTCCGAGGTGTACTTCTACAACAGCGCCTTCACCGAGGCGGCCGGCATCACCGCCGAGCAGCTCAACGCGATGACCTGGAACCCGCAGGACGGCGGCACGTTCGAAGAGATCATCCGGCGGCTGACGGTCGACTCGAAGGGGCGTCGCGGCGATCAGCCGGGGTTCGACAAGAACAACGTCAAGGTCTACGGCCTCGGGTACGGCGACGCCGGCGGCGCGGACGGTCAGACCAGCTGGAGCTGGTACGCCGCCTCGAACGGCTGGAAGTACTCCGAGGGCGAACCGTGGGGGACGAAGTTCTTCTACGACGACCCGAAGTTCACCGACACGATCGGCTGGTGGCGCGGACTGATCACCAAGGGATACATGCCGACGTACGCGCAGGCGAAGTCCGGGGTGGACGTGACCACCTCCTTCGGTGCGGGCAAGTACGGCATGACCCCGAACGGCTCCTGGATGCTGGGCACCTACCAGACGCTCAAGGGGGTCAAGACCAAGCTGGCCCGGCTGCCGATCGGCCCGATCGGCAAACGGATGTCGATGATGAACGGACTGGCGGACACCATCTGGGCCGGGACCACCCGGCGGGATGCGTCCTGGGCCTGGGTGAAGTTCCTGGGCTCGCAGACCGCGCAGGACATCGTCGCCAAGGCCGGTGTCGTCTTCCCCGCGGTGTCGGCGAGCCTGCCGGCGGCCAAGGCGAAGTTCGCGGAGAACGGCTGGGACGTGACGCCGTTCCTGGAGACCGTCGAGGCGGGTGACGTCTTCCCGTACCCGGCCAATCCGAACGCGGCCGACGTCAGCGCCGTGATGACGCCGGCGATGGACGCAGTGATGTCGTTCGACGCGCCGCCGTCCTCCCTGGCCAAGGCGAACGCGGATGTGAACAAGATCCTCGCCGCCAGCGCCTAGGGGTTCGCCCCGGTACGCCGTACTCCGTGGGGAGTACGGCGTACTGCGTCGTACGGGGTGGGGTGCGCCTGCGGGGGTAGGCGAGGAGCCGCCGTCGAGCCGACGCGGTGCGGGGTGCTGTCGCGACACGATCGGTGCAGTCGAACAACTGCGAGCACCGAGGGAGTGTCATGAGCGACATGCGGATTGGGGACGCCGAGCGGGAGGAGGCGGTCCGGCGGCTGGGGGAGCACTACGAGGCCGGACGGCTGAGTGCGGACGAGCACTCGGAGCGGGTCGAGGCCGCACTGCGAGCCAGGACGAACGACGAGTTGGGGGCGGTGTTCGCGGACCTGCCGTTCGAGCAGCAGCAGGCCGAGGCGCCGCGTCAGGCCCGGCCGGGTAGTTCGTTGTTCGGAACGCTTCCGCGGCCGCTGCTGGTGGCGTTGGGGGTCGTCGCGGTGCTGGCGTCGGTCGCGTGCGCGGTGTTCGCGGGTCATCCGCATGCGGGGGTCTGGGGCGGCGGCCACCCGCACGGGGGGCCCTGGGGTGCTGGGCATCCGCATCCGCCGGTGTTGCCGATCCTGGCGGTCGTGGCCGGTGTCCTGATCTACCGGAAGCGGCGGACGGCATGAGAAACGTGTATCGAGTGGTCGCGATCCTGATCTCGGTCGCGGTCGGGCTGCAGGTGGCGTCGATCGCGCTGTCCGGATTCACCGTGGCCAAGGATGCGAACGACGGGGCCGCGATCGGCGCCGACTACAGCAACTTCGGGCAGACCTACCACAGCGTGGCCGGGATGGTGATCGGGCTGCTGGCGCTGATCCTGCTGGTGGTCTCGTTCCTGACCGATGTGCCGCGCGGGCGGATGCTGGCCGGGGTGATCGTCGGGTTGGTGGCGGTGCAGTTCGTGCTCGCGACAGTGTCGTTCGGGCTGCCGGCGCTGGGCGTGCTGCACGGGCTCAACGGGCTGGCGATCGGTGCGGTGGCCGGGGCGGCCACTGGTCGGGCCGCAGCGCCGCGGCCGCTCGCGACCAGTGCGTAAGAGACGAGGGCGGCTGGTCGCTCTGGGGATCGTCATGGCGGTGCTGATACCGCTGGGCTATCTCTGGGCGACCAGCCTTGTCCCGGGCACGTACAACCCCGCCGACATGGGGTACGCCGACTACGGCGGCGGGGTGGCCGGTGGGCACGAGCACCACCACCAGGCCGCGAGCATTGCTGAGCTGACCGGACCCAAGACCGGTACGCCGGACGTCGCGGTCACACTCGTTGCTCGCAAGGAGAAGAAGGGCCTGGCCGGGTACACGCTCAACGGCAGCTCGCCGGGACCACTAATCCGTGCCGAGAGCGGCGCTCTCGTTCAAGTGACGCTGGTCAACGAATCCGTCCCGGACGGCGCGACTCTGCATTGGCACGGCATCGACGTACCGAACGCGGAGGACGGTGTCGCCGGGGTGACGCAGGACGCCGTACCGATCGGTGGGCGGCATGTCTACCGCTTTCGCGCCGAGGACGCGGGGACGTACTGGTATCACTCGCATCAGGTGTCGAGCGATCAGGTCAAGGGTGGTCTGTTCGGTCCGATCGTGATCGCGCCGAAGGCTCCTGGTGAGGTGCTGGCCACGATCCACACGTACGACGGCAAGCGGACGATCAACGGCCAGATGGGTTCGCAGCGCGTCGAGTTGCCGGCCGGAACGACGGCGCGGCTGCGGGTGATCAACACCGACAACGCGATTCTCCGGGTGGGCGTGACGGGGGCGGCGTACAAGGTGGTTGCGGTGGACGGGCGGGAGGTCAAGGGGCCGACGCCGGTGACCAAGGCCTATGCGCTGGCGGCGGGCGGTCGCGTGGATCTCGAGGCTGTAGTCCCCGCGGGTGGGATGAGCTTGGTGGCGGGCACGAGTGCTCTGTCGCTCAAGATCGGACCCGGCGACGGACCGGTGGGTGAGTTGCCGGCTGAGACGGTCGATTTGTTGAGTTATGGAAAGCGGGCGCCTCTTGGCTTCGACCCCGCGAAGGCGGACCGGCGGTTCGAGTACCGGATCGGCCGGCGGATCGGCTTCCTGGACGGCGTTCCGGGGTTGTGGTGGACGATCAACGGTCACAAGTTCCCCGACGTGCCGATGTACATGGTTGCCGAGGGCGACATTGTCCGGATGACCATCAGCAACACCAGTGGACAGTCCCACCCGATGCACCTGCACGGCCATCACGCCGTCGTACTGACTCGCAACGGCACTCCGTCGACCGGTTCACCCTGGTGGACCGACACCGTTGAAGTCGGCAACAACGAGACCTACGAGATCGCCTTCCGCGCCGACAACCCCGGCCTCTGGATGGACCACTGCCACAACCTCCCGCACGCCTCCGAAGGCCTCATGACCCACCTCATGTACGCCGGCTACACCACGCCGTACCAAATAGGCGGCACCACTCACAACGAGCCCGAGTGAACCTCCTCCGGTACGGCGGGGACCGGGCGGAGCAGTTGGCCGCGGAGCATCACGGCCAGGTACACGACCGCTCCGGTGATGACGACGGCCATCATCGCGAAGATGACGTGGTAGCTGATCAGCGAGACGAGCATGGCGCCGAGGGCGAGGCTGATGGCTTGGGGGCTGCCCATGACGACTTCGGCGGCGGTCGAGACGCGGCCCATCAGGCGGAGCGGGGTACGCCGCTGGATCAGGGTCATGAACGAGACGATGATCAGCGGGATGGCGTAGCCGAGGAGCGGGACGTCGATCAGGAAGACCGTCAGGTTCTCGGTGGCGGCGATGACGGCGAGGGAGGCGGCGAGGGCCAGGGCGCCGACGGCGAAGGCGCCGACCTCGCCGATGCGGCGTACCCACCAGGTGGCCGTGAGGCCGCCGAGCAGGGCGCCGATGCCTTGGACGGTCACGATGACGCTGACGAACTCGACCGGTTTGCCGAAGACGTCGACGATCGCGTAGATCGAGGCTTCGGTGAAGCCGAGGACGAGGAGCAGCAGGCCGAGGCCGACCAGGGTGTGGCGCAGGATGCGGTCGGACCAGAGGTGTTTGATGCCGCCGCTGAGTTCGTGGAACCAGTTGCCGTGGGCGGGTTCGGGTTTGCGGTCCGGGAGCGTCATCGAGCCGATGATGATCGCGGCGGCGAGGAAGGTCGCCGCGTCGACCAGGGCGACTGCCCAGCCGCCGATCCAGGCGAAGAGGCCGGCGCCGATGATCGGGCCGATCAGGCGGAAGCCCTCCTTGACGGTCTGCAGTGAGGAGTTCGCCGAGACGAGTTGCTCGTCGGCGACGATCTCCTTGAGCAGGCCGTTCAGTGCGGCCGGCAGCACGATCATCGAGATGCCGTAGAGGAACGCGACGACCCAGACGATCCAGACGTCACCCGCGTCGCGGACCAGCGTGAGCGGCAGGACGGCGATCGCCGAGGCCAGGCTGCCCCAGGCGAGCACGCGGCGCGGCGGCAGCCGGTCGACGTACAGGCCGAAGAGCGGAGCGAGGAAGGTCGGGACGACCATCCAGAAGAAGGTCAGGCCGGCCTGGGCGTTGGAGCCGGTCAGGCTCTTCACCCACATGCTCAGGACGAGCAGCATCACCGAGTCGCCGAACATCGACGTCGACATGCCGGCGAACAACCGGCGGAACGCGGGCTGGGCGAACATCGCGCGCATCGGACTACCTCACTGTGCGGAAGGGGTCGGGTCGGCCAGGCCGTACGTCGGCACGCCCCAGGACATGAACGCGCAGAGCCGGGATCCCGGCGGGCGGAGCGACGGGTCCTGGTGCCGGTCGAAGTGCTCCATCAGGGCCTCGCGAACGGCGAGGTTCGCCGCCTCGAGCTCCTCGGCGGTCAGCCACATCATCGACTGTGTGCTGGTGGCGGCAGTGCGCCACTCGGCAGGCTCGTCGGCGGCGCGCGCTTGGCTCTCCATCAGCCGATCGACCTCGCGGGCGACCAGCACCTCGGTCAGCGCCTGACCGGCGAGCTGCAGGTCCGCGCCCTGCGGACCGTCCGCCTCCTCGCCCCAGGTCATCCCGAGGTGCGTGACCTGCCACGGCCGCTGCCGGCCGGTACCGCCGGCCGCCTCCTCGACGAACCCGTACTCCGCCAGCTTGCGCAGGTGCCACGAGCAGTTCGCCGGCGTCTCGTCGAGCCGCTCACCGACCTCGGTCGCGGTCATCGCGCCGTTCACCGACAACTGTTCGATGATCGCGATCCGGACCGGGTGTGCGACCGCGCGCAGCGTCCGGGCGTCAGTGATCCGCCTTTGAGTACTCTCGTCCATGCGTCGAAAGTACTCTTTCGAAAGAGGTGTTGCAATAGGTTAGGAGGCTTGATCCTGGACGGCGGGTGGGCGCCGGCGCATCGCAGCGATCCGGCTGCAGGCGGCCTCGATCGCAGCCCGCTGGCTGGCGTAGGAGCCGCACCACAGCGGGTTGTCGGGTTGCGGAAACAGTCCGTCGTCGATGTCGGCGTACCACTCGTCCGCCGTCCGGAAGATCCGCGCGTGCAGGTGCAGTTGCTCGTCCGACTCGTTCACCGCATCACTCCTGCTAGCTCACTCCTGCAGGGAGAACCGTGTCCTCCTCCAGAATGTGCCGCCGGTAGGGCCGAAGCCGCCAGCGACACGCGGTCAGGTGACGAGGACGGTCAGCCGCTGCGCGCTGTTGTTGGCGAACCCGCCGCGGTTCCACGGCGCCTCAACTGGTTGCTCACGGCCACTTCTGTCGACGGCGCGCACCGTGAGCACGTGCTCGCCCGGCGTCGCCTTCCAGTCGTAGCTGAACGACCGCCAGGCCAGTGCGTCGTTGCCCAAAGCATCGAGTTTGGCCGGACTCCAGGTGACGCCGGCGTCGGTGCTCACCTCGACCCGCTCGATCGGCGCCCAGCCGGACCACGCCTTGCCTTCGAGCGTGACGGTGCCGGCGGCAACGAACCGGTGCCGGCTCATGAAGTCCGGGAACCCCGGCGGGATCAGCAGCGCCCGCGGCTCGATCCGGGTGACCGCCGTACCGAGCTCGTCGGCTTCCTGCCGGATCCGGTAGGCGACCGCGTTCTGGAAGCCGTCGAACTCATGGTCGATCAATTCGATCGACCGCAACCACTTCACGCTGGCCATCCCGTACCACCCCGGTACGACGAGTCGCAGCGGATACCCGTGTTGCGGTGGCAGCGGATCGCCGTTCATCTCCCAGGCGACGATCGCATCGGCCTTCATCGCCTCGCCGAGCGACAGGCCACGCTGGTAGTCCTGCTCGACCCCGCGCTCGATCCCGTGATCGGCTCCCGTGAACACCACATCCACGGCGTCCGGCCGCACCCCGGCATTCCGCAGCAGGTCGGCCAACGGCACGCCGGTCCACTCCGCCGTACCGACTGCTTCGTTGAGCCAGGGCTGGCTGATCGGCCGCGGCTGCAGCGACGCGCGCCCGTTGCCCGCGCACTCCAACGTCACCCGAACCGTCCGTCGCCCCATCGCGCGCAACTCGGTCAGCCCGAACGACATCGGTTGCTCAACGCACCCGTCCACCTCCAGCCGCCACGTCGCCGCGCTCCCCGCCGGAATGTCGTAGTGCACCAGCACGTAGTGCAGCCCCGCCGGCGTCACGTCGTACCGCAGCGCCTCCAGCGGAATCCCATGATTCCGCGCCGCCAGCTGCAACTCGTCCCCGGTGATCCCCTCACCGGTGTCCGCCAACCGCCCCCGAACACTGAAGCCCTCGATCGACATGATTCCTCCCTGTCATCACCCTAGGTGGGCAGGGGCATCAGAGCCAGCCGTTGTCTAGGGCTATGCGGGCGGCCTCGGCTCGCGTTCGGGCGCCGGTTTTGCCGATGGCGGCGGAGAGGTGGTTGCGGACGGTTCCTTCGGAGAGGTGGAGATCTTTGGCGATATCGGCGACGGTGCCGCCTTCGCGGGCGGCGCGGAGGACGTCGGACTCGCGGCCGGTGAGGGGGCTGGTGCCGGCGACCAGGGTTTCGGCGGCGAGCGAGGGGTCGACGACGCGGAGGCCTTGGTGGACTCGGCGGACGGCGTCGGCGAGTTGGGCGGCGGGGGTGTCCTTCACGACGAAGCCGGCGGCGCCGGCCTCCATGGCGCGGCGGAGGTAGCCGGGGCGGCCGAAGGTGGTCACCATCAGGATCCGAACCCCCGGTACGGCGGCGCGCAACGCGGCCGCGGCCTCGATGCCGTCGAGCCCGGGCATCTCCACGTCCAGCAGCGCGACATCCGGCGTACTGACTTTGGCGGCGGCGATCACCTCGTCACCGCGGCCGACCTCGGACACGACCTCGAGATCGGCCTCGAGATCCAGCAGGGCCGCCAGCGCTCCGCGGACGAGCGCTTGGTCGTCGGCGATCAACAAGCGAATGGTCATGGGGTCACCTTGACAGCCAGGCGGAATCCGCCGGTCGGGGCCTGGCCTACCTGGAGGGCGGCGCCGGCTTGGTCTGCTCGTTCGCGGAGGCCCATCAGGCCGTGGCCGGAGGGGGGCGAGTCGGGGGTGGGGCCCTTGCCGTCGTCGAGGACCTCGATCTGGCGGGCGGCGAGCCGGATGGTGCAGCGTTTGGCACCGGAGTGCCGGATGACGTTGGTGACGCCTTCGCGGACGACCCAGGCGAAGAGTTCGCGGTTCTCCTCGGGGACCTCGTCCATGGTGGTCGGGAGGTCGGGCTTGATCTCGGCAGCCTGCAAGGCGGTCCGGGCCGAGACGAGTTCACCGGCGAGACTCAGCTCGCGGTAGCCGGCGACGGCAGCCCGTACGTCGGCGAGCGCGGCGCGGGCGAGGCTCTCGACGTCGGCGACCTCGGCCGCCGCCTTGTCGGGGTTGACCTCGATCAGCCGACCGGCCAGCTCGGCCTTGACCGTGATGACGGTCAGCGAGTGGCCGAGGATGTCGTGCAGGTCGCGAGCGAACCGGTTGCGTTCCTCCTGCACCGCGAGCTTGGCCATGTCCTCCCGCGTCCTGGCCAGTTCGGAGGCGCGCTGCATCGACAGCCGCATCGCGAAGACGGCGAGACCGCCGAGGAAGATCGCGAATCCGTAGCTACCGTCGTCCGACCAGCCGGGCACCACGCGCATCGCCAGTTCGGCGCCGCCGAGCAGCAGCAGGACGGCCACCACACCCAGGGGCAACTGCAGCGTGAGCACCGCGGTCGCGGCGATGTAGACGATGCAGGTGAGCGCGGTCTGCCCGGCGGTCAGGGTCAGGAGCAGCGCCAGTGCCAGCATGAAGACCAGATAGCCCAGCCGCTGCCACAACGGTGACGGATTCGGCCGGAACTTCTGCCAGCGCAGTACGCCGAAGAAGGCGACGTACGAGAGCGCGAAGGCGAGCAGGTTCAGCAGACCGAGGATCCGGGTGACGCCGTGCTGGGTCTGCCAGATCTCGGTCAGTGGCTGGACGAGGTAGAACAGCCAGACCGCCACCGCGAGGAAACCCCACCGGCCGGGCGGCCGGCCTTCCTCGGCGATGACGGCCGGCAGGGTTCGTTTCATGGAACTCACGGTAGGCGATCAGGCCCGCGCGGTGTCGGCGCGGAACCGGCGCAGCGCGACGAAGCCGAGGACGACGGTCCAGCCGAGGACCACCAGCAGCGCCTGAGTGTCGACGCCGCCCGCGGTCAATGCGCTGCGCGAGGTCAGCCCGGTCCAGTACGCCGGGGTCAGCTGCGCGATGTGCCTCATTGCCGACGGCATCTGCTCGACCGGGAACCACAGTCCGCCGAAGGCGGCGATCAGCATCGTCGCCAGTCCGGTGATCGGCTGGACGCTGTCCGGCTTGGCGACGTACCCGATGACGAGGCCGATCGCGGCGAACGGCAGGGCGCCGAGCCAGGAGACGAGCGCGACGGTGAGCCACTGGCCGGCGTCGAGGTGGACGCCGCCGACGATCATCCCGAACAGGAACACCACCAGCAGCGGCGGGATCGAGATCAGCAGCGACAGGACCACCTTGCTGATCACGTAGGCCTGCGGCTTCAGTGGGGTGAGCCGCAGCGTCCGGTTCCAGCCGCCGTCGCGTTCGGCCGCGATCACGCCACCGCTGCTCATCGCGGCCGACATCGAGCCGAACATCGCCATACTGACCATCACGTAGGCGATCGCGGAGATGCCGCCCTCGGTCGCGTCCTTGGGGATGTTCAGGCCGAAGACCGCGAACAGGACCAGGGGCATCAGGATCGCGAAGATCATCACCCGCCGGTTCCGCAGGGTGCGGCGGATGTCGAACATCAGATAGGTGCGGTTCATGCGAGGCTCTCCTCTTGCGCACCGATCGCGAGTACGGCGTCCTCGAGGTCGGCCGACGTCACTTCGATGTCATGGGCGTTGGTCTTGGTGATCAGGTAGCGCAACGTGTTGTCGGAGTCCGCGCACTGCAGTAGCACGACGTCGCCGCGCGTCTCGACGTTGCGTACGCCGGGCAGCGACGCGAGCGTGCCGAGATCGGCGCCGGGAACCGTTGCGCGGATGGTGCGGCCGGAGACGCCCGCCTTGATCTGCGCGGCGGTGCCGTCGGCAACGATCTTGCCGTTGCGCATCAGTACGATGCGGTCGGCGTACGCGTCGGCCTCTTCGAGGTAGTGGGTGGCGAAGAGGACGGTTCGGCCGCGGGCGGTCTCGGCGTGCATCGACGCCCAGAAGTCGCGGCGGGACTCGACGTCCATGCCGGTCGTCGGTTCGTCCAGCACGATCAGGTCGGGCTGCGGGATGATCGCCATCGCGAACCGCACCCGCTGCTTCTGACCGCCGGACAGACCCTTCATCTTGCGGTCGTAGAGATCGCCGATGCCCGCGCGGTCGAGCGCCTCGCTGACCGGCATCGGCTTGGTGTGCAGGCCGGCCACGAGGTTCAGCAGTTCGCCGACCTTGGCGTCCTCGATGATGCCGCCGCTCTGCAGCATCACTCCGACCTGACCTTTGGCGATCGCTTCCTCCGGCGTAGTGTCGTACACGCGGACGCTGCCCTGGTCCGGTCGCACCAGCCCGAGCAGCATCTCGATCGTGGTCGACTTCCCGGCGCCGTTCGGCCCCAGCAGCGCCACGACCTCACCGGCCCGGATGCTCAGATCCACCCCGGCGACCGCCTGCACCGCCCCGTACTTCTTGGTCACGCCCGTCAGGCTGACCGCAGTCGTTGTCGTCATACGAAAAGTCTCTGGCTGGACGCCGTCGCACCCCTCGCTCAGCCGTCACGACAACCCCGTGACATCCGTCAGACCGCTCTCAGGGTCGGTTCTCAGGGTTGGGCTTCAGGGTTCGCCCACCAAGGGATCGGCGGGCGCGAGGCCTGGTCGCCGTTGATCGTGATGATCACCCGGATCGCGAGGAAGGCGGCGATGCAGCAGAGGATGCTGCTGAGGCTAGCCAATGCGGCCGCGGTCTGTAGACCGGTGACCACGGCGGAGCCGGTTCCCGACACGGCGGCGTTGGTCAGCATCGCCGCGAGCCAGCCGGTGACGGCTTGCAGGATCCAGAAGACCCACCAGCTCGACACCTCGGGAGAGCGCCGGGTCTTGAGCCACACGCCGCGCGTCGAGGTCCACGGGTCGCTGGCCACGGCGACGTCGTTGACCACGTGACGCGGCATCCAGAACGAAGCGATGGGAACGAACCAGGCGCCGATCACCCACCCACGCCCGTACCGGTGCCGGGCATCGCAGAAGAACTCGGCGTTCTCGCGGGCGCGCCACAACCAGATGATGAACAGCACAGCCGCAATCAGCAGTGTGCCGAGATAGATGGCGGTCGTCAGCAAGGTGAAACGGTCGGCAGCTTCCAGCTCCGCTGTGCCGGTCGGTGCATCGACATACCGCGCGACAACGGACGCCGTGCGCCAGTCGGCGACGTTCGTCACGACGTTGGCCACCGTGGCCAGCGCAATCGCCACGGACGCGGCGACGCCGTACCCGGGGTCCTGACGGAAACGCGGTCCTCGCGCGACCTGAGGTTGTTGTGCACTGGCTGGATACATGACCAGCTCCCTTCGTCCGTTCCTATCCTGCGGACGAAGTCCTCGGCAGAGGCGGCCGCGACCGGAAGCTGTCACGCGATACTGGCTGGCGTGACTCCTCCTGTGCCGTTGCGGCTCGATCGGTTCCCCGCGGGGGAGGTGCGGCGTACGGCGTTGGTTGGTGGGATCACGTCGCCGTCGGTGGAGTTGGTGCGGATCGGCGAGTTGGAGCTAGTCGCGAAGCGGGCTACGCCGGCTGAGGCGGTGGCGTTGCGGTTGTTGCCGGGGGAGCCGAGGTTTCCACGGTTGTACGACGCGGGGGTGGATGAGGACGGGGATTGGGTGGTGACGTCGTACGCCGCGGGGCAGGTGCTGGATTGGCAGGCGGAGCCGCCGGGGGAGGTTTATGCGGCGTTGGCGCGGCTGCATGTCCGGTACGCCGGATGCGAGCTGCCGGACGTGCTGCCTCGGGTGGACGCGGAGTTCTTGCGGATGTCGTTCGGGAGGTTCGCGTGGGACGGCGTTCTGAGGGTCGACCATCCGGTTCGTGAGCAGGCGTTGGCGATGCTCGACCTCTTCGGGACGGATGAGCGGTTGATCGCGGCGCTCGACGTACTGCCGACGACGTTGCTGCACGGTGATGTGTACGGCGGCAATGTCGTGGGGACGCGGCTGATCGACTGGGGGAGCGCGCGAGTCGGGCCGGCCGAGTTGGACGTGACGATGGCAGGCGGTGAGCGGGCGCTGGCGGCGTACCGGGCTGCTGGTGGCGTGGTTTCGGAGTTGGGACTCGCGTGGGGGCGTGCGGTGAACAGTGCGATGTTCGTCGGGGTGGTTGCGCAGCGGTCTGCCGAGCAGGCGGAGCTGATGGTGCGGGAGGGGCTGCGGGCGTTCGACGAGGTCGGTCCGGGGACCACCTGAGGGGGTCCCCGGACCGATCGATCAGGTCAGGCCGGGAGCGTCCAGATCTGGTTGCTGCTGGCCGCGCAGTCCCAGATCTGCAACCGGGTGCCGTCGGCCGAGCTCGGTCCGGTCGCGTCGAGGCAGCGGCCGGAGCTCGGGTTGCGGAGGTTGCCGTTGCTTTGCGCCTGCCAGCTCTGGGCGCCGGTGCCGTTGCAGTCGTAGAGCTGCGTGACGGTGCCGTTCGCGGTTCCGGCCGCGGCGATGTCGAGGCACTTGCCGAGGGCGCGGATCGTGCCGTCGGAACCGACCGTCCAGGTTTGGGCGGCCGAGCCGTTGCAGGTCCAGAGCTGGACGGCGGTCGAGTTCGCACTGTTGCCGCCGGCAACATCAACGCACTTGCCGGCGATGCCGGTGATCGGGCCGGTCTTGCCGGTCGGCGGGTTCTGGGTGCCGCCGGCGGCGTCGAAGATCGCGCTGACCAGCGAGAGGCTGCCGGTGGCGTCCTGGGACAGCTCCCAGTTCATGATGCCGCCGGCGTTCGCGACCGCCCACTGGGTCTTGCGCTTGATGGTCGGAATGCCGTTGTAGCACTGCTGACCGCCGTTGTTGTAGCAGTCCACGTTCGCGTTGGCGGGGTTCGCCGCGACGATGTCCTTGTAGGCCACGTAGGTCGGCCGGCTGTAGAACGGGACGCCGAGGACGGTCTTGGCCTTCGGCAGACCGCGGTTCTTCCAGAAGTTCGCCGAGGCGATCGACCAGTCGTAGTTCGCGTGCGGGCTGCCGCCGTCGTACGCCATGATGTTGAGCCAGTCGACGGCGTTGAAGACGGCCGGCTGGATGCCGTTCGCGGTCGAACCTTCGGAGACGACGGCGGCGGTGAGCAGCTTGCCGTTGTTGTGCAGCGTGGTGCTCAACTGCTGCATCAGCAGCGTGTAGCGATCGCCCGAGGTGCCCGGATCCGGGTACTCCCAGTCGATGTCGACGCCGTCCAGGTCGTACTGGTTGATGGCGCCCATGACGGCGTTCACGAACGTGGTGCGGGACCCGGAGTTCGCGGCGAGCGCCTCGAAGTTGGAGTCGTTGCCGTCGTTCCAGCCGCCGATGGCCAGCGACACCTTGACACCGTTCTGGTGCGCGAGGCTGACCAGCTGGTTCAGTTTGCCGGGGTCGGGGATGGCCTGCAGCGAACCGTTGGAGTTCGGCAGTGCGAACGAGTAGTTGATGTGGGTGAGCTTGCTGTACTGGATCGCGGTGACGCTGCCCGACCAGGACGGCATGTAGCCGACGCTCTTGAATCCGGCCGGCAAGGCGGCGGCAGCGGTGGCGGCGGCCGGAGCGGCCTCGGCCTCCGGGGCGGAGGCGGTGTTGATCAACCCGGCGGTACCGGTGACCAGGGCCAGGGCTGCGAGAGCCAGGCGACTTCGGGAAAACTTCATGGGGGCGGTGTCCTTTCGGAGGGGACCCCCGGGCAGCAGCCAGCGAACGGTCGACTCGGCACCTTCCGGGGGCAGTTGTTGCGAAGGCGAAGATAAGAAAAGATCTGACCGAAGTGCCGCTAGTTTGCTGGTCGTGCCCACCGTCGTCAAGGTGTCGTGACAAGCCAGAATGCGCATTCTCGCGCCGGATGGAAAACCCCGCTGGGAAAGCGGTACCGGGTTCGGACAACGATTGCCGGTTAGGTCGTGCTGAGGGTTTTCAGGCCTTGCCAGAGGAGTTCGTGCAGGGTGCGGGCGACCTTTTCCGGGGGCGGCGGATTCGGGGTGCGGGTGCGCCAGACGGCGAGGCGTTCGGTGGCGCCGGAGATGGACTGCGCGAGGATCTCGATCTCGTCGGTGTCGGCCGGGCGGTTCGGCGGCAGGTTGAGGCGGACCATCGTGGAGATGAGTTCGACGAAGGCGTTGCGCACTTCGTCGGTCGCCGCGGCCATCGGTCCGGCGGCGAGCATGCCTTCGTCGATCAGCACCGACCAGGCCTGCGGGTGGTCGTCGAGGAACTGGAACCACGCGACGAAGCCGGCGTACAGGGCGTCCTCAGCATCGGTGGCGGCCGGTACGGCGTCGGAGACGGTCTCGAGCAGGTTCGCGCGGAGCCGCGCCAGGCAGGCGAGGAATAGTCCGTCCTTCGAGCCGTAGTACTGGTAGATCAGCGGTTTCGAGACCCCGACCGCGGCGGCGACATCGTCCATCGAGGTGCCCTGGTAGCCGCGTTCGCCGAAGATCCGCTCGGCGGCGGCGAGGATCTCGCGCTCGCGGGCGGCGCGGTCGCGGCGGCGTTTCGGCGGCTGCTCGGTGGTGGACGTCACTTGCGTAGCGTAACTGACTCCGAGTAACTTACTGCGAGTAAGTTCGCTCCCGAGGAGGTCGGTCATGGAGAACAGGCACCGGATCGTGGTGATCGGCACCGGCTTCGCCGGCATCGGCATGGCGGTCCGCCTCAAGCAGGCCGGGTACGACGACTTCGTGGTGCTCGAGCGGGCGCACGACGTCGGTGGCACCTGGCGCGACAACACCTACCCGGGCTGTCGCTGCGACGTACCGTCGCATCTGTACTCGTTCTCCTTCGCGCCGAACCCCGAGTGGTCGTCGACGTTCTCCCCGCAACCCGAGATCGAGCAGTACCTCCGCGACGTCACCGACCGGTACGACGTTCGCCGGCACATCCGGTTCGGGCACACCGTCGAGTCGGCGTACTGGGCGGACGGCGAGTGGCGGATCCGCACCGACCAAGGTGATTTCGTCGCCCAGTTCCTGCTGTCCGGGATGGGCCCGCTGGCCGAGCCGGCGGTCCCGAAACTCCCTGGGATCGAGGACTTCGAGGGTGAGGTCTTCCACTCCGCGCGCTGGAACCACGACCTCGATCTCGCCGGCCGCAAGGTCGCCGTGATCGGCACCGGCGCCTCCGCGATCCAGTTCGTGCCCGCCATCCAGCCCGAGGTCGAGGAACTGCACCTGTTCCAGCGGACGCCGCCGTGGGTGATGCCGCGGCCGGACCGCAAGATCACCGCGACCGAGAAGTCGGTCTACCGCAAGTTTCCCCTGGTGCAGAAGGCGGTTCGGACCGCGATCTACTGGGCGCGCGAGTCGATGGTGCTCGGCTTCACCAAGCTGCCCGCGATCATGAAGCAGGCGCAGAAGGTCGCCGAAAAGCACCTCGAGCACCAGGTCCGCGACCCGAAGCTGCGCGCCAAGCTGACCCCCGACTTCACCCTGGGCTGCAAGCGCGTGCTGATTTCCGACGACTACTACCCGGCGCTCGCGCAGCCGAACGTCGAGGTCGTCACCGACGGCATTGCCGAGGTCACGCCGACCGGCGTGGTCACCGATCAGGGCGTGAAGCACGAGGTCGACACGATCATCTACGGCACGGGCTTCCGGGTGACCGACCTGCCGGTGATGGACATGGTGCACGGCCGCGACGGGCTGTCCCTGCGCACCGCGTGGTCCGACGGCATGGAGGCCCACCTTGGTACGGCGGTCGCCGGCTTCCCGAACTTCTTCCTGCTGATCGGCCCCAACACCGGCCTCGGTCACAGCTCGATGGTCTTCATGATCGAGTCCCAGATCGCCTACATCCTGGACGCGCTGAAGACGATCGACGCCCGCGGTCTGCGCGAGGTCGAGGTGCGGCCCGAGGTGCAGCGCGCCTTCGTCGACGGCGTCCGGTCCTCGATGAAGAACACGGTCTGGACCCGCGGCGGCTGCACGAGCTGGTACCTCGACGCCCAGGGCCGCAACACGACGCTCTGGCCGACCTTCACCTTCCGGTTCCGGCAGCTCACCCGGCAGTTCGATCCGGCCGATTACCAGACCCTCGCTATGTGACATCGTGCGTGTTACATTCGATCAGTCAGATAGCTGATCGGAGGGTGCCGCGTGCTGGAGCTCCTGGTGCCGATGCATGGGATCGGCGGTCGCGGCGACCTGCCGGTCCCGCTCTGGCTGGCGATCTACTCGGCCGGCGCCGCGGTGGCCGTTTCGTTCTTCGCGCTCGCGGCCTTCTGGTCGCGCCCGCGTTTCGAGCCCGCCGGCGGTACGGCGCTCACTCGGCTCACCCGCCTCGTCGACAGCAAGCCGGTGCGCTGGTTGCTCAAGCTGGCCGGCCTGCTGGCTCTGGTTCTGCTGATCGGCGCCGCGTGGTTCGGTAGCGACTCACCCGCGCAGAATCCGGCGCCGACCTGGCTCTACGTGTGGATCTGGGTCGGCATCATCCCGCTCTCCCTGCTCTTCGGCCCGATCTGGCGGCTCGCCAACCCGCTGCGCACCATCGCGGGCCTGGTACGGCGAACGTCGTACCGGCGGTTGCCGGAGGGGATCGCGTACTGGCCGGCGGTGGCTGGGCTGGCCGGCTTCCTCTGGCTGGAACTCGTCTATCCGGATGCCTCCGAACCGCTCGTGGTCGCGGCCTTCGTCACGGTCTACGCGGTGGCGAATGTTGCCGCAGGCATCGTTTATGGACCGGCCTGGTTCGGCATCGGCGACTCCTTCGAGGTGTACGCCGAGGTCCTGGCGCGGTTGAGCCCGCTCGCCCGCAGCGCCGACGGGCAACTGGTGATCCGCAATCCACTGGCCGGATTGGCGACACTTCCGCAACGGCCGGGGATCGTTGCCCTGCTCTGTCTGTTGCTCGGGTCAACAGCTTTCGATGGGATTTCTCGCTGGTCCGCTTGGACGAGCCGTACCGGCGAACTGAACCATGTTGTCGTCTACACGCTCGGGCTGCTGGTTGCGGTGGCGATCGTGACCGCCCTCTTCGTCTTCGCGGCCCGCACCACCGGCACGGCGGACATCCGGCCCGGCGCGGTCGGCGACGCCGGACTGCCGGGCGCGTTCGTGCACTCGCTGGTCCCGATCGCTATCGGCTATGCGGTGGCGCATTACTTCTCGTTCGCGATGTTCCAGGGCCAGGAGGGTCTGCTGCTCGCGACCGACCCGTTCGGCCGCGGCTGGGATCTGCTTGGGACCAGCGGAACGCGGATCGACTACGCGTTTCTCGGGACCGGCGTGATCGCCGGCGTACAGATCGGCGCGATCGTGCTCGGACACGTACTAGGGGTGGTGTCCGCGCACGATCGCGCGGCCGGGCTGTTCCGGCGGCGGCAACTGCGGCAAGCGCAGTACCCGATGCTGGCGGCGATGGTCGCCTTCACCGCCGGCGGGATCGCGCTGGTGACGGCCTCATGATCGCGCTGCACATGGGCGGCATCCCGGAGACCGCGATGGTCCTTGGCCCGATTCTGCTGATCATCGCGTTCATTCGGATTGCCCGCCGCCACGAGGGCCTCGAGGCTGACGACGACTGGAATGCCGACCTCGGTGATCTCCCGCCGGAAGTCAGTGAGGAATCCGGTCCGACTCGATCCGCAGATCGGCCTGAACCACGCTCCGGGTCAACGGACGCTGCAGGAACTCGTGCGGGAAGCCGAGCTCGATCGCGCTGACCGCTTCCAGCTCGGCGAGATCCTCGGCGCCGAGCTCCACGTCGAGTGCGGTGAGGTTCTGCTCGAGCTGCTGGAGGGTGCGGGCGCCGATGATCGGCGAGGTGACGCCGGGGTTCACCAGGGTCCAGGCCAGGGCGACCTGGGCCGGGGTCCAACCGTTGCGCTCGGCAACCTTCTTGACGACCTCGGCGATACCCAGCGTGCGTTCCGTGAGTGCGCCGTTGCCGGCGGCCACGTTCTTCCGGGTCCCGGCCGCGCTCGCCTCACCGCCGCCGTGATCCAGGTCGGCCGCCGTGTACTTGCCGGTCAGCACGCCGCTGGCCAGCGGTGACCAGGGGAGTACGCCGAGGCCCAGTTCGCGCGCCATCGGGATCAGCTCCCGCTCGATGGTTCGCTCGACCAGGCTGTACTCGACCTGGAGCGCGACCAGCGGGCTCCAGCCTCGCAGGTCCGCGATCGCCTGCATCCGCGAGATCTGCCACGCCGGTGCGTCCGAGATGCCGACGTACAGGACCTTGCCCTGGCTGACCAGGTCGTCCATCGCGCGCAGGATCTCCTCGACCGGCGTGGTGAAGTCCCACGCGTGCAGGTAGAGCAGGTCGATGTAGTCGGTCTGCAGGTTGCGCAGACTGCGCTCGACCGAGCGGACCATGCTCTTGCGGTGGTTGCCGCCGGCGTTCGGGTCCTTCGGGTTGGTGATCATCGTGTACTTCGTGGCCAGCACGAGCTGGTCGCGGCGGTTCTGCGTGAGCTGGCCGAGCAACTGCTCGGAGGTGCCGTTGGTGTACATGTTCGCGGTGTCGACGAAGTTGCCGCCGCGGTCCATGTACGTGTCCAGGATCCGCTGGGCCTCGGCCTTGTCGGTACCCCAGCCCCAGTCCTCGCCGAACGTCATCGTGCCCAGCGACAGCGGGGAGACGCGCAGGCCGGAGCGGCCGAGCAGCCGGTAGGTGTCGAGTGTGGTGCTCACTGAAGTCCTCTTTCCGTGGGGTGGTGACACCACCTTCGTCCGGGCCGCGGCCGGGGGTAAGGGAAGGTTCATCCTGGGACTGGCCCTCCCACCTTCCGTAAAGTTGGTTGTATGACCGTCGACGTGGCTCAGGAACTCGCCGTCTTCCTCCGCGCCTGCCGGGAGCGGTTGAGTCCCACGGAGGCAGGCGTGGTCCGCGCCGGCCGCGCCCGCCGTACGCCGGGATTGCGGCGGGAGGAGGTCGCCGAGCTGGCCGGAGTGAGCGTCGACTACGTGATCCGGCTGGAGCAGGGGCGCGGGCTACGACCGTCGGCCGAGGTGCTGGAGGCGCTGGCGCGGGCGCTGCGGTTGTCCGATGACGAGCATGCTTATGTTTTCGACCTGACTCGGCAGTGGACCGCCGTACGACGTCAGCCGCAGCCCGAGTCGGGTTCGCTGGCGGCGCTGGTGCAGGCGCTGTCGCCATTACCGGCGATGCTGGTCAACCACCGCTTCGACATCCGCGCGTGGAACCCGGAGTGCGCCGTGCTGATGCTCGACTTCGCCGGGGTTGCGCCAGAGCGCCGCAACGCGATGATCCTCTGCACGCTCGAACCCGTCTTCCACGAGTACTACACCGACCGCGAGCGCATCCTCCGCGAAGGCATCGCCGACCTGCGCGCGGCCTGGGCGGCCCACCCCGACGACGAGGACCTGGCCGATCTGGTGCGGATGCTCTGCTCCGAGAGCGCCGAGTTCACCGATCTGTGGGAGCGCCGCGACGTCAAGGTGAAGAGCACCGGCCGCAAACGCCTCAACCACCCCGACGTCGGCCGCTTCACGATCGAGTACGACGTGCTGACGCCGCTCGGCGACACCGCCCAGCGACTCGTCGTCTACAAGGCCGTCGACGCGGTCGCCCAGCAGGCCCTCGACCGAATCGCCACCATCGCCGCCCAGAACCACCGCGCCCTGGCCGGCTGATCGGTCAGCCGGTGGAGGGGAGTTCTTTGGGGGCTACGCCTAGTTCCTCGTAGGCGACCAGTTCGATCTCGCGGCCCATTGCTTCGCGGAACGAGGCGACGAGGGCCTGGCCGGCGAGCGGGATGATGCCTTCGAGGGTGCGCTGGATTTCGGGCCAGCCGTCGGGTGGCAGGCCTGCGTCGGCGAACTGGCGCCAGACGGTGCTGCGGAACAGCTCGACGTACACCTTGGCGACGGCGTCGGCGTGGTGGAGGAGCTTGGGCAGCATCTCGAAGATGGCGTCCAGCGGGACGCCGAGCTTGATCACCTCGAGGCCGGTGCGGAGCAGGTCCGGGTTCGGGATCCGGAGGCGGTCGTCCTCCTCGCGCTCGGCGATACCGAGCTCGATCAGCTTCTCGATGGTGGCGGGGTCGTGCGGGATGCCGGCGCGGTCGGCGAGCTGCTGCTCGGTGATCACCTCGGGTTCGGTCGGCGACCAGGGGTTCACCAGGGTCTCGAAGACGCCGAGCGCCATCGCGCCGTCGGGCAGGTCGCTCAGCATCCGCTCGACGGCGGCCAGCGTGTAGCCCTTGTCGAGCAGTTCGCGAACCAGTGTGAGCCGGGCGACGTGGTCGTGACCGTAGTAGCCGGTGCGACCGACCAGCCGCGGCGGCGGGATCAGGCCACGCCCGGCATACGCCCGGACATTGCGCACCGTCATGCCCACCTTGGCGGCGAGCTGGTCGACCGTGAGCTCCTCGTCTGCTTCCACCCTTGACAGTCTTCCAGATCCCACGTTACATAGAGTATGTAACATCTGCCATGGCGCATACTTAATGTCCCGAAGGAGCACCAGATGGCGATCTCGTTGGCCACCACCGGTACGGCGACGTTCGACCAGATCGCGATCGTGACCGGCGTGGTGGGACTGCTGTACGTCTCGCTGGCGGTCTTCCTGTGGCGGGAACGCACCGGGCGCGCCACGCTCGTCGGCAGGTTCGCGGACACCATCGGGCGGCTGGACGGAGTCCCCCGATGGGCCGCGCTCTCGCCGTACCTGCATGTGGTGTCGCTGCTCGCCTGCGCCTTCGGGGTCTGGTGGGACATCGCCGTACACATCGACAAGGGCCGCGACACCGGCCCGTTCGGTACGCCGGCCCACTATCCGATCTTCTTCGGCATCCTCGGTGTGATCGTGACCGGTGTCCTGCCGATCGCGCTGGCCGGGAAGCCGCTGCCGGCCCGGACGATCAAGCTCACCAAGAGCTGGCGGATCCCGTGCAGCGCCGCGCTGATCCTGGTCTGCGGCACCTTCGCGTTGGTCGGCTTCCCGCTGGACGACACCTGGCACCGGCTCTTCGGTGAGGACGTCACGCTGTGGGGCCCGACGCACCTGCTGATGATCGGCGGCGTGGTCTTCTCGATCTTCGCGCGGCTGCTGGCGGTCGCCGAGGTCGAGCAGTTGATGGGGATGAACAAGCGCCGGCTCTTCCAGGAGGTCGCGTCGGTCGGTGCGCTGCTGATCGCGTGGGATTTGTTCAGTACCGAGTTCAACTACGGCGTGCCGCAGTTCCCGCTGATCCTGCACCCGTTGCTGATCGCGTTCGGCGCGGCGATGGGCTTCACGATCCTGCGCGCTCGCCGCGGTCCGGGGATCACCTTCGGCGCGCTGGCGATCTACCTGATCGTGCGCGGCGGGATCGCGTGGGCCGTGAATCAGCCGCTCGGCGAGATCCTCGGGCACTTCCCGCTGCTGATCGTCGAAGCGATCCTGGTCGAGGCGGTTGCGCTCGCCCTTGGCAACAAGAGTCGCTTCCGGCTCGGGCTGGTCGCGGGCGTCCTGATCGGGACCGTCGGCGTGGTCGCGGAGTACGCGTGGAGTCAGGTCTGGATGCCGATCGCGTGGCCGTCGTCGATCCTTCCGTCGGCCCTCGGGTACGGCGTGCTGGTCGGCGCCGGTGCGGGCCTGGTCGGCGCTTGGCTCGCGACCCGGTACGCCGAAGTCGCGGGTGAGAAGCGGGCGACCGACGTACGGAACTCGCGGCCTGAGGTGATTCGCCGGACGCATCAGTTCGGCGCGATCGGGCTGGTGGCGGTCGTCGCGACGATCTTCTTCTGTGTACCGCGGGCGGCCGAGCCGGGCGTGACCGGGACGGTTTCGCTCGAGCGGGTCGCCACGGGGGCCGAGCCGACGGCGTACGTCACGGTCAAGCTCGACCCGGCCACCGCGGCCGACGATGCGCGCTGGTTCGAGGCGCTCGCCTGGCAGGGCGGTGGGATGGTGCTGCAGCCGATGAAGAAGATTGCTGACGGCACCTATCGCTCCGAGGGCGTGGTGCCGATGTACGGCAAGTGGAAGTCGATGGTGCGGCTGCACAGCGGTGCGCGGAACCTGACCGCGCTGTGGATCTACGCACCGGAGGACGCGGCGATCCAGAAGCCGGCGATCCAGGTCTCCGACGGGCAGACCGTTGCCTTCATCAACGAACAGGAGACGCTGCGTCGCGAGGAGCGCACCGACGTGCCACGATGGATGTGGAACGGCGGCTACGCCCTGCTCGGCGTGGTCGGTCTACTGGAGATCGCCGGTATCGCCTGGCTGGTCGGACGTGGCGCCCGCGGCGGGCGGCTGCGCGCGGCCCACCTGGCCGCCGGCGACCGGGAACGGGAGACTGCGTGACAATCCAGGCCGAGCGCTCGGGCGTGACGACCACCGACGGCATTCACTTGAACGTCGAGACCACCGGACCGGCCGACGCACCGGTGACGGTGCTGCTGGTGCACGGCTGGACCTGTTCGTCCCGCACCTGGCATCACCAGGTCGAAGGTCTACCGCGCATCCTCGGGACCAATGCCGTACGGGTCGTCACCTATGACCACCGCGGTCACGGGCAGTCGGACGCCGCGCCGCCCGGTTCACTGCGGATCGAGCAGTTGGCCGACGACCTGGTGACCGTGCTCGACGAGGTCGTCGGCGACGGCCCGGTCGTGTACGCCGGGCACTCGATGGGCGGCATGACGCTGATGGAGCTCGCTCACAAGCGCCCGGATCTCTTCGGCTCCCGCATCCGAGCCGCGGCGCTGGTCAGTACGTCGTCCGGCCAGGTGGCGCGTGGTGCGCTCGGCCTGCCGCCGCGCTTCGAGCCTGCCGCCGTCCGCATCGCGCCGCGCGTCGCGCAATTGGTCGGCACGCGAGTCGATCGTCGCGCCGAGCGCCTGGCCGCTGCAGCCGCTGCAGCGGCGGATACCGCGGTGGTCGCCGCCGAAGGGGTCGCCTCGACCGTCGCTGACGCAGCTGGACGTACGGCGTCGACTGCCGCCGGCGCTGTTGGTGGTGTGGCGATGGGCGCCAGTGGGGTCGCGGGACGAGTTGTCGGCGGGCGCGCTGCGGCTCGTGCTGCCCGGGCCAATGTGGCCGCCTTGCTCCAGCGCCCGGCGTTGCGGCAGGTGGTGTTCGGCAAGAAGGTCGACCCGGCCGAGGTCGCGATCTTCGTGGAAGGGCTCGCGGCGCTGCCTGGGCCGACGTACAGCGGGTTCTTCGAGGCGATCCTGCAGCACGACCGCGCGCAGGTGCTGAAGGTGCTGGACCAGATCCCGGTCGAGGTCATGCACGGAACCCGCGACCGCCTCCTGCCGCCGCGCCACGCGAACCGGATCGCCGCCGAACTCCCGAGCGCACGCGTCTGGATGTACCCCGGCGCCGGCCACATGCTCCCCCAGGAGCGCCCCCGCGACGTCACCCACCGCCTAGCCTCCCTGGCCCGCAAAGCCGCCGCCTAACCCAATTTCGCTGGCTAAGCACGCAAATCGGGGGTTCTCCACCCTGAACAACGGTGCGGAACCCCCAACCGCGGTGCTCAGCCAGCCAAATGGGGCGGGTTGAGGGGTCAGTCTCATTCCGCGCCATGGCGGGGGTGGTGGCCCTAGGCTCAGCGGTATGCAGCTGCTGTCGGATGTCGTCGTGGTGGACCTGACCCGGGCGCTGGCCGGGCCGCATGCGGGCATGATGCTCGGGGATCTCGGGGCTCGGGTGATCAAGGTCGAGACGCCGGCCGGCGGGGACGACAGCCGGGGCTGGGGACCGCCGTTCGTCGAGGGGGAGTCGACGTACTTCCTGTCCGCGAACCGGAACAAGGAATCGGTCACCGCCGACCTCAAGTCCGATGAGGGCAAGGAGTTCCTGACCAAGCTCGTGCGGAAGGCCGACATCCTGCTGGAGAACTTCCGGCCGGGTGTGCTGGACCGGCTCGGGTTCTCGGTCGAGCGGCTGCACGAGCTGAACCCGGGGCTGATCGTGCTGTCGATCACCGGCTTCGGGCACGACGGTCCGGAGGGTGGCCGCGCGGGCTACGACCAGATCGCGCAAGGCGAGGGCGGTCTGATGAGCGTCACCGGCGAGGCCGAGCCGACGAAGGTCGGGGTCCCGATCGCCGATCTCCTGGCCGGCATGTACGGCGCTTATGGCGCGCTCGCCGCGTTGCACGAGCGATCGGTGACCGGGAAGGGACGCGTGGTCCGGACGAGCCTGCTGGCCGCGATGGTCGGCGTACACGCGTTCCACGGCACGAAATGGACGGTCGCCGGGCAGGTCCCCGGGCGGATCGGCAATCACCATGCGCAGATCGCGCCGTACGGGATGTTCAAGACGGCGGACGACAGCGTGCAGGTGGCGGTTGGGAGCGAGGGGCAGTGGCGGACCTTCGCGCCGATTGTCGGACTGGATCCGGCGGACCCGCGGTTCGCGACGAACGCGGAGCGGGTCGGCAACCGGGACGAGCTGATCGCGGCGATCGAGGCGGCGTTCGCTTCGGCACCGGCCGACAAATGGCTGGAAAGGCTTGCCGAGCAGGGGATTCCGGCCGGCAAGGTCCGCGACATCCAGCAGGTCTACGAGTGGGACCAGACGCTGTCGCAGGGCTTGCTGATCGATGTCGAACACCCGACTCTCGGCAACATCCAGCTCCCCGGTCCGCCGCTCCGCTTCGACAACCAGTCGTACGCCGGTGCCCGTGAGACCAACCTCGCGCCGCCGCGGTTGGGCGAGCACAACGAGTCCGTCCGCGCCTGGCTCGAGGAGTAGGCCCGGACCGCCACGCCATCACAACTGCCGCCCGGCGGTCGTGGTAGGCGGGAGCGGCTCCGCACCAGCCCATTTGTGATGGCCTGGGCGTCCGCACCTTTCGATCTCCATCGAAAGGGTGCCGCTGCGGGACCCCTGCCCGCGAAGCTGGGTCACGGTTCGGGCGTGCCGGTTCGTGAGGGGTTGACGGGCTGCGAGGCTGCGGCATAGCGTCCGGGAAATCGATTACTGAGCCGACGCGGAGGCCCCATGAGCGGGAGCGCTGCCCTGGTCCGGATGTCTCGGATCGGGAAGCGGTACGGCGGCGTGCAGGCGTGCCGGGAGGTGGATTTCAGCCTCGGTGCGGGCGAGGTCCATGCGCTGCTCGGGGAGAACGGCGCGGGCAAGTCCACGCTGATGAAGATCCTGTCCGGCGACGTCACCGACTTCGACGGGCAGATCGAGATCGACGGGACGCCGGTCTCGTTCGGCGGACCGACCGACGCGCAGGCGGCCGGGATCGCGATGATCCATCAGGAGCTCGACCTCGTCCCCGGACTGTCGGTCGCCGACAACATCTTCCTCGGCCGCGAACTGCGCACCCCGCTGCGGACCGTCGACCGCCGCCGGATGGACCGCGAAGCACGCACGCTTCTCGAACGCAGCGGCGTACGGATCGACCCGCGCCGCCCGGTCGGCGAACTGCGCGTCGGTGAGCAGCAGCTCGTCACGATCGCCAAGGCGATCGCGCTGGACGCCCGCGTGCTGATCATGGACGAGCCGACCTCGGCGCTCACCACCACCGAGGTCGAGCGCCTCTTCGAGGTCATCCGCGAACTCCGTCGGGCCGGCGTCGGCATCGTCTACATCTCGCACCGGATGGAAGAGATCGCCCAGATCACCGACCGCGCGACCGTCCTGCGCAACGGCGAGATCGTGGCCGGCTTCGACCCACGCACCCTCAGTACGGCGGAAGTCGTCGAAGCGATGGTCGGCCGCCCGGTGCAGACGCTGTTCACCACTCCGGACACCGACACCGGTGACGAACTGCTCCGCGTCGACAACCTCAAGCTCACCGCGCGACGCCCGCGACCCGGTCGCCGCGATCCCGACGGCATCTCGCTGACCGTCCGCGCCGGCGAGATCGTCGGCCTTGCCGGACTCCTCGGCGCAGGCCGGACCGAACTCCTCGAAACCTTGTACGGCGTCGCCCCCAGCGGAACGCGATCGGGCCGAATTCTCCTGCACGGTAAGGAGATCAGACCGCGGAGCCCACGCCAGGCGCTTGCCCGCGGCATCGGTCTGGTCCCCGAGGATCGGCGCACCTCCGGGCTCGTGCTCTTCCACAGCATCCTGGCGAACACCGTCCTGTCGAGCCTCCCGGCGTACGGGCGGCTCGGGGTGATCGCGCGCCGGCTCGAGCGGGGGGCATCCGTCGGGATGGCCGAGCGGTTGCGGCTCAAGTTCGGACGGTTGCAGGACGAGGTCGGAACGCTGTCCGGTGGCAATCAGCAGAAGGTGGTATTCGGCCGGATGCTGCTCACCGAGCCCAAGCTCTTGCTCCTCGACGAACCGACCCGCGGCGTCGACGTGGGCGCGAAGGCCGAGATCTATCGGCTGCTCGGCGAGCTCGCCGGCCAAGGCCTCGGCGTACTGCTCGCGTCGTCGGAGCTGCCCGAGCTGATCGGTGTGTGCGATCGAGTCGTCGTACTGCGCGATGGGCGGGAGGTCGCCACGTTCAGTACGGCGGACTCGGGTGAAGGGGATCTGCTGGCAGCTGCAATGGGAGAAGCCCGGTGACTGAAAAGCCATCTGTTGTCGCGACGCTGTTCCGGTTCCAGAGCGTGTTCGGGCTGCTGGCGGTGTTCGTCGCGGCGATCATCTTCTCGCCGCGCAAGAACGGCGCGATCCTGTTCGTCAGTGCGGACAACCTCGCCAACGTCGTCCGTGCGGTCTCGGAGATCGGCATCATCGCGGTCGGGATGACGTTCGTGATCCTGATCGGCGGCATCGACCTCTCGGTCGGCGCGGTGCTCGGTCTCGCGGCGGTCGGGTCCGCCGTACTGATGATCGAGAACGACTGGGGTTTTCTTCCGTCCGTCCTGCTGGTGCTGGTGATCGGCCTGATCTTCGGAGCATTGCAGGGCGTCGCGACCGCGATGATCGGCATCCAGTCCTTCATCGTCACGCTGGCCGGGCTGCAGATAGCGCGGGGGCTGGCGCGGATCTGGTCCGGCGGTCAGGGCGTCGCGATCGCGTACGGCGAGGGGCCGCACGAAGCGCCGGCGTCGTTCGCGCTGCTCGGCGAGCGGACGTTCGGCGGACTGGTCCCGATCCCGGTACTGATCTTCGCGGTGGTCGCGATCGCGGCCGTGGTCTTCCTGCGGGTCAGCGCGTTCTCCCGGCATCTGTACGCCGTTGGTGGCAACGAGAAGGCGGCGCGGCTGTCCGGCGTACCGGTGGTGCGGGTCAAGATCGCGGTCTTCGCGATCTGCGGTCTGCTGGCCTCGCTGGCCGGCATCGTGCATGCGGTCCAGCTCAATCAGGGCAGCCCGAACGACGGCATCGGCTACGAGCTGGACGCGATCGCGGCCGTGGTGATCGGCGGTACCAGCCTGGCCGGCGGTCGCGGTTCGGTCGCCGGAACGGTGGCGGGGGCGCTGCTGCTCGGCGTACTGAACAACATCCTTGCCCTGAACAACATCGACTCGAACATCCAGCTGTTGATCAAGGGTCTCGTGATCGTTGCCGCTGCTGCGCTGCAACGACTCCGGCCCGCCTCGTGAGGAAGGTTCTCCCATGCGTTCTGTGAAGATTTCGCTGGCCGCCGCGGCGGTCGCCGCACTGGTGCTGGCGGGCTGCGGCACGACCAGTGACCGGACGTCGGACAGTCCGTCGGCCGGCTCGTCGAAGTCCTGCAAGGGGGCCGACGGCAAGTACACGATCGGGATGAGCCAGGCGAACGTCGCCGAGCCGTACCGGCAGCGGATGGACGACGACATCCGCGCGGCGGCGAAGGAGGTGCCGCAGTTCGACGTGAAGTTCGCCGACGCGGCGCAGGACAACGCCAAGCAGGTGGCAGACGTCGAGAACTACATCACCCAGCAGATCGACCTGCTGATCATCAGCCCGAACGAGGCCAAGCCGCTGACTGCGGTGGTCAAGAAGGCGTTCGACAAGGGCATCCCGGTGATCGTGCTGGACCGCAAGGTCGAGGGTGACGCGTACACCGGCTTCATCGGCGGCGACAACGTGCAGATCGGTTCCGAGGCCGGCAAGTACGTCGCCGAGAAGCTGCTGCCGAACGGCGGCAGCATCGTGGAGCTGAAGGGCCTCGCCGGCGCGACCCCGCAGGCCGAGCGGCACCAGGGCTTCGTCGAGGCGATCAAGACGAACCCGAAGATCAAGATCGTCGCGGACGCCAGCGGCGACTGGTTGCGCGAGAAGGGGCAGGCGCAGATGGACGCGCTGCTCAAGGCGAACCCGAAGATCGACGTCGTCTACGCGCACAACGACCCGATGGCCGAGGGTGCGTACCTGGCGGCGAAGGCGGTCGGCCGGGAGAAGGAGATGAAGTTCATCGGCATCGACGCGCTGCCGATCCCGTCCGGCGGCATCAAGGCGGTCGAGCAGGGCCGGCTGAGCGCCACCTTCACCTACCCGACCAACGGCAAGGAAGCGATCGCGGCCGCGAAGAAGATCCTGGTCGACTGCGGCGCGATCGAGAAATCCCAGATCCTCCCCACCCGCCTGATCGACAAGGCGAACGCCGCCAAGATCTACGCCGAGGAGAACCCCAACGGCTAGCGTCGGGAGCTGGCGCGTTCGATCAGGCGGGCGCCGAGGGTGGTGACGGTGGGCGGGCGGGTGTTGTCGGCGATCCGCGCCAGCAACAGCCGCGCCGCCACCGTCCCGATCTCGTACGCCGGTTGTGCGACCACGGTCAACGGGGGATCCAGCAGCTCGGCCCACGGGGCGTCGTCGAACGCGACCACGCCGACGTCCCGGCCGGGGCGGAGGGTGAGTTCGCGGAGGGCTTGGAGGACACCGACGGCCATGGCGTTGTTGGCGACCAGGAGCGCGTCGGGTGGTTCGGGTTGCGACAGCAGGTCGAGGGCGGCCCGGCGGGCACCGGCCGCCTTGTACTCGGCCCGCCGGACGAGCCGGGTGCTGCCGCGGTGCTTCGCCGTGCGGAGAGCATCGCGGTATCCGGCCAGGCGGTCGTCGGCGGTCCGGACGCCCGCCGGGCCGCTCAGGCAACCGATCCGCTTGTAGCCTTCGGCAACCAAATGCGCGGTCGCCTCGGCGGCGGCGAGCCGCGTGTCGACGAGGACCAGGTCGCTGGCGTGGTCCGCGAGCGGGCGGTCGATGGCGACGTACGCCGTACCGCGGGCGGCGAGTTTCGCGACGCCGGACGCCGGGCCGCTGGGGGAGAGGATGACGCCGGCGACCCGCTCCTGGATCGCGATGTCGATGTAGCGGTTCTCCTTCTCGGCGCTCTCGTCGGAGTTGCAGAGCACGACCGAGTAGCCGACCTCGTGCGCGACGTCCTCGACCCCGCGGGCGATCGCGGTGAAGAACGGGTTCTCGACGTCGGAGATGATCAGCGCGACCACGGCCGCTTCCTGACGACGCAGGTTCCGGGCCGGGCCGTTGGGCTGGTAGCCGAGCTCGTCCGCCGCCTGGCGCACCCGCGCGGCCAGCTCCGGGTCGACGGTCGCCTTGCCGTTGAGTGCCCGGGACACGGTCGCGGTCGAGACTCCGGCCCGCGCAGCCACATCACTGATCGTCGGCACAGTCCGCACCCTAACCGCTCGGGTAATGGATTTCCCAGAGGCCTGTCATGCACTTTACTTACGGAACTCCGGCGCCTTACCAGTGACATGAGAGGATCACCCGCGTGACTGCCTTGCCGAGTGTTTCGTACTCCATCACCGTTCGCCTCGAGGTGCCCGCGGGCGGCTCGACGGTGAGCAAGCTGACGACCGCGGTCGAGCAGGCCGGTGGCCTGGTCAGTGCGCTCGACGTGACCGCGTCCGGCCACGAGCGGCTGCGGATCGACGTGACGTGTGCCGCCGCCGACACCGAGCACGCCGGCCGGCTGGTCGAGGCGATGCGCGCCGTACCGGGGGTCGAGATCGGCCGGGTCTCGGACCGGACCTTCCTGATGCACCTCGGCGGGAAGATCTCGATGGAGGCCAAGCACCCGATCCGCAACCGCGACGACCTCTCGATGATCTACACGCCCGGTGTGGCGCGGGTCTGCCTGGCGATCGCCGCGAACCCCGACGACGCTCGCCGGCTGACCATCAAGCGGAACACGGTCGCCGTCGTCACCGACGGCTCGGCGGTGCTCGGGCTCGGCAACATCGGCCCGAAGGCCGCGCTGCCGGTGATGGAGGGCAAGGCCGCGCTGTTCAAGCGGTTCGCCGACATCGACGCCTGGCCGCTCTGCCTGGACACCCAGGACCCGGACGCCATCGTCGAGATCGTCAAGGCGATCGCGCCGGGCTTCGCCGGGATCAACCTGGAGGACATCTCCGCGCCGCGCTGCTTCGAGATCGAGGCCCGGCTGCGCGAGGAGCTCGACATTCCGGTCTTCCACGACGACCAGCACGGTACGGCGGTCGTCGTACTGGGCGCGCTGTACAACGCGCTGCGTGTGGTCGGCAAGGACATCAGCGACGTGAAGGTGGTCCTGTCCGGCGCCGGTGCGGCCGGTACGGCGATCCTCAAGCTGCTGATCGCGGCCGGCGTGAAGGACACCTGCGTCGCGGACATCGGCGGCGTCATCCACACCGAGCGCGAGGGCCTGTCGCCGGAGCTGCGCTGGATCGCGGAGAACACCAACGCGGCGCAGTACAGCGGTGACCTGAAGGGCGCGCTGGCTGGAGCCGACGTGTTCATCGGGGTCTCGGCGCCGAACATCCTGACCGGCGCGGACATCGCCACGATGAACGAGAAGGCGATCGTCTTCGCGCTGGCGAACCCGACGCCCGAGGTCGACCCGGCCGAGGCCGGCGAGCACGCCGCCGTGGTCGCGACCGGCCGCAGCGACTACCCGAACCAGATCAACAACGTGCTGGTCTTCCCAGGCGTCTTCCGCGGTCTGCTCGACGCGCAGTCGTCGAAGGTGTCGATCGACATGGAGCTCGCGGCCGCCAAGGCGCTGGCCGGCGTCGTCACGGACGACGAGCTGAACGCGACGTACATCGTGCCGAGCGTGTTCCATCCCGAGGTGCACAAGCGGGTCGCCCACGCCGTCCGGGAGGCCGCGGGCGGCAAGGCGCCGGCCGCGGAGCTGTTCCCGGACGACTCGCCGGTGCTGTGAAGTCGTCGGTCTGGGTGTGGCGGGTCGCGTTCGTCGCGGCCTGCGCACTGCAGCTGTACGGCGTGTACTCGCCCGAGGAGGCCGGTCCGTCGACCGGGATCCCGGGGATCGACAAGGTCGCGCACTTCTGCCTGTTCGCGGCGGTCGCGTTCACCGGGCTGAAGGTCGGCGTACCGGCTCGGTGGTTGCTCGGTGCGCTGGTGCTGAACGCGATCGGCAGCGAGTTCGTGCAGCACTACCTGCTGCCGCACCGCGACGGCGATCCGTACGACGCGCTGGCCGATCTGATCGGTGTCGCGGCCGGCGCGTGGGCCGGTTTCCGGGTGGTCCGTGGTCGCCGGACCGGCGAGCACGACATGATGGGGGTATGACGGCCACGACCCTCACCGGCTCACTGCTGGTGGCGACCCCGTTGCTGGACGAGCCGCCCTTTCGCCGTTCGGTGATCCTGCTGCTCGATCACGACGACGACGGCGCGCTCGGAGTGGTCGTGAACCGCGCGGCCGACCTGACCGTCGACCGGGTCCTCCCGGACTGGTCCGCCACGGTCAACGAACCCGGTGTGCTCTTCATGGGCGGCCCGGTCGGCACCGACAGCGCGCTCGCCGTCGCCGAGGTGATCGACTCCGCCGACCCGCCCGGCTGGCGCGAGTGTTTCGGCCGGATCGGTCTGGTCGATCTCGACGTACCGCCGGAGCTGCTGGCCGGCGCGATCCAGCGGATGCGGATCTTCGCCGGGTACGCCGGGTGGTCGTCCGGGCAGCTCGAGGGTGAGATCACCGAGGGCGCCTGGTACGTCGTCGAGTCCGAACCCGACGACGTGTTCAGCCTGGAGCCGGAGACGCTGTGGCGCCGCGTCCTGCGCCGCCAGACCGACGAGGTGGCCTACGTGGCCACCTACCCCGACGACCCCACGCAGAACTGACTCAGGCGGCTACTCGCCGCCGCCGTCACCTTCGTCGTTCTTCAGCGTGTCCCAGATCTCCTGGCACTCCGGGCAGACCGGAAACTTCTGCGGGTCGCGGCTGGGCACCCACACCTTGCCGCACAACGCGACCACCGGCGTGCCCATCACCATCGCCTCGGTCAGCTTGTCCTTCGGCACGTAGTGCGAGAACCGCTCATGGTCCCCACCCTCCAAAGGCTGGGTCCGCTCATCGACGACGGTGTCCGCTCCCGGACTCAACTGCGTACTCATGCCCCGAGTGTAAGCCGCCCCACCAGCCCAAGGGCAGTTATCCACAGCCGGGGCATCCCGGGGCAGCACCCCATCTGCCCTGTACGGCGCTCGCCTCGGAAACCACCATCGAATCCATGAACACACTCCCGTGGAGCCGCCCCCTGACCCGAGCGGACCTCGATGCTTGGCCCGAAGACGGGCGCAGGCACGAACTGATCGACGGTTGCCTGCTTCTGACCCCAGTCCCCACGCTCGCCCACCAATCCGCGGTCGGGGAACTCAGCGTCTGCCTCCATGAGGCGCGGAGGAGTGGTGATCTTGTGCTTCACGGACCGTTCGACGTGGTGTTGGCTGCGGACACCGTGGTTCGACCTGACCTCGTGGTGGCACCCCGCGCCGCGTACACGGAGCGTGATCTGCCGGTGGCTCCGGATCTGATCGTGGAGGTGCTGACCACGAACACCCGGTGGATCGACCTGCACGTGAGGTTCCATCGGTACGAGCAGGCGGGTGTGGCGGCGTACTGGTGGATCCCGACACGCCGAGTCTCATTGCGTGGGAACTGCAAGACGGGGCATACGTGCAGGTCGCGAAGGTCACCGGCGACGAAACGGCAACGCTGACGAGTCCGTTCGAGGTGACCGTCGCGGCGGCGAATCTGTTCTGTCGGTGATCTCGGGTAACGTTCCTGTACGGCTTACCTGTCGTCGATTCGGGGGAGTTCCGCCTGTGGAAATGCACGTGCCCGGCTCGTCCGGCGTGCTTCCTCCGGCCTATCCGGACCGTGCTGCTTGGGGTACCGCGAGCAAGCTGCGGGCCTGGCAGGCGGAGGCGCTCACGTTGTACATGGAGACCAATCCGCGTGACTTCCTGGCGGTCGCGACGCCTGGAGCGGGAAAGACGACCTTCGCGCTGACCGTGGCTGCGGAGCTGCTGCAGCGGCGGCAGATCGACCGGATCACGGTGGTGACGCCGACCGAGCACCTGAAGGTGCAGTGGGCCGAGGCGGCGGACCGAGCGGGGATCGCGATCGATCCCGCCTTCGCCGGGCGGCGCGGGAAGACCAACCAGGACTTCACCGGGGTCGCGGTGACCTATGCAGGCGTCGCGGTGAACCCGCTGGCGTTCCGGGTCCGGACCGAGCGGTTCAAGACGCTGGTGATCCTGGACGAGGTGCACCACGGCGGCGACGCGCTCAGCTGGGGTGAGGGGGTGCGGGAGGCGTTCGAGCCCGCCGCGCGCCGCTTGTGCCTGACCGGTACGCCGTTCCGCAGCGACGACAACCCGATTCCGTTCGTCACGTACGAGCACGGGCCGGACGGGCAGCTGAGGAGCAAGGCCGACTACACGTACGGCTACGGCCACGCGCTGCGCGACCACGTCGTACGGCCGGTGATCTTCATGTCGTACTCCGGTGAGATGCGGTGGCGGACCAAGGCCGGAGACGAGGTCGCGGCGCGGTTGGGTGAGCCGCTGACCAAGGATCTGACCGCGCAGGCGCTGCGGACCGCGCTCGACCCCACTGGCGAGTGGATGGGCGCCGTACTGGCTGCCGCGGACAAGCGGCTGACCGAGGTGCGGCGGCACATGCCGGATGCCGGCGGGCTGGTGATCTCGGGCGATCAGAACTCCGCCCGGGCGTACGCCAAGACCTTGCGGGAGATCACCGGCGAGGCGCCGACCGTCGTACTGTCCGACGAGAAGGCGGCGAGCAAGAAGATCGCGAAGTTCTCCGCGGACGAGTCGCGGTGGATGGTCGCGGTCCGGATGGTCTCCGAAGGTGTCGACGTGCCGCGGCTGGCGGTCGGGGTCTACGCGACACCGACCTCGACGCCGCTGTTCTTCGCGCAGGCGGTCGGGCGATTCGTGCGAGCCCGGAAGCGGGGTGAGACGGCGTCGGTCTTCGTGCCGTCGGTGACCCGGCTGCTGAGTTTCGCCGCCGAGATGGAGGTCGAGCGCGACCACGTCCTCGGCCGCAAGAACACAGGAGAGGACGGCGACATCTTCGCCCTCGAAGACGACCTGCTGAAGAAGGCGAACGAGGCCGAGGGCGCCAGCGACGAGCTGGACGCGAAGTTCGAGGCGCTCGGGTCGGATGCGAGTTTCGACCGGGTCGTCTTCGACGGCGGTGACTACGGGACCGGTGGGGATCAAGCCTCCGACGAGGAGCTGGACTTCCTCGGGCTCCCTGGCCTGCTGGAGCCCGACCAGGTGCGCGACCTGCTGCGCAAGCGGCAGGCGAAGTCGATCGCCGCGCAGAAGAAGTCGCAACGCGGCACCAACGAGCGTGAGGACCCGACGCCCACCGAGCTCGCCACCCACGAGCAGATCGCGCTGCTGCGCCGCGAGCTCAACGGCCTGGTCGCCGCCTGGCACCACCGCACCGGCCAGCCGCACGGCGTCATCCACAACGACCTCCGCCGCAAACTCGGCGGTCCTGCGGCCGCCCAGGCGTCTTCCACCCAGCTGAAGGAGCGGATCGAGCTGATCCGCGACTGGGCCAGCCAGCGCCGCGCCTGATCTCTTCCCGCTGACACCCCGCCCGGGCTCCGGGGTGGGGTGTTTTGGCGTGCGCGAGCTGTTGACCTCTCGGACGAGGTGCTGCAACATGCGACTACCGTCGTGCAAGAAATTGGCAAGCTGGTGAAAATTTCAGATCACACGGTGCTGTCCGTCGTATCCGCCCTCTGACGGAGGAGCCCTTATGCAAGGGAAGAGAAGTCCTGTCCGCCGGATCCTGACCGGGGTCCTGGTGGCGGTGGTGGTCGCAGTGGGTCTGGTGCCTGCTGCGACCGCGGCCGTGACCGCCAACCTCGCCAAGACCTTGTCATCCAGCAGTTCGGTCGGGGGATACCCCAGCACCAACGCCGGTGACGGCAACCAGAGCACGTACTGGGAGAGCAGCAACAACGCGTTCCCGCAGTGGATCCAGGCCGATCTGGGCTCCACCACCGACGTCAACCAGGTCACCCTGAAGCTGCCGACCGGTTGGGGCGCCCGCACCCAGACGCTGTCGATCCAGGGCAGCACGAACGGGACGACGTACGGCACGATCGTCACCGGGACGGCGTACAACTTCACCGGCACCAACGTGGTCACCATCGACTTCAGCACCACCTCGGCGCGCTACGTCCGGCTGAACTTCACCGCGAACACCGGCTGGCCGGCCGCTCAGCTCTCGGAGTTCGACCTGGCCGGGCCCGGCAGCGGACCGGTCGACCCGCCGACCGGCACCGACCTCGCCGCGAACAAGCCGATCGAAGCCTCCAGCGCGGTCTTCAACTTCGTCGCCACCAACGCGAACGACGGCAACATCGCCAGCTATTGGGAGTCGAACGGCTTCCCGGCGACCCTGACCGCCAAGCTCGGCGCCAACGCCGACCTCAGCTCGGTGGTCGTCAAGCTCAACCCCGACTCTGCCTGGGGCGCTCGCACCCAGAGCATCGAGGTCCTCGGCCGTGAGCAGTCCGCGACCGCGTTCACCTCGATCAAGGCCCGTGCGGACTACCAGTTCACCAGCGGCAACGTCGTCACGATCCCGGTCACCGGCCGGTACGCCGACGTACGGCTGCAGGTCTTCTCCAACACCGGTGCCCCCGGCGGCCAGGTCGCAGAGTTCCAGGTCTTCGGCGCCGCGGCTCCCAACCCGGACCTGGTCGTCACCGCGGTCAGCTGGTCCCCGGCTAGCCCGTCCGAGACCACGCCGATCACGCTCTCGGCCACGGTCAAGAACACCGGTACGGCGGCCGCGCCCGCCAGCAGCCTGAACTTCCTCATCGGCGGTTCCGTCGCCGGTACGGCGTCCGTCGGCGCACTCGCCGCCGGAGCCTCGACCACCGTCACGGCTAACGCCGGAACGAAGCCGCAAGGCAGCTACACCGTCGCGGCGGTCGCCGACGCCGGCAACGCGGTCACGGAGCAGAGCGAAACGAACAACACGCTCCAGGCCACCAGCCAACTGCAGGTCGCCCAGGCTCCTGGCCCGGACCTCCTGATCACTGGTGTCACCTCGAACCCGTCCAACCCGGCGCCGGGTGCTGCTGTCTCGTTCACAGTTGCCGTGAACAACCGTGGTACGACGGCAGCCGGAGCCAGTACGACGCGGCTGGTCGTCGGCTCCACGACATTGAACGGCGCGACCGGCACGATTGCGGCCGGAGCCACGGTGAACGTCGCGCTGTCGGGCACGTGGACCGCGGTGAACGGCGGCGCCAACCTGGTCGCCACGGCCGACGCTGCCGGTGCGGTGGCCGAGACCAACGAGAACAACAACACGTTCACCAAGGCGATCGTGGTCGGCCGCGGGGCCGCCGTACCGTACACGTCGTACGAGGCGGAGGCAGCGGCGTACACGGGCGCACTGCTGACCTCGAATCCGCTGCGGACCTTCGGGCACACCAACTTCGCGACCGAATCGTCCGGCCGGCAGTCGGTCCGGCTCGCCTCGACCGGTCAGTACGTCGAGTTCACGTCGACCGTGCCGACCAACTCGATCGTCGTCCGCAACTCGATCCCCGACTCGGCCAACGGGCAGGGGCTTGAGGCAACTATCAGCCTGTACGTCAACGGCACCTTCAAGCAGAAGCTGAACCTGTCGTCGCACCACAGCTGGCTCTACGGCAACAGCGACGGACCCGAGGCGCTCACCAACACCCCGGGCGGCGACGCCCGCCGGCTCTTCGACGAAGCGCATGCCCTGCTCGGTACGTCGTACCCGGCCGGAACGAAGTTCAAGTTGCAGCGCGACTCCGGCGACACGGCGTCGTACTACATCGTCGACTCGATCGACCTCGAGCAGGTCGCTCCCGCCCTCAACCAACCAACCGGTTGTACGTCGATCACGCAGTACGGCGCGGTCCCGAACGACGGTATCGACGACGCCGACGCGATCCAGCGTGCGGTCACCGACGACCAGAACGGCGTGATCAGCTGCGTCTGGATCCCGGAAGGCCAGTGGCGGCAGGAGAAGAAGATCCTCACCGACGACCCGCTGAACCGCGGTCAGTTCAACCAGGTCGGGATCAGCAACGCCACCATCCGCGGTGCGGGCATGTGGTACTCACAGCTCTACTCGACCATCGAGCCGCAGAACGCCGGCGGCATCAACCACCCGCACGAAGGCAACTTCGGCTTCGATATCGACAAGAACGTGCAGCTGTCGGACATCGCGATCTTCGGCTCCGGCCGGATCCGCGGCGGTGACGGCAACGCCGAGGGCGGCGTCGGCCTGAACGGCCGGTTCGGTACCGGTACCAAGATCACCAACGTCTGGATCGAGCACGCCAACGTCGGTGTCTGGGTCGGCCGCGACTACGACAACATCCCCGACCTCTGGGGTCCGGCCGACGGGCTCGAGTTCTCCGGGATGCGGATCCGCGACACCTACGCCGACGGCATCAACTTCTCCAACGGCACCAGGAACTCCAAGGTCTTCAACTCGTCGTTCCGCACCACCGGCGACGACGCGCTGGCGGTCTGGGCCAACAAGTATGTCAAGGATCAGGCGGTCGATGTCGGTCACGACAACTCGTTCACCAACAACACGGTCCAGCTGCCCTGGCGCGCCAACGGCATCGCGATCTACGGCGGCTACGGCAACAAGATCGAGAACAACCTGATCTACGACACGATGAACTACCCCGGCATCATGCTGGCGACCGACCACGACCCACTGCCGTTCTCCGGCACCACGCTGATCGCCAACAACGCGCTCTACCGCTGCGGCGGCGCCTTCTGGAACGAGGACCAGGAGTTCGGCGCGATCACGCTGTTCCCGTCGAACCTCCCGATCCCCGGGGTCACGATCCGCGACACGGAGATCTATGACTCGACGTACGACGGCATCCAGTTCAAGACCGGCGGCGGTGAGATGCCGAACGTCCAGCTCACCAACCTCCGCATCGACAAGTCCAACAACGGTTCCGGCATCCTCGCCATGGGCGGCGCCCGCGGCAGCGCGACCCTGAACAACGTCGTCATCACGAACTCGCGTGACGGCGACATCTTCAAGGAGCCCGGCTCCAGCTTCACCTTCACCGGGCAGTAGTCCGCCTCGGCCTCGCACTCCGCTGCCCCGGAGTGCGAGGCCTTTGGACCCGTCCGCCAAACTTGACCCGTGAAGCGGCTCGTGCGGGTGCTGCGGCGAATCTTCGTCGTACTGGTGGTGATCTGGCTCGTCGTCACCGGAGCCTCGTTCACCTACAACTTCGCCACCCGCGAGCGAGCTCTGCCGCCACCGGGACTGCGCTTCGTCCAGACCGCGGACCTGCAGACCAGGTACGAGTCGTGGGGTACGACGGGATCGCCGGTCGTGCTCGTGCATGGGTCGGCCGAGTCGGTCGAATCGTGGTCGGCGCTTGTGCCGATCCTCGCTCGCAACCACCGCGTCTACGCGTACGACATCACCGGCTACGGCTACAGCGAGCGCAAAGCGCCGTACACGATCGAGCACTTGGCCGCCCAGCTCCTCGGCTTCGTCGACGCGATGAAACTGGTGAAGCCCGTCCTCGTCGGCCACTCCCTGGGCGCCGGTGTCGTGGCCGAGGCCGCTCTCGAACAACCCGCTCGCATCGGCGGCGTCATGTTCCTCGACGGCGACGGCCTCCCGCTCCCCGGCGGCGGCCCACCCCGAGCCCTCGTCAACACCCTCATCGTCGACCCCTACCGAACCACCGCCCTCCGCCTGGCCCTGGGCTCCGACCGCCTCATCCGCAGCGTCTACAACAACGCCTGCGCCAACCGCTGCGCCCCGCTGACCCACGACGAGGTCCAAGTCTGGACGCGCCCCTTCCGCCAGCCCGGCGCCGAAAAAGCCCTGTGGCAAATGGTCGGCCGCGACTTCCCCTCAGTCCAACCCGACCGCCTCGCCCTCCTCAAGAACCTCCCCCTTCCGAAAGCGGTCCTCTTCGGTGCCCTCGACAACCAAGGCGGCTCCGCCGAACAAACCGCCACCCGCATCGGCGCACCCCCACCCACAATCCTCCCCAACCAAGGCCACCTGACCCTCATCTCAGCCCCGAACGAAGTAGCCGCCGCCATAGAACAGCTGGTCGCCCGCGTCTAACCCCCGCGACCGACTACACCCGGAGGAAGCGTGGTGATGGCGAGAGGCCGTCGTACACCGGCATCCCGGCTTCTCCGTCCAACCGGGTTTGTTGCGAGCGACCGCCTGGAGAGCTGGAACTCCACGGGCGACAGGGCGAACTCTGCGTGAGAATGCAGCATGGCTGTGAACTTCGGACCAGCCGATGCGTAGCCGATATTGCGCGGCAACCTAAGGAGGACGAATGGGCCGAGTCCTTGGTGTGGACGCCTGTAAGAAGGGCTGGATCGGGATCACCGACGATCTGCGCGCGTACTTCGGGGCGACGATCGATGCGTTGGTGTCTGCCGCCGAGAGGGACAGCGGTCTGGCCGTGGTGGCGATCGACATCCCGATCGGGCTGTCGAGCAGCGGGCCGAGACCGGCTGATCTGCTCGTGCGTGGGCTGGTCGGGCGGCGTGCGTCGTCCGTGTTCGGAACACCCGTCCGGCAGGCGCTGGAGACCGACGACTACCGCGAGGCCTGCGCGGCGAGTATCCGGATCACCGGTAAGTCGATCAGCCGCCAAGCGTTCGCGCTGCGGGAGCGGATCCTCGACGTCGATGGGTGGGCACGGAGAACCGATCGGCCCGTGATCGAGGTGCATCCGGAGCTGTGCTTCGCCACGATGGCAGGTAGCCCGCTTCCGCACCCGAAGTCGACCTGGGCCGGCATCGAGCACCGTCGGCAGTTGCTGCGGGACGTCGGCGTGATCGTGCCGTCGGACCTGGGATACGTCGGATCGGTCGCGGCCGTCGACGATGTGCTCGACGCGGCCGCCGCCTCGTGGACGGCAGCACGGTTCGCGGCAGGCCGAGCGGTGTCGTACCCGGCCCGCGATGCATCCGTGAGTGAGGATCAAGCGGCCATCTGGGCCTGACGGCCGCAGGTAAGCCCAATGGGTGTGAGGATCTGGCCTATGAGCTATGACTTGGTGGTGTGGGCGGGGGAGCGGCCGGCGGATGCTGATGCGTTGGAGGAGCTCTACGAGGAGCTGATGGAGCTCCAGGAAGACAACGACGACGACGAGACACCGCCGAATCCGCGGCTGGTCGAGTTCGCGAACGCATTGCTGGATCGGTGGCCGGAAGCGTCGGCTGGCGGCCCTTGGGCGGTCGAGCCGTTGATCGCGGATGCGGTGGGTGATCTGTTCCCGTTCGGGGTGAAGTTCGAGTATGCCGGCGAGGTTGCGGAGTACGCGGCGGTCCTGGCGGAGAAGCACGGTCTGGTGATCTTCGACCCGCAGGAGATGTAGGGCCGCCCGTCGTAGTGCGGTAATAAATCGGCGCCATTTGACGAAAAAGTACCGTCTAACGACGTGGCTTGTACGGCGCTCAGTCGGCTCGGCGCGAGATGCCGGCACGGCCACCGCGGAACCCCGCCGACTATCCACCAGCCCATTCGACTCAGTGGGTGACGGGCGTCCGGTGATGCGGACCCCAGAGCCATCACAACTGGATGCTCTCGGCCCGCCCCCGCGTGGGCGTCGGCGATCGGAGCATTTGTGATGGCCTGGCGGTCCGACGTAGCCAACCGCGTGGGGGATCAAGCGAGCGACTGGGTGCCGATCACGTCCAGCAGCCGGAGGGCCTGCTCCGACGGTGAACCAGGTTCGGCGGTGTAAAGCACCACCCGCTGATCCCGATCGGGCACCACGAGAATCTCGCACACCACATCGATCCGGCCGACCTCCGGATGCAGCACGGTCTGGCACAGCGTCTGCTGGCGGGCTACCTCGTGTTGCGACCAGAGGTCGGCGAATTCAGGACTTCCGGCCAGGAGGTCGGCGATCAGGCGGGCGAGGCCGGGGTCGTCGGGGTAGGTGGCGGAGGCGGCTCGTAGGTCGGCGGCCGCCTCGCGGGCGAACTCGAGTGTGGCTTCGGGACTGAAGCGCACCTCGCCGCTGTGCAGGAAGCGTTGGCGCAGGAGGTTGCGGTCGCGCGGCACGAGGGCTGAGAAGTCACCGAGCAACGCGGCGGCCTGCCGGTTCCACGCCAGTACGTCGTACTTCGCGTCGAGGACGATCCCGGGGATGTCGAGCCGACCGAGCATCCGCAGCACGCCATCGCGGACGTCGGTGGGTGGGCCTGGGGGCGGACCGGGTTGTTCGCCGGCGAGGCGGAAGAGGTGGGCTCGTTCGTCGTCGGTGAGGCGGAGGGCTCGGGCCAGGCCGGTGAGGACGGGGCGGGAGGGGCGGGGAGCGCGGGCCTGTTCGAGGCGGGTGTAGTAGTCGGTGGACATGGTGGCCAGGGCGGCGACTTCCTCGCGGCGCAGGCCTGGCGTACGGCGGCGGAGGCCGGCGGGGAGGCCTACGTCGGCGGGGGTGAGGCGCTCGCGCCGTACCCGCAGGAACTCTGCCAACTGTGCTCGGTCCACGCCTCCATGGTCGCAGCAGGACCGAAGCCTAAACAGGGACCGCCGGTCCCAGGGTCGGCTCGCTCTGCCACGCGGGCCGCCGGCACAGCAGCCTGAGAGACATGACTGAGAAGAAGATCGCGCTCGTCACGGGCGCCAACAAGGGCATCGGCAAGGAGATCGCGCGGCAGCTCGCAGAGGCGGGTTATCGAGTGCTGGTCGGCTCGCGCGACTTGGGTCGCGGACAACAGGCAGCTGCGGAACTCAACGAGGCGGCAGGCGGCGGGCCCGACCTGCGCGCGATCCAGCTCGACGTGACCGACCCGAAGTCAGTTCAGGCCGCTGCGGACACGATCGCGAACAACCACGGCCGCCTGGACGTGCTGATCAACAACGCGGCGATCCTCCCGGCCGAGGACAGTGCGGTGTCGGAGATCGATCCGGACGTACTGCGGACAGCCTTCGAGACGAACGTCGTCGGACTGGTCGCAGTGACGCAGGCGCTGCTGCCGTTGTTGCGGAAGGCGGAGCGGGCGCGAGTGGTCAACCTGTCGACGTCGCTGGCGTCGTTCACGCTGGTCGGCGATCCGAGCTCGCGGATGTCGACCAGGCGCACGTTCGCGTACAACGCGACCAAGGCGGCGGTGAACATGGCGACCGTCATGCTCGCCAACGAACTCCGCGGTACGGGCATCGTCGTCAACGCCGCCGACCCCGGCAACTGCGCGACCGACATGGGCGGCTGGGAGGCCGCCCGTACGCCGGCCCAGGGTGCCGCCGTGGCAGTCCGGCTGGCCACCCTCGACGCCGACGGCCCCACCGGCCAGGTGCACGCCGAAGAGGGCCAGCTCCCGTGGTAGCCGAACCGAACTAGCTGAGTACGCCGGACCAGGCCAGCGCCTGCTTGAGCAGCTGGCCGCGGCCGCCTTCGAGGTCCGCCAGCAGGGACGGGGCGAGGGCTTCCTCCGGGGTGAGCCAGGTGAGCTCGAGGGCGTCCTGGCGGGGGTTGCACTCGCCCGTCACCGGTACGACGTACACCAGCGCGACGGCGTGCTGACGCGGGTCGTGCAGCGGGGTCAGGCCCGGGAGCGGGAAGTACTCGGCGACCGTGAACGGGACCGGGCTGACCGGGAGCCGCGGGAAGGCGGCCGGGCCGAGGTCCTTCTCGATGTTGCGCTGGAGAGCGTCGCGGATGGTCTCGCCGTGGAAGACGCGGCCGGAGACCAGGGTCCGGACGATCTGGTTCGTCTGGGTCGAGCCGCGGAGCAGGACTCCGACATGCTCGATGTTCCCGCCCGAGTCGACGCGGGCCGGCACGGCCTCGACGTACAGGATCGGGACCCGCGAGCGGGTCTCCTGCAGGGCCAGGTCGGACAGCCAGCCAGGGTTCGGGTCAGGCGTACGCACGGAAGTCACCCGCACATCTTTACCTACGGCCGAAATGCCTCTCGGTAGCGGGTTGGACTCAGACCGAAATGGGCGCGGAAGCGGCGGGTGGCGTGGCTGGGATCGGGCCAGCCGACGAGGGCTCCGATGGTGGCGATCGGGAGTTCGGTCTCGATCAGGAGGCCGGCGGCGCGTTCGGCGCGGATCCGTTGCAGGTAGGCCATCGGGGAGGTGGCGACGGCACGGCCGAAGAGGCGGACGAGGTAGCCGGGAGCGAGGTTCACGGCCGCGGCGAGGCGGTCGAGGGTCCAGGTGGTGGCGAGGTCCGCCTCGAGCAAGCGCATCGCATGCTGGACAGCTGGATGCGGGGTCGGCCCGCCGGGTCCGAGAGAGCCCGAGAGCAGCCCGAAGACGTCCGTCCCGAGGTAGGCGTTCCGGACGACCAACCCGGAGCAGTCCGAGTACCCGTGCCACTGTCCGGGCCGCAGCACCACCACCGAGCCGGCCGACAGTTCCCGCGACCCGTCCGCCGACACATGTACGCCGCTCCCGCCGACCACGACCGCGATCTCGAAGAAGGCGTGGCTGTGCGGAGCGACGTCGGCCGTCAACTCGACCAGCTCGCCGGCGACCGGCAACCGCGGGTCGGGGAAGACTTCGTTGGTGAGGATCTTGTGCATCCGAGGTCATTTCTGGTCAAGGACTGGTGAGGGATCGTCTGGTGCCGGAGTCAGGTGAGCGGCGAGGCTGAAGATGCCTTGCAGACAACAGCTTTCGAGGAGTTATCGATGACGACTACTGAGCCGGTGCCGACCGCGATTGTCGACGAAGAGACCATTTCAGCCTACCGCCGGGACGGCGTGGTGCGAATCCGCAACATCATCACGGCCGACGAGGCAGCCCGGTTCCGCGACGCGGCGATCGCGGAGAGCGGGATCGCGAGCGACTACGCGCCGAGCTCGGCGATCTTCAATCAGTACGTCAACGTCTGGCAGCAGAACGCCGTACTGAAAGACCTCACCCTGCACCCCAACCTCGCCAAGGCGGCGACCGCGCTGGCCGGCGTACCGCTGCGGATCTGGCACGACCACCTGCTGATCAAACCGCCGCACAACGGCGCCGCGACCGAGTTTCATCAGGACGCGCCGTACTGGCCGCACAGCGGTTCGCGGCACTCGCTGTCCGCGTGGGTGGCGCTGGTCGACGTACCGGTTGAGCGCGGGTGCATGACGTTCATCCCCGGCTCGCACGATCACCACGGGCTGCGGGCTCAGGACCTTGCCGACCGCGACGACCTCTTCCGCGTCGCGCCGGATCTGCGCTGGGAGCAGCGGCTGACGATCCCGCTCCGAGCCGGCGACTGCACCTTCCACAACGCCTACCTCGCGCACTCCGCGACCCCGAACCTCACCGACGACCCGCGGATCGCCCACGTGACGATCTTCATCGACGCGGAGACGACCTACACCGGAGGTGCTCACGTGGTCAGCGACGGCCTCGGCATGACGCCGGGTACATCGTTGGACCACGCCCGGTTCCCGCGGGTGTCATGACCTAAAGTGAGGGTTCGTGCCGCTTCTCACCGATATCCGACCGCTGCGGGAGTCCGCCGATTTCCGCCGGTTGTGGATCGGGTCGACGGTGTCGCAGCTCGGGCAGCAGATGACGGCGGTGACCGTCTCGATCCAGGTGTACGCGCTCACGCACTCGACGTTCTCGGTCGGGCTGGTCGGGTTGTTCTCGCTGGTGCCGCTGGTCGTCTTCGGCCTGTACGGCGGCGCGATGGCCGACGCGATCGACCGGCGACTGCTCGCGCTGATCTCGTCCAGCGGACTGTGGCTGCTGTCGATGGTCCTCGTCCTGCAGTCCCAGTCGCACTGGAACCAGACCTGGGTCCTGTACGCCGTGGTCGCCTGCCAGTCGGCGTGTTTCGCGGTGAACAACCCGGCGCGGTCGGCGATCATCCCGCGGCTGATCCGGCCGGAGCTGCTCCCGGCCGCGAACACGCTCAGTCAGGCCTCGTTCAACCTGGGCTTCACGGCCGGCCCGCTGCTCGGCGCCGCGGTGATCGCGTGGCACGGCTTCGCGGCGGCGTACCTGGTGGATGTGGTCACCTTCACCGCGGCGCTCTACGCGTTGCTCAGGCTGCCGCCGGTGCCGCCGACCGGGCTGGTACGGCGGGCCGGGATCCGGTCGGTGCTGGAGGGGTTCACGTTCCTGCGGGCGGCGCCGGCGCTGCTGGCGACGTTCCTTGCGGACATCCTGGCGATGGTGTTCGCGCAGCCGCGGGCGCTGTTCCCGGCGGTCGCGGGCTCGTTCTTCGCCGGGGGAGTGAAGACGGTCGGGCTGCTGCAGGCTGCGCCGGCGATCGGTGCGCTGCTCGGCGTGCTGTTCTCGGGCTGGGTGACGCGGATCCGGCGGCAGGGGATCGCGATCGTGGTCGCGATCACGGCGTACGCGACGGCGGTCGGGTTGTTCGGGCTCGCCCGGACCATCTGGCTGGGCGTCGCGTTGCTTGCGTTGTCGGGCGCCGCTGACATGGTGAGTTCGGCGTACCGGAACACCGTGCTGCAGTCAGCGGCTCCGGACGCGATGCGCGGCCGGCTGCAGGGCGTCTTCATCGTGGTCGTGGCCGGCGGCCCACGCCTCGGAGACTTCGTCGCCGGAACGACGGCCTCCCTCACGACCCCGACCATCGCCCTGCTCGGCGGCGCCACGGTCTGCATCATCGGGCTGCTCGTCCTGCTGGCCCGCAACCGCCCGTTCCGCGTGTACGACTCGGAAGTCCGGGCGCTGAGTTAGCCGCCGGTCACCAGCTTGCCGAGGACCTTCGGCCAGGAGGCGACGTCCGGGGTGATCCGCTGCATCTCCTTGTCGCCGACCGTGACCAGCTTGCGGTTGGCGAGCGGCTGCTTGAGCTTCACCGCGGTCAGCGACACGCCGGTCGACGGCGGGCACGGGGCGTCCGCGTCGATCATCACGGTGATCTTGTCGTCGTGCTCCTCGAGGCGCAGGTCCATCGCGCACTCGATCGACGTACCGAGCAGGATCGTGTCGTTCTCGTACTTCGGCGGGTTCTGGATCCACCGAAGGTACGTCGGGCGCTTCTTCTCCACGACCTGGTAGACGGAGACGGGCTGCGGGTGGTCCTCGAACGAGGGGCCGGTGCCGTCGCCGATGAAAGTGCCGAAAATCATCGAGATGCAGGGGTCCTTGGACGCCTTGCTGTCGATCGCGCCGAAGGCGTGCGCGGCGGTGTAGCAGGCGTTGGCCTCGCGGTTCAGGCTGACGTTGAAACCGACCAGTGCGAGCGCGCCGACCACCAGGAACGCAGCCAGCATCCGCCGTGACCTGATCTGCTGCGGCCCGAGCACCCCGGCCGGCAGCCCGGCCTCGGCCTGCTCGTCCTCCGGGTGCTGCCGGAACAGGTTCAGGACGGTCTTGGTCCACTGCGGATTGATCAGCGTGGGGATCGCGTAGAGCAGGATCAGCCCCACGATGACGGCGATGGCGGGGAGGAGCGCCCAGTAATTTCGCACGGCAGCAAGATACGGGGCCACGGGTTCCCATCCGAACAGTGCTGTCTCCTCGGGCTCTGCCCGCAAAGCGGATAGGCTTCTGGAGTGCCCGCAGAGACCTCCCAGACGCTCGACCGAGGACTCACCGTCCTCGAGTTGCTGGCGGACGCGCCGGACGGTCTCTCGATCACCGAGCTGGCGGCCGCGCTCCGGGTCAGCCGGACGGTCGTCTACCGCCTGGTGAACACCCTCGAACTGCACCGCCTGGTCCGCCGCGACAGCGAGGGCCGCGCCCGGCTAGGCCTGGCCGTCCTCCACTACAGCCGCCGCGTGCAGCCCACCCTCCGCGACGCCGCCCTCCCCGTACTGCGCTCCCTCGCGGAAGACACCGGCGCCACCGCGCACCTGACCGTCGCCGACGGTGACGAAGCCCTGGCCATCGCCGTCATCGAGCCCTCCTGGACCGACTTCCACGTCTCCTACCGGATGGGCTCCCGGCACGCCCTCGACCAGGGCGCCGCCGGCAAGGCGATCCTGGCCGGCCGCCGCAAACCCGACCCCGCCGGCCGCCCCTTCGTCGTCACCTCCGGCGAACTCCAGGCCGGCGCCCAAGGCGTCTCGTCCCCGGTCCTCGGCGTACCAGGCGTCGAAGCCTCCATCGGCGTCGTCGTCCTCGGCAAACTCGACCGCGACTTCGTCGGCCCCCGCGTAGCCCGCGCCGCGGTAGAAGTAGCCAAACGCCTCGCCTGACCCATCCGCCGTACAACCGCGAACCCCCACCGCCGCCTGAGGTGCATTTGAGGGGATATCCGTCCGGCTTGCCCCTTCTCGGCTCGTATACGACCGGGAGAAGGGGCAATACCAGCGGATATCCGTTGGTGTTGCGAGGGCGGGCTCCGCGGGGGTGGTGCGCGGGTCAGGGGGTGGGGCGGGTGGCGGCGTTCACCAGGGGGAGGACTCGGTGGGGGATTTGTTCGGCTAGGGCGATGACCGTCGAGGCGCGTTGGATGCCGCTGACCTTCACGACCTGGTCGATGACGCGTTGGAGGTCGGCGTTGGAGCGGGCGACGATGCGGCACCAGAGGTCTTCGGCGCCGGTGATGGTGTGGACCTCGAGGACTTCGGGGATGCGGGCGAGGGCGGCGGCGACGCCGGCGTGGCCGGAGCCTTGCTCGATCTGGAGGGTGGCGAAGGCGGTGACGGGGTAGCCGATGGCGGTGGTGTCGATGTCGGGGCCCCAGCCGCGGACGACGCCGTCGCGGTGCAGGCGGTCGAGGCGGGCCTGGACGGTACCGCGGGCGACGCCCAGGCGGCGGGATGCTTCCAGTACGCCGACCCGTGGCTCGGCCGCGAACAGCTCGAGGATCCGGGCGTCGAGTGCGTCCACCGACATGTCGCCTCCCAGGATGGTCAGACTGACCAAATAGTCCAGCCGTCTCCCAACCATACTGGTCAACCTGATCAGTGAAACAGAGAACTGTTGCGCAACCTGCATGCCTGCGGCGAGGCTCGGCTCACTGTTTCGACTCCAGGAGGCCCCATGACCAGCACCGACCTCACCCCCGCAGAGCTCGACGCCGATCTCGACCTCGACCAGCTCAAGCAGCTTGTCGGCCTGGTGCCGTACGACGAGAGCACCGACCCGTTCCCGGTGACCTCGATGGACGCCGTGGTGTTCGTGGTCGGCAACGCGACGCAGACCGCGAAGTACTACCAGCTGGCCTTCGGGATGGACCTGGTCGCGTACACCGGTCCGGAGCACGGCACCAAGGACCACAAGGCGTTCGTGCTGAAGGCCGGTTCGGGCCGGTTCGTGATCACCGGCGGGGTCACCCCGGACAGCCCGCTCAACGACCACCACCGCAAGCACGGCGACGGTGTCTCCGACATCGCGCTTGAGGTTCCGGACGTCGACAAGTGCATCAAGCACGCCCGCGAGCAGGGTGCGATCGTGCTCGAGGAGCCGAACGACGTCAGCGACGAGCACGGCACGATCCGCCGGGCGGCGATCGCGGCGTACGGCGACACCCGGCACACGCTGATCGACCGCAGCCGCTACAACGGCCCCTACCTGCCCGGGTTCGTGGCGGCCGAGACCCAGGTCGTGCGGCCGGAGGGACACCCGAAGCGGCTGTTCCAGGCGATCGACCACGTGGTCGGCAACGTCGAGCTCGGCCGGATGGACGAGTGGGTCACCTTCTACAACAAGGTGATGGGCTTCGTGAACATGGCCGAGTTCGTCGGCGACGACATCGCCACCGACTACTCGGCGCTGATGAGCAAGGTGGTGGCCAACGGCAACCACCGGGTCAAGTTCCCGCTGAACGAGCCGGCGATCGCGAAGAAGAAGTCGCAGATCGACGAGTTCCTGGAGTTCTACGACGGCGCCGGCGCGCAGCACATCGCGCTGGCCACCAACGACATCCTGCGCACCGTCGACATCATGCGGGCCAACGGCGTCGAGTTCCTCAACACCCCGGACTCGTACTACGAGGACCCGGAGCTGCGGGAGCGGATCGGCCACGTCCGCGTCCCGATCGAGGAGCTGCAGAAGCGCAAGATCCTGGTCGACCGTGACGAGGACGGCTACCTGCTGCAGATCTTCATGAAGCCGCTCGGCGACCGGCCGACGGTGTTCTACGAACTGATCGAGCGGCACGGCTCGCTGGGCTTCGGCAAGGGCAACTTCAAGGCGCTGTTCGAGGCGATCGAGCGCGAGCAGGAGCGTCGCGGCAACCTCTGACGTCCAGTCGCGGCCACCTCTAACGCTTGCCGGTGGCAACAGGTCACGGCGACACGCAGCGTACGGCGTGTCGCCGTCCGATTACCGGAATGACTGTCAAGGCAGGGGCTGTTCGCGTAGTGTGCGTTCCTGAGCGCGCGTCGGGGCGTGTGCTCAGGAAGGGTTTCGCCATGAAGACTCTGGGCATTCTGCTCAGCACCGCGGGCCTTGCCGGGGTGGGCGCGATCGCGCTCGTCACCGTGCCGGCCCAGGCCGCCGAGGCGGCCAACTGCTCGATCGTGAGTCAGGACAGCGCGCCGATGCTGCGCGGCAACCAGCCACCCAGCTGGGGCAAGGTCTACGTGTTCAAGGACAGTTGCTCCCGGTTCTGGGCCGAGGTCCGGATGGACTCGCCGCTGCCGGCCAACGCGAAGGCCAACGCCTTCCTGGTCCGGCGCGACGGCCAGAAGTGGAGCTGCAACAGCAGCGGTGGCAACGACGAGGTGGTCACCGGCCAGCGCAGCTGCCGGACACCGAAGATCAGATCCACCAACGGGTCGAGTTTCCGTGCCTACGGCGCCGAGTACCAGAACTACGGCGGCGGCTATTCGGAGCTCGGCAAGAACTACACCGGGTACATCCGCTGATCCGGACACCGTGACCAGCGCACAGCGCCCCTCGGAACACTAGGCTCAGAGCTATGAGTGAGGTGGTCGACGAGCTGCGCCGGGTGCTACCGCCCGAGGCGCTGGTGACGGATCCGGACCGGATGGAGAGCTACCGGTACGACCGGGCCATGTTCTGCCCGGCCGGGATGCCCGCTGCCGTCGTACTGGCGCGGGAGACGGCGCACGTGCAGGCAGCCGTGCGGGTCGCGGCCGCGGCCGGGGTGCCGGTGGTTCCCCAAGGAGCGCGGTCGGGGCTGTCGGGTGCGGCGAACGCACTCGACGGCTGCATCGTGATCTCGCTGGAGAAGATGGACAAGATCCTCGCGATCGAGCCCATCGACCGGTACGTCGTCACGCAGCCGGGCGTCTTCAACGCGGTGCTGTCGCGGGCGGTGGCCGAGCAGGGCCTGTTCTACCCGCCGGATCCGTCCAGCTGGGAGTTCTGCTCGATCGGCGGCAACCTCTCCACGAACTCCGGCGGTCTGTGCTGCGTCAAGTACGGCGTCACCACCGACTACGTGCTCGGTCTCGAAGTGGTGCTGGCCGACGGCCGGATCCTGCGCACCGGGCGGAAGACCGTGAAGGGCGTGGCCGGCTATGACCTCACCAAACTGATCGTCGGCAGCGAGGGGACGCTCGGCATCATCACCGAGGCGACCCTTGCGCTGCGGCCGGAGGCCGCCCGGCCGCGGACGATGGCGGCGCTGTTCAGCTCCGGTGTCGCGGCCGGCGAGGCGATCGTCGAGATCATCCGCAGCGGTGTCTCGCTGAGCCTGCTGGAGATCATGGACCGGACGACGATCGCGGCGGTGAACTCGTACAAGCGGATGGACCTGCCGACCGAGGCGGCCGCGATGCTGATCGCCCAGTCCGACGCCGGCGGCGAGGCGGGCGCGGCCGACGTCGCCGCGGTGGCCAAGCTCTGCCGTGACCACGGCGCGATCGAGTGCATCGAGGCGGACGACCCGGCCGAGGGGGAGCTGCTGCTGGAGGCCCGGCGGGCGGCGCTGATCGCGCTCGACCAGCTCGGGACGACGATGATCGACGACGTCTGTGTGCCGCGGTCCCGGCTGGCCGACTTCATCGGCGCGGTCGAGGCGCTGGCCACCGAGCTGGACATTACTGTCGGTGTCCTCGGGCATGCTGGTGACGGCAACATGCACCCGACGGTGGTCTTCGATCCGGCGGATCCGGGCCAGGCCGAGCGGGCGCAGGTGGCGTTCGACCGGATCATGGAGGTGGGCTTGGAGCTCGGTGGCACTATCACCGGTGAGCACGGTGTCGGCGTCCTGAAACGAGCCTGGCTGGCCGAGGAGATCGGTCCGGTCGCGATCGATGTGCACCGGGCGATCAAGGCCGCGCTGGACCCGGAAAATCTGCTGAATCCCGGCAAAGTCGTGGCGGGCTGACAGCTGTGACCCAACCGCAACGGAACTGCCGGGGCCATTGGACGTCCATGGCCGTCGAATGTGACGTGCGGCCAGCACTATGGAAGGTAGTTGTCTGAATCTCCGGGGGGAATCGTCGATGAGGCCGGGTAGGAGGCGCCCTATGCGTATGCAGCGCCTGCTCGGCCCTGCCGTCGCGGCCGTGGCCGCGCTGGGCCTGCTGGCCTCCTGTGGAAACGGGAGCGGCCTGCGGGTCGAGGGCGCGGAGCCGGCTGACACCACGTCGGTGACGCCGGCCCTGCCATCGGCCGCGGCGACCACCACTCCCGGCTACCGGACAACGCCCGTACCGGCGATCTCCCTGGCTCAGGTCAGGACAAAGTTGCTCGCCGACAAGGGCATCGAACCGAACGCGCGCACAGTGCTCGCGAAATGTACGGTGATTTCGCGTTGCCTCAGGCAGGGTCCGACCGTTGATGTTATGCACAACGGAGTTCCCCAGCAGGTCGTCTACATCCACACCCTGGAAAAGTTCGTGTTCGGCGTGTTCCTGATCGCGCTCGAACCGACCGGACCGCGGCGGATCTGGAGCCTGAAGGTGGACCAGCCGACGATCAACGCTAGTCCCCAGGGCGACCTGGTGGTCGAATCCGAAAACTTCCAGGCGGACGACAAGCCCTGCTGCCCCTCCGGGCGCAAGGTGGAGGTCTACCGTTGGGACGGTCGGCAGATGACCAGGGTGAGCACGACGGGACAAAAGGGAGACTGAAGTTCGTGGTACCGGAAGAACCGGCAGCGCGCATTCTCATGGTCGAGGACGACGCGGTGATCCGTGAGGCGACGCAGTTGACCCTCGAGCGGCACGGCTACGACGTCACCACGGCCGAGGACGGCCTGGAGGCGATCGAGCGTTTCGAGAAGATCCATCCCGATGTGGTGATGCTGGACATCATGCTGCCCGGGCTGGACGGGATCTCGGTGTGCCGCCGGATCCGCGAGACCAGCACGGTCCCGATCGTGATGGTCTCCGCGCGCGGTGACGCGCTGGACGTCGTGCTCGGGCTCGAGGCAGGGGCCGACGACTACGTCACCAAGCCCTTCGACACCCAGGTCCTGGTGGCCCGCCTGCGCGCGGTGCTGCGGCGGGCGGTCTCCGACCCCGAGCGTCCGGCCCCGGCCGCGGGCTCCGGCGTGGAGTCGTTCGGCGACCTGGAGCTCGACCGCGAAGCCCTCGAGGTGCGGCGCAGCGGCGCGACCGTCCAGCTGACGCCGACGGAGCTGAAGCTGCTGATCGAGTTCGCGAACAACCCGGGCGTCGTGCTCAGCCGGTCCACGCTGCTGCAGCGGGTCTGGGACTACGAATGGGGTGGCGACGGCCGCCTCGTCGACGTCCACCTGCAGCGTCTGCGGACCAAGATCGGTGCCGACCGCATCGAAACCGTCCGCGGATTCGGATACAAACTCCGGGCCTGACATGGGCCTGAGAGGCAAACTCGGGCTGATCTTCCTGCTGGTTTCGGCGCTCGCCATTCTGGTGCTCTGCGTGGCGGTTTACACGCAGGCCCAGTCGGCGCGGCTGGACCGGACGCGGAGCTTCGCCGACGAGCGGGTGCAGCTGGCGGCGCAGAGCTACGACCAGACCACGATCCCGGTGTTCGGGTCGAAGCTGGACGATCCGGAGCTGCCCCCGCAGTTGCGGGCGGCGGTCAGGGACGGGAAGCGGGCGACGTTCAAGACCGGGTCGCCGAACGCGAAGATGTGGGCCGCGGTCACCGTCCGGGACGGCAAGATCCTTTCGATCGTGCAGGACTACGAGACCACCGACGAGTCGATGCGGGCGCTGCAGCGCGCCCTCATCTTCGGTGGCCTCGGTACGGTCGGCCTGGTCGCGCTGGTCAGCGTGATCCTGGCCGGCGGGCTGTCCAAGCGGATCGTCGCGGTCGCGGGCACGGCTCGCCAGATTGCCGCTGGTGGTCTGGACGCGTCGGCGACCGAGGCGGTCGGCCGCGGCAAGGACGAGGTGGCGTCGTTGGCCGCTGCCTTGGACACGATGGCCAGTTCGCTGCGCGGTCAGCTGGAGGCGGAGCGCCGGTTCACCGCTGACGTCGCCCACGACCTCCGTACGCCGGTCACCGGGCTCACGACCGCGGCGGAGTTGCTGCCGCCCGGCCGGCCCAGTGAGCTGGTGCGGGACCGGGCCAAGGTGCTGCGGCGCTTGGTCGAGGATTTGCTGGAGATCGCCCGGTTCGATTCGGGCGTGGAGCAAGCCGATCTGGAGCTGGTCGGGCTCGGGGCCTTCGTCGGTTCGGCGGTCGGCCGGTTGCGGATGCAGCAGTCGCTCGCGCCGGACAGCGTCGTCGTCCACCTGAACGGGAAGGACGAGACCGTCTCGACCGACTCCCGCCGGATCGAGCGCATCCTGGCGAACCTGATCGTCAACGGCCTGCGGCACGGCCGCCCGCCGATCGAGGTGACGGTGACCGGCCGGACCGTCGAGGTCGTTGACCACGGCAACGGCTATCCGGAGGAACTGATTGCCGAGGGCCCCCGCCGGTTCCGCTCCGGGATGGCCGAGCGGGGCGTCGGCCATGGTCTCGGCCTCACCATCGCGGCCGGCCACGCCAAGGTGCTCGGCGCCGAGCTCACCTACGGCACCGCGCCGGACGGCGGCGCGCTGGCCCGGCTGGTGCTCCCGGCCCTCGAGAGCGACGACTGAATTCCCCAGCACAGGCAGGGATTTCGGCTGTGACGAAGTCTTAACACAACCTCTCGCCGAGTCCGGGCGTCTCCTGGAGTGAAAGGCTCACCGAGGGCCTGGACAACGAGGGGAAAACTAACATCATGCGCAACCGTTCGCAGTTCGTCCGCCGTACCGCCGCCACCGTCGCGGGTCTCGCCCTGGCCGCCACCGGCTTCGGCGTCGCCGGCGCACTGCAGGCCAACGCCGCCGGCCCCAAGCCGGTCGCGGCCACCCAGCCCGCCGTCGCCAAGTCGGTGACCATCAAGGCCGACAAGACCACCGCGAAGGCCTGGGCGAAGGTCTCCTTCAGCGGCAAGACCACCGGGATCGCCAAGAACACGGTCGTCCAGGTCCAGCGCCTCGAGAACAGCAAGTGGGTCAACTTCCCGGCCACCACCAAGGTCACCGCGAAGAGCACCTACTCGGTCTGGGTCCAGAGCGGCCGCACCGGCGTGAACAAGTTCCGCGTCGTCACCGCGAAGACCGCCAGCGCCGCGGTCGCCGTCACGATCACCAAGTGATCTGAAAACACCAGCGGCGCCTGGCCTCTCGGGGAGGAGCCAGGCGCCGCCTGTTGTCTTGACTAGTGCGTGCCGTACACGTTCAGCTCGGCGGCGGAGCCGAAGACTGCGCCGTTCAGGGAGCTTGTGCCGACGAACTTCACGTAGCGGCCGGCGACGGCGGGGAAGTCGACCCGCTGGACCGCGATGGAGTTCGGGAACTGGCCGGTGGCGACCGGCGTACCCCAGGTCTGTCCGTCGGCGCTGACGTAGATCTCGTAGCCCTTGAACATTCCGTTGGTTCCCGATTGCCGGGGCAGGTAGCTGAGCCCGTTCACCTGGTACGTCGACCCCAGGTCGAGGGTCAAGTGGTGCGGGAAGGTCGCCGGAGTGCTGACCTCGGACCACGCGGAATGCCAGAGGGTGCTGGGGTTTCCGTCCAGGGCCGCGGTCGCCGCGCCACCGGTGCCGACGTCCTCGCTGCTCACGTCCGCGACCTTGATCCGCGACTGCGGCACGATCCCCGGCGGCAACACCGTCGCCTCCGCGGTGGCCACAGACTGACCGCCCGTTGCCGTCAGCACGTACTTGCCTTCGGTAGTGCCGGCCGGGGGCGTGACGTCCCACGTCGTGTTCACGGTGGCCCCGGCCGCAACCGAGGTGTACGTCGCCGGTGAGGTCGGAGTGATCGTCCATCCGGCCGGGCCGGTGAGGCCGAGCATGATGTTGTCAACGGCAACCACATCGTTGTTCGTGAACGAGGTCGTGATCGTGTTCGCCTCACCGGAGACCAATCCACTCGTACCGGTGACCGCCACCGAGGTGCAGTCGGCCGGCTCCGACGTTGCGCCGAGATCGGTCACCGCGAAGTTGTCGATGATGAAGTCGGTCTGGTCGCCGCCGTCGGTCAACTTGCGCAGCCCGACCCAGGTGTCGCCGCCGCAGCCGGCCACGAACTCCTGGCTGAACGCCGCCTTGGACCGCTGTTCACCGATCGGCGTCGCCTTCACCTCGACCGAGTCCGGTCGATCCACGCCACGCACCCAGGCGTACTGCCCGGCCCGGCCGCTCGCGTAGTCGAAGCTGACCTTGTACTTGTGTCCTGGCTGGAAGTTCACCGCCCAGGGCGCGGTCCGATAGACGAGTCCCTCGTTCTCCTCGTGCGACTTGAGCGACCACTCACCGTCCAGTACGTCGTCGACCAGCTTCCCGTTCCACCCGGCCTGCGTGTACGGCGCGTGCTTGCGCGCGAGCACGGTGCGCGGATCGGTCACGCCACCGGCGTCACCCTTCACGAACGGTCCCCAGCCCTGGTCGACGTTCTCGAAGCTTTCGGTAGTGGTCTTCGTGGTCTCCACCACCCGGACGTCGTCGATCCGCACCTTCGCCGTACCGGCCGATGCCCCGATGCTCAGCGCGGCGGTCGATCCCTTGGCCGTGAACACCACGCGGGCCCGCTGATAGAAGGCGCCTTGTTTGTCGTCCGAAGCGACCTGGTTCTTCGCGGTCGACCGTACGACGGTGTTGCGCACACCATCGACGCTGATCGTGGTCGGGCGGGACTTGCCGGGCTCGACCTCGATCCACGCCGAGGCGCTGTAGGTCTTGCCGCGCATCAGCCCGGTGATCGACTGCCGCAGTGACGACGAACGCGTCCCGAGCGAGGCCACGTGCTGCCCGTTCGCCAGCGTGTCGATCGTCGCGCCGCCACCCGCGTTCCACGCGTTCAGATTGCCGGCGTTGAAGCCGGGGTCCTGCAGATGGGTGCCCTCACCGAACTTCGCCGGCTTCGGGGCCGGCGCGGCGATCGGGTACAGCACGTAAGGCTGACCGGCTGCCGCGTCGAGAGTCACCGAGCCACGCGTGGCGCGGACAGTCCCGACCTTCACGCGGCCGGTGTCGGTGAGCTTGTAGACGCCGTACGACGGGACTCCGGCGAGCGCGGCCGGGACCTGCCAGGTGCTGCGGCCGCCGGCCGGGTTGTAGTGGTAGAGCTTCTTGTTCCCGTCCCACGGCAGCAGGTACTTGTCGCCGTCGAGCACCTTCGCGTTCCCGACGTACAGGGTGCGCTTGCCGTCCTCGACCGCGCCGCGAACGCCGCCGGTGAAGCTGATCGCACCGGTGTTCCAGTCGGTGATCTTCTGCTGCTGCAGGAACTTCGCCGGCAGGTTCTTCTGCCAGATGTTGGCGTAGAACTTGTTCCAGTCGACCTCGCCGGTCCAGCCCTCGAACTCGACCAGGCTGGCCTGACCCAGGATCGGGTCGTTGTTCCAGACGTCCTTCTCGTGGTTGCGGACGAACCGGATGATCTGCGAGTTCAGGCCCTTGTTGGTCGGGCCGCCGTAGTCGAGGTCGTTGGCCCAGTGCGACCAGAGCGAGGTGCGCTCGTGCCGGTCGGCCCACTCGGTGGCGATCTGCCAGCCCTGGTCGCCGAGCTGCCGGGTCAGGCCGTCGGCCAGCCAGCCGGACTGGTAGTAGACGTCGATGTACAGCTCCTGCAGGTTCTTGTCGGTCTCTTCGCGCAGCTGCTGGAACCGCTTGATGATGTTGCCCGAGGCAAGATCAGGACGCTGCTTGATGTAGTAGCTCTGGTTCAGCCAGTTCCAGCCCTTGGCGCTCTTGTCGACGAGATCCTCGCTGAACGCGTTGGCTTCCGGGTAGGACTCAGTGGCGTTCACGTGGACGCCGAAGCCGGCGTTCCAGCTCTTGCCCTGCTGGAGCAGCTTGTTCAGATCGGCCAGCCCGCCGGCGCGGATGTTGTAGTTGCCGCCGTAGTCCGGATGCGCTGAGTCGTGACCCTCGGAGCCGTAGCCCTTCAGGATCGCCAGCTGCCCGAGCCCGTCGGTGGCCAGCGAGATCCGCTTGACGTCGTCCAGCGTCCGCAGGAACGGATGCGATGCCTGGCTCGCGAAGTTGAACGGGATGTGGGTGATCACGCGGTTCTTGACCTGGTCGCCGCCCTTCGGCTCGGTCATGATCGAGCGGAACGCGATCGCGCCGTCCTGCCAGTCGACGGTCTGGTCCTGGTTCGCGTCCGGGGTCACGACAACCTTTGCCCACGGCAACGGCTCCGGGTACGGCGAGGTGTCCGCGCGATAGGTCCATTGCCCACTCCAGACGCCGACCCGGGTACTCCCGTCGGTCCCCTTCCGGGCGCGGTGCCAGAACCGGGCACCGTCGTCGACGGACTGCCCGGCCGGCTTGTCGTAGACCGAGTTCGACTCGATCCCCGCCGCCAGCCCACTGGTGTTCACGAACGCGTACGTCGCTCCCACCGCGGCGGCGTCGGCGGGCGTCGTACCGGTGACCGGGGCGATCTTGTCCGCGGTCCGGGTGGAGTCGGGATCCAGCGTGGTGAAGGCGGTGGTCGCGCCGGCATCCGTACTCGCCACCGACACCAGATCGTGGTCCGGGATGTCGATCGTGTGCACCCGGCTGGTCTCGGTGTCGCGGACCGCGTCGATCCGGAACGTCGTGACCCGTCCGGCGACGCTCAGACTCGCGTCGAGCTCCACACCCGGCAGCGCGTCGAAGGCCAGCTTGTACGACGCCGTCCCGCCGCTGATCGTCGGTGGACCGGACAGGTGCGCGGTTCGCGCGACTCCGTCGATCGTGACCGCCGACAAGGGCTCGGCCCGGCCGCCCAGCGCCTGGCCGGACGCGTTGTCGACGTACTTGATCACGCGGGGGAAGTCGGCCCCCACCGTGACCGTGAGCTCCGGCGACCGAAGCGTCAGGTCATCCGCGGCCTGCGCTCCCGTCGGCACCGTGAGCACCCCAGCGACGAGCAGTACTCCACACCCCACTGAACGTTTCATGCGCAGCAAGTTCGCACGTAAGCGCAAGCTAGTCAAGAGAAACGAACACTTATGAACAAGTCTAGACCGCATCGGCCGTGGAATATTTTTTGCCGTTGTCCACCTGGACAACGGTTGAAAGCTTCCCGCGACGGTGTTTAGCTATCGCGGTACGTAGCCGACCGGCTACGCGTTCCGAGCGAAGGGTCACCACCATGAGCCTCACCGCATTCGAGCTGGACATCGACGTCGTACCCGCCTCCGACCCGTCCCTGACCCGCCCCGGCCGACCCGAGGATGCGCGCGAGGTGGACGAGAAGAGCGGCCTGACGCCTGGCACCAGGAACACCTACGCGGTCGGTATCGCCGCGTGCGTCCCCTGCTGCTGAGGCCCGGCGCGTTCGCGGTGCTGCGGCTGGCAGGCGCACCAGCTGCCGCCGCAGCACCCACGCGAACGGCGCCCGACCCGAACGCCGCCACGGTTGCGCAGCTCCGCGACTACCTCGCCGGCCTGTACGCCGACGAGTCGCTCCGCGAGGCGATCGAACTCTCCAGCCCCTCCCTGGCCACTGCGGTCAGCAAGCTGCTGGCCGGCGGGGCAGTGCCCGACCGCGGCAAGCTGGAGCGAGCCGTCCTCGCCTCGTCGCGCTACCTGTTGCGAGTGACCGGACGGCCGACCCCGTTCGGCTTGATGGCCGGCGTGGCGCCGGTGCGGTTCGGAGCATCGACGAAGGTCCGGGTCGGCACCGAGCACGCCCGGGTCGTGCACCCGGACTCCGGCTGGCTGTTCGAGCAGCGGCGTACCGAGTTGCCCGAGCGAGTCGTGCTGAACAATCTCGCCGAGGTCCGCGGCGATCGGATTGTCCTGCAGTACCTGCGCAAGCTCGGCGGCGACCGTCCTGGGCGTCAACTTTCCATCGCTGACTCACCGATCGTCCGCCTGATCCGCACCGCCGCGCGGCGTCCGATCGAGTACGTCGTACTCCGCGATCAGCTCGTGGCCGCGCATCCGGACGCGACGGCCGACGATGCGGACCAGATCCTCCGCCAGCTTCTGGATCGAGAGATCCTGCTCCCCGAACACCGGCCGAAGGCCGCCACCGGAACCGTGCAGGTCGATCTCCGGATGGATGTGGAGCTGCAGCTGCCGCAGGAGGTCGCGGCGGAGGCGGCGCGGGCCGCCGAGGTGCTCTGGCGGCTGTCTCCGCCGGGAGACGGTCTGCCTGATCTTGCGGCGTACCATCTCGAGTTCCTCGATCGCTACGGCACCGATCGAGTGGTTCCGGTGCTGGAGCTGCTCGACCCGCATGTTGGGCTCGGTCCGCCGGCCGGCTACCGCATCCCCTTCGGCGAGCGCGCCGGTGCGCGCGCGGCCGCGACCCACTCCGAAGCGCGCGACCAGATCCTCGCCGCCGCGCTCACGGAGGAGGAGCTGGTCCTCGACGATGCCCTGATCGACCAGCTCGCCGGTACGTCGGACGACCGGCCGCCAGACTCGCTCGACCTGTGCGCGCAACTGTTCGCCGACTCGGCGGCAGCGGTCGACCGCGGTGACTTCTTGCTGTCGGCAACCAGCGGATCGATCGCCGCCGGGGCGATGCTCGGCCGGTTCGCGAGCATGCTCGGTCTCGAGGACGAGCTGTCCGGTCTGCTCGGCGCAGCGACGGATCCGTCGTCCGGTCTGCCCGGCACAGCCGCAGGCCCGTTGCCGGTGCAGCTGGAGTTCCAGCCGTTCGAGCCGCGCTTCGGCAACGTGCTGCGCGAACCCCGGTTGCTGCCGCACCTCCTCTCGGTCGGCACCTTCGCCGACCCCGAGGACCCTACCGTGATCGACGTCCGGGATGTTGCCGTCGGCACGACCGGCGAGCGCCTCTACCTGTTGTCGACCAAGCTCGGCCGTGAGCTGTCTGTCGTTCGGCCGAACATGATCAACATCGTCGACGCCGCGCCCAACGCAGCCCGCTTCCTGGCTGCGGTCGGACTGGCCGGTCGCCGGTTCTGGACGCCGTGGCAGTGGGGCAGGCTGGCTGTCCTGCCGAGACTTCCTCGGGTCCGTTCGGGCCGGACGATTCTCGCTCCGGCCTTGTGGCGCGCGGATCCCGCCTTGTCAGGAGCCGGCCCTGACACGTGGGACGCGGTCCTCGATCGCTGGCGGGATCGGTGGCAAGTGCCGGACGTCGTCCGGGTAACGGTCTTCGACCACCACCTCGACCTCGATCTCCGTGTCCCGCTGCACCGCCGGCTGTTCCGCGATCAACTGCGCAAGGAACCGTCGTCGGTGGTCAGCGAGACCCCCGCACAGTACGGCGTCGGTCTCGGCGTGACCGGCGGTCATGCCAACGAACTCGTCGTACCGATCGTCTCGACTGCCCAGCGCGAGGCCGTGCCGCCGAATCCGTCGTGGAAGACCGCGACCGCGACAAGGATCAGGCATCTGCCGGGCGGCGAATGGCTCTACGCCAAGGTCTACCTGATGTCCGACCTGCACGACGCCTTCCTGGCCGGGCCGGTCAGCCGGCTCGTCGAGCGGATGAACGTCGACCGCTGGTTCTTCCTCCGGTACGCCGACCCCGACGCGCACCTGCGCCTGCGCTTCCAGCACGGCGATCCCGCGATCTTGCACGACTGGGCTCGCGAGGTTGCCGACGCCGGGCTGATCCGCACGATGGTCCTGGACGAGTACGAGCCCGAGACCGTCCGGTACGGCGGTCCCGAGGTCCTCGCGGCGGCTGAGGACTTGTTCTGCGCGGACAGTCGTGCGGTCGTCGACCAACTGCAACAGCGATCCCGCGGGCAACTGAACATGCCGATCGAGTCGCTGACCGCGCTGAACCAGCTCGACCTGCTGCGGAGTTTCGGCGACCTCGAGCAGTGGTTCGTCGACACCTATCCGATCGCGCTGTCGAACGACGTACCGGTGGCCGAGCGGACGGCGTTTCTCCAGCTACAGAAGGAGTTTCGGTCACTCGATTGCTGGCGGCAACGAGCTCCCGTAGCTCGCGCGTACGGGGAGGCTGTCGAGCGCAATAAGCAGGCGGTGATGAGCATCCTGCATCTGCACTCCAACCGGCTGTTAGGGATGGATCGCTCGGCTGAGAACCGTGCGTACGGCTTGCTTCGGGCGGCGCTGCGTCGTGAACTCGACCGAAGGAGGCACGGCCGATGACCAACGACGCCGCCGCGATCATCGCTGAATTGGCCGATCGTCTGCGCGATCCGGAGGCAGTGATCGCCGCGACGACGGCCAACGGCGAGGTCATCGACGTCGCGGAGCTCCGTTGCCCGCCGTGGGATCCGTCGACGCTCACGCGAGGTCCCGGCGCGCTGGCGGTCCTGTTCTCCGAGCTCGGCGAGCGCGAGGTGGCCCACGAGTACCTGCAGCGAACGGTTGTCGCGACTCGGGGGAGTAGCGTCGACGGTCCGCTGGAAGGACTTGGGGCGCTGGCGACGGCGACCCGGCTCGCCGCGCATGAGCCCGGCGACTATGCGGGCATGCTGGAACGGCTCGATGGGCGGATGATCGAGCACGCCCGCTGGCTTGTCAGCGTTCAGGCCGCGACGCGGGAGGCCGGCGTGCCGACGTGTGCGGGTGTCGTCGATGTGGTGAGCGGCCTCAGCGGGGTTGGCCGGTATCTGCTGGCGCGTGAGCAGTACGACGTACTCCGCGAAGTGCTGACGAGCTTGTCGTCGTTGCGGGAGCCGGTCGTTGTCGACGGCATCCAGGTCCCGGGCTGGTGGTTCGACGGAACGACGAAGACGGCGGTCGGACCGGAGTTCGCGCGAGGTCAGGTCAACTTCGGTCTTGCGCATGGAACCCCGGGGCCGCTGGCTCTGTTGTCACTCGCGTGGTCGGCAGGCATTCGCGTCGATGGTCAGGCGGAGGCCATCGAATCGATGGCGGACTGGCTGCTGGCCTGGCGGGAGAAAGATGCCTGGGGCCACTATTGGACCGCCTACCTGCCACTGGCCTACTACGCCGACCGCGCTGCGGCCGCCGCTCCCCAACCGGCCCGCGCCTCCTGGTGCTACGGCGCTCCGGCGATCGCCCGCGCGCTGGACTTCGCGGCGGTCGCGATGAATCGGCCGGACTGGTCGGCTGCCGGCCTGGACGCGTTCCGCTCCCTGCTCACCAGACCGCGCGCGCAGTGGGGGATCACGGACGACGCGCTCTGCCACGGCTGGGCCGGGATGCTCTACCTGTGCACGCTGTTCGACCGCGCGCACCCCGGTGAGGGCTTCGGGCAGGCCGCCGACGAGATCGCCGCCGGTCTGGTCGAGCGGTTCGATCCGGCCACGCCGTTCGGCTATCGCTATCACCAGCCGATCGCGAACCTCTCGCTCGACCTGCCCGGCCTGATGGAGGGCGCAGCCGGTATTGCGCTGGCCCTCGCCGCCTACACCGCTCCGCCCCGAACCGGTTGGGACTCCGCGCTCCTGCTCAGCTGACCGCCGAGGTGATCCGGCCGGTCACCTCGCCGAGGTCGAGGTCGCCGGCGCGTGCTGTGATGCTGACCTCGTCGCCGTCCTGGAGGAACGTGTAGTCCTTGCCGTCGACGGTGATGGGTTCGCGGCCCGCCTTGGTGAGCTCGATCAGCGAGCCGAGCTGGTCCCGCTCGGTGCCGCTGACCGTGCCGGAGGCGTAGAGGTCACCCGTGCGAACGGAGGCACCGTTCACGGTCATGTGGGCGAGCATCTGCGCGGGCGACCAGTAGATGTCCCGGTACGGCGGCGTGCTGACCAGGTGCCCGTTGATGCGGACCTCGAAGGTGATGTCGTAGTTCACCAGGTCGGGGCTGTCGAGGTAGGGAAGCACTTGCGGGTCCTGCTTCGGCAGCGGGACCGTCGCGGCTTCCAGTGCGTCGAGCGAGACCACCCACGGCGAGATCGAGGTGGCGAACGACTTGCCGAGGAACGGCCCGAGCGGCACGTATTCCCAGCCCTGGATGTCGCGCGCCGACCAGTCGTTCACGAGCACCACGCCGTACACGTGCTCGCGGAAGTCCTCGACCGGCACCGGTTTGCCGAGCGTGGACGGCGACCCGACGACATACCCGAGCTCGACCTCGATGTCGAGCCGCTGCGACGGCCCGTACGTCGGTACGGCGGCGTCGGGCGCCTTGCGCTGACCGGACGGGCGGACGATGTCGGTGCCGCTGGCAACGACCGTGCCGGCCCGTCCGTGGTAGCCGACCGGGAGGTGCTTCCAGTTCGGCAGCAGGGGCTCGGCATCGGGGCGGAAGAGCCGGCCGAGGTTCGTCGCGTGCTGTTCGGAGGCGTAGAAGTCGACGTAGTCGGCGACCTCGAACGGCAGCAGCATGGTCACCGCGGACTGCGGGATCAGGTGCGGTTCGACCGCGTCGCTGCGAACGAGTTCGAGTAGCTCGGCGCGGATTGCCGTCCAGGCCGGGCGGCCGAGCGCGAGAAACGCGTTCAGCGTCGGCTGCGCGAAGGTGTCCGAGAGACCGAGCGACGTCAGGTCGATGACCTGCTCACCGAGTGCGGCGCCGACCCGCGGCTGCTCGTCACCGCGCCGGAAGACGCCGAGGGGCAGAGTGTCAGGGCCGAACGTGCTCACAGGTCCTCCGTCAGGTTCAGGGTGTTCAGATCGGCACGCGGTTCGTCGATGCTGCAGGAGCCGAACGAGTGGAACCACCGCCGCGTGCTCGCCGCCTGGTCCTCGGTCAGCTCACGCACCCGCGCGACCAGCTCGAGGCTGTCGCGCCACTGCAGCAGCTGCACCACTTCGTCGTGAGAGGCGCTGTCGAGCGACGCTCGGGTGGCGAGCAGCACGTTCAGGAAACCGTGGTGTTCGAAGCCGGTGGCCGGATCGGTGTGCGCGACCGCGTTGTGCAGGCCGGCGGTGCACTTGAACGGCACCTCGACGTCCAGGCAGCGGGTGATGTACGTCGCCACCTGGTCGGCCGACGGAAACAGGTGGGCGTCGAGACCGCCGGTCCGCAGCTTGGCGGCGTACCCGGCCTCGGCGATCGTGCCGAGCGCCTGCTCCCAGGCGCCGTCCAGCCCGGTCTCGACGTACACGGTCTGGTCGTCGATGCAGTCCTCGGCGGCCCGGACCACGCGCAGCGCGTTCCGGCTCAGGTCACCCTCGTCCCGCAACCGCACCTCGACGGCGGCCAGCTCGATGTCGGGGGAGCGCTCGGACCAGCGCACCGCGGGTTCGATCGCGCCGGCGCCGCCGGTGATCACCACCGAGACCCGAAGCGGGTCGCCGCCGGTGCGCGCGGCGGCCTCGGCGACCTTCATCAGGTCGTCGTCGGTGCACACGAACGGACCGACCAGATCGGCGTACGGCGCGCTGCGGTGCGCGCGGTGGGCAGTGACGGCCTCGATCAGCGGGAGCTCGCCGGGTGGGAACATCGCCGCGTCGTCGACCAGGTGCCGGTACAGGGCAGGGACGGTTGACATGGCTCCGAGCCTAACGGATGCTTTCGGTAAGCGGACGCAAGCGTTCGATTATCGTACTCGGGAGTCTGAGAAATGACGTTCTACCGGCAGGTCGGGGAGATTCCGCCCAAGCGGCACACGCAGTTCCGGAACGCCGACGGCGCGTTGTACTACGAGGAGCTGATGGGCGAGGAGGGGTTCTCGTCGGACTCGTCGTTGCTCTACCACGCCGGGGTCCCGTCGGCGATCGTCGACTCCCAGATCTGGGAGCTGCCCGACCTGGCGACGGTTGCGAACCACCCGCTGACGCCGCGGCACCTCAAACTCCACGACCTGTTCACGGACGCCTCGGCGACCAACGTCGTCGAGCACCGGCGACTCGTGCTCGGCAACGGTGACGTCCGGATCTCGTACGTCGTCGCCGACCAGCCCTCGCCGTACTATCGCAACGCCATCGGCGACGAGTGCGTGTACGTCGAGAAGGGCACCGCCACGGTCGAGACGGTCTTCGGGGTGCTGAACGCGGTCGAGGGCGATTACGTGATCATCCCGCGCGCCACCACGCATCGCTGGCTGCCCGGTCCGAACGGCGTTCACGCGTACTGCATCGAGGCGAACTCGCACATCGCACCGCCGAAGCGGTACCTGTCGCGGTACGGGCAGTTCCTGGAGCACTCGCCGTACTGTGAGCGGGACTTGCACGGACCGACCGAGCCGTTCACCGTCGAGGGGACGGATGTCGAGGTGCTGGTGAAGCACCGCGGCCACGGTCCGAGCGGGATCGTCGGCAGCCGGATGACGTACGCGACGCATCCGTTCGACGTGGTCGGCTGGGACGGGTGCCTCTACCCGTACACGTTCAACGTGAGCGACTACGAGCCGATCACCGGGCGGATCCACCAGCCGCCACCCGTGCACCAGGTCTTCGAGGGCTACAACTTCGTCATCTGCAACTTCGTGCCCCGCAAGGTCGACTACCACCCGCTGTCCGTGCCGGTGCCGTACTACCACTCGAACGTCGACTCCGACGAGGTGATGTTCTACTGCGGCGGCGACTACGAGGCCCGCAAGGGGTCCGGCATCGGTCTCGGCTCGATCTCCCTGCACCCCGGCGGCTACGCGCACGGCCCGCAGCCGTCCGCGATCGAGGCCTCCCTCGGCGCCGAACGCTTCGAGGAACTAGCCGTCATGGTCGACACCTTCCGCCCCTTGGAGCTAGGCGAAGGCGGCCGAGCAGTAGACGACGGCGTTTACGCGTGGACCTGGGCCGGCCGCCGCCTCCACCCCTAACATCCCCTCGCCACCTCACGCCACCCCCTCGCCACCTCACCCCTCGCCATCCCACCCCCTCGCCACCTCGCTCCCAAAGAGCAGCCCTCCGTCCCCCAAAACCCACGCTGCTCTTTGTGCACCCAGCTCAACTTTGTGCACCCACCAACCACGTGGTGCCCACGAAACTGACTGGTGGGTGCACAAAGTCGGATCTCGTGCACAAAGAGGAGGCGACCCACCTTTGGGCATCCGGTGGCGGTTTCGCGGGGGGATCTGTGGGTGAACGGTGCTCAAGGTGGTGGGGGATGTCGGGGGTGGGCCGGTGGGATGGGATTCTTACCGGATGAGCGAGGAGGCGGGGTTCGTCGTCGGGGTGGATCGGCAGGCGGTGATGCGGCGGCGTGAGATCGTCAGCACGGTGTTGCGCCGGGGGGCTTGGGCGACGCTGGCGATCGGTGCCATCGGCATCATCGGCGCGGTCTACGTGCTGATCACGATGCGCTACTCCGGCCTGTGGCCGTTCGCCGTACTGCTGATTCTGGCCATGCTGCCGCTGGTGGTCAGTACCTTCTTCGCGCTCCGGCTCGATGCCGAGCGACAGCGCTGGTACGCCGCTTTCCCGCTGCAGCCGGTCGCGATGCGGATGACCGAGCGGGGGCTCGAGCTCGCCTGCGACGGCGCCGGCTACCCGGTGATGCTTCCGTGGGCGACCGTCCACGGGTTCCGGCAGAAGAAGCTCTTCGGTCAGTACATGCTCGAGCTGAGCCTCGCGCCCGGCGTCGGCGCCACCACGGCGGGCGTTCGCGGCCTCGACCAACCCGCCGTACGGGCCGTGGTCAAGCCCAGCCCGCTGCTGCACCCCATCGGCATGTTCCTCGTCAAAGCTCTCGACCAGCCGGTCCACGTCATCGACCAGGCCCTCCAGCACTACTCAGGCGGGAAGGCCGCCGTACGGCAGTAGGTCAGCAGGGGAGGGCGTGGAAGGTGTAGCCCTGGCGCTGGAGTTTGGTGAGGGCTCGCTCGAGGGCGGCGACGGTTTGGGCGCGGTTGCCGCCGCCGTCGTGCATCAGGACGATGGCGCCGGGGCGGGCGCCGATCAGGATCGCGTGCTCGATCGCGGCCGCGCCGGGCTTCTTCCAGTCGTTGGTGTCGACGTCCCAGAGCACCTGGCGCTGGTGGTTGGCCTTGGCGGTCGCCTCGACCTTCGCGTTGGTGTCGCGGAACGGCGGCCGGAAGCACTTGGAGGCCACCCCGGAGAAGATCTCCTGGCGCATCTTCGCGGCCGGCAGCCGGGTCAGCATCGGGTGGTCCCAGGTGTGGTTGCCGATGTGGTGACCGGCCGCGCGGGTCTGCTCGACCAGGTCGGGTCGCTTGGCGGCCTCGGCGCCGAGCACGAAGAACGTCGCCTTGGCGTGATGCTTGCGCAGGATCTCCAGCACCTTCGGCGTCCAGCCGGCATGCGGCCCGTCGTCGAACGTGAGGTACAGCACCTTGCCGTGCTTGGCCAGGTTCCAGTCGTCGACGGACTGTCTGGTGTGCGTCGACGGCTGCCCCTGGCGCTTCGGTCCCGGTGCGGCCGGCTTGGCCGCGAACGGACTCCGGCTCAGCGGGCCCGCGGCCATCGTGCGGACGGCAGGCGAGGACGACGACACGGGTACGTCGGAAGGCTGGGCGGCCTGGGCGAGAACGGCACCGCAGAGCAAGGCGGCGACCAACGGCAGCAGTTTGCCGGGCGGCTTGGTCATGAGCTGCATCCTCTCCCACGGGGAGGGCCATCTCCGCATCGGGTCGCACGTAAGGTGTCGAGTGCCAGACCCAACGACGCGTGAGGCGGACCATGAACGACAACGGGCGGACCACAGTGACCAGGCGGACAGCGATCGGTGGCGCGGCGGCGGCGCTGGCGGCGGCCGGCTTCCAGGCGGCCCCGGCGTACGCCGGCAGCGGTCACGGCCACGACAAGACCGTGCGGCTGAGCGTGCTCGGCACCACGGACCTGCACGGCAACGTCTTCAACTGGGACTACTTCAAGAACGCCGAGTACGACGACTCCGCGCACAACGACATCGGTCTGGCCAAGATCTCCACCCTCGTCACCGCGTTCCGGGAGAAGGTTGCCAAGGACCGGCATGCCCCGCGACCGCTGCTGGTCGACGCCGGCGACACCATCCAGGGCACCCCGCTGGCGTACCACTTCGCGAAGATCGAGCCCATCACAGGCGGGCACCTCCACCCGATGGCCGCTGCGATGAACGCGATCGGGTACGACGCCGCCGCGCTCGGCAACCACGAGTTCAACTACGGCCTGGACATTCTCCGCCGGTTCCAGCGCCAGCTGAGGTTCCCGCTCCTCGGCGCGAACGCGCAGGACTGGACCACGGGCCTGCCGGTCTTCCCGCCGTACGTGCTGAAGCGGGTGCACGTGCCCGGCCGGGCGCCGATCACGGTCGGCATCCTCGGCCTGACCAACCCCGGCATCGCGATCTGGGACAAGGCGAACGTCGAGAACAAGGTGAAGTTCGGCGGGATCGTCGAGCTGGCCAAGCTCTGGGTCCCGCGGGTCCGCAAGGCCGGCGCCGACATCGTGATCGTCTCCGCCCACTCCGGCATGGACCTCTCCTCGTCGTACGGCGACGCGCTGCCGGTCCCGGAGAACGCATCGGTCCTGATGGCCGAGACGGTTCCCGGCATCGACGCCGTACTGGTCGGACACGCGCACCAGGAGATCCCCGAGCGGCTGGTGACGAACAAGGTCACCGGCGAGCAGGTCGTACTGACCGAGCCGCTCAAGTGGGGCATGCGGCTGTCCGTGATCGATCTCGACCTGCAGCACGTCCGTGGCCAGTGGAAGGTGGTCAGCCGGCACAGCCAGGTCCTGAACGCCAACACCGTCGCCGCCGACCCGAAGGTCGTCGACGTCCTGCAGAAGGACCACGACACCGTCGTCGGCTACGTGAACTCGAAGATCGGCACCAGCAAGCAGGCGATGTCCGCGGCGACCGCGCCCTGGGAGGACACCGCCGCGCTCGACTTCATCAACTTCGTCCAGGCCGACGCGGTCTCGAAGGCCCTCGCCGGTACGCCGCAGGCCGCGCTGCCGGTGCTGGCCATCGCCGCGCCGTTCAACCGGGCGGCCAACATCCCGGCCGGTGACGTCTCGGTCCGCGACGTGGCCGGGCTCTACATCTTCGACAACACCCTGCTCGGCGTGACGATGACCGGCGTCCAGATCAAGGCGTACCTGGAGTTCTCCGCGCAGTACTACAAGCAGGTCAGCGGCACCGGCCCGTTCGCCTCCGGCGATGTCACCAACGCCCCGACGGCGACCGCGCCGTCGGGCACGCCGGACTACAACTACGACGTGATGGGCGGCCTGACCAAGCCGCTCACCTACAAGATCGACATCGCCAAGCCCGTCGGCAGCCGCATCCTCGACCTCCAGTACGACGGCGCTCCGGTCACCGACGACCAGCAGTTCGTCGTCGCGGTGAACAACTACCGCCAGTCCGGCGGCGGCAACTTCCCGCACGTTTCGAAGGCCCCCGTCGTCTACAACCGTCAGGTCGAGATCCGCCAGCTGATGATCGACTACGTCACCGCCACCGGCGAGGTCGACCCGGCCGCCTTCCACACCGTCGACTGGTCGCTCGTCTCCAACGGTGCACCCATCGTCGTCAACCCTTGAGGTAAGAACGCGTCATACCCGGACATCTACCGGGTATGACCGACTTGCTGACGAGAGGGGTCCGGCGCGTGACCGAGTCTCCGCCGGACCCCCGGCTAGCCCGTTTCGAGGACCTGTTCGCCTGCCACCACGACGACGTACTGCGCTATTTCGTCCGCCGGCTCGACATCCGTGCGGACGCGGCCGACCTGGTGGCCGAGACGTTCCTGATCGCCTGGCGCCGGCTGGACGGCGTACCGGACGGTGAGGTACTGCCCTGGCTGTACGGCGTCGCCCGCCGGGTCCTGAGCAACCACTACCGCGGTGAGACCCGCCGCCACGGCCTCGCCGACCGCCTTCGCGATGACCTGCGGACCGCGCCGGCCGCGGAGCCTGCCGCTTCCGAACTGCACCATGCAGCCGAGTCGTTCCGGCAGTTGTCGGAGACCGATCGCGAGGTGCTCTCCCTGGTCGCCTGGGAGGGCCTGGACGCGACCCAACTCGGTGCAGCGCTCGGGTGTTCGCGCAATGCCGCAACGGTTCGCCTGCACCGCGCCCGCCGCCGCCTCGAGCGACTGCTGGACAACACCCCGCACCCGGTTTCGATCCGAGGAGACCAGTCATGACCAACCACACCCTTGATCTCCTCCGCCGCCTGGACCCGGTCGCGACGGACGATCCGGCCGACGCCGTCCGTCCCGAATCCCGGGCCGAGCTCCTCGACGGAATCACCGCGACCACGCAGGTCGCGGTGCTCAGGAAGAAGCGGCGGCGGGTCGTGCCGCTACTGGCTGCCGCGGCGACGGTGGCCGCGCTGTCCTTCGGCGTTCTCCAGGTCCCGGACGGGAAGGGCGGGCAGCAGCCCGTGCTCGGGCCGGCGTTGGCCTTCGCCACCGAGGGCAAGACGCTCAAGATCCGGGTGCTGGACGCGCAGGCCGAGTCGGCGAGGTTCAACCGGGAGCTCAAGGAGCACGGCCTGAACATCACGCTGGAGCTCAAGCCGGCGTCGCCGGCCCTGGTCGGGGTGCAGTTGGGCATGGGAGTCGGGTTCGCGCACCCCCCACGCCTTACGAAGGACATCGACCGTGATCCGTTCAAGACGACGGTCTACCCGGCGGACTGCCGCCCAACGCATGTGCCGTGTGTGCCGGAGTTCACCATTCCGCTGAACTACCCGGACAAGGCCACCCTCGTCTTCGGCCGCACCGCCAAGCCCGGTGAGAAGTACCTCGCGGCGACCAGCATCGACCGGCGGGGTGAGGTGCTCGAAGGGGTGCGCTTCCAGGGCCGCCCGGTCGGCCAGGTCACCAAGCTGCTCGCGGCGCGCGGGCGCACCGTCGAGTACGTGCGGGCCCGAACCTATGACTCTGCGGTGCCCAACCCGCCGAAGACGTGGAAGGTGGACGACGGGGTGGCCGTCAACGATCATCACGTCCGGCTCTACGTCCGTCCCTAGCGGTACGCCGCCTCCTGGGCGTTGCGCTTGCCGACCAGGAACCACAGCGCGCTACCGATGAACGGCGCGATCACGATGAAGACGATCCAGACCAGCTTCATACCGCCGGAGGCGGACGAGAAGAGAGCGCTGAAGAAGGCGCCGATGACGAGCAGGGCGTAGGCGGCCAGGACGGCGATGATGCCGGCGGCGCCGAGGAAGCCCCAGGTCTGGTCGGTCGACGTGGTGGTGTGAGCGATGAGGGTGATCATGCCTCCAGCATCTCGGGGATGGATGCTGGGGGCATCGGTCGTGCGGCTTCACCTGCGCTAGTACGAAGGTGTTAGACGCTGCGTCGTTCGTCGGTGACGCTACGGTTTGGGTATGCGACTCGCGTGGTGGGACGGTAAGCGCCGGATCCTGGCGTTCGACGTCCTGTTCGCGGCGCTGGTGGCGACCGGCCTGGTGCTGGAGATCACCAAGAACGAGGAGCTGCGGTGGTACACGGTCCCGTTGGTCACGGTGCCGTTCGTAGCAATGATCGTCCGGAGGCGGTTCCCGCTGCTGTTCATGGCGATCACGCCGGTCGCGCAGTGGTGGCCGAGTGTCCAGGTGACGATCGCCGCGTACACCGTTGCCAGCCGCAAGGGATTGCACTGGCAGACCGCGGTCTCCTTCCTGTACGGCGCTGCCGTGCTCGTGCTCTGGCCGTTGAACCGCCAGATCAGCATTCCCGAGTCTGTCGGGTACGTCGTGTTCTTCGACCTGGTACCGATGCTGATCGGTCTCTGGATCTATCAGCGCCGTGCGTTGCTGGCCGCGTTGCGGGACCGCGCCGAGCAGGCCGAGCGCGAGCGTGACCTGCGTTCGGAGCGCGTGGTGGTGGCCGAGCGCCGCCGGATCGCGCGGGAGATGCACGATGTCGTCGCGCACCGGGTCAGCGCGATCGCCTTGCAGTCAGGCGCGCTGACGATGACGGCGCCGGACAAGCAGACCGAAGAGGTCGCCGAGGTGATCCGCAAGACCAGTACGGCGGCGCTGACGGAACTCCGCGAGATTCTCCAGGTACTGCGGGACGAGCTGCCCGGCGAACCGGGACACGTCGCGCCGGCGCTGGACGCCGTACCGGTGCTGGTGGCGGATGCGATCGCTACCGGGCTCAAGGTCGAGCTTCGGTTGCCGGATCCCCTTCCGGACGTGTCGCCGGCGTCCGGGCGAGCGGCGTACCGGGTGGTGCAGGAGGCGCTGACGAACGCGACCAAGCACGCGCCCGGCGTCGTGGTGACGGTCGACATCACCGCCAATCAGGAGAATCTGGCGGTCGAGGTGAGCAATCCGCGCGGTGTCCGGTCGGCGGAGGTGCCGGGGTCCGGGTTCGGCCTGGTGGGGATGCAGGAGCGGGTCTCGCTGGCGGGTGGCACGCTGCGGACCGGCTGGGACGACGGCGTGTTCAAGGTTCAGGCAACCCTCCCGACGAAGGCGGCGGAATGATCAAGGTGCTCCTGCTCGACGACGAAGGGCTGGTCCGCAACGGCATCCGGCTCATCCTGCAGGCCGGCGGGACCGCCGAGGTCGTTGCCGAGGACACCAATGGCGCGAACGTGGTGGAGCTGGTCGAGAAGTACCGCCCGGACGTCGTGCTGACGGACATCCAGATGCCGCAGGTGAACGGGATCGAGGTGACTCGGCGGGTGACCGCGCTGCCGGATCCGCCGGCGGTCGTCGTACTGACCACGTTCGACCTGGACGAGTACGTGTACGAGGCGCTGCAGGCTGGTGCCACGGGATTCTTGTTGAAGGACATCGCGCCGCGGGCCCTGGTCGAGGCGGTGGAGCAGGCGGTCCGCGGCGATTCGATGCTCTCGCCACGGATCACGAAGCGGCTGATCAGCTCCTACACCGCCCGGCCGGCGCCCGGTTCGGCCGAGGCGGCCGCGGATCCGCTGAAGGAGCTCACCCCGCGCGAGCGGGAGGTCGCGATCGAGGTCGCCGAAGGGCTGAGTAACGCGGAGATCGCCGGCAAGCTGGGACTGAGCGAGTCGACGGTGAAGGTGCACATCACCCACATCATGGCCAAGCTCGGCCTCTCGAACCGGACCAAGCTGGCCCTGCTGGTGCACGACATCGGCCTCGCCTAAGACCTCAGGATGACAGACGGTCCCACCCGCGGGCCGACGATCTCCGGGCCTGCGCTGCCTAGGTTCGAGGCATGTTGAAGAGATCCGTCGCAGCAACCGTTGCCCTGACCACCTTGGCCGCCGTCGGCCTCGCCGTACCGTCGTCTGCCGCACCACCTGGTACGGCGGGCGCTCCCGGGGTCGGTGACACGATCTGGCCGCAGCTCGGCAACGGCGGGTACGACGTGGTCGACCAGCGACTCGACCTGCGCTTCGCGAAGGGGCTGGCGAAGTACACGGCGACCACCACGCTGACCGCGCGAGCGACCCAGAACCTGAGTTCGTTCGACCTCGACCTGCTCGGTCCGACGGTGACCGGTGTTCGGGTGGACGGCATACCGGCGGCCTGGAAGTCAACCCCACAAGGCGAACTGGTCATCACGCCGACGAAGTCCGTCCGCAAACACCTGCGCTTCGTGGTGCGGGTCGACGTTCGCAACGACGTGTCGGAGGTCTCGGAGAACTCCGTCCTGCCGCCTGGACTGGTTCGGTACGAGGGATTCGTCCAGGCGCTCAATCAGCCATCGGGCGCCCGGAAGATCCTTGCCGTCAGCGACCATCCGGCCCAGAAGGCGCCGGCCACCTTCACCATCACCGCACCCTCCGAGCTCAATTCGATTGCCAACGGCAAGCTGATCGGTACGACGAAGTCCGGCGGCATGACGACCCGCGTCTTTCGCGAGCGCCCCAAGATCGCGCCGGAGTTGATGCAGATCGGGGTCGGCCCGTTCAGCGTCCTGCATCGCAAGGGTCCGCACGGTCTGCCGCTGCGGTACGCCGTACCGACCGCGCAGCTGGGCGCCATCGAGCCGCAGCTGAAGTCGTTCGACGAGTCGGTGCGCTACCTGGAGAAGCTGCTCGGCCGGTTTCCGGGGTCCGAGGCGGGGTCGTACATCACGCCGTTGGGCGGTGAGCTCGAGACGCAGGGCCTGACCATGATGACCGCCTCCGCGATGACCAAGGAGGGCTTCGAGCGCAACGGGACCGCCGGCGTCGTACTGCACGAGGTCGCGCACGAGTGGTTCGGCAACTCGGTGTCGCCGCGCCGCTGGTCGGACCTCTGGCTGAACGAGGGGCATGCGGTCTTCTACGAGCGGCTCTTTGCCGAGGGCAAGTACGGCGCCGACCTGGTCGACGGGATGCGCTCCGACTACGAGAACCGCGGGAACGAGATCCTCGCCCAGGGCCCGATCGCCGCGCCGGACCCGTCGAAGTGGACCGGGCACCTGACCGACATCCGCCCGTACGGCGACGCCCAGTACTCCGGGGGATCGCTGGCGTTGTTCGCGCTGCGGCAGGAGGTCGGCGTACCGACGTTCGAGGCGATCGAGCGGGCCTGGGTGCACCGCTACGCGAACTCGACCGCCGGCACCGAGGACTACATCCGGCTCGCGTCAGCCGTGGCTCACCGCGCTCTCGGGCCGTTGCTGCGCTCCTGGCTCTACGGGAAGACGCTCCCCGCGATGCCCGGGTACCCGGACTGGAAGGTCGGTCCGAAGTCTTGACCACCCCAGAGGCTAAGTGATTTAGTCACTTTGTGACTTACTCAGCATCCGAGGCGCCACCCAGCCTGTCCGACCGGTTGACCGAGTCGATTCTCGGCATCATCCGGGACGGCGGGCTGGGCCCCGGGGACGCCATCCCGTCGGCCCGTGAGCTCGCGAAACGGTTCGAGATCACCACGCCGACCATCCGGGAGGCGCTGCGCAAGCTCGAGGCGACCGGCGCGGTCGAGTTCCGGCACGGCTCCGGGACGTACGTCGGCCCGACGATCAACAACGTGGTCCTGGCCAATCCGCACCGGCCGCCGATCACCAAGGAGTCGGTGCTGCAGCTGATCAGCGCCCGCCTGGTTCTGGAGCCGGCCATCGCCGCCCAGTCGGCGGTTGCCCGGCAGCCGGAGAACCTGGAGCGGCTCGAGGCGGCCGTCACCAACGCGCTGGTCCCGCCCGGTGGGCCGTCGTTCGCGCTGAACTTCCATGTCGAGCTCGCGGCCGCCTCCGGCAACCCGCTGCTCGAGGAGGTACTGGCCTCGCTGCTCAAGGTGCGGGTCCGCGAGCAGCAGCAGATCCGTGCGCTGTACGACAACCGCACGCAGGATCACGAGGAGCACGTCGCGATCCTGGAGGCCGTCCGGGACCGTGATTCCGAGCGCGCCGAGCGGCTCACCCGTGAGCATCTGGACAACATCCGCGGGGCAGTCGAAGCCGCTGCCGCGATCGACTCCGTATCCGATGCTGGGGGCTCCCATGCGGCTCGCTGAGATGACGACCGACGAGGCTGCCGCGGCGGTACGCCGTTCGCCGCTCGTGATCATCCCGGTCGGTGCGCAGGAGCAGCATGGCGGCGGGATGGCGATGTCCACCGACACCGTCCGCGCCGTCGGGGTCGCCGACCGCGTGGCCGAGCGACTGGCCGGACGAGCAGTCGTGGCGCCCGTCGTACCGTATGGCGTCTCGCCGCACCACCTTGCCTTCGCCGGCACGATGTCGTTGTCTCCGGCAACCTTCATGCACGTGCTCCGGGACCTGATCGACAGTCTGCGATCGCACGGCTGGCAACAGTTCCTGGTGGTGACCGGGCACGGCGGCAACAACGCCGCGCTGTCCGTGCTGGCGCAGGAGTACCTCCGCGAGGACCTCACCTTCACCTGGACGCCGGTCACCGAAGTGGTGGCCGATCTGATCACCGATGTCAGCGAGGTGCATGGCCACGCAGGTGAGGCCGAGACCGCGCAGATGCTGTACCTGGCGCCGCACCTGGTCCAGGCCGACCGCCTGGAGCCCGGCGCCACCACGCTCGACGAGCTCTCCGTACCGGCCCGGCTGGCCCGTCGCGGTCGGGGGCCGCGGCTGTCCGTCGGATTCGACGAGTACCACAAGCGTGGCGTCCTGGGTGACCCCCGAACCGCCACTGCCGAAGCCGGCCGTCTCCTCGTGGAGACCGCCGCCGACCGCATCGCCACCTTCGCCGACGAACTCCTCTCGGCCTGACCCGCTGCACCCCACACCCCCCACCCCCGTCCCGCCGCTTCCCCCCGCCGCACCTCATGGGTTCACCCACGAGGTTGTGGGTTATGCACCCGCATGCGGTGGGGGAATCCACCATCTGATGGGTTAACCCATCAGATGGCGGGGCGGGAGGGGGCGCCGTCCCCTGCCTGAGGAGGCACCCTGATGAGACTCGCACGCCCGAAAGTCCTTGGCACGATCGTCGTGGTGGCCGGCCTGGTGACCGCCGCCACTGTGTTGCCGACGGCAACTGCGGCGACCGCCGCGCGCACTGCCGGCTGCGGGAAGGCGGCGACCACCGGCGACTACACGGTGCAGAGTGGTGGTCTGACACGCACGTACCGGCTGCATGTGCCGGACAACTACAAGTCGTCCAAGACCTATCCGCTCATCCTCGTCTTCCACGGCCGCGGCAAGACCGGCGCGCAGACCGAGGCCTTCTCCGACCTGTCGAAGCTCGACGCAGTGGTTGCGTACCCCAACGGAGTCGTGGGTGACGAGGCCAAGCAGGCTTGGCAAGGAGCGCCGTACTCGGCCAAGGGTGTCGACGATGTGAAGTTCACCGCCGACCTGCTCGACCAGCTGGAAGCCAACTACTGCGTGGACACCCGCGCGGTCTACGCGACCGGAAAGTCGAACGGCGCCGGCTTCACCGGCATCCTCGCCTGCAAACTCGCCGACCGGATCGCCGCGATCGCTCCGGTGGCCGGTGCGTTCTACATCGAGGGCGGCAGCTGTACGCCGAGCCGCCCGGTCCCCGTTCTCGACATCCACGGCACCGGCGACACCACGATCCCGTACGGCGGCGACGGTCAGCGCGATCTGCCCGACGTACAGACGTGGGTGCGCGACTGGTCGGTACGCAACCATTGCGATCCGAGTCCGCGCGAAGCGCAGGTCGGCGACGACGTACTGAAGGTTACCTACAAGGGATGCGACGCTGACGTGGTGCATGTCGCGGTCACGGATGGTGGGCACAGTTGGCCGGGTTCGGACGCCTCGTCGGGGCCTGGGTACGTCACGCAGACGTTCGAGGCTTCTGAGCTGATCGGCTCCTTCTTCAAGGCGCACAAACGATGAGTACGGCGACCTCCGACACGAGAGAGCTGCCGCGCCTGGTCCGGGCGATGGCCGTGATCGAGCGGGCCGGGAACGCGTTGCCGCATCCGTTCTGGTTGTTCTGGATCCTGTCCGGGATCCTCGCCGTGGTGAGCGCGATCCTGGCCGCGCTCGACGTGTCGGTGATTTCGCCGAAGGACGGCAAGACGGTCGCCGTGCAGAACCTGCTCTCCGGCGACGGCCTGCAGATGGCCGTCTCCACCGCGATCTCGAACTTCGCCGAGTTCCCGCCGATGGCGACCATCGTGGTCGTCATCATGGGGGTCGCGCTGGCCGAGCGGACCGGCTTCCTGCAATCGCTGATGAAGATCAGCGTCTCCCGGGTACCGACCTCGATGGTGGTCTTCGCGGTCGCCTTCGCCGGCACCATGTCGCACGTCGCGTCGGCGGCGGCGTACATCATCCTGGTCCCGCTCGGCGGACTCGCCTTCCGGGCGGTCGGGAAGTCGCCGATCCTCGGCATCGTCGTCGCCTACACCGCGATCGCCTCCGGGTACGACGCCAGTCCGATCCCGACGCCGAACGACGCGATCTTCGCCGGAATCACCGAGGCTGCCGCGAAGACGATCGACCCGAACGCCTCGGTGTCCCCGCTGTCGAACTGGTTCTTCAACATCGCCTCGTCGGTGCTGCTCGCGCTCGTGATCACGCTCGTCACCAAGCTGGTGCTGAGCAGACGCGCCGACCTCGAGGCCGATTCCGACGCGCCCGGCGACGACCCGAACGCGCTGACGCTGTCCGCCCGCGAGCGGACCGGGTTGCTGCGGGCAACGATCGTGTTCGGGATCGCCGCCGTCGCGATCGTCGCCGTACTGGTGCCGCACAACTCGCCGCTGCGTGGCGAGAACGGCAGTATCGTCGAGTCGCCGTTCCTGGACGGGATCGCGATGGTCGTCGCGGTGCTGTTCGGCCTGGTCGGCATCACGTACGGCGTCACCGTCGGCGCGATCGAGCGGGCGGCCGACGTACCGAAGCTGATGGCCGAGGGGATCAAGCAGATGGCGCCGGTGCTGGTGCTGTTCTTCGCGATCGCGCAGTTCCTGGCCTACTTCAGCTGGAGCAAGATCGGCGACCTGCTGTCGGCCGAATCGGCCCGCTGGCTGGGCGATCTCGGGGCGCCGACGATCGTGATCTTCCTCGGCATCCTGGTGCTGCTGACGCTGATCAACGTCCTCGTCACCAGCGGGTCGGCGATGTGGTCGCTGACCGCGCCGATCCTGGTCCCGATGATGATGCTGCTCGACGTGCCGGCCGAGACCACGCAGGCGCTGTTCCGGATCGCCGACTCGGGCTCGACCGCGATCACCCCGATGAGCCCGTACTTCGTGATGGCGCTGGGGTTCCTGCAGCGTTATCGCAAGGACGCCGGTGTCGGCACACTGGCGTCGTACACGGTGCCGTTGGCGGTCGCGATGACGATCGCCTGGACGCTGCTTTTCCTGGCCTGGTGGGGGCTGGGGATCCCGCTGGGTCCGGGCGCTCCGGTCAGGTGAGTGAAACCCCGGCGGCACGCAGGTCGCTCAGGGCCTGCTCCGTGCTGCCGGGGGCCACGCCGGCGGTCAGTCCGGTGAGGACCGTCGTACTGAAGCCTTCGACGCGGGCGTCCAGCGCGGTCGCCCGCACGCAGTAGTCGGTGGCGATCCCGCAGACATCGACGTCGGTGACGCCGTGCTCGCGCAACCACTCGGCCAAGCCGCGGCCGCCTTCGTGGGACTTGCCCTCGAAGCCGGAGTAGGCCGCCGCGTATTCACCCTTGTCGAAGATCGCGTCGAACGGCTGCGGGTCCAGGTTCGGGTGGAAGCTGACCCCGTCGGTGCCGGCCACGCAGTGTCGCGGCCAGGAGTTCACGAAGTCCGGCTCGTCGGAGAAGTGGTCGCCCGGGTCGATGTGGTGGTCGCGGGTGGCGACGACGTACTGGTACCGGCGCTCGTCCGGCTCGGCCTCGTGCCATTTGTGCACCAGCTCGCCGATCCGGAAGGCGACATCGGCGCCTCCAGTGACCGCCAGGCTTCCGCCTTCGCAGAAGTCGTTCTGCACATCCACCACGATCAGTGCGCGCGTCATGTCCCCACGGTACAACCGGTCACTGCTGCAGCAGGGCACCTCCGGTGACTCGGATGATTTCGCCCTGGATCGCCGGCGTCCGGGGCGAGGTCAGGAACAGGATCGTGTCGGCCACCTCGGTGGTGTGCGGCAACCGCCGTGCGCTGAACGTCTTCGCAATCGCGTCGGTCACCTCCGGCGGGATCACCCGGTGCTTGCCGTCCTCGAGGGTGATTCCCGGCATCACCACGTTCACCAGTACGCCGTCCGCGCCCAGGTCGTAACTCAACGCGGTCACCAGTCCGTGCAGCCCCGCCTTGGCGGCGCCGTACGGCCACGAACCCGGCAGCGGGCGCGCGGTGACGTCGGTCGACACCAGCACCAGCCGGCCCGCTTCGGACCGCCGCAGCGCGGGTGCGACCTGCTGAACGAAGCGGAAGTTGCCCTCGAGGTTCGCCCGCAGCACCTCGGTCCACCAGTCCTCAGGCGCGTCCTCGATCTTCTCCGGCCGCCCGTGGAAGCCCAGACTGCCCCAGTTGACCGCGTTCCCCACCGCGACGTCGAGCCCACCCCAGCGCTCGATCACGGCCGCCGCCGCAGCCTCGATCGACGCCGGTTCGTTCAGATCCATCGGTACGGCGAAGCCCTGGCCGCCGGCCTGCTCGACCTCGGCCACGACCTCCTCGGCCGCCTCCTTCCGCGACCCGTAGGTGATCGCGACCCGGGCGCCTTCCCGCCCGTACCCGATCGCCGTCGCCCGCCCGATCCCGGACGACCCGCCCGTCACAAGCACCGCCGCGTCCCGCAGTCCCAGCTCCATGAACCCACTCCGTGTGATAGTTAGTCGGCTAATAGCTAGAACTTAGCCGACTAACTATCGGGACGCAAGCGGCGTGCGTCCGGTACTGTCCGCGCGGGGGATTCACTCGTTTGGACTAGGTGGGGGATACATGAACATCGATTTCGGGGCCGACGCGACCTTCTCGTGGTACGTCGTGCTGCTGTTCGTCTGTGGCGCCGCGATGGTGGTGATGGCGCTGGTGAAGAGCGTCGAGCAGTCGGACGGGGCGCGGATCCTCAGTGGGATCGTCGGCGCGGCCTTCCTCGGCTACGGCTTCTATCTGAACTTCATCTTCCAGGGGGACAGTTACTGGATGTTCTTCCAGGCCTTCTTCCTGCCGGCGTTGCTGGTGGTCAACTTCGTGCGCGCGATGATCGCGCGGCCGCGGGTGCGGCGGGACTGATCGGATGCGGGTGCTCTGGCACGCCGATCATCGGCGGGTGCCGTGGAAGAACGGGCTGGGGCTCACCTATGAGGTGGCCCGGTCCGAGGCGGCTCACTCCGACGGGGCTCGCTCCGACCTCGAGGACTTCGACTGGCGGGTGAGCTTCGCGGCGGTGGAGCGGCCGGGGCCGTTCTCCAGTTTTCCTGGGGTTGATCGGATCATCACCCTGGCGTCCGGTTCGCGGTTGACGTTGCAGTTGGCGGACGGCGACGTACGGGAGTTGCGGCCGTTCGAGCCGTTCGCGTTTCCGGGTGAGGCCGAGGTTCGGGGTGTGCCGTCGGGGCCGACGATGAATCTCAACGTGATGACGCGGCGCGGCCGTGCGAACGCCACGGTGGTCTGCCGCCGGATCGCTGACCGGTCGACGCTCGACCTGAGCGGAACGACCTTCCTGGTCGTGCTCGCCGGCGTCCTGATGGTCGAGGACGTCATCATCGCTCCGCGGGATGTGGTTCGCGATCTGCCTGACCGGCTGACGGTCACCGGCGACGGCGTGGTCGCACTGGTGGCGATCGATGTATCAGGCAACGGGCCGGCCGACTCCGAACAATGAGCCGGACGCCGTTCGGCGGTTTTGTGCTGCATTCTTGAATTCACCAAACAAACGCTCTGCGTGAACAATTCCTGACATTAGGCTATTGCTCAGAGCTCAGTGTGCGTGTTTGCATTCCCCCAGTAATCGGTCACTATTTCCTTAAGGGGGGAATCCGATGCCACGTCTGTCTTTGCCCGCCCGCTTCGCAGCAAGTCTGTTGATGCTGGCGGGTTTCCTCGCCGTCGTCGTACCCGCGGATGCCGCGGTTCCGGACCGCAAGGGCTGGGCCTTGTGGAACCAGACCTCGGGAGCCGTCGTACCGAGCGGCACCTGGCCCGGCGGCAGCACCGTCGTACCGACTGCTTTCGGTCGGTACCAGGTCAAGCTGACCGGGCAGGGTGCACCTCAGGGTGTCGTCCACGTGACCGCGATCAACAACGCGCCGCACTGGTGCCAGGCCGACAACTGGGGCGTCTCCGGGGCTGACGAGATCATCAACGTCAGCTGCTACCGCGCCGGCGGCGCACTGGACGTCTCGAGCTTCAGTGTCTTCTTCGTCCGCGCCTCCGGCGGGCCCGCGCCCGGTCCGTACGGGTACGTCGACTCGGGTGCGGGTGGCGGAACCATCAGCCAGTACAACTCGACCGGCGCCGGCAACACGTCGACCAACCTCGGCGTCGGCCAGTACCAGGTGAAGTTCCCGAACCTCGTCGCCGGCGGAACCCTCGACGGCAGCCTCCAGGCCACCGCGGTCAACCCCCAGCAAGGCGCCCGCTGCAAGATCCGCAACTGGGTCTCCAGCGGTGCCGGCCAAGACGTCAACGTCCTCTGCTTCAACGCCGCCGGTGCGTTGCTGAACACCCGCTTCACCCTGACCTACCAGTACAAGGTCTCCCTGTACGGCGCCGCCATCCCACCCAAGTACTACGGCTACTTCCTCAACCAGCCGCCCGCCGGCCCACCCTCCACCAACCTCAACTCGGTGCTGGGCCTGGGCGCCAACACCATCATCTCCGCCGGCCCCGGCCTCTCGATGGTCACCTTCCCTCGTATTGCCTTCCCGCAAAACACGGTCCAGGTCACCGCCTACGGCTCCAACTCCAACTTCTGCGGCCTCAACACCTTCTGGACCAACAGCACCTCAGGCCCGGATTTGATCGTCCGAGACGTCAACTGCTTCACCAACGCCGGCGCCCCGGTCAACACCGGCTTCACAGTCAGCGCCAACTCCATCCTCTGAGCACCCGGGGCCCACGCCCCACCAGGCGTGGGCCCGCGGGGTCAGCTACCGCACGCCTGTCCAGACGATGCGGTCGGCGAAGGCGCCGTTGGTCTGGGCTTTGTCGTGGCGGATCTTGTCCAGGTGGTCGGATGACGTGCCCAGGTCCGCGGCTAGGGCGTAGACGACTTCGAGGATGTCGGCGAGTTCTACTACGGCGTCGTCTTCGGTGGCGGCGAGGAACTCGGTGACTTCTTCGGTGAGTTTGGTGCGGAGGCGGTTGCGGAACTCGGCGGGGTCCGCGGTGTAGTACGTCGGGTCTTCGCCGTGGGAGCGGATGATGTCGGGGATGCGGTCGCGGACCAGCTTGCTGGTGTTCGTCACTTGGGCAGGATGGCAGCCGCCGGGGACAGTTTGTTCGGGCGAGAGCGGACCGCCCCCACTCACCAACCTTCGCGAGACCTGCGCCAAGACGCTCAGCCGCGGGCCGGAGGCAGCCGCCGACGGCACTTGGTGAGTGGCGCAGGTCCGCCTTCACTCCAGGCCGGCGGCTTTCAGGAGCAGGTCTCGTACGGCGGTGGCCGCGACCGGGCCTTCGCCGACCAGATCGGGGTCGGTGCTGAGGAGGACTGGGCCGTCTTCGGGGTCGGCGGGGAGGCGGCCGTGGGAGCCTCGGACGGGGGAAGGATCGAGAGGGACGACTTGCATGGTGTAGCGGAAGCCCAGCTTCTTGCGGAGGAGGTAGGAGGCGGCGCGGGGTTTGACGAGCGGGTCCGCGGGGTCGAAGAAGAGCTCGGCGGGGTCGTAGCCGGGTTTGCGGTGGATCTCGACGGCGCGGGCGAAGTCGGGGGCGCGAGCGTCGTCCAGCCAGTAGTAGTAGGTGAACCACGCGTCGGGCTCGGCGACGACTACCAGTTCACCGGCGCGCTCGTGGTCGAGTCCATACTGTTTCTTGCCCTCGGCATCTAGTACTTCGGAGACACCGGCCAACCCGGACAAGAGCTTCGCAACGGCGTCGATGTCGGCGGAGTCGCGCACATACACATGGGCAACCTGATGATCAGCAACGGCGAACGCCCGCGAAGCCCACGGATCCAGGTACTCCATGCCGTCCTGCGTATGTACCTCCAGCAACCCCTCACGACGCAGCAACCGGTTGACGTCGACCGGCCGACTCACATCCGTGATCCCGTACTCCGACAGTACGACGACCGTCGCATCCCGCGCCGCCGCATCGTCAAGCAGCGGAGCCAGTACGCCGTCCAGTTCGATCGCAGCCCGAGTCGCCTCGACGGACGAGGCGCCGTACCGCTGCAGGTCGTAGTCCAGATGCGGCACATAGGTCAGCAGCAGATCCGGCGAATCCGACGCGAGGATGTCTCGCGCCGCGTCGACGATCCACTGACTGGACTTCATGCTCGCCGTCGGACCCCAGTAGTGGAACAGCGGGAAGTCACCCAACCGCGACGTCAACCGGTCGTGCAACGCCACCGGCCGCGTGTAGCAGTCCGGCGCCTTGCGCCCGTCGGCGTAGTAGATCGGCCGCGGCGTCACCAGCAGATCGGTCTCGGCGCCCATCGCGTACCACCAGCAGACGTTCGCCACCTTGTACGACGGGTTGCTGCGGCGGGCGATGTCCCACACCTTCTCGCCCTGGATGAGCCGGTTGTGCTGCCGCCACAGGAAGACCTCGCCGAGATCCCGGAAGTACCACCCGTTCCCGACGATCCCGTGCTCGGACGGCATCGCGCCGGTCAGGAACGTCGCCTGTGCCGAGCAGGTGACCGCGGGCAACACCGTCTCCAGATTCCTTGTCAACGGCAACGAACGCAGCCGCGGCATCTTCCGCAGCAGCCGCGGCGTCAACCCGACGACGTCGATCACCACTACCTGCCGGGTCATAGCGTCTCCAAACCAAGAGCAGTGATCCGCGACCGCAACCAGGCGAGCTCGCCGGCGATCCCCTCGGCAAGCTCGGCCGTATCGCGAGGCGAGGACGGAAGCACCGACCACGTATAGGTCTCCGACTCCAGATGCTGCGTCCGCGGATGAGCACCACCCACCAGCTCAGCCAACGACTCCTCCAGTACGTCGGTCGTGCTGCTCAACGGCGGTCGCGGCGCAGCATGCACCGGCACATGGAAATGCACCCGCCAGGCATCGGCGCCTGCCAGCTGATCGAGCTCATCCAGGTTGTCGATTCCACGACCACCTCGCTCCCGCGTCTGATGCAGGAACTTCGGTTCGGCGAACTCCGCCAGCAACCGCCGCGCCTCGGCATCGCCCGGGTCGGCCACGTGCAGAGCCGCCGACACCTGGCTCTTCACCACCGGCACTCCGGCGCGATCGAGATCAGCGAACGCCGACGCGGGTTCCTCGAACTGCACGGCGAGATGACACGTGTCGAGGCACAACCCGATCCGGCCGCCCGCGGCGTACGGGCTGAGCCACTCCGCACCCTGCGGGACCAGCTCGATCACACAGCCGGGCTCGGGTTCGAACGCGACGCGGATCCGTCGGCCGGTCGACTCCTCGGTGCGCGCCAGATGCATCTCCAGCCGACTCACCGCGGCTCGCGCCAGCGTGTCCTGATCGGCCGACCACGGCGTTCGCCAGGCCAGCGGCAACGTCGAGATCGAGCCATACGCGGCATCCGCCGGCAGCAACCGCGCCAGTACGTCGACCAGGTTGCGCGTGTAATGGAGTCGCTCGGGCTGCGTCCAGTCGGGCAGGTACACCTTCTTCCCGACCACCTCGTCGTGGAACCCGGCGTACGGGAAGCCGTTCAGTGTCACGACCTCCAGGCCGTTGCGCAGCAAGGCTTGCTGCAGCCGATGCAGCGCGTCGGACGAGTTCGCGAGTTGCTCGGCGAGTTGGTGCGCGAGCCAGAGCCCGACCCCGAGCACCGGTACGTCGAGCTCCTTCCGCACCAGCGCGGAACAGCCGTCGAGCTGTGCGATCACGCCGTCGAGATCCTCGGCCGGATGGACGTTCGTGCAGTACGCGAGGTGGACGAGCGAGCCGTCGGGATGCCGGAACCTCATGCCGGTGCTCCCCGCAGAATCGAGTTGCCGGCATAGGTCTCGGCCTGGTCGATCGCGCTCAGATCAAGGCGACCCGACTGGCTGTAGAAGGCGACCGGGTTCCGCCAGAGCACCTGGTCGACGTCGTCGTCGGTGAAGCCCGCGGCGAGCATCGCCTGGCCGGTCGCGTAGGTGCGCAGCGGATCGGAGCGACCCCAATCGGCGGCCGAATTCACCAGCACCCGCTCGAGCCCGAACCGCTGCAGGATCGCGACCATCCGGTCCGGGTCCATCTTCGTGTCCGGGTAGATCGAGAAGCCCATCCAGCAGCCCGAGTTCGCGACCTCTTCGACCGTCACCTCGTTCAGGTGGTCCACCACGACATGCTCGGGCGCTATCCCGGACTCGCGCACCACGGCGAGCGTTCGCGTCGTACCGGTTGCTTTGTCGCGGTGTGGCGTGTGCACGAGCGCGGGCAGACCGAACCGGACGGCGAGCTCGAGCTGGTGAGCGAACACCTCGTCCTCGGCCGGGGTCATCGAGTCGTAGCCAACCTCGCCGACCGCGACCACACCGTCCTTGGCCAGGTACCGCGGCAGCACCTCGAGGATCTCGCGGCAGCGCGGGTCGTTCGCCTCTTTCGGATTCAGGGCGATCGTGCAGTGGTGCTTGATCCCGTACTGCGCGGCCCGGAACGGCTCCCAGCCGATCAGGCCGTCGAAGTAGTCGACGAACGACGCGGCGCTGGTCCGCGGCTGACCGAGCCAGAAGGCCGGTTCGACCACGGCCTGGACGCCGTGCGCGGCCATCGCCGCGTAGTCGTCGGTGGTCCGGGACGTCATGTGGATATGCGGGTCGAAGATGCGCATCGGTCGAGTTACCTCTCGCTCGAATGGTTGAGGTACGGCGTCAGATCGGCGGGGACGGCGCGGCCCGCGGCCCTCCTCTCGGCCGCGAAGTCGGACATCATCCGGATCAGCTCGGCGTCCACCCGGTCCGGCAGGCCGTCGACCTCGGCCAGCGGGATTCCGGCGAAGACGCATTTCAGGACCGCCTGCCGAAAACTTGCCATCGGCAACTTCTCGGTGGCGTACGGCGATCCGAGGGCGGCGGTGATGAGCCGCGGATCGTTGGTGCGGATCGCGTCGTCGAGGAGGCCGACACCCTGTGCGCTCATGGTGGCGGCGACCTCGTCCAACGCGAGGGCTTTCAGGACGGCGCGCTTCTCGGCAGCATCGCCGTACCGGTAGAGGTCGGTGATCTCGGCAGCGCTCGCGGTCGCGAGCAGGACGGCCCGGGCGGCCTCGTCGGTGGTCCAGCCGTTGCCGAGCAGTTCGCGACCGACGATCCGGCCGACGGCCGGAAACACCTCGGCCAGCGGCCGGTCGCGGAGCGCGGAGACGTCAACGGAAAGGTCGGCGGCCTTCATCGCTGGGCCTCTTGGAGGAAGCGGATCGAGTCGCGTGCGACGGTCGGCGCGGCGTGGGAGTGCCGGGGGAGTTCGACGGCGACGAGACCGTGGTAGCCGATCTCGCGGAGGGCGTCGAAGACCGGTGGGAAGTCGACCTCGCCGGTCCCGAACTCGAGGTGTTCGTGCACGCCTCGGCACATGTCGTCGATCTGTACATTCACCAGGTACGGCGCTCCGGTGCGGATGCAGTCGGGTGGTGACTGCGGCTCGTTGCAGACCAGGTGGCCGATGTCGAGCGTCAGCCCGAGGGCGTCGCTTCCCACCTCGGCGCGGAGCTTGAGATAGCCGGCCAGGTCGTCGACGAGCATCCCCGGCTCCGGTTCGAATCCGAGTCGCACGCCGCGGTCGGCGGCGTACCCGGCGAGGTGTTGGCAGCCGGCGACGAGCCGCTGCCAGCCGACGGCCGGTTCCACGTCGGGTGGCAGGATGCCGGACCAGAACGAGACCGCCTCAGCGCCGAGGTCGGCGGAGATCTGGATCGCGCGCTGCAGCAGGTCGATCCGCTGCTCGGCGCCGTCGGTGTGCAGGAGCGTTGGTGCGTGCTTGCGGAACGGGTCGAGTACGTAGCGAGCGCCGGTCTCGATCACCACGCTCAACCGATGCCGCTCCAGCAACCGCCCGACCTCGGCCGTCCGCTCGCGCAGTCCTGGCTCGAACGGGTCCAGGTGGTTGTGGTCGAGCGTCAGTGCGACCCCGTCGTACCCGAGGTCGGCGATCACGCTCAGCGCGTCGGCCAGCCGGTGATTCGCGAACCCGTTGGTCCCATAACCGAGTCTCATGTCGACGACACCCGCTTCGCCAACGCCTTCACCAGCGGAAACGCCAACGCCAACCCGGCTCCCAATCGAGGCGCTCCCGCCCGAGCCACCCAAGCCGCCTGCAGCGGAACCAGCCCGTGGATGCCAGCCCCCACAGCACTCCGCACCCGCGAAGCATCGGGCTCACGAGCCGCAGCCAGCTGAGCCGGGGCCACCCCACGCGCAAACCACCCCGCAAGGCCAATTGCAGTAGCCCAAGCGAGACGGCTGTTGAGTGGACGAGAGGCGAGCGCGCCGATGGTGGGGGTGTGGGTCGGAGAGGAGAGCGCGCAGCCGATAGCTCGGGTGGGGGCATGGGCGATCGCCACCCGAGCAGCCGCGCTGGCGGGCACGCCCCAACCCATTGCACCTGCTCGGGGAGTTGCGGCGGCGAGGGCCAGCGCGGTGGTAGTTGCGAGGCTGGCTCGGGCGGGGGTCGGCGTACCGCCGTGGACTTCGCCTCGCGACAGCGTGGTGACGCCGAGGATGTGGGCGCCGACGGCTAGTGCGGGAGCGAGCGCTCGGCGGCGTTCGGCACCGGCGCCGACCAGTACGTCGAGCGCCCGGGCGGACGCCATCACGGCGGGACCGGCGATCGTGTTCTTGGCGACGACGTCGTACGTCCAGGCGGTGGCGGCGAGTGCGGTGGACGTGGCCAGCGTGGACTTGCCGCCGCTGAGTGCGGACAGCATCAGCCCGCCCACGGTCAGACCGGCCGCGAGGTTGAACGCGGTCTGCGCGGGCACGCGTCCGGACGGGATCGGTCGCTCCGGCCGCTCGACCGCATCGAGCTCGCGGTCGGCCCAGTCGTTCAACGCCATCCCGGCCCAGTAGATGCAGATCGACGAAGCCGACAACCCCACCAAGCGCCCGACCCGCAGATCCCCAACTGCAGCAGCCCCCGCCAACACATCCCCAGGCACGGTCAACCCAGCCGGCGCCCGCACCAGCTCCACCAGCGCCCTCAACACGATGCCGCCCACCCGCGACCGAACCCACCGTGCGCCCGCGACTGAACCCACTCGGCGCCCGCCACCGAAGCCACTGTGCAACTCGCCGTACGGCGCCAGCGAGTGGAAGCACCGTGTCGCCGGCAATCGATGTCCGACGACACACTCCGCGCACTCAAGCGCGAGCCGCAGACTGGCGCCACTCGCGGCGGCGCGACTGAAGTCACTCGCGGGGTCACGACTGGACCCACTCGACGAGGGCGTCGTACTGGGTGGTGAGGGCGTGTTCCGTGGAGTCGATGGGGTCTTTGAAGTAGAAGCCGAGGAACGGCATCGCGCCGACGTGGCCGCGTTCCAGGGCGAGGGCCGACAGGCGGGCGAGGTCGAGTACTAGCGGAGCGGCGAGGGCGGAGTCGCAGCCTTGCCAGGTGAACTGCAGGGTCATGCGTACGCCGAGAAAGCCGGAGAACAGAATGTGGTCCCAGGCCGTCTTCCAGTCGCCGAGGGGATCGACGTAGTCGATGTGGACCTGACCGGCCACATCCGGGCCGAGCATGTCGGTGAGACCGCGTTCCTTCGAGACGTTCTTCGACTCGGCTGCGCGCGGATCGGCGAGGGTGGCGCCGTCGCCGCCGCCGAGGAGGTTGGTTCCGGACCAGGCGTGCACGGGCAGCGCGCGAGCGGTGAACATCGGCGCGAGCACGCTCTTCACCAGCGTCTCGCCGGTCTTCGCATCCTGACCGCCGAACGGCAGTCCGCGCTCGACTGCCCAGTCCCGGATCACCTGCGGCCGGATCGACGTCGACGGCGTGAAGTCGACGAACGACGCACCCGCCTCGAACGCCGCCAGCGCCGCGACACAACTCGCCGGCAACGGATTCCCGCTCCGCAGCGCTGCTCGCAGCTCGGCCACGTCGTCGTACAAGACCTCGTACGGCGGCTCGGTCGACGCGACGTTGATCGCGACGACCTGCGACAGCGAGTGCCGGTCCCGGAACGCCTGAATGTCGGCGGCCGTCTGAGAGATCAGCTCCGCCTGGGTGGCAGCGACCGGGAGGACCACCAGGTTCCCCTCGGCCGCGGCCAGTTCCACGGCGATCAGCCCGTCGAGCCCGGGGGGAAGAACCCCGCCCGCGACGAGCCGCTCGACTTGTTTGGCGAGGGGCGTGTCGGTGACGTCGTGACCGCCGAAGACCAGGCTCTCGATCGGAACCAGGCCGGCATCGCGGAACGCGGGTCCGGCGGTGACGACCCCGGCCGGCGGCGCGCCGTGAGCGAGCGCGGCGGCACCGGCGACGGTCGTGGTCGCGACCGATCCCCGGGCTCCGAACAACCAGACACCAACACGTGGACGCATGGAAGCTCCTCACGCCACGGACGGTGATGGACGGCGAACTATCCGTGGCAGCGGCACTCTAAGGTCCACGAATGCTTCCTGGGAAGCGCTTGTCTCGACTTTGTTGGGTCAACCGCCGAAGTCGAGTGAGGCGGCGGCGGCGCGGTCGGCCGACGGCGGTACGCCGAACATCCGGCGGTACTCGCGGCTGAACTGCGACAGCGAGTGGTAGCCGACGTCGTGGCCGATCCGGGCGACTTCGGTCCGGGTCGACAGCAGCGCGAACCGGGCTCGCTGCAGACGGAGCGCCTTCTGGTACTGCAACGGGCTCAGCTGGGTCACCGCCCGGAAGTGCCGGTTGAGCGTGGAGACACCGACCCCGACACGGGCTGCGAGTTCGTCGATCCGGAGCGGCTGGTCCACGTTCTCCTGGATCCAGCGCACGGCCGCCGCGACGAGCGTCGTACCGGACTCGGTGTCGCCGAGCTGCCGCACCAGCGACTGCTGCGAACCGGTCAGCAGCCACCAATGGATCTCGCGGATGATGCCCGGCGCCAGCACCTGGTAGTCGGCCGGTCGACGATGCAGCCGGAGCAGGCGGGTGATCGCATCGAGCAAGTACTCCTCGGCCGTGCTGACCGCGAGCCCCGGCGCCGAGCGTGCGGCAAACCGCCGAAACTCGCCCGGCCCCTCCAGCAGCAGTTCGGCGATCAGCGGCGCCCGCAGCGGCATCCCGAAACCGACGAACGGCTTCTCGTCCGACGCTTCGGTGATGCGGCCGATCAGCGGCAGGTCGACCGTCACGACGAGGAACTGTCCGGCCGCGTAGTCGTAGGACTGGCCTGCGAGCAACGACTGCTTCGCACCCTGCAGTACGACGGCGACCGTCGGCGTCGTGGTCGAGCCCATCGGCTCGGTGGTCCGCGACAGCTGGGCGAGCGTCATCCCATCGACGTCGATGATTCGGTCCGGGGCACCCGTCATCGACAGCACGAGATCCCGCAGCGAAGTCAGCGCGTCCATCTCGCCAGTAAACCTCGCTTTGCCCGATCGCCGCCGTACCGAGCGGATCGGGCAAGAAGCCGGGCGGATCGGTCTACCCGCCGCGGTGGCTGCGGCGAAGACTCGAAGACATGACCACTTTGGATTCCTATCGCACCGTCCCCGGCTCGGGACTACGGATCAGCCCGGCGACACTGGGCACGATGACGTTCGGCGAGGACCACGGCTGGGGTGCCTCGGTCGCCGACTCGGAGCGGATGCTCACCGAGTACGTCGAGGCCGGCGGCAACTCGATCGACACCGCGAACATCTACACCAACGGCCACTCCGAAGTCATCATCGGCGACTGGCTCACCAGCCGCCCCGGTCTGCGCGACCGGCTCGTCCTGGCCTCGAAGTTCTTCGTCAACCTGCACCCTGGGGACCCGAACGGCGGCGGCGCCGGCCGGAAGGCGATCCTGCATCAGGTCGAGGATTCGCTGCGCCGGCTGCGCACCGACTACCTGGACCTCTACTGGCTGCACAACTTCGACCCGGCCACTCCGCGCGAGGAGACCTTGCGTGCACTCGACGACCTGGTCACCGCCGGCAAGATCCGGTACGTCGGTTTCTCCGACGTACCGGCGTGGGCGACCACCGAGGCGATCGTGCTGGCCCGGGTGCACGGCTGGGCACCGGTGATCGCGATCCAGGCGGAGTACTCGCTGCTCGAGCGGACCGCGGAAGGTGAGCTGCTGCCGATGGCCCGGTCGCTCGGCGCCGGCGTGCTGCCATGGTCGCCGCTCAAGGGCGGCTGGCTGTCCGGCAAGTTCCGGACCGGCGCGAGTGAGCCCGAGGACACGATCCGGAGCCGGGACCTCCGGCCGCCGGCGTCGGCGTACCCGGTGCTGGACGCTGTGCACGCCGTGGCCGAAGAGCTGGGGACGACACCGGCCGAGGTGGCACTCGCCTGGGTGCGCGGGACGCCGGGCGTGACCTCGACGATCCTCGGTGCGCGGCGGCCCGAACAACTGCGGGCGAACCTGCGATCCCTGACGGTCGAACTGCCGGCCGAGGCGCGCGCCCGGCTCGACGACGTCTCCACCCCGCAGCTGAATTTCCCAGCCGCCAACAATGCGCAACTCGCACCCATGCTGCAATACGCCGGGGCGACCGTCGACGAGGTCGCGCATTCCGTCTATCCGTCGTTGATTGCCGCCGAGCGGTACTGATTCTCATTCGAGGGTTTGAAAAGGCACCGAAATCATCGGGATTTCCCCCATGCCCCGGACGGGAAATCGATGGTTCACTGAGGCTCGCGGTGGGCCCGCCGTTTCCTGCAGTTGCCGCCCAACGAAGAGGGGAAACCGTCATGGAGAAGGTCGAGACGAAGCCGGAGCCGCGCAAGATCATGGTGCGCCGGCTGGAGAAGCTGGAGACCACCGCGATCATCGTGACCGATCCGGGCTGCCGTAACGAGCTCTGCGGCTAGTCGTCAGCTGATCAGGACCGGGACGTGGGCGACCGCGTCCCGGTTCGCGGTTGAAGGGGAGGGCTCGGATGGAGCGACCGCGGATCAAGGGGATCCACAAACCGACGCGGCTGACGCCGACGCTGGTGACGGTGGGCGGCCGGCAACAGGGGATCGGCGCCGAGATCGACGACGAGGACGGCATGGTCTGGCGGCTGCTCGGCCTGATGGACGGAAGCCGAACGCGGGTTGAGATCGTCGAGGCATTGTGTGCCGAGGGCAACGACCTGACGGAGGCCGAAGCGGCCGAAGCACTGCAGGCCATCATCGACGCCGGGTACGTCGAGGACGCCGCCGCACCACCGCCGGACAGTCTGAGTCCGGAGGAGATCGAGCGCTACGACCGCGCGCTCACCTACTACGCCTGGGTCGACCTCACCCCGCGCCCGTCCCGGTACGACGTACAAGCGCGGCTGAAGGCGAGCAAGGTCGTCGTACTGGGTCTTGGTGGCACCGGATCGGCGGTCGCCGCGTCGCTCGTCGCGGCCGGGGTCGGTGCGGTGCATTGCGCCGACTTCGACGTGATCGAGGCCGGTAACCTGACCCGCCAGCTGCTCTACACCGAGGACGATCTGGGCAAGCCGAAGATCCCCGTCGCAGTCGAGCGTTTGAGCAAGATCAACAGACATGCGGTGGTCACCGGCGAGGAGCTCAAGGTCGATTCGGCCGACGCCGTGGCGTACCTGATGGACCAGGCCGATCTGATGATTCTGTGCGCGGATCAACCGATGCACACGATTCGCGAGTGGACCAATGAGGCCGCGCTGCGCACCAGGACGCCGTGGATGCTCGCCCAGTACGCCGGTCCGATGGCCGTCGTCGGACTGTTCGTCCCGGGCGAGACCTGCTGTCCGGACTGCCTGCCGAGCGTCCGCGACCGGCTCCGCGATCAGTACGGGCAAGAGCCTGAGGACCTGTTCCCGTTCACCGGGCACGCGGTGATCGCGCCGACCGCGAACCTGACCGGGCACCTCGCCGCGCTCGACGCGGTCTACCACCTCGGTGGAATCCCGACCACGACGCGCGGCCTGATGTTCCACCTCAGCCTGACCGATCTGACCTACCACTACACCGTCCGCCCGACCCCAGGCGTCACGTGCCCGACCTGCGGGTGGACATGAGCCTCGCGCACGTCGTTGTCCGGAAAGAGGGCGAGGACGAGTACGTCGTCGGCGATCCGGCCAGCGGCAACTTCGTCGTCGTACCGGAGCTTGGTGCCCGCCTGGTCGAGCTGTTCGTCGCTGGCCGCAGCGCCGAGGAGGCGGCCGCGCAGCTCCATCGGGAGACCGGTGAGGTGATCGACGCGGCCGACTTCCTCGAGGTACTGCGCGAGGCCGGCATCACGCGAACCGCGGAGGAGTCGCGGCACTGGTCGGTCTCCCGCATTCCGGCCCGCTGGGTGCGGCCGTTGTTCGGGCCGATCGCCTGGACCCTGTACGCCGCTTGCCTGGCCGTGACGCTGGTGATGTTCGTGATCGAGCCGTCGCTGCGGCCGACGTACGAGGACACGTTCGTCTTTCCCGACATCGTGCTGAGTCTGCTGGTCACCAATGTCGTCGTGATCGCGCTGACCTTCCTGCACGAGAGCTGGCACGCGTTCGCGGGCGCGGCTGTCGGCGTACCGTCCCGGCTTCGGCTGGAGCGCCGCGGCATCTTTCCAGTCCTCGAAACCGATCTGTCGGGTCTGTGGGCGCTGCCGCCGGCCAAACGCTACGGCCCGTTCCTGGCCGGGATGGCGATCGACAGCGTCGTCCTGTTCTTCGCGGTCGCGCCGCGCTACGCCTGGTCGCGCGGCTGGATCGACCTGCCGCCGATGCTGATCCGCATCCTCGCGATGGTGGTGCTCAGCCAGGTCGCCAAGCTCGCCTTCCAGACCCTCGCCTACCTCCGCACCGACATGTACCTCGTGATGGCCACGGCCACCGGCTGCGGCAACCTGCACCAGGTCACCCGGCTGTCGCTCAAACGGCTGGTACGCCGCCTCACCCCGGCCGAGCAGAACGTCCTGACCACGGCCCACGACCGCGATCTCCGGGTAGCGCGCTGGTACCGGCTGCTCTATCTCACCGGGCTGATCTGGATGGTCTGGTTCACCGTCCACTTCCTGCTGCCGAGCGCGAAAGTTACGTTCGGCTGGGCGTTCGGCGTACTGCTGCAGGCCCCACCGCTCAGCCTCTACTGGTGCGAAGGCCTTGTTTTGCTGGCCTTCACCTCGCTGAACGTCTTCCTGCCCCTGGGCGTTGCGATCCGCAACCGGAGAAGGGCCACCGCATGAAGAAGCGCGTCGGTCTCGCTGTCGGCATCCTCGTCACGACCCTCAGCGTCCTCACCATGTCCAGCTTCGCCTTCGGCGTCCTGCTCGGCCAGTTCAACGACCGTGTCGCTCTGCCCTGCGCCGAGGTCCCCGGCACCCCGCAGCCCTTCGAAGGCAATCGCCACCTCGCCTACCAGAACGCCCCGCACGATCCCTATCGCACGAGCCCACCCACCTCAGGACCGCACTCGCCTCGGGTCGTGATCCCCGGCATCTACCGGGCTCCCATCCCACCCGAACTCCAGGTACACATCCTCGAACACGGCCACGTCCTCCTCCAGTACGCCGCCTCCACGTCGCCCGCCGAGATCGACCGCCTGGAACGCATCGGCCGCCGTCATCCCCGCGACGTGGTTGTTGCCCCGTACCCCGATCTCCGCTCCGGCATCGCCCTCACCGGCTGGCAACGCCTCGAGAAACTCGATGCCGTCGACAACGACCGGATCGAGTCCTTCGTCACGAAGGTTGCCGGCCGCTACAACCACGGATGGCGCGACAACGCCACCGAGTGCCTCACCCCGTGAGCGTTACCATCCCGGCGCCACCAGTGCGGCCCAGACCAGGAGCGGGCCGACGACGACCACGATCACGCTGTAGGTCAGGATCTGCTGGTAGTACACGGGTTCCGCGATCGTATCCGGGCGGTTCGCGAGCATCAGGGCGCCGTTCGTGGAGAACGGGCTGACGTCGACGATGGTCGAGGCGACCGCGAGCGCGGCGACGAACAGACCGGCGTTCAGATGGCCGTGCGCGATCAGCGGCAGCGCGATCGGGATGATGACCGGCAGCAGCGCGGTCGACGACGCGAACGCCGAGACCACACCGCCGACGTAGCAGAGCACGAGCGCACCGATCACGGCCGCGCCGAGCCCGGCCGCCCACTTGCCGACGAACTCCGGCGAACCCGCCTCGGTCAGGATCGCGGCGTACGTGCTGACCCCGGCGACCAGCAGGACGGTCGGCCACGCAACCTGCTTGGCGGCGTCCTTGTTCTTGGCCGGCGAGAGGATCGCGAGGATGACGGCGGCGGTGATCGCGACGAAGCCGATGTTCTTGTCGAAGGCCAGCGCCACCACCGCGACGCCGAGGAAGGCGATCAGCGTCAGAATCTGGTCGCGGCGCGCGCCCCGCGGCTCGTCATCGGTGGCTTCCGGCAGCTCGATCTGATCGGCCCGCTGGGCGAGCAGCTTCCGCCCGCCGAAGACGACGTACAGGATGGCGGCCATCACCAGGTTGACCGCCAGGCTGGAGAAGAAGACGGTCAGCTCGCTGTTCGGGAGGCCGTTGTCGGCCATCACCGAGTTTGTGATCGTGCCGTAGATGCTGATCGGCGAGAACCCGCCGCCTTGGGCGCCATGCACGACGAACATGCCCATCATCAGCGGGTTGATCTTGTACCGCGCCGCGAAGCCGAGGGCGATCGGGCCGATGATCGCGCAGGCCGCCGGGCTGGCCGCGCCGATCGCGGTCAGTACGGCGGTGACGGCGAACATCACCCACGGGATCAGCGCGACCCGCCCGCGGACCGCTCGGACCGCGCCCGCGACGATCAGGTCGACGGTGCCGTTGTTCTTCGCTATCCCGAACAGGAAGGTGACGCCGATCAGGGTGAGGACCAGGTCCCCGCTGATCCCGGCGAGGATCTCCTTCTCCGACAGGTGCAGCGAGTACATGCCGACGAGCCACGCGGCGACGTACGCCAGCGCGCCCATGTTGATCGGCAGGACAGTTCCCACGACGAACAGCGCGATCAGCGCGAGGATCGCAACCCACTCAGGTCCCATGGGGTCAATAGAGTAGTGCGCATGAACCTGCCTTCGGCGGAGCAGATCGCGGTGGTCGCGACCGGATTCGGTGCGGGCATTCTGACGACGACGGTGGGGGTCGCGTCGTTGCTGAGTTTCCCGGTACTGATCGCGTTGGGCGTTCCGCCGGTGGTCGCGAACGTCTCGAACACGATCGGGTTGCTGCCGGGGTCGATGTCGGGTTCCGTCGGCTACCGCCGCGAGCTGCGGGAGGTACCGCGGCCGATCACGATCGCGGTGGTGGTGCTGTGTGCGATCGGCTCGATCGGCGGCGTGGTGCTGCTGCTCGCGCTACCGCCCGGCGTCTTCGCGGCCCTGGCACCCTGGCTGATCCTGTTCACCTGCCTGATTGTCGGTGCCCAGCCGCGGATCTCCCGCTGGCTGCGGGAACGCAGCGACCAGCCACACGTTCTGCGCACGTCGATGTCCCCGGCAACCTACGTCTTCACCGCCCTCACCGGCGTGTACGGCGGCTACTTCGGGGCCGGCGCCGGCGTCATGATGATGGCCGTCCTCGGGCTCGGTCTCGACCTGGAGCTCCGCGTGGTCAACGGCCTCAAAACGCTGTCCCTGCTGGCCGCCAATATCGTCGCAGGGGCGATCTTCGTCGTGATCGCCGATGTCGACTGGACCGCAGCCGCACTGCTCGCGGTCGGCTCGATCATCGGCGGCTACGTCGGCGCCCACATCGGCCGCCGGATCCCCGGCGGTCTGCTCCGCGCTCTGATCGTGATCGCGGGCGTGGCGGCCGCCGTCCTGATGCTGACCTAGACGAACTGGACGAACGGGATCGCGAACAGGACCCCGCAGATGATGCCGTTGATCCACTTGTGGCTGAACAGGATCGCGGCGAACTCACGGATCGTTGCCGTCGGCCAGTAGTAGCGCGCAGTCGGCGAGCCGACCACCTGGCCGTTGACCTTCACCTTGCGGGCGGTCAGTGCGGCGCGGAACGCGTGGAAGTTGTTGGTGACGATCAGGCACCGGTACTTCGGCACCAGGGCGACCATCAGTTCGCGGCTGAAGGTCAGGTTCTGCGTGGTCGAGGTCGACCGATCCTCGCGCAGGACCCGATCCGCAGGCACCCCGCGCTCGATCAGGTACGTCGCCATCGCGTGCGACTCCGGGATGTCCTCACCGGGGCCTTGACCGCCCGACGTGATGATGATCGGGTCCCGGCCCTTGCGGACGGCGCGGTCGTAGATGAGCTTGCCGCGATCGAGCCGGCTGGCCAGCAGCGGCGGGACGCGGGATCCGCGCAGCCCCGAACCGAGCACGACCACGAAGTCGATCTTCCGCGACGACCGGACCCGGCTGTAGACGAACGCGTAGATCAAAAAACACACGAACAGGAACGAGACATAGGTCAGTACGCCGATGATCGACGTCCGCAACGCGGCCAGCAGCGGCCAGTTGAGCTGCTGCACGGCGAGCCCGAAGATCACCAGGCCGAAGATGCCGAGCCCGGCCGCCAGTGACAGCAGGTTCTTCGGCCGCCGGCCCTCGCGGCGCAGCATCGTGACCCCGTTGACGACGAGGAAGACGGCCAGCACGGCGATCGTCAACGGAATCAGGAAGATGATCCCGTAGGCGAGCAGTTCGGCCAGATCACGGCTCACCGACGCGACGGCGAAGAGCGCGCCGAGGCCGGCGAACATCAGGGCCAGCACCAGGAAGATGCTGTTGCGGAAGAGCCGCCGGTCGTACAGGAAGCTCGCCAGGAAGATCAGGAACCAGAACCCGGCGATCGAGAAGCAGATGGTCATCGGGCGCCATCCAACCATCGGATGGCGCCCGGTCACGTCACGCCAGGCTGGTCAGTGACGAAATCGATGCCTTGTGGAGATGGGTGATCACGTTCTTGGTCTTCGGGTCCGAGCGGTACGGGTAGGACCCGGACTCGAACACCAGGTACGCGCGGCCGCCGAACTCCGTGATGCCCTCGGACATGCTCGGGGCCCGGAAGCAGGACAGCTTCGCCTTGTCCAGATCGGTCTGGCCGCGGCGGACGACGTACAGGTTGCTGAGCTTGTCGCGCCCGTACGACGTGCTGTAGATGAAGTGCGACTTGGTGACGAGCAGGCCCTGGGTCTTGGTGGGGATCTCCCACGCACGGTTGACCGTGACGAGCGTGCCGTTGCTCTTGATCTTGTACTCGTACATCTTGTCGCGGCCCTTGTCGTTGAACTTGCCCGACCAGAGCGAGTCGCCGTAGCTGGTCAGGAACGACGCGCCGTAGACCTTGCGCTCCGAGCCGACCGCCTTGACGTACGGCGTACCGGCCTTCTTCATCGCGGCCGCGAGAGTGGACAGCTTGTACTTGCGGATGCCGTTGGTGCTGCCCTGGACGAAGGCCCAGCCCATCGACGTGGTGATGCCGCCGCCGTGGGTCTCGGCGATCGCGACGTCGCCGACGACCTTGTTGGTGGCCGGGTCGATGCCGACGATCAGCGACTGCTTGCCCGTGTGGTACATCGTCACCAGCAGCAGGTTCTTCTTGCCGGACCAGTTCCACCAGGTGCCGATGCCCTGCGGCACGTAGGAGCCCAGCTTCGGCAGCGCGGCGCTGTTGCTGAACCGGCTGTCGTACTTCGTCGAGGCAGCCGGGCCGTCGTAGTTGAAGCTACCGCCACCGGTCTTGGTGTCGCAGCTGATCGCGCGGGTCGCGGCCGCGGTCGCGGTGCTCGCGTTGGTCGCGGCCTGCGAGGCCTCCGGGCCGGTCAGGGCGACGGTGGTGGCGGTGCCGGCGGCGAGCAGGCCGGCCAGTCCGAGGCTGAGCGCGACCCGGCGACGGGTCATGTCGAAACGCAAGATGATTCCTCTCCAAGGGACGATTCCCCGACCTTAACGTCGAGGGGTGTGAAAGAGTCGGCTGGGATCGGTACGACGGAAAGGGACGCACCGTGGTTGCAAACTGGGCCGGAAATGTTGAATTCGCCAGCGTGCTCGAACGACCACGATCCGTGGCCGAACTGCAGGAGCTGGTGGCGCGGTCGGAGAAGGTCCGGGTGCTCGGCACCGGGCATTCGTTCAACCGGATCGCCGACAGCAGCGGCACGCTGGTCACGGTCGCGGACCTGCCGAAGGTGCTCGAGATCGGTACGTCGGGCGCGACCGTCTCGGCCGGCCTGCGGTACGGCGAGATCGTCCCGGCCCTGCAGGCCCGGGGCCTCGCGCTGCACAACCTCGGCTCGCTGCCGCACATCTCGGTCGCCGGCGCCTGCGCGACCGGGACCCACGGGTCCGGCGACACGAACCGGCCGCTGGCCGACGCCGTCTACGCGATCAAGTTCATCGACGCCTCTGGTGAGCTGGTCACGCTGACCCGCGACGATCCGGACTTCAACGGCGCGGTCGTCGCGCTGGGCGCGCTCGGCGTGGTCGTCAGCCTCACGCTCAACGTCGAGCGGTCGTACCAGATCAGCCAGGTCGTGTACGACGGACTGCCGGTCCAGCGGCTGCAGTCGGACTTCGACAAGGTGATGGGCAGCGCCTACAGCGTGAGCGCGTTCACCGACTGGGTCGATCCCGGCGTGATGGTCTGGCGGAAGCAGAAGACACCGCAGTTCGCGCCGGAATGGCTCGGCGCGAAGGTTGCCGACGGCCCCCGACACCCGATCAAGGGGATGCCGGCCGACTACGCGACGGAGCAGGGCGGCGTACCGGGTCCGTGGAACGAGCGGCTACCGCACTTCCGGCTGGAGTTCACGCCGAGCAACGGGGACGAACTGCAGTCCGAGTACTTCGTCCCGCGTCGGCGCGCCGGTGAGGCGGTCGAGGTGTTGCGGGCCCTGGGCAAGCAGTTCACCGAGATCATCCAGGTGTCGGAGGTGCGCACCATCGCCGCGGACGACCTGTGGCTGAGCCCCAGCCAGGGCCGGGACACGGTCGCGCTGCACTTCACCTGGGTCCAGGACGAGGCCGCCGTACGGCCGGTGCTGGAGAAGCTGGAGGAAGCTCTCGCGCCGCTCGACGCCCGCCCGCACTGGGGCAAGGTCTTCGCCGCCGACGCCGCGACCCTTGCGCAGCGCTACCCGAAGGTGCGGGACTTCATCGCCCTCGCCAACCGGTACGACCCGGAGGGCAAGTTCCGCAACGAGTACCTGGACAAGTACCTGCCTCAGTGAGCGTCGCGAGGGTCGCCTTCGAGGGTTGTAGTGAGTGTCCAGAGGAGATTGCGGAGCTGGCGGCGGTCCTCGGCGGAGAGGTCGGCCAGAGCGCGGTTGCCGGCTCGGTCGTAGATGTCCTGGACGGTCCGGGCGAGCTCGGTGCCGTGGTCGGTGAGCTCGATGGCGACCTGGCGGGCGTCGGTGGTGTTCTTGACGCGGCGTACGAGGCCGGCGGCCGCCATCCGCTGGGTGGTTTTGGTGGCGGTCGGGACCTCGACGTCGAGGACCTTCGCGAGCTTCGCCACCGGGAGCGAGCCGTGGTGCAGGAGCTTCGCCAGCACCAGCTCCTGCCCGGTGTGCAGGCCGGTGCCGACCAGTTCGGTCGCGATTGCCTTCCGCGCCGCCCGGTCGGCGAAACGGAGGGCGATCAGTACGTCGCGCGGGCCGGCCGGTGAGTCGACCGGCCAGGCATCCTCGGTCATACGTGGCTCCGTGGGGCGAACGGGTTGCCGGAGGTGATGTCGCCGACGTACTGGGTGGGGATGGCGGCTTCGCCGCGGCTGAGCTGGCTGGCGAAGCGCGGGAGCTCGTCGCGAACCTTCAGGTGGTGGGCCTGGGACTCGGCGGGCGTGGTGCGGCCGACGATCTCGCCGCCCTTGACCAGCGGTCGCAGCAGCTCGCGGTCGTCACCGTCGTCCTCGGGCAGGCCGCCGACGCCGATCAGCTCGGCTTCGGCGACGCCTTGGGCGTTCCGGCGGCGCAGCGCCCACTTGCGGCCGCCGATCGAGATCTTGTCCGGGCTCTTCTTAGCCACCGGCTGCAGCTCGCCGCTCGCGTCCTCACGCGCCACCAGCTTGTAGACGAATCCGCAGGTCGGGTAGCCCGAGCCCGTGACGAGCGACGTACCGACTCCGTAGCCGTCGACCGGTGCGGGGGCGAGCGCGGCGATCTGGAACTCGTCCAGGTCGGAGGTGACGATGATTCGGGTCTTGGTGGCGCCGAGCGCGTCGAGCTGTTCGCGGACCTGACCGGCCAGCGACGGCAGGTCGCCGGAGTCCAGCCGGACGGCGCCCAGCTCCGGGCCGGTGAGCTCGATCGCGGTCCGAACCGCCTCGGCGACGTCGTACGTGTCGACGAGCAGGGTGGTGTTCTTGCCGAGGGCATCCACCTGGGAGGTGAACGCCTCCTTCTCGGTGTCGTGCAGCAGCGTGAACGAGTGCGCCGACGTACCGGCGCTGGGGATGCCGTAGCGGCGGGCCGCCTCCAGGTTGGAGGTGGTCGCGAACCCCGCGATGTACGCCGCCAGCGCGGACGCGACCGCGGCCTCCTCGTGGGTGCGGCGGGAGCCCATCTCGATACACGGGCGGCCGCCGGCCCACCAGGTCATCCGGGACGCCGCCGAGGCGACCGCGGAGTCGTGGTTCAGGATCGAGAGGAAGACGGTTTCCAGCAGCACCGCCTCCGCGAAACTCGACTCCACGACCAGGACCGGGGAGCCCGGGAAGAAGATTTCGCCGTCGGCGTAGCCGGAGATGTCCCCGGTGAAGCGGTAGTCGGCGAGCCAGTCGGAGGTAACCTGGTCGACAACACCCCGATCGGCCAGGAAGGCGATCACCTGCTCGTCGAAACGGAACTGCTCGAGCGCGTCGAGCAGCCGGTTCACCCCGGCGACGACGCCGTAGCGGCGGCCGTCGGGCAGCCGGCGGGCGAAGAGCTCGAAGACCGAGCGGCGCTGCGCCGTGCCGTCGGCCAGGCTGGCCTGCAGCATGGTCAGCTCGTAGTGGTCGGTCAGGAGCGCGGTCGAGGTGTTCACAAGGGCAGCCTATTGCGAGACACGATCCGATAGTGGGGAGAATGGTCCGGTGACCACCGCACCGAGTGAGCTCGACAGCCCCGAAGTCGACGAGGCGATCCAGCTGAGCCCACCGTGGGTGACGATCGTCTGGAACGATCCGGTCAACCTGATGGACTACGTCACGTTCGTCTTCCAGACGTATTTCGGCTACTCCAAGGCCAAGGCGGAGAAGCTGATGATGCAGGTCCACGAGGAGGGCAAGTCCGCAGTGTCGAACGGTAACCGGGAAGCCATGGAGCGCGACGTCGAGGCGATGCACTCCTACGGCCTGTGGGCCACCTGCGAGAAGTCGTGACCCGGTTCCGCAAGCGCCGCAAGCTCGTCGCGGTCAGCTTCGCCGAGCACGAGGCCGACATCCTCGCCAACCTGCTCCGCAACCTGGTCGAGCTCCTCTACGACGGCATGCCTCCGCGCGCCACCCAGTCGGCCGACCCGCTGGCGGCCCTGCTCGACTCCGACGGCCCGACCTCCCCGCCCGAGGACATCGTCCTGCAGCGCCTCTTCCCCGACGCCTACGGCTCCGACGACATGGCCTCGGCCGAGTTCCGCCGGTTCACCGAACGCGGCCTGCGCGACGGCAAGATCACCGACGCCAAACGCGTCCTGTCCGCCCTCGAATCCGCCGGCGCCGACGAGATCGCCCTCGAACCCGACGAACAGCTGTCGTGGCTGCGCGCCCTCAACGACCTCCGGCTGGCCATCGGCACCCGGCTCGACATCAAGGACGAGGACGACTACGGCACCTGGGAGAAACTCCCCGAGGACGACCCCCGCCGCCTCACCTACGACCTCTACGACTGGCTCGGCTACCTCCAGTCCGCCCTCCTCCACAACATGCGCTGAAGGACACCGCCTCCGGCGGCGACAGTTCCTTCGGCGGGTACACCCGCGATCCGCCGTACCGCAGTCCGGCAAGCGCACACCTGCGCGAGTGTTCGTTCGATCGGTGGGGTGGACGCCAGGCACTGACCAACCGGCGGATCGAGCGCCTCGCGCGCGTGCTCCAGGCGGGGGAGGTTGGTGCCGTGGTGAGTTGGTGAGTGGGGGCGGTCCGCCGGGGCGGAAGTGCCGGGCCGCCTCGGGGTGCGGGTGCGCCGGGTCGTCGCACCGCGGGACCGGCGTACGGACGGACTGTTAGTACGCGGGGGAGGACGGGGCGTTCAGACGTGGGAGGGGTGATTGGGGCGGTTGGAGGTGACGTATTAACAGTCCTTCTGTACGGCCTGGGGTGCGTAGCATGCGGGGGTGAGTTATCCGAGGACTGGCGGCAGGGTGGGTGGGGCTCCGGACTTTCCTGAGGTCGAGGGGGAGGTGCTGGCGTTCTGGGAGGCGGACGACACGTTCCGGGGGTCGGTGGAGCGGCGGGTGGGGGCGGAGTTCGTGTTCTACGACGGGCCGCCGTTTGCGAACGGGTTGCCGCATTACGGGCATCTGCTGACGGGATACGTGAAGGATCTGGTGCCGCGGTACCAGACGATGCGCGGCTTCCGGGTGGAGCGGCGCTTCGGGTGGGACACGCATGGGTTGCCGGCTGAGTTGGAGGCTCAGCGGGTGCTGGGGCTGAAGACGAAGGCGGAGATCCTCGAGCTGGGGATCGAGAAGTTCAACGCGACGTGCCGGGAAGCGGTGCTGAAGTACACCGACGAGTGGCGGAGTTACGTCACGCGGCAGGCGCGGTGGGTGGACTTCGACAACGACTACAAGACACTGAGTCCTGACTACATGGAGTCGGTGATCTGGGCGTTCAAGACCTTGTACGACAAGGGTCTGGTGTACGAGGGGCTGCGCGTGCTCCCGTACTGCTGGAACGACGAGACGCCACTGTCCAGCCACGAACTGCGGATGGACGATGACGTCTACCAGCAGCGGCAGGATCCGTCGGTCACGGTCGCGGTGGAGCTGGAGACCGGCGAGCGGCTGCTCGCCTGGACCACGACGCCGTGGACGCTGCCGAGCAACCTGGCGATGGCGGTCGGGCCGGAGCTCGACTACGTCGTCGTGAACGACGCGGAGGGCCGCCCCACGATCCTCGCCGAGGCGCGCCTGCACGCGTACGTCGGGCAGCACGGGGACTCGGCCGGGGTGAGCGGCGAGGTGATCCGGCGGCTGAAGGGTGCCGAGCTGATCGGCACGCGCTACACGCCGCTCTTCGACTTCTTCAAAGACACCCCCAACGCGTTCCAGATCATCGCGGCCGAGCACGTCACCACCGACGACGGCACCGGCGTCGTCCACATGGCCCCCGCGTACGGCGAGGAGGACCAACTCGCCTGTGATGCCGTCGGAATCCCCACGATCCTGACCGTGGACGACGGAGCCCGGTTCACGAGCGTGGTGCCGCCGTACCAGGGGTTGCACGTCTTCGAGGCGAACCGCCCGATCATCCGCGACCTCAAGGCAGCCGGTGCGCTGATCCGCGAGGACAGCTACGTGCACAGCTACCCGCATTGCTGGCGGTGCCGGAATCCCTTGATCTACAAGGCGGTGTCGAGCTGGTTCGTCGAGGTGACGCGGATCCGCGACCGGATGGTCGAGCTCAACGAGGACATCACCTGGACGCCGGAGCACGTCAAGCACGGCCAGTTCGGCAAGTGGCTGAGCAACGCCCGCGACTGGTCGATCAGCCGGAACCGCTTCTGGGGCAGCCCGATCCCGGTCTGGCGCTCCGACGACCCGGCGTACCCGCGGATCGACGTCTACGGCTCGATCGCCGACCTCGAGCGGGACTTCGGCGTCGAGGTCAAAGACCTGCACCGCCCGTACGTCGATCAGCTGACCCGGCCGAATCCCGACGACCCGACCGGCAAGTCGACGATGCGCCGGGTGGCCGACGTACTGGATGTGTGGTTCGACTCGGGGTCGATGAGTTTCGCGCAGGTGCACTACCCGTTCGAGAACACGGAGTGGTTCGAGAGTCACTTCCCGGGCGACTTCATCGTCGAGTACATCGGGCAGACGCGCGGCTGGTTCTACACGATGCATGTGCTCGCGACCGCGCTGTTCGACCGGCCGGCGTTCAAGTCGGTGCTGAGCCACGGGATCGTGCTCGGTAGCGACGGGCAGAAAATGAGCAAGTCGCTGCGGAACTATCCGGATGTGCGCGAGGTGTTCGACCGGGACGGCGCGGACGCGATGCGCTGGTTCCTGATGTCGAGCCCGATCCTGCGCGGCGGCAACCTGATCGTCACCGAGGAGGGCATCCGCGAGGGTGTTCGGCAGGTGCTGATCCCGTTGTGGAACGCGTGGTCGTTCTTCGCGCTCTATGCGAACGCCGCCGGCATCGAGGGGCAGGCGGTGAAGCGGCCGAAGGATCTGCTTGATCGTTATCTGCTGGCGCGGCTGCGGCTCTTCGTCACCGATGTTCAGGACAAGCTCGATCGGTACGACATCGCCTCGGCGTGTGACGCGGTCACCGAGTACGTCGATGTGCTCACCAACTGGTACATCCGGCGGTCGCGGGATCGCTTCTGGGCGGGTGAGCGGGCGGCAATCGACACGCTGTACACGGCGCTCGAGACGCTGTGCCGCGCGGTCGCGCCGATGCTGCCGTTGGTTGCCGAGGACATCTGGCGCGGGCTGACCGGTGAGCGGTCGGTGCATCTGACCGACTGGCCGGGTGTCGGCGGACTGCCGGACGATCCGGAACTGGTGGCGCGGATGGAGCAGGCGCGAGAGGTGTGTTCGGTCGCCTCTGCGATCCGCAAGGCGAGCGGGATCCGGGCGCGGCAGCCGCTGGAGAAGTTGACCGTGGCAACCTCCGCTGACCTGCACGCGCTGACCGGGCTGATCGCCGCGGAGGTGAACGTCCGCGAGGTTGTGCTGACGTCGGTGGACGCGGTCGATGCGCCGGTGTCGCAACGGCTGGTGGTGAACGCGCGCGCGGCCGGACCGCGGCTGGGGAAGGCGGTTCAGGAGGCGATCAAGGCGTCGAAGTCGGGCGACTGGACGGTCTCCGCGGAGGGCGTGGTGGTTGCCGGAGGCATCGAGCTGGTCGAGGGGGAGTACACCCTTGAGACGACGCTCGCGGAGGGTGCCGGTGGGTCGGCGGGATCGTCTAGTGGGTTGTTGCCGGGCGGCGGGTTCGTGGTTCTCGACACGACGATCACTCCGGAGCTCGAAGCCGAGGGTACGGCGCGGGACGTGATCCGCTCGATTCAGCAGGCACGGCGTGATTCGGGGCTCGAGGTGACCGACCGGATCCGGCTCACCGTGACCGCGGAACCGGCGATGGCACAAGCCGTCGAGACGCACCGCGAGCTGATCATGCGCGAGACGCTCGCCACGGACCTCGCCGTACAGGAGGGCTCCGAGCTGGAGCTCGACCTCAGGTCCTAGGCTGGCCGTCATGGAGACGCGGAAGCTGGGACGGACCGGTCGGGATGTCGGCGTGGTCGGGCTTGGTGCCTGGCAGTTGGGCGCCGACTGGGGTTCGGTGGACGAGAGCGACGCGCTCGCCGTACTGCGGGCGGCGGTCGAGGGCGGTGTGACGTTCATCGACACCGCTGACGTGTACGGCGATGGTCGCAGCGAGCGGCTCGTCGGTCAGGTGCTGAAGGGGCACGAGGGGCTGGCAGTCGCGACGAAGATGGGTCGCCGGGTCGAGCAGCTTCCGGAGAACTACAACCCGGCCAACTTCCGCGCCTGGAACGACCGCTCCCGGCAGAACCTCGGCGTCGACACGATCGACTTGGTGCAGCTGCACTGCCCGCCGACCCCGGTCTACTCCACCGACGCGGTCTTCGACGACCTGGACGCGATGGTCGACGAGGGCCGGATCGCGGCGTACGGCGTCAGTGTGGAGACCTGCGCCGAGGCACTGACTGCGATCGCGCGGCCGAACGTGGCCAGCGTCCAGATCATCCTGAACGCACTCCGCCTCAAGCCCCTCGACGAGGTGCTTCCCGCCGCCCAGGCCGCCGGCGTCGGCATCATCGCCCGCGTCCCGCTCGCCAGCGGTCTGCTGTCCGGCAAGTACGACGAGAACACCGTCTTCGCCGCCGACGACCACCGCACCTACAACCGCCACGGCGAAGCCTTCGACGTCGGCGAGACCTTCTCCGGCGTCGACTTCAGCACCGGCCTCGAGGCCGTCCGCCGCCTGATGCCCTGGCTTCCCGCCGGCGCCACCATGGCCCAGTTCGCCCTCCGCTGGATCATCGACCAGCCCGGCGTCTCCGTCGTCATCCCCGGCGCCCGCAACCCCGCCCAGGTCGCCGGCAACATCACCGCCGCCACCCTCGCCCCGCTCACCGACGACCACCTCAAGGCCGTCCGCGAGATCTACGACGACCTCATCCGCCCCCAGATCCACGACCGCTGGTAGCCGGCTGTCCGCATTCTGGACTCACCCCCGCGTTGGCGGGGGTGCCGCGGCGCGCGCCGTACCGTGGGTGATGTGTTGATCATCGAGCAGGCGGCGTACGACGCGATCGTGGCGCATGCGCGGCGGGACCATCCGGACGAGGCGTGCGGGGTGGTGGTCGGGCCCGAGGGGTCGGACCGGCCGGAGCGGGTGATGCCGATGCTCAATGCGGCGATGTCGCCGACGTTCTACGAGTTCGACGCGGACGACTGGAAGAAGCTGTACGACGAGATGTGGGACAACGACGAGGAAGCGGTGGTGGTCTACCACTCGCACACGGCCACCGAGGCCTACCCGTCGCGCACCGATGTTGCGATCGCGCAGCTGCCGACGGCGCACTACGTGCTGGTGTCGACGCGGGACGGGGCCGACTCGCTCACGTACGACGGGCCGGTGGAGTTCCGGTCGTTCCGGATCGTCGGCGGCGAGGTCACCGAGGAAGAGGTCAAGGTCGTGCCGGCCTTCGACTCATCAGGCAGCGAAACAGGAGAGAACTGAGATGGCGATCGAGTTGCGGGTCCCGACGATCCTGCGCACCTTCACCGGTGGCGAGAAGCTGGTGACCGGGGCGGGGGACACGCTGGCGGACTTCATCGACAACGTGGACGGCAGCCACCCGGGCATCAAGGAGCGGATCGTCGAGGGTGAGCCGGAGGAGCTGCGCCGGTTCGTCAACGTGTACGTCAACGACGAGGACGTGCGGTTCACCGGTGGGTTGCAGACCGGTGTGAAGGACGGCGACGTGGTCGTGGTCCTGCCTGCGGTGGCCGGCGGCTGACCGTGCGTTTCGACAGCCTGCTCGACTCGGTCGGGGGTACGCCGCTGGTCGGCCTGCCTCGGTTGTCCCCGTCCGCGGACGTCCGGTTGTGGGCCAAGCTGGAGGACCACAACCCGACCGGTTCGATCAAGGACCGGGCGGCATTGCGGATGCTGCTGGACGCGGAGAAGGACGGCCGGCTGCGGCCGGGGAACACGATCCTCGAACCGACGTCGGGCAACACCGGCATCTCGCTGGCGATGGCCGCCAAGCTGCGCGGCTACCGGATGGTGTGCGTGATGCCGGAGAACACCTCCGAGGAGCGCCGCCAGATCCTGCGGATGTGGGGCGCCGAGATCATCTCGTCGCCGGCCGCCGGTGGATCGAACGAAGCGGTCCGGGTGGCGAAGCAGGTCGCGGAGGACCACCCGGACTGGGTGATGCTCTACCAGTACGGCAACCCGTCGAACGCAGCCGCGCACTACGACGGCACCGCGCGCGAGATCCTCGACGACCTCCCGTCGGTGACGCACTTCGTCGCCGGCCTCGGCACGACCGGCACGCTGATGGGTGCCGGCCGGTTCTTCCGTGAGCACAAGCCCGAGGTCCGGATCGTCGCCGCCGAACCCCGGTACGGCGAGCTCGTCTACGGGCTGCGCAACCTCGAAGAGGGCTTCGTCCCGGAGCTGTACGACGCGTCGCTGATCGATGCCCGGTTCTCGGTCGGCCCGCGGGACGCCGTCCGGCGGGTCCGCGAACTGCTCGACAACGAGGGCATCTTCGCCGGGGTCTCGACCGGCGCGATCCTGCACGCCGCGCTCGGCCAGGCAGCCAAGTGCGTGCGGGACGGACAGCGGGCCGACATCGCCTTCGTGGTCGCCGACGGCGGCTGGAAGTACCTGTCGACAGGCGCCTACGAGGGCACGGTCGACGAGGCGGAGGACCGCCTCGAGGGCCAGCTCTGGGCCTGAGAACCCGTGGTTGCTAGGGAGACTTGAACAGGATCCGGCGGCCGATGCGGGGATGCACGCCGCGTCCCTTGCAACTGGTGCAGGGGCGTTGTGCGTAGCTGAAGATGCCACCGTGATGACGGCCGGCGCCCTTGCAGCGGTTGCACTTGGCGTTCGGGTGCAGCGACAGCGAGACGACGTACATGAAGAACGTCGCCATCAGCAGCAGCAACAGCATGCCGGTCGGCCCGAGGGTCGAGGCGATGTCCGCGGCGGTGCTGTTGGTTTCGGCAGCCTGACTCGCGGCCTGCCCGGAGGCTGCGACGTGATCGGGCTGCGGATTCGGTCCGGCGGTGACCAGGACCGCGATGTGGTGCGCCAGGTTCATGGCTTCTCGATGGGCGGTAAGACGAACATCGACCCAGAGTGGCGCGGATCACGTCTGTTGGCAATTGCATAACGTAAAGATGCGGACAAGGTTCGGCGTGTCGTTTCTCGAGTCGGGACGGGGTGTCTTCTAGAACGACCCGATTCCGGCCCTGGTTACGGGCGCCGGGGGAGTGTCGGCGTGTCCCCGATAGAATGTGCGGCGTGACGGACGCGCCGGTGGGGATCTTCGATTCGGGCTTCGGCGGTCTGACCGTCGCCCGTGCGGTGCTCGACCAACTGCCGCACGAACCGATCCTCTACCTCGGCGACACCGCCCGCCAGCCGTACGGCCCGAAGCCGATCGCCGAGGTCCGTGAGTATGCGCTGGAGTGCCTGGACCACCTGGTCGAGTCCGGCGTGAAGATGCTGGTCATCGCCTGCAACTCGGCCAGCGCCGCGATGCTCCGGGACGCCCGCGAGCGGTACGACGTACCGGTTGTCGAGGTGATCCTCCCGGCCGCCCGGCGGGCGGTTGCCGCGACCCGCAACCAGAAGGTCGGCGTGATCTGCACGCGCGCCACCGCCCAGTCCCTCGCGTACGACGACGCGTTCGCCGCCGCACCGCAGGTCGAGCTGATCACGCGGCCCTGCCCGAAGTTCGTCGACTTCGTCGAGTCCGGCGTGACGTCCGGCCCGGAGCTGCTCGAGGCGGCCCACGAGTACCTGGACCCGCTGGTCGAGGCCGGCGTCGACACGCTCATCCTCGGCTGCACGCACTACCCGCTGCTCACCGGCGTGATCCAGTACGTCGTCGGCGACGCCGTGACCCTGGTCAGCAGCGCCGAGGAGTGCGCCAAGGACGTCTACGGCGTGCTGACCAAGACCGGCCTGCTGCGCTCCGACACCCTTGCCGAGCCCAAGCACCGCTTCGTCACCACCGGCACCCCGGCGGAGTTCGAGGCGATCGGCTCCCGCTTCCTCGGCCCGGTGCTCTCCGGGGTAGACCAGTTCGCCTGGGTCCGCTAGGCCTCGGCCCGCGCCCGGCCCTTCTCGAGCACGGCCAGCAGCAGCAAGGCGACCACGATGATGCCCGCGGCCACGACGTAGCACCACGGCGCGTCCAGGTAGTTGGCGGCGGTGAGCAGGTTCGGGCGCTTGTCGGTCCACAGCCGGAAGATCAGCGCGATGAGGCCCTCCCAGATCCCGAAGACCGCCACCACCAGCATCACCAGTCGATACATTGCCTCGTCCATGGATACGACCGTACCAACGGATGCAGTCGACTTTAGTCGCAGATTTGGCCTTTCATCACGCTTATATTGGAGTCGTGCGTGACGAAAAGTGCCAGGTCTGCGGCGCCGCGCTGACCCCGCCCGAGCGCGGTCGACGGCCGGTGTACTGCTCTCGCGCCTGCCAGGCGAAGGCGTACCGGGCCCGCCGGACGCCGGCCGTCCCACGCGACGCCGCACCCTCGGAACGCCGTACGGCGATCGCCCGGGTCGTTTGGCAGATCGCGGCCGACCACGGGCTCGACGCGGTGAGTATGCGCGCGGTGGCGGCTGCGGCCGGAGTGTCGGTCCGAGTTGTGCAGTACCACTTCGGAACCAAGCACCAACTGCTCGTCGACTCGCTGGAGTTGTTGCATCGCACCAACGAACAGCTCGCCGCTGGACGTATACAAGCCGACCTGGCCGACCCGAAAGCCTTGCTACGCGCGGTTCTGGACGAGTTCCTGCCGCTGGACGCGCACCGGCGGCTGAGCCTACGTGCGCTGGCGGGCTACTACGCGCGGAGCCTGACGGATCCCGCGCTGGCAGCGGTCTTCCTGGCCGGCGACCGCTCGCTGGAGGACTTCGTCGCGCTCGTCCTGCGGTACGCCGAGGAGCAGGGCGAACTACGGTCCGGCGTTCATGTCGCGTCGACCGCCGACCTGCTGGTCTCAGGTGTGACCGGGCTCGCGCTGGATGTTGTCCATGGCACCAGATCCGCCCGTGATGTGCGCGAAATCATTGCCAGGCAACTCGATCAGCTCTTCCGCGACGCGACGCGTTTCCCTGCGAAGCCGGCAACCCGCCGGTAATCTTCAAGATATGAAGCTCACCGTGCTCGGCTGTTCCGGGTCCGTCCCCGGGCCGGACTCGGCCGCCTCGAGCTATCTGGTCACTGCCGAGGACTTCCATCTGGTCCTCGATCTCGGCAGCGGCGCACTCGGATCGCTCCAGCGGCATCTTGCCGTCCCGCAGATCGGCGCGATCGGCCTGTCCCACTTGCATCCTGACCACTGCATGGACCTGTGCGGCCTGTACGTCGCGGCGAAGTACGCACCGGGTTCACCGATTCCGCGCATCCCCGTCTACGCCCCGCCCGGTGCGGCGGAGCGGATGGCGCTTGCCTACGACCTCCCGGTCGATCCCGGGATGGAAGAAGAGCTGGATTTCCATACCTGGCAGGACGTTCAGCAGGTCGGGCCGTTCACGGTCCGGACCGCGGCCATGGTGCACCCGGTCCCGGCGTACGCGATCCGGGTCGAGCATCGCGGCAAAGCGCTGGTCTACACCGGCGACACCGGGCCGAACGACGCACTGATCGAGCTCGCTCGCGGCGCCGACCTCCTGCTGTCCGAGGCCGCCTTGCCCGACGACGAACCGAACAACCCCGTCGACCTGCACCTGACCCCGTCCGACGCCGGCGAGCACGCGAAGAAGGCCGGTGTGAAAAAGCTCGTGATCACGCACGTCCCACCGTGGTACAACCGGGAGACCCAAGCGGAGAACGCCCGGCGCACCTACTCGGGACCGATCGAGATTGCGACCCCTCATGCAGTTTTCGACATCTGACGACGTCTCGTTGTGGACAGCAACAACCGGCCAGACCGGGGTGGTGGGGCGGGGAAGGAATCGGCGCCAGCCGTCCCCTGCCGCCGCGCCGGTGGTGATTCTGCACGGCGGACCGGGCACCTGGGACAGCCATGCAACGCTCGCGAGGATGGTCGACGACCTGACCGTCGTACACCGCTTCGACCAACGCGGCTGCGGCCGCTCCGGCGCGTCCGACAACCTGTCGATGGCGCGCTTCGCCCAGGACATCGACGAACTGCGGGCGTTCTGGGGCCACGACAAGATCGTTGTCGTCGGCCACTCCTTCGGCGCCACGCTGGCGGTCACCTATGGCGCCCTGTACCCCGATCGTGTGGCCGGAGTGGTCTACCTCGACGGTGTCGGCATCGGTGACTGGCGATCCGGCGACCAGAAGGTGCGGGAGAGCCGGATGACGCCCGCGCAAATGGCCCGTCTGGACGAGCTGTCGGAGCGACCGCGCACGTCTGACGAGGAGATCGAGTTCCGGGTGCTGGTCTGGTTCCCCGACTTCGCGGACCCCGACCACGCGATGGAGTGGGCCCTCGAGGACGCTTCCGTCGACCTGCCGATCAGCTGGACCGTGAACCGCGCCCTCAGCAACGAAATCAGCAGCTGGCCGGACAGCCGCAAGTGCGCTGACGTCGCGGCGATCCCCGCGCCCGTCACCTTCATCCACGGCGAAGGCGACCCGCGCCCGTACACCGCCGTACAGGCTTTGGCTGAGCACGCGCGGCAACCGTCCTTCCACCTCATCCCTAACGCCGGCCACTCACCATGGCGCGAGCGGCCTGACGCGGTCCGCAAGATCCTCCGCGACGTGGTTCTCGCGGTCGGCTAGCAGGCCGCTCCGACGGCCTGGCGGGCTGTGATGGGGGCGTCGCCTACCTGCAAGCCGAATTCGGCGGCGGCGGAGCCGCCGCGGATGACCAGTTCGGCGTAGCCCCGGCCGGAGCTGCCGGGGATCAGGCCGGCAGCATTCCGCGGTACGGCGGTCAGGTGCGGATAGCGAGCGACTTCGACGTACTCGGTGGTGCCGTCGGGGCCGCGGCGGGCGACCTGGACCGTGGTGCCGAGGGTGAGGTCTTCGGGCGGGCAGTTGAACTTGCAGTTGCCGAAGTTGTCGATGACGCTCACGATCGGCCCGTCGGAAGGAACCTCCGGGATCGCGGTCGTGGTCGAGGGGACCGGGCGGCCGTCGGCGACCCATTTCGCCAGCAGGGGCAGGTACCAGAGACTGCGGAACTGGGTGGTGACGATCCGCTCGGCCTCCACCGGGTCGAAGTCCAATGCCGCCAGGACCTCGGCGATGTCGGTCACCTCGACCTCGGTGATGCCGAGCTCACGCCGTACCAGGTCCAGCGCGCGCGGGGTGAACGTGCTCGCGACGAGATGCTCGCCGTAGGAGAAGAAGCAGAACGGGACGCCGTTCGGCCAATGCCCGTCGCGCGGCGCGAGGTTGAGCAGGGTGATGGTCGGATGGCCTGGCTCACCGAGGGATTCCGTCGATCTCAGACAGTCGAGCAGGGTGAGCGCGGCGAACGCCTCGGGGTCGGGGCCGTCGAGCGCGATGATCGTGGGGGACTGGCCGAAGAGCGCGCCGATCCGGGTGCTGAGGCGGGCGCGGGCATTCCCGCCGACACAGTCGGTCAGGTAGGTGATCGGGTACATGTGCGAGGTCTCCTGGGATGTGGTTGCAGACATGAGAAGAGGCCCCCCGACAGGGAGGCCTCTCGCTGCAAGCACACGTGACTACGCTGCCGAGGATCCTCCGTATCGAGGGCTCAGCATTCGCATGATGTTCCTGGTCACGTCGCCGATCGTACCTGACCGTTGTCGAAGTAGGCGATCAAGGCCGGATCCAGCTCCGGTACGTCGATCGGTACGCCGTCCGACCGCAGGGACGTCGTGGCCGCGACACCGGCCGCGACGGCGGCGCGGGCGGCGATCGGGGAGGTCAACGTTGTACCGCCGTCCCGGACGAAGTCGAGGAACTCGTTGACCAGGTGCGGGTCGGCGCCACCGTGGTGGTCGCTCTCACCGGCGATCTCGACGACGATGTCGGCGTCCTCGCGGTAGCCGGAGCGGCGGCTGTTCCAGACCTTCACCACGCCGCCCGCGGTGTCGCCGAAGTTCTCCAGCCGGCCGTGGGTCCCGATGACGGTGTAGTTGCGCCAGTAGTCCGGCGTGTAGTGGCACTGCTCGTAGGTGACGAAAACCCCGTTGTCCAGCAGGAGATTCGCCATCGAGAGGTCCTCGACGTCCATCACCGGCGCGAGGCCCTTCTGCTCCAGCGGCGGCCAGTTGTCCGAGCTGACGAAGTCGGAGAACCGCTGACCGGTCCGGTCGAGCCGGTCGTCGATCCCGCCGTACAGGGTGAGTGCGCCCATCGCGTTGACGCGCCGAGTGTAGCCGCCGGCGAGCCAGTGCATCACATCGATGTCGTGGGCCCCCTTCTGCAGCAGCAGGCCGGTGGTCCGGCGGCGGTCGGCGTGCCAGTCCTTGAAGTAGAAGTCGCCGCCGTGGCCGACGAAGTGCCGGCACCAGATCGCCTTCACGTCGCCGATCGCGCCGTCCTGGATCAGCTGCCGCATCGTCTGGACGACGGGCATGTGGCGCATGTTGTGGCCGACGTACAGGCGGGCGCCGGACTCGTACGCCGCCTGCAGGACGCGGTCGCAGCCCTCGGTGGTGATCGCCAGCGGCTTCTCCACGAAGACCGAGACGCCGGCCGTGAGGAAGTCGATCGCCGGCCCCTCGTGCAGGTCGTCCGGGGTGGTCAGGAAGACGCCGTCGAGCTTCTGGTCGAGCAGTTCGGTGTGATCGGCGTACGCGGTCGCCTCGGGGTACTTCTCGAGCGCCAGATCGCGCTGCGCGGCGACGGGGTCGGCCACCGCGACGATCGCGCTGCCCTCGCCAGGATGGTGCGCGTGTCCCGCGAGGGAGCTTCGGGCGCCGAGCCCCACCACGCCGAGTCGAAGATCAGTCATCAGCCAGCAACTCCTGCACATAGTTGTTTGATTCAGCCTAACTCCGAGCAGTTGCGTCCTTCAATCACCCGTCCTCTGTGTGGAATTGCCTTCCTGGTCACCCAGGCAACACCACCGCTCCGCCCGGTGCCGTCACCATGACGGAATGTGAGCCTCCACTACGTGGCACTGGGGGACTCGACCACAGTTGGGGTCGGGGACCCGATGAACGGCAGCAGTACGACCGACCTGTCCGGTGCCGGTGCGCGCCCGGGGGAAGGGTGGCGGGGCTGGGCCTCGCTGCTCGCCGACTCCCTGGCCAGCTCCCACCGTGTGACGTTCTCCAATTTCGCGACCAGCGGCGCGACCACCGACCTGGTCGCGACCCGGCAACTCCCCGAGATCGGCAGCGGACCGATCGACCTCGCCTCGCTGATCGTCGGGGTCAATGACACCCTGCGATCCAGCTTCGACCCCGGCCGGATCCGCGCTGACCTGCAGGTTTGCGCCGAGCAACTGACCGCTCGCGGTGCGCTGCTGCTCACCGTCCGGTTCCACGACCACGGGCAGGTGTTCGGCCTGCCGAAGTGGATGCGCCGGCCGCTGTGGCAGCGGATCGAGCAGGTCAACCTCGCGTACGACGACCTCTACACCCGGTACGGCGGGATCCGGCTCGACATGGCCGATTTCCCGGAGGTGTACCGGCGGGACTTCTGGAGCATCGACCGCCTGCATCCGGGCGAACGCGGTCACCGCAAACTCGCGCGGGTCTTCGCCGACGAACTGACACGCCGGGGCGTGCGGATCGACGTACCGCCGGAACTGGACTGTGCGTCCGAGCCGCCGAGCAAGTGGGCCGACACGGTGTGGATGGTCCGCGAGGGCGTTCCGTGGCTAGGGCGTCGTGCCGGCGACCTGATCCCGTTCGCCGCGCGGATGGCCCTGGCGCAACGCCGCCCGGTCTCCGGAGCACTCACCAATGCGGAGGTCCAGCGCTTGGAGGCTTAGGGTTTGAACCATGGCTCGCATCGACGGACGTACCCCTGACCAGCTCCGCCCGGTAACCCTGACGCGGAAGTGGCTCGACCACGCCGAAGGGTCGGTGCTGGTGGAGTTCGGGAAGACGCGGGTGCTCTGCGCGGCGAGTGTGACCGAAGGTGTTCCGCGGTGGCGGAAGGGTTCCGGGCTCGGTTGGGTGAGCGCGGAGTACGCGATGCTGCCGCGGTCGACGAACACGCGCTCGGACCGCGAGTCGGTAAAGGGCCGGATCGGTGGCCGGACGCACGAGATCTCCCGGCTGATCGGGCGCTCGCTGCGTGCGGTGATCGACTACAAGGCGCTCGGCGAGAACACGATCCTGCTGGACTGCGACGTACTGCAGGCCGACGGCGGGACGCGGACCGCCGCGATCACCGGCGCGTACGTCGCGCTCGCGGACGCGGTGTCGTACCTGCGCGACCGCAAGCTGCTGAAGAGCGAGCCGCTGACCGGGACGGTTTCCGCGGTGTCGGTCGGGATCATCGACGGCGCCCCGATGCTCGACCTCTGCTACGAGGAAGACGTTCGGGCCGAGACCGACATGAATCTGGTGATCACCGGCGACGGCAAGTTCATCGAGGTGCAGGGCACGGCCGAGGGCGCGCCGTTCGACCGCACCGAACTGGACAGCCTGCTCTCGCTGGGCCTGGCCGGCTGCGCGGACCTCGCGAAGCTCCAGCAGGAGGCGCTGGCCTGATGACCAAAGTTTTGCTTGCCTCGAACAACCAGAAGAAACTCGAGGAACTGCGGCGGATCCTGACGCCGATCGTGCCCGGGATCGAGGTGCTCGGGCTCGGCGACGTCCCGGCGTACCCGGAGCCGCCGGAGACCGAGCCGACGTTCGAGGGCAACGCGTTGCTGAAGGCGCACGCCGCGCTGGCCGCGACCGGGCTGCCGTCGATCGCCGACGACAGCGGGATCTGCGTCGACGCGCTGAACGGGATGCCCGGCGTACTGTCGGCGCGCTGGTCGGGACCGGCCAAGGACAACGACGCGAACAACCAGCTGCTGCTGGGTCAGCTCGAGGACGTACCGGACGAGCGGCGGGGTGCGTCGTTCGTGGCGGCCGTCGCCTTTGTCCGCAAGGGTGCTCCGGACGAGCTGGTGCTCGGCGAGATGCGCGGTTCGGTGATCCGCGAGGTCCGCGGCACCGGCGGTTTCGGGTACGACGTACTGTTCCAGGCCGAGGGCTACGACCGGACCACGGCCGAGCTGTCGATCGCCGAGAAAGACGCGATCAGCCACCGTGGCAAGGCGCTGCGGGCCCTGGCTCCGATCGTCGCGAAAGCATTGGGGGCCTAGCGCATGTTGTTCGCCGGACGTGACAAGGAAGGCGTCGAGGACGGCTGGATCACCTCGGCCTATCGCCGCTGGTCGGAGGCCCGGGTCGTCGAGGGGCGGATCTACCGCACCAACGCCGGCCGGATCCAGATCGACAGTGTCAGCGAGATCAACCCCGCCCTGATCGCCGACAACGACCCCGACGTGGCCCGCGCCGACCGCAGCAACGCCGGCGACATCCTCCGCCGCCTCCGCGGCGACGAGTCCTGGCCGACGTTCCTGATCCGTTTCCACCGCGTCGAAGGCCCCGACCCCCGCGAAGAGCTCGCCGCCCAGACGGACTTCACCGACGCGGACCTCGCCGACCTCACCGAACGCCTGGCCCGCTTCGACGCCTCCAACCCGAACGGCCCCTGGACGATCCAGACCCTCCGCCTGATCCAGTCCAAGCCCGCCACCCGGGCGGCCGACCTGGCCGCCACCCTCAACCGCGAAACCGCGCCGTTCAAGCTGGACGTCCGCAAACTCAAGAACCTCGGCCTCACCCACAGCCTGGAAACCGGCTACGAGCTCACGCCGCGCGGAACGGCGTACCTGAAGACTCTCGACTAGCCGAGTTGGTCTCGGCGGCGGGTGAGGAAGGCGGCCTCGGCGGTGTTGCCGGCGAGGGCGATGGCCTGGTCGTAGGCGGCTCGTGAGTCGTCGCTGCGGCCCAGGCGGCGCAGCAGCTCGGCTCGGGTGGCGTGGAAGGCGTGGTACGTCGTCAGGGCCGGTTCCAGGGTGTCGACGGCGCCCAGTGCCACGTCGGGGCCGTCGAGTTCGGCGACGGCGATGGCGCGGTTGAGGGCTACGACCGGGGACGGATCGACGCGGACGAGTTGGTTGTAGAGGGCGACAATCTGGGACCAGTCGGTGTCTCGGACGTCGCGGGCCGAGGTGTGGACGGCGTTGATGGCGGCGAGGATCTGGTAGCGGCCGGGCGGCAGGCCGGTGGCGAGGCGTTCGCGGACCAGGTGGTGGCCTTCGGCAATCAAATCCGTGTCCCAGGCGGCGCGGTTCTGGTCGCCGAGGGGGACGAGTTCGCCGGTCGTCGAGACGCGCGCCGTACGGCGGGCCTCGGTCAGCAGCATCAGCGCCAGCAGACCGGCCACCTCGCCGTCGGTCGGGAGCAGGCCACGGATCAGCCGGGTGAGACGGATCGCCTCGGCGGTGAGATCGGAGCGGATCGGGTCGGTGTCGGGTCCGGTCGCGAGGTAGCCCTCGTTGAAGACCAGGAAGAGCACCGCGAGCACGCCGGAGACGCGAGCGGGCAAGTCCTCCGCGGCTGGGACCCGGTAGGGGATCCGAGCCGCCTTGATCTTCGCCTTCGCGCGGGTGATCCGCTGGCCCATCGTGGTCTCCTGCACCAGGAACGCGCGCGCGATCTCCGGCACGGTCAGCCCGCCGACCATCCGGAGCGTCAGCGCCACCCGCGTCTCCGGCGCTAGCGCGGGGTGGCAGCAGGTGAAGATCAGCCGGAGCCGCTCGTCGTCGATCACGCCGAGAGGCTCGGCAGGTTCGTCGTACGCCATTTGAGCCTCCTTCTGCCGGTCGTCGCGTTTGCTCTCCCGGCGGAGCCGGTCGATGGCCTTGCGGTTGGCGGTCGTGGTCAGCCACGCGCCGGGATTCGGCGGTACGCCGTCACTCGGCCACCGCTCGACCGCGACCGCGAACGCCTCGGCCGCTGCCTCCTCGGCGATGTCCAGGTCGCCGAACCGCCGGGTCAGTCCGGCGACCACCCGGGCCCACTCCTCGCGGTGGACCCGGGTGATCGCCTCGCTCACAGAAACGGCCGCACCTCGATCTTGCGGTGGCAGTGCTTGGATCCCTCGGCGGCCAGTTTCAGCGCGACGTCGAGGTCGGGTGCCTCGATGACCCAGAAGCCCGCCAGGTGCTCCTTCGACTCGCTGAAGGGCCCGTCCGTGATCAGCCCCGCGTCGTCGCGGTTGTCGACCACGGTCGCCGACACGGGCGCGCCCAGCCCGCCGGCGAAGACCCAGTACCCCTGCTCGCGCAGGCGCTCGTTGAACGCCTCGGTCGCGACCGCTTCGTCCGGCGTGGCGAACCCGGCCGTGTCATCCAGCACCGACAACAAGTACTGCACCTGGACCATCTCCTGTCAGCTCGGCGTCCCTACACCCCTGCTACGAAGGGGGCCGCCCGATTTCGACACGCTAGTGCCCCGCGTCGAAAGTTCTTTGGCGCTTGCGGCGCCCAGGCACGCACCTCGCGGCACCGGAGGAACAGCCACGATGGAAAAGCATCGAGGCCGCCCCTCCGCCACCACGATGCACGCACCTGAACACCGCAATCACTCAAACAACCTCCGACGCGGGACACTAGTGCACCAGAGGCGCGAATAAACTGAGCGGATGGCGACGGTCAGGCAGTTCCAGGTGACATTCGACTGTGCGGATCCCGAGCGGGTTGCCCGGTTCTGGTGCGAGGCGCTCGGGTACGTCGTACCGCCGCCACCACCGGGGTTCGAGTCGTGGACCGCGTTCGACCAGTCGCTTCCGGCGGAGAGCCAGGGCTCGGCCTTCGCCTGTGTCGACCCGACCGGCGTCGGTCCGCGGCTGTTCTTCCAGCGCGTGCCCGAGGGCAAGGTGGTCAAGAACCGGGTGCACCTCGACGTCCGCGTCGGCACCGGACTTGTGGGCGACGAGCGCCTCGCCACGCTTCAGGCCGAGTCCGACCGCCTGGTCGCGCTGGGCGCCGTACAGGGTCAGGTGCTGCTGGCCGACGGCTTCAACGAGTCGTGCATCAACATGCAGGACGTCGAGGGCAACGAGTTCTGTCTCGACTAGGCCACCTTCGAACGCTGCAGCTTCCGGGTCGTCGGCCGGCCGCCTTCGTCGAGCCGTACGGCGATGTGGTCGTCCCAGCGATGGTCGGCGTGGGGATGGTCGGAACGCCAGTGGCAACCGCGACTGTCCTGACGTGCGGTCGCTGCCACGATGACCGACCGCGCCACCGTCGCGAGCGGTCCGGAGCCGGCGGTCTCGAGCTCTTCCGCAGCGGCGTTCAGACCAGCGCCGTCGCGACGGATTCCGGCGTACCGGCTCAGGATCGCGCGGATCCGCTCCGGATCGCGATCCTCGCCCAGTGCGACCTCGTGTGAGCTGCCGTGGCTCGCCGCGGGGAGTTCGAGGGTCAGCGCCGTAGCGACGCGGCGCCCGAAGACCAAACCCTCCAGCAGACTGTTGGAGGCAAGCCGGTTGGCCCCATGGACGCCGGTCGCGGCGACCTCGCCGACGGCGTACAGGCCCGGTACGTCGGTTGCGCCGTTGCGATCGGTCCGAACGCCACCGCACAGGAAGTGTTCGGCCGGCGCGACGGGGATCTGCTCGGACACCATGTCGATGCCGATCTGCGCGCAGGAAGCCATGACGGTTGGGAATCGCCGCTCGAGCACGTCGGGCGCGACGCCGGTCGCGTCCAGCCAGACATGGTCGGTTCCGTCCCGGCGCATCGTCGCCTCGATCGCGCGTGCGACGACGTCCCGGGGAGCGAGATCGGCTCGCGGGTGCAAGCCGTCCATGATCCGGCGGCCCTGAGCATCGCGCAATACGGCGCCTTCGCCCCGGACAGCCTCGGTGACGAGGCGCAACTGACCACTGGTCTCGCCGGTGTAGAGCGCTGTCGGGTGAAACTGGACGAACTCCATGTCCACCAGCGATGCGCCGGCCCGCAACGCCAGCGCGATGCCGTCACCGCGCACCGACGACGGATTGGTGCTCGCCAGGTAGGCATTGCCGATACCGCCAGTGGCCAGTACGACGGCGCGCGCGTGGATGTGCATGACCTGGTCGCCGGTCTCGACGAGCGCACCGACGACGCTTCCGGAGTCCGACCGGATCAAGCCGACGGCCCGTCCGGTCATCGTCTGGACACTGGTTCGCTGCACCGCGGTACGAAGCGCGCGATGCACTTCCGCCCCGGTCGCGTCGCCGCCGGCGTGCACGATCCGGGGACGGCTGTGGCCGCCCTCCAGGGTTCTCGACAGCGATCCATCGGCGTTGCGGTCGAACCGGGCGCCGTGGCCGATCAGCTCGGCGAGTCGCTGCGGTCCTTCCTCGACCAGGAGCCGAAGGTTGCGCGGATCGCAGAATCCCGCGCCCGCGATGTCGGTGTCCCGCCAGTGATCGAGCGGATCGTCCGCGCCGTACGCGGCCGAGACGCCGCCCTGCGCCCAGGGCGTGCTGCCGTCACCCGCGCTGAGCAGGAGTACGTCGCGGGTCGCGGCGAGACCGAGCGCGGTGGACAGCCCCGCAACGCCGTCACCGATCACGACCACGTCGACGGCGCGCGTCATCGAGCACCCGCAGGCTTGCCGATGGCAACCATCCGCTCGACCGAACGCCGGGCCCGCTCGACGATCTCGGGCGGCAGCTGGATCTCGTCGCGGCCTTCCCGCAGGCACCGCACCAGCAGTTCCGGGGTGATCATCTTCATGTAGCGGCACGAGGCCTTCGGGTTCACCGGCACGAAATCCGTTCGCTGGTTGACCTTTCGGAGCTGATGGAGCATGCCGATCTCGGTCGCGATCAGGGCCGTCTTCGAGGTCAGGTCGCGGGCTACGTCCAGCATCGCGCCGGTGGAGAGGATGTGGGTCCGCTCGGCCGGCAGATCACCCACGCCGGCGAGCCAGATCGCGGACGACGCGCAGCCGCACTCGGGGTGGACCAGGACCTCGGCCTCAGGATCGGCCGCGACCTGAGCGCGCAGGTCGGCCGCAGTGATACCGGCATGCACGTGGCACTCGCCCATCCACACCTCGATGTTGTCCCGGCCGGTCTGCCGCCGGACGTGTGCGCCGAGGAACTGGTCGGGCAGGAACAGGATCGGCCGATCCGCCGGAATCGAGTTCACCACGTCCACCGCGTTGGACGACGTACAGCAGATGTCGGCCTCGGCCTTCACCGCCGCGGTGGTGTTGACATAGGCAACGACCACGGCATCGGGGTGCTCGGCCTTCCAGGCCCGGAGCTGGTCGGCGTCGATGGTGTCGGCCAGCGAGCAGCCGGCCCGTGCCGTGGGGATGAGCACGGTCTTGTCCGGGCTGAGCAGCTTGGCGGTCTCCGCCATGAAGTGCACGCCGCAGAACACGATCGTGGAGGCCTCGGTGTCGGCAGCGATCCGCGACAGTGCGAGTGAGTCGCCGACGTGGTCGGCGACGTCCTGGATCGCCGGCTCCTGGTAGTTGTGGGCGAGGATCACCGCGTCGCGCTCCCGGGCGAGGCGGCGTACCTCGTCCTGCCAGGTGATCGCTGTGTTCTGACCAATGGTCACAACGGTTCCTTCTTCCTCAGTTGACGCCGTGATCGCGGACGACCAGCAGGCTGATGTCGAGTGCCGTGGGGGAGTGGGTCAGAGCGCCGACCGAGACGGCGTCGACACCGGTGGCGGCGACGTCTGCGACGGTGTCGAGCGTGATGGTGCCGGAGGCCTCGAGGCGGGCGGCGGACCCGGAGGCGTTGCGCCGCTCGACGATCCCGGCCATCTCGGCGGGCGGCAGGTTGTCCAGCAGGAGCCACTCGACCTGGCAGTCCAGCGCCTCGTAGGCCTCCGCCGCGGTGGTGACCTCGACCTCGATCGGCAACCCTCTGCCTTCCGCGGTCATGCCGTCCCGGACCGCGCGGACGCCCGCGCGGATGCCGCCGGCCGCGGCGAGGTGGTTCTCCTTGAGCAGGACCATGGCGGCCAGGTCGAGCCTGTGGTTCGTACCGCCGCCGCAGTGGACGGCGTACTTGTCCATGGCCCGGAGGCCGGGCGCTGTCTTGCGGGTGTCGAGTAGCCGGACCGGGCGCGCTCCGATCGCGGCCACGAAGGCTGCCGTCAGCGTCGCGATGCCGGACATCCGCTGGACGAAGTTCAGTGCCACCCGCTCGCCGGTGATGATCGAGCGCGCCGTACCGCTGATCGACGCGAGTGCCTGTCCAGGGCGGACCGGATCGCCGTCGGCAACCGCCGGCCGCACCGTGACGCCGGGATCGATCGTGGCGAACACGCCTTCCAGGAGCGACAGACCGGCCACGCGCCCCGCCTGCTTGGCGATCACCGTCGCCTCGACCTGGAGCTCGGCCGGGACGCTCCATCGCGTCGTGACGTCGTCCACCGCCTGGTCCTCGGCCAAGGCGGCTGTCGCTGCGGCCCGGACCACCTCCGTCGTCAGTTGCATCGCGTGCTCCGCCCGCTCGGGATGTTTTCGCCTGAGAGGCGATAACTAGCTGCACGCTACCATCGGCCTCGTGCCCGCAGCCAAGAAAGGTGATCCGGTTAACTTCCCCAGCTACCCGCACGAGGTCCTGTCGGTGGTCCTCTCGGTCCGCGACCACACGTTGTGCGTCCTGCTCTGGAAGCGGGCACGGGACCCGTACCGCGGTCGCTGGGCGCTGCCGGGCGGCGGGGTCGAGCCGACCCAGCGGCTCCGCGAGGCCATCACCACGCACCTGGCGACCAAGGTCGACGTCCGCGACGTCGCGCACCTCGAACAGCTGGCCACCCACAGCGCGATCGATCGCGATCCGCGAGCCCGCGTCCTGGCGACGGCATACCTCGGCCTGGTTCCGTCCGACGTCCAGCCGGTGCTTCCGCCCGACACGGTCTGGCATCCGGTCGACGACCTGCCGCAGACCGCGTTCGACCATCACTACTTCATCGAGGCAGCGGTCAGCCGGCTCCGCGCCAAGCTGTCCTACACCAACATCGGCTTCGCGCTGGCTCCCCTGGAGTTCACCATCGCCGAGCTGCGCGACCTGTTCTGCGCCGCGCTGGGCTACGAGCTCGGCGCCACCAACCTGACCCGCGTCCTGACCCGCCGCCACGTGATCGACCCGACCGAGCGCCGAGCCGCTCCCGGCCAGAGCGGCGGCCGCCCCGCGACCGTCTACAAGTTCGTCGCCCGCGAACTGACCGTCACCGACCCCTTCGCAGTACTCAGACCGCCGCGCTGAGTGCGACGATGGCGTCATGAGCGAGGTTTCGAGGTTCTACGGGGGGCCTGGCGGACTCCTCGCGACGATCAGTTCCGTCTTCGCTGCGGCCGGTCTGGACCGGGCGACGCTGCGACCCGCCGACCTCGCCCCGGTCGACGAGTTCCACATCCGTGGTCGCGCCGCCTCTCTGGAGATCGTCGAGGCGCTCGGCCTCACGCCCGGATCGCGCGTGCTCGACCTCGGCAGCGGCCTCGGCGGGCCCGCCCGGACGCTCACCGAGCTGACCAGCTGCACGGTCGTCGGTGTCGACCTGACACCGGAATTCTGCGAGGTGGCAACGGCACTCTCGGACTGGACGGGGCTGTCGGATCGCACCCGCTTCCAGGTCGGCGACGCAACGAACACCGGCCTTCCCGACGCGAGCATGGACGCGGCGATGACGGTCCATGTGGCGATGAACATCGCGGACAAGCCCGGACTGTACGCCGAAGCCTTCAGAGTGCTTCGTCCCGGCGGCAGATTCGTCGTGTACGACGTACTGCAGGGTGAAGGCGGTGCCGTCCACTATCCGGTGCCGTGGGCAACTGATCCCTCGACCAGCTTTCTCGCCACCCCCGAAGAGATGCGCGAACTGCTACCGGCAGCAGGTTTCGAGATCAGCGCCGAGGTCGACTCGTCGGACGAAAGCCTCGCCTGGTTCCAGCAGTTGCGCGCCCGCATCCAGCACGACGGACCACCACCCGTCACCTTCGCGGCCTTCCTCGGTGACGCGTTCGGCCAGATGGCCACGAACCAGGTGGCCAACCTCGCGGAGCGACGCATTCGCACCGTCATGTACACCTGCTCGCGACCGCTCTGATCACCCTCGAACCCGCTCGACTGCCACTGCTGACACGATGCCGGGCATGGACTTCATCAAGGGATTCAGTGCCGAGCAGTACGCGGTCGCGCTCGAGTCATGGGGATGGCTGGACCTGGCCGGCAAGAAACCGGTCAGAGCCACGCTCTTCGGCCACGTTTTCCTCGCCTCCGACGACGGCTTCTGGCTCCTCGATCCGATCGAGGGCACCTTGACGCGCCGCTGGGACGACGTCGAGCACCTCCAAACCGGCCTCGCCGACCCCGAGGTCCAGCAGGAGCTGCTGACCGATCTCGCCGCCGAGGCGCTGCGACGCGGCCTGACGCCCGGCCCCGACGAGATCCTCGACTTCATCCAGCCCCCGGTTCTCGGCGGCCCGATCGACCCCGAAAACCTGGAACCGACGGACTTCGTGGTCGGCGTGAACCTCGCCGGCCAGATCCACGCCCAAACCACCCACCTCGCCGGCACGCAGTAGCAGTACGCGCCTGATGGGTGCCAGAGGCGGGACTCGAACCCGCACGCCCAAGGGCACCGGCACCTAAGGCCGGCGTGTCTGCCGTTCCACCACTCTGGCTCTCGAGAAAGCGAAGCTCCCCTAGGACAGACATCCTAGGGGAGCCGAGGGGGTCAGCGGTTCTGCAGGGCGTCGATGAAGACCTCGCGGAGCTTGCCGGGGTCCGCGGCGACGTAGGAGCGGCCGCCGGTGGCCTTGGCGAGCCGGCTGAGCTCGTTCGGGTTGGCGTCGGGGCCCATGCCCAGGGCGATGATCCGGACCGGGCGGTCGGGGTCGTTGAGGCTCTGCAGGCTGCGGATCGTGGCCTCGAGGTCGCCGCTGCCGGGGTCGTCGTTCTTGCCGTCGGTGAACAGCAGGACCGAGTTGACCGCGTTCGCGTCGTACTCGGCCCGGACCGCGCGGACGGCCGCGATCGCGGTCTCGTAGAGACCCGTGCCGCCGTTCGGGATCGGCTTCTGGGCCTTCAGGACGTTGCCGATCGTCTTGCGCTGCTTCGCGTCCAGCGACCTGATCGGGACCAGCTTGTTGTAGTCGGCGCCGTCCTTGGTGATGTTCGAGGAGAACGTCCAGAGGCCGAGCTTGGCGCTGTCCGGGAACAGCGACAGGCCGCCGGAGGCCGCCTCGATGGTCAGCTGCATGCGGGTCTTGTTGCCGACCTTCTCCGCCATCGATCCGGAGATGTCGATCACCGCGAGCGAGTGGGTGGACAGCGAGAGCCGGCTCCAGGTGCCGAGTGTGCGGTCGATCGACTCGGCGTTCGGCTTCGGGAGCTGGTCGATGTCACCGACTCCGCGGCCGCCGCTGAGCTGGCTGAGCAGCTGGTCGCGGAAACCGGCCTGGTCCCGGGCCTGTCCGGCGGCGTCGCCGATCATCTCCGCGCCGAGGGCCTTGCCGGCCTCGGTGGCCTTGCTGGTGTCGCCCTTGCCGGCGACCACGATCGGATAGTCCAGCGAGAGCGTGCCGGTGGCCGGCAGGACCGCCTTGAGCTCGCTCTCGGGGTGCTCCTCCTGGTACTTCACGAAGGACTGCTCCGACGCCGGCACGATGACCTTGCTGCCGTCCTGGCCCGCGCGGCCGAAGAGCGCGCTCACATCGGTGTACGGCTTGGGCATGGAGCCGAGCCGCTGCGCGAGCGGTACGACGACGTTGCTCGTGTCGGTGTCGCTCGCCGAGGTCTTCTGCCGCTCGGCCTGGATCGCCAGCAACGCCAGCGCGCCGGGCGACGTACCCAAGGGGTCGAGCAGAGCCGGCTCGGCGCCACCGAAGGCCCGCAGCCAGCTCGACGTGTCGGCGAAGTTCGAGCTGCGGCCGACCAGGACCATCGGCGAGCTCGCCACCGACGGTACGGCGATCGACGGCACGGTCTCGCCGTCGTCGGCCTGCGAGACCCACAGCGACGAGTCGGGGATCCAGAGGTCGGGGCGGCCGTCGGCCCCGCTGGCCAGATCCTGGGCCACCTTGTACGGCGACGCGGCGGTGATCGCGAACTGCAGACACGGAACACCGTCCTTGCCGCCCTTGACGGCCAGCGACTTGGTGGCCGTCTCCAGGGCGGGCTGCAGCTCCGGTGCGGTGCTCAGCTTGATCTGGGTGGGGTCGGAGCAGGCCTTGCCGCCGAGTCCGTCGGCACCTGCCTCCGATCCGAAGGACCGGACCACGAAGACGCCGCCGATCGCCAGCACCAGTAGTCCGACCGCGGTGATGTACACCGGACGGCGATTGTTGTTGCTCGTGTTACTTCGCGTTACCGCTGAGGAATGCTTTCCCATCGCGGTTGGTCCCTCCCTCCCAGAGGCTCACTGCGCGCGCAATGTACCCGGTTTGGGCAGGTCAGGGCGAAGTTCGCGCCGAACCGAAACGAGTCCTCCGGAAGACTGCAACGGCTCTCGCAGTACTGGTCGTCGGCGGGAAAGCGGGAAATCTCACCGTCCGTGATGTCAGCGCTGCGGACCGCTGAACTCACGGTGTGATCCAAATCACACCGACTCGCTCGGTGTCTGGACCGCTTGCATGAAACGGTCGAAGGTTTCCCTCCGGAATTGGTCCGGAACAGTCAATGAGGACCGGAGCTCTACAGCCCCAGGTCGCGCCGCAGCTTGGCGACGTGCCCGGTCGCCTTCACGTTGTACTGCGCGACCGCGATCCTGCCGTCCGGGTCGACGACGAAGGTCGACCGGATCACCCCGGTGACCTTCTTCCCGTACATCGTCTTCTCGCCGAAGGCGCCGTACGCGGTCAGCACCTCTTTGTCGGGGTCGCTGAGCAGCGGGAACGTCACGCCGTCGCGCTCGCGGAACTTCGCCAGCTTGGCCGGCTTGTCCGGCGAGATCCCCAGTACGGCGTACCCGGCGGCCTGGAGCGAGTCCAGCGAGTCGCGGAAGTCGCAGGCCTGCTTGGTGCAGCCGGGCGTCATCGCGGCCGGGTAGAAGTAGACGATCACGTTCTTGCCGCGCAGGTCCTTGAGCGCGACCTCGTTGCCGTCGGCATCGGAGAGGGTGAAATCGGGTGCGGTGTCGCCGACGGCGAGGCGTTCGGACATCAGGCCCTCCACGGATCGAGTGAGATGCCCGCAATGTTACGTGCGTGAAAACTCTGGCCGGGTTGCGGGGGCGCACCCGTGGATCCAGGTGCGGACATGGCTCGCGTTGCGTCAGGATGCGCAGATGAGCCGCGCTCCGTCCCGCTCCGCGGAACCACCTCTGTTCGCCGGATATCTCGATCCGCGGCGGCCGCACGCCGACGCGTACGACGAGATGTTCGATCCGGTCGAGGGCGTTCGGCCGGCGTACAAGCGGCTGCACGACTCGCTGAGTCCGCTGCAGGCCGCCGACCTGACGACGCGGTCCGAGGCACTTGACCGGGCGCTGGTCGATCAGGGCATCACCTTCAGCCTGTCCGGTCAGGAGCGGCCGTTCCCGCTGGATCTGGTTCCGCGGGTGATCACCGCGTCGGAGTGGGCGCGGCTCGAGCGTGGGATCGTGCAGCGGGTCCGCGGGCTGGAGGCGTTCCTCGCCGACATCTACGGGGACCAGCAGATCGTGAAGGACGGCGTCCTGCCGCGCCGGTTGATCACCTCGTGCGAGCACTTCCATCGGCAGGCCGCCGGCATCGCCCCGCCGAACGGCGTCCGCATTCATGTGGCCGGGATCGACGTCGTACGGGATGAGCAGGGTGACTTCCGGGTGCTGGAGGACAACCTGCGCAGTCCGTCCGGGGTGTCCTACGTGATGGAGAACCGGCGAACCATGGCTCGGGTGTTCCCGGACCTGTTCGCGAAGCATCGGGTGCGGCCGGTCGGCGACTATGCGGTGCACCTGCTCCGAGCGCTCCGCGCTGCGGCGCCACCGGCAGCTACTGATCCGAACGTCGTCGTACTGACACCGGGCGTCTTCAACTCGGCGTACTTTGAGCACTCGCTGCTGGCGCGTCAGATGGGCGTCGAGCTGGTCGAGGGCCGCGACCTGTTCGCCCGGAACAACGTCATCTACCTGCGGACCACCGAGGGCGAGCAGCGGGTCGATGTGATCTACCGGCGGATCGACGACGAGTTCCTCGACCCAGTGCACTTCGTACCGGACTCCGTGCTGGGTGTCGCCGGGCTGGTGAACGCGGCGCGGGCCGGCAACCTGGTGATCGCCAACGCGATCGGCAACGGCGTCGGTGACGACAAGCTCGTCTATACCTATCTGCCGGAGATTCTGAAGTACTACCTGGGCGAGGCGCCGCTACTGCCCAATGTGGACACCTACCGCTGCTGGCTGCCGGCTGAGCACGACGAGGTGCTGGACCGGATCGACGAGCTGGTCACCAAGCCGGTGGAGGGCTCTGGCGGCTATGGCATCGTCTTCGGACCAGATGCCTCGCCCAAAGAGCTGCAAGCCCAGCGGCGCCGGATCAAGACGAATCCACGCGGTTGGATCGCGCAGCCCGTCGTACAGCTGTCGACTGTGCCGACCAAGGTGGGTGGGCGGCTCCAGCCGCGGCACGTGGACCTGCGGCCGTTCGCGGTGAACGACGGCGACTCCGTCTTCGTCCTGCCGGGCGGACTGACCAGAGTCGCGCTCCCCGAAGGCAGTCTGGTCGTCAACTCGTCGCAGGGCGGTGGCTCCAAGGACACCTGGGTGCTGGCGCCCCGTGCGTCGGCCGGGATCGCCGAGCTCGGCGGCGCCGGGCTCGGGGTGACCTCGGAGGACACGGCCACGCCGGAGCGCGGTCCGGAACTCAATATCGCCCAGCAGCAGCAACAGTGATGGGGAGGTGCTGACGATGCTCGCACGCAACGCCGAATCGCTGTACTGGATCGGCCGGTACGTCGAACGTGCGGACGACACCGCGCGGATCCTCGACGTGTCGGTGCACCAACTGCTGGAGGACGCCTCGGTCGACGCCGACACCGCCAGCCGGACACTGCTGCATGTGCTCGGAATCAACCCGCCGGACGGCGCACCGCTGGACGTGTGGGGCCTGACCGAGCTGGTCGCGATGTCGCCGGAGACCGGCTCGATCGTCTCCTCGATCTCCAGTGCTCGGGAGAACACCCGGGTCGCCCGTGAGGTGGTGTCCAGCGAGCTGTGGGAGTGCATCAACGCCACGTACAACGCCGTACCGGAGCGGCAGCGTGCCGCGCGCCGGATGGGGCCGCACGGGTTCCTGACGTTCGTGGAGAACCGGGCGGCGATGTTCGCCGGGCTGGCCGACTCCACGATGAGCCGGGACGACGGCTGGCGGTTCCTGGTGCTGGGGCGCTCGGTGGAGCGGGTCGACATGATCGTTCGGTTGCTGATGTCCCGCGTGGGTGACAAGCCCACCTCTCCGGGATGGGTGACCGTACTGCGTTCCGCGGGTGCTCATGACACGTATCTACGGACCTACCGGGGCGCGCTGGACGCCTCGCGGGTCGTGCAGTTCCTGTTGCTGGACCGGCTGTTCCCGCGGTCGGCGTTCCATGCGCTGCTGCAGGCCGAGGCTTGCTTGGAAGAGCTCGACCGCGGCCCGACCGCTCGGATCGGCACCGGCGCAGAGGCTTCGCGGTTGTTGGGGAAGGCGCGCAGTGATCTGGAGTTCCTGCGGCCGGCTGAGTTGCTGGACAACCTCACTGGTCGGCTGCAGGCGTTGCAGACCACAGTGCGCGATGTCGGCGAGGCAGTGTCGCGGCAGTACTTCCATGCGGTGCCGTGGATCGAGTGGAACAACGCGGAGGTGAACCTGTGAGATGGCGGCTGCGTGTTGTGCACACGACGGGCTACCGGTACGCGAGTGCGGTGGCCCAGTCCTACAACGAAGCCCGGCTCACCCCGCGCAGTGACGACCGGCAGAACCTGATGGTCGCCCGGCTGGAGACTGTTCCGGCGACGCGCGCCTACAAGTACACGGACTACTGGGGCACTGAGGTCAACGCCTTCGACCTGTTCACTCCGCACACCGAGCTGAAGGTTGTGGCGTCGTCTGTGGTCGAGACGACTGGACAGCCACTCCCTTCAGACGAGGCGACCTGGACCGAGGTGCGGTCGCCGGAGTGTGTTGACCTGTACGCCGAATACCTCGAATGGACGGCGTACGTCCCGAAGCACCGCGAACTGACCAGTGTGGCCCGCGGACTGCGCAAAGGCCGGACACCTCAGGAGACAGTGCTTGCAGTGTCCAAGTGGGTGCACGACACCCTCAAATACCAGCGCGGTACGACGGGAGTGCACTCGTCCGCCATTGACGCATGGCAAGCCGGTGAGGGCGTCTGCCAGGACTACGCGCACCTCACGCTGGCCATGCTGCGTGCGATCGGCGTACCGAGCCGCTATGTCTCTGGCTACCTGCACACCAAGCCCGACGCGGCAGTGGGCGAGACGGTCGTCGGTGAGAGCCACGCGTGGATCGAGGCCTGGACCGGCGACTGGTGGGGCTTCGACCCGACCAACGACCTTCCGATCGGGCACCGGCATGTCTGGGTCGCGACCGGCCGGGACTACGCCGACGTGTCGCCGCTCAAGGGCATCTACTCGGGCGGCGCGGCGACAGCCATCGAGGTGACCGTGGACATGACGCGACTAGCCTGAACCCATGCGGGCCATGACCGTCACACCGGGGACGTCTGATTCAGCGCGGTTGAGTGAGGTGGCAGAGCCGTCGCCCGACGACGGATCGATCCTCGTCGAGGGCCTGCTGACCGGCATCTGCGGGACTGACCTGGAACTGGTGTCGGGTCACTTCGGAACCGGTCGGCCGGGTGCTGAGCAACTGGTCATCGGCCATGAGTCGCTGGGCCGAGTCCTGGAAGCACCTGCAGGCTTCGGCTTCGCACCGGGTGATCTGGTCGCCGGAGTGGTGCGCCGGCCGGATCCTGTGCCGTGTCCGGCTTGTGCGCGCGGTGAGTGGGACTTCTGCCGCAACGGGCGCTACACCGAGCGCGGCATCAAAGAGATGGACGGGTACGGCGCTGAGCGCTGGCGCGTCGACCCGTACTTCGCCGTACCGGTCCCGGCTGAGCTCGGAAACAGCGGCGTACTGGTGGAACCGGCCAGTGTGCTCACCAAGGCCTGGGAACAGATCGATGTGGTCGGGCAACGATCCTGGTACGGACCGGAGCACGTCCTCGTGACCGGGGCCGGGCCGATCGGGCTCCTGGCTGCCATGGTCGCCAGACAACGCGGGTACGACGTACACGTGCTCGACCGGATGTCCGACGGACCGAAGCCGGAGCTGGTCCGGGCACTCGGCGCCACCTATCTGACCGACCTCAGCGAGCTGACCGTCGTACCGGATGTGGTCGTCGAGGCGACCGGTGTCGGGCAGGTCGTCTTCGACTGCGCCAAGCTGCTGGGGCCGGCCGGGGTGATGTGCCTGATCGGCATCTCGCTGGAGTCGGCGCCGATCGGCGTCCAGCTGGATGCGCTGATCCGGCAGCTGGTGGTGCGCAACGTGGCGCTGATCGGCGTCGTGAACGCAGGTAAGCGGCACTATGCCGACGCGGTGGACGTGTTGCAGGCCGCGGACCCCGAGTGGCTGGGACGGCTGATCACCAGGACCGTTCCGCTGTCCGACTGGCCGTCCGCGCTCACCCGAGAGCCGGACGACATCAAGGTGGTCGTGGACATGCGGGGCTGACCTGCGAGGATGGGGGTATGTCGGAGACGAAAGCTCGGACCGCCGAGCAGATCGAAGCGGACATCGCCGCCACCCGGGCGCGGCTGGCCTCGACCGTGGACGAACTGGTCGACCGCGCGCACCCGAAGAACGTCGCCAAGCGGCAGGTCGAGCAGGCCAGGTCGCAGGTGTTCGACGAGACCGGTCAGCTGCGCACCCAGAAGCTGGCCGCGGTCGCGGGCGCGGCCGTCGGTGTCGTCGCCGTCCTGCTCCTGATCCGTCGCCTGGTGGGACGCCGGTGACCGCTCGCAAGAAGCTGTCCGACGACAAACTGCCGGTCCGGATGCTGCATGACCGCGTTTTGGTCTCGCTGGAGGCCGAAGGCGAGCGCAAGTCGTCGGCCGGCATCCTGATCCCCGCCACCGCCCAGATGGGCCGCCGGCTGGCCTGGGCGAAGGTGGTGGCGATCGGCGCCAACGTCCGGACCGTCGAGGTCGGCGACCGGGTCCTGTTCGACCCCGAGGACCGGGCCGAGGTCGAGGTCCGGGGCGACGACTACATCCTGCTCCGCGAGCGGGACCTGCACGCCGTCGCCTCGAACCGGCTCGAGGACGGCCAGACCGGCCTCTACCTCTAGAAGCTGTTCGGGCCGAACCGGAAGATCGCCACGACCAGGGCGAGCACCAGCACGACGGCGTTGATGACGATCGGCTGGTACTCCTTGCGGCGGCCGTGCGTGACGATCGCGCCGAGCATGATCACGGCCAGCCCGACGGCGGCCAGTGGGGTCAGGATCGGCGCGATGCCGAGCAGCGCCGGCAGGATCAGCCCGATCGCGCCGAGCACCTCGGCCGCGCCGATCAGCTTGATCGTCCCGGCCGGGAAGTCCTCGACCCACTGCATGTTCGGGTTCGAGAGCAGCTTCCGCCGCGACTGACTCAGCTTGGTCGCGCCCGCGGCCAGGAAGAACAGCGCCAGCACGCCGGCCACGATCCACAGAAAGATGTTCATGTCCCACTCTCGGTGATGAGTTGATGTTTCAACTCAAAATAGAGGGTGCTGACTTGATGCGTCAACTAACCGCGTAAACTGTGGGTGTGGCGGATGTGAACAGAGGCACCCGATGGCTCGAGCCGGATGAGCTCAAGGCCTGGATGTCGCTGGCCGGGCTGATGTTCAAACTGCCCGGCGCGCTCGACGTCCAGCTGCAGCGCGACTCCGGGCTGACCCATTTCGAGTACCTCGTGCTCGCCGGACTGTCGGAATCGCCCGGCCGGTCCCGGCGGATGAGTGACCTGGCCGGGTTCGCCAACGGCTCGCTCTCGCGGCTCTCCCATGTGGTCAAGCGGCTCGAGCGCCGAGGCTTCGTCGTACGGCGCCCTGCCGAGGACGACGGCCGGATCACCGTGGCCACGCTGACCGACGCGGGTTACGAGTTCCTGGTGGCCGCAGCGCCCGGTCACGTCCAGACCGTTCGCGAGTACGTGATCGACGCGCTCACGCCCGAGCAGCTCGGCCAGCTGAAGGCGATCGCCGACCAGATCCTCCAGAGAGTGGACCCGGGCAAGCCCTGCAGTGAATGAGCGGGGGAGAATGGCGGAGTGAAATTCGAGACCTCCAGCCGGTTGCCCGACTTCCCGTGGGACAAGCTCGCCCCGTACAAGGCCAAGGCGGCCGCCCATCCGGACGGCATCGTCGACCTGTCCGTGGGCAGTCCGGTCGACCCGGTGCCCGCACTGGTGCAGAAGGCGCTGGCTGACGCGGCGGACGCACCGGCGTACCCAACCACTCTCGGTACGTCGTCCGCCCGGCAGTCCGCGGTCGACTGGATGGCTCGCCGGCTCGGAGTGGTCGGTGTCGATCCGCAGTACGGCGTACTGCCGGTGATCGGGACCAAAGAGCTGATCATGATGCTGCCGACGCTGCTGGGCGTGGGTGCTGGCGACACTGTGCTGATCCCAGACCTGGCGTACCCGACCTATGAGGCCGGTGCGGCGCTGGTGCGCGCGACGAGCGTGCCTGTGGCGGACCCGACGGCGTACGAGGGTGGTCCGGTCAAAATCGCCTACCTGAACTCGCCGCGCAACCCGTCCGGGCAGATCACGCCGGCTGATGACCTGCGCCGGGCGGTCGAGTGGGCGCGGGCGAACGACGTACTGCTGGTGAGTGATGAGTGCTATGCCGAGTTCGGCTGGGACGAGAAGCCGGTATCGGTGCTGCATCCGGACATCTGCGGCGGGAGCTTCGACAACCTGCTGGCGGTGCACTCGCTCTCCAAGCGCTCGAACCTGGCTGGCTATCGCGGCGGATTCGTCGCCGGTGACGAGACGGTGGTCGCTGAGCTGCTCGCAGTCCGCAAGCACGCCGGTCTGATGGTGCCGTCGCCGATTCAGGCAGCCATGGCTGCTGCGTTCGCCGATGACACCCATGTGGACGAGCAGCGTGAGCGCTACCTGCGCCGCCGTACTCTGCTCCGCGATGCGCTCACCGGTGCGGGCTGGAACATCACGCTGTCCAACGGTGGGCTCTATTTGTGGGCCGACCACCCGACGTACGACTCGTACGGCTCGGTGGCCGCGCTGGCCGAGCACGGCATCCTTGTCGCGCCCGGAACCTTCTACAGCCCGGAGGCCGATCACCACATCCGGGTGGCGCTGACCGGTACCGACGAGCGCGTTGAGGCGGCCGCGGCCCGACTTCGAGGCTAAAGGTGTATTACCTTTCAGTATTTATTCGCTTACACTCCCAGAATGGGTGAGTTCGAGCGGTACGGGCGGCTGACCGCGGGCCTGGATGCGCCGTTCGCCGTCGTGGATCTGGCGGCGTTCCGGCGCAACGCGGACGATCTCGTCCGTCGTGCGGCCGGAACCCCGATCCGGGTGGCGTCCAAGTCGGTGCGGTGCCGGGCGCTGCTCGCGGCCGCGCTGGAGCGGCCCGGCTTCCAGGGCGTGATGGGCTACTCGCTGGTGGAAGCCCTCTGGCTGGCCGAGAACGGTGTCGACGACATCCTGCTCGGCTACCCGACCACGCATCGCGCCGCGCTCCGGGCGCTGGCCGCCAACCCCGAGGCCGCCGCGAAGATCACGCTGATGATCGACTCGCCCGAGCACCTGGCGTTCATCCGCTCGGTGACCGGCGGCGGCGCCAAGATCCAGGTCGCGCTCGACATCGACGCGTCGCTGCGGGTCTTCGGTCAACACCTCGGCGTACGGCGTTCGCCGCTGCGGACCCCGGACGACGTGACCGCGCTGGCCCGGCAGGTCGTGGCGGACGACGCGTTCGAACTGACCGGCGTGATGTTCTACGAGGCGCAGATCGCCGGCCTACCGGATACCTCGCCGGCTGTGCGCTGGGTGAAGCGTCGTTCCGCGGCTGAGCTCGCCGACCGGCGTGGTGCGGTCGTCGACGCGGTCAAGCAGCTCGGTCCGCTGCGGATCGTCAACAGCGGTGGCACGGGCAGCCTGGAGATCAGCAGCGCCGACCCGGTCGTCACCGAGGTCACCGCCGGCTCCGGCCTCTACGGCCCGACGTTGTTCGACAAGTACGACATCTTCCAGCCCGAGCCGGCGGTCGCCTACGCGCTCGACGTCGTACGGCGTCCTGCGCCGCGGATCGCCACGCTGTTCGGCGGCGGGTACGTCGCGTCCGGCCCGGCGAAGAAGTCGCGGCTGCCATCGCCTGCCTGGCCGACCGGATTGAAGCTGTTGGGCACGGAAGGTGCCGGAGAAGTGCAGACTCCGGTCCTTGGAAAGTCCGCCGACGGGCTGCATCTTGGAGACCGGGTCTGGATGCGCTACGCGAAGGCGGGGGAGATGTTCGAGCGATTCGAGGTCGTCCACGCGGTCGACGGCGACCAGGTGACCGAGCTGACGACGTACCGAGGTGAGGGGCGGAACTTCGGATGAAAGAGACCTGGAGGAACTGGTCGAGCACCGAGGTCGCGACCGGGGTCGAGGTTCTCAAGCCGGGGTCGGTCGATGAGCTGGCGGCGTCGGTCAAGAGTGCTGCTGAGCAAGGGAAGAAGCTCAAGGCGGTCGGCTCGGGGCACTCGTTCACCGGCTGCGCCGCGCCGGAGCAGGTGATGGTTCGCCTCGACGGCCTGTCCGCGATCACGAACGCCGACCGGGAGTCCGGTCGGGTGGCCGTCGGCGCGGGAACCGGGCTGCACAAGCTGAACCTCGGCCTGGCCGCGTTCGACCTTGCGATGGCGAACCTCGGCGACATCGACAAACAGACCATCTCCGGCGCGATCTCCACCGGCACCCACGGCACCGGCGCCCGGCTCGGCGGGATCGCCACTCAGATCGCCGCGCTCGACCTGGTCACCGCGGACGGCTCGGTCCTGCACTGCTCCCCGGAGGAGAACGCGGACGTCTTCAACGCGGCCCGGGTCTCGGTCGGCGCGCTCGGCGTGATCAGCTCGATCACGCTGCAGACCGTCCCGGCGTACCTGCTGCGGGCGCAGGAGATGCCGCTCCCGCTGGCCGAGGTGCTGGACGGCTTCGATTCGTTTGCCGATGGCAACGATCACTTCGAGTTCTACTGGTTCCCGCACACCGATGTCGCGCTGACCAAGCGCAACAACCGGGTCGCCGCGGGAGTCGCCGCGTCACCCGTCGGAGCCATCCGGGGCTGGATCGACGACGAGCTCCTCTCGAACCGGGTCTTCGAGCTCACCAACCGGCTGGCGTTGCGACGGCCGGCTCTGGTGCCGCGGATCAACCGGCTCGCGAGTCGTGCGCTCTCCGCCCGCGAGTACGTCGACGCGTCGTACAAGGTGTTCTGCGCCGAGCGCAACGTCGTCTTCCGCGAGTCGGAGTACGCCGTACCGCGCGAGCATGTTGTCGAGGTGCTGCACCGGCTGCGGGAGTGGATCGACGGCTCGGGCCATCACTTCCCGTTCCCGATCGAGGTTCGGGTGGCGGCGGCCGACGACATCTGGCTGTCCACCGCGTCCGGCCGCGACACGGCGTACATCGCGATCCACCAGTACCACCGGCTGCCGCACGACCACTACTTCCAGGCCTTCGAGCGGATCGTCGCGGAGTACCAGGGGCGTCCGCACTGGGGCAAGCTGCACACGCTGGGCGCCGAGCAACTGCGGGCGGTCTACCCGCACTTCGACGACTTCCTCGCGGTGCGCGATCGGGTAGACCCGGGCCGCACGTTCAGCAACCCGTACACGCGAAGGGTCTTCGGGGACTAGCCTGCAGTCCATGAGTGCTTCGGAGGGTTTGCAGGCAGTCGACGAGGACTGGCAGAAGGCGCTGGCCGTGGTCGCGCATCCGGACGACCTGGAGTTCGGGTCGGCGGCGGCGATCGCGCGCTGGACCGCGCAGGGCAAGGAGATCGTGTACTGCCTGCTGACGTCGGGCGAGGCCGGCATCGACGGCATCGCGCCGGCCGAGTGCGGGCCGCTGCGCGAGGCCGAGCAGATCGAGTCGTCGCGGATCGTCGGGGTGTCGGCGGTCGAGTTCCTCGGCCAGCCCGACGGCACCATCGAGTACGGCGTCCCGCTCCGCCGCGTGATCGCCGAGGTGATCCGCCGGCACCAGCCGGAGATCGTGATCACGAACAACTTCCGCGACACCTGGGACGGCGACGTACTGCTGAACCAGGCCGACCACATCAACACCGGCCGCGCCACGCTGGACGCCGTCCGCGATGCCGCGAACCGGTGGATCTTCCCGGACGTCGGCGAGCGCTGGGCCGGCGTCAAGCAGGTGTGGGCAGCCGGCTCGCCGAGCTCACGGCACGCCGCCGACACGACCGACACCTTCGCCATCGGCGTCGAGTCGCTCAAGGCCCACAAGGCCTACATCGACGGCCTCAACTGGCCGCACTTCGACGCCGAGGAGTTCCTCGAAGGGACGTCGCGTCCGACCGGCACCCTCCTGGGCACCAAGTACGCGACCCGCTTCGAGGTCTTCACGCCCTAGGGCCTAGTCGATCGGCAGGTCCCGAGCGGCCCGCAGCGATGGCGGCGTCGGCTTCGGCCGGCGCGGCTCGCGGTCGCCGGCGGTGCCGCCGGGACCTTGCGGGCTGATCCACGACCGCACCAGCGTGCGGCCGTGTTTGCGGCTGATCCGATGCAGGTCGACGCGCTCGATCTCGGGTGCCGTGATCCCGAGCTGGAACAGCGTCCGGTGCGCCATCGCGCAGGCCTGGTCCTGTTTGCGGGCCGAGGTCTTGTGCTGGAGAACGATCGCGACCTTGCCGTCGGGCAGCTCGTCGAGTCGCTGGAACCGCAGCCCGCGGTCGAGCGGGTACGAGGTGAGCGACAGGGCGACGTACTCGGGCTCGGACAGCCGGCGGGCCGGCTTCGCGTGAGCAATCACTTCGTACCTGGACATGGTTCGATCATGCGTCGCCGGACGACGGAATTCCAGGAAACGGCGGCAGAGCCTTGTCAGAGCTGGAGGATTCGCTGCGCTTCCGACAGCACGGACGGTGAGGTCAGCGACTGCCAGCGCGGGATCTGCTCCTGCAGGAACGGCCGCAGCTTGGAGTCCAGCTCGGGAGCGTGGTCCAGGACGTCGAGCTCGTTGACGATCGTGAGGTCGACGAACTCGCGCAACTCGTCGCCGCCGAGCTCCTCTGACGTCCCGGTGAAGCGATCGGTGACCGTGCGGTGCTCGGACAGATCACGCCAGCTCGTTTCGCGGTCACAAGCGCCGTACCGATAGACGAGCAGCTCGGCCTCCGGACCGATCACCGACTCGAGCACCGGCCGCTCCGTCTGCCAGTCGAACAGGTGGGTCGGGAAGCCGTCCGTCCCGTAGGCCGCGTGCGCCAGCCCGGCCACGATCAACGTGTCCGAAGCGCCCAGCGTGGTGAGCCGCTTGGCGACCCGGTGCAGGTGCACATAGAGGCTGCCGCCGGCGTGCTCGATCTCGTCGGCGCCCCGGACCAGCAGCAGCGAACTCAAGTCCTGGAAGGTGCTCATCTGACCCCTTTTCGGCGCCGTTCAAGGCCCCCACCGTAAGGCCCCCGGCTGTCGCGCGCCCACCACTTCGGCGTGCCGATTCCGTCACACCCCATTCACCCGCCGTTCGCGCCCAAGGGACCTCCCGGACCACACCCCGGACCCGCCCCTGAAACCAGCCGTCCAGCCTTCCACTCGGTCCCCGCCACGAGCCACGATTCCCTCATGAGCAACACCACAGCCCGCTGGACCCTGGTCGCGGCCCTAGCCGTCCTCACGCTCCTCACGATCACCATCACCACGCGCCTCGACGGCGCCCTCGACCCGCCGCAGCACACCACCTCCACCGGCCGCTGACCGCCGCCGCGCACCGCCGTACGCGACACCCGCGGAGCGCCGCCGCACGCCGACCCGCCGCCACCAGCCGGAGGTGTGGAGACCTGGTCGGGGCTTGAACAGGTAATTCCTTGTTCCACCCCCACTGGTACTTGCTCAAACCAACCGGAATAGCAGCCGGCGGCAGCGAGCATGCGCGACCGAGCCGAGTCCAGAGCCGGATCTACCCCAGACCGGTTTGGGGAGGGACCGGTCCGGTTTCGGGTGGTGGATCCGCCCCGAATCGGTTTGGGGAGGAGCCGGGCCGGTTTTGGGTGGTGGATCCGCCCCGAATCGGTTTGGGGAGGAGCCGGGTCGGTTTTGGGTGGTGGATTCGCCCCGAATCGGTTTGGGGAGGAGCCGGGTCGGTTTTGGATGGTGGATTCGCCCCGAATCGGTTGGGGAGCTGGGTGGGGGCGGGGCGGTTGTGGCGTGGCTGGGTGGGTGTGGGCGGGAACGACCGCAGCCCAGGTGCGCTGGCACCTGGGCTGCGGGCGATGTGCATCCTGGGAAGAGGACGCACATCGATGGGTCGTGGTCGCCAGGGAAGGTGGCTGCCAGGACCGGAGGTCGGGCCGGCGAGGGCCAGACGACGTGCGGGTGGGTCAGGAGAGGTCGGCGAGGGCCTGGCGGGCGGCTTCGAGCTCGGCTTCGAGGGCGGCGACCTTGGCGGCCTGCTGGGCGCGGGCCTCCTCGATGACCTCGTCGAGCGGGGTCGAGAGGTCCTCGTGCAGTTCCTTGGCGGCGCGGGAGACGGCCGCGGCGGCGACCGCGACGCCGCGGGCCAGGTAGGTCGAGCCCTGCTTGAGCTCGGCCGTCCACTCGCCGTCGGCGGTGCCGGTGACGGTGAGCGTCAGCTCGATGGTCTTGGACTTCTTCGCGGCAGCCTTTTTGGCCGGCGCCTTCTTCGGGGCCGGGGCCTCGGGCGCCTCAACAGCGGGGGCTTCGTCGGCGAGCGGGGCCGTCTCCGCGGAGGTGACGGGAGTGTCGACGTCGTCCGACGGCGCTTCTACTGCCAGAGTGTCTACAGTCATCGTTGCGGCGATCTCCTTCTAGAACATCGCCCGCGGTGAGCGGGCCTTGGCGCTGTGCGAACATTAGAACATACGTTCGACCCCAGCGCCAATCCGCCCCGCCGCTAGAACCTCAGGACTGCGTCTCCGAGCGGTCGCCCGACCACTCCAGGTGGAAGGTGCCCTCGCGGTCGACCCGCTTGTAGGTGTGCGCGCCGAAGAGGTCGCGCAGACCCTGGATCAGCGCCGCCGGGAGCCGGTCCGCCCGCAGGCCGTCGTAGTACGACAGAGCCGCCGAGAAGCCCGGTGCCGGTACGCCGGCCGTGGCCGCGGTGGCGACCACTCGCCGCCAGGCGTCCTGGCCGTTGGCGACCGCGTCCTTGAAGTAGTCGTCGACCAGCAGTGACGGCAGCGCCGGGTTCCGGTCGTAGGCCTCCTTGATGCGGTCGAGGAACCGGGCCCGGATGATGCAGCCGCCGCGCCAGATCGTCGCCATCGCGCCGAGGTCGACGTTCCAGTCGTACTGCTCGGAAGCGGCCCGGATCGCGTCGAAGCCCTGCGCGTACGCGACCAGCTTGGACGAGTACAGCGCGTGCCGTACGTCGTCGATGAACGCGTCGCGGTCGACATCCACCTTCGCCGACGCCGGCCCCGGCAGTACGCCGGCCGCCGCCTCACGCCGTACGACGTCGCCCGACAGCGAGCGGGCGAACACGGCCTCGGCCATGCCGCTGACCGGGATGCCCAGGTCGAGGGCGGACTGCACGGTCCAGCGGCCGGTGCCCTTCTGCTCCGCCTGGTCCAGTACGACGTCCACGAACGCACCGCCGGTGGTCGGGTCGACCTGGCTGAGCACGTCGGCGGTGATCTCGATCAGGAAGGATTCGAGGTCGCCGGTGTTCCACTCGCGGAACACGTCGGCCAGCTCGGCCGGGGAGAGTCCGAGCACCCGGCGGAGCAGGTCGTAGGCCTCGGCGATCAGTTGCATGTCGGCGTACTCGATGCCGTTGTGCAGCATCTTCACGAAGTGACCGGCGCCGTCCGGGCCGACGTGCACGCAGCACGCCTCGCCGTTCACGTGGGCGGAGATCTTGGTCAGGATCGGGCCGAGTGCCTCGTACGACTCCTTGGAGCCACCGGGCATAATGCTCGGGCCGTTCAGTGCGCCCTCCTCACCGCCGGAGACGCCGCTGCCGACGAAGTGCAGGCCCTTCTCGCTCAGTGCCTTCTCCCGGCGCCGGGTGTCCAGGAAGTGCGCGTTGCCGGCGTCGATGACGATGTCGCCCTGGTCCAGCAGCGGGACGAGCTCGTCGATCACGGCGTCGGTCGGCTCGCCGGCCTTGACCATGATGATGATCTTGCGCGGCTGCTCGAGCGCCTCGACCAGTGCGGGCAGGTCGGCGGCGGGGGTGAAGTCACCCTCGTGCCCGAACTCCTCGATCAGCGCGTCCGTACGGCCCTGGGACCGGTTGTGGACGGCGACGCGGAACCCGTTGCGCGCCAGGTTCCGGGCCAGGTTGCGCCCCATCACGGCCAGGCCGGTGACGGCGATCTCGGCTTTCTCAGAGCTCATCGAATCTCTCCCGCGTCTCAAGTTGTGTGCGGACCCATCTTCGCGCGCTTGGCAAGCCGTTGCCGCAGTGGCCCGCCTCCCGGACAAACAACTGCCTGGAGCCGAGCTCTTCTCAACCCGCGTCGATCGATGGTAGACACTGAGAAATCGATTTCCCGCCATCCATTCCGCCGGAGGGCTCGCCCATGTTCCGTCGCATAGTCGCGGTGGTCGCCGCCGCCGTACTGGTGCTCCCGACCGCCACAGCCACCGCCGGTACGACGCCGCTCCCGAGCGGCAACGGTCCCGTCGGATGGGACGTCTACCGCCACCTGGACCGCCTGCCGGAACTCACTGCCGGTGTCCGTACCAAGCAGTTCTCGAGCTTCGGCCGGGACGGCACCAACAACGACGGCTTCGACGGCACCTACTCCTGTCTCCGTACGACGGAAGCCGGCTGCGTGATCGCGGAGGACAGTGGCCCTGGTGAGGTCGCTTCGATCTGGTTCACGCGCGACGAGGGCAACGTGACCAAGACCGGCACGATCACCGTCGAGCTCGACGGCAAGCAGGTGCTGCACGGCTCACTGCAGGACATCGTCGACGGCAAACTCGGTGCGCCGTTCAGCTATCCACTGGTCGCGAACGCCGCCCAGACCAGCGGCGGCGTCTACATCCGCGTCCCGATGCCGTACCGGAGGTCGATGCGCATCACGACCCAGAGCAACCCGTACTTCTACCACGTCGACTACCGCGAGTTCCCGGACGCGAACGGCATCCACACTTTTGACGGCAAGGACAAAGCCGAGGACGTGCTGGCGCTGCTCACGGCAGCCGGCACCAAGGACCCCAAGCCCGCGCAGCCGAACAGCCGCACCACCAAGAGCACGATCAACCTTGCCCCCGGCAAGCGAATCACCCTGGCCGACACCTACGGTCCGGGTGAGCTCAGCGCGCTTCGCCTGAAGCTTCCGGAGATCGTCGGGCTCGACCTGTCCGAGTTCGCGGACGACGGTCGGGCCTTCACTGGCAGCAGCAAGTTCACGCTGAAGATCGACCCGGCCAACACCGGCGTGAAGCTGACGCGCCGGATGGACCTGCGGATCGGCAACCAGCGCGCCAAGATCTTGGTCGATGGCGTCGAAGCAGGGGAGTGGGCGCCGCTGAAGGCAGCCGGGGCGCAGTGGCACGACCAGACCGTCGACCTCCCGGCCGCACTCACCGCGGGCAAGTCGCAGATCACCGTCACGAACCAGTTCATTTCCTCCGACCTCGACTTCAACGAGTTCACCTACTGGGTCGATTCGCCGCAGCGCACCGACACCCTCGACGTCGGACCGAACCACATCGCCGACGAGCAGGCGCACGGCTACGAGATCACCAAGCAGGCTTGGAGCGGCTCCCACTCCATGCCGTACGCCGCCACTCCGGCCGACGGTGCTCGCGTCAAGCCGAGTGATTCGCTGCTCGCGGGTGTCCGCGTCGAGGTCACGATCGACGGCCAGAAGCGGGTAGACGCTCCGATCGGTGAGTTCTTCGGCTCCGGCCTCGGTGAGAACCCGGTCCGCTCGCTCTTCTTCGCCATGGACCCCAACGGCTGGTACACCGCTTGGTGGCCGATGCCGTACGTCGCCCGCGCCACGGTCAGCCTGGTGAACCAGTCGGCGTACCCGCTGACCGGCCAGTCCGAAGTCACCGCAGCCCGGGACGCGCGTAAGGCGGTCGACCTGCTGACCGGCAAGAGCGGCTACTTCAGCGCGATCTCGAAGCGCGGCGAGACCACACAGGGCAGCGACTGGACCTTCGCGCAGACGTCGGGTCGCGGCAAGTTCGTCGGTGTTGTCCAGACCATGGAGGGATTGCTTGCCGACGGCAACACTCGCGGCTACCTCGAAGGCGACGAGCGGGTATACGTCGACGGCGAGCGCACCCCGGCGATCCATGGCACCGGCACCGAGGACTACTACGAATCCGGCTGGTACTTCAATGCCGGCACCTACTCCACGCCGTTCCACGGCAACTCTGCGCACGAGGTCCAGGCCGGCTTCTGCACCAACGAGTGCGACGGCGCCTGGCGACTGCACATCACTGACTCGATTGCCTTCAGCAACCAGCTCGACATCGGTATCGAGCACGGTCAGCAGGACGACCATCCGGCGATCTACGGCTCGACGGCGTTCCTCTACACGTCGGCCGGGTTCGGTGCGCGTGAGACCGATCGCGTCGAGGTCCCAGGCACCGAGCTCACCTCGGTCTACGAAGGCGATCACGACGACATCCAGCTGACCGACCAGGTCGGGGCGACCACGAAGTTCACCGCCAGGGTCGACCCGGCGAACCGCGGTGTGACGCTACGCCGTACCAGCGATCAGAAGGTGGCTCAGTCGGCGGAGGTCTACGTCGACGGGAAGCGGGCGGGCACGTGGTTGCAGCCGCTCGCCAATCCGCATCAGCGCCGGCTCGACGACAACTACCAACTCCCCGCGTCGCTCACCACCGGCAAGAGCCGCCTGGCCATCGAGCTTCGTCCCACAGGTCCCTGGAACGCCAGCCGGTACGTCGTCCAGTCGCTCGTCACCCCGTACGCCGACCACCGCGCCCCCGGCGCGGTCGCGGACCTGAAGGCAACCGGCCAGACCGGCAACGCGATCACTCTGAGCTGGTCGGATGCGGTGGACGAGTCGGGAATCGCGCACTACAACGTGTACGGCAGGAAGCGCGCAGGGGGTGGCGGTGAGGTGTTGCTTGGGGCGACGCCGCTCCCCGGATTCGTGCACCGCGACCTCGGGCTTCACGAGACATGGAGTTATCGGGTGGCGGCAGTTGACCTTGCGGGCAACGTGGGTCCGAAGTCTCCGGCGGTGGAGGGGACAAGCGGCAACACGATCCGCATCGAGGGCGAGGCGATGCTGCCCCCGGTCTCCTCGACCGTCCCGGTCGACCCGCAAGGCAACTGCTGCGGAGTGAACTGGTCAGGCGGCGCCCAGGCCTGGATCCACGGCACCAAAGCCGGCGACAAGACTGTCCTGTCCTTCACCGTCCCGACAACCGGCACCTACGAGATAGCCGCCGTACTGACCAAAGCCGCCGACTACGGCATCGTCGACCTCCAACTCGACAACAACCCACCAACGAGCTTCGACGGGTACGTCGCCTCCGGCGTCACCACCCAACGCGTCGGACTCGGCACCCGCCAACTCACCGCCGGCAAGCACCAACTGACCCTCACCCTGACCGGCAAGAACCCGGCCGCGACCGGCTTCCTCGCCGGCCTCGACCTCCTGGACCTGGAATTGAACAGCACCCGGATCACGCCGTACACGAAGACCGACACAGTGGTTGCGGCCGGCAAGTTCACCAAGGTCTACGACCCGAGCACCGGCGAGACCGGCCCCTGGTACTACAACGACCACACTTTGATCCAGGACCGCGCCACCGGCACCTGGCACGTCTACGCGATCACGCATGCCGAGCCGGCCAACCCGCTCGACGAGAAGAGCTTCGGCCACGCCACCGCTCCGACCCCGAACGGTCCCTGGACCAAACAGCCGCCGGCCTTGATCGCCGACCCGGCTGCCGGCGAGAGCCACATCTGGGCTCCGCACGCCATCTATGACAACGGCACCTACTACCTCTTCTACGCCGCCGGTACGCCGGACCACACGGCGTACCGGATGCATCTGGCGACCTCGACCGATCTGAAGACGTGGACCCGCGACGCGGCGAATCCCTTGTTCACCGACGGTTTCGACGGTCGCGACCCGATGGTGCGCAAGGTCGGTGACCAGTGGGTGATGTACTACACCGCCAACTCGACGCCGTCCGGCGGCAACCACATCGTTGCCTACCGCACCAGCCCGGACCTGCGGCACTGGAGCGCGCGGCAGACGGCGTTCCAGCACCCCGCGACCGGCACGTACGGCGGTCCGACCGAGTCGCCGTTCGTCGTCCAGCGGGGGACCGACTGGTACCTGTTCGTCTGCTGCGACGGCGGCTACGAGTCGACAAAGGTCTACAAGAGCAAGGATCCGCTGCACTTCACCATCGATCAGCTCGCCGGCACGATCCAGGCGCACGCCGCCGAAGTCGTGCAGGACGGCGACGACTGGTACGTGACCGGCGCGGGCTGGGGCAAGGGCGGCCTGTTCCTCGCGCCACTCGACTTCGCGAAGGAAGAGGTGACCAAGGGACAAGTCGTGACGAACGAGCACTACCGGGCCACGATTCAGACCAGCCCGCGGGCGGCAGTCACCAGTCTCGAGGTTGATCCGACCGGCCAGAGCCAATACCGGCCGGCACTCGACTCGACCGGTCGCGCGACCGCGCCGTACTTGGGAGTGGGCGGTTTCGGCGCCACCGACATCACCGGACCGGCGGCTCAGGTCGAGACGACCGCAACCAGCGTCAAGCTGACCGGCATCCCGTTCGGCGACGAGCCGGTGACGGCGGACTGGACGTTCGACTTCGGCAGCCGGACCTTCGACACCGGACTGACCTGGCACGTCAACGGTGCAACGAATGCCACGCTGTGGGAGGTCGCGTTCAACGTCGATTCGGTCCTTCCGGACCAGGGCGATCCCGGTGGCTTCGGCCGCGAGGGCGACGTACCGGGCCTGCCGAAGTGGTCGATGGCGACCGGTCCTGGCCTCAGCCTTGTCACCGCACACAAGGGAGCTTGGTCGAACGACAACCACTGGTACGACCCGGTGAGTGACGGCGTCGCCTGGCAGCCGCTGTGGCAACCCGGCGGTCGCGCCTGGCCGCAGGGTACGTACGACGGCGGCACCTGGCGTGTCGGCTTCTCGAGCACCGAACGGGACGTGGCCTTCGCGAACTCCTTGGCGGCTAGTCTCGGCGGGTGACCTCACTGAAGCTTGATCCCCGACGTACGGCGCTCGTCCTGATCGACCTGATGCCGCGCATCGTCGCTCTGGACACCGCGCCGCAGAAGGGCGAAGAGGTGCTGGCGCGCTGCGCGGCGCTGGCGAAGGCCACCCGCTCGGCCGGCGGTCTGGTGGTCAACGTCCGGGTTGAACGCCCGGGCGTCGATCACCAGCCGGAAGGCAGCGGCTTCGCGCTCGATCCGGAAGCAGGCGACCTCGAGATCGTGAAGAACACCCTGGGCGCCTTCGGCCGCAGCCCGCTCGACGCGGAGCTCCAGCGTCGCGACATCAACACGCTGGCCCTGGCCGGGATCGCCACCAACTTCGGTGTCGAGTCCACGGCCCGGGCCGCCGACGACCTCGGGTACGAGACCGTCTACCTGACCGACGCGATGACGGGCCTCGATGAAGAGGCCCACAACTTCGCGCTCAGTCAGATCTTCCCCCGGCTCGGCACACTCTGCACCGGCACGGAGTACGTCGCCGCGCTCAGCTGAAGCGCCCGGGGTTCTCCTGCGCCCACTGCTGCAGGGTCCGAGCCGGTTGCCCGGTGACCTCGGTGACGGTGTTGTTGACGGTCGTCTCGTCGACGGTGCCGTCACCGAAGAAGCCCTCGATCGCACTCGCGTACGGCGCCGGCATCGCCGCGAACAGATCGTCATGCGTCTCAGCGCGGGTCATCGGGTACGCCGTCAGCGACCGCCCGAGTGCGTCGGCCAGAATCGCGACCTGCTCAACCGGGGTGAGCGCCACCGGCCCGGTCAACCGGTACGTCGCATTGCCGCCGCCACTGGTGAACGCCTGAACCGCCACGTCACCGATGTCGCGCGGGTGAATCGTCGAGACCGGCACGTCCGGGAACTGAACCCGCACTGTGTCGCCGGCCCGCAGTTGGTCGAGCCAGCGCAAGGTGTTGGACATGAAGGAGTTCGGCCGCAGGAAGGTCCATGCCAGCCCCGACTTCTGCACCGCTTCCTCAGCAGCCTGGTGGTACGCCGCCACCGCGTTCGACAGGTCGGCACCGGTCAAGGAACTGCTCGACAGCAACACGATCCGCTCCACCCCAGCGTCCCGCGCCTTGGTCAGCAGATCCTCGACCCGGTTGTATCCGCTGAGCAGAAAGATCCCGGAGACTCCGTCGAGGGAGAAACTGTCCGGATCGTTCAAGTCGCCGTACACGGGCGTGATTCCCGCCGGGAGTTCGGTTTCGGAGCGCACCAACGCCTTGCCCGGCAGCCCGGCCGCAGCAAGGGACTGCAGGACCGCGCCGCCGGCGTTCCCGGTCGCACCCGTAATCAGGATCGTCATGTCCCACCCCTTCTGGAAGAAGCCGCCAGCTTGCCAGTCCGACGGGGCAACCAGGTCCACGCCCACCCCACGACCCGAGCGCGGACTCCCAGGCCATCACCCGTTGCTCGGTACGCCGGTGCCGGTCCGGGGGTGGACTCGGTGCCAGGTTCGGGGGCCGGAGCGGACGATGAGCTCGACCGGGTCCACGGGGGAGGTCGGATCACTGACCCGCGCATCGTTGATGGTGACGGCGCCTTGCTGGACCAGGCGACGCAGTTGGGAACGAGTGTCGGCCGGGCGGATCGCCGCGAGCAGGTCGAGAACCGTGGCGACCGGTTGCTCGAGGACGACCGTGGGGATGTCGGCGGGCAGTGACCGGCCCGAGAACGTCTCCTGGAACGCCGTCAGCTCAGCCCGCGCCGCTCCGGCGCCGTGGTAGCGGGTGACGACCGCAGCGGCCAGGCGAAGCTTGGCGTCCCGAGCAGCCGGCCCGCCGGTCGCCGCGGAGGCAGCCAGTGCGGCGACGGTGTCCAGAGGGAGCTCGGTGTAGACGTGAGCGTAGGGCTCGACCAGGTGGTCGGGGATGCTCATCAGCTTGCCGAACTTGTCCCGCGGGGTGTCGGTCAGCGCGATGTAGTTGTTCAGCGATTTCGACTGTTTGGCGCGGCCGTCGAGACCGGGCGTAATCGTGGTGGTGATGACCACCTGCGGCGGCATGCCCAGACGTTGCTGGAAGTGCCGTCCCAGTTGCTCGTTGAAGAGCTGGTCCGAGCCCACGATCGTCAGATCGCTGCGCATCGCGAAACTGTCGTAGCCCTGCAGCACCGGGTACACCAGCTCGTGGACGGCGATCTCCCGGCCGGCCTCGATCCGGGCGCGAAACATGTCCCGGCTCACCAGTTGCGCATGCGTGACCTGGCCGAACAGTCCGAGCAGTTCCGCGATCTTCATCCCGTCGTACCACTCGGAATTCCGCCGCACTTCGAGGAGCGATGGTTCGGTCCGCAGTACCAGCGAGGCCTGATCCAGGAACGACGACGCGTTCGCCTCGATCGCTTCGGGTGTCAGCACCGGCCGGGTGTCGGATCGGCCGGTCGGGTCGCCGACGCGGGTGGTGAGATCGCCGAGCAGGAAGACGACCTGATGGCCGAGGTCCTGCAGCTGGCGCATCATCCAGAGGTTGACCGCGTGACCGAGGTGCAGATGCGGCGCGGTCAGGTCGACGCCGTACTTGATCCGCAAGGGCCGGCCGACGGCCAGGCGTTCGCGCAGATCGGCCTCGCCGACGATGGCATCGGTGGTCCGGCGTAACCGGTCGATTACCGCGGACGGTTCCATAGGGGTGTGCTCCAAAAGAATCATGGAGACACCCTTGCCAGCGCCTCCGGAAACGGAAGGCCCTGGGACGGAGCGAGGTGGGTACTACCGAACGCCGGCTCCTCCCAGAGCCGGTCGATACGCCACGCAACGCTTGATCACGGCAAGAGGCTAACACGCACCCATTCGGCTCGCAGGCGGATATCCGCATACCCTCAAGGGGTGACGCAGGAGCTGGTGGTACTACTCGACGAACAAGGCCGGTCGATCGGGACCGAGGCCAAGGCGACGGTCCACCATGCCGACACCCCACTGCATCTGGCCTTCTCGAGTTACGTCGTGGACGACCGCGGCCGGGTGCTGCTGACCCAGCGTGCGTTCGGCAAACCCACCTGGCCGGGCGTCTGGACGAACAGTTGCTGCGGGCACCCGCTCCCCGGCGAGCCGATCGAGCAAGCCGTCGTACGGCGGCTGTCGGACGAGCTCGGAATCAGCGACGGCACGACCGAGCTGGTGCTGCCCGGTTTCCGGTACCGCGCCGAGATGCCGAACGGCGTCGTCGAGAACGAGCTCTGTCCGGTCTACCGGGTCCGCTGGTCCGGCGAGCCGGAACCCGCACCCGCCGAGGTCGCGGCGTACCGCTGGGTCGAGTGGTCCGAGATCCGCGGCGTCCCCGGGTTGTCCCCGTGGGCCGTGCTTCAGCTCGACGAGCTCGACCACCTCGGACCGAAGCCCGCCGACTGGGCAGTCGCCGACGAAAACCTGCTGCCCCCGGCCGCCCGGCCCTGATACAACCGATCGAGCCGGCGCACGCATCCAGCTGCCCGGACCGAGAGGACGGCAGCATGGTGGAGATCCGGCAGGCGCGGACCGACGCGGACTACGAGGCGTGGCGGGAGGTGCGGATCGCGACCCTGCCCTACGAACGCTGTCCGAGTGTCGCGGAGCTACGCGCGATGGAGACGCCGGAGCGGCTGCTGCTCCTGGCCGAGGTCGACGGCAAGATCGTCGGCCATGGCTTGGCCGATCGCTCGTCGGAGTCCGGCCGTGCCGTCCTTGCTCCCCGGGTGCGGCCGGAGGCCCGGCGGCAAGGCGTCGGCAGCGCGGTACTGCGCGAGCTGGTCGATCATGCCGTTGCCCACGGCTACAAGTTCGGCGGGTGCAGTGTCGACGACGAGGGGTCGTTCGCGTTCGCGCGGCGGTTCGGGTTCGCCGAGACCGGGCGCCAGGTCGAGCAGCTCCGCGCGATCGGCACTGAACCACGCCCGCCCGCGCCCACGGCGTACCGGATCGTCTCGGTCGCCGAGCGGCCGGAGCTGTGGGCGCAGGCCTATCACCAGGTCGCGCTGCCGACCTTCCCCGATATGGATCTGGCCTGGCCGATGCAGGTGACTGCCGAGGAGTGGGCCGGCGAGTGGATCGGCGATCCGGCGGCGATGTTCCTGGCCCTGGACGGTGACGAGGTGATCGGCCTGGCCGGGCTGATCTCGGATCCCGACCAGCCGCAGCGTGCCGAGGTCGGCTACACCGCCGTACGACGGGATTGGCGCGGCCGCGGCGTCGCGTCGACGCTGAAGCGAATGAGCGTCGCTTGGGCCGCCGAGAACGGGCTGACCGAGATCTACACCTGGACGCAGGAAGGCAACGCGAACATGCGGAAGCTCAACGAACACCTGGGGTTCCGGTACGGCCTGACCAGCATCACCGTGCGCGGACCGCTACCCCTGCAGCTCGCGGAGTAGCTCCGGCCCGGACCACGCCCGCCGCTCGACCTCGGCCGCGCGGATCAGGCCGACGAGCTTGGCATTCACCGGCGCGGTCCGGCCGAGCTCGGCGGCCAGGCGGACGACCTCGCCGTTCAGATAGTCGATCTCGGTGGTCCGGCCGGCCTGCAGGTCCTCCCACATCGAGGTCCGGGCGAGCGGATCGATGGCGAGCATCGTGGCGGCGAGCCGGCGGAAGAGGAAGTTCGGGAACCGCAGGATCATCGGGAAGCGCCGCATTGGAACGCGAAGGATCTGCGCCGGCTCGATTCCCTTGGCGGCCAGCAACTCCAGTGTCTCGGCCTGTGCCGCGGCCAGACAGCGCCGGTACGCGCGATCCGACAGTTCGTCACGCAACGGTACGTCGGCCAGTGCGTTGATCGGATTGTTGAGATTCAGCAGGAGTTTCGCCCATTGCACCGGCAGGATGTCGTCGTGCTGCTTCAGCGGCAGCCCGGCCTGCTCGAAGGCAGCGACGTACGGCGACAGCGCGGAATCCCGCTGAATGTCGAGCGCACCCTCGGTGCCCTGATGGAAATGCCCGCCGCCACTATTGAGCACATTGAATGGAACCATCCCCGTCAGCACGCGCGCCGAGGTCAGTCGGGCCGCGAGGATCTGGCCGTTCCGAATCCCGTTCTGAAAGCTCACGACGACCGCACCAGGCTTGAGCACCCCGGCGAGCTCCTCGGCCGCGGTGTCGGTAGCGGCCGACTTCACCGTCACCAGAACGAGGTCGGCATCAGCCGCCGCGGCCGGGGATGTCTCGTACCGGATGGCGCTCGGCTCGACCCGCAGCTCCGCGCCCAGGTAGTCGGTCAGCCGGAGGCCGTGCGCGGCCAGCTCCGCGGCCATGCGCGGTCGCCCGACAAACGTCACCGGGCTCCCGCTCGCCGCGAGCCGGCCGCCGACATAACATCCGATCCCACCCGCGCCGTACACGGCGATCCGCTGCTCCACCGGCCCAGTAAATCAGTGCAGGCGGACCCGCGGGTCGAGGAAGGCGTACGCGACATCGACGAGGATGTTCGCGACCACCACCGCGGCCGACGCGAACAGCACGATGCCGATGATGACCGGGAGGTCCTGCCGGTTGATAGCGGTGACCACAGTCTGGCCCAGGCCCGGCAGGCTGAACACGGTCTCGGTCACCACGACACCACCGACCAGTTGGCCGAGGTCGATGCCGAACTGCGTCACCACCGGCGTGAGCGCACTTCGTAACCCGTGCCGGACGATCACTCGACTCTCGCGGATGCCCTTCGAGCGCGCCGTCCGGATGTAGTCCTCGCCGAGTACGTCGAGCATCGAGCCGCGCGTCAAGCGCGTGTACGTCGCCGCCAGCAGCAACGCCAGCGCGATCCACGGCAGCACCAAGTGCTGCAGCCACGCCCCAGGCCCGTCGCCGAACGCCGTGTACCCACCGGCCGGGAACCAGTTGAAGCCCGCCAAGGTCAGCTTGAAGTACAGGAAGTACAACAGCAGCAACCCGAGCAGGAACGACGGGAACGAGTAGAAGAACAACGCGAACATCGTCAGCCCACGATCCGCGAGCGATCGCGGATGCACCGCCGAGATCACGCCGTTCGTCACCCCGAGCAGCAGCCACAGTACGGCGGCGCCGAGCGCCAGCGACAACGTGACGGGCAACGCCTGCCCGATGATCGTTGTCACTGGCACCTGGTGGTAGTAGTCGTAGCCGAGGTTGCCCTGAAGGGCGTTCGTGACGAAGTTCAGGTACTGCTTCCAGACCGGCAGGTCGAGGCCGAGCCGGTGCTGGATCAACGCGACTGTCTCCGGGGTCGCCTGCCGGCCGGCCAGCGTTTGCGCAACGTTGCTAGGAGCAACGAAGAACAGCGCGAAGACGGCCATCGAGATCAGCCACAGCACCAGCAGACCGTGGCCGAGGCGACGGATCAGGAACTTAGCCATCACAGCCTCCTAGGTCCGGTCCGCGCGCGGGTCGAACGCGTCCCGGACACCGTCGCCGAACAGGTTGAACGCCAGCGTCGTGATCAGCAGGGCGAGACCGGGGAAGAGGATGAACCACCAGGCCGTCGTGTAGTAGTTCTGCGACGAGTTGATCATTCCGCCCCAGTCGGCGGTGGGTGGCGGCAGTCCGAGCCCGAGGAACGACAACGTCGCCTGGGTCACGATCACCACCGGTACCAGCAGCGTGGTGTAGACGATCACCGGAGCGAGCACATTCGGCAGGACATCGACGAACATGATCCGGCCGTCGCTCGCACCGAGCGATCGGGCCGCCTCGACGAACTCGCGTTCGCGCAGCGACAGCACCTGACCGCGGACGATCCGGGCCACCGACGCCCAGCTGAAGCAGCCGATCACCAGCACCGTCACGGTCAGGCTGGGCCCGGTGATCGAGACCAGGGCGATCGCCACCAGCAGGAACGGGACCGACAGCACCACGTCGATCAGCCGGGTCAGGACAGTGTCGGTGATCCCCCCGAGGAACCCCGCGGCAAGTCCTAGTACGACGCCGACCACGACCGTGATCGCCGTCGCGAACACCCCCACCAGCAGCGACACCCGCGCGCCGTACGCGATCCGGACCAGGATGTCGCGGCCCAGATCGTCGGTGCCGAACCAGAAGGTGCCGTTCGGTCCCCGTGGCAACCCCTCCGGCGTGAGCCCGATATCGCGGTACTGCTCGTTCGGCGGATGCCCGGTGATCGAGGCAAAGACCGGTGCGAACACCGCCATCAGCACGATCAGCACGATCACCACCAGCGAGATCATCGCCACCTTGTCCCGCCGCAGCCGCCGCAACGCGAGCACCAGCGGGCTCCGCCCCTCGATCGCCTGCGGCTCATCCAGGACGTCCACCAACTCGAGCGCGGCCGTCATGATGCCTTCAGATCCGGTACGGCGGTGGACAGGTCCTCGCCCAGCGTCAGCGGATAGAAGCAGGCGGTGCGGTGGTCGGCGGTGTCATCCAGTACGGCGGCCAGCGGCGGCTGGGCCGTCGCGCAGTCGGCCCGCGCCTTCGGGCAGCGCGTGTGGAACCTGCACCCCTCCGGCGGGTTCGTCGCGGACGGGATGTCACCACCGAGGATGATCTGCTCCCTGCTGTCGGCGGTGTCCGGGTCGGCGACCGGCAACGCCGACAGCAGGGCCCGGGTGTACGGATGCCGAGTCTGGCTGAACAACTCTTCGGTGGGTGCCAGTTCGGCGATCTTGCCCAGGTACATGACCGCGATCCGGTCGCTCACGTGCCGGACCACGGAAAGGTCGTGCGAGATGAACACGTAGGTCAGGTCCAGCTCCCGCTGGAGATCGGCCAGCAGGTTGATGATCTGGGCCTGGATCGACACGTCCAGCGCGGAGACCGGTTCGTCGCAGATGATCAGCTTCGGGCGCAGCGCCAGTGCTCGCGCGACCCCGATCCGTTGCCGCTGGCCCCCGGAGAACTCGGCCGGGAACCTGTTGTAGTGCTCGGGATTGAGCCCGACCAGCTCCATCAGCTCCTGGACCTTCTTCTTCCGTTGGTTGCGGGAGGCAATCCCGTGGATCGCGAACGGGTCGCCGATGATCGAGCCGACCCGGCGGCGCGGGTTCAGCGATCCGTACGGGTCCTGGAAGATCACCTGGATCTCGCGCCGGATCGGGCGCATCGCCCGGCGGGACAGCGTCGTGAGGTCGGTGCCGTCGAAGTGCACCGAGCCCGACGTCACGTCGTACAGATGAGCCATGCAGCGGGCCAGCGTCGACTTGCCGCAGCCGGTCTCGCCGACCAGGCCGAGCGTTTCGCCCTTGAAGACCTCGAGCGAGACGCCGTCGACGGCTTTGACCACCTCCTTCGAATGGGTCGGGAACTCCTTGCGGACCTCGTCCACTTTCAGCAGTAGGTCATTCATGACGCGATCGCCTCGTTCGCCTGAACAGGGAGCCAGCAGGCCGACTGGTGCCGCGGACCGATCTCGGCCAGCGGCGGCGCCTCGGTCCGGCACTTGTCGAACACATGCGGGCAGCGAGACGCGAACGGACAGCCCTTCGGCAGGCTGATCAGACTCGGCGGGCTGCCCGGGATCGGAGTCAGCCGGCCGCCGCCACGCGCCGGCAGTGACGCCAGCAGTCCCTGGGTGTACGGGTGGTGGTTGCGGTAGAAGATGTCCCGGCGCGGCGCCCGCTCCATCACGGTCCCGGCGTACATCACCACGACCTCGTCGGCCATCTCGGCCACCACGCCGAGATCGTGAGTGATCAGCACGATCGCCGTACCGAACTGTTGCTGCAGCCGGCGCATCACGTTCAGCACCTGGGCCTGCACGGTCACGTCGAGAGCGGTGGTCGGCTCGTCCGCGATCAGCAGCGCCGGGTCGAGCGCCATCGCCATCGCGATCATCACCCGCTGCCGCATCCCGCCGGAGAACTGGTGCGGGTAGTCGTCGATACGCTCCGCGGCCCGCGGGATGCCGACCAGCGTGAGCAGTTCGGCGGCCCGCTTCCGGGCGTCCTGCTTGCTGATCACCTGGTCGTGCGCGCGGATCATCTCGACGATCTGCCAGCCGATCCGGTAGTGCGGATGCAGACTCGACAACGGGTCCTGGAAGATCATCCCGATCCGCGCGCCACGCAGGTGCCGCAGCGTCGACTGGTCCGCGGTGATCAGGTCCGTTCCGTCGAAGTACGCCGTACCGGAGACCGTGGCACCGCGCGTCAGCCCGGTGACCGTTTGCGTGGAGACGCTCTTGCCGGATCCGGACTCACCAACGACCGCGAGCGTCTGGCCCGCCTCGACATCGAACGACAGGCCCCGGACGGCGCGGACGGTGCCGTCCGGGGTGTCGAAGGAGACCTTGAGGTCCCTTACTTCAAGCAGAGCCATGAGGTCAGCCGCCCTGCTTGTCCTTGGAGAGCCAGACGTTGGCAGGGTCGAAGTTCTGCAGGGAGGGCACGTAGACCGCGTTCTGAACCTGGGCCGCGTGGTAGTTCGCCTGCTTGTTGTTGGTGAGCGGGAAGAACGGCGCCTGGTCCATCACCCGGGCGTCGGCCTTGGCCCACAGCTCGGCTGCCTCGTCCTGCGTCTGCGCGGCGGCCGCTTGCTGGATCAGCGTGTTCGTCTCGGCGTCGTCGTACAGGCCGAAGTTGCTGCCGACCGGCGGGAACGCCTTCTTGCCGTAGAACAGCGGCTTGAAGAACGACAGTGCCGCGTTGCCGTACCAGTCCGCACCCCAGCCGGCCAGCGAGATGTCCCAGACACCCTTCTGAGCGACACTCGGCACCTGCAGGTACTTCACGTAGAAGTCCGAGTTCGGCGACGGTACGCCGGTCACCGTGATCCCGGCCTTGGTCAGGTCCTGCTGGATCGTCTGGAACGACTTGCTACTGCCCTCGGACGCGTTGCGGTACAGGAACTTCAGCGTCAGGTTCGGGAAGCCGGCCTCGGCGAGCAACTGCTTGGCCTTGTCCGGGTCGTACGGATACGGGTCGATCTGCTTCGAGCCGACGATGACGTCGGGCAGCACGTGGGTCAGCGGCGGGGCGAGTGTCTTGCCGCCGAGCACCTGCAGGATGTGGTCGCGGTTGATCGCGTAGCTGATCGCTTGGCGGACCTTCGGGTTCGCCAGCGCCTTGTTGTTGTTCGGCGAGACCGTGTTGTAGATGACGTACGGGTTGGAGCCCGCGGTGTCACCGATCTGCAGGTTCGGGTCCTTCTTCGCCTGCAGCGCCGGCAGCTGGGACGGCGGCGGCGCGACATCGAACTCCATGTCGGCGTTCGGCGTACCGGTCTGCAGCTGCTGCTGGATCGAGTCCTGGGTCAGGCCTTGCGTGACCACGACCTTGTCGACGTACGCCTTGCGGACCGGGTCGCTGGCCGGGTCCCACGCGGGGTTGCGGGAGTAGTTGATCGACTTGCTCGGCACCCAGGAGTCGACCTTGTACGGCCCGTCGGACGGGAAGTTGTTGCCGAGCTCGGTGCTGGCCGGGAGGTACTTCAGCGCCTCGACCGGAGCCGGCGACAGCGCCGGCAGCGTGAGCATGTCGACGAAGTAGCTGGCCGGTTGAGTGAGGTGGAAGACGACCGTGCTGTCGTCCTTCGCCTCGACCCCGGGCAGCGGCGTCTTGTCGATGTAGGCCTGGATCCCGGCGACGGTCTTCGGCGCCTTCGCGAACCCGTCGGCGAACTTCTGGTAGCCGTCGATCAGTTCGGCGAAGTCCGGCGTACCGCCGAACGGCTGGACCGGGTTGGCGGTCCGCTTGAACCCCCGGACCACGTCGGCCGCGGTGACCTGGCGGGCCGGCGTCGTTCCCCACTTCACGCCCGGGCGGATCTTGATCGTGTACGTCTTGCCGTCCGCGCTGATCCCGCCGTTCGCGGTGGTCGGGATCTCCGGCGCGATGTCCGGGACCGGCGAGGTGTTCTTGCCGTTCGGGTCGGCCGGGTAGGTGAACAGCTGGCGGCTCCACAGCCGCAGGCTCAGATAGCCGACGGAGTAGTAGCTGATATTCGGATCCATGTAGTCGACGTCCTGGACGCCGAGCATGTTCAGCGTTCCGCCGCTGACCGGCGTACCGGCTGTGCCGCCAGAGCCCGTCGGCGACGTGCCGTTACTGTTGCAGGCGGCGAGCGTCAAGCTCGCCACAGCGGCAAGGGATACTGCCGCCAGCCATCGTCTGGCCATGGATCCTCCTGATTGCGTCTGGTGGCCCGAAGTTAGGCTTTGCGGACCCAGCCGGAACCGCGATCACCGAAGCGTCAAAGAGTTGTCATTTGGCTCCGGGGCGAACATGACGGATTCATGACAGCCGTAACCGCCGTGCGGACCGCTGGTGAGCGACACTGGGTGCGTGGCACACAGCCTGTTGCTGGTCGACGACGAGCCCCGCATCCGCCGGGTACTGCGGCTCGCCCTGGAAGACGAGGGCTACGAGGTCGCTGAGGCGGCCAACGGCTTCGACGCGCTCGCGGCGTTGCGCCGCCAGCCGCCGGACGTGGTGCTGCTCGACATCATGCTGCCGGACCGGGACGGCTTCACCGTCTGCCGGGAGATCCGGCGGACCAGCGACGTACCGGTGATCATGGTGACCGCACGGACCGACAGCCACGACGTGGTCGCCGGGCTGGAGGCGGGCGCGGACGACTACGTGACCAAACCGCTGGTCGCCAAGGAGCTCTCCGCGCGGATCCGCGCGCTGCTGCGCCGGGTCGAGCCTGCCAACGCGCGGCAGCCCGACGTACTGGTCGTTGGCGATCTGACCATCGACATACCGGGGGCCGAGGTGACCCGCGGCGACACCGTGCTGCCGTTGACGCGGACCGAGTTCAAGCTGCTCGCGGAGCTGGCCGGTGCGGAGGGGCGCGTGCTGTCGCGCGAGCAGTTGCTGTCCAAGGTGTGGGGCTACGGCTACTTCGGCGACAGCCGCATCGTCGATGTCCACATCCGCCGGCTCCGCCTCAAGGTCGAGCACGATCCGGCCAGCCCCAAACACCTCGTCACCGCCCGCGGCCTCGGCTACCGACTGGTGAACTGAGTTGCGGCTTCTGGGCGGCACGAGTCTGCGGGGGCGGGTGACGATCGCCTACGGGCTGCTCGCGCTCGGACTCTCCGCGGTGCTCGCGATCGTCACGTGGAGCATCGTGTCGAACTACCTGACCGAGCAGCGCCGCGAGTCCGCGATCAACCAGACCTCCGACAACGCGGCCGCTTTCCGCTTCGGCCTGTACGGCGCTCCGGCGCCGTGCACGCCGGCCCGGCTGCGCGCCGAGTGTGTTCCGGCCGAGCCTCGTCCGGGCGTGACGGTGATGGATGTGGTGAACAGCTTGCCGACAAGTGATTCGGCCGCCTCGATGGTCTATGTCGATGGCACCTGGTATTCGCTGACCGGCCGGCCGGAGGACCTGCCGCAGGACCTGATCCAGTCGGCCCGGACGGGAGCGACGGCCGATCAGCGCATCGTCGTCAGCGGTCAGCGGGTGCTCGCGGTCGGCGTTCCGCTGGAACAGCCGGGAAATGCTCTCTTCGAGTGGCATCCGTTGGCGGGTCTGGACGACACCCTGCAGACGCTGCGGCTCACGCTGATCGCCGCGACGATCGCGACCCTGCTGATCGGGCTCGCGGTCGGGCGGCTCGCGAGTACGCTCGCGCTCCGGCCGCTGGCCGAGCTGACCAAGGTGGCGGACGCCGTCGCGCGCGGCCGGCTGGATGCGCGGCTCGAAGCCGAGAACGACCACGACCTCGGCGGGCTGGCGCGTTCGTTCAACCAGACCGCGGCCAACCTGGAACGCCGAGTCGCGGCCGACGCCCGGTTCGCCGGCGATGTCAGCCACGAGTTGCGGACACCGCTGATGACGATGCTGAACTCGATGCAGCTGATCCAGAACCATCGCGGTGAACTGCCCGAGGCCGTCCGCGAGCCGGTCGACCTGCTCGGCGACGACCTCGATCGGTTCCGACGGCTGGTGATCGACCTGCTCGAGATCTCTCGCGACGACGGCGGCGACCGCGGCAGCCGCGAGATCGTCCGGATCGCCGACCTGGTCCGCGCGGCCGCCGACGCGACCGCGGGCCGAGCGATCACCACGGTCGAACCACGCGCCGAGTTCCTGGTCATGCAGGCCGACAAACGCCGCCTCGAACGCGTCATCGCGAACCTGGTCGAGAACGCCGAGGACCACGCCGGCGGCTGCAAGGGCGTCACCGTCGCCCCCGGCGGCCTCGGCGTCGTCATCACCGTCGACGACGCCGGCCCCGGCATCGCCCCCGAAGACCGCAACCGCATCTTCGAACGCTTCGGCCGCGGCGAGACCAGCGGCCGCGGCCGCGGCGTCGGCCTGGGCCTCGCGATCGTCGCCCGCCACGTCATGTGGCACCAAGGCACCATCCACGTCACCGGCAACCCCGCCGGCGGCGCCCGCTTCGTCATCGAACTCCCCGCCAAGTAACCCTCGCGCCCCCTCCCCGCCCCACCACCTTGAGCACCCCTCAACCACGCGTCGCCGCGAATGGTGGTTGAGCCGTGCACAACGTCGTACGGCGCGGTGGTGAGCTGTGGCGCCGACCTTGAGCACCCGTCGACTGCCGCGGCGGGTGGAAATTGGTTGGTGCGTGCACAAGGTGCGCGTCTACTCTGGCGGCATGGCTACTTGCCTCTGTGTCTAGGTACGCAACCCGCTTCCGCACCAGAAGTGTGTTCGCTTACCATCACAGAGAGTTACAGTCATGATCACCGTCAGTGGTGTAGATCTTCGCGCCGGCGCCCGTCTGCTGCTGTCCGACCTCGCCTTCCACGTCGGCCCGGGGGACCGGGTCGGGCTTGTCGGCCGCAACGGCGCCGGCAAGACCACCTTGCTGAAGACGCTCGCCGGGGAAGAACGTCCGGCGGCTGGGACCATCACGGTCTCCGGCTCGGTCGGCTACCTGGCACAGGACCCGCGGGCAGCTGACCCCGAAACGACGGTCACGGACCGGATCCTGTCCGCCCGTGGCCTCGACACGGCCATCCACGACCTGCGCAAGGCCGAGGCCGCCATGAGCACCTCGACCGGTACGGCGCTCGAGCGCGCAATGGCGGCGTACGCGCGTGCTGAGACGCGGTTCCAGGCCGGTGGTGGCTATGCCGCCGAAGCCGAGGCGGCCCGGCTCGCCGGAGGCGTCGGCCTGCCGGTGCGTGCCTTGGAGCAGCCGGTGGGCGAGCTGTCCGGCGGGCAGCGCCGTCGCGTCGAGCTGGCCCGGATCTTGTTCGCACAGCACGACACATTGCTGCTCGACGAGCCCACCAACCACCTGGATGCGGACTCGGTGCTGTGGTTGCGGTCGTTCCTGCTCGGCTACCCGGGCGGGCTGATCGTGATCAGCCACGACCGAGAGTTGCTCAAGGCAACGGTCAACCGGGTGTTCCACCTGGATCCGCAGCGGACCACGATCGACGTCCACAACACCGGCTGGAACAAGTACCTGCAGCAACTCGAGCTCGACGAGCGGCGCCGGACGCGGGAGCGCGCGACCGCCGAACGCAAGGCGGCAACCCTGCACGCCCAGTCCCGCAAGATGATGGCCGGCGCCAACACAACCGTTGCCGCACGCAACATGGCTCGGCGCGCCGACAAACTCCTCTCGGGCCTGGAGCCGGTACGCCGTACCGACCGGGTGGCGAAGATCCGCCTGCCCGAACCGGTGCCGTCCGGCAAGACGCCACTCACCGCGCACGGCCTCAAGAAGGCGTACGGCGCTCTGCAGGTGCTCGACGGCGTCGACCTGGCGATCGACCGGGGGAGCAGGGTCGTCGTACTGGGCCTCAACGGCGCGGGCAAGACCACGCTGCTGCGGCTGCTCGCCGGGCGGGAGGAGCCGGACGCGGGTCGCGTCGTACCGGGACATGGTCTGCGGCTCGGCTACTTCGCGCAGGAGCACGACACTCTCGACCTGGCCGGTACGGTCCGGCAGAACCTGGCGGCGGTCGCGCCCGGCCTGACCGATGGCGAGGTCCGCAACGTGCTCGGCTCGTTCCTGTTCAGCGGTGACGACGTCGACAAGCCGGCCGGTGTCCTCTCCGGCGGCGAGAAGACCCGGCTCGCCCTGGCCGGCCTGGTGCACTCCGGCGCCAACGTCCTGCTCCTCGACGAGCCGACCAACAACCTGGACCCCGCCTCCCGCGACGAGGTCCTCGGCGCGGTCGGCAGCTACCCCGGCGCGATCGTCATGGTCACCCACGACGAAGGCGCCATCGAAGCCCTCCGCCCCGACCGAGTCCTCATCCTCCCCGACGCCGACGAGGACCTCTGGTCCGACGACTACCTGTCGCTGGTCTCGTTGGCCTGATGGTCGGATAGCTTCGGCGCGTGATGAAGCGACTGGCGACGCTGGCCCTCGTGCTGGCGTCGCCGACCGGCTGCGGTGCCGGGTGTGCCGCCGAACTGTCGGTGGATCCGGTGACAGTCAACGGGCACGGCCGACCGACGGTCGACCTCTCACTGGCCGCCCGACTGACCGACGACGGCAACCCCGTGGTCGGTGCCAAGATCGAGTTCTTCGCCCAAGGACCCAACGGCGTCCTCCTCGGAGCCGCCAGCACCGGCCCCGACGGGGTCGCCCACCTACAAGCTCAGCGTGCTCTGGGTCCGGACTCCGTCAACGGCCGCCAAGCTCCTACCTGGACCAGCTACGCGGCTCGGGTCGCCGTCCTGCAGCAGACCGACGAGGCTGCCGACGCGATCTGCGCTGGCCAAGTGACCGCTCCGTTCCGGTTCACGCCCTGATCTCAACCCCAGGGTTGAGGTGGAGGTTCCACCTGGGAGCGAACTGTGGGCTGACGTCGGCCGGGTCCTTTCCGAGGAGATTGGAGGCAACGAAAACTCCTCGGAAGGGATCCTCACATGTCGGCCCACGTCGTACTGGCGGTCTTGGTGGCGGGCTTCGTGCTGGTGCGGGTGGTCGGGCGGCAGCTCGTCGGCTCACTGGTCACGCAGCGCTCGTTGTTCGTACTACCGGGCGCGCTGCTCGCCCTCGGGCTGTTCTCGCTGTGGCCGGTGCTTCACCAGGCGTCGGTCGGGGAGCTCGCGTTCCTGCTGCTGGACTGTGTTCTGCTGCTCGGGTTCGGGGTGGCTCGCGGCGCCAGCCTGCGGCTGACCCGGACTCCGGAGGGTCTGTGGCAGAAGGGCACCACTGCGACGCTCCTGCTGTGGCTGCTCACGATCGCACTCCGGGTCGCCGGTGCGTTCGCGTCCCAGGCGCTGTGGCCGCACAACCCCGTGAGTCAGGCATCGCTCGTCTTCACCATCGGCCTGACGATCGCCGCGCAGAGCGCGACCGTCTACCAGCGAGCCCAGAACCAGCACATCCCGCTGGCCACGCAGCAGGCATGATGAGACTGTGCAACTGACGCTTCAGGACCAGGTACGGCGCCTCCCCGGCCCGGCCCTGTTCCTGCGCGCGCTACCGAGTCTGCTGGTCGTGTTCACCGTCGTCACCAGCTACGGCGGCAGCGACGTACGCCGGCTGCCGGATCCGGTGATCGTCGCGCTCGCCGTGATCGTTGTCATCAGCAACGGCTGGCTGGTCGTCCTGCGCGACGGTGAACCGCTCGGCCGCGCGGTGATCGCCTTGCTGGTCTTCGCGGTCGCCGGCTCGCTGCTCTGGTTCGCACTTCCGGGAAGTGCGCTGATCGCGCTTCCGTACTGGGTGACACGGATCGCGGTCCGCTACCACCGGCCCGGGCCGGCCGAATGGGTGGCGGTGGGAATCGGAACGCTCGGAGCGAGCGTTCCGTTCTACCTCGGCACCCACTCGGTCGGCGCCGTACTCGGCGTGGTCTTCAGCGTGGTGGCGTTGGTGCTCGCATCGACCAACCGGCGCAATCGCGAGACCCAGCGGGAAGAACTCGAGGTCTCGCTGGCCCGCAAGCAGACCGCGCTCGAGGAACACGGGCGAGCTGCCGCACTGGCCGAGCGGGCGCGCATCGCGCGGGACGTGCACGACGTACTGGCGCATTCGCTCGCGGGGTTGTCGCTGAATCTGCAGGGCGCGCGGTTGATGCTGGTTCGCGACGGTGCTTCGCCGGAGGCGATCGAGCAGGTGACGCGGGCGCAGGACCTGGCGGCCGAAGGACTGGCCGAGGCGCGCCGGGCGGTCGCGGCATTGCGCGAGGACTCGGTGCCGGACGAGCGAGCGCTCGCCGACCTGGTCACGACGTACCGGCTGGAGAGCGGCGCCACGGCAACCTTCGAGACCTCCGGTACGGCGCGGGAGCTGCCGGCCGAGGTGATGAACGCCCTGTACCGGACCTTGCAGGAGGCGCTGGCCAACACCCGCAAGCACGCGGTGGGCGCGCCGGTAGCGGTGAGACTCGAGTACGGCGACGGTGTGCGGCTGACCGTGGCGGACCGGCCGGGAAGGCGCCCGGAGCGCGCAGCGCCGGGCGGCTACGGTCTGGTCGGGATGCGCGAGCGGGCCGAGCTGCTGGGTGGGTCGCTGGAGGCCGGGCCGGTCGCGGACGGCTGGCGAGTCGAGCTGAAGGTGCCGGGATGAGTGTGCGGGTGGTGGTCGCCGACGACCAGCGGGTGGTTCGCGACGGTCTGGTGACGTTGCTGAAACTGCTGCCCGGGATCGATGTGGTCGCGGCCGCGTCCGACGGTGCGGAGGCGGTCGAGTTGGTTGCCGAGCACAACCCGGACGTGCTGCTGGTCGACCTGCGGATGCCGAACGTCGATGGTGTCGAAGCGACCCGTCAGGTCCGGGCCGAGTATCCCGGGACAGAGGTCGTCGTGCTCACGACGTACAGCGACGACGACTCGGTGCTGTCCGCGCTCCGCGCGGGTGCGCGCGGCTTCCTCACCAAGGACGCCGACGCGGAGTCGATCGGTCGCGCGATCGAGGCGGCCGCCGCCGGTCAGTCCATCCTCGACGCCGACGTCCAGCGCCGCCTGATCGAAGGCGCCACGACGCCCCCGAAGCCGCCCGGCACCGGGCTGACTCCGCGCGAACTCGACGTACTGCGCCTGATCGCCGAAGGACTCTCGAACACCGAGATCGCCCGCCGCCTGGTCGTCAGCGAGGCGACCGTGAAGACCCACATCAACCACCTCTTCGCCAAGGCCAATCTCCGCGACCGAGCCCAAGCAGTCGCCTACGCCTACCGCCTCGGCCTGGCCTGACGGTCACCGGTCGATGGTGACGGTGCCGACGATGATGCGGTGGTCGGAGCAGGGGCCGGCGCAGTTCTGGGCGATGGCGAGGGAGTCTTCGGTGTAGGGGCCGGTGAGGTGGTTCTTGCGGACGAAGATCAGGTCGATCTTCTTCGATTGGCCCGCGCACCCTTCGGTGTTGTTCTCGGTGGTCTTCTCGCCGTAGCCGGGGCAGATCGGGTCCAGGTCGTCGAGTTCGCGGTACTGGCCGCGGTTCTGCTTGTTGACGTCGGTCACCAGCGCGGCGTCGTACCAGTCGTCGAGGCGCCCCCAGCTCGGCTGGGCGTTGAAGTCACCGGCGATCAGCGTGGTGTCGCCGTTCGCGTTCTGCTGCTCCAGCAAGGACAGCACCTTCTGCAACTGCTGGACATTCGTGCTGTACGGCGTGATGTGCGCCGTGCAGAAGCGCAGTTGCGGCCGCGCGACCAGTGGCGCGCACAGCAGTTGGCGCTGCTCCTTGGTCTCGTCCTGGGGGAGCAGCACCTTCTGGGCCGTCCCCAGCGGGAACTTGCTGAAGATCGCCTCGCCGAAGGCTTCCCCGTTGCAGACATCGGCGCGCTGTTCGGCGAACCGGGAGAAGTTCGTCGTGTCCTGCGGCCACCCGGCCGCCGCGAGCCTGCTCTGGATCTCCTTGTACTGCTGCCAGCAGATCTCGTTCAGCGCCACGAACTGCGCTCCCCGCGCCTGGATCGAGGAGACCGCGCCGCTCACCATCCCGTTGCTGATCGACGCCTTGTGCATCGCCCAGCCGGCCACGTTCCAGCTCCAGACGTTGTACGTCGCGGTGGTGCCGGCCGCGGTCGCGGGTGCGGCGGTGGCGAGCATCAGAAAGGCAGACAGGACGGCAACGAGACGACGCATGAGGCTGCTCCTGGGGCGGGGGAGAGGGCGTGGTCAGTAGCCTACCGAGGAATTCATCACCCCGTGTATTTCTCACCGAGTCCCCTCATGGGTTAGCCTCGACATATGAACAGTTCTGCAGATGTGCAGGGTCTGGACGAATGTGCGGTCCGGCTCGTCGATCCCGAGCGCGTCACGAGCGTCAACGCGCGGATGCCGGCCGAGGACGACATCGTCGACACCGCCGACGTCTTCAGTCTGCTCGGTGATCCGCGCCGGCTGAAGTTGCTGGTCGCGCTGCTCGACGGTGAGCTCTGCGTCTGCGATCTGGCCGCGGTCACCGGCCTCAGCGAGTCGGCGACCTCGCATGCGCTGCGGCTGCTCCGTGCGCACCGGGTGGTCGCCGTACGGCGGGATGGGCGGAACGCGTTCTACCGGCTCGACGACGCGCACGTGCGGATGCTGGTCGACCTCGCGGTCGCGCACACCGAGCACACCGACGCCATCCACCCGGAGCGCTGAGATGGCTGAAGCGGGGCACGGCCACGGTCACGGGCACGGCCATGCGGTCAGTGGCAACGCGGACCGGAAGTTGCTGAGCGGTGCATTGGCGCTGATTGTCGGCTTCATGCTGGCCGAGGTGGTGGTCGGGTTCGCGGCCGGTTCGCTGGCGCTGATCACCGACGCCGCGCACATGCTGACCGATGCGATCGCGATCGTGCTCGCGCTGGTCGCGATCCGGCTCTCCGCGAAGCCGCCGGCCGGTGGCTTCACCTACGGGTTCAAGCGGGTCGAGATCCTGTCCGCCCAGGCGAACGGGATCACCCTGCTGCTGCTCGCGGCGTACTTCGTCTACGAGGCCGTGAACCGGATGATCCACCCGCCGGAAGTGAAGGGCGCGCTCGTCCTGATCACCGGTGTGGTCGGCATTGTCGTGAACCTGTTCGCCACCTGGCTGATCAGCAAGGCCAACCGTTCCAGCCTGAATGTCGAAGGCGCCTTCCAGCACATCCTCAACGACCTGTTCGCGTTCATCGCGACCGCGCTCGCCGGTCTGGTGGTGCTGCTGACCGGCTTCGCCCGGGCGGACGCCATCGCCGCGCTGGTCGTCGCTGCGCTGATGCTGAAGGCCGGTGTCTCGCTGGTGCGTGACTCAGGCCGGATCTTCCTCGAGGCGGCCCCGGCCGCGATCGACCCGCAGGCGCTTGGCGCCGAGCTGTGCGCGATCGAGGGCGTCGTCGAGGTGCACGACCTGCACGTCTGGGAGATCACCTCCGGTGAGCCGGCGGCCTCGGCGCACGTGATGGTTGCCGAAGGCCTGGACTGTCACCAGATCCGCGTGAAGATCGAGACGCTACTGGCCGAGCGCCACTCGCTGACTCATTCGACGCTGCAGGTCGACCACGCCAGCGACAGCGACATCGCCGCGCACTGCTCGGACGCGCATGGCACCGTGCACCGCTCGATCACAGACGCTGGACGAGGACCTGACCTGGCCAGTCCGGGGCATTCTCCCGCTGCACACTGAAGCTCACATCGCGCGTGAAGCCCTGCGATTCGTAGTACCGGATCAACGCCCCGTCGTTGCCCGCGAAGCAGTCGAGCCGGACAACCTTCACGTCGGCCTCCCGGGCCAGCTCGCGCGCATGGTCGAGCAGTACGCCGCCCAGGCCGTGGCCGGTCAGCGCGCGGTCGGTGACGAGCAGCCGCACGAAGACCTCGGGTTCCGCGGCCGGCGGTACCGGCGGCTTGGCCTCTCCGATGGCCAGCGCGCCGACCAGGCGGCCGTCGTACTCCGCGATCCAGAGGCCGCCCTCGGCGGCGTACCCGGAGATCTGTCCGATCCGCCACGGGCTGGTCGAGTGCGGCTGGGTGCCCCACTGGTCGGTGCGGCCCTGCGCGACCAGCCACTCGGTCGCTCCGTCGAGCAGGGCGAGCACTGCCGGTACGTCGCTCGCGCCGCCTGGCCGCATCGTGATCTGCACGTTGTCAGGATAGATGTCGAAAACGCTCTGTCAGTCTCTACCAAGGGGTGGAGAGAGGAGCTCACCATGAGCGCACAGAAGCTGGACAAGACCTTCACCGCACCGCTGCTGAAGAGCCCGGCCAAGGGCGGCTGGACCTACGTGCAGCTGCCGGGATCGGCGGAGTACTTCGGCACCCGTGGGCTGGTGAAGGTGCGCGGGACGATGGACGGACACCCGTTCGAGAGCTCGTTCATGGCGCTGGGTGACGGCACCCACAAGCTGCCGGTGAAGGCGGATCTCCGCGCCCTTTTGGCGAAAAACCCCGGTGACGAGATCACCGTGCACCTCACGGAGCGGCTCTGAACCGGCCAGCATCTCGTGGCGATGGTCACAATCTGTCATGTTCTGAGTAAGGACTCTGTGAAGAATCGCCGCTGACAGCCTCCTCGACTGTGGTTCATCCGGTCCGGACCGTAAGTTCGGGTCGGGTGGTCCGTCGAGATGTGGGGTGAAGGAACGTGCAACGGGGCTCGTGTGCGGTGCCGTCGGCCTGCCCGGACGCGTCGGAGCGGACATCGTGACGGCGCTGAACAGGGTGCTGGTCGTCGCCGGGGTCGTGGTGATGATCGGTGGAGTCGCGCTCGGCTTCCGCTCGGTGTCGTCGAGCGGGACCAATTGCGGCTCGGCCTTCCGCACCGCAGGCGGCATCACGCCGATGACCTGCGACAGCGCACTCAGCACTGCGGGCACGCTGGTCACGGTGGTGATCGCTGCCGGCGCGCTGATGCTGGCGGCCGCGGTGGCCGTCAAGATGCTCGCGGCTCGCGCACACGCAGCTAAATAAGGGTGCGGGCTGCGCCCGGTAGCGCGAAGCTGTGGGGGATGACTATCGAACCCTTCCGGCTCGCTGTGCCGGACACCGACCTGGCTGATCTGCGGACCCGACTCGACCTGGTCCGATGGCCGGACGAGATCCCGGGCGTCGGCTGGGAGTACGGCGTACCGCTGGGGTATCTGCAGGACCTGGTCGCGTACTGGCGGGACACCTACGACTGGCGAGCAGCCGAGGCCCGGCTGAACGAGTGGCCGCAGTTCACCACCACGATCGACGGCGCCCGCGTGCACTTCGCCCACCTGCGCTCCTCTGCACCGGATGCGATCCCGCTGATCCTCACCCACGGCTGGCCGGGGTCGATCATCGAGTTCAGCGAGGTCGCCGGACCGTTGCTCGAGTCGTTCCATCTCGTCATCCCGAGCATCCCCGGCTTCGGCCTGTCCGGCCCGACCCGCGACCGCGGCTGGGAGTACCAGCGCATCGCGCGCGCCTGGGCCGTGCTGATGGCCGACCTCGGCTACGACCGGTACGGCGTTCAGGGCGGCGACTGGGGTGCCGCGATCTCGCGCGAACTCGGGCGGATCCACCCGGAGCGGGTGATCGGCGTACATCTCAATCTGATTCCCGGGGCCGGCGCGACCTCGGAACCGACGGACGAGGAGCTCGCGCCACTCGATGAGGCCGAGCGGGAGCGGACCTGGGCGTCGTGGCGCCGGTATCAGGCCTGGGCCAAGGAAGAGCAGGGGTACGCCGAACTGCAGTCGACCCGGCCGCAGACGCTGGCCTACGCGCTGACCGACTCGCCGGTCGGGCAGCTGGCGTGGATCGCGGAGAAGTTCGCGGCCTGGAGCGATCCGGCGAGCGAGATCGACCGCGATCACCTGCTCACCAACGTGATGCTCTACTGGCTCACCAGGACGGCGGGTTCGGCGAGCCGGGTCTACTACGAGCGCGCGCACGCGTCGTACGGGGATCAGACCTCGACCACGCCGACCGCCTTGCTCGACCTCGCGCACGAGAACTTCATCCCGCTGCGGCACAAGGTCGAGCGGACCGACAATGTCGTTCGCTGGACGAGTCATCCGCACGGCGGGCATTTTGCGGCCATGGAGCAGGCGGCCGTTTTTGTCGGGGACGTCCGTGCCTTCTTCGCCGACCTCTCTTAGAATAGTGGCTGCTATGGGCTGGGGGGCCATCAAACGGGCGTGACCGATCGAGGCATCGGCTGCGCCATGGGGGGCGGGGCGGTGATCCGAGTGCTGCTCGGACACCGGGGCGCATTGCTTCGCGGAGCATTGGCCACGGTGTTCGCGACCGAAGATGACCTGGATGTTGTTGCTGTGCTCGAGCACGCCGACGAGGTTCTGCTCGCGACCGCGCGGCTGCAACCCGACGTACTGGTGTTGGATGCGCAGTTCGACCTGCGGGTCGAGACGGTGATCCGGCGCGCGCCGGCGACCGACGTACTGGTGTTGTCGGAGCCTGATCTACCGGCGGCGGTGAGCCTGCGACTGGCTCGCCAGGTGCCTCGGATCGGGTTGATCGCGACCGATGCGTCGCCCGGCGAGCTGGTCACGGCGATCCGGCAGTTGGCGTCCGGGGAGACCGTTCTGGATCCGGGGCTGGCGCTGGCCGCACTACGGGCCGGCGACAATCCGCTGACCGATCGCGAGCGCCAGGTGCTGCGACTGGTGACAACAGGCGCGACCGCGCAGGAGATCGCGCGCAAGCTGTGTCTGAGCGCGGGAACGGTGCGCAACTACCTGTCCCGCATCCTCACCAAGACCCACGCCCGGTCCCGGATCGATGCCGTCCGCAAAGCCGAACGGGCAGGCTGGATCTGAGGCTGCCGACGGCCGGACTAGGGTTGCCGGTATGGGTTTCACCGGCTTCCCGGCGGCAGCGCTGGACTTCTACGACGACCTCGAGATGGACAACACCAAGTCCTACTGGACGGCCAACAAGCACATCTACGAGGAGTCGGTCCGAACGCCGATGGCCGCGTTGCTGGCCGAGCTGGAAGCCGAGTTCGGCAAGGCCAAGCTCTTCCGGCCCTATCGTGACGTCCGCTTCGCCAAGGACAAAACGCCGTACAAGACGCACCAGGGCGCGTTCATCGACCTAGCACCCGCCACCGGCTGGTACGTCGAGGTGTCGGCCCCCGGGGTACGAGTGGCAGCCGGCTTCTACGAGGCCAACTCCGAACGCCTCGCACGCGTCCGCACCGCCATCGACGACGACCGCCGAGGCAAACAACTCGAAGACCTACTGGCCGACCTCACCAAAGCCGGCTGGACAGTAGGCGGCGACCGCCTCAAAACCAGCCCCCGCGGCTACGACGCCGACCACCCCCGCATCGAGCTGTTGCGCCACAAGTCCCTCACCGTCACCAAGTCCTACGGCTTCGAGCCGATCATCCACACCCCAGACCTGGCCACCGCCATCCGCGCCGACTGGCACGCCACCCGCCCCCTCCTCACCTGGCTAACCGACAACACCTAGTTCCCCTCGCGGCCCGACTACGCCCGCTCCCCCGTCGCGTGCTACGCAGTCCGCCCCACCCACCCCCTTGCGCGCTCGCTGCCGCTCGCTCGCCTGCTCGCTGCGCTCGCGGTCGGCTCGCGACGCTCGCCGGGGCGAGTGCGGGTGGTCGACAGGTGCCGGTGATGGGGACGAACCGGGAGTAGGGCGCGGTCGTCAGGTGCGGCGCAGTCGGAGACGTGCATTCTCGGCTCGTGATCCGGGTCTCGCGAAGCGCTGTGCCGCGATCGACGCCGGACCGCCAGGCCATCACAACTGCCCCGACCGCCAACATCCACGCGGCGGCCGGGCCGAGAGCAACCAGTTGTGATGGCCCTGGGATCCGCACGCCCGGACGCCCGTCACCCACTCGATTCGCCCGCCGAACACCCGACCTCGGCAACACCACCCCTGCTGGAGTTCCTCAAAGAGCTCTGACTCGTACGATGAATAGATGCCGAGATCGTCAGGCCCGCCGACCGTTCGTCTCCGCCGCCTGGCCGCCGAACTCAGGGCGTTCCGCGCCGATGCTCAACTGACCCGCGAGCAGGTCGAAGAGCAGACCGGCGTCAACCAGGGCACTCTCTGGCGACTCGAGAAGGGGCACGCCAAACCCCATAACGGCACCCTGGAAACGCTCTTCGATCTGTACGACGTCCCCGCGCCGCGGCGGGCCGAGCTCATCGAACTGGCCCGCGGCGCGAAGTCTCCCGGCTGGTTGCGGCAGTACCGGGAGTATTCGCATGAGCTGTCACAGGGGTACGCGACCTACATCAGCTTCGAGTCCGAGGCGAAGGCCGTTCACAATTTCGAGACTCTTCTCGTGCCAGGTCTGTTGCAGACCGAGGAGTACGCACGGGCGACGATGCTCGACGGTCTACCGATTGAAGAAGAGGCGGTACGACGTCGTGTCCAGGTGCGGATGGAGCGGCAAGCGATCCTGACGCGGTCGTCGGCAGCCGGCGAGCCACTGCAGTTCTGGGCGGTGGTCGACGAAGCAGCCCTGCACAGGGTCGTCGGCAGCCGGGAGATCATGCACGCCCAGCTCGGCAAGCTCCTGGAGTTGAACGAACGGCCCAACGTCACCTTGCAGGTCATCCCGTTCGAGAAGGGCGCTCACCCGGGGATGAATGGTTCCTTCGCGCGGCTCATCTTCGGCGGCGGCGTACCTGACCTCATCTACGAAGAGCGTTGGGGCGGAGATCTCTTCCTGGAGCTGGAATCCGAGATCGACCGCTACAGCTTCGTCTTCGATCGGCTGCGAGCTACTGCACTGAGCCCTCGCGATTCGAGTTCTCTCATCGCCGGACTGCGCTCCCAGTAGCGGTTGTCCACAACCTCGCATTTTCGACGCCGATAGGTACAGCGCCGCCCCCTGGCGACCACCCAAATTCGGATGGTGACCAGCCGGTCGCCATCCGTACGGTCGTCTCATGACGACCAGACGTTCCTTCAACGGATCAGCGGTCCCTGAGCAGCGGGGCGGGCATGCTGGATCCCTGTCGCCCGTGTCCGTCCCGCTTTCCACCTCGCTACCGCGATCCGCCACAGCCGCCTGGGACTGGGGGATCGCAACAGAACAGTCAGGCTTCGAAGTCTTTGCGGATGCCGGCGAGGATGTCGCGGGTCTTGTTCGGCGCGGGTGCGGCTACGCAGAGGGCTTCCATGGTGGCGGTGTACTGGTCGAGGTCTTCGAGCTTGTCCAGGTAGAGGGCGCTGGTGAGGTGCTCGATATACACCACGTCGGCGAGGTCGGGCTCGGGGAAGCGGAGGATGCTGTAGGCGCCGCCGGTGGCGGCGTGGCCTCCGGCGCCGAAGCCCATGACTTGCAGCGTGATGTTGGGGAGCTGGCTCATCTCGATGAGGTGGTCGAGCTGCATCATCATCGTCTTCACGCCGCCGATCGGGCAGCGCAGGACCGCTTCGTCGATGACGGCCCAGAGGCGGACCGGGCTCGGGCGGGTGAGGACGTCCTGGCGGCTGACTCGCAGGTTGACGCGGCGCT
>NZ_JBEXCU010000002.1:954110-1345199 GCF_040605415.1 Kribbella sp. NPDC005582
AGCCGACGCGGCCCAGCTCCATCCGGCTGACCTTCGACTCCGAAGAGCGGATCTCCCAGCCGGCGTCCGACCGGCTGATCCCGGCGGCCTCACGCCCCGGCGGAGGTGCGCTCCGAGGATGATGCGAAGCGCTGTCGGTCCGCTTTGCGCGCCCGACTCGGTCACACTCACCTCCGGCCCCTCAGTGCCCTGTTACTCAGTGCTCTGTCCCCAGCTTCCCCAGCGCGATCCCGGGACGAACCGGTCTCGCAGGCAGACATCATCGCATGTCCGGACCCGAATCTGCCGAAGTTCTTACATAAGCCACGCGAATCGCCAGCGGTCGTGACTTTCGGTGATCTACCGTCGTCGCCGACCGCCGCACTTGTCAAGACAAAGTCGAGGCCGAAGAGCCCCTCGAACACTGTTCGCCGCCCGCGTCCTCCGGTCTGCCTAGGCGTGAACCGGCCGAATTGGGTCTCAAAACGGAAAACGTGCGGATGCACGTGCATCGGGCGCTTGCATTCGCAGCGTGCCGACGCCATGATTGCTTCATGCACAGAAGGTGAGCTAGATCTCGCACTTGGTGACATCGCGAGAGCTGGCAGGCCGGTCCTACAGATCGCTGGTGACGAGTGCACCGGCATGACTGGTTGGGGAACCCGAGTCGATGATTGACGACGACAGTGCGGTAGCCGAGCAGACCGCCTATGCCGGCGGACGCGCGCCCGACGAGCTGACCGAGCGGGAGATCCAGGAACTGGTGGCGCGCTGCCCCGAGCAGCAGCGCTGGGCCTTCGAAGGCTGGTTGCGCGGGGTTCGTCAGCTCGACGGCGACCCCATCGTGAGCCTGGCCCCATGAACACCGACCGAGGAGGACGGAAGATGGTACGGATCTGGCTAGGGGATCATCTGATCGCTGAGTACCTGGCCGAGCCTGACCGTGCCTCTCGGTACCAGCGGGTGATGACGCCCAAGTTCACCGGTCTCCGGATCACCGTGGACAACGCGGCCACCGGCAAGGCCTCCGAGCTGCCGAGCAGCGAACAGCTCTGGCCGCTCACCGTGCAGTAGTAGGACAGACAAGCTTCTCCGGTAACACCGAAGGCCGGCCCTCCCTCCGAGGGCCGGCCTTCGACGTTGTCCGAGGGGCCCTGGATCCGGGCATGGAAAAGGGCCCCTTCGTCACTCGCCTGGCGAAGGGGCCCTGGCTTTTCCGAGAGCTTCGAGGTCAGACGAGGTAGTCGAACTCCCCGTCCTGGGCACCGCCCAGAAAGGCCTCGATCTCCGCCTTGGTGAATACCAGCGCCGGTCCGTCGGTGTGACGCGAGTTCCGCATCGCCACGCCGCCGCCCGGCAGCTTCGCCACCTCAACGCAGTTGCCGTTGGGGCCACTCCGCTGGCTCTTGCGCCAGGTCAGGTCCTCGATGGAGTCGCCGGGCATGCCGTTGTAGATAGCAGTCATCAGCTGCACCTTCCGTACGTCCTTGGCATATGCACGTGCATTTGGGCTTGCATTTGCATCGTACATGTTTAGGGGCTCTGTGTCTGCTTCCTCACGTACTGTGATTCCGTTGCGCTCAAACGACCGTTCGAAACAAGGTTTCGGTCGCGATCCGTGAGCGAAACGCGGTCGGTGCATGCGATCCGGCGAGGTGGGTACGAGCAGCACGCAGGCGTGACCGTGGTTCAGCTCAGAGCCACGCCGTGACAACAGTCGCGAGGTCATCCAATGAAGAGCTCCACCACCACAGTTCGGTGTTCGACCGCGGCCGATCGGTCCGCGCGTGAAGCAACCACCCGGGAACTGATGGAACGCCGGGCCGCCAGTACCGATGAGACCGAGCGGCAGGAGCTGCTCGAAGAGGTCATCGAACTCAATCTGGACATGGCGCGCGGGATCGCCCGCCGGTTCCGCGGCCGGGGCGCCGAGGCCGACGACCTCGAGCAGGTCGCGTACCTCGGTCTCGTGAAGGCCGCTCATCACTACCGGCTCGAGGCCAACACTCCGTTCATCGGCTTCGCGATTCCGACCATCCGCGGCGAGGTCAAGCGGTACTTCCGCGACTGCGCCTGGACGGTCCGGATCCCGCGCCGGCTGCAGGAGATGCAGGGCTCGATCGCCGGCAAGCTGCCGGAGCTGGAGCAGGAGCTCAACCGCGAGCCCACCCCGGCCGAGCTGGCCGAGCGCCTCGAGGTCGAGGTGAGCGACGTTGAGCAGGCGATGGCCGCGAAGGGCTGCTTCAACGTGCTGTCGCTCGACCGTCCGGCCGAGACCGACGCCGATCTGACCCTGGCCGACGTGGTCGCGGACGCCGACGACAACAGCATCGACCAGCTGGAGACCGTTGAAATGCTCCAGCCGGTGCTGTCGGATCTCGACGACCGGGAACGGCGGATCCTGCACCTGCGCTTCATCGAGGGCTGGACGCAGTCGGAGATCGGCAAGGACATCGGCGTCAGCCAGATGCAGGTCTCCCGGGTCCTCCGCAAGACCCTCGACAACCTCCGCGCCAAGCTCAGCCCCCTCCCCGCCGCCGCCTGACCTCCCTTGCCCTCGGCAACCTCGCCGTACCCAAAGAAACGCCGGCCCACCTTCGTGCACGTACGGCGACTTTGGGCACCCATCAACCATTCGAGCGGCCGCCGGATGGTCGGTGGGTGCACAAGGTGCCGGCCAATGGCTGGTGGGTGCACAAGGACACGCCGGCCCACCTTTGGGCGGGTACGTCGACTTTGGGCACCTATCAACCATCGTGCGGGCGGCGCGGTGGTTGGTGGGTGCACAAGGTGAGTGACCCTGGGTGGGTGGTGTCGTTGGGTAGTGGGGGTGCCGGGAGCGGCACAATGGGGGGAAGAGTGGATGGGAGCGGTGGGTTGGCGCTCGGGATGATCAGGACGGTGCCCGCGGACGCGGCTGCCATCGTGCGGGCGTATCCGCCGATGGTGGTCTGCTTCGCGGCGGCCCTCACCGGGACGGCCCTGGTCTTCGACATCTTCTATCTGGTCGCGAGCCCCGGCCTGACGCTGGCGCTGGTCTACACGGTGCCCGTGCTGGCCGGGTTGATCGCCGGGCTGGTCGCTGCGGCGGACGACGTCGGGCTGGAGCGGCGGGTGCTGCTCCGCACGGTCGGCGTGGCGGTTGCCGTCGGCATCACCAACGCGGTCGTGGTGGCGATGCTCGCCGCGATGAGCCGAACCGGGCCTTCGAACTGGGGAGCCGGGCTGCAGTCGATTCTGTTCGCCGGCTGCACGGTCTTCGCGGTCGGGTGGATGATCGTCGCCTGGAGCCGCCTGATTGACGCCCTCGGCATCGAGTTGCGCACCAAACTCAAGCGCCGCCCAGCCCGTACGCCGGTCGCCGCCGCGGCAGTAGCGGTCGTGCCTCGCGCAAGTAAGGAGTCAGTCGCGCGAGCCGAAGCGCCCCGGCCGCCGACGCCGGCCCCGGTAGTAGAAGAGAAGACAGTGCCGCTCTTCGTCCCGCCGCCGCCCAAAGTGGTCGACCTGGACGAGGCCCGGCCGGTCACTCCGGCCGGTGCGGCCAGCGGGGGCCACGCCGATCGCCTGGCACCCCGCCCTCGCCGTACGACGGCTCGCCGTACCAACAAGCCTGGCAAGCGACCGGGCTACTAGCAGCTCAGGTCGGTCGCCGGCAGTGTGCCGCTGAACAGATAGGACACGACCTTCTGATCGGCACACGCGTTGCCGTACTCGCCGAAGACTCCGTGCTTGCGCGCGTTCCGCACTGTCAGCACCCGAGAGCCGCCAATTGCTTTCCGCAGGACCGCAGCGTTCGGGTAGATGGTCCGCGGGTCGAACTCGGCCGCGACGATCAAGGCCTTCTCGTTGTTCGCGATCCGAGTCGGCGCCTCCTGCGGCCGCACCGGCCAGAACGCACAGGGCGAGATGGTCCGCGTAATCGAGGCGTAGTGCGGCTCGGCCGACCGATGCGCCTGGATGTTCCGCCAGTAGACCTGTGGGTCGCGCGGGGCCGCCCGGTCGCCGCAGATGATGGCGGTCTGCGCGCTGATCATCGGCGACATCGCTGGGGACAGGATCAGATCGAGAAGCTCCGCCAGGTCGGCTCTAGGCTCGACCGGACCGTCCAGCGCCTTGACCAGTGTCTGCACCAGCACGGCGGCATCGGCCCGAGGCACATCGCGGTCGTCGTTCATCGAAACGAAGAACAGCATCGGAAGCAATCCCTCGCCGACCTTGTGCCCGCCGATCTCCAGCTCGCGAGTCCGCACGTGCCGGTAGACACGGTCAACGGAAGCCAGCACCTCCCGAGTCGTCGCCCCCAGCCCGTACGTCGAGTTCCGCGCGACTGTCCATGACGCCCACGCCCGCAGGTTGTCCTCGTTGACCGAACCAACCGGCTCGAGCAGCTGCGGCCCATACGTCAGCGGATTGACCGGACCATCCAGTACGACGCGATCGGCCCGCCCCGGGAACAGCTGCAGATACACCGACCCGAGGTAGCTCCCATAGGAATAGCCCAGGTACGAGATCTTCCGCTCGCCCAACGCGACCCGAACCCGATCCAGATCGCGAGCAGTGTTCCGCGTATTGACGTACTGCAATACCGACCCAGCTTCCCGCGTGCAACGCCGAGCGACGTCAGCCTGAACCGCAACATCCCGCCCGTACGACGCCCGCGTGCTCCCGCCCGCCCACGGCCATCCGGCGAACGGCAGCTTGCAGTCGATCGGCGTACTACGCCCGACGAACCGCGGGTCCAACCCGATCAGGTCGTACCGCTGACCGACCGTCGGCATCACGTCCGGCCGATCGAGCGCCGCACTCAGACTCGCCCCACCCGGACCGCCGTTGTTGATCACGAGCGCGCCGATCCGATTCCCCTTGGCCTTGATCCGCGACATCGCCAGCGTGATCGTCGGCCCACCAGGCCGCGAGTAGTCGACCGGAACCTCGATCTCAGCACACTGAGCCCCGGCTTTGTCGAGAGCGACACCCTCGGCGTCGTCCGCGGTCAGCGCGCACTGATGCCACTGCACCGCGGTCGTCTGCGCGACGGCCGTCGTACTGGTCGATGCGCCCAGGAGCGCCAGCGCCAGCAGTAGTCTCATCGTCCCCTCCTTGAAGTCACGACCGACGCTAGAGCTGAGCTCCGGCGTCGGCAGTGGCTCAAGGACCCTGGTCGAGGTAGCCCCGGCGCTACCCCAACGCCGCCACGTGCCAGGGACCGGTGCCCGGAGCGTGTTGATACAGCCAGCTGGCCTGCATCAGTACGACGAGCTTCCCGGCGGAGTCGGCATAGAGCACGGGGTCAACCGGAGCCAAAGCCGGCTGCCCCGTCGTGGCGTCCCGGATGATCGTCGCGTGCCACGGATCCGAGCCGGGAACGTCCTGCCAGCCGTGCAGCACCCGGCTGTCCGTGGTCCGCACGAAGTACGTCAGCTTGCCGCTGTTGTCCATGCTGATCGCCGGGTCACCAGCGAGCTGCACTGTCTCGACGCCATCGGTGTCAGTAGTCGGCGGTACGGCGGTCGCCTGCCAAGTGTCCGCACCAGGAGTCGACTGCCAGCCGTGCTGCAGCTTGCCGTCGGTCCCGCGAGCGAAGTAGACAAGCTTGCCCGACACATCGAGACCGATCGACGGGTTGCCCACGATGCCAGTCGCCGCCAACGTGCTGACCACCCACGGCCCGGTGCCCGGTGCAGCCTGCCGGCCGTAGCGCAGGGTTCCGTCGGAGGTGCGAGCGAGGAACGCGATCCGGCCGAGTACGTCCTGCGAAACCACCGGATCGCCCTCGAGCTGTACCGCCACCCCAGCGCTGTCGCGGATGATCGTCGCGTGCCACAGGTCCGAGCCGGGAACATCCTGCCAGCCGTGCAGGAGACGGCCGTCGCTGGTCCGCACGAAGTACGTCAACTTGCCCCGGGCATCGATCGCCGCAGCCGGCCGCCCGACCGGCTGCACCGTCTCCACTCCGTCCAGGTCGGTCGTGGGCGAGATAGTTGCCGACAGCCACGGTCCTGCCCCCGGACTGCTCTCCCAACCGGTCCGCAGCTTGTTGTCCGGCGTCCGCGCGAAGTAGTACGCGCGCCCGATCGAGTCGGCCGCGGTCGCGATCGGTACGCCGGGAAGCACGCCACCCGGCGGATCGATCGTGCCGGTCTGCCACGTCGTCGCGGCCGGACCGGTCTGCTCGGACAACTGCACCGCGCCGTCCGCCGTCGCCTCGAACCGCATCAGTCGCCCGGTCACGTCCTGACCGATCGACGATCCTGGGCTGGTCGTCGCCCCGACCACCTTGGTGTACCGGTACGGCGTGAAGGTCTTGAAGTAGCTGTTGGTCCAGATCCTTTCCTCGGCGAGATGGCCGTAGTCGTACTCTTCGCGGATCTTCGGCCGGGTCCGCGCGACGTCGTACCAGCCGACGAACAGGCCGACGTGGTTCACACCGCCCGATCGCCGCAACAGCGCGTCGCCCGGCTGCAGGTCGTCGTACGTGATCTGGCGCATCACCGACGGCAGCGTCGACGTGCTGAGCGAACTGCTCAGATGCCACGCCATCGACAGGAAGCCCGAGCAATCCCGGCGGTAGCTGCCGAACTCGTTCACGTGCGGGCTGGCGTTGTCCTGGCTGTAAGGCACCTTGTCGCGGATCCAGGATGCCGAACGCAGCAGCATCTCCTGTCGCGAGATCGGGCCGTTGGCGACGCTGGTCAACTGCAGATCGCGGGCCTGCGCGGTGCTCGGAGCGATCAGGGTGACCCCGAAGAGCATCAAAGCGGCCATGAGGAGGCGGATTCTCATGCTTCAGATCGTCGCCGCCGCGCCCAGCGGGCGGAACCTGTTCGAACAGCCTCGAACACCGGCTGGACCAATGCGAGACTGGGGGCTGTGTGGGATCTGGTCATCGTCGGCGCCGGACCGGCCGGAGCTTCCGCCGCGCTCGGCGCGCTCGCGGTCGATCCCGGCCTGTCTGTATTACTAGTGGATCGTCACGACTTCCCGCGCGACAAGACCTGCGGCGACGGCATCGCTCCGCACGTGTTCGACCTGCTCGCCGCGGTCGGCGTCACCGGCCTGGTCGACGACTGGACCCCGGTACGCCGTTTCGTCCTGACCGCCGGCGAGGTCGGAGTCGAGCGCGACATGGCCCGGCCGAACTGGGTCGTCCCGCGAGCCGTCTTCGACCACCGCCTCGTCGAAGCCGCGCAATCCGCCGGAGCCGAGCTCGTCCGGCGACGCGTCCGTAGCCTCGCTGAGCTGGACGGCCGGTTCGTGATCGGCGCCGACGGCGCGCAGTCCGTCGTACGGCGGGAGCTCGGCGTACCGTCCGGTCCGGTCGCGCTGGCGATCCGCGGCTACGCGCCAACACCGCCCGCCCGCGCTGCCAGCCAGGTGATCGCGTACGGCGCCGGCCGGCAACCGTCGTACGCGTGGTCCTTCGATCGGGGCGACGGCTGGTCCAACGTCGGGTACGGCGAACGCCTGGCCGCCGACCGTCCGCACCCGACTCGCGCCGAACTGCTCAGCCAGCTCGACGCACTGTTGCCCGGGGCAACCGAAGGTGGCGGCGACTGGCACGGCCACCATCTTCCGCTCACCGGCTGGTCCTGGCGACCACCCAAGAGCACAGTCCTGCTCGCCGGTGACGCTGCCGGCCTGATCAACCCGATGACCGGTGAAGGCATCTACTACGCCGTCGCCACTGGCCTCCTGGCCGGTCGGGCAGCCGCAGAATCCCTGCAGAGCAAGCAAGATCCCAGTCGCCGCTACAACCGCAGCGTCCGCAAACTCCTCGGCCGGCACATCCGCCACACCGCGCTGACGGCGTACCTGACGAACTCGTCGCAGGTGCTGACCCGCGGCATCCGCGCGGCCGCGGCCGATCAGGCGGTCTTCGACGATCTGGTCGAACTCGGCCTCGCCGAAGGCACGATCACTCCTCGGCTGCTGCGAGGGCTGCTCGCTGCTCGGCGCTGAGCCGTGCAGCCGCGGCGATCTCCAGCGCGGTCTTGACCCGATCCACCGGCCAGTCCAGTACGGCGGCCAGCCGATCAACCTCGACCACCCGGCCGGCCTCCCGGTACGCCGCGAGAATCGTCAGCGCGTCGTCGAGTACGGCGAAGCCAGGACCGCCGCTCATGTCGTCCGCGAGCTGCCGGAAGAAGTCGGCCATCAACGACAGGCGACGGCCCGCCGGACTCTCGGCGCCGAACAACTCGACGCCCTCGGCCGCGGTCTCGGCCCAGTTCGCATTGGTGCTCGAGCTGATCTGCCAAGCTTTCTGCCAAACGTCGTCGGCCATCACATAGTGCTGCAGCCGACGCCGCGGATCAGGCTCGCGATGCAGCATCCCGACCTGCTCCAGATAGCCGATGGCCTTCGAGACCGACGCCGGGCTGACGCGGAGCGCGCTGACCAGCTCGGCCGCAGTCAGGCTGCGGCTCTCGGCGGTGTACAGCCGGGCGAGCACGCGCGCCGCCATCCGGGGGAGTCCGCCGTCGACCATGATCGCGGCGAACCGCTCGGCGTACTGATCGGTGTCGCTCGGCGGCTGCGGTCGCTGCGGACGCCCACGCCGAGCCCGCGACGACGTGGCGTAGTGCGCGTGGTCGGCGCGGTAGCCACGCGGACCGCCGTTGCGGGCGACCTCCCGGCTGATCGTCGAGGTCGGTCGCTCGAGCTGTCGCGCGATCTCGGCGTACCCGAGTCCTTCGCTCAGGCCGGCCGCGATCGTGCGCCGCTCCTGGTGGGACAGCCGGCCACCTGGCATCTTTCCTCCCAGATCACTGCAACATCAGTGCGTTCACTCTCACATGGTTGCACAGATCGGCCTCAGCGAGCTTTCCATCCGAATGAACGCTACGTAGCTTTCAGGCATGAGTGAAAGCATAGTGACCGTCGGCGACCTCCGGATGCGGTACGGCGAGGTCGATGTCCTGCACGGGGTGTCGTTCGAGGCGCGGGCCGGAGAGGTGCTCGCACTGCTCGGTCCGAACGGCGCCGGAAAGAGCACCACGATCGAGATCCTGGAGGGCTTCCGGCTTCGCTCCGCAGGCCGCGTCGAGGTGCTCGGGACCGACCCGGCTCAGGCCGACGAGAGCTGGCGGGCCCGGGTCGGCATCGTGCTGCAATCCTGGCGCGACCACGGCAACTGGCGGGTCGGCGAGCTGCTCCAGCATCTGGGTTCGTACTACGCGCCGTACGCGACGGGCGGGACGCAACGGCCGTGGCCGACCGGCGAACTGCTCGCGGCTGTCGGGCTGACCGCGAGTGCCGAGCGGAAGATCCGGACGCTTTCGGGTGGGCAGCGGCGGCGGCTCGACGTGGCGATCGGCATCGTCGGGCGGCCTGAGCTGCTGTTCCTTGACGAGCCCACGACCGGCTTCGATCCTGAGGCGCGGCGGGAGTTCCACGAACTGGTCAAGAACCTGGCGACGCAGTACGGAACGACGATCCTGCTCACCACCCACGATCTCGACGAGGCCAGCCGGCTCGCGGATCGCATCCTGATCTTGGCCGCGGGCCGGATCGTCGCCGCCGGTACGCCGGGCGAACTCGCCGCCGCGATCGCCGGCGAGGACGAAGTGCGGTGGAGCGTCGACGGACACGGATTCCGCAAGAAGACTGCCCATTCCACCGAGTTCGTCCGCGGCCTGTTCGCCCAGTACGGCGAGGCGCTCCGGGAGCTCGAAGTCCGCCGGGTCTCGCTGGAAGACACCTATCTCGCGCTGGTGCGCGGTCAGGAGGTGGCGTGATGACGCCCCGAAGCGCAGCGGTCCGGGCCGGGTGGCGGCGCGGGCTGATCGAGCTGCGGCAATCCTTCACCAACGGCCCTGAGCTGGTCAGCCACTTCCTCTGGCCGGCGCTCACCCTGGCCGCACTGTTCTTCCTGCGGCATCGCGACTTCGGCTCGAGCGGCCTGCTGCTGGGAGCCCTGGCCTTACCCAGCATCCTCGGCATGAACGCGGCGATGGGGATGGTCAGCATGAGCCAGCAGCTCACGGCGGATCGGGAGGACGGCACGCTGCTGCGCGCCAAGGCGACGCCGCACGGCATGCTCGGCTACCTGATCGGCAAGGTTGTCTCGGTGGCCGGCTCGTTGCTGGCCGACCTCGTGATCGTGCTGGTTCCGGGCCTGGTCATCGTCGGGGGACTCACGATCGACGCGTCCGGATGGCTGACCTTGGTCTGGGTACTGCTGCTCGGCCTGGTCGCGACGCTGCCGATCGGCGCTGTCCTCGGCTCGGTCTTCACGACCGCCCGGGCCCAGGGGCTGATCCAGCTGCCGATGCTCGGCTTCATCGCGATCTCGGGCATCTTCTACCCGCTCACCGCGCTGCCCGGCTGGCTGGAGTGGATCGGTCAGCTGACGCCGATCTACTGGATGGGGCTCGGGATGCGGTCGGCGCTGCTGCCCGGCGAGGCGGTCGTGGTCGAGGTCGGTCAGTCGTGGCGGCACCTCGAGACGGCCGGCGTCCTCGGGGTCTGGGCGGTGGCCGGGTTACTGCTCGCGCCGGTGGTCCTGCGCCGGATGGCCCGCCGGGAATCCGGCTCCGCGGTCGCCGACCGGCGGAACAGGGCGCTCCGGAGTGCCGTGAGGTGAACCGGTTAGCCACCGGACCGGTGGGTAACCCCCGACCTTCGTTAGGAATGAGTGAAGATTCCCCCTCCGGCCCTGCCCGGGCTTCAGCCCGCGGTGCTAGGCGCGTTAGATTTGATCAAATCTGACAAGCGTCCAGGGAGTGTGAGCGTGCATGCAGGGGCTGACCACCGCGATCTGGTCGGGCTTGTCTGCCCTCCTGCCGAGTCCGATCCCGTCGCTGTCGAGAGTTGGCACGTGCTGAGCAAGCTGCTCGGCACGGTGGGGGTGCTCCTACTGCTGACCGGGTTGTTCCTCGCCACCAGGCCGCTGCACGTCGACGGCGTCAGCTGCGGCTCGGTGTACGCACCGGACAAGGGCATCACGCCCATGCAGTGCGATGCCGAGCTGGACGGCCGGATGACGCTGGTCGGCGGCCTGGCCGGTGGCGGCGTCGTGATCGCGATCGCCGGGTTCGGCATGGCGGCGGTTCGCGAACGCCGTACCCGCGTCGGCTCTTGAGGCCCGCGAGCAGCCAGGCCGCCTACTAGGCTGGCGGGTATGAAGAAATCCTCCGTGGTGACGATGGCTGATGTCGCCCGGAGCGCGGGGGTGTCGACGATGACGGTCTCCAATGTCGTGAACGGCCGGCCGCGCGTCGGTCCGGCGACCCGGGAGCGGGTGCTGGCCGCGATCAACGAGCTCGGTTACCAGGTGAACCTCGCCGCGCGGCACCTGCGGGCCGGCCGGACCGGCGTGGTCGGGCTCGCGGTGCCCGAGATCGAGCGGCCGTACTTCGCCCAGCTGGCCGGCCGGCTCGCGGATCGGTTCGAGAAGCACGGGCTGCGGATCGTGATGGAGCGGACCGGGGCCAATCGCGAAGGCGAGCTCGACGCGGTCGCGTTCTCCCGGGTCCGCAGGTACGACGGCCTGATCCTCAGCGTGGTCGACATCGACCCGGGTGAGCTGTCCCGGCTCAACACCGACGCACCGGTGGTGATGATCGGCGAGCGGGCACTGCCGTCGCGCTTCGACCACGTGCTGATGGACAACGTCGGCGGCGCCCGGCTCGCGGTCGGGCACCTGCTCTCCACCGGCGCCCGGCGGATCGCGATGCTCGGTGGCGACCCGACCGGATCCGCGACCATGCCGGGGCTGCGGGCGACCGGTTACGCGCTCGCGCACCAGGAGGCCGGCGTACCGGTGGACCCCGCGCTGAACGTGCGGAACAACTTCGGGATGCAGGACGGGTACGACGCGATCCGATCGTTGCTCGATCGCGCTATCTCCTTCGACGCGGTGTTCGCGCTGACCGACGTGGTGGCGCTCGGAGCCCTGCGTGCGTTGGCGGATGCGGACCTGCGGGTCCCCGGTGACGTGCAGGTGATCGGCTTCGACGACCTCGACGAAGCGCCGTTCCTGGTGCCGTCGTTGTCATCGATCAATCCCGGCCACGAAGAGATGGCCGATGCGATCACGGCCCGGATGCTGGCGCATCTCGGCGGCCCCGAACTGGCTGGTCCGCCCGAGCTGACCATCCCCGCGCGGCTGGTCCTGCGCGGCACCACGCGCTGACCGAAATCTTCGGCCGAGCTCTGGACGGGAGGTTCGTCCGGGGTTTACGTTGCTCGGACTGTTAGGTAACCTTCCTAACAATTTTCTCCGGCACGCCCCTCGGAGGTTGTCATGAGCAAACGATTGCGCCGGCTGTCGACGCTGTTACCGGTCGTCCTGGTCGCCGCACTGGGTGGAACGGCGGCGATTGCCGGCACCACCGCAGACACCCTGTTGTCGCAGGGAAAACCCGCCCTCGCATCCAGCATCGAGGACAGCACCTTCACGGCGGACAAGGCCGTCGACAGCAGTACCACCACGCGCTGGGCCAGTATCGAAGGCCACGATCCGGAGTGGATCCGGGTCGACCTCGGTCAGCCGGCCGAGATCCATCGGGTCAAGCTGCTGTGGGAGGCCGCCTATGCGAAGAGCTACCGGATCGAGGTCTCCGACGACGGCACCACCTTCACCACCCTCAAGTCGCTGACCAGCCAGAACGGCGGCACCGACGACAACACCGGGCTCACCGGCCACGGCCGGTACGTACGGATCGTCGGTACGGCGCGCGGCACGTCGTACGGGTACTCGTTGTTCGACTTCCAGGTCTACGGCGTCGGTGACTCCACCGGCGACACCCAGGCGCCGACGGTACCGACCGGCCTGGTGAGCACGGGGACCTCGTCGTCCTCGGTCTCGCTGAGCTGGACGGCGTCGACCGACAATGTCGGAGTCAGCGGGTACGACGTCCTCCGCAACGGCACCGCGGTCGCGACCTCGACCTCGACGACGTACACCGACACCGGTCTCGCGGCCGACACGTCGTACACGTACAGCGTCCAGGCCCGTGATCTGGCCGGCAACGTGTCCGGTGCGAGCACGGCGATCACCGCGAAGACCAGCGCCGGCGGAACCGGTGGCTTCGTCCTGGCGGCGGCCGGCGACATCGCCCGGCAGTGCACGGCTTCGTCGTCCAGCTGCATCCACCCGAAGACGGCGGCGCTGGTCACGGCGATCAACCCCGCCAACGTCATCACGATGGGCGACAGCCAGTACGACGACGCCCATCTGTCCGACTACAACAACTACTACGCGAAGACCTGGGGGAAGTTCAAAGCCATCACCAAGCCGGTCCCGGGCAACCACGACACCTACGACGAGCCCCAGTACAACGGCTACGACACGTACTTCGGTTCGGCGATCGCCAAGCCCCAGGGCAAGCGCTACTACAGCTGGGAGAAGGGGAACTGGCACTTCATCGCCCTGGACTCCTCCGACTACATGACGCACGACTCCCTGGTGGCCTCCTCGCGCGACGACCAGCTGGCCTGGCTGCGGGCGGACCTGGCCAAGAACACCAAGGGCTGTGTGGCGGCGTACTTCCACCACCCGCGCTGGAGCTCCGGTGACCACGGGGACAACGACGACAGCGAGCAGTTCTGGCGGATTCTCACCGGCGCCAAGACCGACCTGATCCTGGCCGGTCACGACCACCACTACGAGCGGTTCCTGCCGATGAACGGTGACGGCAACTCCGACCCGAATGGGACCGTGTCGCTGATCGGCGGCATGGCCGGTGCGCAGCCGTACCCGATCGGGACGCTGCACTCGACGACGGCCAAGGCGCTCAGCACCTACGGCGTCATCAAGCTGACGATGACCGACAACTCGTTCACCACGCAGCTGATCGGCCTGGACAGCAAGGTCCTCGACAGCAGCCCGACCTACACCTGCAAGGCGAAGGGCTGAGGTCATGTACCTCGCCGGAACCCGGGCCGCGGACCACGCCGCGGCCCGGGCGACACCGAACCGCACGGTGCTCGGCCGGGTGCCGGGCACGGTGATCGCACTGGGCGTCGTCAGCCTGGTCACCGACATCTCGTCGGAGATGGTGACCGCGATCCTGCCGCTCTACCTGGTCTTCGGTCTCGGGCTGAACCCGTTGCAGTTCGGTCTGCTCGACGGCCTGTACGCCGGTGCGACCGCCGTACTGCGGTTGGTCGGCGGGCACGTTGCCGACCGCTGGCAACGACTGAAGGCCGTCGCCGGCATCGGGTACGGCGTCTCCGCGGTCGCGAAACTGGGTTTCCTCGCGGCCGGTTCGTCGGTGCCGGCGATCGGCGTCGTACTGGCTGTGGACCGGGCAGGGAAAGGCGTCCGCACCGCCCCGCGCGACGCGTTGATCTCCCTGAGCAGCCCGCCGGAAACCCTCGGCCGTTCCTTCGGTGTCCATCGCGCGATGGACACGGTAGGAGCGTTCCTCGGGCCATTGGCCGCGACCGCCGTTCTCTGGGCGGCGCTCGGCAACTACAACGCGGTGTTCGTCACCAGCTTCTCGCTGGCGACCTGCGCCGTCCTGCTGCTGGTGGTTCTGGTTCCGAACCGGACGCGGCTCACCGCCGAGCCGGCGAAAACCAAGCCGTCCTTCCGCACCATGCTGGGGTTGTTGCGGGAGGCAAGCTTCCGGCGCTGCTGTGTGTGGGCAGCGGCGCTCGGACTGTTCACGGTCACCGATTCCTTTGTCTACTTGGCGTTGCAACGCCGCTGGGACATCGACGGCCGATTGTTCCCGCTGCTGCCGCTCGGCACGGCCGGGGTGTTCCTTCTGCTGGCGATTCCGCTCGGACGGCTCGGTGACAAGATCGGCCGCTGGAAGATCTTCATCGCCGGTCACCTGGCGCTCGTCGCCGCGGTGCTGCTGGTCTGCGGTCCGATCGGCAACTGGTGGCTGGCTCTCGCGTTGCACGGAGCGTTCTACGCCGCCACCGACGGCGTACTCCCGGCGGCCGCGGGGCCGATGCTTCCCGCGGAACTGCGGGCGAGCGGACTCGCCGTACTGCAGACCGGGCAGGCGCTGGCCCGGATGGTCTCGGCCGTCACGGTCGGTCTGCTCTGGACGCTGTGGGACGTTCGGCCGGCCCTGCTCTTGTTTGCTGCGGCCTTGTTACTGGTCACCGTCGCCGCGGCTGTGATCCGACCGTTGGAGGCTGGACGATGAAGAAGGTGATCGGCCTGATCGCCGGGTTCGCCGTACTGCTCGGAGGCGCCGTCGCGTACGTCGTCTCGGCGCGGCACAGCGGTCCGGCGGTGAACGCCGTACCGGTGACCGCGGGGCAGACGCTCGCGCTGGATCCGTCGACGCTGTTCTTCCGCAATCTCGCCGACGGTCCTGATCACGGCAAACTGGCGGCCGTGCCGGCCAAAGATCCGGGCACGGCCCGACGCGTCGGTGACTTGTCCTGCGATCGGTTCGCCGCAGCACGGGGTACGGCGATCTGTCTGCGACTCAAGCCCGAATCGCTTCCACCGCTCACCGAGATGCTCGTCCTCGACGCGAACCTGAAGGAGATCCACCGCGAGACGCTGCCCGGCACTCCGAGCCGCGCCCGGGTCTCGCCGAACGGCCGGATCGTGAACTGGACGCTGTTCGTCAGCGGCGATTCCTATGCGGCCAGCGGTTTCTCCACCCGGACCGGCTTCTACAACCTGGACAAGCAGCGCCTGACCAAGTCCGTCGAGACGCTGCCGATCCTTGTCGGCGGCAAGCGCTACTTCGCCTCGGACGTGAATTTCTGGGGCATCACCTTCGCCGCCGACGGCAACACCTTCTACTTGACCATGAGCAGCAAGGGAAAGACCTACCTGATCAAGGCCGACTACGCGAAGTACTGGGGTGAAGCGATCGCTAGCAACGTCGAGTGCCCATCGCTGTCGCCCGACGGCCGTCGGATCGCGTACAAACAAAAGGTTGTCACCGGCAAATGGCGGCTCGCGGTCCTGGACCTCGCCACCCGCAAGATCACCAACCCGCCGGACGACCGGCTCCTCGACGACCAGCCGGTCTGGCGCGACAACGACACCCTGCTCTACCCCTTGCGCGCCGCCGACGGCAGCACCGACATCTGGTCGGTCGGCCTCACCAAGGCGCCGACTCTGCTGATCCGCCACGCCACCAGCCCGTCCCTCGGCGGCGGCCGGCTGTCGTGAGCTACCGTCCTGCCCGCCGGGCCTGGGGCTGCTCGGCGGGCAGGGCGGTTGTAACAGGACTTATATAAGTGCTGTTACGATACGGCGGTGGACGATCCGACAGAACAGAGTCAGTGGCGTGCCCTGCACCAGTTGCTGGGGCACCTCGACGGGGAGATCGCCCGGGTCTATACCGACCGGGACATTCAGGGGCTGAAGCCGACGTACGTGATGGAGCTGTTGCGGCTGCATCTCCGGGGACCGATGACGATCACCGAGCTGGCGGAGTCGGTGGGGCGGACGCATTCGGCGTTGTCGCAGAAGGTCGCGGCGATGCGGGCGGCCGGGCTGGTGCAGACCGAAGCCGGCCCGGATGCGCGGGCCAAGGTGGTGGCGCTGACGCCGAAGGCCGCTGAGCTGGCTGGTCTGCTGGCGGCGGAGTGGCGGGCGACGGAAGCAGCCATCGCGGAGCTTGAGGCCGAGCTGCCCTATGCGATGAGCCAGGTCGTGCGCGACATCGAGGAGGCGCTGGCCCGGAAGAGTTTCTACCAGCGCGTCACCGAGAAGCTCGCCGAATGAAGGGGATGCTGATCGACCTGGCTCCGCTGCGGGCATCGCAGCCGTTCCGGAGGCTGTGGTTCGGGCAGGTGGTGTCGACCTTCGGCGGGCAGCTGGGGTTCGTCGCGGTGATGTTCCAGGTCTGGGACCAGACGAAGAGCACCGCCTGGACCGGCGCGATCGGTCTTGCGCAGGCGCTGCCGCTGATCGTGCTCGGGCTGTTCGCCGGGGCGGCCGTCGACCGGTTCGAACGGCGGCGGTTCTATCTGGTGGTCACGGTTTGTCAGCTGATCACCGCGATGCTGATGGCGAGTCAGCTCGTCTTCGGGTCGGTGCCGGTCGGCGGACTGCTCGGACTGATTGCGACACAGTCCGCCTTCGGCGCAGCCTCCGGTCCGGCGGCTCGCAGCATCCTCCCGCAGTTGCTGCCGCGCGAACTGCTGGCCGGCGGGATCGCGCTCAACCGCATCGCCTTCCAGGGCGCGATGCTCATCGGCCCGGCGGTCGGTGGGCTGATCGTCGGCGCCTGGGGACCCAGTACGGCGTACCTGGTCGACGCGTTGACCTTCACCGCCGCCCTGTACGGCGTACTGGGTCTGCCCGTGCTCCGGGTGAAGGGTGAGGTTCGGCCGGGGTTGCGTGGCGTGACCGACGGACTGGCGTTCGTGGTGTCGACGCCGGTGATCCGCGGGGCGTTGATCACCGACCTCGCGGTCACCGTGCTGTCGATGCCGATCAGCCTGTTTCCGGCGCTGAACGCCGAGCGGTTCGGCGGTGATCCGCGCACACTCGGGCTGTTCCTGACCGCCATCGCGGTCGGGGGAGTGGTCGCCTCGGTGCTCTCCGGTTCGTTCACCCGACTGCCAAGGCCCGGTGTCGTGATGCTGGTCGGCGCCGGCAGCTGGGGGATCGCGCTCGGTTTGTTCGCCTTCGCGCCGAGCCCGTGGATCGCGCTGGCGTTCCTGGCCGTCGCCGGTGCCGCCGACACGGTCTCGGTCGTTGCCCGCAGCACCATTGTTCAGCTGCACACCCCGAACGAGCTGCTCGGCCGGGTCGCCGCCGCCGAACAGATCGTCGGCAGCGCCGGCCCCAACCTCGGCAACGTCCGCGGCGGAGTCATTGCCCAGTTCACGTCGCCGTTCACAGCCTTGCTCTCCGGCGCCGCGTTGTGCGTCGCGGCCGTTGTCGCAGTCGCCGCGACCACCCCCGGCCTCCGGCGACCCGTCTAACCGCGCCGCAGCAACACGAACGGCACGGTGTCACCCGGCAGCAGGTAGGTCTCCACCTCGGCGAACCCCTGCGCGACGGCGAACTTGAGCCCGTCCTCGTTGCTGGCCAGGATGTGCGTCTCAACGGCCGCCCCCTCGGCCTGCGCGACGCAATGCCGATACAACGCCGTACCGAATCCACGACACAGGTACGGCGGGAGTACGCGCGCGATCACCGTCACCGCATCAGTCTCCTCCGACGGCGGTCGCACCGTCGAACACCCGACCAGCACCTCCCCGTCGTACGCGACCTCCAGCACGTTCCGCGTACTCCGCTCCCGCACCTCGTCCACCGACAACACCGCCGTCGGAATGATCTCGTTGTGCACCCGCTGCCAATCCAGCAACGTCCCGTCATCCCCAACCCGCACAATCCGCAACGTCATGACGCAGATGCTGGCACGTAGTAGCGTCACTGTCGTGCGGATTCTCTTTGTCGGGAACAGTTTTACGGCGCGGAACAACTTGCCGGGGCTGCTGAAGGGGTTGGCGGCGGCGCGGGGGATCGAGGTGGAGTCGACGCTGATCTCGGCGGGTGGGGCTTCGTTGCGGCAGCATTTGAACGCGGGGAAGGCGTTGGCGGCAATCGCGGCCGGCCGGTACGACGTCGTCGTACTGCAGGAGCAGAGCACGTTGCCGGTGAAGAGTCCGGAGCGGTTCCGGGAGAGTGCTCGGGACTTCGATGCGGCGATCACGGCGGCCGGGGCACAGACTGCGCTCTACCTGACCTGGGCACGACGGAATGCACCGGAGGCGCAGGCTGCGCTGACCGCGGCGTACGGCGGGGCTGCGGTTGAGCTCGGCGCGACGCTGATCCCGGTCGGGATGGTGTGGGAGCGGTTCCTCGCCACGTACGACGAGCCGGTGCTGCATGATCAGGACAACAGCCACCCGGCGTTGGCCGGGAGCTATCTGGCGGCGTGCGTGTTCCTGATCGCCTTACTGGCCGCGGATCCGGTCGGGATCGACGTACCGGTGAAGGGCCTCGATCCGGAGACCGCGGCCCTTCTGCGGCAAGCCGCCTGGGACATCTGCGAAGAGTTAACGACCGCAGAGTAGACCGCCCAGGACACCGGCGACGCCGCCGTCCTGGCCGCTCTGGTTGCCGCTGCCGGTACCGCCGATGACGCCGCCGGGCGGCTCCTCGGACGGCTGTACGACGACGAAGCCCTGACCGGCGAAGCTCATCGTGAACGCCTCACCCGTGGTGCGGCCGAGGAGAGTCCCGAGGCCGATCTGGTCGGCGCGCTGGTAGCCGGTCTGCAGGTTGGTCGACCAGGCGATCGCGGCCTGCGGGTCGGCGAACGTCGGCTGGTCGACGGTCAGCACCACCGGCGTACCCTTGCACGTGATCGCCAGCCGTCCTTGACCGGAGAACGTGCAGTTGAACAGGCCGGCGTTCGACATCATGCCCATGCCCTGCACCCGCTGGATGTCCCAGCTCAGCGACGGCTCGAACGCGAGCACGTTGGCGCCGTTGATGCTCAGCCCGTCCTGTGGACCTTCGAGATCGATCAGGTACACGTCGGCGGCCCGGTCGGCCAGGAAGACGTCACCGTGGCCCTTCATCTTCATCAGCGGAATGCCCTCGCCGGTCAGCTTCTGCTTGATGAACTTGCCGATCCCCCCGGACCCCTGCGCCTCGAACTGGACGTTGCCCTGATAGGCGACCATCGCGCCCTGGCGGGCGAACACCTCGCCCCGCAGTTCGACCTTCAGCAGCTTCGAGTTCTGCAGCCGCAGTCCCGGCTGGGCCGACTCCTGCTCCTGGTTCTCCGCCGCGAACAGTTGACTCCGCACTGACCTACCCCCTTGGTGAATCATGCCCCCACAAACAAAAGGGCAAGAGGAACAAACCTCTTGCCACTACCAACATATAGCGCACGGTGGGGCTTGCCGCAAGGCCCGGGTGATGCTTCAGGATGGGCGGTCCATCACGAGTCGAGGGACGTGACAATGCGGGTTGTAGTGCTGACATGGGGATCGCGCGGAGACGTCGAGCCGCTGGCGGGACTGTCGGTGAAGTTGCAGGAGTTCGGGGCGGAGGTGGTGATGTGTGCGCCGCCGGACGAGGAGTTCGGCGTACTGCTGGAGCGGGCCGGGGTGCCGATGGTGCCGCTGGGCCCGTCGGTGCGGTCGGTGGTGAACAACCCCAAGCCGCCGTCCAAGGAGGACGCGCTGAAGCTGGCGCCGGAGCTGGTCGCTGCGCGGTTCGAAGTACTCACGAAGATCGCCGCGGACGGATGCGACGCGATCGTGGCGACCGGGCTGCTGCCGGCGGGTGCGCGCGACGTCGCCGAGAAGGTCGGCGCGCGCTACCTGTTCGCCAGTTTCCACACCGTGGGCGCGCCGGCTGCCTTCACCAATGAGCTGTACGGCGACGCTCTGAACAACGGGCGCGCAGCGATCGGTCTGCCGCCCGTGGCGGACGTCCGCGAGCATGTCCGGACCGAGCAGCCGTTGCTTGCGGCCGACCCGACTCTGTGGCCTGCTGACAGTCCCGAGTTCCTGCAGGTCGGCGCGTGGACCTTGCCCGATCACCGGCCGCTTCCGACTGACCTCGAGGCGTTCCTGGATGCGGGGGAGCCGCCGGTGTTCGTCGGCTTCGGCAGCATGGCCGCGCACGCCCCGAAGGACATTGCCCGCTTGACGATCGAGGCGGCCCGTGCCCATGGCCGGCGGGTGCTGCTGTCTCGTGGCTGGGCCGACATTGCTGCGATCGACGACCAGCAGGACACCTTCGTCATCGGCGAGGTCAACCAGCAGGCGCTGTTCCCGCGGCTCGCGACTGTCATCCACCACGGCGGCGCCGGAACCACCACGACGGCAGCCAAGGCCGGCGTACCGCAGCTCGTCGTACCGCGGATTGTCGATCAGCCGCGCTGGGCGGCCCGCGTCGCCGAGCTCGGCATCGGCTTCGCGCACCAGGACCCGGACCCGACGGTCGAGTCGCTGAGCGAAGGTTTGGCCACGACCTTGGCTCCCGAGACACTCGCCCGGGCACGAGAGATTGCCCCGAGCATCGATACCGACGGAGCGACCCGGACGGCCAAGCTGTTGTTCAGCTGAGCTGCGTGCTGATCTGTTCGAGGACGGTGATCGGCGCGAGCATCGTCGCGTCGTCGAGCGGCGGACGACCGGTCGCGAGCAGGTCGAGAAACACCTTCAGCCCTGGTACGACGTACTCCGCGTCCAGCCGCACGTCGTGGCTGACGAGGCCCTCGCGACCGACGATCTCGGCATGGAACGGGACCCGGCCGGTCGCGGTCGGCTTCACGAGTTGCAGCGTGACGAGTACGCCGTTGCTGCGGTAGCGGGCGACAACCGTGTCGCCGACCTGCTCGGTGTCGACCGGCCCGGGGTCGCCGGGTGCGAGGCGCTGGGCCAGGTCGGCGGCGTGGATTCCGTAGAAGAAGATGCCGCCGTACTCGCTGCCGGGGTCGGCCGGGCCGGTCACCGTGACCGCCTGCAGGTCGCCGACGGATTTAATGCCCTGGGCAAGGGTTTCCGCGTCGGCGACCCAGCGGATCGCTGAGTACGACGTGACCGGGGTGCTGCTGTTATTCGCGGCATCGAGGATGGCGCGGGCGTCCGCCGTACTGGCTGCGAGTGGTTTGTCGACCCAGACCGGGATGCCGGCGTCGAGAAACGGTACGGCGTGCTCGCGGTGCCGGGCGCCGTCGCGGTTGGTGACGATGAGTGCGTCGACGCTGCCGATCAGCTCGGTCGAGGTGGGGACGATGTGGGTGAGCCCACCGGCGGTGGCGAGAGTGCGGTTGTGGTCGTCGTCGGCGCCGACGAGTGCCACGATGCGGGCGGCGTCCGAGATCGGGTGCGCGTTGAGGTGGTGGACGATCTCGCGAGCGTGGCTGTTCTCGGTGCCGACCAAGGCGATGCGGAGCATTCAGTTCCCTTCCAACTCGACGGGCCGTCCCAGCCGAGCAGACTCGTACACAGCAAGCACTGTCGCCAACGCCCGCCGCCCGTCGCTCAGGCCCACACCCGGCGCCCGACCTTCAGCAACCGCCCCGACAAAGTCCCGGTACTGCGCCAGATGTGCCTGTCGTACAGAGCTGTGTTCACCAAGGGCTGCATCTGTGGTGGTGAGAACATCCAGGCGGTCGTTGTCCATGATTGCCGTGCCTCGGTCGCCGTGGATCGACAGGCGAACGGGTCTGCCGGGGTAGGCCGCCGTACTGGCCAGGAGCAAGCCGAGGGCGCCGCTTTCGAAGGTGATGGTGGCGGCGGCGACGTCCTCGACCTCGATGTCGTGGTGGGCCAACTGGCCGGTCTGGGCGCTCACCCGGACCGGCCGGCCGAGCATCCAGACCAGCAGGTCGAGGGCGTGGATGCCTTGGTTCATCAGGGCGCCACCGCCGTCGACGGCCCGCGTGCCGCGCCAGTCGTCGCCTTCGTAGTACGAATTCGGTCGGTAGAAGGCCGACTCGACGATCCCGGAGGTGAGGCGGCCGAGGCTGCCGGAGTCAATGGCGTGCTTGATCTGGCGGGCCGGCTCCTGGAAGCGGCGCTGGCTGACGACCGAGACTGTCAGCCCGGTCTCGCGTTGTGCCGCGATCAACCGGTCGGCTGCGGCAAGCGTGATGTCTACCGGCTTCTCGACCAGCACGTGCTTCCCGGCGTACAGCGCATCGATGGCAGCAGTCGCGTGCAGCGCGCTGGGGAGACAGATGCTGACGGCATCGACTTCGGGATAAGCACTGGCGGCATCCGCGTACGCGCGAGCGCCGTGCTGATCCGCGAGGTGCCGAGCGCGGTCGAGGTCGAGATCGACCACCGCGACGAGCTCGTCGTCGAGGGAGTCGATCAGACGGGCGTGGACGGCGCCGATCGCACCGGCACCCACAATGGCGAAACGCATCGAACCTCTTTCGGTCAGCTCGTCCAGGGCAGCGGCAGGTTGTTGCTCTCCGCCGACTGCTGGGCGAGTAGGGCCAGGCGGGTGACCAGCAGACTGTGGCTGGTGGTGATGTCGGGTTCCTTGCCGTCGGCAAGTGCTTGCAGCGGGAGCTCGGCGGGGCGATACCCCGGTGGCAGCGGTACGTCGTACGGCGCCTTCTCGGATGTGGTGACGATGAGCCGGTGCCGGGCCCATTGCAGCTCGGCGGTGCCTTCGGTGCCGGTGAGTTTCATCCGATAGTCGCCGTGCAGGGGAGACGCGGCGGGGGTCAGCCAGTCGACTCCGGCCGTGATCAGTACGCCGGGGCCGGTGAGCGTCGCGGTGCCGTAGCGCGGGAAGGCGGGTTCGCCGGCGAGGGCGCCGCTGACGGTACCGGCGGTGAGGCCGGTGAAGTACAGGGCCGCGTCGATGTCGTGGACCGCGAGATCGTTCAGTAGACCGCCGTACTGGTTGCGGTCGAAGAACCACTCGGGGCGGGTCGGGCGGTTGAGCTTGTGCGGTCCGGACGAGACCACGCCGTGGATCGTCCCCAGTTCACCGGCGCGCACGAACTCAATGGCCGCGAGGGTCTCGGGGTAGTAGCGCTTCTCGAGCAGCAACACGACGTACCGGTTGTTGCGGTGCGCGGCTTCGGTGATCGAGGCCAGGTCCGACAGCGACGTACACAGCGGTTTGTCGGACAACACATGCGCGCCGGCATCCAGTGCGTCCACGACCGCGCGACCGCGGTCGGCGTAGATACCGGCGACCATCACGACATCAGGGCTGGTCTCGTCGAGCAGCTCACGGTGGTCGGTGAACACCCTCGCCCGGTAGGGCGTCGCATAGCGCTCGGCCACGGCGCGGTCGGGGTCAGCCACGCCAACGAGCTGGAAGTCGTCGTACCGGTCGATCTCGGCGGTCACGTACGCCGCGTGCGGATGGGCGGCGCCGGCGATCGCGATCCGAAGCGTCATGCGCTGCATTCCAGCATGCAAACGTTTGCACGTCAACGGGCGGATGGGCGGCCTGTCCACGTTCCGAGATTGAGTCCAGTAAGTCGATCTAATTAGTACCTTTTGAGTCACCCGCTGTGACTTCGATGAAAGAGGACATGATGACCGATACCGCTCCCAGCTGGTCGTTCGAGACCCGGCAGATCCATGCCGGGCAGACGTCGGACGCGACCACGAAGGCCCGGGCGCTGCCGATCTACCAGACGACGTCGTACACGTTCGACAGCACCGACCATGCGGCGAGCCTGTTCGGGCTGAAGGAGTTCGGGAACATCTACACCCGGATCCAGAACCCGACGCAGGACGCGGTCGAGCAGCGGATCGCGAGCCTCGAGGGCGGGACGGCGGCGTTGCTGGTGGCTTCCGGTCAGGCGGCGGAGACCATCGCACTGCTGAACATCGCCGAGGCCGGCGACCACGTGGTGAGCAGCCCGAGCCTGTACGGCGGCACCTACAACCTGTTCCACTACACGTTCCCGAAGCTCGGGATCGAGGTGTCGTTCGTCGACGACCCGAACGACCTGGAGTCCTGGAAGGCCGCGATCAAGCCGAACACCAAGGTCTTCTTCGCCGAGACGATCGCGAACCCGAAGAGCGAGATCCTCGACATCGAGGGCGTCGCAAACGTTGCCCACGAGTACGGCGTTCCGCTGGTCGTCGACAACACGGTCGCAACGCCGTACCTGATCCGGCCGATCGAGCATGGCGCCGACGTCGTGGTGCACTCGGCGACGAAGTACCTGGGCGGCCACGGTACGGCGATCGCCGGCGTGATCGTGGACTCGGGCAAGTTCGACTACGCGGCGAACCCGGAGCGGTTCCCCGGCTTCAACAACCCGGACCCGAGCTACCACGGTCTCACCTACGGCCGCGATCTCGGCGTCGGTTCGGATCTCGGCAACCTGGCCTACATCCTCAAGGCGCGCGTGCAGTGGCTGCGCGACATCGGCCCGGCGGTCTCGCCGTTCAACGCGTTCCTGATCGCGCAGGGCCTGGAGACGCTGTCGCTGCGGATCGAGCGGCACGTCGACAACGCGCTGCAGGTCGCGAAGTGGCTGGAAGCGCGCGACGAGGTGGACAGCGTCGCGTACGCGAGCCTGGAGTCGTCGCCGTGGCACGCGCTGGCGCAGAAGTACGCGCCGCGCGGCGCGGGCGCCGTCATCGCGTTCGAGATCAAGGGTGGTGTGGACGCAGGCAAGCGGTTCGTCGACGCGCTGCAGCTGCACAGCCACGTCGCGAACATCGGTGACGTGCGTTCCCTGGTGATCCACCCGGCCTCGACCACGCACAGCCAGCTGTCCGGCGACGACCAGTTGGCCGCCGGCGTGACGCCCGGCCTGGTCCGGCTGGCCGTCGGCATCGAGCACATCGAGGACATCCTGGCCGACCTCGAGGTCGGTTTCGCCGCCGCGAAGTCGGTCTGAGCTCGATGAGTGCCTCCGGGCGGCGATTCGTTGCCGTCGGCGACCTTCTGCTGGAGAGCGGTACGACGTTGCCCGGGGCACGCATCGCGTACGAGACCTGGGGAAATCCCCAAGGTGACAACGCGATCCTGATCTGTCATGCGCTGACCGGTGACGCACATGTCGTCGGCCCAGCAGGCCCCGGTCAACCCACGCCCGGCTGGTGGGACGGCTTGATCGGCCAGTACCTCGACCCGGCCGACTGGTATGTCGTCGCCGCGAACGTGCTCGGCGGTTGCCAAGGAACCACCGGCCCGTCGAGCACCGCGCCCGACGGTCGCCCGTGGGGAAGCCGGTTCCCGGCCATCACGATCCGGGACCAGGTGAACGCCGAGGCCGCGCTGGCCGGTGCCCTCGGCATCGATCGGTGGGCGGCCGTGATCGGCGGTTCGATGGGCGGGATGCGCGCCATCGAGTGGCCGGTGATGTACCCGGATCGCGTCGGTACGGCGATCGTCCTCGCCTCCACCGGCTACGCCTCGGCCGATCAGATCGCGTGGTGCGCGCCGCAGCTCGCCGCGATCACCGCCGACCCCGACTGGCAAGGCGGCGACTACTACGGCACCGGCCGTTCCCCGGTCGCCGGACTCGGCATCGCCCGGCGGATCGCCCATGTGACGTACCGATCGGAGTACGAGCTGGCCACGCGCTTCGGCCGCGCGGCCCAGCCCGGCGAGGACCCCGCGGCCGGCGGCCGGTACGCCGTCGAGTCGTACCTGGACCATCACGCGGCCAAGCTCGCCAACCGCTTCGACCCCGGCTCGTACGTCGTCCTGACTCGCGCAATGAACAGCCACGACATCACCCGCGGCCGTGGTGACCTCGCGTCCACGCTGGCCCGGTTGAGGTCCCGCCTGGTCGTCGCCGCGGTCGACTCCGACCGCCTCTACCCGCCGTCGTTGTCCGCCGAGCTGGTCGCCGCCTATCCCGCGGCCGACGGCGTCCACACGATCAGTTCGCCGTACGGGCACGACGGGTTCCTGATCGAGCTCGACCAGGTCGGCGCGCTGATCGCGCGGACGCTGAGCAAGGCGGCCGGCCACGCTTGATTCCGGCCGGAAATGGGCACTGGAAGTCCATGCAGAGGTACGACGGGATCTGGCGCACCGCCGTTGGTGTGCTGGCCGCGATCGGCGTGATGGCGGCCCTGCTGCTCGTGCCCCTGGGACCGGTCCTGGCGGCGTTCGCGTTCGTCGCGTTCCTGGCCGCCGCGAGTTCGGTCAGCTTCGGTTTGTCCGCCGAGCTGCCGCCGGCCGAGGTGTTCCGGGCGGCGCCGCGCTGGGCTGCGCGCGGTGGTGGCATCGCGGTCGCGACCCTCGGGTACGGCGTGGCCGCGGGTGCCGAGGTTTGCTGCTGCTCCTGCTCGTCGCCGGGACGGCGCCGCCGGTCGTCACGTGGCTCGGCTGGCTCCCGTCGACCACCGGCAAGTCGGCCGTCGCCACGCCGACCAGCGGCAAGCCAACCCGGGTGAAGCCGGTCCTACTCGACGTCGCGCTGCCCGAACTGAAGCCGGAAGACCAGCTCAGCCAGTTATCGGCCGCCGAACTGTGCCTGGCCTGGCGCCGAAGCTTCCCCGAGCTCAGCCGCCCCGACCACTGGTCGGCGACGATCGACGTACGCCGTGCCTATCTGGACGAGCTGGAGCGGCGGTACCCCGACGACTTCGCCGCCTGGCTCGCGTCCGGGCCCCGGGCGGCCAGCGACCCGGGGCGCTTCTTCAATCACTCCGACGCGTAGAACACCTCCCGCAAGTGCGCGCCGATCAGCTCGACGGCATGACGGCCGGCCGACAACACGGCGGGGAAGTTGAGGAACGCATGCATGGTGTCGGCGTACTCCACCAACCTGACCGGCCCGTCGAGACGCTGCGCGTACTGCCGAGCATCGTCGCGCAGCGGGTCACGTCCAGCCGCGAGAATCAGCGCGGGCGGAAGCCCGGCCAACGACTCGGCCCGAAGGGGTACGGCGGCCGCCGGCAACTCGCCGTCGGGGAAGTACTGGGCGGATGACCAGCGCCCTGGCGCGATGCTGAGGAAGGTGCCGTCGAACAACCGGTACGACTCGGTGTCCTGATCCAGGTCGAGACACGGGTAACAGAGGACCTGGTGGTCGGGGAGTGGTACGCCAGTGTCCCGCGCAACCAGGCAGGTACCGGCAGCGAGGGCAGCGCCCGCACTCTGTCCGCCGACCGCAACCCGGCCGTCGCCGTTCAGCTCAGTGGCATGTGCGCGGATCCAGGCCAGCGTCTCGACGACGTCGTGCAACCCAGCTGGGTAAGGGTTTTCGGGTGCCAACCGATAGTTGAGCGAGACAACGACAACGTTGCCCGCGGCAGCAATTCCCGAGGTCGCGTATTCGATGTCGCGCAGGTGACCACCGATGAATCCGCCACCGTGCAGCCAGAGCAGCACCGGCGCCGGACGTGAGGTGTGGACCGGCTGGTAGACCCGGGCCTCGAGGGTTCGTCCGGGGAGCTCCATGGCCAGATCACGCGGCCTGGTTCGCGGATCGGCCGTACCGGCGAGTGCCGGGTCCGGAAGCTCGGTGCGATCCAGTAGCAGGCTCTCGTAGGGGTCGAGATCCGGTCCGGCCGGCTGGTTCGCGAAGAGCTTCAGTAGCGCGTCGGTCTCGGCCTGGAACGCAGGGGAGTCGATCAGCTCGGTCATGCGTTCTCCGGCTTCAGGTGTCGTGCCGCATGACCGAAGATCTCGTAGCCGGGTGGCGTCGAGACGTACTCCGCCAGTGCTCCGATCCCACCGTAGTACCCGCCGCCGGTCGCGGGATCGGTCCACGCGACCTCGTCGTACTGCTCGATCTCGGCAATGAGCGCGGCTCCGACGCTGTGCCAGCGGTGCAGGAGCAGGTCCGACGGGACGTGCCGGCCGGCCTCGACTCCGCCGACGTTGAGCGCGTTGCCGGCTTCCGGGGTCTCCCAGCGCGGGTCGAGACTCCAGTGCTGGAGCCCGTTGCGGGCGTCGCGGAGGACGGCAAGCGTGATCTCGTCCCACATCAACACGTGGCCGACCAGGTCGTGCAACGAGTCGCAGAAGTGGCCGAGCGGACCGGCCTGCACCTGGTACGGCGCTCGCAGTTCTTCGGCACTCAGTCCGTCGATCTCGGTCAGCAGCAGCTTCTGGTCGTCCCGTAGCAACTGCGCAGCTTCAGCAGGGGTTGTTTTCGCAATACGCATGCCTGCAGAAGATCATCAGGACCTCCGGACCCTCGGTCGATTGAGCGAATCGCTCAATCGACCAGGCCGAGGCCGGTGAGGATCTCGGCCACGGACCGGTCGGGCGGGGCGGCGGTCGTCAGGCCGCGGATGCAGGCGGTCATCACCATCGAGAAGTAGTCGCCGCTGGAGATCGCGGGCAGCTCCGCGTGGACCGGCGCGAGGACCTCGTCGGCGGCGAGCAGGGCGTAGACCTTCTCGAGCTCCCGCTGGTGCGGGCCTTCGTGGTACGGGCGGTGGCGCTCCTCGGCCGCGGCCAGGTTGATGGCGAGGGAGGCGACCGTCCCCGACAGCATGACTGCGCCGGCGGCGCCGTACCCGCGTCGTCCGAGCGCCTCCACCGCCTCGCGTTGCAGCCTCAGCCCGGCAGCGCCGCGCGGAAACAGCCCTTGCATGTACGCCGCCAGTCCCGGCCGATCGAGGACGAAGGTGCGGAGCTGCTGGGCGAACGACAGCAGGTGGGCATCGAGGTCGTCGGCCGGATCGTCGACGATGTGCAGCTCGGCGAGGACCGCTTCGCCGACCAGTGACTCGAGACCGAGCTTGCCGTCGACATGGCGGTAGAGCGCGGCCGGCGTGACGCCGAGCGCGGTGGCGACGCCGTTCACGGTGAGGTTCGCGAGGCCGAGCCGCAGTCCTTCGCGCTCGATGTCCGCGAGCCCGATCTGCGCCTGCCGACCGCCGGTCTTCCGCCGGGGCGAAGTGCCTGTCACAACTCTCCTCTGACCTGCTGACCCCTAAGTTATGGTACTAACTTAGATCTGCACCGTGACTTACGGTGACTGTCCCTACTCTCCCCAGGAGATCATGGTGAATGACCACCGCCCCACCCGGAGAACCCTGCTCAAAGCCGCCGGCGGCCTGACTGTCGCGACCGGCCTCGGCGCCGGAACCATTCTGGCCACTTCGGCCGCGGCCAATGCTGCCGACGACGGCTTCGGCCTGCACATCGTCGACAGCAACCAGAACGATCCGCGGATGTGGTACTACCGCTTCCAGACCGCCGAGATCGGCTGGCAGCCCGCGGTGAACGTGCTGCTGCCCGATGGGTATCACGAGAGTGGCGATCGGCGGTATCCCGTTCTCTACCTGCTGCACGGGGGTCTGCAGGACTTCATCACCTTCGACGCCGCCGGCGTCCGGGCCTGGATCGCAGGCAAGCCGGTCATCGTCGTGATGCCTGACGGCGGCAAAGCCGGCTGGTACTCCAACCCGGTCACCACCAACGTCGGCCCGCGCAACTGGGAGAGCTTCCACCTCAACCAGTTGATCCCCTGGATCGACGCCAACTTCCGCACGTACGCCGAGTTCGCCGGGCGCGCGGTCTCCGGCTTCTCGATGGGCGGCTTCGGCGCGCTGAAGTACACCGCCAAGTACTACGGGCACTTCGCCTCGGTCAGCTCGCACTCCGGACCCGCCAGCGTCCGCCGCGACAGCGGCCTGGTCGTCCACTGGGCCAACACCTCGTCCGCCGCCGTCGACCTCAACGGCGACACCGTGTACGGCGTACCGTGGGACGAGGCCCGGGTCTCGATGGACAACCCGATGCAGAACATCGAGCGCTACCGCGGCAAACGCATCTTCCTGGTCGCCGGAACCTCCCCCGGCCCCGACCCCTTCAACTACGCCAACGAAACCCAGGTCCTGGCCGGCCACCGCGAGTTCCGCGCCGCCCTCGACCAGGCCGGTATCGCCTTCACGGCGTACGAGGACCCCGGCGGCCACGAGATCCGCGCCCACCGCATGATCGAAGACATCGACGGCATCGTCAACCACCTCCGCCCCGCCTGACCCACCCACCGCCTCCATCCCGCCCCAAACCGGTTTGGGGTGGATGTCGGCCGGGTTTGGGGGGGTGGGTTCTCCCCGAACCGGTTTGGGGTGGGCGGATGAGGCGGGGGGCGAGGGGAGGGGAGGGGTTATTTGCCGGTGAAGGCGCCGATCGCGATTCCCAGGACGGCGGCGTTGTAGAAGAACGACAGCACCGAGTGCCAGATCACCGCGTGCCGGATGCGGCGGTTCGTGACCTCGACATCGGAGGTCGCGAACGTCGCTCCGATCGTGAACGCGAAGTACGCGAAGTCGAGGAAGTTCGGCTTCTCCGTCCCCGGGAACTTGATGCCGTGACCGCTCGCGAAATAGATGTTCGCGTAGTGCATGGCATAGCCGGCGTGCAGGATCAGCCACGCCAGGATGACGGTCGTTGCCGCCAGCAAGCGGATGATCCAGATGTACCAGTCGCCGGTCTCCTCGATGTCGATCGAGACGATCAGCAGTCCGCTGGACAGGCCGGCCGCGCTGGCCACGAGGAGTGCGCCGAAGCGCGGTCGCATCCACCGTGCCGAGGGCAACCACTTCGGTGCTCCCTCGGTGTCGGGCGCCACCCGGCCGCGCCGCATGATCCACAGCTGGCGGCTCAGGAAGACGAGGGCCAGGACGTCCCATCCGAGCAACGCCGGCCTGGTCATGGTGTCCAAGAAGTTGGGCACCCACAACACCGGCAGCAGCACGACTCCGGCGGCCGCTAGTAGCGCGCGGACGGCGCCGTCCCACCAAACGCTCAGCACGGTCGGATGCTATCGATCGCCGTACCGGACCTCGGGGAAGTCGTCAGTCGTCGGCGAGGCGGTTCAGTAGTCGTAGCAGGGTGGACTGCTCGGCGGGGGTGAGGCGGTCGAGGAGGGTGACCATGGCGTCGCGGCGGGTACGGCGGACGGTCGTGAGGAGGTCGATGCCGGCCGGGGTGAGGGCGACGAGGGTCGCGCGGCGGTCGGCGGGGTCGGGGTGGCGGGCCACCAGGTCGGCGGCTTCGAGGTCGTCGACGACCGAGGTGGCCGAGCGGGGGACGATGCCGAGCTGGGTGGCGAGCTCGCTCAGGCGTAGGGGGCGATCGGCGTGGTCGAGGGTGCGGAGGACGCGCATCCGGCCGTGGGTGACGCCGCCGACCTCGACCTTGGTGGCGCGGCGCTGGCGGCGGACCAGGCCGTCGAGCCGGGCGGCGATCTGTTCCGCGGTGTCGTCGGGAGCGTTCACGGGCGAAGCCTAATCGGTCGGGATCTTGTGAGGTTGCCTCATAGTGAGGTAACCTCACTATATCTGATCCTGAACCGAAGGGCCTCGATGTCACAGATCTCCGGAATGCCCGGTGGGGGAGGCGGCGGTGGGCGAGCGATGCGCTCCCTGCTGAAGGACTCCTCTGTCCGGCACCACAAACTCTCCGCGGGCACACTGCGCCGCATCGCCGGATTCGCCGTTCCTTATCGCGGCTATCTGGCCGCCTTCCTCGTCCTTGTCGCGATCGACGCCAGTGCCGGCGCGGCCACTCCGCTGCTGTACCGCGCGATCATCGACCGCGGCATCGTGCCCAAGAACACCGCGCTAGTGATCTGGCTCGCGCTCGTCGTCGCTCTGCTCGCGATCGTCAGCAGCGGTGTCACGCTGGCCCAGCGCTGGTTCTCCGCGCGGATCGGCGAAGGACTCGTCTACGACCTGCGCACTTCGGTCTTCGACCACGTGCAGCAGATGCCGGTCGCCTTCTTCAGCCGGACGCAGACCGGAGCGCTCATCCAGCGCCTCAACGGTGATGTCCTCGGCGCCCAGCAAGCCTTCACTTCGACCCTGTCGAACGTGGTCAGCAACGTCCTCAGCGTCACCCTCGTACTCGCCGCGATGTTCGTGATGTCGTGGCAGATCACCTTGCTCGCGCTGGTGCTGCTGCCGCTGTTCATACTCCCGGCCCGGCTGATGGCCGGACGGTTGCGCGCGGCAACGGCCGAGACGTACAAGCTCAACGCGACCATGGCGCAGACCATGACCGAGCGCTTCAACGTCGCCGGTGCCATGCTGGCCAAGATCTTCGGTCGCAGCCAGGAATCGTCCAAGGACTTCGCGGACAAGGCTGCGCGGGTCCGCGACATCGGCGTCACCACGTCCATGTACGCCGGGATCTTCCGCGTCTCGCTCACACTGGTCGCCGCGCTCGCCGTCGCCCTCGTGTACGGCGTCGGCGGCGTCTTCGCGGTCGAGGGTGCGCTCGGGATCGGGACGGTCGTCGCGTTGACCGCCTACCTGACCAGGCTCTACGGCCCGCTGACCGCATTGTCCAACGTCCAGGTCGACATCATGACCACGCTGGTCAGCTTCGAGCGCGTGCTCGAGGTGCTCGACCTCGCGCCGATGGTTGCCGACCGCAAGGATGCCCGCGAGCTCCCGGCCGATGCCGAACCGTCGATCGAGTTCGACCAGGTCCGCTTCCATTACCCGTCGGCGGCCGAGGTCTCCCTCGCTTCCCTGGAGTCGGTCGCGACGCTGTCGGCCGAGACCGGTGAAGAGGTGCTCAAGGGCGTCAGCTTCGCCGTACGGCCTGGTGAGATGGTGGCCGTCGTCGGCCCATCCGGTGCAGGCAAGACGACACTCGCCGCGCTGGTCTCCCGCATGTACGACGTCACCGGCGGCGCGATCCTGGTCGGCGGACAAGACGTGCGCGAGGTGTCGCAGCGGTCGCTGCGCGACGTGATCGGTGTGGTCACTCAGGACTCGCACATGTATCACGACACGATTCGCTCCAACCTGCTGCTGGCCCGCCCGGACGCAACCGATGCCGAGCTCCACGACGCTCTCGCCGCCGCCCAGATCGCTACCCTCGTCGACAGCCTGCCCGACGGTCTCGACACGGTCGTCGGCGACCGCGGCTACCGACTTTCCGGTGGCGAACGTCAGCGCCTGGCCATCGCTCGTCTGCTCCTCAAGTCGCCGTCGATCGTCATCCTCGACGAGGCCACCGCTCACCTCGACTCCGAGTCGGAGGCCGCCGTACAAGCTGCTCTGGCCAACGCTTTGGCCGGCCGGACCTCGCTCGTGATTGCGCACAGGCTCTCCACCATCCGGAACGCCGACCAGATTCTCGTGCTGGACGACGGCCGCATCCGCGAACACGGCACGCATGAGCAGCTGCTCGCCGCCGGCGGCCTGTACGCCGAACTCCACGCGACCCAGTTCTCCACCGCCGCCGCGTAAAGTCGGCGGGATGAAGGTCTTCTTGTCGACGGACATGGAAGGTACGGCCGGGGTGGTCGACTGGTCGCAGTGCCGGGCGCCGAGTCCGGAGTACGAGTACTACCGGGGGCAGTTGCAGGCCGAGGTGAATGCCGCGATCGATGGTGCGCTCGAGGCCGGGGCGACTGAGTTCCTGGTGAACGACTCGCACTCGACGATGCAGAACCTTCGGCCGGACGAACTGCATGGCCGGGCGAGTTACCTGTCCGGGCGGCACAAGCCGATGTACATGATGGAGGGACTCGACGCGTCGTTCGATGCGATCTTCTTCATCTCGTACCACGGCTCTGCGGGCGCCACGTCGTCGGTTCTTCATCACACGTACAACCCGCGAGCGATTGCCGAGGTGCGGCTGAACGGCGTCGTCGCCGGCGAGGCCGCGGTCAATGCGCTGGTGGCGCGGGCTTACGGCGTACCGGTTGTGCTGATCACCGGCGACCAGGTGACCATCGACGAAGCCCGGCCCTTCTGTCCCGCCGCCGAAGGCATCGTCGTCAAACAATCGGTCTCCCACAACGCGGCCCTCTCCCTCCACCCCGACCGCGCCCGTGAGCTCATCCACGAAGGCGCCCGCCGCGCCCTCGACCACCTGAGCACCCACCGCCCGCCGGAGCTCGCCACCCCACCCGAGCTAACCGTCCGCTTCCACACCCAAGCCCACGCCGACCTGACCACCGCCCTCCGCAACGCAACCCGCACAGCCGAAACCACCGTCGCCCTCCGCGCCGACGACCCCCTAGACCTCTTCCGCACCTTCATCGCCGCCGTCTACCTCTCCCGAGCCATCACCGACTGACCGAGTCCCCTCCGGACGCCCACGCCATCACAACTGTCCGCGTCAGACGCGTCCACGCCTGAGCACTGCCCGGCCGGCCGATTGTGATGGCCTGGAGGTCCGCCCTGGACGATTCAGAGGCGGCGGGGTGGGTGGTAGGTCGGGGGTTGTTCGGTGCGCCAGTCGTCGGTGGGGTCGAGGGAGGCTCGGACGATGCGGCCGGCGAAGGCGGGGAGTTCGGCGTCGGTGAGGCGGTCGTCGGTGATGACGAGGTCGAGTTCGGAGGCTTCGGCGATGAAGCCGACGCAGCGGGCGCCGAAGGCTTGGGAGCGGGCGAGGCCGACGCGGCGGTCGCCGGCTGAGAGCAGGGCGCGGGCGGTGGAGACGTGCCAGGCGTGCGAGGTGGTGATGCCCGCGAAGGGGTGGATGCCGTCGACCTCGAGGAAGACCCAGTCGGCCTGCTGGGCGGCGAGGAACTCGGCGGTGGCGGCGCCGGAGACGACGGTGGAGCCGGGGGCGTCGCGGAGTTCGCCGCCGGCGATGACGACACGGATGTTGGGCTGGCGGCTGAGGCGTTCGGCGGACTGGAGGTCGGTGGTGACGACGGTCAGGTCCTCGAGGTCGAACAGGGTGCCGACCAGGCGGTCGATGCAGACGCCGGCGCCGAGGGCGATCCGGTCACCGTTGCGGACCATCCGGCGCGCGGTGTGCGCGATCGCGTCGACGCCGCTGTCGGGCGTGGTGGCGAAGGCGACCGGCGGGCTGTCCGCGGTACGGCGGCGGACCCCGCCGTGCAGGCGTTCGACCAGGTCGTCGCGGACGAGTCCTTGGAGGTCCCGGCGGATGGTGGAGACGTCGACGTCGAGCCGGTGCGCGAGGTCCTTGACCTCGACGTACTCGCGGCCCTCGACCTCACGGAGGATCGCTCGCTGCCGAGCATTCAGCCGCAACCGCATCCGTCGCCTCCCTCCGGTCTCGCGAGTTGGTGCTCGACTGTAAACCATCGGTCACCAGGCCGTAAGGTCGCAACTGCCCGGAATCGGGTCGTCACTCACCATTGACATCGACCGGAACCAGCCGCCAGAGTGAGGCATCCTGCACGAATTCGTGCAGCAAGTCGTGCAGAACCGTGCACTATCAAACGCTTGGTTCGCCTCACGCACCCGAGGGAGTTTCGCATGCTCAGACCGTCACTGCTAGTGCCCGGCGCGGTACTGATCGCGATACTGGCCGGGTGCGGGACGGTCGACCAAGGCACGACGGCGCCGCCCGCCGGAAACCCCTCCTCCGCATCCAGTGCGGGCGGCGCCTACATCAACGTGGTGAAGCTGACCGGCATCGCGTGGTTCGACCGGATGAACACCGGCGTCAAGCAGTTCGCCACCGACGCAGGCGTCACCGCGAGCCAGACCGGGCCGTCGACGAACAGCCCCGAGCAGCAGGTCAGCCTGATCCAGGGCTTGATCGCACAGAAGCCGGCCGCGCTGGCAATCGTCCCGTCGGATCCGAGCTCGGTGATCCCGGTGATCAAGCAGGCACGGGCGGCCGGGATCAAGGTGGTCACCCACGAGGCGCCGGCGTTGACCGACGTCGACGCGGACATCGAGGCGTTCGACAACGCGAAGTACGGGCAGAAGATCATGACCGATCTCGCCGCCTGCATGAAGAACAGCGGCGAGTACGTCCAGTTCGTCGGCACGTTGACCGCAGCGACCCACATGGCCTGGACCGAGGCGGCGTACGGGCTGCAGCAGCAGAAGTTCCCCGGCATGAAGCGGGTGAGTGCCCCGGTCGAGTCGAACAACAACGGCGACCAGGCGTACCGCAAGGCCAAGGAGCTCCTGCAGGCGCACCCGAAGCTGGCCGGCTTCCAGGGCGCGTCGTCCGAGGACATCCCCGGAATCGCCCGCGCGGTGAAGGAGGCCGGCCTGCAGAACGACACCTGCGTGTTCGGCACCGGCGTCCCGTCGCAGACCAAGTCGTTCGTCGACGACGGCTCGATCGACGCGATCTATCTGTGGGATCCCCAGCTCGCCGGTGAGGCGATGCTGAGCGCGGCCAAGCTGCTGGTCGATGGCAAGCAGCTCGCCGACGGCACCGACCTGGGCGTGAAGGGTTACAACAAGCTCGCAGTCTCGCCGCAGAACCCCAAGGTCTTCCTCGGTGACGCCATGCTGGTGCTGACCAAGGCCGAGATCGGCAACTACGACTTCTGAGCGGGTTCCGATGTCAGCTCCCATCGTCGAGGCGGTCGGCGTCTCCAAGCGCTTCGGAGGCGTCAAGGCACTGACCGACGTCAGCGTCGCGTTCCGCCCGGGCGAGGTGCACTGCATCGCCGGTGAGAACGGCTGCGGCAAGTCCACGCTGCTGAAGGTGATCAGCGGCGCCTACCGCCCGACGTCCGGCCAGGTCGTCGTGGCCGGTACGACGTACGACCACCTCACGCCGCGCCAGGCACTCTCGGCGGGGATCGAGGTCATCTACCAGGACTTCAGCCTGATGCCGAACCTCACCGCCGCCGAGAACATCGCCCTGCCCGGTGCGGTGGCCGGCGGCCGGCGTCTCTATTCCCGTACGGCGGCCCGCACTCTGGCGGAGCGGGCCGTCGTACGGCTCGGTGTGGACATCGAGCTCGACATCCCGGTCGGCGAGCTGACTGTCGCCGAGCGGCAGTTGACGGCGATCGCGCGGGCGCTGGCGCACGAGGCGAAGTTCATCGCGATGGACGAGCCGACGACCGCGCTCACCTGGAAGGAGGTGGACGCGCTGTTCGCGGCGGTCGGCAGGCTGAAGGAGGCCGGGGTCGCGCTGGCGTTCATCTCGCACAAGATGCAAGAGATCTTCTCGATAGCCGAGCGGGTCACCGTCCTGCGCAACGGCGCGGTCGTGACGAGCGGCCGGCCGGACGAGTTCACCCATGCGTCGCTGGCCGAGACGATGACCGGCCGCGGCAGTCAGAGCTTCGACCGGGTCGCGCCCCGCAACAAGGGCCGAGCCCCGGCGCTCAAGGTGACCGGGCTGAGTCGCGAACCGCTGTTCGCAGACGTCGATCTGGAGATCGGCCAGGGCGAGATCGTCGGTCTCGCCGGGCTGCTCGGTTCCGGCCGCACCGAGATTGCGGAGGCCATCTGCGGGATCCGGCCTGCCCGGACCGGCACGATCAAGGTGCTCGGCAGGCCGGTTCGCGTGCGTGGTCTCAGTGATGCGGTCGAGGCCGGGATCGGTTACGTGCCTGAGGATCGGCTGACTCAGGGCCTGTTCCTGGACCAGCCGATCGGCGACAACATCGTCGCGACCCATCTGCCGGCCCGGCGCGGCTTCCTCCGGTCCGAAGCGATCGAACGGCGGAAGGCGCGGGTGGTTCGCGACCTGCGGATCAAGCTCGGCAAACTGACCGACCCGGTCCGCTCGCTCTCGGGCGGCAACGCGCAGCGCGTGCTGCTCGGCAAGTGGCTGGTCGGCGAACCAAAGGTGCTGATCCTCAACGGCCCGACCGTCGGCGTCGATGTCGGCAGCAAGTTCGACATCCTCGGCGTACTGAACGCCCAGTCCCTGCAAGGGCTCGGGGTGCTGATCATCAGCGACGACGTTCCGGAGCTGATCTCGATGTGCCACCGGATCCTCGTCGTGCGCAGCGGCCGGATCGTCCGCGAGCTCAGCGGCGACCAGCTCCGCGAGGACACCGTGGTCGCGGCGGTGACGGCGTGAGACGGGTGATGGCGAACCAGGAGCTGCTCCTGGTCGGGCTGATGGCGCTCCTGGTGGTCGGCGTCAGCCTCAAGTTCCCGGACTTCTTCGGGTTGCAGACGCTGTTCAACGTGCTCACCGCCTCGATGGTCGGGATCCTGTTCGCGGTCGGCGTGATGCTGGTCGTGGTCTCCGGCGGTATCGACGTCTCGTTCCTTGCCGTCGGCATCCTTTCCGCCTACACCACGATCAAGTACGGACCACAGGACGTCCTGGGAGCATTCGCGCTCAGTACGGCGATCGGCCTCGGCCTCGGCCTGATCAACGCGGCCGTGGTGATCGTGGCCCGTACGTCGGTCCTGATCGCCACGCTGGCGACCAGCTCGATCTACCTCGGCGCGATGTTCGCGTTCGTCGGCGGTGAGGTGATCTCGATCCTCCCGCAGCCGCTGCAGACACTCGGCACCACGCACCTGATCACCGTGAAGGGCGAGGTTCGCGGGACCACGAGTCTCAACGTGCTGATCCTGGTGGTGCTCGTGGTCTGCGTCCTGGTGTGGGCGTTCCTGCGGTTCACGATCGCCGGCCGGAGTGTGTTCGCGGTCGGCGGTGACGCCGAGGCGGCTTCCCGTGCGGCGATCTCGGTACCGCGGACGCGGGTGCTGGTGTTCGCGATCGCCGGTGCGGTGGCCGGGCTGGCGGGGATCATCTCGATCACGTTGAGCGGGCGCGCGGATCCGACCACGTTCATGGGCCGCGAGCTGGACACTCTGGCCGCCGTCGTACTCGGTGGCGTCGCGATCACCGGTGGCAAGGGCACTGTCCGCGGCGCGGTGCTCGGCGTACTGCTGATCTCGCTGGTGACCGCCTCGCTGGTCCCGCTCGGCATCCCGACGATCTGGCAGCGAGCGGCCGTCGGCGCGCTGCTGATCGGAGGCATCCTGCTGCAGACCTCGATCAGCCGCCGGCAACGCATCCGGCCGATCCTGGACGCACCGGCGCCGGAGGTGACCAATGCCTGAACGCTTCCGCCGGCTCCTGCTCACCATGGGCACCCGCGCCAGCTTCGTCCGGCTCCTCGTCGTCGCCTTCGCGATCATCGTCGTCTTCGGCATCCTGAACCCCACGGTCTTCCTGAGCGGCCAGAACCTCCAGTACGTCGAGCTGGCGTCCCCCGAGGTCGGAATCCTCAGCCTGGCCATGGCTTTGACGATGCTGACCGCCGGAATCGACCTGTCCGTCGTGTCGATCGCCAACCTCTCCGGTGTCGTCGCCGCGCTGATGATGGCGAACGGTCACCAGGCACCCGGCCTCGCGATCCTGGCCGCTATCGGTGTCGCACTCGCCTGCGGAGCGGTCAACGGATTCCTGGTCGGCTACAAACACGTCCCGCCGATCCTGGCCACCCTCGCGACCGGCCAGCTCTTCTCCGGCCTGGCGCTGGTCGCATCGGGCGGGACCGTGGTCAAGGGACTCCCGGAGTCGTTCACCCGGATCGCCTTGCTCACAGTGGCCGGCGTACCGCTGATCTTCTGGGTGATGCTGATCGTTGCCGTGATCATCGGAATCGTGGTCGCCAAGACTCCGCTGGGCTTCCGGATGCGCTTGGTCGGCGCCAACCCGACCGCGGCCGACTTCAGCGGCATCCGGCGTGCGCGCGTGCTGCTGGCGACGTACGTGATGAGCGGTGCGCTCGGTGGCGTAGCCGGGCTGATCATCTCCGCTCGGGCCGGTGGCGCGAACTCCGACTACGGCTCGTCGTACGTGCTGCTCGCCGTGGTGATCGCCGTACTGGCTGGAGTGGATCCGGAAGGCGGCTACCTGACCGTCGCCGGGGTTGTGATCGCCGCGATCGCCATGCAACTGCTGGGCGCCGGACTGCTGTCCCTCAGCGTCAGCTCGCATGTGGTGAACATCTGCCAAGGTTTGTTGCTGATCACCATGGTGTTGCTGAACACCTGGGGAACAGCCTTGTCCGGTCTCTTCCAACGCCGCAGGCTGATCGCATGACGCACCTCATCGGCGTCGACATCGGGACCGGCAGCACAAAGGCTGTGCTGACCACGCAGGACGGCGTGGTGCTGGCCGTCGCGCGGCGCGATCATGCGCCGGTGTTCCCGCGGCCTGGCTGGGCCGAGATGGATGCCGAGCGGGACTGGTGGGGTGATGTCGTCGAGGTGCTGCGCGAACTGACCGCAGCACATCCGGACCAGCGGATCGCGGCCGTCTGTGTCTCCGGGCTCGGACCGTGTGTCGTTCAGACCGACGACAACCTCAAGCCACGACGTCCCGCCATTCTGTACGGCGTCGATACCCGCGCGAGCGTGGAGATCAACCAAATCACGACCCAGCTCGGCGCGGACGCGATTCTGGCTCGTTGTGGCAAGGACCTGTCCAGCCAGGCGATCGGCCCCAAGCTCGCGTGGCTCCGGCGTACGGCGGAGTCCGACTGGCGACCGCAGGACCGTTGGTTCAGTGCCCACACGTACGTCGTCGCGCAGCTGACGGGCGAGTGGGTGCTCGATCACCACACCGCCAGCCAGTGCGATCCCTTCTACGACATCCACAAGCAGCGATGGGCGACCGACTGGGTCGAGGCCGTCCTGCCGGGCTTGGCGTTGCCGCGGCTGGTGTGGCCGGCCGAGCAGGTCGGCATCGTCCACGAGGCGGCCGCTGCCGCGACCGGACTCGCCAAGGGGACACCGGTGGTCGCCGGCACAGTCGACGCGTGGGCCGAGGCGTTCAGCGTGGGCGTTCGCAAGCCCGGCGATCTGATGCTCATGTACGGCTCGACCATGTTCTTCGTTCAGGTGCTGACCGCGCCGACCAGCGTGCGCGGGCTCTGGACAACCTCTGGCGTCGAGCGCGCTTCACACACCCTGGCTGCCGGTATGGCGACCTCCGGCATCATCACCACCTGGCTGCAAGATCTGACCGGGGGAGTGCCGTTCGAAACCCTGGTGAGCGAGGCTGCTGCGGTCCCGGCTGGTAGCGAAGGCCTCGTGATGCTCCCGTACTTCAGCGGCGAGCGTACGCCGATCTACGACCCACTGGCGCGTGGTGTGATCGCCGGACTGACACTCCGGCACGGCCGCGGTCACCTGCTGCGAGCGACCTACGAAGGCATCGCCTGCGGTGTGCGCCAGATCGTCGCCGAGTTCGAAGCCGCCGCCGGGCAACCGGCCCGCGTGGTCGCCGTCGGCGGTGGCACCCAAGGCGGGCTCTGGACGCAGATCGTCAGCGACATCAGTGGCCTCGAGCAACAAGTGCCCGCAGAGACGATCGGAGCCCCGTACGGCGACGCGCTGCTGGCCGCGATCGGAATCGGACTGGTCGCCCCGGACACCGATTGGGCGCGGCTCGACCACACCGTCCGCCCGGATCCGGCGACCGCATCCACCTACGAGACGTTGTTCCGCACGTACGCCGAGCTCTACCCGGCGACGCGGCGGCAAGTGCACCGGCTGGCCCGGTCGGTGCAATCCACGAGCGGAGGTGAGTAGACCATGATGATCACCCGGCCGATGCCGCTCGCTCTGGGCTACGTGCACAGACAATGCTCGCTGCGTCACTTCGAGCTCGGCAAGGAACAGCAGTTGCTCGCCGAGGCCGCTCGGCTCCAAGGACACACGCTCGGCACCGTCCACGCCGACGACGCACTCACCGATCCGGACGGCTTCGCCGTACTGCTCGAGGCCGCGACCACGGAGGAACACGTCTCCGCGGTGATCGTGCTGACACTCGACCTTCTCGGCGATCGAGCCGATCCGCGGTCGAAGTTCAGTCAGTTGCTTGCGCGCGGCATTCTCGTGCTGTCCGCTGACCATCCCGTCGTACTGCCCGTGCCGCAGCCGGTCCCCGGCGTACCGGTGATTCAAGGCTGCAACCCTAAGCGCCGCCGGACTCACGTCAAGTGAGATCGCGGACATGCAGCACAGCGCCGTTCGGGACGTCGCGATTGAGTAGCGACCAGATCGTCCGGGCGACGGTCTCCGGTTTGGCCAGCCGGCCCTCGGCCTCGAGTTGCCGGAAACGCTGCGATTCCGGCACCTGCTCCTCCGAGCTGGCCCGCAGCTCGGCCTGCATCTCGGTGTCGATCGCACCGGGTGACACCGAGATCACCCGGCAGCCAGGGTCGCGTCGCTCCTGCTCCAAGCCGACTGTGCGGACCCACTGATCGATGGCGGCCTTACCGGCGCCGTAACTCGATTCGCCCTCATGGGGCCGGCCGGCGGCACCGGACGAGATCATGATCAGGTGCTGCTCACAGGAAGTGTGGGCGGCCGCGCTCAGGAACGCGTGTCCCAGCACCTGGGCAGCGGCCGAGTTGAGCAGGACGTTGTGCGTGTACTGCTTGGTGTCCACCCGATCGGCCGATCCCAGCGGGGTCAGCGTCGCCGCACTGTGGATGAACAGAACCTTATCCCCAGCGAAATCGGTCAGTCGCCGTTCGAAGTCTTCGGCAACCACCGGCCAGGACAGCGGATCTGCGAGATCGACGGCGAGATGATGTGCGCCGGGCGTACCGCCGCGACGGGAGATGTCGACCAGCTCCGCCTCGAACGGAATCGTCGCCGCGAGCGCGGCGCCCAGCCCAGCAGAAGCTCCCGAGATCCAAACGAGCACACGGCGTAGCCGACCCATCAGCAGTTCCCCCCTGCATCAGCACCTGCCTTGCACAGTACGCGACGAGCGGCCGCCTGGACAGGCGGCCGCTCGAGGTGATGAGAGGTCAGGCGTTGTCGTCCTGGTTGCCGCCGAGACCGTCGAGACGGTCCTTGGCGAACTCCTGGCCCTGGTCGATCTTGTCCGCGTGCTCGCCGCCGGTCTTCTCGTCGGCGAAGTCACCGGCCTTGTCGATGCCCTCGTCAACCTTGTCGCCGTGCTCGCCGAGGGCGTCCTTGGCCTTGTCGAAAATACCCATCGTCTTTCCCCGTTCTCTCGATGGTTCGTCGGACAGTGCGCCCCCGCCATTACCCGTTTCCGCGGATCTCACACCTCCTGGTGTCTCTATGTCATGACATGTGGCTCAGAGCAACGGTCCGAGACCGCTGCGGCGGCTGACACCGAGCTTGCGGAACGTACTGGTGATGTGGTCCTCGATCGTGCTGACCGAGAGTTGCAGCCGGTCGGCGATCTCGCGGTTGGTGAGGCCCTGGGCGGCCAGCCGGGCGACTTCGAGCTCCCGCGGAGAGAGCTTGTTGTTGTACCCACGGCGCCCACGCTTGCGCGGTGCGGCGAACCCTGCCGCCCGCAGGGCCTCCCGGCAGCGCTCACCATCCCCGCGCGCGCCCAGAGCGTCGTACGCGCGGGCGGTGGTGATCAGATGCTCGGAATCTCCCTGAGCCAGTAGGTAGTACCCCAGCTGCTCATGCGCCAGGGACTCGTAGTAGCGCCAGCCGAGCGCAGCGTACTGCGCCGCGGCCTGCCCGAACGCAGGCATCGACGGGCGGACCACGGCGTCGACCAACGCCGCCGCCGCAGCGGCTGCGGGAGCGTTCACATCACCCACCGCCTCCACGAACTCATCGGCCAGCTCCGTCGCCTTCTCGACGCGGCCGGACCGCATCAGCGTCGTACAGATCTGGATGACGAGATCGCCGGACACTGCCCACAGACCCTTCCGGCGTACGACGTCCAGGCACTGCTCGAAGTCGGCGCCGGGACAGGCTGCCACGGCCGCCGCGCGCAGCGGCCACGGTCCCATCGGAGTCCGGGCGATCACGGTCTCCAGAATCTCCTTGCCGGCGGCAACGTCACCGCGAGCCAGTCGATGCCGGCCGTCGACCAGGTCGAGCTCTGCCATCACCAGTGGCAGACCTTCGGCCGCAACCCTGGCCCGCGTCAACCGTTCCTCGAGCGTCGCCCAGTCCGCCGCCGCGAACGCCACCCGCACCTGCGCGGCCGCGACCACCGCTCGCGAGTACCGGTCCGTGCCCACGTTCGCGAAGTTCTGCCGCTGCCCGAGCCACGCGCGAGCGCCCGCTGCCTCCGCTCCGGGCGCCGGATCCAACTCACCCGTGGCGAGCCGGAACCGCGCTTCGTTCGTCCGTACGGCGAACCGCGTCACCCCGTCGACCGTCTCCTGCACGAGTGACCTGGCCTGGCGCATCCACACCCGTTGCTGAGCGATCGGCTCACCACCGTGTGTCGGCACTGCCAGCACCGACAAAGCCCAGGCGATCGACCCCGGATCCCCGTCCAGCTCCGGCACCGCCGCACACAGCTCGCGACGTCCGGCCCGGATGTCACCGGCCCGATCGTGCAACAGCAACCCGAGCACCAACCGCAACCGGCCGCGCGCCACCCCGGGAAGATCCGACTCGGCCAAGACCCCACCCAGTACGGCGATCACCTCGCCCCAGCGGGCATTGTCGGCCAACGCCGTCCGGCCGAGCTTCGTGGCGAGCCTGGCCCGATCCGCCCACGGCAGCGCGGTCACCTCCAGCATCGCCAGCAGCTGATCGGAACCGGCCAGAAAGTTGCCATTGGCAATCGAATGATCCGCCGCCAGTTCGGCATGGGTGAGCCAGGTGCCGAGCATGCCACCCCTCCGGGCATGCTCGGCGATCCGTGCATGCGGCGTCGGCGTGATCGCCATCAACGCCCGGGCCGCCTGCCGGTGCAACCGCCGCAATTCGTCCGGAGGCAACATCGCCAGCACCGCCCGTCGAGCCAGCGTGTGCCGGTGATCGTAGAGTCCGGGCCGCTGCTCGTGCAGCAGCCCGCTGGTCAGCGCGTGATCGATGGCGGTCGTCAACGTCGGTCCGGTCACCCCGGCCACCGTCCCGAGCAGGTACTCCGGTGCGGCGGTCGTCAACACTGCCGCCGCCCGAACGACATGTCGACATGCCTCCGGAACTTCGCGCATCCGGATCCCCAGTGATGCCCGCAACGCCACTGGCGGTGGTGTCTCGACGAGAGCCCGGCGGACGTCGTGTTCGACCGAAGAGCCAGGCTGCACGCTCCGCAGAAACTCGAGCACTGCAAAGGGAAGACCGCCACTATGTCGGGTCAGCTCCTCGGCCAAGGTGAGGGACAGCTGATGCCCGCCCAGTTGCCGCGCAGCCACGGCCTGCACCTCGCCGGCGTCGAGTGGACCGAGCCGAACCTCGGTGACCCGCTCGGCGAGCGAGTTCGCCTCGACGGCCTCCGGCCGGCAGGTCACCACCACATGGACCCCGGGCGGGCGTCGGGCGGCGATGAAGCGCACCAATCGCAAGGTCTCCGGGTCTGCCCACTGCAGGTCCTCGACCGCCAGCACGATCGGTCCGAGAGTCGCGAGCCCGCGCAGGACCGCGCTGCGTCGGTCGGGATCCGCCGGATCGACGCCGAGAACCTCGAGCAGGGCGGTGAGCGACGACGTACCGGAGATGCATTGGGTGATGAACCACGGAACCGAGTGCCGGGAGGCCACCTGGCGCAGCAGATGCGTCTTGCCGACCCCGGACTCGCCGATCACCAGGATCAGTCCGGAATCGTTGCTCAAGGCATCGTGCAGGACGCCGAGTTCGTGGTCGCGCCGGGCCTCGACGCAGGGCGCGTTCACCGGCGCCGCATTCTGCGTGAGGCCGCCATGGCGGCGCCGCCGGACATGATCAGGATGACGGTTGCCAGCGACCAGCGCCGCATGACCTGCACCGTGTGGTCGGTGACCGGCTGCTCGGCTGCTGCCTGTTGTGCCGCGACGAACTCCTTCGGCGGTACGGCGGGAGGCCGGGGCACTGTCGGCGGAGGAGTCGGCGTTGGGCTTGGGGGAGGCGGCGCTACCACCTGCGGCTCAGCGGTGGGCGTAGGTGTCGGTGCGGGCGTCGGAGTCGGCTCCGGAGTCGCCACCCGAGTCGGTCTGGAGGTCGGCCGAACCACCGATGGCCGCGGTGGAGCGGGGGTCGGCGTCGCGGTCGGCCGTGGTGTCGGCTTCGGGACCTGTGGAGTCGGGGTTGGGGCCGGAGTGGGCGGTGGTGGCGGTGGTGGCGGCGCGACCCGCGGCAGACAACCCGCCCCCTCGCTGAACGCCATCGACTGCCACGACCCGAGTTCCCGCGACGATCCGTCGAAGCCGATCCGGAACACCCGGGTCGGCCGCCCGTACCCGGTATTGACGGCGTACACCCCCGATGCCCCGACCAGCACCGAGCTGTACGAGTGCAGCCGCGGAATTCCCGGCACCGACGCGACGGTTCGCACCGAGCCGCTCACCGGGTCGATACTGACCAGCTTCGCCGGGTACCCCGTTGTCGAGACGCCGTACAGCGTGCCGCTCACCGGCGACACCCCGAAGTCGTCGACCGACAGCACGGCCGCTACAGGTTTCAGTCGCACATCACCCACCACCTTCCGGTACGTCGGACTCCCCGGATCGATGTCGATCGTGAAGAGCCGATGTACATCCCGCACGTAGAACCTGGTTCCCGAGACGGCGCCACCGACCGGTTCGGCGAGGCCCCCGACACCCCGCCGTACATCGCCCAGATCGGTGACCGTGCCTCGGCTGTTGATCGTCAGCAACCGTGGCCGGCGGAGCAGCCAGCCGTGCTTGTCCCGGGTCGCGACGCCGTACACGAGCTCCTGCCTGCTCGAGTACCCGGCCGCCTGGACCTGGTAATCGAGCCGGCCGAGATCGGTCGTCGTACCGGCCGGCAGGTCGACCCGGACCAGCCGGGACAACGACGTCAATCCGGCCGACCGGAAGTCGAAGAACGAGCACTCGGGGGACACGGCCTGGGACGGGGTGGCCACGACGACCACCCCGCCCGCGGCCGCCGCGACCGCCGCTGAGCAGGCGAGCGCCCGACGCAGCTCACCCACTGTCGCCCAGCCGCGAGAGCGCGGACAGGAACGCGTCCGGGCCGACATCGGCGCCGCCGCTGAACGGGTTCTGCAGCTGGTAGATCGCGAACAGCAGCAACCCGATCGCGCCGGCCAGCATCGACACGATGAACGCGTACGAGTACAGCCCCGGACCGCCGAACATGAACATCAGCGCGACTGACATCACGCTGCCGATCATGATCGCGAACCAGACCACGGCACTGACTCCGCTACCACTGGAGTTCAGCCGCTCCTGCCGGGCCTGGTACACGTTCCAGACCTGGCTCGCCGCATCGGCCCGGCTGTCTTCCTGACGCTGGGTCGTCGTCTTCGCCTGCTCGAGCGTGCGTTGCAGCTCCGACAACAGCGTCCAGCCTTGGGCGCCGACCTCGCGCCCGTCCCGCATGGCCGGCCACTCGCGCTCGGCGACCACGGTCGCGTACTCCTTGGTCAGCTTCTCGACCTTGGACCGGGTCGGCTCGGCCAGCGCGTTCCCGGACCAGCGCACCGCGACCAACGCGTTGGCTTCGTCGTACGTCGTCTTGGACGCGGTGTCCATGCCGTCGAACAACGAGATCAGCACGAACGCCGCGATCACCACGTTGACTCCACCGACCACGGTGAAGACCTGTCCGGCCACTTCGTTGTTGGCCTCGCGGCCGATCCGCTGCCGGACCTTGCGCAGGATCAGCGCCAGTGCTCCGGTGACGATCATGATGCCGACCACCCACAACACACCGCTCACGTACAGACTCATGCTTGCCTCACCGCCGGGGGTAGCGTGAACCGGACGGTCTCCCGGGTCACTTCGTGCTCGATCACCTCGACCGGACCCCACGACGCGATCCGCTCGATCACCTCGTTCACCAGCTCGGGCGGAGCCGACGCACCCGCCGTCAGACCGACGACGCGGACACCGTCCAGCCACGCGGCCGGTACGTCGTCCGCCCGGTCCACGAGGTACGCCGTCGCTCCGTTGCGCTCGGCGAGCTCGACCAGGCGCACCGAGTTCGACGAGTTGGCCGAGCCGACCACGAGGACCAGCTCGGCCTGTTCGGCGATCACCGACAACGCCGCTTGCCGGTTGGTGGTGGCGTAGCAGATATCGGCGGTGTCCGGTCCCCGCGCACCCGGAAACTTGTTGCGCAGGGCATCGATCAGGGCGGTCGTCTCGTCGACCGCCAGGGTGGTCTGGGTCAGGTACGAGACCCGGTTCGGATCGTCGACCTGCAGTGCGTCGATGTCGGCGACCGTCTCGACCAGCACCGTCTGGTCGGGCGCCTCGCCGAGGGTCCCCGCCACCTCCTCGTGACCGGCGTGTCCGATCAGGACCACGGTGTCGCCGCGCGCGGCGTACCGCCGGGCTTCGACGTGGACCTTGGTGACGAGCGGGCAGGTGGCGTCCACGACGTCGAGTCCGCGCAGCGCCGCGTCCCGGTGGACGATCGGCGCGACCCCGTGCGCGGAGAACACCACCGTGGCGCCCGCCGGCACCTCGTCGAGTTCGTCGACGAAGATCGCCCCCCGCCGGCGAAGGTCGTCGACGACCCGGGTGTTGTGGACGATCTGTTTGCGGACGTAGATCGGCCCGGACCGGGCCGCGAGCAATCGTTCGACGATGTCGACCGCTCGCTCCACCCCGGCACAGAACGACCGGGGTGCGGCGAGCAGGATGGTTCTTCGGGTCGTCATCGAATCCCCCCTTCAGTGATCACGGCGAGTTGCGAGCCGAGCCAGCCTTTCCAGTTCGACGGACGCCGGCGCGAGTGCGCCGGCGGTGATCAACGAGCCCAGCGCCTCGGTCACCAAGGCGTCGGCCTGGGCCTGACTGGTGGTGCGGCCGCCGGCGGTCTCGACGAGTGCCGCCGCGGTCGTCAGGTCCTCGTGCGACAACTCGTCGGTCCGCGCGTACAGCGCGGCGAGTTCGCGGGCGGCCGGCGTACCGGAGGCGAGCGCGGTGACGACCGGCAACGACTTCTTCCGCCGGGTCAGATCCGAGAAGACCGGCTTGCCGGTGACCTTCGGCGTCCCCCAGATGCCGAGCAGGTCATCGGCGTACTGATACGCGAGTCCCAGATCTTCGCCGTACAACCGAAGGTGGTCGATCTGGTCGGGCCGGCCACCGCCGAGCAGGGCACCGAGCGCCGTACAGCATCCGAGGAGCGCGCCGGTCTTGAGCTGAGCCATCCGCACGCACTCCGCCGGTACGACGTCGTCCCGGGTCTCGAACTCCGCGTCGGCCAACTGTCCGTCGACCAGCTCCTGAACCGCGGCACCGAGGATCCGCGCGGCCTCGCCCCGAGCCGGGTGGCCGCTGCCGACCAGTACGTCGAAGGCCAGGCCGAGCAGCGCATCACCGGCCAGGATCGCCGGCCCCAGTCCGAACACCGTCCACGCGGTCGCGCGGTGCCGGCGAGAGGTGTCGCAGTCCATCACATCGTCGTGCAGCAAGGAGAAGTTGTGCACCAGCTCGACCGCGACCGCGGCCGGAAGCGCAGCTTCCGTCGTACCGCCGACGGCTTGGGCAGTGAGCAGCACGAGGGCCGGACGGATCGCCTTGCCACTGTCGGCGTGGGCGGGCCGGCCCTCTTCGTCGGCCCAGCCGAAGTGGTAGTCGGCGATCCGGCGGGTGGCCGGAGGGAGCGTGGCTATCGCGGCGCGGAGCGCGGGGTCGACGACCTCACGGCTCCACGCGAGCACCTCGGCCGCCGAACGGTCACCTTGGCTGGTCGTTTCCTGGAGTGTTGAGACCGGGGCGGTGGGGTGGGAAATGTATGTCATCTAGAATGCTCCTCATCCACCGAGCTCGACGTTTTCCAGAACGCCCAGCGCGTCCGGGACGAGAACAGCCACCGAGTAGTAGGTGCTGACCAGGTACGAGATGACTGCCTTGTCGCTGATGCCGAGGAACCGGACGTTCAGGCCCGGTTCGTACTCGTCCGGCAGACCGGTCTGGTGCAATCCGACGACACCCTCGTCGTCGGCGCCGGTGCGCAGGACCAGCACCGAGGTGGTGTTGGTGTCGGAGATCGGGATCTTGTTCGACGGCAGCAGCGGTACGCCGCGCCACGCGTGCACGGTCTTGCCGTTGACGACGGTCGTCTCGGGGTAGATCCGCCGCTTCGTGCACTCCCGGCCGAACGCGGCGATCGCCTTCGGATGAGCCAGCAGCAACCGCGGCTTGCGCCGCCGCGTGAGCAGCTCGTCGAAGTCGTCGGGCGTCGGTGGGCCGGTGCGGGTGTAGATGCACTGGCTGTAGTCGGCGTTGTGCAGCAACCCGAACTCGCGGTTGTTGAGCATCTCCCACTCTTGCCGCTCGCGAAGCGCTTCGATGGTCAGCCGAAGTTGCTGCTCGGTCTGATCCATCGGGTCGTTGTAGAGGTCCGCGACCCGGGTCTGCACCCGCAGGATCGTCTGCGCCACGCTGAGCTCGTACTCCCGCGGCGCCGGGTCGTAGTCGACGTACGTGCCGGGCAGCACGTCCTCGCCGGCATGACCGGAGGCGACGTCGATCGCCGCCTCGCCGGCCTTGTTCTGCGCGTGCTTCGGCCGCTGCCGGTAGTCGTCGAGCTGGGTCCGCAAGGACTCCGAACGGTCGACCAGTTCGGTGAAGTCGGCTCGGCTGAGGCGCAGGATCACACAACTCGTCAGAGCCTTCGCCGTGTACTCCCACAGGTGTTCCGGCGGTTCGGTCAGCAGTTGCGCGCCGAGATGGTCGCCGTCGGCGACAGTTCCGAGATCGGTACCGGCGCCGTACTCGCCGACTCCGGTCTTCGTGACCTTGCCGTGGGCAATCAGTACGACGTCGTCCACCCGGCTGCCGAACTCGACGATCACCTGGCCCGGCTCCACGTCCTCGCGGTGGAATCGTCCGGCCAACGCGTTGAGCACGTCCTCATCGGCGTACCCGCGCAGTGGCGGTAGCTCGGTGAGCTCGGCCGGAATCACCCGGACGTCGGATCCGGTGACCGAGAAGCTCAGCCGGCCGTCACCGACCGCGAAGGTGGTCCGCCGGTTCACGCGGAACGCGGCGCCCTTGGTTTCCACCCACGGGAGCAGCTGCAACAACCAGCGCGGGCTGATGCCCTGCATCTGCGGGACGGACTTGGTCGTCGTCGCGAGCTTGCGCGCCGCCGCCGTACCGAGGCTGAGCTGGGCTTGTTCTTGATGGTCGACGGTCATGCAACACCGGCCTTTCTAGCGATTCGGAAGGCGGAGGTGCCTGGTCCGGTCGGAATGCCAAGACGGCGAGGTTGGGCGGCGCGATGCGGCAGATCGGAGGCTTTGTAGCGATGACAGCCTTCGTGCCAGACGAGGATTCCGGACATCCAGTTGCGGAGTTCCTCGGCGTAGCCGAGCACGGCGTTCCCGACTTCGTCGGAGAGGCCGAAGTCGGCGATCATCGTCGGCAGGTCGTTCTCGGTGACGCGCTCGAACTGCTGCATCCGGGCCGTCATCAGGTCGTTGACCACGGCAACTGCCTCGTCCTTGCCGCAGGCGAGGAAGTTCTGCACGACCGCCACGCCGTTGTGGAAGTCGCCGTCGTACTGGATCTCCTTGTGGTACGAGAAGAGATCGTTCAGCAGGCAGGCGTAGTCGGCGGCCGCGTTCTCCATCGCCTGGACCGGCCGTGACCGGTACACCTCCGGCGGGACCTGCCGGCCGTGACCGATCCGGCACAGACTCATGGTCAGGTCCGAGCCGAACGTCCGGCGCCGCATCTCGACGTAGTCGACCGGATCGGGGATCCGGTTCTGCGCCTGGTTGGCGAGCTCCCACAGCCAGCTCTCGGTCATCGTGTCGACCGCCTGGCGGAAGGATCGCCGGTCCTCCGCCGACATCGGTCCGGCGGTGCGCTGCCACAGATCGGCCAGCGACACCTCCAGCGGACCGACCGGTGGCGGACCGACGAGATCGAGCGGCATCAGCGCCGACAGCCGCGCCGTGGTGACCTTGGCACTGGCCAGATCGCGTCGCCGCCCGAACACCTCCGGGTAGTAGTCGTCGGCGTACGTGCCCCACGCCAGCCATTCACTGGCCAGGGCGAGCTCCTCGGCCGAGGCGTCCGGAAAGATGCCGGACGCGCACAGGGGCAGATCGAACGCCTCGAGCATCCGCGCGTCCCAGATCGTGCCGTCGGTGATCCCGGTTCGCTCACCCCACCGCAGGACCTCGAACCGGGCGCTGTCCAGATGCGGGCTGCTCCTGGCCTTGAACGGCATGTACATCTCCGGCAGGGCGGTCGGCCCGACCGGCTGGTGCGGCCGGAAGCTGTGGCTGCGCGTGCGGTAGGGGGCAGTGGCCACCAACGACGAGACGATTCGCATCGCCGACGTACCGAGTCCGGCGGTAGTGGCCGCCTTGCCGCCCTTGTTCATGTAGCGGCTCGACCGCAGATGCCACTCGTGACCGCCGGACTGCCAGTCCTGCAGTCCTTTCACATAGTTCAGTACGTCGAGCTGTCCCTGCGGATCGATGCCGTGCTCGGCGAGCAGCATCGGGACCTCGACCACGGCCGTGCTCTCGAACTGGTGCAACCGCGAGGTGAGGATGTCGTTGACCAGGTTCGCCGCTCGTTGCGTCGGGCAACCGAAGAAGGTCTCCATCACCAGCACCGCGTTGTTGACCTCGCCCTCCACCTCGACCTCACGCTGGTACGAGAAGAGGTCGTTGCGCATGTGGATGGCGTCCGAGAACGTGTCGCTGAGCACGTGCATCGGCCGGGTCTCGGCGATCGCCTCCGGGACCTCCGACGTCACGTACTCGACCAGGTTCGCCGACCACGGTGCGCCGCCGACCTTGCGGCGCATCTCGACGTACTCGATCGGGTTGGCGATCCGGCCGGCGCTGATGTTCGACAGCTCCCACAGGGACTCGGCGAGTAGAGCCTCTGTGGTCAGCCGGAACCGCCGCCGCCAGTCCGCCGACATCGACGGGATCGTGCGGTTCCACAGGTCGACAAGACCACGTTCCACCGGATTCTCCGGTACTTCGGTGATCTCACCTTCGGCCGGCATGAACAACAGCAGCCGGTCCAGGTACGCCTTCGCGGCCGGGATGTCCCGGGTCTTCTTGTACAGCTCGAGAAAGTGGTCGTCGAAGTAGAAGACCCAGACGTACCAGTCGGTGACCAGATCCAGCTGCGGGCCGGTCGCGTCGGGGTGGGTGTAGGCACACAGCAGCGCGTAGTCGTGGGAGTCGAAGTCATGCTCGTCCCAGACGTGGTGGCCCTGCTGCGGTACGTCGATCATGTCGAACTCGTAGGCCCAGGACTTGCTGTGCGCCCGGGCTCCCTCCAGGTGCGGACTGATCCTGGCCGGGTAGGGCACATAGAAGTCGGGCAGCTCGTAGGGCTGCTGACTCATCTCAGCCCTCGCGGCCGATTTCCACGTTCTCGAGGACACCTAGCGCATCCGGGACCAGGACCGCGGCCGAGTAGTAAGCGCTGACCAGGTAGTTGATGATCGCTTTCTCGCTGATGTTCATGAACCGCACCGACAGACCGGGCTCGTACTCGTCCGGCAGGCCGGTCTGGTGCAGACCGACGACACCCTGGTTGTCCTCACCGGTGCGCATCAGCAGGATCGAGCTGGTCCGGGTGTCGCTGATCCCGAGCTTGTTGCACGGGAAGATCGGTACGCCGCGCCACGCGGGCAGCCGGTGTCCGCCGACGTCGATGGCGTCCGGATAGATCCCGGCCTTGGTGCACTCGCGGCCGAACGCGGCGATCGAGCGCGGGTGCGCGAGGAAGAAGGCCGGCTCCTTCCACACCAGGCTGAGCAACTCGTCCATGTCGCCGGGCGTCGGCGGACCGCTGCGGGTCGGGATCCGCATGCTCAGATCCGCGTTGTGCAGCAGGCCGAAGTCGCGGTTGTTGACCATCTCGTGTTCCTGCCGCTCGCGCAGAGCCTCGATGGTGAGCCGCAACTGCTGCTCGGTCTGGTCCATCGGGTGGTTGTAGAGATCCGCGACCCGGGTGTGCACCCGGAGCACGGTCTGCGCGACGCTCAGCTCGTACTCGCGCGGCGTGGTCTCGTAGTCGACGTACGTGCCGGGCAGTTCGGCTTCACCCGCGTGGCCGGCGGCCAACTCGATGGCTGCCTCGCCGAACTCGTTCTTCGGTGCCTCCGGGCTGTTGCGGAACTGTTCGATGTGCGCGCGCAGGCTGTCGGACTGGCCGACCAGCTCCTCGAACGACTGCTGGGACAATGTCAGCAGCGTGCCGGGCGTGATCGCCTTGACCGTGTACTCCCAGAAGTCGTCGGACTCCAGGATCGCCCGGTAGGTGAAGTGGTCGCCGTCGACCAGCGTCTCGAGCACGGCCTCGTCGCCGTACTTGCCGAGGCCGATCTTGTCCACCTTGCCGTGCGCGATCAGGCAGATCTGGTCGGCCGGCTGACCGCGTTCGACGATCACGTCACCGGGCTGGAAATCGCGCTGGACGAACCGGTCGGCCAGCGCGGACAGCACCTCGACGTCGTCGAAGCTGCGCAACATGCCCAGCTCGCAGAGCTCCTGCGGGATCACGCGGACCTCGGCACCGGAGGTGGTGAAGGTGACCCGGCCGTCACCGACGGCGTAGCTCAGCCGGCGGTTCACCCGGTAGGCGCCGCCCTTGGCCTCCACCCACGGCAGCAGTTTGAGCAGCCACCGGGAGGTGATGCCCTGCATCTGCGGCTCGGACTTGGTGGTCGTGGCCAGATTGCGGGCGGCCGCCGTACCGAGGCTCAGCTGGGGCTGACCGTTAGCGCTCACATCGGGTTCCGTCAGAGTCATGAAACACACCACCGTTCGATCGACTGCGGGCATGCGGCAGCCCCACGGCGGGCGTGGTCTGCGCGGGTGAGAACGCCACGCTGCGGGGAGTCAGTGCATGACGAAGCACTGACGCGCAGCCTGGATCAGCTGTCGCAAGGGACGGGCGGATCGGTCGACGACGAGTGGCATACGGACTTCGGCGGCCCCAGTTACGCCGGCTGCCCGACCCCGTCGGATTACTCACTAAGAGTAGTCAGACGTTGACGGCCCCCGTCAAGATGTACTCACCGTCAACTTCTTCCAGAGCTTTCGGAACCCCGAGACAATGCACCCCCGACCCCGGCGAAATCGGCCATGGCAGTATTCCGGGGTGCTTGTGTACTCGGGGTCCGTGCAGCAGGGTGAAGGGGCTCTCGAGCTCGCGGTCGCGCACGCGCTGGTACGACGGGCCTCGGAGGGAGCGATTGAGGAGGCACTGCGGATCTATCGGCCAGCTGCTCCGGTGGTGGTCTTCGGGCGTCGGGACACCCGGCTGCCCGGCTTCACCGCGGCCGTCGCGACCGCTCGGGAGGCCGGCTTCGAGCCGTTGGTCCGCGCGGTCGGCGGGCGACCGGTCGCCTACACGACCGAGGCGCTGGTGGTCGACCACGTGCGGCACGAGCGGCTGGCCCCGGACGGCATGGAGACCCGCTTCGCCCAGTACGGCGACCTGTACGCCGGTCTGCTCCGTGATCTCGGGATCGACGCGCGAGTGGGCGCCGTACCGGGGGAGTACTGTCCGGGCGCGCACAGCGTCAACGCGCGCGGTGTGGTCAAGCTCGTCGGGACCGGGCAACGCGTGGTCCGCGACGGCTGGTTGTTCAGTGCGTTGATCGTGCTCGGCGACGACGAAAGGTTGCGGCCGTTACTCACTGAGATCTACCGGCAGTTGGAGTTGCCCTTCGATCCGGCGTCGGTCGGTTCGGTCGCGGCCGAGGCGCCTGGGCGCGCCGAGGCGGTCGAGCTGCGGCTACGCGCTGCGTACGCCCAGACCGCCGTACTGCAGCCTGCCGAGTTGGACCAGGAGACCCTCGCGATTGCTCGCGAACTGACCGCTGATCACCGCGCCTGAGGCGTTTGGCGGGCGACGAGCAGGTGCAGGCCGAGCGTGACGGCGAGGATGGTCGCGGCGACGGCGAGTAGGGCGTGCGGCGGTGCGCCGGTGGCCAGGGTGATTCCGCCGAGCCCGCCGCCCAGGGCCGCGCCGAGTGAGATGGCGCTGCCGTTGAGCGCCATCACGATGGCGGCCGAATCCGGGGCGAGCGCGCCGAGCCGGGCCTGCTGTGGGACGGCGGCGCCACCGTTGCCGATACCCGCCACGAAGAACCACAGCAGCCCCAGCACAGCGGCCGCCGTGAGCGGTGCGTAGCCGAGCGAGAGGCTGCCCACGATCGAATTCAGCAGCAGGCCGGCCAGAACGACGGTCAGCACTCGGAGCGGGGTGAAGCGGTCGGTGAGCCGGCCGGTCACGGCGTTCCCGAGCATGCTGCTCAGGCCGTAGCCGAACATGATCACGATGATCGCCCAGTCGGCCTTGAAGGTCGGCCCGAAGATCAGCGTCGCGTAGGTGAAACAGGTGTAGCTGCTGCACAGGATGCCGACCGTGACGAGCAGGCCGGCCAGAAGTCGCGGCTGGCCGAGTGGCCGGAGCCGGTCGGCCAACGTGCCGGCCGGAAGATGCAGGTGCGGGAGCTTCAGCAGGATGCCGATCAGCGCGATCGTGCCGACCACCGCGACCAGGATCATCGGGAAGCGCCAGTTGGACTGCCCGATCACCAGCCCGACCGGTACGCCGAGCGCGGTCGCGGTCATCCAGCCGCCGAGGACGAACGAGAGCGCCTTGCCGCGGTGCCGGATCGGTGTCTGCGCGATCACGTAGCCGAGCATGACCGCGTTCAGCAGGCAGCCGCCGAGCGCCGCGATCACCCGGCCGCCGAGGGCGATCCCGTAGTTCGGCGCGAGGGCGACGACCAGGTTGCCGATCACGAAGACGGCCAGTGACCACGCGATCGTCCGGCGGCGCTCCCACCGGCTGGTCGCCGTACCGAGGATCGGGGCCGCGATCGCGGAGGTCAGCGCGAAGACGGTCATCAGCTGGCCGGCGGCCGGCTCGGTGACGTCGAGGTCGGCGGCGATGGCGGGCAGCAGCCCGGCCAGCACGTAGCCGTCGATACCGGTCGAGAACGCCGCCACGGCGAGCCAGATCAACGTCCGGTACGAGACTCCGTCGTCCTGCCGAGTGTGCTCCACATCCGCTATCGAACCGCTGCTGCCCTGCTCGGTGCAAGCGCAAAGCCGCGCATTCTCGCCCTATAGACACAACTTTGCGCAGCGGTAGGCCCAATGGCCCGATCGGTTGCGGAGGGTGATTACGATGTCCTCCGGCTCAAGAATCGGGCCGGCAGTGCGGTAGTCGGTGGGGGGAGTCTGGTGGAATCCCTGAAGTTCGAGAGCCGTGATCTGGAGGTCACCGAGGCGTTCCTGAACCGGGCGTACACGAAGATGCGGATCGGGAGCTCCGACCAGGACGTCAGTGCCCGGATCAGCCGGCAGGCGGTGGCCTCGATCAGTCTCGATCGGCTCGAGCTCGGGTTCGAGATGCGGTACGAAGCGGACCCGCTCGGCCGGATCTGCTTGTGCGTGGTCGAGTCCGGGTCGTTGCAGGACCACAGCACGGACGGGTGGAGCGACTCGTTCGGGCCGGGTGACGTGGTGTCGATCGCGCCGCCCGACCGGCCTTACGCCGGCAAGGTGGTCCGGGCTCGGTGCAGCATCACGATGTTCGATCCGGCCCTGCTCACCCGGGTCGCCGGGCCGGGCGAACCGGTCCGGTTGCTCGGTCACCGGCCGCGGTCAGCAGCTGCGGCCGGACAGGTGACGCGGACGATCAGCTACCTGAGCGACGACGTTCTGCCGAACCCGGCCGCCCGGACCTCCCGGTTGTTGCTGCGCTCGGTCGAAGACCTGCTGGCGTCGAGCGTGCTGGCTGCCTTCCCCAACACCGCCATGGACTCCGGCAGGCGGGATGTCGTCCGTCCGCAGACGGTCCGGCGGGCGCTGACCTTCCTGGAGTCGAGTGTCGACCGGGAGGTCAGTATCGGGGATATCGCCGCGGCCGCGGGGGTCACCGTCCGCGCGGTGCAGAGCGCCTTCCAGCGCAGCCTGGGGACGACGCCGCTGGCCTACCTGCGGCAGCTTCGGCTGGCCGAGGCGAGAGCCGAGTTGCTGGCCGCCGATCCGGGCCGGGTGACCGTGACGGCGGTCGGGGCGCGTTGGGGGTTCCACCACCTCGGACGCTTCGCATCGGCGTACAAGGAGCGGTACGGCGAGACCCCCAGCGAGACCCTTCGGCGCTAGCGGGGCAGTCGCCGCGTGTCGATCAGCTCGGCGGCGACATCGCGCAGCTTGGTGTTGGTGTCCTGGGAGTAGCGGCGCAGGACGGCGAACGCCTGGTCGGGGCTGATGTCGAAGCGTTCCATCAGGATGCCCATCGCCTGACCGACCAGTTTGCGGGCGTCCACCGCCTGGGTCAGGTTGGCCTGGTGCCGAGCGGTGCCGACGGCGACCATCGCGTGCCGGGCCAGGATGTGCGCCACGGCCTCGTCGTCGGGTCCGAAGGCGTCCGGCTCCGGGCTGTACAAGCCCAGTACGCCGACCGGGCCCGTACCCGGGACGCTGGAGATCAACGGCACGTCCAGCACGCTCCGCACGCCGAGGGCAGCGACCTTGGCGGCCCACCCGGGCCAGCGCTCCTCGGACAGAGTGTCCGGGACCAGCACGGTGGTCCGGCTCTCCAGCGACGTGATCAGCGGACCTTCGCCACTCCCGAGCTGGACTTCGTAGATATCGGCGACGACCGGGTCGGTCACCGCGGCGATCTCGGGCGCGGATCGCGACGCCCAGAGCGCCAGGCCGGCGTACGAGCAGCTCAACGCCTGCAGGGCGAACTCGACGACGGCTTCGACCGTCTCTTCCACCCCGTCGAGGTTGTGCAGCTCCAGCGCCAGCCGGGCGAAGTCGGCGGCGGTGTTGTTCCCCGTCACCGGGTCGGTCGCGAACATGCAGAAACTCCTGGGCACGCGTGGGTACGGCTGACACCCACGCTGCAGGAGTGTCAGCCGTCAGTATCCACAGCTAAGGAAGCGTTTGCACGCTCCCGGGGAGCTTCGGTCCGAGTTGTGATCAGGTTTGCGTTTCGGAGTGCATCGTCGTGCGTTTGGTGGCTCAGTCGCGCGGGAGCTGCTCGTTCGGGTCCTCGTCCGGATCGGGTTCCGGCGCGGGCGACGGATCGAGATCGGGATCCGGGTCGAGGTCCGGCCGGCCCTGGCCCGGGAACGGGCGATCGGGATCGGTCGGGTCCGGCAGCGGCGGGACGGGTGGGATCGGCGTCGTACTCATGGTTGTCCTCCTAGGGATGACGGCGACGCAGTTCGGGGAGTACCTCGGTGCGGTAGAGATTCATCATGTCGACGGAGTGCGGGCCCATGTTGGCCACGTAGATCTCGTCGAACCCCGCCTCGACGTACGGCGTGAAGGCGTCCAGGTGGTCGTCGGCCTTCGGGCCGCAGGCGACCGACTTGGCCGTCGCCTCCTTGGTGACCAGCTGACTGGCCTGCTCGAAGTGCCGCGGCGACGGCAGCACCTGGGCCAGCTCACCCGGCAGGCCCGCGTTGCCCCAGATCCGGTGCGCCTGTTCGGCGCCCTCGGCCTCGGTCGGCGCGTAGCTGACCTTGAACCCGGCCTGGGCGGGCTTGCTGCCGCCGCCGTTGGTGCGGAAGCGGTCGAGCAGTTCGGCGTCGGGCGAGGTCGTGATGTAGCCGTCCGCGATCCGGGCGGCGACATCGGTGGCCTCGGGGCCGAAGCCGGACATGTAGATCGGCAACGGCTCGTCCGGCCGGGTGTAGATCCGGGCGGTGTCCACGGTGTAGTGCTTCCCGTGGTGGGAGACGAACCCCTCCTCCGTCCACAACCGTCGCATCACCTCGACCGCTTCCTCGAGCATCTCCAGCCGGACGTCGACCGTCGGCCAGACCGTCCCGAGGATGTGCTCGTTCAGGGCCTCGCCGGTGCCGATGCCGAGCCGGAACCGCCCGTTCAGCAGAACGGCGCTGGTGGCCGCCGCCTGGGCGATCACGACCGGATGGATCCGCACGGTCGGGCACGTCACCGCGGTCGTGACCGGCAACTCGCACACCTGCGAGATCGCCCCGATCGTCGACCAGACGAAGGCGCTCTGGCCCTGCTCGTCGTTCCACGGGTGGAAGTGGTCACTGATCCACAGCCCGTCGAACCCGGCGTCCTCCGCCATCTTGGCCTGCTCGATCAGCTGGGCCGGCGTGTACTCCTCGCTCGACAGGAAGTACCCGATCTTCACGGTCTCCTCCGTTCGTAGGCTCTGCGGTTCCGGTGCCCGCGACCTGAGGATCCATGCGCCTACCGCAGTAGCGCGACAGCGTCCTGGATGGAGCCGGTGACCAGGCAGCCGGTCGCTTCGAGCGCCTCGCGGCTCATCGCGCCGGTGCTCACCAGGATGCTGCCGGCACCGGCCGCGCGGGCCGCGTCGGCGTCGTCGACCACGTCACCGATCAGTACGACGCCGGCCGGGTCGAGGTGCTGCGCCTCGAGATGCCGGACCAGGCTGTCCGCCTTCGAACCGCCGCCGACCTCGGCGACCAGCCCGTCGATCCGGGTGAAGTACGACGTCAGGCCGTACTCGTCGATCGTCGGCGTCAGCCGGTCGTGGAACCACATCGACAGCAGCGACTGCGTCCGCCCGGACCCGGCCACCTCCTTGAGCACTGTCTGCGCTCCGTCGGCGAGTCCGGATTCGGCGAGCAGGGCGTCGTACCGGTCGTGGTAGAGCTTGTCGACCCGCGCCCACTCCTCCTCGTCGAGCACCCGCGCCAGGATCGTCTCGTACGAGACGCGCATCGGCCGCGTGTACGCCGCCTGCCACTCCGCCCACGTGATCGCGGTCCCGCCGAACTCGGTGAACACCTCGTTGACCGCGGCCAGCACGATGTCGTTGTCGTGCAGCAAGGTGCCGTTCCAGTCCCAGACCACATGAGAAATGTTCACCGGCAGGAGTTTAGGTCGCGCTCGGGAGCAGCCCGTTGACCAGGGCTCGGAGGCCGTGGGGATAGGTATCGGCAGCGGCGTACGTTTTCCAGTCCGCGCCGATGGCGGTGAGATGCGGGGTCTGGGCCGGGTCAAGGTTGGCCGGGAAGTCGAAGTGGAGCTCGGCGCCGGTGACCGGGCGGTGTGGGGAGCGAGCGCGGACGAGGATCTCGCCGACGGTGTAGTACCAGATGCTGCGGAACGCGACGACGGCTTGCTGCTGGGTGCAGCCGGCGTCGATGGCGGCCGCGACGATCGCTTCCACCGGCCAGAGGGCCGCGTCGTCGAGCAGGCCGACGAACCCGTCGGCGGTGAGGACCTCGACGGCCCAGGGCCAGGTGGCGAACGCGTCGTGCAGAAAGGTCGCCGCGGCAACGATGCGGTCCTGGGGGCCCGCAGGCAGCTCGGGCCGGGGGAGCTGCCCGGCGTACTCGTTGAGGACGAGGAGCAGCAGGTCTTCCTTGTCGCGGACGTGGTGGTAGAGCGTCGTGGTCCCGATCCCGAGCTCGGCGGCGAGCTTGCGGACGGTCAGACGCTCCCAGCTGTCCTGGTCGATCAGCCGGCGGGCCGCGGCCAGGATCTCGGCGCGCGAGGTGACCGGTGGCCGGCCGGTGCGGCCGTTCGGAGCCTTCGATGGGGGCACTCGCCCATCATCCACGATCCGGATGTGCTACTTTCGGAACATGTTCCTAAAGTCCACTGATTCGATCGCGCCACCGCGGCCCGGCTTGACGTTGGCCGCCGTGGCAGTCGTGCAGTTCATGGTGTCGCTGGACCTGTCCGTGGTGAACGTCGGTCTTCCGCAGATCGCCGACGGACTCGGCTTCAGCGCCGTCAACCTGACCTGGGTGATCCATGCCTACGCGCTCACCTTCGGCGGCCTGCTCCTGCTCGGGGGCAAGGCGGCCGACCGGTACGGGCGCCGTCGCGTTCTCCTGTTCGGGCTGCTGCTGTTCGGTCTGGCGTCGCTGCTCGGCGGCTTCGCGCAGACGCCCGGCCAGCTGATCGCCGCCCGGGCCGCGCAGGGGATCGGCGCGGCCGCGCTGGCTCCGGCGGCGCTTGCGTTGCTCACGGCAACCTTTCCGGGCGGCCGCGAACGCGTGCGTGCCTTCGGTATCTGGAGTGCGATGAACGCAGCCGGTGGCGCCCTCGGAGTGCTGGCCGGTGGTCTGCTGACGGAGTACCTCGGCTGGCGGTGGGTGATGTTCCTCAGCGTGCCGATGGCCGCGGTCGCGTACTTCCTCGCGGTCCGAGTCCAGGCCGACGTACCAGGTCAGCCCACCGGCCGCCCCGACGTACTGGGTGCGGTGCTGGCTACCAGTGGGCTGACGACGTTGGTCTTCGGCGTCGTGCGTACCGAACGCGTCGGGTGGGCCTCGATCACGACGGCAATCACGCTCGGGGCAGCCGTGATTTTGCTGATCGCGTTCGTGATGGTCGAGCGGACCACGAAGCGGGAGCCGCTGCTTCGGCTGGGCTTGTTCAGGTATCGCTCGGTGAGTGCGGCCAACGCCTTCAACTTGCTCGTCGGCGCGGCGATGGCCTCGTCGTTCTACTTCATGTCGCTCTACCTGCAACGCGTGCTCGGTCACGGACCTGCACTGTCCGGCGTGATGTTCCTGCCGTTCGCGCTGGGCGTTGTCGTCGGGGCGTTCCTCGCAGTCAAGCTCGGCGATCGGTTCCAAGCTCAGCGATTGATGGCCGGAGGTGCACTGATGACGGCGATCGGGTTCGCCTGGTTCAGTCTCATCTCGGCCGACGGCAGTTTCCTCGTCAACGTGCTCGGTCCGTCGATAGTCGCCAGCATCGGCTTCGGTCTGTGTCTCGGTCCCGTCGTGTCGACCGCAACTGCGGACGTCGCACCGCACGAGGCCGGTACGGCGTCCGGGCTGCTGAACAGCACCCGGCAGATCGGCGCCTCGCTCGGGCTGGCCGCCTTCGGGACCGCTGCCCTGCACCACTCCGGTGCGAGCAGCAGTCCCGAGGCGTTGACCAGTGGCTATGCCTTGGGTCTGCGGCTGGCCGCGCTGGTCCTCTTGGTTGCCGTCGGCATCGTCCTGCCGAGGTTCAGCAGGAGCTGAGCTCGCAGATGTCCGACGCCCGGGTGGAGACCTTCAGGTCGTCGTACCAGATCCAGGAGTCGTTGGCCGGGGCGAACGAGGCGGTCGCCCCGCCGGCGAACGACGAGAAGTACGCCTTGTCGACCTGGTCGCCGTTACGGACGAACCGCAGGCCCGAGATGTTCGCGGCCGAGACGCCGTTGAACCAGACCTGGATCTGACCATCCGGATTGGCCACACCGTTCGTCACGGTGTTCACCCGGAAGCGCTGGATGACGTTCACCCAGGAGCCGCGTGGCCATCTCAGGCCGGCTCCGGAGCTGTTGGTGAGGTTCTGGTAGTCGCCGTACTCGCCGTTGTGGTTCAGGCTGTAGTAGTAGATGGCCGCCTGTCCGCCGCTGCGCCAGATCAGCCGCGACGTGAAGCCGTTGTAGCCGTCGCACGGCTGGCCGCCGGAGCAAGATTTGCCGCCGGCCAGTCCGACGCCGACCTTGCCGGCGTACTCGGTGGTGCCCCAGCTGAAGTCGCTGCTGAACCGCACCCATTGCGAGACGTAGTACTCGCGTGCCGGAGTCAGCTGGAACGGTGCCTGCGCACCGGAGTCGGCCGGACCGATCTTGCCTTTCGGATAGAAAACCCGCAGTGATTTGGAGCCGTTGTGATGGAAATTGACGCCGTCGATCCAGGTCCGGGTGCTCATTCCTTCGTCCCAGTCGGCGGTCCAGCCGTCGGTTTTCCAATCGGCCAACGTGTACGCCGATTGCGACGCCGGTCGTTCGAACGTGTTGATCAGCAGGGCGGTGGTGCCGCCCGAGGCCGGAGCCTGGGCGAGCCCTGCGGCGAGCAGGGAGAGGGCGGTGAGCAGGGCCAGTGAGCGGATTCTTCGCCTCATCGGAAACCTTCCATTGAGAGAATGAATTACTAGCAGCGCTGTGCCGCTCAGCGTGGGCCCCTGAGCATTTCTCGTCAAGAGTTCGCAATTCATTCCTAATACACGCCTTGACGAGGGAGGAATTGCCTTTCAGGATGGCCGCATGACGAGCGAGCAGGGGTTGGCCGAGGTGCCGCGCGGAATGAAGTTCCGGGCGCTGGCCGAGCAGTTGCGCGAGCAGATCGCGGCCGGCGTGTGGACGGTCGGCGGCCGGTTGCCGACCGAACCGGAGCTGGCCCGGACGGCCGGGGTCGGGATCAACACCGTCCGGCGGGCGGTCGATCTGCTGATCGAGGACGACATCGTCCAGCGGCGGCAGGGCTCCGGGACGTACGTCCTGGCGCAGCCGTCGGGCATCCGGCTGCAGCGCCGCTTCGTCGGAGTGCTGGTGCCGTCGACGTCGTACTTCTACCCGAAGGTGATCGAGGGGATCGAGCGGGTCCTCAGCCCGGCCGGGGTCCGCGTGATCCTGTCGAGCTCGGAGTACAACCTCGACGTGGAGGCCGAGCAGACCCGGCAGCTGCTCCAGGCCGGTGTCGACGGCCTGCTGCTGGTGCCGAACCTGCATCTGATGGACGACCCCGACCTCTTCTTCGAGGACCTGCCTGATCTGCCGGTTCCGTACGTCCTGATCGAACGCCGGCCGCCGAATCCCACGCTGGACGACGCCACGCCGTACGTGTGCACCAATCACCAAGGCGGTGCGTACGCCGCTGTGCGGCACCTGACTGAGCTGGGCCACACGCGGATCGGGCACCTCGGCCGCCTCCGCACCGGTACGGCGGATGCCGTGCAGGCGGGCTTCGACGCGGCGATCACGGAGTTCGGACTGCCGGTGGTTGCCGAGGTCAACCAGCGTCGTGAGGTCTGGAGCAGCGAGGAGATCGCCGAGTACGCCCGGACCTGCGTCGACAACCAGGTCAGCGCGGTCTTCTGCCTGGGAGACCGGGACGCCTCGGCGCTGGTCCTGCATGCGCGCCGGCTCGGTCTCGATATCCCCGGCGATCTCGCGATCGTCGCCTACGACGACGAAGTGGCCGACCTGGGGGAAGTGCCGCTGACCGCCGTCTCGCCGCCGAAGGCCGAGGTCGGAGCGCTCGCCGCCGAGCTGCTGCTGCGCCGCCTCACCCAGGGCGAGACGGCTCCCATCCATCAGGTGCAGCTGCGTCCGCGGCTGGTCATCCGTGCCTCCTGCGGCGCGGCGACTCGAGAGTTGGTGCAGCTGTGAGGGCTTATCTGCTGTCGGCTGCGTTGATCGCGGCGGTGCTTCAACCAGTGAGCGCGAGCGCGGCGCCGCCGGCGCGGATCGAGGGGCTGGCGGCGATCTCGCAGGCGACCGGCTCTGTTGCTAGCGGCAACTTCATCGTGAACCCGGGGTTCGAGGCGGCGGCGACGCCGAGCGGATGGACCGCGTCGGCGCGGGCGACCGTGGACTCCATCGCGCAGCAGGGCGAGCGCGCACTCAAGGTCACCTCCACCACCGGGACCGGCTGGGAGGGCGCGAACTCAGCTTCGTTCGGGCTGGACGGCCGCCGCACGGCTCGAGTGACGCTGTCCGCGCAGGTCAAGCTCGACGGTGTGGTGCAAGGAGCGACGCCCGACAACGCGGCCAAGCTCTACATCGCCTTCGTCAACGCGGCCGGAGTGAAGGCCTGGCAGGGTGTCCGGTTGCAGGGCACCCAGGACTGGACCGAGCAGACAGCGACCTATGCAGTGCCCGCGGGGACGGTGTCGGCGTTCGTCAGCGTGGCGCTCGACCGCGCCGTCGGCACGGTCCGCTTCGACGACGTACGGGTTGCGGCGAGTGCGCCGGTCAACCTGGTGACCAACTCCGGCTTCGACACCACGACGACCGATCCGAACTGCCCGGCAGCCGGCTGGTGCACGCCGTACCTGAGTCAGGTCTACGACCTCAGCGACGGCGCGATGCGGCTGAAAGGCGTGGCCGGGAAGAAGGTCGGCGGCTTCGTGACCACGCAGGTCGACCAGGCCGTCTGGCCGGTGGTGACGGTCGCAGCCGACGTGAAGACCGATCAACTGGTGTCGTCGGACTTCACCGACGTCCCGGGCGGACTCCGCGTCAGCCTCAGCTTCTCGTACGTCGAGAACGGCCAGACCGTTTACACGGGCTCGTCGATCATCGCCGGCGTCATCACCGGAAGCCGCGGCTGGTCCCGGATCTCCGGCACGATGCGGTTGCCTGCCAAAACCAAGCGGATCCAGGTCATCCCGACCGTCACCAACGCGACCGGCACGGCGTGGATCGACAACGTGAGCGTCAGTACGGAGTCGAGCTGGATCTCGCCGGACACCGTCACCAAGTCGGTCGCCGCCGGCTCCGAGGTCGTGCACTACACGACGATCACCAACCGCCGCGACACCACGGAGACGTTCCGCCTGAGCCTCGACCAGTCGGCGGCCGCGCCGTACTCGGCCAGGCTTGAAGCGGACTCGATCACGCTGGCTCCTGGCGCGGCTGCCCAGGTCAAGGTCTTTGTCGCTACACCGGAAGGACTGCCCGCCGGTACGACGCGCGAGGTCAAGCTGGTCGCGACACCGGCTGGTGCACCGGAGCTGACCCAGCTCGCGTGGCTCCAGACAGCCGTCGCGACTGCGGCCGGACGTGGCGAGAAGCCGCAGGTTTTCAACACAGCAAGCGAAATCGACGCCTTGCGGCAGAAGGTCAAGGACCAAGGCTGGGCGAACGATGCCTTCACCAAGGTGGTGAAGACCGAGGCGGACAACTGGTTGCCGCGACCGCTCGACAAGACGATGTTCCACAACGCCTGGACCGGCAACTACAAGTGCCCGGGCACGAACACCAGCCTGCGGTTCGACTACGACAAGCCGACCGAGCACACCTGTCCGATCGACGGGAAGGTCTACACCGGCGAGCCCTATGACAGCGCCTGGATCGAGACCTGGCACTACAACGCGGCGCAGGGTGCTGCGGACCTCGGGCTCGCCTATCAGTTGACGGCCGACCCGCGGTACGCCGCGAAGGCGCGGGACCTCCTGCGCTACTACGCCGATCAGTTCGTCTCGGTGCCGTTGAACGCGCTCTACGGCCGGGTGCACTACCAGGTGCTGGACGAGGCGGTGTCGTCGATCGCGCTGGTCGACGCCTACGACCTGATCCACGAATCGCTGACTCCTGCCGAGCGAGTGGAGATCGAGCAGAACCTGCTCCGGCCGATGGCCGACCTGATGATGTCGTGGCCGACGTCGACCTCGAACTTCCAAGCCTGGAACGACGCCGGGATCTACGCTATCGGGGCGGCGATCGGCGACGCGGCGTACCGGGAGTATGCATTGCGGGACTCCGAGGACGGGCTGGAGTTCCTGCTGAACAAGGCCCGGATGGACGACGGCTGGTGGTGGGAGGGTTCGGCCAGCTACCACGTCTATGCGTTACAGGCGCTGACGAGTCTGGCCATCGCAGCTCGCGGGGAGCACGACTACCTCGGCGATCCGCGGTTCAAGCAGATGTACACGGCCTTGCTGCCCTACCTGTATCCCGATCTGACCGTTCCGGCGGCAGGCGACGGCGGTAACTGGGGGCGGCGGTTCGGCGTCAGCTTCACGCAGTTCGCCGAGTTCGCCTACGGCCGGTACGGCGATCCGCGGTTTGCGGCCGCTCTCGACTATGCATACACGAACGCGAAGGTGCCGCGGACCGATCGTTGGGCACTGCGGTACGGCGCCGACAGCATCCCGGCGAGTTCGGGGTTGCGGGTCGGGAGCACGAACTTCGCCAGTCTCGGTGAGGCGGTTCTGCAGTCGCACAACGGGCGGAACCTCGCCCCGAACCCAGGGCTGGAGGACGAGTCCACAGCGGCGAACGGCGTACCGGCGTACTGGATGTTGGAGGGTGCGTCGTGGGTGACGGATGTCGTGATGGACGGCAAGCGTGCGGCGAAGGTCGCGGGTGATCTCGCCGGCTGGCATGGACTGCGGCAGGACGTTCCGCTCGACGGGCGCAAGACGCCGACCATCAGGTTGTCCGCGATGGCCAAGACCTCGGCGGCGACGGCCGGTCGGGTGACCGTGACCTTCCTGGATGGGCGCGGTACGGCGTTGGCGACGAAGAGTGTGGCATTGCGGCGGGACGCGGACTGGACGGCGTACGACGTGGACGCGACTGTGCCGATGGCGACTCGCAGCGTCCGGCTCAGCCTCGGCAGCGAGCGGGGGACCGGGACGCTGTGGTTCGACCAGGTCGACCTGTGGACGAACCAGTTGCTGGTTGACGGCCGGCGTGAGGTTCCTGTTCGTGGTGGCAACGTCGGATCGCTGACGCTGAGCGGAGCCGGCCCAGTGCAGCTGACCTTCCTGGACAAGGACGGCGCCGTGCTGGGGACCAAGGCAGGGAAGTTCCGGGTGCAGGCCGAGGTGCCGACCCAGACGGTCAAGGTGCGAACCTCAGCCGTCCGGGCAGTGCTGAGCTTCGAGCACGGAATAGACGCCTTCCAGGCGAACTACTTGCGGCTCGACTACGGCATCGCGGGCGGCACCCACGGTCACGCCGACAAGCTGCATCTCGATGTGGTCGGTGCCAGTGAGCTGCAGTCGACCGACCTCGGCCAGGTGTACGGCGCCTCCAACGCCGACCTGACGGAGAACTGGTACCGCGAGACGGTCTCGCACAACACCGTCGTCGTGGACGGGACCAGTCAGGACCGGAACCTGCGTGGCAGCCTCAAGTACTTCGGCAGCACGCCGCGACTGCAGGTCGCCGACGCGGAGGTCAAGGGTGCGTACGCCAGTGTCCCGGCCTTGAGCGATGTCGAGCTGGAGCGCGCGGTGCTGCTGACCGACGACTACGCGCTGGACGTCTTCGATGCCAAAGGCACCAAACCGCACCGGTTCGACCAGTCCTGGCACGGCGCCGGCGCGCTGACGATCGGAACGGTCCCGATGACCGAGGCGCCGTGCTGCGTGCTCGACCCGAACAACACGAACTTCGGCTACCACCTGCTGAAGAACGTTGCCCAGGGCACCGCTGCGGACGGCCGGTGGACCGGGACCTGGTCGAGCGGTCTGAAGCTGACCGCGTTGGAGCCGGAGCCGACGACCGTCCTGCACGAGACCGGCCCAGGGACTGCCTCCACCGGTACGGCGATCCCGTTCGTCCTGGCCCGGCGCGAGGGCGTCACGGCGACGCGGTACACGACGCTGCTGGAGACGTCACCCAAGGTCTCGTCCGTGCAGCGGGTCGCGGACGGGCACGTGCGGATCGACCTGGCGGCCGGTCGTGACGATCTCTTGTACGACGAAGGTTTCGCCCTGGTGAAGCGGACCACGTCGGTGCAGAGCATCGACCTCCTGCAGCGAGCCAAGGTCGCCGTCGACGGCCGCACGTACGTCGAGGCGGCGCGGAGGCTGGACAACGCCTCGATCGAGTACGCCGGTGACACCCTCCGGATCGACGTACGACGGTCTGCCGCGGCGCCGACCCCCGTGGACGTGCGGATCTACGCGCCCGGCGTACGGTCGGTGACGCTGAACAACCAACCGGTCCCAGCGGTGCCGGTGGGTGGCGGCTATCTGAAGGTCGTGGTGAATGCGTGAACTGATGGAGTGGGTCGGCGTTCCGGAAGCGGAACAGGCCGCCGTGCTCGCGTCGCCGCCGGACGAGCAGCAGCTCGCGGCGGCGGTCGCGAGGCTCCGGCGCGACCTCGGGACGCTCGACGGCCGAGCCGACTGGCCGGACGACAGCGGGACGCTGCCGCTGTGCGCTTACCTGACGATCCTGCCGGAGGTGCTCGCCTGGCATGCCGCGCGAGGCATCCCGCGCGAGGTGTCGCAGGCAACGATGCGGCAGCTCGGTTCCCGGGTCCGCGACGGACAGATCATTCGTCCGTATTGGTTCGACCGCCACTTCCGCGGCAGTATCTACCGGCTCGGTCGCCTCCAGTTCGACCGGACCACCCGGCACGGCGAGCCGGTTCTCGACATTCATGTTCCCGGCGACGGTCCGCTCACCCCGGAGGCGGTCGACGAATCCCTCGCCGCGGCCCGTCCGTTCTTCGCCAGGCACTTCCCGGCCGAGGAGTACAAGCGGGCCGTCTGCACGTCCTGGCTGCTCGACCCGCAGTTGGCGGAGTACCTGCCGGCCGACTCCAACATCCTCGGCTTCCAACGCCGCTTCACCCCCGAGACAGTCGTGTCCCAGGCCGACGAGGAGGTCATCACGTTCGTCTTCGACCTGCCACCCGATGCGGAGTTGCCCCGCCGTACGCGCCTGGAGCGGGCCATCGCCGATCATCTTGCCGAGGGCAAACATTGGCACCACGTCACCGGCTGGTTGCCGCTGTGACCCGGTTCGGTCTGGCGAACACCGTGACCTCGATCAGAGGGCTCGGTGGGCTCGGCATCGTCGCGCTGTTCGCCTGGGGCTCGGCGATCCCGGTCGCCGCGGTGGCCACGGTCTGCCTCATCCTCGACGGCGTCGACGGCCGGATCGCCCGCCGGCGGAACGAGGTCAGCCGCTTCGGTGCCTGGTTCGACAACGAGACCGACGCGGCCATCACGATGGTGCTGTGCGTCGGCCTGCTGGTCTTCGACGTGGCGGATTGGTGGGTGCTCGCCATCGGCGCCTTGCGTTACCTCTATCTCCTCGCCGCCGTCTTCCTCCCGCCGCTGCGAGCTCCGCTGCCCTTCAGCCAGGTTCGCCGTGTGATCGGCCTCGGCCAAGCCATCCTGCTGGTGGTGGCAATCCTCATGGCAGGCCTGTTCCCCGACCTCGCCGCCGACGGCCGCCTTGCCGTCCTGCCCGCCGTCGGCCTGCTCGCCCTGATCTGGTCCTTCGGTCGCGACACCTGGCACCAGCTCAGGGCGTGACGGAGCTCTCGCCGTTCGGGGCCCGCCTGGATTGACTAAGGATAGCCTTACCGAAGAAGATCGAGTCACTCGCCCAGCTCAGGAGGACTCGTTCGGTATGCGGCTGTACCTGCTCGCCCTCAATCCGACCGATTCCGTCACCGAAGGCTTTCTGCCCGCGGCGGCGCGCCTCGGGCTCGAGGTCATCGTGCTGACAGACTCGGTCGACGCGCATCGCCAGGCCTACAAGGACTTTCCGCACCCGCCGGAGCTGCGGGAGTGCGCGGTTCGGGATTTCCGGGCCGTGATCAGCGAAATCTCCCGCCACGACGCGCCGAACGCGGTCTTCACCAACAGCGATCACCTGCAGACGCAGGCGGCGTTGGTGGCGCAGTACTTCGGACTTCCGGGGAAGGACTGGCAGGCGGCGTTCCGCGCCAAGAACAAGGCGGAGACCCGGCGGTGCCTGAGCGCGGCCGGCCTCGACACGGTCTGGGCCGCCGAGCTCGCGCCGGGGCAGGATCCGGCAATGCTCAGCGGGATCCCGTTTCCGTGTGTTGTGAAGCCTCGCGAGGGCGTCGCCAGTGAGGATGTTGCACTCGTCAACGATCTCGACGGTCTGGTCCAGTTCGCCGCGGAGGTGCACGAGCGCCGGCCGGACGCCGTACTGCTGGTCGAGGAGTTCCTGGCCGGTCAGCTGTGCACGCTGGAGACACTCGGCGACGGCACGACCTTGCAGGTGATCGGTGGTTTTCGGACCGCCGTCTCCGAGCCGCCGGCGTTCATCGAGCTGTCGCTGGAATTTGCCGGAGCACACCCGCAAACCGATCAGGTGCTGGCCCAGCTCGACGCGCTCGGGGTCGGGTTCGGTGCCTGCCATACCGAGTTCGTCGTCCAGCCCGACGGGCGGGCTCGGCTGATCGAGGTCAACTACCGCGCGATCGGCGACCGGATGGACCTCGCGCTCGAGCAGATCCTCGGCATCCCGTACTTCGAGCACGTGCTGCGGGTCCACCTCGGGGAGCCGCTTCCCGCGGATCTCCGGGCCCGGACCGACCTGACGTCGTACAGCCTCTACGTCTGTGCCGACCGGGCCGGAACGCTGACCGCGGCGCCGGAGCCGTTCGACCGGACGGTCGACGGGATCGCGCTGTCCTACCGCACCTTCCGCGAGATCGGCGCGGAGCATCCGCACTACCGCACCAACCGCGACTACCTCGGTGTGATCCAAGGCATCGGGCCGGATCAAGCCGCGTTGCAGCGGATTGCGCAGGAGTTCGTCAGCGCCAACGTCTGGGACATCCGGTGACCGCGGCTGCAACCTTGGGCTTGCGTGTTCTCTCGACGTTGATCCGTGAAGATGTGCTCGGGCTCCGCACGCGCAGCACGCTCGTCGATCGGAGGCTCCAGTTGGAGCTCGGTGGTCGGGTACTCGCGGTACCGGTTGTCGAGGAAGGCTTCCAGTCCGAGTACGCCGCTCGCCGGCCGGTGCTCGAGGTCGACGGCACGGAGCTCACCGCACTCGACGACATCCTCGCCGTACTGCGGGAGCTGGCTGACCCCGAGGACCGCGGCGGCTATGACACGTTCGCGGACGAATGCCGGCAGACGCTGGCCACGATGGAGTTGCACGACGAGGTCCAGGCGGGAGTGCTGGCTGAGCTCGCGGACCGGTACGGCGATGATCCGACCGAGTGGACGGGGCTCGGGGGCTCGCTGGCGTTCGACACGCTGGCCGCCTTCCTCGATCACCCCGTCTACCCGACGGCACGCGGCCGGATCGGACTGACGCCGGACCAGGTGCGGGCGTACACGCCTGAGTTCCATCCGACCTTTCAGCTGCGCTGGGTCGCCGTACCGGGGCCGGCGAAGGCCGATTGGCCGGACTGGTGGCCGACTGTTGCCGACATCGGGCTGCCCGAGCTCACCGATCACACGACCCTCCCGATTCATCCGCTGACTGAGCCGGTGGACGGCATCCTCGGTCCGCTTCCGTATCTGGACGTCGTACCGACGTTGTCCACCCGGACGGTGGCGGTTGTCCAGGATCCGCGCTTTCACCTGAAGTTGCCGTTGGCAACGGCGACGCTCGGTGCCCGCAACCGCCGGACGATCAAGGCCGGTGTGCTCGTCGACGGGGCCGCGGGGGAGCGGCTGATGCACGGGATCATCGCGCGCGAACCGCGGTTCGCCACCACGATCCTGAACGCTGATGAGCAAACCTACTTCGAGAGCGGCCACGAGCTCTTCGCGGTCCTGCTGCGCCGCTACCCGGACGGTCTCGACGACGTCTTGACCGTCCCGCTGGCTGCCTTTGCAACGCAGGCCCCGAGCGGTCGCCTGGTTGTCGAGCATCTCGCCGACCGCTTCTACGACGGCAAACTCCTCGACCTGTACGACGCTCTCATCACGCTGCTGCTGGACTGGCAGACCACACTGTTCGGCTACGGGATCGCCCTGGAGTCGCACCAGCAGAACACCTCGGTGATCTTCGACCGCGTCGACGGCGTCACCCGGATTCGCCTGCTGTACAAGGACAATGACGGTCTGCGGATCAACCGTCAGCGCTGGTCGGACCCGGGTGAGTTCACCGATCCGCGGATGTTCAGCGACGACGACCGCGCCCTCACCGACCTCTTCACCACGATCACCGTCCATCTCTGTACGGCGTCCCTCGCCTTTGCCCGGGGAGACCGCGCCATGGTTGACCTCCTGCGCACCCGCCTCACCGAGGCCGTCGACCGGCTCGGTCCGGTCGGCGACTCGCTGCGAGCAAACCTGTTGGAGGCTGACCGGCTGCCGGTGAAGGCGATGGTCACCGCCGGCACGCTGCTGAGCAAGCAGCGGTCCGGCGCAGCCGACATCAACAAGCACTACACGACCGGCCCGAACTACTTGCGGCTCGCGCGGTGACTCTTCTCGCTGCGAGGCCGGTCGACGCGCGACCGCGGCCCGAGCTCAGTCGGGCCCATGTTCCGGCGATCGCCGGCTGCTACTTCGTGGCGTCGTTCGCGGCGCTCGGGCTGCCGCCGTACTTGACTGAGATCCTGCCGTCGCTCGGGGATCAGACCGGACGCTGGGCAGGTCTGCTGTATGTCGTTCCGACCGTGTTCAGCGCGATCGGCGCGCCGTTCTGGGGCCGGCTGGCCGACCGGTACGGACGCAAGCGGTTGCTGCTGCGGGCTCAGCTCGGGTTGTCGATCGCCTTCCTGGCCGCAGGGCTGGCGAACAGTTTGCCGGCGTTCACGCTGGCGCTCGTCCTGCAGGGGTTCCTCGGTGGGACGTTTGCCGCCAGCAACGGTTATCTGGCCGCGGCGCTGACCGGCGACAAGCTGTCGAAGGCGCTCACGTTGATGCAGGGCAGCGCCCGAGCCGCCTTGGTCGTCGCGCCGATCCTGGTCGGCTCGCTGAGTCCGTGGATCTCGCCGCATCGCCAGTACCTGCTCATGGCCGTGCTGCCGCTGGCGGCCGCCGTACTGCTGGTGCTGCTGCCTGAGCCCGACCAGCCCATCGTTGAAGAGCATGAGGACTTGCCCGCGCAACCGCCGCCGTCGCTGCGGACCTTGCGACTGCTCTACTTCTTCGAGTTCGCCTTCGTCTTCGCGACGATCATCTCGTTCCCGTACCTGATCGCGCTGATCGAGCAGCGGATGCCTGATACCTCAGGGGCGGTCGCCGGGGTGCTGTTCGCCTTACCGCACTTGTGTTACCTCGTGCTGGCGAGCGCCGTACACAAACGTTTCCTCGAGCGCTCGCGCCTCGGGCTCGCGGCCGGCTTCGGCTTCGTCGCGCTCGGTCTGGCCGCGCACGCGATGGTCGAGACCCTGCCCGGTTTCGTCGTCGCGCGCCTCCTGCTCGGGATCGGGCTGACGCTCGGTCTGGTCTGTCTGTCGATTCTGGCCGCGGATGCCGCGAGAGGGCGCGCACCCGGCCGGATGTTCGGTACCGTCGAATTCTTCTCCAAGGGCGGGGCGGTCGCCGCCGGCGCCGTTGCCGCAGTCGCGAACAGTGCGTTCGGTGCCACCGCGCCGGTGCTGATCGGGACCGTCGCCGCCTTGGTCACAGCCGTTTCCGCCGCGTTGCTCACTCGTCCCCGTACGACTTCGGAGTCACCTATGTCTGTCATGCAGTCCCTTCCCCCGGCTGCGACCGCACTACCGCGCGCCGATCACGTCGTCGCGCACACCCTGCTCAACTGCCTGCTGCGGGAGGTGTCCGGTCCGGAACACCAGAGTGCTGTCGACGATGGCTGGCTGCTGCTCCGATTGCCGCGCGTCGGAGTCCAGTTGCGCGTCGAGCTGCGCCGTACGTCGTTGATCGGGTCGCACCGCTTCACCGGGCCGGTGTTCTCGGAGCACGGCGAGCTGACCTGGCACGAGCTCGCCGATCTCGTCCGGCGTGAGCTCGCCCTGCGCAGCGGCTTCGAGAACGAAGAGTTTCTCCCGCAGATCGAGTCGAGCCACGAAGGTGTGACCCGGGCGCTGACTCGGACCCGGCCCGCCGGTTCCGACCGGTTCCTCGAGTCCGAGCAGGCGATGATGTTCGGGCACCGCTTCCACCCGGCGCCGAAGTCCCGGACCGAGGACCGTGACGACTGGGCGGCGTACGCCCCCGAGGCGCGCGCTGCGTTCCAGTTGCGGCATCTCGCGGTGCGTGCGGAGTTGCTCGCCGAGGAAAGCCTCGACCCGCAGATCACCGCACTGCTCGACGACCTTCGGGAGGTGCCGGAGGGCTACCGGTTGCTGCCCGCGCATCCATGGCAGTTCTCGATGATGCGCGACAACCCGCTGTTCCAGGCTGCGCTCGACCGCAGCGACGTCATCGATCTCGGTACCGGCGGCGTGCCGTTCACGGCGACCTCCTCGGTGCGCACGCTGGCCGGTCCGGACGTGTTCCTGAAGTTCAGCCTGAACATCCGGATCACCAACTGCCTGCGCAAGAACGCGGCATACGAGATGACCGGTGCGGTCGCGCTCACCCGGCTGCTCGCGCCGGTGCTGGCCGACCTCGCGGCGCGGTTCCCGGGTGCCGCCGTACTGCGGGAGCCGGCGTTCCGCACGCTGGCTCTGCCGGGCGCTGACGGTACGGCGGACCTGTCGGTCTACGAGGGCTTCGGACTGATCGTGCGGTCCGGGCTGAGCGACGTACTGCGGCCCGGCGTGACGCCGTTGATGGCGGCTGCCGTGGCTGACGAGTACGCGACCAGCTCGGCGCACATCTCGCAGCTGCTCGACGGTGCCGACGACTCCGAGATCGTGTCCTGGTGGGCGGCGTACCTGCGACTGCTCGTTCCGCCGGTGCTGGCGGCGTACCTCGACCACGGCGTCGTGCTGGAGCCGCACCTGCAGAACGTGCTGATCGGCGTCGACGCGAGCAACCGGCCGGTGCAGGTGCTTTTCCGCGACCTGGAAGGCACCAAGCTCGTCGACGAGCGGCACACCGACACGCTCGCGGGGCTGCCCGCGGATGTGGCCGGCCCGATGACGTACGACGCTCAGCGCGGCTGGGACCGGGTCGTCTACTGCCTGCTCGTGAACCACGTCTCGGACCTGCTCAGTGCGGTCGCCGACCTGAGCCCGGTGCTCGAGGGCCGGTTGTGGGCCGAGGTGCGGGCGGTGATTGCGGAGTACGCCGAGCAGAACGGCTGCCCGCCACTCCTCGCGGCGCTGCTGGCCGGCGTACCGCTGCCGGCGAAGACCAACATGCTGACGCGGTGGGGCCGGCTGCCGGACCGGAGTGCCGGCTACGTTCGGCTGCCGTCGCCGATCGCTGAATCGGTGCTCGCCGCCGCAGCCGAGCCCGTCGCGGCCCAGGCCAACCGGTGACTCCTACCTCGCAGCTCCACCAGACCGTCGAGTGCGCCACCGCGACGCTCGCTCCCACCGTTCGTGAGTTTGCGGCCGGCCTGCCGAGTGAGGCGCTGCCTGCCTACATCTACGACCTGGGCGCGCTGCGCACCCACGTGACCGCGATTCGGGCCGCGCTGCCGAGCGAGGTCGAGCTGTACTACGCCGCCAAGGCGAACCCGGACGCCGCCGTACTGGAGGCGTTGCGGGACGCGGTCGACGGCTATGAGGTGTCCAGTGCGGGCGAGTTGGCTCACGTGCGTCAGGTGGCGCCCGGCGCGCCGCTCGCCTTCGGTGGACCGGGCAAGACGCCGGCCGAGATCGCGGCTGCGGTTTCGGCCGGCGTGTACCGCTGGCACCTGGAGAGCGTGCAGGAGCTCTACCAGCTCGCGTCCGCGCTGAGCAGTACGCCGGACCAGCAGGTCGACGTACTGCTGCGGGTTAACGTTCCAGTGGCGGAGGGCTCGCTCGAGTCGGTCGCCCTGGCGATGGGTGGTCGGCCGAGCCCGTTCGGACTCGATCCGGCCGATGTCGCGCGGGCTTTGGAGTTGCTGGCCGGTCCGATCGGCCGGCAGCTTCGGCTGCGCGGGATTCATGCGCACCTCGGCAGCGGGCTCAGTGCGGCCGAGCATCTCGCGGTGGCCGAGCAGATCGTGAACTGGTCGGCTGCGCTGGCCGCGCGGCACGGTCTGCGGTTCGACGAGGTGAACATCGGTGGCGGGATGGCGGTCGACTACGCGGATCCGTCGGCGCGATTCGACTGGGTCGAGTTCGGGACCGGACTGCGGACGCTGCTCGACCATCGACCGGAGTTGCGGCTTCGGATCGAGCCCGGGCGCGCGCTGACGGCGTACTGCGGGTACTACGCGACCGAAGTGCTGGACGTGAAAGTCAGTCAGGGTGAACCGTTCGCCGTCGTCCGGGGTGGTACGCATCACCTGCGGACACCGGCGACGAAAGGGCACAGTCAGCCGTTCGCCGTCGTACCAGTCGAGGAGTGGTCGCATCCGTGGCCGCGGTCCGAGGCGGCCGGACCGGTCTCGCTGACCGGTCAGCTGTGTACGCCGAAAGACCTGCTGGCACAGGGAATTCCGGTCCCGGTGATCCGGTCCGGGGACCGGGTGGTGTTTGCTATGGCCGGTGCGTACGCGTGGAACATCTCGCATCACGAGTTCCTCATGCATCCACGCCCGGGCTTTCATTACATCTGAACCGGTCTATGTCAGGTTCCCGATAAGGAACAGCTGCTTGTGCACGGCAACTTTCATCCCTCGCCCGCCCTCTCGGATATGGTCGGACGGCGCAGCGGGGTCACGAGCGAGGGATGAGAACTGATGGCGGTAGCCCGGGGGCGAGGGCGCGGGTGGTTGGCGGTGCCGTTGGCGGCGCTCGCCGCCGCAGCGGCGTACATCGCGGGCGGGATCATCCGCGGCAGCTACCCGTTCGGCCAGCTCCCGCGCAACATCCTCGACCTCGGGCAGCAGTTCATCCCGATGCACGCCCATCTGCGCGACATCCTGACCGGTGCCGCGCCGGGTGACTTCTTCTTCAACTGGTCCAGCGGGTACGGCGTGCCCTACATCGGCGACTTCATGGCCTACAACGGCGCCGCGCTGTCGTGGATCGTGCTGCTGTTCCCGCGGGACAAGATCGACCTCGCCCTGTACGTGATCTCGGCCGCCGCGATCGCGGCGGCCGCGGGCGCGATGACGGCGTACCTGCGGAAGCTGCGGCCCAATGGCCCGGCCTGGCTGGCGGCGCTGGCCGGGATCTCGTACGCCACCTGTGGCTGGGCGATCGACGACGGCGGCTACATGACCGGCTGGCTGTACGGCCTGATCGCGTTCCCGGTCATCTGTTTGCTCTGCGAGTGGGTGTGGCGATCGCGGTCACTGCCGTCGATGATCGTCTCGCCGTTCGTCATCACGCTGTTCTGGTACTCGCACTTCTATACCGTCTACATGGCCTCGCTCGGCGCGGCCATCGTCGTGATCGCGCGCGTCCTGTCCGACCCCGAGGGCGGCGACTGGCCACGGCGGATCGGTGGCGCGGTGCGCTGCCTGATCGTGGTCGTGATCGGGATCGTGCTGTCCGCGCCGCTGCTGGTGCCGACCTTCAAGTCGGTGGGGTACGCAACGCCGAGCCCGGACGAGACCTTCCACCCGATCGGCTGGCTGTACTTCTTCGGCCGGCTGCTGCCCGGTTCCGAGGGGGTCGGGAAGACGCCGAGCCTGGCCGTCGGCACCCTGATGCTGCTCCTCGCGCTGAGCTTCCCCTTCAACTGGAAGATCGCACTCCGCGAGCGGATCGTCTGGTCGATCGCCATTCTGCTGGCCATCGGCAGTATGCAGCTCACCGTCACGCACATGATCTGGCACGGCTTCGACGCGCCGAACGGCAACCCGTACCGGCAGGCGTTCGTGATCGCCGGACTGATCGTGATCGCGGGCTGGATGTCGGTCGCCGCCGGGATCGCCAAGGTGTCGACGGTCGTCGTACCGGCTGTTCTCGTCGCGGCGCTCTATGCCTTCGCCTGGAACAACTGGACCTCGACCGCGGTGACGGCGGTCGCCGTACCGGTGGTCGGGGTGCTGGTGATCACGGCCTGGGCCGTGGCCCGGTGGAAGCCGACCAGGCAGGTACTGCGGACCGCCGCGATCGTGATCGTGGCCGCGGTGCTCGTGGAGTCGGGAGCGTCGTCGTACGCGATCGAGGCCCACCGCGGGGAGACCTACCGCACCGGGCGGGCCTGGGGTGCTCGGCAGGAGACCAGCCGGGCACTGGTGATGGGTGACAACGACTGGCCACGGCAGCGGGTCGCGCCGGGCGCGTTCACCACCGTGAACGATCCGATGCTGATCGGCGGTGAGGGGCCGGAGTACTACAGCTCGACGATTCCGGACGAGCTGACCAAGGAACTGCTCAATCTCGGCTTCGGGTACTCGGCGTTCGGCCGGTCGATCGTCGACCCGGTCAACCCAGTGGTCGACGCGGTCTTCTCGGTCGGCGGGCGGCTGGCGCTGGACCCCAAGGGCGACTTGCGGCTGGCGCGCAGCCAGGTGGCGCCGTTCGTCACTGTGCGTCCGGTGAAGCCGTGGGTCTCGCAGCTGGGAGCGCCGTACGGGCTGCAGGAGACGGCGCTGGGCGCGAGCGTCTACACGACGCCGAAGCTGCGGGCATACGTCGACGAGGGTTCGCCGGTCACGGTCAGCGACAAGCAGCCGGGCCAGCTGAGGATCCATCTTCCGGAAGGGCTGGAGAAGGCGGGGGAGTTCCGGCTCACCGCCCGCTGCCGGCCGGGTTCCGAGGTGTACTTGTTCGGGCCGGAGTTCGTCGGTGACGTCCTCGTGGACGGTCACAAATGGACGATCAGCCTGACCACCGGGGCGAAGCGGCCGGGGATCTTCCGTGGTGCGCCGGTTCGCCGGGTCAGTACGGCGGGCCCCAGCGGAGCGGTCGACGTGACGCTCCGAGTGCCGGAGTCGACGAACCTGCCGGACCGCCCGATCGGCTGCCTGGACCGCACCAAGCTCGATGCCGCGGTCAGCACATTGCGGCGGAGCCAGCCGGCCGAGGTGCACGTGGGCGGCCACAGCATCGACGTCAAACTCAACCCCGGGACTCGCGGACTCGTCGTCATGGGCGTCGTCCGGACGCCCGGCTGGCGCTGCCAGGTCGACAAGCAGGCTGCCCGGAAGCCGACCCAGCTGGCCGGCCTGATGGCGATGCCGGTCGGTGAGACCGCGAGCAAGGTGTCATGCGTGTACCACCCAGCCGGTCTGCGCCTCGGGCTCTTGGGTGGAGCCGGTGGGCTCGGCATGCTGCTGCTGACGGTGGCCGTTCTCGAGTTGCTCCGGCGACGCCGCCTGCGGCCCGCTGCTCCGGCTGGTCCGCCAGTTGGCCCGCCGGCCGAGCCGGCTGCTCCCGAGGCGCCGGCTGGTCCGCCGGCCGTCTAGGTCAGCGGGGGACGGCGAGGACTGCCTGGAGGACGTCCTCCAGGGTGGTTTTGCTCAGCTCCTGACGCACGGTGCACTCGATGCCGGCGTACACGTCCTGCAGGGCGGGCTGGATGCCGTGCCCGATCACGCAGCCTTGGTCGGGGTCGGCCCGGTGGAGCGCGAACAGCGGTCCTGGCTCGATCGCGTCGTACACGTCGAGCAGCGTCATCGCCTTGAGGTCGCGGGTCAGTGACCAGCCGGCGCCACCACCTCGGCGCGACTCGACCAGCCCGGCTTCGCGCAGCTCGCCGAGCAATCGGCGGATCACCACCGGGTTGGTGTTCGCGCTGCCCGCGATCTGTTCCGAGGTGGCGACCGCGTGCCCTTGGCGCTGGTACAGGCCGATCCAGGCCAGCGTGTGGGCCGCGATGGTCAGCCGGCTGTTCGCGCTCATCCTGCTCCTTGTCGTCGTAACTAAGTATGTTACCTTGAATCCGAAGTAACCATTCTTGTTACGACGAAGGAGCTGGCTATGAGTAAGGCATTGGCAGGCAAGGTTGCGCTCGTCACCGGTGGATCCCGGGGGCTGGGCGCGGCGACGGTCCGGCTGCTGGCCGGGCAGGGCGCGGATGTCGCGTTCACCTATGTGAACTCGGCGGACAAGGCCCAAGGCGTGGTCGACGAGGTGCAGGCGCTCGGGGCCAAGGCGGTCGCCTTCCAGGTCGACCACGCGGACACGACGCAGGCGCCGGTGCTGATCGATCAGGTCGTCGCCGCGTACGGCGGTCTCGACATCCTGGTGAACAACGCAGCGATCGGCGTCAACTACCGGGTCGACGACCCCGAGGCGGACACCACCGCACTCGACCGGATGCACGCGATCAACTACCTCGGCGTGATCGCCGTCATCCGCGCCGCCGCGCCCGTCCTCCGCGACAACGGCCGGATCATCACCGTCAGCTCCGGCCTCGGCACCCGCGTCGGCCTCCCCGGCCTGGCCGACTACGCCGCCACCAAGGCGGGTATCGAGCGCTACACCCTCGGCGCCGCCCGCGACCTCGGCCCCCGCGGCATCACTGCCAACGTCGTCGAGGCCGGCCTGATGGAGACCGGCATGTCCGCCGACCCCGACGTACTGAAGGTCCTGCTCGCGGGCCTGTCCATCCAGCGCGTCGGCCACCCTGACGAGATCGCCGCCGCCATCGGCTTCCTCGCCGGCCCCACCGCCACCTACGTCACCGGCGCCGTCCTCGACGCCCACGGCGGCTACAACGCCTAACCGGCGGCGAAGAACTCCGCGAGCTTGGCGACGACCGGTACGACGTACTCGGGCTTGTCGTAAAGGTCGACGTGGCTCGCGCCCTCGACCCAGTGCAGCTCCTTCGGCCCAGTGGCCCGCTGGAAGGCCTCAACGCTCATCCAGGCGCTGACGGCTCGAGTGCCGGCGACCATGAGCAGCGGCCGCGAGCCCAGGAGCGGTACGGCGGCGAACGCGTCGAAGGTGGCCATTCTGTCCACCGAACTCCAGGGCATCGTCCCGGCCGAACGGGGGTGCTCGCCGCGCGGGGTGCGGTAGTAGTCGAAGCCTTCGGCGCCGTGTTCGCCGCCGAGCTCGCGAGCCTGCTCGATCGTGTCCGGGAACAGGGTGAGGTCCTGCTCGGCCTCACCACGAGCCTCCGCCGTGCGGACCGCGGCGGCGTGGTCGAGCAGTCCCTGGAACACCGCCGGGTCCTGAGTGCCGTCGGCGCCGAGCCGGAAGACGCGCGCGATATCGGCGGCACTGACGGTGGCGAGGCGGCGGACGCGATGGTCGGTCGCGGCCGCCGCCAGGCCGTAGCCGCCGGACGCACAGATGCCGAGCAGGTTGATCTGGTCAGCGGCCACCGAGCTCTGGGTGGTGAGGTACGAGACGGCTGCCTTCAGGTCCTCGACCCGCTGGGCCGGGTCCTCGAGACCGCGCGGTTTCCCGCCGCTCTCACCCTGGTAGGCGGCGTCGAAGGCCAGGGCGACGAACCCGGCCTCGGACAGCAGGCGTGCGTAGAGTCCAGCGGCCTGCTCCTTCACGCCGCTGCCGGGATGCCCGACGACGACCGCCGGGTGCGGTCCCGCGCCGTCGGGCCGGTACAGGTGGCCGGCGAGCGTGATGCCGTTGCTGTCGAAGCTAATATCGAACTTGCTCATCGAGCGTCTCCGTTCTGAGGTGATGACTTCACCTTCGCGCGCTCGGCTTCGCCGCAAAATCGGCAGTTTTCTGCCTGGGAAGGATTGTTCCCTCCCAGCCGGTGCCGTCCGGGGAAGAGAATGGGGTCATGAGCCCCGATGCCGACGATGTCGGCGCCTTCCTGACCGCGCGGCGCGCTGCTCTTCGCCCGGAGGACGTCGGCCTGCCGCCGACGGCGCATCGCAAGGTCGCCGGTCTGCGCCGTGAAGAGGTCGCGCAGCTCGCGGCGATCAGCGTCGACTACTACACGCGGCTCGAGCAGGGCCGGGTGCGGGCTTCCGCCTCGGTGCTGTCCACGCTGGCTCGCGCACTCCGCCTCGACGACGACCAGCAGACCTACCTGTACGCCGTCGCCGGCAAGAACGACGCCCGCCCGCGGCGCCGCCGTACGGTGCAGAAGGTTCGGCCGGCGATGCTGCGGTTGCTCGAACAGATCACCGAGACGCCGGCCGTTGTCCTGGGCAAGCGGCTGGACATCCTTGCCTGGAACCAGGCGGCTGTTGCCCTGTACACCGACTTCGCCGAGCTGCCTGTTGCCCAACGCAACTACTTGCGGTTGCTGTTCGAGCACCCGGCCGTCCGCGGGCTGCATACGGAGTGGGCGCACGACGCGCGGGAGGCCGTTGCCGCGCTGCGGATGGAAGCTGTCGCCGACCCGGACGACCCTGACCTGGCGCGATTGGTCGGCGAGCTGTCCGTTCAGGACCCCGATTTCCGCTCGTGGTGGGCCGAACACCACGTCAGCACCGGCAACTACGGCACCAAGCACTACCTGCACCCGGTCGTCGGTGCCCTGAGGCTCGACTGCGATCTCTGGACCAGCCCGGACGGGCCGGCGCAACGCCTGATGGTGCTGACCGCGCCCGCGGACAGCCCGTCGTACGACGCCTTGCGGAAGCTCAGCGGGTGCGGAGGCTGAGGACGACGAAGCCGATGGCGGCGAGGGTGGTGAGGGCGGCAGGGACGAAGAAGACCTGGGGGAGGCCGATGGCGGCGACGCCGATGCCGCCGATCGCGCCGCCGATGGCGGAGCCGACAGGGATGGCGCCGAGGAAGACGCCGGAGGCGGTGCCGACGCCTTCGGGGTAGAGGTCCTGGGCGATCGAGACCCCGATGGCGGCGACGCAGGCCCACAGGCCGGCGGTGAGGGCTTGGCCCAGGAAGAGCATGCCGACGCCGGTGCTGGTGGCGAAGGCGAGGTTGCCGGAGAGGCCGAGTACGACGCCGCCGGTCATCACGGGGAGGCCGCCGAAGCGGTCGGCGAGGCGGGCGACGACGGGCAGCATCAGCAGCTCGATCAGGGGCTGGATGCCGATCACCGCGCCGCGGACCGAGTCGGACAGCTGCAGTTCGTCGGCCATGTAGATCGGGAGGTAGCCGAACTTGATGGTGTCGCCGGTCATCGCCAGCACGCAGAGCCCGGTGAACGTCAGCAGCGGCAGCATGTGGGTGATCTCGCGCTTGCCGGGTGCTCGGAGGGTCGACTTCGGCGCCTGGAAGCGCTCGATGCGCTGGCGGCCGAACGGGATGATCTGCGCGAACACGCAGATCGCGGTCGCCACGAGCAGCGAGCGGAGGCCGAACACGCCGCCGTACCAGCTGCCGAGGACCGGGCCGAGGATCCAGCCGATCGTGAAGCCCATCCGGACGGTGGCGACCACCCGGTTGTCGGCTCGGGTCGGGTTGCGGCTGAGCTCGTCGCGGCAGGCGGCGAAGAGTTGCGCCATCGAACCGCCGCCGATGCTGAGGACGACGACGCTGATCACGAACGGCTGCCAGACGGCGTGGGCGGACGCCATGGCCAGCCAGCCGGCGGTGCCGACGAGAGCGCAGATCCGGAGCAGCCGGAGGCGGTCGTGGCTGCGGTCGGACAGGCGGCCGAGCAGGTACCCGGCGATCGGGGCGGCGAGGTTGGTGACGTAGTAGAGGCCGGCCACAGGGAGCGGCGTACCGAGGTCGCGGACCAGGAAGAGCGTCAGCTGGGGTGTCGCCGCCGACATTCCGATCCCGGCGATCAGCAACGACAGGAACGCCGCCCGGTAGAACCTCGACCGGGCGACGACACGTAGTGCGGACTCGGGCCGGTCGAACACAGTGCAAACGTTATCCGCTGGTCGTGAGGCGTGCGTCGGCGTCTCGCCGTACGAGCGCGGCCGGGGGCTCGGCCGCGCTCGTTTCGGGGTCAGTTGTCGTCGTGACCCGAGCGGTCGTCGTCGTGGCGGTCGCCGCCGTGGTCGTCGTTCCGGTCGTCCGCGCTGTCGTTGCCGCTGTCGTCCGAGCGGTTGTCGGCGCGGTTGGAGAGGAGCTTGCCGTTGGGGTCGTAGCTCAGCTCACGCCAGCCAGCCGTGGTGTGCACGTCCAGCTCCCACCTGCTGTCGTCCCAGTCGACATCGGTCACGACACCACCCGGGACGTCCTTCACGGCCTGCTCGGCCGCCTTCGCGGCGGTCAGCGAACCGGTCGGTACGCCGGCCGAGCTGCCGGCCGACGGGCTCGCGGTCGGGCTGCTCGTGGCCGGCTTGTCGTCGGACTGGACGGCGTACGCCGTGGCGACGCCGCCGGTGGCGAGCAGGGCGGCTGCGGTCAGGGTCAGTGCGAGGCGCTTCATCAGGCGGCCTTTCGTTCGGGGGAACTCCTTGACGACCACCACAGTGCCGAGGCTGCCTGAAGCGGTCCTGAAGCAACCTGAAGCGGGCTTCAGGTGCGTCTGTCAGGCTGGGGGCATGCGGTTGCTGATCGTCGAGGACGAGAAACGGCTGGCCAACTCGCTCGCGAAGGGCCTGGCCGCCGAGGGATTCGCGGTGGACGTCGCGTACGACGGACTCACCGGACTCGACCGTGCGCTGAGCGGTGAGTACGACCTGATCCTGCTCGACATCATGCTCCCCGGCCGGAACGGCTACCGCGTCTGCGCCGACCTGCGCGCGGCCGGCTCCGAGGTCCCCGTCCTGATGCTGACCGCCAAGGACGGCGAGTACGACGAAGCCGAGGGACTCGACACCGGCGCCGACGACTACCTGACCAAACCCTTCTCGTACGTCGTCCTGCTCGCCCGCATCCGCGCATTGCTCCGCCGACGGACCCGGGGTGCCGCTCCGGTGATCGAGCTCGGCGACCTGCGGATCGAGCCCGCCGCACACCGGGTCTACCGCGGCTCCGACGAGATTGAGCTGACGGCGAAGGAGTACGCCGTACTGGAGCATCTGGCCACGAACGCCGGTCAGGTGGTGTCCAAGACGCAGATCCTCGACCACGTCTGGGACGCGGCGTACGACGGCGATCCGAACATCATCGAGGTCTATGTCAGCGCACTCCGCCGCAAGCTGGATGCGCCGTTCGGTCGCAAGGCGATCACCACGGTCCGCGGCTCGGGGTATCGGCTGGCTCGGGACGGTGGCTGACATGCGCGGCTCACTCCGCACCCGAACCACCGTCGCCGCCACCGCGGTGGTTGCCGTCGCGCTCGTGATCGCGGGATTGGCCGTCGTACTGCTGCTGCGCGCGAACCTCGCCAGCCAGGCGCAGCTGCAAGCCGAAGTCACCGCGCGTCAGCTGGCCTCGCAGCTCGCCGGCGGTACGGCGGTCGCCAAGCTGGACCTGGACGACGAGCGCCCGGTGCGTATCACCGATGCCAACGGCAAACTCCTCGCGGCCTCGGAAAAGCTGACGGCGATCAACAACACTCCCATCCAGTTGCCCCGGGCAACATCAAAGCCCGCCAGCAACCCGACCGCGCCCACCCCATCCTCCTCGGCGACGCGGCCTCCCACCCCCTCGTCCACGGTCTCCAGCGACGACGACGGCGACGACGGGGACGACCACAAGGGGCGCGGGAGTGACGATCCGGATGACGACGACACGCCCACCCCGCAACCCCAGCCGGGGCGGGTGGCTGAGGGGGACGCCGACTACTCCACCGGCTCGGCGACGGTTGACGGGCGGACGGCGGAGTACCGGTTCGCGGCGCTGAAGGTCACGTTGCCGGCGGGCGCAGGAGAGGTGACCGTGCAGGCAGGCGCCGAGCTGGCGACGGCGCGGGATGCGGTGCAGTCGGTGAGCCGGACGATGCTGATCGGGCTGCCGCTGCTGCTGGCGGTCGTTGCCTTGGTCACCTGGATGGTCACGCGCCGCGCGCTGGCACCGGTCGAGGCGATCCGGGCCGAGCTCGCCGGGATCACCGCCGCCCGCGACCTGCGCCGACGTGTTCCGGTACCGGACTCGCGCGACGAGGTGGCCCGCCTCGCCCGGACGACGAACGATACGTTGACCGCTCTGGAGGCCTCGGTCGCCCAGCAACGCGGTTTCGTCGCGGACGCCTCGCACGAACTCCGCAGCCCGATCGCCTCGCTGCGCACTCAACTCGAGGTCGCCGCCGCGCACCCCGAACTGCTCGAGCTGGACGAATTGATCGCCGACACCGTCCGTCTCCAGCACCTCGCCGCGGACCTGCTGCTGCTCGCCCGCCTCGACGCCGGCGACCACCCCGACCCCGAGCGCATCGAGGTCTCGGACCTCGTCCGCGACGCGATCGAAGGCCGCACCGCCCGCCTCGACCTCACCGGCGAACCAGTTGTCCTAGGCAACAAAACGCGACTGGCGCGCGTCCTGGCCAACCTGCTCGACAACGCCGAACGCCATGCCGACCACGAGATCCGCGTCGTCGTCAGAGCGATCGACGGTCAGGCGGTCATCCAGGTGCAGGACGATGGTCCCGGCGTACCGGAGGCCGACCGGGAGCGGATCTTCGAGCGCTTCGTCCGCCTCGACGACGCCCGCAGCCGCGACGAGGGCGGCGCCGGCCTCGGCCTGGCGATCGCCCGCGACCTGGCCCAGGCCCACAACGGCACCCTCACCGTCACCACGTCGCCGGCCGGCGGCGCCTCCTTCGACCTCCGCCTCCCCCTCGCGTAGCGAAGAACACGTAGTAGTCCTCCACGCAACGCGTCCCCCCGCTTGGCCTCGCCGGGCCGCGTCCACAAGGCGGCACCTCTCCGTGTTCTTACCGACAGCCCGGCAGAATGTGCGGATGGCACTGACCCGGCGTACCTTGCTCACCGGTGCTGCGGCGTTGCCGCTCGCCGGTTCCGCCCCGACAGCCTCAGGAGTTGGCGACCACACGATGACCGATGCGCACACGGTGAAGAACCTGATCGAGGAGCTCGTCGAGAAGTACGGCGACGGTGGCGTGGCGCCGATCGTGTCGCTCGGGGACCCAGTACTGCGACAGGTCGCGGAACCGTTCGACGGGCAGGTGGACGACAACGTCCTGGCCGAGTTCATCGCGCTCATGCAGCGGACGATGCGAGCGGCACCCGGCGTCGGCGTGGCTGCGCCGCAGATCGGCGTACCGGTGCAGATCGCCGTACTGGAGGATCCGGCGACGGTTCCGGCCGAGGTCGCGGAGGCGCGGCACCGCTACAAGCTGGAGTTCTTCGCCGCGATCAACCCGGCCTACCGCTCGGCCGGGCACGAGCGCCGCGGTTTCTACGAGGGCTGCCTGAGCATGCCTGGCTACACCGGCGTGGTGAACCGCTACTTCGCCGTCGACGCCAAGTACGTCGACCCGGCCGGCCAGACCCACCGCAAGACGTTCGAAGGCTGGCAGGCCCGCATCGTCCAGCACGAGACCGACCACCTCCGCGGCACGGTCTACGTGGACAAGCTCGAGACCCGCTCGCTGTGCACCACCGAGAACTACAGCACCCACTGGGCCGACCCGGTCCCCACCCGCGCCGCGAAGGCCCTCGGCTTCCACCTCGACTAACACACCACAGCGGCTTGTGAAATGAATCTCAAGACGTGGAACCGGCCTGGGTTGTCCTCAAACGCTCGTTAAAGTTAGGGGTACCTAACTCATAGGAGTGTTTGTTGTGAAGGATCTCCGCATCGCCGTCATCGGTGCCGGACCGGCCGGTATCTACGCCGCCGACATCGTGACCAAGGAGCACTCCGGGGCCCGAGTGGACCTGATCGAGCGCCTGCCCGCGCCGTTCGGCCTGGTCCGGTACGGCGTCGCTCCGGACCACCCGCGAATCAAAGAGATCATCAAGGCACTCCACCGAGTGCTCCAGAGCGACCGCATCCGCTTTATCGGCAACGTCGAGTACGGCGTCGACGTGAAGCTCGACGATCTGCGCCGGCACTACGACGCGGTGATCTTCGCGACCGGCGCGATCACCGACCGGCCGCTCGACATCCCGGGGATCGACCTGCCCGGCAGCCACGGCGCCGCAGACTTCGTCTCCTGGTACGCCGGGCATCCCGACGTACCCCGGGAGTGGCCGCTGGAGGCGCGCGAGGTCGCCGTACTGGGTGCGGGGAACGTGGCGCTCGACGTGGCCCGGATGCTGGCCAAGCCGGCCGACGAGCAGCTCAGCACCGAGATCGCCGACAACGTGTACCAAGGCCTGAAGCTCAACCAGGCAACGGATATCCACGTCTTTGCGCGACGCGGCCCGGCGCAGATCAAGTTCACCCCGATGGAGCTGCGCGAGCTCTCGCACTCGCCGTCGGTCGACGTGATCGTGCACCCCGAGGGCTTCGAGATCGACGAGGCCAGCCAGGCCGCGATCAGCTCCAGCAAGAGCACCCGCCTGGTCGTCGACACTCTGCTCAAGCACCTCGACGCCGAGCCGACCGGCGCTCCGCACCGGATCCACATCCACCTGTGCCACGCCCCGGTCGAGGTGCTCGGCACCGACCGCGTCGAGGGTCTGCGCACCGAGAAGACCGAGTTGCAAGGTGACGGCACCGCGCGCGGCACCGGGGAGTACGTCGATACGCCAGTGCAGGCCGTCTACCGTGCCGTCGGGTACCTGTCGTCGCACCTGCCGGAGCTGCCATTCGACCACCAGGCCGGTGTCATCAGCAACGACCGCGGTCGGGTGCTCGACCTGGACGGCGTACCGCTCGAGGGCATGTACGTCACCGGCTGGATCAAGCGCGGCCCGATCGGCCTGATCGGCCACACCAAGTCCGACGCCGCCGAGACGATCGCCAACCTGCTCGCCGACGCCGACACCCTGCCGGCGCCGGAGGAGTCCGACCCGGACGCGATCCTCCATCACCTCAAGGCGAACGGTGCGGTCATCGTCGACGCGGCCGGCTGGGCCCGCCTCGACGCCCACGAGATCGCCCTCGGCGAGCCCCACGGCCGCGCGCGCATCAAGGTCGTCCCGCGCGAGGACATGCTCCGCGCGGCGGTGGGGGAGTAGGCGCTACTCGGGGAGCTCCTGGCCGGTCCGTTCCGCGACCATGTACGTCGCGTACCAGGCCGGCCACTGCTCGTCGTACTCGCCGCCGTGGCGCTTCTCGTGCTCACCGTGCGCGGTAGCAGCACGCTGCAGCGCCTGAGCGAGATCGTCCGCGGACGCGTAGGTCGCTTCAGTCACGCGGCCGGGGAGCCTGGTGGTGACTTCCTGCAGGAGCCACGTGTTGCCGTCCGGGTCCTGGAACGTCGCAAACGAGCCGTAGCTGCCGCCGTTCTCGTCGCGTCCGTCCGCACGGTTGCCGGCGCCCGGCGCAAACTGCGCGCCCGGTGCACCCGGGTGGAAGACCTCACTGATCTCCACACCCAGTTTGCTCAACTCGGCGCGAGCCGCCTCGATGTCGTCGACCACCAGATACAGCCCTTGCGCGGAACCCGGCGCCGCGGTGGTGACCGCCGTACCGAACTGGACCGACGCGGGCGACCCCGGCGGCGTGAACTGCACGATCCGAAAACCGTTGTCGAAGGCAAAGTCGGCGTCCAGCCGCCAGCCCAGACCGCTGTAGAAGGTCTTCGCCCGGTCCACATCCGCCACCGGAACGACAACCGCCTCGAGCTTCAGATCGGTACTCATCGCTCTCCTCCTGTGTACTTCATACCCAGTAGTTCCCCGGCGATCGGCCCGTAGCGGTCGAGGGCCTCCCGATACAGGGTTGCCGTCGATCCAGTGACCGCCGCCGGTGCGTCGTTCACTCGGGCGAACTGCTCTATCGCTTCCAACTCCTCGACGATCCGGTCCATTCCGAACGTCGTCAACAGGTCGCCCGCCAGGTACGCCGGTACGACGTCGCGCACGAACACCGAGTCCGCCGGACTGTCCAGGAGCGTCTCGTGCAGCTGCGCCGGATCGATCCCGCCGATCCGCCCCAGCCGCAACACCTCGCCGACCGCCACCGCCTGGTTGAACCACAAGAGGTTGATCAACAACTTGCTCAGGTAACCGCTGCCATGCGGCCCGGCGTACTTGAGCTTCTGCGCGAAGGTCCCGAGCAGCGGGGTCATCCGATCGAACGTCGCCCGCTCGCCACCGGCGTACACGGTCAACGTCCCACTTGCCGCCGCCTCCGGCCCACCACCGAGGGGTGCCTCCAGATAGTCCACCCCCTGCGCTTTCGCAGCGGCCGCCAGTTCCCGCCCCAACTCCGGCGAAGCACTAGTCAGATCCACCCACGCCGCACCGGCCCTCAGCTGCGGCAGCAGCTCCTGCGCGACCTCCCGCAGCTCCGGACTCCCCGGCAACACGGTGACCAACACATCAACGTCAACCGTCCCACCCCACCGCGCCCCAGCCGCGCGAACCTGCTGTTCCAACTCCCGCCGTACATCGAACACCCGCACGCCGTACCCGGCCGCCACCAGCCGCCGTACCACCGGCATCCCGATGCGCCCCGCACCAACGACACTTACTTCAACCATGTCCCCAACGTAGCGAGGCGCAGGCAGAAATGATCGACAGAGCTGCGATCCACCACGTAGTCGGCATCGTTGTCGGGCTGCTCGTCGACGGCGAGTACGACGTGCTCGAAAGCCTGACGCGGCGCGAGCGACTCACGGCCGATGAGATCCGAACGGCGATTGACGAGTATCCCGGGACTCTCGTTCACCCGCCCTCGGAAACCTGGGGGATCAAAGACGTCATCGAGCTCGAGAACTCAGAGCCGCCCGCGGTCGCTGTTGTGGTCGACCTGTGGACGCTCGAGGAGGGGGAGTCGGACCTGTCCATGGAGCTCGAGCTGGTCGAGCGATACCCAGGGATCCCGCTGCCACAGATCTTGAACATTCACGTCATGTAGTTCGAGGACCAGGTCGTGGCCGGTACCGCGACCTGGTCCTCAGCAAAGGTCAGTGCCGAGCGCGCCGACGGATCATCCCCGTCGCCCCGATCGCCACCGCGAACAACGCCAGCCCCGCCAGCAACCGAATCCAGCTCCGACCGCCCTCACCAGTGGCTCCCGCCAACTTCAACGAGTAGGCAGTAGCGCTAGCGGCGCCGTCCGGAGCGCCGTACGGCATCGCTTCGGTCTTGGCGCGCTTGGCCGCGGCCGACAGCAACCCATACCGCCGCCCGAAGTCCAGCGCGGTGTCAGCGCCCTTCTTCTTCAGCACCTGAGCACCCTCAGTAGAAAGCCGCCCAGCGCCCTCGGGGATCGCAGTCGCTCCATCAGCAGCCGTGGTCAGCCCGTCCGCCAACTTGCCCGAGCCCTCAGCAGCTGTCCCAATCCCGGTCGCCAGCTCCTTGGACCCTGCTGCCAGTTGGTCTGATCCATCGCGAGCCTTGCCAACCCCGTCAGACAGCTTCCCAGTCCCACCGGACAGCAGGAACAGTCCGTCGTCCAACCGCTTGGTGCCATTGACCAGTACGCCGACTCCAGCCTTGAGCTGCCCAGTGCCAGCAGCCAACGTGCCAGCACCGGTCTTCAGCTGCCCAGTGCCGGCAGCCAACGTGCCAGCACCGGTCTTCAACTGCCCAGTGCCGGCAACCAAAGTTTTGGCGCCACCGTCGAGCTGGTCTGCACCGTCCGACAGTTGAGTAAGCCCGGACAGCAGTGTCTTGCCGCCCGCCTGAATCTGTCCGACGCCCGCTTGCAGTCCGTTGATCCCACCGCGCAGAGTTTTGTTCGTCGGTGTGTCTTTCGGCGTGCCGATGCCGCCCTGCACCTTTCCGACCACTGTGGAGACCAAGGTGCTCACTCCGGCGTCGACGGCCTGGAGGCCCTGCTGCAGACCGGGGGGCGCCTTCTCCGGGCAGCCTGCGACGCTGTTGTCCAGCCCACACTGCAGCTGGGTCAGGCCGGGCACGGCCCTGTTGGTCAGTCGACCCTTGAGATACGCCAGCGCCTGCTGAAGTGTCGCGGAGTTCGGCAACGGCGCGTCCAAGTCTGGCGCGTCCTGACCAATAGTGCCCAGCTGGGCGAGCGCAGAGTCCAAGATCAGCTTCTTGATCGGATTCGACTCGGGGAGCTTGTTCGGCGCGCCGGCCGGACCGTTCAGCAGCGCAGCCGCTGCGCCGTAACAAGCCTCGGTGTACTCGTCATCCTTGCCCTTGCTGACCCCCTGGATGGCGTCGGCCAGGCAGTGCACGCCGCCGCGCATCTTGTCGATGCCTGGGCCGGATGCGTTGAGTTGGTCCTTCAGACGCTGCAGACCGCCGAGCAGAGTCGCGGGGTTGTTGACCGAGCCGATTCCTGCGCGGAGCTGCGCGATGCCCGCGTGCAGCGGCTCGGCCTCCTTGGGCAGCGTGCCGATCTGGCCGTACATGAGAGTCAAGCCGTCCTGGACGTCCTTCAGGCCGCCGCCGACCTTGGTCAAGCCATCGATCAGAGCAGGCGCCTTGCCGGTGGCTTCGTCTAGTCCGTTGGCGAGCTTGCCAGTGCCGGCTTTCAGTTGGCCCGCGCCGGCGTTCAGGTCCTTGGCGCCGTTGGCGAGTTTGTTGGCGCCGGCGTTGAGGTCCTTGGTGCCGTTCGAAAGTTTGTTGGCGCCTGCGTTGAGGTCGTTGGTGCCCTTCTGCAGCTTGCCCGCGCCGGTGTTGAGCTTGTCGGCGCCTGCGGCGGCTTCGCCGGTTTTGGTGCGGAGGAGGGAGGCGCCGGTGTCTAGTTCGGCGAGGCCGCCGGCCAGTTGGGCCGCGCCGGTGGAGAGTTGGGTGGCGCCGGGAGCGGCCTTGTTCGCTAGGCCCTCGTTGAGGGATTTGGCGCCGGCGTTGAGTTGGAGGAGTCCGCTGAGGAGCTTTTGGGAACCGTCGCGGAGCTTGATCAGGTTGGTATCAAGCGTGGTGCCGCCGTCGACGAGGTCGACGCCCTTTTCGGCGCCGGTCTGGTAGCCGGAGACGGCGGACTTGAAGCTGGGGCTGTCGAGGGGGCTGACGGGGAGCGCGGTCAGTTCGGCCTCGGGGACGATGGCGTCCTTCACGTCGGCCGACCAGCCGAACTCAGCCGTTGCCGCGCCGACTGGCGGGAAGAGCGTGACCGTGAAGCTGAGTTTGGTGCCGCCCTTGCCGTCGCCGGCCTTGTTGGCCTCGTTCGACGCGACCGAACCGAACTCGGGCGGCAGGACGGTCGTGAGCTGGCCGACCATCGGGATGACGACGTCGACCTGCTCGGTCACCTGCTTGCCGTAGCCGTCGGTGACGGTGACTGGCTCCGACCGGGCCGAGGTGTTCTCGACGACGTAGTGCGCCTCGAGGTGGCCCTTCTTGCCGACCACGTCACTCGGCTTCTTGAGTTGCTTGCCATTCAGCGTGTACGTGACGGCGAGCTTGATCGGGAGGTTCTTCTTGTCGAAGTCGCTGACCGTCCGCAGCCGCTGCTCGCCGTCGACCGTGGTGTCGACGACCATCTTGCCGTTCTTGACCGAGTAGCCGCCCCAGCTGTCGAGGTTGCGCAGGCCCTTGGTCGAGACCGGGTTGATCAGCTTCACCTTTCCCTTACCAGTAAGGGCGAGCTGCTCGTAGATGCGGGCGCTGTCGACCTTGCCGCTCGGGTCGAGCCGGGCCTGCACGGTCTCGGTGTTGGTGACGGACACCGGGTCCGCGGTGGCGGAGGCCAGCGCGGGGGAGGTGGTCAGGACGAAAACAGTGGGGACGGCGACGACGGCGGCCAGTCCCCGGGTGATCCGGCGGGCGGTCACGGACGCTCTCCTTCGGTGGTGGCGAACTCACGGGTCTCTTCAGCGGGCTCGTCGCCGGTGGGCGGAGCCTCAGCCGGTACGTCGGCCGCGGGCGCGCGCCCGGGCCATTGGAGCGAGGTCGCCAGGAACCCGATCCCCGCCGCGAGCAGTACGCCGGTCGCCGCCGACGGCGATTGCGCCAGGAACGCCGGGCTGTCCGCGGTGTAGCTCTCCTCGTAGACCGCCACCATCGCGGCCGCGCCGAGCAGCAGGGTCCACAGCGGAAGCCGGTTCCCCGAGCCCGCCGCGAACAACACGCACACGGCCACCACGACGACCGCGGCGACGGCTCGGCCGGACGCCGAGTCCGGCAGATAGAGCGCCCGTACGGCGAACCCGAGCCAGGCCACGAAGAGCCCGATCAGGAAGCCGACCGCTCGCTGTGCCGGGGTGCGCTCCTGCACCAGCCCCACCACACCCCCCAGGGCGCCGCCGACCAGTGCCACATGTTGCGTGTCCAGACCGAGCGCTTCCCCGACCAGACACAACAGACCCGCGACCACGGCCAGCAACGCACCGCATAGCAAGGTACTGCGCTGCATTGAGTCCTCCACCTCACTGTCGGACTCCGGGACCCCCTCCGGAAAATCCAAGATTCACGTACTTGAACTACCGTTCAGTACGACGCTGATGGACGTTCCTACCAGGCGGTAACCACTGGCGGCAATAACGAACCGATACCGACTCGATATTCAAGTGTTTGAAGGACATGCGTACGGCGGGGTACCGGGTGTCCGATCATCGGAGAATCGAGGTGGCTGGTGCGTCGCTGGGCGACCGCGGTGTGCTGTTTGATGCTGGTCCTGGCCGGGTGCGGTGACCCCGATCAGAAGCTGCGGGACGCGGCGGCGCAGAGCGCTCGCGCGGCGGCTTCCGAGGTCGAGATGACGCGGCTGGTGGTCGAGCAGTTGCAGGCCCACCACTTGTGGCAGCAGCCGGCTGACCAGATGGTCGCCGACGCCGAGAAGTCGCTGGAGAAGGCGGCCAGTTCGTTCAGTTCCCAGCAGCCCTCGACAGCGCAGTCGCGTCGGCTCTACGAGCAGGTCGGGACCGCGTTGGACGACGCGCAGAAGGCCGTCACCGCCACCCGGATCGCGCTCCAGGGGAAGGACGTCGCGGCGGCGACCCGGGAGCTCGCCGTACTGCGGAAGTCGAGCGAGGAGCTGAAGCAGATCGGGGAGTTGGCCAAGTGAAAAAGGTTTTGGCCGTCACCCTCGGCATCCTGACCGCGATCGGCGGGTTCGTCGACATCGGTGACCTGGTCACCAACGCGCTGGTCGGCGCCCGGTTCGGGATGCGGATGGCGTGGGTCGTGGTGATCGGCGTGATCGGCATCTGCCTGTACGCCGAGATGTCGGGCCGCGTGGTCGCGATGTCGGGCCGGCCGGTCTTCGACCTGATCCGGGAGCGCCTCGGCCGGCGGACCGGCATGGTCACCCTGGTTGCGTCGTTCCTGGTCACGTTGCTGACGGTGATCGCCGAGATCGGTGGTGTGGCGCTCGCCTTCGAGTTGGCCAGCGGGGTGAACTATCTGCTGTGGGTTCCGCTGGCCGCGCTCGCCGTCTGGCTGGTCGTGTGGCGGGTGAAGTTCTCCAAGCTGGAAACAGTCTTCGGACTGATGGGACTGCTGCTGATCGTGTTCGCGGTCGCCTTGTTCAAGCTCGGTCCGGACTGGGGCCAGTTGATGCACCAGGCAACCAATCCGCATCCGGTCGGCCATGAGAGCTGGGGCACCTACGCGTATTACGCCATTGCCTTGTTCGGGGCGGCAATGACGCCGTACGAGGTGTTCTTCTTCTCGTCGGGTGGTGTCGAGGAGAAATGGGGCCGGAAGAGTCTGGGCACGATGCGATCGAACGTCTTCATCGGGTTCCCGCTCGGCGGCCTGCTGTCGCTGGCGATCGCGGGGTGTGCGGCAGTCCTCTTCCTGCCGGTGGGGATCGAGGTCGGGACACTGGGCCAGGTGGCGTTGCCGGTCGGTGTTGCCTTCGGCAAGCTTGGGTTGGCGATCGTGCTGATCGGCATCTTCGCGGCGACCTTCGGCGCCGCGCTGGAGACCGTGCTGTCGTGCGGCTACACGATCGCGCAGTACCGCGGCTGGCAGTGGGGCAAGTTCGTCCGGCCGCGCGAGGCCTCGCGCTTCCACCTGGTGATGATCGTCTGCTTGCTGCTGGCGATCATGACGCTGATGACCGCGGTCGATCCGGTGAAGGTGACGGAGTACTCGGTGGTCTTCGCCGCGATGGCGTTGCCGCTCACCTATCTGCCGATCCTGATCATCGCCAACGATCCGGACTACGTCGGCGACCAGACCAACGGCCGGGTGCGGAACTTCCTCGGTATCGGCTACCTGTTCCTGCTGATCGTCGCGTCGGTCGCGGCGATTCCCCTGATGATCATCACGAAGGCGGGGCAGTGAGATGACCGGACGGATCCTGCATGCCCAGCTGCACCTGCTCGACCGGCAGCTGATCGACCAGAGCACCGGGCGGCTGGTCGGCAAGGTCGACGACGTGGAGTTCGACCTCGAGGCCGACCCGCCGGTGGTCTGCGCGCTGATCTCGGGCCAGGTCCGGATCCCGGCCCGGCAGATCGCCGAGATCGACACCGCCGTCAAGCTCGACACCCGCGGTCTCGACCTCACCGCCCACGAGGCCTGGGTCGAGGAGAAGATCATCGACAAGATTCCCGGAGCGGGCCATGCGACTGAATGAGCTTCTCGGCCGCCCCGTCCTCGACGCCGGCGGTACGGCGATCGGCGGCGTCGCCGACGTGCGGCTGGTCCAGGACGGGCCGCTGCTCAGCTCGATGAACAGCGCCTTGCGGATCGACGGCCTGATCGTCGTCGAGCGGCACGCCACCCAGCTCTTCGGGTACGAGCGGCACGTCGGTCCCGCCCTGCTGCGCTGGCTGATGCACCGTCATCTCGGCGAGGTCTGGTACCTGCCGTGGGCTGAGGTGAGCGTCACGGGCGACAGCATCAGCACCCATGTGCCGCGCGCCGAGCTGCAGCGGCTCCAGGACGTGGCACGCCGCTGACCCGCTGGACAAGAGCACCGATCTACGCTCCAATATGCGATATATTGCAATCGCTGAGGAGTAAGAGATGGCCCTGGACGCGTTCGAGCGGTACCCGTTGCTGTTCGGCCCCAGCCCGATCCACCCCTTGGACCGGCTGACCGCCGAGCTGGGCGGGGCGCGGATCTGGGCCAAGCGCGAGGACTGCAACAGCGGTCTCGCGTACGGCGGCAACAAGACCCGTAAACTCGAGTACCTGGTTCCCGAGGCGCTGGCGCAGGGGGCCGACACACTCGTCACGATCGGCGGCGTGCAGTCGAACCACACCCGGCAGGTCGCGGCCGTCGCGGCGAAGCTCGGGCTGAAGGCCGTGCTGCTGCAGGAGAGCTGGGTGGACTGGCCGGATCCGGTGAACGACAAGGTCGGCAACATCCTGCTCAGCCGGATCATGGGCGCCCAGGTCAAGCTGGTGGACGCTGAGTTCGGCATCGGGTTCAAGGACAGCTGGCACCGTGCGTTGGACGATATTCGCGCTGCCGGTGGTACGCCGTACGCGATCCCAGCGGGTGCGTCGGATCATCGGCTCGGCGGACTGGGATTCGCCAACTGGGCTTACGAAGTGGAGCAGCAGGAGCGTGAGCTCGGCGTCTTCTTCGACACGATCGTCGTCTGCAGCGTCACCGGCAGCACACATGCCGGGATGATCGCCGGGTTCGCCGGTCAGGACCGGCCGCGGCGCGTGCTCGGGATCGACGCCTCCGCCAAACTCGCCGAGACGCACGCGCAGGTGGAGAAGATCGCTCGTGCGACCGCCGAGCTGATCGGCCTCGGTCGCGACCTGCGCCACGACGAGATCACCGTGCTCGAAGGCTGGGCCGGCGACCTGTATGGCGTACCGGTGCAGTCGACGCTGGACGCGATCCGGCTGACCGGTCGGCTCGAGGGGATGATCATCGACCCGGTCTACGAGGGCAAGTCGATGGCCGCGCTGATCGATCTGGTCCGCGACGGCGAGATCGGCAAGGACTCGAACGTCCTGTACGCGCATCTCGGCGGGCAGCCGGCCCTGAACGCCTACAGCGGTCTCTTCTGAAACTGTCGGCGCGATCTCGTAGGTTCGCCGGCATGGATGATTTGTTGCTGGCCAACCGGAACGGAGCTGCGTTCTGGCGCGCCCTGGGACCAGCTCGCGGCTACGAGCTGATCGAGCGACCGGGTTTTCTCGCCGCGCTCGATCCTGTCCGCAATGGTCTGCGCGTCGTCATCACATCACCGCAACCGTCCGCAGTCGATCTCGCCGAGCTGGCGGAGTTGCAGCAACGGCCTTGGCCGCGCATAAGCATCGAGGACCCGTACGGCGTGGTCCCGCCTCGTGGGCCTGCGCCGCTCACCCCGACGCGTTCGCCGGTGATGATCCGGCGCGCCGCGCCCCTGCCGGCGCCGGCGGCTGAGATCGTCCACGTGCAGACCGAGGAGCAACTCGCGGCGGTCGACAGGATCGTGGTGGAGGGCTTCCCGCTCCCGCACTTCCAGCCCTACGGCAGTGCCGCTGCTGTCCCTGCCGGCCTGCTCACTACGCCGGGCTTCGACGCCTACCTGATCGCCGTCGACGGCCAGTGGGCGGCGGCCGGCGCGACCATTACGCAGGACGACGTGGCCGGCGTCTACTTCGTCACCACACTGCCGGAGTTCCGCGGCCAAGGCCTCGCCCGCCAACTCATGTACGCCGTGCTGAATCAGCTCGATCCGTTACCGGTGACACTGACGGCTGCGGCGCCTGCGCAACACCTCTACAAGTCGTTGGGGTTCACGACGATCGCTGAAGCCACGTGGTGGTCCGGCTGATCAGCGCGTAGAGGAGGAGGGTGATCGCGAAGGCGGCGCCCGCTCGCTTGACGGCGCCGGTGAGCACGCCTTCGGCGACGCCGGTCCAGGTATCGCTCGCCTCTTGGTAGTTGATGAAGTCTGCAGGTGCCAGAACTGCGGCGGCGAGGAGGGGCGCGGCGATCAGCAGGCCGATGACTGCCCGGCGGGTGGAGTCGGGAAGGCGAGTGGCTGCGGGGAGCGGCGGGGTGGCGTCGGGGGAGCGGAGTTGGGTGCGGTGGTTCCAGGCGTACCAGGCGATGACGATCAGGCCGAAGGCCGTGCTGGCGTACTGCAACAGCCGGGGCACGGGGACGAAGTCGGCGTCGGTCAGGAAGTCCCAGAGCAGATGCGTGCCCGCGCCGATCAGAGCCGAGACGGCCAGCCATCCGAGGTTCGGCCGACCGAGCTTGGGGAGTGTCACGCCGAGCGCGGTGATGGGTGCCCGCAGCAACCAATACGCGCCGACCAGGATGACGGCGTACAGAAGGTCGATCGGCAGGCCGCGGAGCGAGTGCGTGGTGGTGGCGTTCAGGAACGATCCGTACCAATCGCCGGCGTGGGTGGAGCGGATGCCGATCGCGGTCAGGAAGTACGGCGTGTCAGGCGCCATCGAGCCGGTGATCAGCGCGACCGGAACGAAGGGGTGCCGCAACAGCGGGAGGACCGCTGCCGGGTGGGCCAGTGTGAACGGCATGGCGGCACTCCTCTGCGACGTGGATAGTACGTTGCAGAGAATACTCACTTAAACGGACTATAGGGAAATCGCGGCGTGCGCCAGGAAGAGCGGCGAGGCTGCGGCGACCGCTGCCAGTCCACGGAGACTCGGCGGCCGGGCGTACCAGGCGAGGCCGGTGAAAGCGAGCGCGAGGAGCGGCCACGCGCCGTAGTCCGTGCTGACGACGAAGCCGCGAGTCAGGATCAAGGCCGAGGGGAACCATGCGACCGCAGCCATCACGCCGGCCACGGCCGCCTGCTTCCGCTCCGGTCGTCGATCCGGCGGGCACGCCACGACGACAAGTGCGGTCAGTATGGCGGCGACGGCTTGGAGCGGAGTGTCATACAGGCCGGGAGCGACCAGCCAATCCGCGGCGAAAGCCAGCAGGCCGACGATGCTCAACGCAACGCCGAGCCGCCAATACTTGAGCAGAGCAACGATTCCGCCACCACACATCAACGCGAGGAACAGCACATGCAGTCCCTCGCGAAGATCGGTCGTCGCCACATGGCTCCACGTGGATCCCGGCGAAATCACGATCCCGGCGTACCAGCGCATCAGCAGGATGCCGCCGTACGCCGCGGTGACGCCGAGCGCGAACGGCGTCGTGAGCTCGAAGAACCGCCCGCCCGCGGACGCGGAGTCGAGACCGAGCCGCACCCGCACTGCGTGCGCCAAGAGGTCAGCGTCCGCGCGCAGCCGAGCTCCCCAGGAAAGGTCGGCTCGCATCTCCCGATGTACGTCGAGGATCTCGTCGGCGGCCGCGTAGCGCGCCGGGTACAACCTCATGTCGCGGGCGCAGTCCCACCGGCCAGTCGCCGGCGCATCTCCTGAGCTGTGGCGGCCAGTCGCTCGGCCTCGGTCTCCAGGCGGTCGCGTCCCGACGCGGTGAGCGCGAAGATCCGGCGCGCGCGTCCGCCCACGACTTCCTCCCGCTCGACCGAGATCAGGCCGTCGGCGAGCAGTCGGTCCAGAGCGCCGTACAGGGCGCCTGTCCGCGGTGCCACCCGGCCGTCGGTGATCGCCTTGACCTCCTGGGCGATCGCGTAGCCGTGCCGGGACTCGTTGGCCAGAGCGGTCAGCAACAGCAAGGCCAGTTCCTGCATCCCGCGGTCGGTCATGCGGCCAGAATACTCCGTCCAACGGACGGTCCGAGCGGGCGGACGAGGCGCGGACGGAAGGCTGACAAGTTCCTGACAAGTGGTCGAGAGCATGACCGCATGCTTGCTCGCACACTCTTGTTCCTGACCACGTCCGGCGCGCTCGCGATCGGAGCGCCGCTGGCCACCGCCGGTACGTCGTACGCCGGGCTCCGGACCGATTCGCCGCGCGGCCTGTTCCTGGCCAACCTCGATGACGACACCGGCCGCTGCCGGGCCGACGCGCGGAAGATCGCCGCAGATGCGGTCGACCGGGAGGCTGCCAACGACGACGCCTTCTACAAGCGTCGCGAAGAGCTGGAGAAGATGCCGGACAAGGAGGAGGCCGAACGGCTGTACCAGGAGCTGGTCCGCACGCATCAGCAGAAGCAGAACCTGGCCGACCGAGAGTTGGCCGGCTGCAACGACGCCGCCGACACAGTGGTCAACGGCAGCCGCGATGCGCTTGATCTAGCGAGGATCCACACCACGCGATGGCCGATGGCGGGGAAGTCGGCGGTCGGTTCGTTGCGGGTCTCACAGCCGAATCGCGTGCATCTGTTCATCAAGCGGGGCACGTGGGAGCTGGTGACGCCGGAGACCCGGCTGACCGCGGACGAGCTGCGGCGTGGTGCCGAGCTCGGGATCGAGGGCGTGGACATCATCCGCGACACCGCGCAGTGGGACGGCTCGATCGACGTCACGCTGACCGTGACCGGTGGCGGATCGAGCACGGTGACCATGCACGAGGCGCCGGTGCTGACGCAGCTGAACACCCAGCGGCTCGAGCAGGTGATCACCGCGACGCCTGGCGATGATGATGCCGAAGGCAAGCAATGGCGTGCGGAGGCGAGTGCGGTGATCACGAAGGCCGGTGTTCCGGGCGGGCTGCGGCAGCTCGATCTGAGCGGTGATCAGTGGGCTCAGGACATCTTCGAACCGGCCTACACCTCGATGCCCGGTCCCGGCGGCGGGCCGCAGGGGATGAAGCTGCTGATCGGCTCGGCGAACGACGATCGCCGGGTGGCGTCCCGGGTGATGTTCACCGAGCTGGCCGGTGCCGACGTGGGTGGCATCCATGTCGAGCACGTCCCCGTCCCGGGCGAGAACAGCAGTTACGACTCGATGGGCAACCTCGAGACGATTCCGGGCACGGCGTCGTACCCGAACGGCCGGGTGGTGATCGGCGGCGACGGCAAGGGCGGATCGGCCCCGGAGATGCTCACGCTGCTGAAGTCCCAAGGTGTGCAGGACCCGATCTCACTGGACACCTCGTGGCTCTCGATCGGGCATGTCGACGAGTTCATCCAGTTCGTCCCGGTGCCAGGGAGCCGGCTGGGCTGGAAGGCCGTCGTCGCCGATCCGGCCGCCGGGCTGAAGCTGCTTGGTCAGGTGCAGAAGGCCGGTCACGGTGGCGACAAGCTGCACGGCAATCTGCCGCCGCTCGAGTGGCCGTACGACGAGCGCATCGACCAGCGCACCACGAACCAGTTCCTCGCCGACGAGCAGTTCATCGGGACCAACGAGCGGGCGGCCGAGCGGATCCGGGCCAACCTCGACGTCCTGCGGCAGCAGGCCGGGCTGACCGAGGCCGACCTCGTTCGCCTGCCGGCCCTCTACACCGCGCGCGGACTCGAGTACGGGATGCTCGAGTCCACCATCAGCACGATGCCCGACGGACCGGCCAAGGACGCGAAGGTGCGCGAGCTGCACGCGATGCGGGACGGCGTCGCCGAGATCCCCGGGACCGTCAACGGCCTGGTGCTGAACGCCGGTCGCTACATCGCCCCGAAGCCGTTCGGTCCCGTTGTCGGCGGCAAGGATCTCTTCGCCGAGGCGATCACGAACGCCTTCCAGAAGATCGGCTACCAGGTAACCTACGTGAACGACCTGACCAGCACCCACGTCTCCGAGGGCGAGATCCACTGCGCCACCAACACACTGCGGGACGGCCTCACGAACCGTTGGTGGACGAAGCAAAGCTGACCGTCAGGTACGGCGACAGCTCGTCGAGGAAGTCGGTCGGGTCGAACATCGCCCCGGCCGACGCCACGCCCGTCGTCCGCCCTTCGCCGGCGAGCAGCCGTCGTACGGCGCCGACGGCGAGCGGAGCGGTGATCGCGTAGATGTCCTGACCGCGCGCGCCGGCTCGCAGCTCTCCGTCGGCGGTGCGGATCAGCACGTCGACGACGAAGGTCTGGTCGGATCTGCCGAGGTCGTCGACGGCCTTCGGCGCCGGGGTATCCGACTGGGCCAGGTCACCGGCGGCCTCCAGCGTCATCGCCGTCCGCAGCTTCGGTACGGCGACGTGGCTCGGAATGGTGACCACGTCGGCCATCGTGAACTCCTTGATCACCCGGCGGTTGCCCAGTGGCTCCGGGAACTGCCAGTCCTCCTGGCTCGGCTGGTCGTCGTGGTACTGCAACTCACCGTCGGCGAAGCGCACCCGGCGTCCGTTCCGGCGGTCGTGCGAGATCTGACCGGCCGTGCGGGTGCCCGGCGTCGGGTGCCAGCTGCTCAGGCCATACGCGACGATGATCTCGTCGGCGCTGGTCCGATCGCCGAGGGCGGCGGTGACGAGCAGGTCACCGAGTCCGCCGTAGAAAGCCATCGCCGGGACGATCGGCGTCGACGCGTCCGGGTGCGCGGCGAACATGTCGGCGTTGGCCTCGATCTCCGCGGCGACATCGACGTACGGGATGCCGGCGCGGACGGCGGCGGCCGAGACGGCAAGGCCGGTCAGCGCGAACGGGCCTGCTGTGTTGATCACCGCGTCCACGCCGATCAGGGCGGCATCCAGGGCCTGGCTGTCGTCGGCGGCGGCCGGGCGAGCCTCGAAGTCGGGCCACTGAGTCTTCAGTGCTTCGGCGTTCCGGCCGGACACGACGGGCGTGAACCCTTGGCGGACGAGCTCCGCCACTACGAAACGGCCGGTGTGCCCCGTGGCGCCGTACACGGCGATCTTGTGCGTCATGGGGCGAGTCTGATCGCTGGGCGCCGCTGCCGAGAGAGTCCGGAACGACACCATGCGTACACTTTCGGACATGCATACCGTTGCGGTCGCCGCGGCCGGGCAGCTCCTGCACTTCGAGCTCGGCGTCGCCTACGAGATCTTCGGCAATCCGCCGGTCGGCGTCCCCGACTGGTACGACGTTCAGCTGTGCGGACCGGGGCCGATCCGGGTCGGCCCGTTCATGGTCGAGCCGGACCACGGGCTCGATGCGTTGGCAGCAGCGGACACGGTGATCGTGCCGGCCTGTGTGGATGTCGACGTACCGCCGCCGGTCGAGCTGGTCGAGGCGGTGCGTACGGCGTACGAGAGTGGTGCGCGGGTGGCGTCGCTGTGTACGGGTGCGTTCGTACTGGGGGCGGCCGGGCTGCTGGACGGCCAGCGGGCGACGACGCACTGGGCGCACACCGACCAGCTGAGCCGGGCGTTTCCGGCGGCCGAGGTCGATCCGGACGTGCTCTACACGGACAACGGTCGCGTCCTCACCGCAGCCGGGAAGGCCGCGGCGGTCGACCTCTGCCTCCACCTCGTGCACCTCGATCGCGGCGCGGCCGTGGCCAATACGGTCGCCCGGCGGCTCGTCGTACCGCCGCATCGCTCTGGTGGACAGGCGCAGTTCGTGGCTCGGCCGGTGGCGCCTGCCGACGAGCACGCGTTGTCCCGGCTGCTGGCCTGGACCGAGGAGCGTCTCGATCAGCCGCTCACGGTCACCGACCTGGCTCGCGAGGCCAACACCAGCCCTCGCCATCTGGGCCGCTTGTTCCGCGCCACCACCGGTGAGACTCCGCTCCAGTGGCTCCTCACACGCCGCGTCCGCCGGGCCCAAGAGTTGCTAGAGGCAACCAATGACACCATCGACGCGATCGCGACGGCGACCGGCATGGGCACTCCGACGACGCTGCGTCGCCAGTTCAAGCGCACCGTCGGTGTCTCGCCGCAGACCTACCGCCAGACCTTCCGGCTAACGAGTCTGCGGTAGCCGGAGGGCGAAGGTCGAGCCTTGGTCGAGGCGGCTGGTGACCGAGGCGCTGCCGCCGTGGGCCTCGACAAGGCTGCGGACGATCGCGAGACCCAAGCCGCTGCCGCCGGTGTGCCGGTTGCGAGACTGCTCGGCACGCCAGAATCGATCGAAGACCTTGGGCAGATCCTCAGGAGCAATCCCAGCGCCGGTGTCGACAACTTCAATCAGTACGTCGGTGCCTTCGTGGCGCGCGTCGATCCGCACCGCGCCGCCGGCCGGGGTGAACCGGAGCGCGTTGGCGACCAGGTTGCCGACAGCCTGTCGAAGGCGGACCGGGTCGGCGTCCAGCTCGATGTCACCGTTGGTTGCCGAGGTCAACGTAATTCCGGCGTGCTCGGCCTGGCTGAGGTAAGTGGCGACCACCTGGTCGAGCAACAGGCCGAGGTAGACGCGCTCGGGATGGATGCGAAGGTTGCCGGCGTCGGCGGTGGCCAGGTCGCGGAGGTCGTCGATGATGTGCTGAAGCAGCCCGGCCTCCTCCGACAGCGAGGCGATGAAGGCCTCGTCGGGCTGCGCGACGCCGTCCTCGACGGCTTCGAGCCACCCGCGGATGTTGCTCAACGGCGTCCGTAGTTCGTGCGCGATATCGCTGACCATTGCCCGGCGCAACGATTCGGTCTTCGCCCGGGCGTCGGCGAGCTCGTTGAAGGCGAGCGAGAGTTGGCCGATCTCGTCCTGACCGCGGACCTTCACGCGGATCTGCTCGTCGCCACCGGTCATCTCCCGCGATGCCTTCGTCAGGGCTCGCAGTGGCTGCACCAAGCGGATTCCGCCGAGCACCGCGATCAGGACGGTGATGCCGAGAACGGCCGCGGCGACTCCGGCGATCCGCTTCTGGTTGGCCGCTGACAAGTCGAACTCGGCCGAGGCCGCGCTGCTCGGCGTACTCACGAACAGTAGAGCCGGCGGAGCGACGTACGGCTTGAGGATGTCGCGTCGCGCGTTCAGCAGGCAGGTGTCGACGGTCTCCGAGTCAGGGCGCGGTGGTGCGACCGCCGGGGCTTGCGCCGCCGGTGCGCTCGGAAACGACCAGCTGAAGTCGGACGCGATCTGGACCGGGGAGACCTTCCGGCGAGCGTTCAGGCAGGTGTTCACCGCCTTCTGCAGAGTCTCGTACCACGCTCGCTGGGGCGGCTCGAGATCGAGGAGGCGATCGCCGTCGCAGGTGGTGATGTTGATCGCCGGAGCATCTTCCAGGTGCGGCCGACCGGTCGGATCGACGACGATCTTGCCCTGGCCGGTGCGGCCCTGGACGCAGTTCAGTGCCCGCTGCGCGAGTTGGTCGTACTCCGTCTTCTGGGCCGGGGTCAGCGCGAACGGACCGACCACCCGCGGGTCGATCTGGTCACCGCCGGCCAGGTTGGGGTCGACCTGGAGCGGATAGACGACTGCCGATGGCTTCCGATCCGGCGGCACCGGCTGACCGGCGATCGGCTTGCGATCACGGGTGCTGAGACCGATCTGCCGCCCGGTCTCCTGGCCTAGTTGCGCGACCAGTCGCTCGACACCTGACCAGTTCCGGTGCGTTGCGGCGTACTCGAGCAGGGTGTTGTAGACCTTGGCGTCGTCGGCGAGCGCCTGGCCTTGTTGCTCCTGGATCGCCACCGTCGTACTGCGGGCTGCCAGCCAGGCCGTCGCGGCGATCGAGCAGAGCGCGATCAGGACGGCGCCGGCCAGCAGCCGCACGAGGATGCTGCGACGTGCGCCCATGTCAGCCGTCGGTCAGCTTGTAGCCGACGCCGTACACGGTCAGCAGCCGGACCGGCCGGCGCGGGTCCGGCTCGATCTTCTTGCGCAGGTTCAGGATGTGGGTGTCGATCGTGCGGGTGGTGATGTACTGGTCGATCCCGTGCAGGTTCTCCAGCAGTTGGGCCCGGGTGAAGACGCGGTGCGGCCGCGCGGCCATCGTCGCGATCAGGCGGAACTCGCCCGGCGTACAGCTGATCTTGGTGCCGTCGGCAACCAGTTCGTGCCGGTCGAGATCAACCACGACCGCACCGACCCGCAGCAGTGAGCTGGGCTCGGCGTTCACCCTCGTACGGCGGAGCAGGGTGCGGACCCGTGCCGCCAGTTCGCGCGGACTGAACGGCTTGGTCATGTAGTCGTCGGCACCGAGATCGAGGCCGAGCAGCAGGTCGTCCTCCTCGGTCCGCGCGGTCAGCATCAGCACCGGGATATCGGACTCACGTCGCAGGATCCGGCACACGTCGAGTCCGTCGACACCCGGCAGCATGACGTCGAGGACGAGCAGGTCGGGTTGGCGGCGCCGTACCTCCTCGAGCGCGGAGCGGCCGTCCGTCACCGCGATCACGGTGTGGTTCTCCCGCTCGAGGTAGCGCCGTACCAGCTCGGCCTGCTTCTCGTCGTCCTCGGCAAGCACGACCTGCGCACACATGCGCCCGACTATAGGCCGCGCCTACTTCGACTCGGTGGCGGCGAGGGCGGCCAGCTCTGTCGAGGCTTCCTGCCACGCCGAGTCGCCGGGGTGGAACTGCGAGCGGAGGTAGGCCGCGGTGAGGCGGGCGATGGCGGCGACCCGCTCCGGATCCTCGTCGGTGGTCTCGGCGGCGTCGTACCCCTGGATGCCGCCGAGCAGGTGTTCGGCGCCGTACACGGTGAGCAGGGTCTTGGGGGACGGCGCCAGGTGGTACGGGTCGGCGTGCCAGTCCGGGCCCATGTCGGTGAAGTGCCGCGAGTCGTCCTTGTCGCCGACGACAACCAGAGCCGGCGTCGTCATCGTGCCGAAGTCGATCGATCGGATGAAGTCGAGAGCGTCTGCCATCGGGCCGTTCAGCACGTCGCCGCGACCGGGAGCCGCGAACACGATGCCTTGTGTGATTCGCGGTTCGAGCAGGTCGGCGATCTCGCCCGTGGCGGGGTCGGTGATGCGGGCCCCGAGCAACTGAGTGGCCGTGAGGCCGCCCAGCGAGTGACCGGCCACGGCAACCTGGTCGCGATTCACACGCCCGGCCAGCTGCGGTACGGCGTCCTCGACGAGGTCGAACTGGTCGAGGATCTGCGACATGTCCTCGGCGCGCGATCGCCAGAAGTACGGCGCTCCCGGCGCATCGCCGACGCGACTCGTCAGCGTTCGTGAGCTCAGGTGGGTCGGCTGGACGACGACGAAGCCGAGTGCCGCCCAATGATTGGCGAGCGGGGCGTAGCCGTTGAGGGACGACAGGTTGTTCGCGAAGCCGTGGCCGTGCGACAGCAGGATGACCGGCAGGTCCGTACCGGTCGCCGGCGCCGAGACGCGGACCTCCAGATCGACGGGCCGGCCGGGTACGGACAGGACGACCGGGCTGTACGAGATGACGGGAGTACTCATGTCTCTTCCTTCGATGCCTTAGAGTGAGAAGCGGGACGTTGTTCCACTTACGATACGGAACAATGTTCCGGTTATCAAGTGGGACGTCGTTCCGCTTGTGTTGTCGAGAGGAGTCGGGTGATGGAAGCCGGTCGGAGCAAGCGGTCCGATGCGCTACGGAACGAGCAGAAGCTGCTGGCCGCGGCGGCTGAGGTGTTTCTGGTCTCCGGCGTCGATGCGCCGATCCGGGAGATCGCGGCGCAGGCCGGCGTCGGCACAGGGACGATCTACCGCAACTTCCCGACCCGCGCGGATCTGGTGGTCGCGGTCTATCGCCACCAGGTCGAAGCCTGCGTCGAGGCTGGGCCGCGACTGCTAAGCGAGCTGGAGTCGCCGCTCGAGGCGCTCCGGCAATGGGTCGATCTCTTCGTGGACTTCCTGGTCACGAAGCACGGCCTCGCGCACGCGATGCAGTCGGACAGCAGCGGCTTCGAGGCTCTGCACGGCTACTTCCTCGAGCGCCTGCTGCCAGTGTGTGCAGACCTGCTGACCGCCGCGACCAAGGCGGGCGAGATCGCTTCCGACATCCAGGCCTACGAACTGATGCGCGGGATCGGCAATCTCTGCATCGGCCGCGAGGGTGACACCACCTACGACCCGCGCCGCCTGGTCAAGCTTCTGCTGGACGGTCTCCAGGGTTCCTGAGGAGATACTCGCCGGCCAGCTGAACGGTCTCGGTCCGGGTGCGGCCGGGGTGGTCGAAGGCGATGAAGTGCCGGCCGATGGCGAGGGTGAAGGCGAGGATGCTCCGGGCCTCGACCTCGTCGGGGTCGGAGACGAACGAGCTGAACATCGTGCGCAGGAAGTCCATCCGCTCGGTGTCGATCCGGCGGAGCCGGTCGGCGACGGCCTCGTCGTGGCGCGCCCAGGCCCGGACCGCGAGATCGATCTGGTGGACGTCCTCGGAGAACGTCAGCTGACCCGCGCGCCGGATCCGCGTGGCCGGGTCGCCGCCGGCGGCCTCGACGTGCTGGAGGACCTCGTGCGTGCAGCGGCGCTCCCACTCGTCGAGCATCTCGTCGAGCAGTGCGTTCCGGCCGTCGAAGTACCCGTAGAAACCGCCCTTGGTGACGCCGAGCTCCGTCGCCAGCGCCTCGATCCGGACGGCGTCCGGTCCGCCGCGGGCCAAGGCGGTCAGACCGGCTTCGACCCAACGGGCTCGCGGCGTCCGGGCGGTGGCGGGAATGGGTCCTCCTCCATTGATGACGGTGGATTTATACGTTAGCGTACAGATCAAATATACGGTGCCGTATAAACGAGAGGTGGGACCGTGTCGCGACTCGACGAGAGTGCTCATACCGCGCTGGCCTGGCGGATTCACGAACTGACCCCCGACTTCACGGTCGAGGACGTGTGGTCGTTCCGTACGCCGGGGGCCGGCCCGGACGACTTCCCGGTGATGCTCGCGGCGATGGTGGCGGCCGGTGGGCTCGACAATCAGTCCCGGCCGGCGGGATTTCTGATGGCGTTGCGGTGGAAACTGGGCGCACTGCTGGGGTGGGACAAGCCGGCGGACGGCCTCGGTGCGCGGGTGCAGTCGCTCCGCGATCGGCTGCCGAGCGACCTCCGTGCCGCACCCAGGGGTGAGGACGACGAGCGGATACCGCTCAAGCCGGTGTACGAGCTGGATCGGGAAGTGGTTCGCGAGATCGCGAACAAGACCGTCCATGGCGTCATGCATCTCGGCTGGGTGCAGGGTGATGAGGGCGACTACGAGCTGCGGATGGCTGTGCTGGTCAAGCCCAATGGAGTCTTCGGCCGGTGCTACATGGCGGCGATCGCGCCGTTCCGCTATCTGATCGTCTATCCGGCCATGACCCGCCGCTGGGAACAGGCCTGGCTGGATCGGGAGCTTCTCTTGGCCTGATCTCGGTTGCAAAGAAATATTTGCAAAGCTATCTTTGCACCATGACCGAGTCTCGACGAGCGCCCGCTTTGGGTACGGCGGCCTTACGGGCGCTGGCGCATCCGTTGCGGGTGCGCATTCTCGACGAGCTGTCGATGTACGGGCCGCTCACAGCGAGCGGGCTGGGGGAGCGGCTCGGCGAGTCGAGCGGATCCACCAGCTACCACCTGCGCCAGTTGGAGAAGCACGGACTGGTCGCCGAGGACGTCGGGCGCGGCACCGGGCGCGAGCGCTGGTGGATGCGCGCCCCGGGCTCGATCACGCTGCCGGACGCACATCACCAGCCGGAGGGCAGTGCGGAGCGGCTCGCGACCGAGCTGATCGACAACGAGTGGATGCGCCAACGCGACGAGTCCCTGCGTGAGTTTCGTGAGCAGGGCGCGGACGTATTCGGCGCCGAGTGGCTCGACGTCGCGTCGTTCGACACCGTCAACCTGCGGCTCACCGCCGAGGAACTGCGCGACCTCGTGGCCGAGCTCGACGCCGTTATCGGCCGTCGGCTCACAACCACCGCTGCTGCAGGTGCCCGACCGGTGCAGCTGCAGCTCAACGCGTTCCCGCTGGTGCGCGGCGCAATCGACAAGGAGTAATCCGATGGACCCCTTCACGATCGCCGTCCCCGATGCGGAGCTGGACGATCTCCGGTCGCGACTCCGGCGGACGCGATTCGCCGTACCGACTGCGCCGGACTGGCGAGCCGGCACCGATCCGGACTATCTGCGCTCACTCGTCACGTACTGGGCTGAGGAGTTCGACTGGCGGGCCGTCGAGGCACGGTTGAACGAGTATCCGCAGCACGTCGTGGACGGCACGCACTTCGTGCACATTCGGCGCGATCCAAGCCGGCCGCCGGTGCTGCTCACGCACGGCTGGCCTAGCACCTTCGCCGAGTTGTTGCCGCTGGCCGACCTGCTCGACGTCGATGTCGTCATCCCGTCGCTGCCCGGCTTCCTGTGGTCGGCACCGATCGAAGGACCGGCCACGAAGGTCGCGATCGCCGAGCGGTACCACCTGCTGATGACGGAGACGCTCGGGTACGACCGGTACTTCGCCTTCGGTGGGGACATCGGCGGTTCGGTCTGCGGGTGGCTCGCGACGATGTATCCGGAACAGGTCGCCGGGATCCACGTCATCCACGGTCCGTTCCCCGAGGAGTTCACCGAGCCGATCACCGAGGCCGAGCAGATCTGGCTCGACTCCGACGACGAGCGCGGTGACGAGGACGGCGGTTACGGCGCCATCGTCGGAACCCGGCCCGACACCGTCGCCGCGGCCCTGCTCGACTCACCGTCCGGGCTGGCTGCCTTCATCATCGACAAGCTGCGTGCCTGGAGCGATTGCCACGGCGATCTCGAGACGCGGTTCAGCCGGGACGACCTCTGCACGATCCTCACGCTCTACTGGGTGACAGCCTCGATCGGTACGTCGTTCCGCCCGTACTTCGACGGTTCGCACAACGGCGATCGGCCGACCATCGCCGTACCGGTGGCGGTGACGCAAAGCCAGGAATGGAACATGCCGCTGTTCCCGCGATCGATCGCCGAGCGCGCCGCCAGCGACATCCGGCGGTACCTGGCGCCCGATGGCGGCGGCCACTTCATGGCCTTCGAGGAGCCGAAACTCGTGGCCGGTGAGCTCACCGCGTTCATGCGCGACATCGGCTGAGCCCTCGCCTGCACCTGCGGACAGTGACAATGGCCAGCGTGCCGCCCCTGTGGAGCTTCGGAGTGCTGGGCCCACTTGAGGTACGTCGCGATGCCGTGGCGATCGCGGTCCCGGCTGCGAAGCACCGCATCGTGCTGGCGACGCTGGCACTCCGAGCCGGCCAGACGGTACCGGTCGACCGACTGATCGAGATGCTGTGGGATCAGAAGCCGCCGAGCGGTGCGCGGGCCACCTGCCAGGCCTATGTGATGCGGCTGCGGCAGACGCTCGGCGATGCGGACGTGGTCCGGACTGTCCCAGGCGGCTACCGGCTCGACGTACCGAAGTCGCAGGTCGATCTGTTCCGGTTCACGGAGCTGGTCGACCAGGCTCGGCAGGCGGTGGATGCTCGGGCGCGCTCGGGGTTGTTGCACCGGGCGTTGGCGGAATGGCGTGGGCCGGTGCTGGCCGACGTACCGTCCGAGGCGCTGCAGCGGGACGAGGTACCGGCGCTGGTGGAGCAGCGATTGCTCACGCTGGAGCAGCGAATCGAGGCTGACCTGGAGCTGGGCGCGCATGACGTGTTGGTGGGTGAGCTGCGAGCACTGACTTCGGAACACCCGTTCCGGGAGCGCTTCTGGGCCAGTCTGATGCTGTCGCTGTATCGCGCGAGCAGATCCGCCGATGCGCTGCAGGCGTACCGCGAGCTCGACGAAATTCTTACTGCGTCGCTCGGACTCGGACCAGGTGAACCAGTCCGCCGGTTGCACGAAGCCATCCTGCGCAACGACCCTGAGCTCGACCTGGGTGCTCCGCGACCGCTTGCCAGTACGACGCTGCCGCCCGACATCGGTGACTTCGTCGGACGGGTCGACGAGATCGCACTGGCCACGGAACTGCTGTCGGAGCCGCATCCGACCTCGGCGCCGATTCTTGTGCTGTCCGGTCCACCTGGTGTCGGCAAGTCGGCGTTGGCCGTGCACCTGGCGCGACAACTGCTGCATGGGTTCGCGGACGGCGTACTGCACGTCAATCTGCATGGCTATTCGATCAGTCCGGCGATGACGCTGGCCCAGGCCTTTGGCTACCTGCTGCGGGCGCTGGGTATTGCGTCTGAGCGCGTACCGCTCGATCTGGCTGAGCAGGAGCTGCTCTATCAGTCACTGTTGACCGGCAAGCGCGTACTGCTTGTTCTGGACAACGCAGCCGACGCAGATCACGTACGGCGCTTGCTGCCGGCCGAACCGCGCTGTGCCGTGCTGGTGACGAGTCGCAGCGACCTGCGCGGGCTGACTGCGTTGCAAGGCGCCCGGCGGGTCCGGCTGGATGTGCTGTCGTCCGGCGAGGCGCGTGCGCTGGTGGCGGCCATCGCTGGACAGGTGATCGATCCGTCGGCTGGTGATGAGCTGGCGAGCCTGTGCGGCGGGCTGCCGCTCGCACTGCGCATCGCGGCCGCCAACCTGTCGAGCCGGCCGCGGCCTGATGTTGCCGAGTACGTGGCTGAGCTGCGGGAGGACGACAGGCTTGCAGCGTTGGCGGTTGACGGTGATGAGTCTGCTGCGGTCCGGAGTGCATTCGCGCCGTCGTACCGGGCTTTGAAGCCGGAAGCGGCGCGGCTGTTCCGGCTGCTCGGGCTAGTGCCTGGACGGGACTTCACTGCGCCGGTTGCGGCCGCGCTGCTCGACGTACCGGTGGGAACGGCAGGCCGGTTGCTGGAGCAGTTGAGTGCGGCGAGCTTGGTGCAGCAGTACGAGCCGCGGCGGTATCAGTTCCACGATCTGCTTCGGCTGTACGCGGTCACCACTGCGCAGGACGTGGACGACGAGGCGCTGCGGATCGAGGCACTGCGCCGGGTCTACGAGTTGTTTGTGCGGACGGCGGAGTCGGCGGCCGAGCTGCTGCATCCGACGTTGCTGCGGATGCCGCGGCCGCGGTCCGAGCAGCCGGTGCTGCGGTTGGCCGACGAGCTTGAGGCTGCAGCCTGGTTCGATGCCGAGCATCCGAATCTGATTGCCGCGGTGGAGCAGGCCGCGACGGTTGCGCCGGAGTACTCGTGGCATCTGGCGGATGTGCTTCGGGGGTACCTGTCCGCTCGCCGCCTTGATGCGGACCTGCTCAGTACGACGGACACCGCGCTCGCGGCCGCCGTACGGGCTGAGGCGGTCGACGTACTGCCGTGGCTGCGCAACAACCGCGGCATGCTGTTCTGGAGCCGCGGCGACTACCCGCGAGCGATCGAAGACCTCAGTACGGCGCTCGCCGAGCACACCGCGGCGGGTGATCGGATCGGTGCCGCAGTGGCGATCGGCAACCTCGGGGTCGTCCACCTGGAGCTGGGGGATCTGGATGCGGCCCTTGCCGACTCGACGCAGGCATTGGGGATCAGTCGCGAGCTGGGCGAACAGCGTCTCGAGGCAGCGTCGCTGGTAGCGCTCGGAACGATCCACCTCGAGCGGGGTGAGCTGGACTCGGCGACTGCTTGCCTAGGTGAAGCACTCGCTCAATGCGAGCAACTGGGCCTCGCGCACACCGGTGCGATCGCGCGGAACATCCTTGGTGGGGTGTGTCTGCGTCAGGGGCGAACGGATGCGGCGTTTGAGCACCATCGGGCCGCACTCGCGGTGCTGCGTCGGCTGCGGGCGCGCCACGACGAGGCGGAGGTGCTGCAGAACCTGGGCGCCACCTACCGAGAGGTGGGCGACTATGAACAGGCCACCGCGCACTGCGAGCGCGCACTGCGGTTGGCCGTCGAGACGGGCAACCTGCGCTACGAGGCCGATGCGCTGAACACGCTGGCCTCCGTGGAGCACCGGACTGGTGATGCGGCAGCAGCACTCGCCAAGCATGCTTCCGCTCTGGAGCTGAGTCGCAGCGCCGGCTATCGGCAAGGGGAGATCACCGCGCTGATCGGTCTCGGACGGACGGTGCCGGCGCAGGACGGCGTACAGCATCTGGAAGCCGCACTGGAGCTGGCGCGATCCACCGGGTTCCGGCTGCGGGAGGCGCAGGCGCTGGGGGTCCTCGCAGAGGTTGAGCTGGCGCAGGGGCGGTTCGAGTCGGCCGCTCGGCACGGCGCTGCCGCACTGGCGATGGAGCGGGCGATGGGACTCGCGACAGGGCTCACGTCAAGGCCGCGTCAACCAGACGTCACCGTCGGCGGCAACGATGGGGACCTCCCCGCCCGCTGACGACAGGAATCCGCCCATGCAGAACGTCTCCCGCCGCAGCCTGCTGGTCGGCACGATGGCCACCGCCCTGGTCGGGTCGGCGCTGCCCGCGTCGGCCCGCAGCACCGGTACGGCGGCCCATGCCGGACCGATCAACGCGCCCCAGATCCGGGCAGCCATCGCCCGGCTGCTCGGCCGCGACGACGTCTTCAGCCTTCGGCAGCTCACGCCCCAAGCCGGTGAGGCGGACGCCTTCGAGATCGACAGCTTCGAGGGCCGGCCGCGACTCTCCGGTACCAGCACGGTCGCAACCATCTCCGCCTTCCACTGGTGGCTCAAGTACGTCGCCGGTCAGCACCTCTCCACCAACGGCGACCGGATCGCGCTGCCCGCCACACTGCCGATCCCGTCGGCACCGATCCGGATGTCCACCGAGCTGACCGAGCGGTACGCGTACAACTTCACGGTCTTCGGCTACACGTCGCCGTTCTGGACCTGGTCGGAGTGGGAGCGCGAGCTGGACTACTTGGCGGCCAGTGGGACCAACCGGGCGCTGGCGCTGATCGGCCAGGAGCGAGTCTGGTACGACACGTTCCGCGACTTCGGGATGGACGAGCTCGCGGTACGGCAATGGATCGCGCAGCCGGCGCTGCAGCCGTGGCAGTGGTACGGCGAGACCACCGGCTATGACGACAACGCCTCCAGCTACAGCGGTCCGGTGTCGGTCGAGCTGATGGACAAGCGCGTCGAGCTCGGTCAGCAGATCGTCCAGCGGATGCGGCAGCTCGGCATCACTCCGGTCTTCCCGGCGTTCACCGGACAGGTGCCGGATCAGGCGTTCGCTGATCTGCATCCGGACACGCACATCCCGGCTCAAGGCGACTACGCCGGCCACCCGCGTCCGTACTGGCTCGACACGACCGAGGCGCTGTACGCACCGGTGGCGGCTCGGTTCTATCAGGCGCAGAGTGAGCTGTTCGGCGATACGACGCACTACTCGGGTGACCTCTTCCATGAGGTCGGTACGGACGCGCTGCCCGCCGTACTGGACGGTGCCAATCTCGGTGACGCGGCGAAGGCAGTGCAAGACGAACTGGAGCGCGCCGTACCGGGGGCGATCTGGTTGCTGCAAGGCTGGCAGGACAACCCGCAGCTCGAGGTGCTCAACGCAGTCGACGAGAACCGCGTCGTCGTCCTCGACCTCGACTCCGACGACAGCCGCAAGTGGGAGGACACCGAGGCCTACTGGGGCGTCCCGTGGTGCTGGGGCACGATCCAGAACTTCGGCGGCCGGCTGGGTATGTTCGGCAACCTGATCGAACCCGGCCGCACCTTCCCGCAAGTCCGTACGGCGACCCGCCGCCGACGCCTCGTCGGCAGCGCGATGGTGCTGGAAGGTACCCACAACAACCCGGTCGTCGCGGACCTCCTCGGCGAGATGACGTGGCGCCGTTCGGCGGTCGATCTGGAACCGTGGATCGTCAACTACGCCAAACGCCGCTACGGTTCCGACGACCCGCACGCCGCGGCTGCCTGGAAGATCCTGCTCCGGACGGCGTACTCGTATGCGTCCACCGGCCACTCGTCCGGCGAAGGGCCCTTCGAAACCCCGTTCGCCGGCTGGCCGACGCTCAACTTCACCTCCGCCAGCAATTTCGGCCCTGACAACTGGCGCTACGACCCGGCGGTCTTCGCTCCGGTTCTCGGCGAGATGCTCGCGGTCGCACCCGCGCTCCGCACGCTCCCGACGTACCGGTACGACCTGGTCGACGTCACCCGACAGATCCTCGCCAACCGCGGCCGCCTGCTGCTCGGCAAACTCCGCGAAGCCTACGAAGCCGGCAACCGTCAAGCCGTCACCCGCCACTCCACCCGCTTCCTCCGCGCCATGGACCTCACCTCGCAGATCCTCGCCACCGACCGCAACTGGCTCCTCGGCCCTTGGCTGGAATCCGCCAAATCCTGGGGTGCCAGTCCTGACGAAAGCCGCCTCCTGGAATGGAACGCGCGCGCCATCCTCACGATCTGGACCGAACGCGCCCTAGGCCCCGGCGGCCTGCACGACTACGCCAACCGAGACTGGCAAGGCCTGCTGAGCTCCTACTACAAGCCGCGCTGGCAGCGCTTCCTGACCGCCCTCCCCGACACCATCGCCTCCGGCGAAGAACCCGACCTGGTGGCCGAATGGGACCAGCACGGCCTCACCTGGACCCAGCAAACCGACGCCTATCCCACGCAACCCACCGGCGACCCGTACGCCGTCGCCAGTTCAATCGCGAGTGAGCTGGCGGCCGACCCGGTCTAACCCAATCCGTGCTGCCGGGCGTCCCCGCGCCTTCCACTAACCGGGGGTGTGGAGTCCACGTGATGGGCTTGAACAAGTAATGACCTGTGGTGGCTTGGGCGGTCTTCGGGGTGAGCGTCGCGCTAGTCGTGGATCTTTCGTCGCCTGGACCCGAAAAAGTCACGACTAGCGGAAAGATCGGGAGCTCCCACCCGCGGACCGCGCGCCTGCGAGGACAACCCCGTCACCTGAGCTCGGCGGTTCCAGCTTCCAACTTTCACCGGGCCGGCTGCATCAAGCTGAGTGAGATCTACTGCGGGCATGGTGCCGGCAACCTGGGGGCAGGTCACGAGAGGTTGCGAAATGCACTGTACGCAAAGGCTTTTGCGTCGATTCGTTGTGCTGAGTGCGGCGTCGCTGTTGGGTGTCGGCTTGCTGCCCGGAGCCGCCGACGCTGTGACGACCAGCAGCGCCGCCAGGTGCGGGCTGAATCTGGGGTCGGTGACGCAGGGAGGTGATCATCGGTCGCAGCGCATCACGGTCGGCTCGCCCCCGACAAGGACCAACATCCACTTTGTGGTGCCCAAGCTGTACGACGAGCCGGTGCGGCTCAGCACTTCGATGTTCCTCTCGCTGTCGGGCGGCGACCCTTTGATCGGGGGGCATGTGATCATCGGCCCGACTCTGGCCCGGACCACCTACGCGTTCATGAACGACGGCACCCTCGATACGGCCTCGATCCGCCTCACACCGATTGCCGGCGGACACGAAGACACCGTCGTGTTCGAGGAGTCCCGCTATCGAGAGGGGATCACCCCGCGAACGACGAGCTACGCGGTGGGGAGCGACGGCATCCTGGTCAGGCAGAACAACGTCTTCGGAAATCAGTGGGAGACGACCGGCACGGCGGCCGGGTTCGGGCTGGTGAAGACGATGGCCTTGATCAGTAAGACCCGGACCTACGACACGTTCCTCGCGACCACACGAGGCGGGGTGCTCACCACGGTGCACATCCCGACGACGTCGCCGATGAAACCAGTCGTCAAACGGGTCCGTGCCAGTACCTGGCAGCGCTTCGAATTCCTGATCGCGCAGAAATGCGGCACCCAGGGCACCCTGCTGCTCGGCGTCGACAAGGACACCCAATCGGCCTACCTGTACGCCGTCGGCCACGCCAACGGCACGTCCACGGTCATCCAGGCCCTAGGGAGGGTTCCCGGTGCGTTCGCCGACCCGACGTACTTCCGCTTCACCCCGCTCGTCGACTCACTTGTCGGCGAGTAGGCACTGGAGTATCAGGTAATCGGCCCGAGCGGACCCCCGGAACAGGTCCGCTCGGCGCCACCATGCACGTACCCGGAACGTCAGGCCGGCACGATCGTGAGTGGTACGGCAGCGGCCAGGGTGTGACCCACCGGGGAGCTGGTACGCACGCGCTCGTGCAGCGCTGCGATCTGGTCGGCCCCGGCGCTCGACTTGAGGCGCACGGTCGCGGTGATCGAGTCGAAGCCGGCGTGGCCCTCGGCCAGTCCGAGGAAGACGTGGAGATCGACGTCGCCCTTCACATCGATCGTGAGTTCGTCGAGAGCGATCCCGGCCACGCTCGCGTTCGCGGCGTACCCGACCGCGAGGCAGTTGCCTAGGGCACCTAGTAGCTGCTCGACCGGATTCGGTGCCTGGTCGCTCCCGCCGAGCGCCAACGGCTCGTCCGACGGTACGGCGTCGAAGGCGCGGACGCGCGACGAGGACCGGAAGGCGCCGTTCCAGCTGACGTGAGCGGCCCAGGTGGTCTTGGCCTTGGCAGGGTCGGCCTGAATGGCCTCGACCAACGCACCCACGGCCGCCAGGTTCACATCGTTCAGAGCAGTCTGCGATTCAATACTCATCTATCTCACCCAACTTACTAGACAATGGGGTCACTAGTCTGGCGCACCCACACCGACCACCAGGCGGCGTACTGCCTAGTGAGACGAGGTGAGCGGCGCGGGCATCCCGTTGGTGAACAGTTGACTGTCGAGTTGATCCAGCGCGACCCGGAGCGCACCAAGGGCGACCGAGTCCGCACCCAGGCTGGATGCCCGGATCTCCGGGACGCGAAGAACCAGCCGCCCGAGCTCACGGGCCAGCGGATCAAGGATGAGATCCGCCGATCGGGAGAAGCCGCCGCCGAGGACGACGACCTGGGGGTCGAGGGTCAGGACGAGAGCGGCGGTGCCGACGGCAAGGTCTTTGACGTAGCGGCGGATGGCCGTGGTGGCGTCGCGGTTGCCTTCGCGGGCTTGGGTGAAGACCCAGGCGGCGCGGTCGTCGGGGTGGATGTCGGTGGGGAGGCCTGGGCAGTTCTCGATGTGGGCGGGTGCGGTTTCCCAGCGGACTGCCTTGAGGGCGCCGATCTCGCCGGCGGCGCCGCCGTAGCCGCGGCGGAGGGTGCCGTCGATGATCAGGCCGGCGCCGGTACGGATGCCGGCGAGGACATAGACGATGTCGTCGGCGTCCTGGGCGGCGCCCTGCCAGCGCTCGGCGACGGCGGCGAGCTTGCAGTCGTTCTCGATCAGGATCGGGCAGTCGAAGCGGGCGGCCAGGTGCTCGGCGGGGGAGACGCCGGCCCAGCCGGGGAGCGGGGTGAAGAGGGTCGTGCGGCCGCTGGCGTCGACCGGGCCGGTGACGCCGACCGTTACCGCCCAGATCTGGTTCGGGCGCATTTTCGCGCCCTTCAGGCATTGGGTGATGGCGGTGTCGACAGCGTCGAGGCGGGTCTCGGGGTCGGCGCTCGGCTCGACGGGGACGCGGTGGCTGTGCAGGACCTGGCCCTCGAGGTCGGAGAGCAGGACCAGGATCTTGTGCACGCCGACGTCGACGCCGAGCACGTGACCGGCCTCGGCGTTGAAGCAGTAGCGGCGGGCCGGGCGGCCGACCGTGCTGCCGTCGGGTTCGACGACCTTCACCCAGCCGTCGGTGACGAGGCCGCGGACGACGACGTCGGTTCCGGGCCGGGACATCCCGACCCGGTCGGCGAGCTCGGTGACGGTGGCGGGCGGCTGCCCGCGCATCGCGCGGACGACGCTGACCGAGTTCAGCTCGCGCAGCTTGCTGACGTCGGCTCCGGCCGGATTGCTCACGCGTGCTCCCTACTTACGCTGTAGTTCAGCGTAAGTTTAGCCGTCAGGTGATCGGATACTGCTGACCACGCTGCAGAGCGGCGCCGAAGTCGACCGTCCGCCCATCGAGGGTGAACCGGTACCGGCCCTCCCGCACGACCGCGGTCTGCGCGACCAGGTACGACGTCAACCGCTCGAGCTCGCCCGGACTGAGCCACGACGGCGGATCCGACACCGCCTTGAACCCACAGATCGCCGACAGGTCCTGCAGCCAGGCCATCTGCGCTTCGGTCAGCAGATTCAGCCGGCTGCGGAAGTACACGACATCAGGATCGACCTCGAGTAGCGGCGCGTGCCACAGCCGGTGCAAGGTGTTCACGACCGCGTTGGAGGCCATCGCGTCAGAGGGATCGTCGCTGGCGTAGTTGGTCCACAACGGCGCCACATCGGGACCGCTCCGCAACCCGTCGATCAGCCCGAGTGAAGGCAGCAACAACCCACCACTTCCCAGCAGATAGACGTCCGGTCCCGCCGCCTCCCGGATCAACGCGAGCGCCTCCCGATAAGCCTGCTCCCGCCCAACCCCAGTACGTCGTACGCCGGGTGCCGCGCCCGCGTTGATGAAGTCGAGCTTCAGGTAACTGAACCCCCACTCGTGCACGACCCGCCGGATCAACGCTGCCAAATGCTCTTGCACACCCGGATGCGTCAGATCCAATGCCCAATAACCAGTACCCCAGTTGTTCCCGGCAACGACCGGCGCACCATCGGCGTCCCGCAACACAAAGTCAGGATGCTCACGCGCGACAGCCGAGGTCGGCAACACGATGAACGGCGCGATCCACAATCCCGATCGCATCCCGGCCGCCGCGATCCGATCGGTCAGCACCCGCAGCCCGGACGGGAACTTCGCGTTCGGCTCCCAGTCCCCGACTGCCTGCTGCCACCCGTCATCGATCTGTACGACGTCGAACGGCAGTTCGGCGAGTTCCGCAATGTCCTTCGTGAGCACGTCTTCCGTGATGCCCTCGTAGTACGCGTACCAGGTGCACCACACGTTCCCGGCCCGCCGGTCGCTGCTGCCGAGGCGAGCAGCCAGCTGTTCGGCGTACCGGGCGAAGACCTCCTCCTCGGTGCCATAGGCAACAAACCAGAAAGCGCCGTCCTCCTCGCACCAGCCGGCCAGGGTGTCGGCATCGGCACTCAGCCGCGGCGTCCCGAGCCCGAGCGATCCGAGCAGCAGAACCTGACCGTCGTCACCCTGCAACGCGGCCACCGCCGAGGAGTGATGCCGGGACGGATCGTCCCAGATCGTGTCGTCGGCGGTGAGGCGCCGCTGCGGACTGGCGATCCGCAACGGCTCCTCGCTGAGCCGCCGCCAGCCGCACGGACTCCACGAGTTCTGGCCGTGGCGATAGAACAGGGCATCACCGAGGCCGTGCAGCACCGCCACTCGGCCCGGTGGAAGGATCAGACCACCGGGCACCGCCGTGGGCGGTTCCGATCCGGTCAGTTGCACCGCGAAGGTGCGGCCGGCCAGGTCGACGAGCAGAGGCATGGATCTCCTTAAGAACAACAACAATTAGCGGAACAGGTCGTTGACCTGTTGATTGGCCTTCTTGAGTGCGGCGTCCGGCGCAGCCTGACCCTGGACGACGGTCTGCATCGCGTCCTGCACGATCTGGCTGATCTCGGTCCCGTGGTCGGTGATCGGGAGCAGGAAGGTGCCGTCCGGAGTCTTGGTGTAGTCGACGTACACCTGCACATCGCGCCCAGCGGCCTTGTGCGCCGCCAGTGCTTTCTCCGTTGCCGTCTTGATCGCCGGGAAGACGACCGCGTTGGTCCCGACGACGTTCTGGCAATCGGCGGATCCGAGGTACTTCACCCACTTCCACGCGGCGTCCTTGTTCTTCGTCCCCGCCCAGACGGCGTCCGACAGACCGTTGATCGCGCTCTTGCGCACCCCGGCCGGCCCGACCGGAAGTGGTGCCAGCGCGAACTTCTGCTTGGCGTCACTGCCGAGATAGGTGTTGATCGTCCACGAACCGGCGATCGTCAGCGCGGCCCGGCCGGAGCCCATCACCGCGTCGATCCCGAGCGTCGACTGCTTGTCGAACCGGGGTGCGTACCCCTTGTCCACCAGCGACTTGTACCAGCCGATCGTCTCGATCAGCTTGGGATCGTCGTACTTGTACTGCGTTCCCCACGGGTTCTTGTCCAGATAGGTGAAGCCGTTCGCGGCCGCGAGTTCGCCCCAGCCGTTCTGGCCCTGGGACCCGTCGTTCCACTCCGGCTGGTACCCGTAGATCTTGACGTTGCTCTTGTCGAAGGCCGGGTCCAGACCGTTGCGCCCTTTCGCGTCGATCGTCAGCCGAGCGATCGTCTTCTCGAAGGTCCCGCCGTCACTCGGGTTCCAGGTCAGCGATGCCAGCTCGGCCGGCTTGATGCCCTGCTTGGCGAGCATGGTGGCGTTGTAGACGATCGCCTCGGTGTCCCAGTCCTTCGGCAGGCCGTAGCGCTTGCCGTCTTTGACCCACAGCTCCGCCAGCCCGTCCTGGTACTGACCGAGGTCGACCTTGTCGGTGTCGACGTACGGCTGCAGATCGAGGATCTGCTGGCTCGAGACGAACTGCGGGTAGTACGAACCCTGGTTGGTCCAGACATCCGGCGCGTCACCGGCGGCCAGCTGGGTGGTCAGGTTCTGCCAGTACTGCGCCCAGGCGGTCTGGGTGATCTTGACCGTGATCTCCGGGTTCGCCGTGTGAAAGGCATCCGCGCAGGCCTGGTACGACGCCTGCTGGTTGTCGTCCCAGAGCCAGTAGTCGAGCGTGACCGGGCCGTCGGCGGCCGCGTCGTCGCCGTTGCTGCTGCAGGCGGTGAGCGTGGTCGCCGCCAGTAGTCCGCACAGGAGGGCTGTGCCCACCCGCTTCCTCGTGATCATCCGAGTGCCTCTCCCTCTTGCCATGGCTGGCCGTCTCGAATAATGATGTGGCTCATCGAAAATTTGTCAAGGGCAGATCGTAACCCTTGGCCGCGGGGGACTCGCCCACCCACCCATCGGAGGTCACTGATGTCCTTCCTCCCGACCAGACTCGGCCGCATCGCTCTCGCCCTGGTGGCCGCAGCGGTGCTGACGACCGCACCGGCGTCGGCCGCGCCGCAAGGCCCACCGCCGCGGCCGGCCGCGCCCGCCGTACCGGATCCGGCGCTGACCGCCCATCCGCTCACTGCCGCGCCCGGCCCGCTGGACAACCCGCTGAAGGGGTTCGCCCGGTTCTTCTCGCCCGGCAGCAACCAGAACACCGGCTATCCGCACTCGCTGACCTGGTCGTACTTCGGGCTCTCCGAGGTGATGACGAACGCCACGAACTGCGGGAGCTACGACTGGTCGCTGGTCGACCAGGCGCTCAACGAGAGCGCGACGTACGGGAACCAGACCGCGATGCGGTTCTACCTGGAGTATCCCGGCGGCTCCGGCACACATCCGGGCAACGCGATTCCGCACTGCTTCGACGGTCACGTCACCTACCGCACCAACGCCTACTGGAACACGACGAGCCCGGACTACGACAACGCCTATCTGCTCACCGCGGTGAAGAACTTCATCGCGGCCTTCGGCGCCCGGTACGACGGCGATCCGCGGATCGGCTTCATCCACACCGGCATCGTCGGACTCTGGGGCGAGTGGCACACCTGGCCGTACGACACCGACACGAGCGGTGACAGCTACCCGAACTACATGCCGACCGATGCCCACGGCAAGGAGATCCTGCAGGCGTACGACGACGCGTTCAACACCACCAAACTCGAGGTCCGGTATCCAGGCGCGGGCGGATCGAGCGCGAACGGGTTGAACATCGGCTACCACGACGACTCGTTCTGCTATCGCGAGGGCGGTCCGCTCGCCGGCGTGACGCTGCCGATGTCGATGGGTGGTGCGAGCTACTCCCAGCTCCAGCACGCGCTCGACCAGGGCGTGGAGAACAAGTGGATCACCAACTCGATGGGCGGCGAGGTGCGGCCCGAGATCCAGCCGCAGGCGTTCGCGAACTGGCCGGGTGGATCGGGTGAGGTCGACAACATCAAGGCCTGTATCGAGCTGGAACACGCCACCTGGAAGATGAACGAACAGAGCGCGAACTACAGCCCCACGGACGCGAACGTCGCCGCCGGGGTGCGCTTGATGGGCTACAACCTCAGCGTCACCAACGCCTATTACAAGAACTCCGTCGCGGGGACCGCCAAGGTCGGCGTACAGATCAGCAATGACGGCGTTGCTCCGTTCTACTATCCGTGGAAGGTGACGCTCGGGCTGAAGAACAGCGCCGGAACGGTGGTCAAGTCCTGGGACACCGCCTGGGATCTGCGGACCGTCATGCCGCGCAAGATCCGCGCGTTCCCGGACTGGGGAGTCGGCGCCGATCCGACGTACCGGGACTTCGGCTATGCGCAGTACTTCGAGAACACCGCGGATCTGACGGGCGTTGCCAACAGCAACTACCAGTTGGTGATGCGGGTCAAGAACCCGCTGGAGGCCGTCACCGCGAACGCCAAGAAGCTGCGCTTCGCCAACGCCACCCAGAACGCCGACGGCTGGCTCGGGCTGGGTTCCATCACCGTCGGAACCGGTACGCCGTCCGCCGGCACCGTGGAGGCGGAGAGTACGGCGAACACGCTGACCGGCGGAGCCGTCACCGCGACGTGCTCAGGCTGCTCGGGCGGTTCGAAGGTCGGGTACGTCGGCAACGGCGCGACCCTCGTCTTCAACAACATCGGCACCGGCACGGCCGGCAATCACACGCTCACGCTGTCCTACCTGTCGGCCGAAACCCGCTCCGCCACGATCAAGGTCAACGGCGGCACCGCAACCAGCTACAGCTTCGCTCCGACCGCCGACTGGAACACCGTCGGCACCCGCACCATCACCGTCCCGCTCAACGCCGCCAACAACACCATCACCATCGCCAATCCATCCGGCTGGGCCCCCGACTTCGACAAGCTGGCGTTCAGCCTGAGCTGACGATCACTTCAGGCCGGAGAAGTTGAGCGACTCCACCAGCCGTTTGCCGAGGAAGATGAGCAGCAGGAGCACCGGGACGACGGACAGGACTGAGCCGGCCATCAGTCCTGTCCAGTCCGGCGCCCGGTTGGGGGACTGCTGCAGGAAGACGCCGAGGCCGACCGTGAGCACGCGGGTGTCTTCGCCCTTGCCGACGAGCAGCGGCCACAGGTAGTCCTTCCAGCTCCAGACGATCGTCGTGAGACCGATGGTGATGAGTGGGCCACGGCTCATCGGCAGCACGATGCGCCAGAACATGCCCCACGCGCCGACACCTTCGAGCAGTGCGGCCTCCTCCACCTCGCGGGGGATCGACAGGAAGAACTGGCGCAGGAAGAAGACCGCGAACGGCGTCATCAACAGGCTCGGCAGGACCAGGCCGGGGATCGTGTTCAGTACGCCGAGTTGCTTGGCGAGCACGAAGTTCGGCAGCAGGGTGAAGATCGGCGGCACCATCAGGGCAGCGACGATCGTGCCGAACGCGAGGTCCCGGCCGGGGAACCGCAGCCGTGCGAACGCGTATCCGGCCATTGCACAGCAGAAGGTCTGCACGATCGCGATCGAGCCGCTGTAGATCAGCGAGTTCAGCGTGTACCGCAGGAAGTTGATCTGCGCCCCGGAGCCTCCGGCGGCTCGGGCTTCCGCGGCGTCGACGAGTCCGAGCACCCGGCGGAAGTTGATCAGGGTGGCGTGGTCGGGCCAGAGGCCGGTCGAGCCGCCGTACAGGTCTGCTGCGGGAGTGAGCGCCGTACGGACCATCCAGTAGAAGGGAAAGATCGTCAGGACGAGTGCGGTGATCAGGATGATCCAGGCAACGACTCGGCCGGGCCTCAGGGACGAGGGCATCAGGTGGCTCCTAGGTCAGATCCGAGCGGGACGCACGCAGCATCCGCAGCTGAACGAACGTCAGCAGGCCGAGCACGACCACGAGCACCATCGCGACCGCGGCGGCGTAGCCCATGTGGAAGTAGGTGAAGGCCTGTTGGTAGATGTAGTAGTAGATGACGCGCGTCTCCGGGATCGGCGCCTTCCCGCCGTAGACGACGGCGACCGTGTCGAAGATCTGGAACGATCCGATCAGCGAGACCACCAGCACGAGGGCGAGGATCGGCCGGATCAGCGGCAGCGTGATCGAGCGGAACATTCGCACCTCGGTGGCGCCGTCGATCGCGGCGCTCTCGTACAGATGCTGCGGTACCTGGAGCATGCCGGCGTACAGGAGCAGGGCGGTGTAGCCGGTGTAGGCCCAGCTGTTCACCAGGCCCACCAAGGGCATTGCCCAGCCGGGGGAGTTGAACGACAACGTCACGTCGAGGCCGATCGAGCCGAGCAGGTGGTTGACGAAGCCGAGGTCGGGGTCGAGCAGCCAGGCCCACAGCAGGCCGATGGTCACGTTCGGGACCAGCCAGGGGACCAGGAGTGCCGCGCGCAGCACGACGGAGCGCGTCAGTCGATGCATCAGCGCCGCCAGCCCGAGTGCGAGCACGGTCTGGGACACGATGTTGACCACGACGTAGTACGCCGTCACCTTCAGCGCGTTCCAGAACTGGTCGTCGGCGATCAGCTTGCGGTAGTTCTCGCCGCCGACGAAGCTCGGCTGGTTGAGCAGGCTGTAGTCGGTCAGCGAGTAATAGATGCCGCGCACCGTCGGATACGCGTAGAAGATCAGGAACCCCACGATCACCGGTAGCAGGAACAGCCAGCCGACTCGACGGTCGTCCCGCCGCCTCACCACAGTCATGGGATAATGATGCGGCCTATCGAAACTTTGTCAACAGCGAATTGAAAGTATTGCAACTACAGTCGGGGCGTGACGGTTGGGGTTGCGGTGCGGCCGCTGGAGACGGCTGACCCGGTGCGGGCGGTGCTGGAGGCGCGGGAGCGCGGTCTTCCGATCGCCCTGGCGACCTCCGGTACGACGGATCGGCCGCGGCTCGTGGTGCGCGATCCGGAGTCGTGGTGGGCGTCGTTCGCGGCGTACTCGGAGTTGACCGGGGTGGGCGCTGGGGCGGTGGTGTGGATCCCGGGGCCGCTGAGCGCGACGATGAACCTCTTCGCCGCAGTGCACGCGACGGTGGTCGGGGCACGGGTGGTGTCGTCGCCTCAGCACGGACGCTCGCCTGGTGAGGTGACGCATGCTTGTTTGACGCCCGCCCAGCTCGACCTCCTCGGCGGTGAGCTCGGGTCCGAGGTGGTGATCTGCGTAGCTGGCGCTCGATTGGAGCGCCGGTCCGCGGCGCCGAACGTGGTCCACTACTACGGCGCGGCTGAGCTGTCGTTCGTCGCTGCCGGTGGGCATGCTGACGACTTGCGCCCGTTCGACGGTGTCGAGGTCGAGCTCCGCGACGGCGAGATCTGGGTGCGGTCGCCGTACGTGTGCCTCGGGTACGTCGACGGTGCGACCGGCCCGCTGCGGACTGATCCAGACGGCTGGGCCACGGTGGGCGACCGCGGCCGATGGTCCGGTTCGACGCTGAGGGACCGGGCCGGAACGCTGAGCGTCCTCGGGCGTCCCGGCGCCGTGACGACTGCGGGTGCGACGGTGGTGATCGCTGAGGTCGAGGAGCGGCTGGCGAGCGTCGCTCGGGGACCGGTGGCTGTCTTCGGCGTACCGCATGAGGTGCTGGGCGAGGTGCTCGCGGTCGCGGTCGTTGCGGAAGAGGACCTGGTGACGTTGCGGGCGTTTGCGCGGGAGCAGTTGCCGCCGTCGCACCGGCCGCGGCGCTGGCAGGTCGTCGACGAGCTGCCGCTGACTCCCGGCGGCAAGGTCGACCGGGCGAGGCTCGCACGTGTCTGAGCTCTTCATCACCCACGCTCTCCGGACACCGATCGGTACCGCCGGTAAGGCGTTCCGCGAGGTGACAGCCGCCGAGCTGGGCGCTGTCGTCCTGAGCGAACTGGCAGACCGCGTTGCCGGCGAAGTTGAAGACGTTGTCCTAGGCAACTGCATGGGTCCGGGCGGGAACGTCGCCCGGGTAGCGGCCCTCACCGCCGGCCTCGCCGACCACATCCCAGCCCTCACCGTCGACCGCCAATGCGCCAGCGGCCTGGCCGCCATCCAGCTCGCCGCCGCAAACCTCGCCGCCAGTGCCGCCCCGGGGCAAGGCACCCCGCCCGCGGCCCCTCCACCGTCCACGGGTGGTGTGGTGTTGGCGGGTGGCCTCGAGAGTGCGTCGACGGCGCCTTGGCGATTCTGGCCGCCGGTGGGAGACGCGGAACCGAAGCGGTACGAGCGCGCCCCGTTCGCGCCCGCGGACCGGGATCCGGAGATGGGGGCGGCGGCCGACGCCCTTGCTGAGCTGTACGGGATCACGCGGGAGCGGCAGGACGCCTATGCAGCCCGGTCGCATGAACGTGCCGCGTCGGCGCAGGCAGACGGTGCGTTCGACGACGAGATCGTGCCCATCGCCGGACACACGACCGACGAGCGGATCAGACGTGGGTTGACCGCACAGCGGCTGGCGAAGTTGCCTGCGGTGTTCCGGCCCGACGGGACGGTGACAGTCGGCAACTCGTGTGGCATCAACGACGGCGCGGCAGTCGTCGCGCTGTCGACGACCGGCCCCGGCCTGCGGGTGCTCGCGGCTGCTTCTGCTGGCGTTGATCCGACATTGCCCGGCCTCGGGATCGTGCCGGCCGTCCAGCGGCTCCTCGCCCGCGCCGGGCTGACCAGCGAGCAGATCGACGTCTGGGAGTTCAACGAAGCCTTTGCCGGACAGGTACTCGCTTGTTGCGACGTCCTCGGCCTCGACGACGAACTCGTCTGCCGGCAAGGCGGTGCGTTGGCGCTCGGACACCCCTGGGGTGCGAGCGGCGCCGTACTCGCCGTGCGGTTGTTCAGCCAGCTGATCACCCAGCAGAACGGCCGGTACGGCGTTGCGGCGATCGCCGCGGGTGGTGGCCAAGGTACGGCGATCCTGGTTGAAGCATGCCGCTGATCGAGTTCGCCGAAGTGACGCACGCCTTCGGAGATGGCGAACCAGTACTCAAGGACGTCACCGTCGAAGTGAGAGAGCACCGGATCGGCATCATCGGCGGCAACGGTTCCGGCAAGTCGACGTTCGTGCGGATGATCAACGGGCTGGTCGTCCCCGAGATCGGCAGCGTGCGTGTCGATGGCGACAGCACCGCGACCAACGCCCGGCGGATCCGCCGCAAGGTCGGCTTCTGTTTCACGAACCCGGACTCACAGATCGTGATGCCGACGGTCGCCGAAGATGTTGCCTTCGGCCTCCGACGGCTGCGGTTGTCGAAGACCGAGCTGCACCAAAGAGTCACCGACATCCTCGGCACCTACGGCCTCACCGAGTTGGCTGACCGCGCCGCACACACCTTGTCCGGCGGGCAGAAACAACTGCTTGCGCTGGCCTCCGTCGTGGTCACCGAACCCGAGGTCCTGATCCTCGACGAGCCCACCACACTCCTTGACCTGAGCAACGAACGCCGCATCCGTCACGAGATCGAACGCCTCGACCTGCAAGTGATCCTGGTGACCCACCACCTGCACCTGCTCGACGGCTTCGACCGCGTCCTCGTCTTCGACCAGGGTCGCCTGGTCTGCGACGACGAGCCCGATCGGGCCCGCGCGACGTACCGGAGCCTGGCCTCATGAGCGACCTGATGACCTACACCCCCGGTACGTCGCTCATCCACCGACTGCCCGCGGCTGCGAAGATCCTCGGCCTGGCCGCGGTCTCGATCGCCACCGTTGTCACCAGCAACCTCTGGATGACCGCTGCCGCATTGGTGCTAGCAGCAACAGTTACCGTGATGGCCAAAGTCCCGCGCCGGCTGCTGGCCAAGCAATGGAAGGCCTATCTCCTGATCGTCGGATTACTCGGCGGCTACCAGTGGCTCACCAACGGTCCCAGGACCGCCTTCCACGTCGCAGGCGGTCTTGCCGCCCTGCTCCTGCTCGCCGGCGTGATCAGCAGTACAACCCGGACGACCGAACTAGTCGATCTGATCGTCCGCTGCGCGACGCCGCTGAAACGCATCGTCGACCCCGAACGCCTCGGCATCACTCTCGCGCTCGGTATCCGCTCGGTCGCAGTCGTCTACGACTTGGCCCGCGACGTCCGCGCCGCCCAACTCGCCCGCGGACTCGGCTTCAGTCTTCGAGCGTTCGCCGTACCGCTCGTGGTTCGATCGCTGCGTCAGGCGGACGGATTGGCCGAGGCCTTGATCGCCCGCGGCTTCGATGACTGACGCCGCGGCAGCAGATCCGGTACGGCGCGGTGCACGGCGTCGGCGACAAGCGTCGCGATGACCGCCTTCACGCTGTCCCCGATCAAGAAGAACGCGCTGCCCTTGATCGCCGTACCGAGCTCGAGGTGCGCCCGCCAGGCGGTGACCGGAATGCCGATGCAGTACAACACCACGATCCCGCCGAAGACGATGCTCGGCAGCCCCAGCCACAACCGGTACGGCGCTCCGAACCGGTACACGAGGCTACCGATCACAAAGGCCGCGACCGGGAACCCGATCACATAGCCCGCGCTCGGACCGGTAAAGACGGCCAGACCACCGCGACCGCCGGACAGCAGCGGCAGACCGAGCGCGACGAGCGCGAGGAAAAGCAGCATCGAGAGCCCGCCCCGGCGGCCGCCGAGGACCACGCCGGTGATCATCACTCCCAGCGTCTGCACGGTGACAGGCACCGGAAAACCGAACGGTGACACGCCTGGCACCAATCCCATCGCTCCGACCAGACCGGCGAAGGTGGCGATCAACGCCAGGTCCCGGGTGCGCTTGTCGCTCTGCATGCCCTCATTGTGCATGCCGCGATCACCGAGATCGAAACGATGGGCAGGCCGCCCGGGACTACCTACCTTGTTGGCCATGCCCACGAACTGGTCCAGACGAACTTTCCTCGCCACCGGCAGCGGTGCCCTCGCGGCGGCCGCGGTCCCCAGCGGAACCGCCGCCGCAGCAGCCGGTACGACGGTTGCGGCGCCCGCCGTGTCCGGGCTCGCCGGAGTCGAGCCCGATATCGAGCTGGCCAAGCTGTGGTGGCCGAATCCACGCAACATCTGGACGCCGATCGGCTGGAAGGATCACCTGTTCCGGTTCAACGTCACGTACAACGGCAGCGTGATCGGAGCGCCATCACCACTCGCGCGCAGAATCAAGTATTTCGACCAGAACAACACAGAGACGCAGAACCTCGAAGCGGATCGGCTGCAGCTCGACATGACGCCGTGGGGCGGCCCGGCGTTCCGGAAGGGCAAGCCGACGGATCCGCCGCCGCGGATGCCGGATCTATATCCGGGGCACTTCTACGTCTACCGCGAGGACCAGGGGCTCTACGGCCACGGCCGGCAGAGCTGGGCCGAGCAGCCGACCCCGGTTCTGCAGACGGACTGGACGTTCTCCGAGGCCGGTCTCGTGCTGCGGCAGTCGGTCTTCGCCCATGTCCAGGGCGGCGCGGACGTGGTGACCGGTGAGGAATCGCTGTTCGCGTGGATCCGGCTCGAGGTGATCGCCGCCGATCCCCGGCTGGTGAACAAGGACAGCGTCTACGGCTTCGCGATCCGGGTGGCGCGCGCGTACTACAGCCAGGAGCTCCCGTACAACTGGCAGGACGGCATCGTGCTCACCGGTCTCCCGGAGCTGGCGCCGTTCACCTACACCCGGTGGCGGAAGGACCTGAGCGCCGGCTCGATGACCGGGTTCTCGATGTGGCAACCGCGCGGGCCGCAGCTCGGCGTACTGGCGATGAACGGGGCGCCGGCGCCGGACTTCCTGCAGCCGAAGGACGCGGCCAAGCCGATCTACGAGATCGCGGCCAAGCTGAAGCCGGAGGTCGGCGCGCACATCGACATCCTGCAGTGCATGCGGCCGGTCAACGAGGAACGCGAGTTCAACCCCGAGATCACCCTCGGGTACGACGGCGCGCTCGCCGAATCGAACCGGTACTGGTCCCGCAAGCCCGCCACCGCGGCCACGGTCAGCACACCGGAGAAGTACGTCAACGATTTGATCAGCCGGAACGTGCAGTTCTCCGAGGTCGTCGCGAGCAAGGTGCCCGGCCAGAACTACTCCACCTTCCTCACCGGTTCGATGGGGTACGACGTCCTGTGGACAACCCCGACGTCGATGACCAGCCACATGTTCCTGTCCCTGCTGGGTTATCACGACGTGGTCGCGAAACACCTCGAGCTGTACTTCGGCACCCAAGGCACGGTGAAGCCGCCGGGACCGGACTACTACGTGAAGCATCCCGGCTACTACGCGACGCCGGACACGGTCACAGCCATCGACTGGCTGCCCGATCACGGCGCGGTGATGCTCGCGGTGGCGACCCATGCGCTGATGACGGGTGATCAGGCGTTCATCGACCGCTGGGTGCCGTCGTTGCTCAAAGCATGCGACTGGATCAAGGACGCCTGCGCGCTGACCAATCACGACGGGGTGAAGGGCCTTCCGCCGGCCGGCGGCGCGAGTGACGAAGGCGGTTCGGTGCAGAGCATCTGGGCCACCGCATGGATCTACAAGGGTCTGATCACCACGATCCGGTTGCTCAAGCGGCTCAACCACAGCCGGACCGCCGAGCTGACGACGTTTGCCGCGGGCTACCAAGCCAAGGCTGTGCAGGCGCTGGACGCGGTCGGCGCCCAGGCCCCGAAGTGGCGGCACCCGGACGGGAAGGACTACCCGATCTACCCGGCGAACTACTGGGGTGCGCCCGGAGTCTTCGGCGAGGCGATGAGGCTCGACACCGGCGCGATGATCCTGGTCTGGGCCGGGCTCCTTCCGGCCACCGACGAGCGGATGGTCAAATTCTGCGATTACTTCCGCGTCGGCCCGAACGCCAAGCTCTGGAACGGCGGCTCCCGCAAGAACCCGCTCGACGCCCCGGTCCTCGAGCACGAGATCTCCAGCTTCGAGCCGATCTACAGCTGGAACATCTTCCACTCCTGGCAACTCGGCGACCGCGCCAGGTTCCTCGAAGGCCTGTACTCGCTGGCCGCCGGCGGCGTCTCACCGCAGACCTACATCCCGTTCGAGCACCGCGGCGGCATGTCCGCCTCCCTCGGCACCCACGCGACGATCTTCTCCCTGATCCGCCTGGCCGTGGTCGACGACAACCTCTCCGAAACCGACCTCAACCTCTTACGCCTCTGCCCGATGGCCTGGCTCTCCACCGACCAGGACACCGTCTTCGACAAGCTGGCGACGGTCTACGGCCCGGTCAGCCTCACGTTCCGCCGTACCGGCGCCACCCAACTCACCCTCACCTGGACCGCCGCCTGGCGCTCCAAGCCCGAGCGAGTCCTCGTCCACGCCCCGCCCGGCTTCACCAGCCTGGTCGTCAACGGCACGACGTACGCCGTACCGGCCGCGGGCTATGTCGCCGTACCGATCTAGGCCAAACTTGGGCAGGTGAGTCTCTTCAGGTCGCGCCGCCCCAAGCCACCGCCGGCAGCAGCCGCAGCCGCCAACCCGGGCGGCTGGGTGTACGACATCGACGCCGACTGGGTCGACGATCCGAACGGCTACGTCCCGCCGGAGGCGATCCGCGGCGGCTGGCGGGTGAACGACGCCGGCAAGTTCACCGGCGAGTTCGTGCCGAACGCGAAGCACGGACCACCGCAGGACGAGTTGAGCGCGCTCACCGAACCCGACCACTGGCTGGGATGGCTGGGTGACAATCCCGGGCGGACGGTGCGGGATCTCCTCGAGCAAGAGTTCGCCGCGCAGGTGACGGGTGCTGAGCTCGAGTGGCTGAAGATCACCGCGGAGCCCAGGTTCCTCACCGGCGGCGTGCGGTCGGAGGAGAAACCCGAGCTGGTGAAGGTGGTTCGGGCCGCCCTCGCCGCGCCTTTCGCGGCCTCGGTCAAGCTGCCGACCGGAGATCGTGATCTCGTCCTGGGCGTGTACAGCCTGGCCGTGGCCGGCCTTGACGACCCGTCGCAGGCTCGGCAACGCACTTGGCTCGACATCGGTGCGGAGCTCGAGCAGATCGGCGCACTCCTCGAAGAACGCGTGTACTCGCTCGGCCAGTGACCTACAGCGGCTTGGCGTAGCAGTTGGTGCCGGGTTGGTTGACGTACTTGCCCCAGGGGTCGGTACGGCGGTAGCCGCTGGACTCGTAGAGGGCGATGGCGGCGGGTTGGAGGTCGCCGGTGGTGAGGCGGAGGGTGGGGTGGCCGGCTTCGCGGGCTACGTGTTCGAGGCAGGCGAGGAGGACGCGGGCGAAGCCGCGGCCGCGGGCTTCGGGAGTGACGAACATGCGCTTCACCTCGCCGTCGCCGGCGTGGTCGGTGCCTGGCTCGAAGGCTTGGAGGGCGCCGCAGCCGACCGCTACCTCGTCGTCGAGCACCACGAGGTAGCGGGCATCCGGCTTCACCTGCGAGCGGCCTTCGGCGCCGTACCGGCCGACGAGTTCGTCGTAGGCGGCGGCGAGCAACCGGGCCAGGTCCGGATCGTCGACGGGTCGTTCCTCGATCACCAGGTCAGTTGCCACGGCGCCATTCTAGAGGTGGGCGGCGGCTCGCATGGCGGCGAAGACCTCGGTGTTGTCCTGGACCCGGGCCAGGCGTTCGGAACCGGGGCCGGAGGCGGTCAGGGGAGTGTCGGTGCCGCTGTGGCTGTTGGTGGTCCAGTCGACGGCGAACTTGAGGCTGGAACCGGGGATCGAGAACGGGCCGTCCTGGCGCGGGTCGGTCTTCTCCTCGTCCGAGTCGTAGTCCTGGATGCTCAGACCGCCGGTTTCGTGGTCGCCGTTGATGATGACCAGGGTGTCCGGGTGGGTGGCGACGAACCGCATCACCTCGGCGACGGTGGTGTCGAGGGCTCGGCCGGCGTCGATCACGCCCGGAGTGTTGTTGTCGTGGGAGAGTCCGTCGATGCCTTCCTCCTCCAGGAAGAGGAAGAAGCCGTGCGGATTCTTGCCGAGGACATCCAAAGCCTTGCGGGCCATCAGCTGCAGCGGGACGCGCGGTGCGTACTTGCCCACACCCTCCGGCCCGTAGTCGACCATGTCCTCGTTGGAGAACAGCCCGAGCAGGCGGTTCGATCGCGTCGTGCGCAGTTCCTCGGCATTCCGCACATAGGTGTAGCCGGTCCGCTGCGCCTTCTCGACGAGGTTGCCGTACGGGCTGCGGCTCTCCTCACCGGGCTTGTCGGGCCACAGCCCGGGGTTGCCCTTCGGGTACCACCAGTCCTCACCACCACCGAGCAGTACGTCGGGACGCACATTTTCGAGGTACTGCTTGGCGATATCGCTCTGCAGGTCGCGACTAGGCACGTGGGCTGCGAACGACGCAGGCGACGCACCGGTGACCTGAGCCGTGGTGACCAGCCCGGTCGACTTGCCTGCCTTCTTGGCCAGTTCAAGGATCGTCTCGACCGGCCGGCCCTTCGGGTCCAGACCGACGGTGCCGTTGGTGGTCTTGTGGCCGCTGGCCAGAGCGGTCGCCGAGGCGGCTGAATCCGTCACCAGCTCGTGCGGGTCGACCGACGTCGTCCGCACGAGTCCGGCGACTGGCAGCTTGTTGAGTTCGAGTTCGCCGTACCGGCCTTTGGTGGCCAGCCGGATCAGGTCGCGCTGGCCGAGGCCCATGCCATCACCCTGGATGTAGATGATGTTCTTCGCGACCCGGGGTTTCTTGGACTCCTGGTCATGGGTTGTCTGGGCAACGGCGACGGCCGTGCTGCCGCCGAGAACTGTCAGAGCCACCGCCACGGCAAGACCGCGCATATCGCCTCCTGGCTAGGAATGGTGTTGTTCAGGGCTTGCCGATGCGGACGGCGCCACCGGCCGCCTCGTCATCGGTTCCGTAGAGAATCCGGTCGCACGACGACGAGAGGCAGGTCAGCGCCTCGATCTTGTGGCCGGGGTAGCGCGTGAGTTCCTTGGTCGCGAGCGTGATCGCGCCGTTCTTGCCGAGCTTGCCGGCGACATACACGCCGGAGTCGAACGGCCCGGTGTCACCCGGATCCGACGCCGAGGTGACCAGCACCCGGTTGTCGTCGGTGATGTCGACATCAGAGATGTGCCGTACGTCGTTCGCCGGATATCCCACGTGGAACGGCACGGCCTTGACCGACCCGAACGACGGACCGGCAAGGGTGAACGGCGCCGAGTAGAGCGTCGATGACCGGACGTCCTGACCGCGATCGGCCCACACGGCGTACAGGCGGTTCTGGACGACCTTGAGCGCGAAGCTCTCGTAGTTGTCGCCCGGCTGACCCGCCGGAACCTGGAAAGTCGAGAGCACCTTGAGCTGCAGACCCTTCAGCTGGATCACGAAACCTTTGCCTGCACTCGCCAGAGCGACGTAATGGCCGGCCTTGCCCGGCACCGGCTCGACCGCCTCCAGATCCACCGGCAGCTCACCCGGCCAGGCGATCGGATCGGTTCCCTCGACCTCGCCGTCGTCGTCGAGCGTGACCCGCAACGCTCGGTTCTCGCCGGCCTTTTTGTTGTCCCGGACAACCAGTACGTCGTTGCTCCCGGCCACGACCGCGATCCCGCTGACGCCGGCCGTCATTCCGTCGCCGATCTTCTGCCAGCCGTGGCCGGAGCCGGCGGCCGGGGCAGGTGCGGTGCAGGGCAGGGTCCCGGCACGGAGTGCGTGGCCGCCGGTGTTGTCGTCGTCGGCCCAGACGACCTGCTTGCGCCCGGCCGCACAGGCGGACTGTGGCGCGATCGCGAAACCTTCGAGGTTGTAGTTGGGCAGCTGCCCGGGGCGGTCGTAGGTGGCCGAGACCTTGAACGCGCCGCTGACGATCGAGAGCGTCGCGCTCTGTCCCGAGCAGTGGTTGTCGCAGGTCGACCACAGGCGGCCGGTCTCCGGCTCGAACTCGAGATCCATGATCGTGGCGAAGCCGCCGGCGAAGGCCGCCACCCGGGTGAAGCCTCCCCCGGACTGGTTCAGCGCGTAGGCGTAGATCGTCCCGTTGTCCTCGAGCCCGACGAAGTACAGCCCGGTGCCGTGGCCGGCGTACGAGCTGGGGGAGTAGGCGGCGTTCGTGCGCTGGTCGCGGAAGCCCTTGGCGGTCAGGAACGAGTCCGGGATCCAGGTGATCGCCTCGAGTCCGGAGTTGTCCTCGACCTCGGGCAGGTCGGAGGTGAGATCCCATTCGGCAGTCGCATTGACAGATTTCGCCGTGGAACCGGCGTTGTACCGCAGGACCTTGAGCAGGCTGGTCCCGCTGTCGTCGCCGTCGCGTTCGGTGGCGACCACCAGGCCGTCCGGCGTACGAACGATGCCTTCGGCATCGGGATCGCCACTGCCGTCGCGGTAGTTCAGCGACCGCGCGCCGACGGAGTCGGGCTTCCATCGGGCGCCGTCCCGGACGAGCCGGTACAGCGTGCTGGGGCCGTTTTTCACCGCCCACAAGACATCTGGGCTCTCGAACGAGAGGCCACTCAGGTTCGTGCCGAACACATTGCTGCCGTCGGCAACAGTCACGGTCGCACCGCCGGGCCAGGCGGTGGCAGCTTGGGCTGGGACAGCCAGGACGGACGAGATCAGTGTCGCGACCACTACAGCGGACACCTTCGTACGGCGGAACAGGGACACGTCGCGCTCCTTCCGGCCAAACGGGGGCGGGGCTCGGTGAACAGCAGCGGAACAATAAGGAAAGTTTCCTAACAGATTCCCAGACTGTACCGATCCACCTTGGACCCGGCAACCGTCGATTCGGTGAACCGCCCGGGAATAGCGGGCGCGCCGAAGTGATTGATCACTGAACAACCTGAATCGCACTACTCCTGTGGAGGCACAGCTTGAGCAACGCCGATACCGTCATCGCCGCGCTCCGGAGCGGCTACGAGCGGCTCGCGGATCTGGTGAAGAAGTTCGACGACGAGACGCTGGCCGGCCCGTCGGCCGCCACGGAGTGGGACATCGCGCAGGTGCTTAGCCACCTGGGCAGCGGTGCCGAGATCATGGTCAACACCCTCCAGCTGGCCGTGGAATCCGCGCCGGCCGCCGACGGTGACTTCAATCAGACGGTCTGGGATCGCTGGAACGCCTCGAGCCGGCGGGAGCAGGCCGACGGCTTCCTGCGGTGGAACCAGACACTCCTCGGCCTGTTCGAGTCGCTGGACGAGGGGCAGCGCAACGACCTCCGGATCGACGTCGGCTGGCTGCCCGCGCCGATCGATGTCGCGACCCTCGTGCGCATGCGACTCAACGAGCTCACCCACCACTCCTGGGATGTCCGCAGTGCCCTCGACCCCGAGGCCACGCTCGACGCGGCAGCGGTCCCCGAGATGCTGCAGTCCAACACCCTCGACCTCAGCTGGATCACCAAGCCGGCCGAGCTGAACGGACAGACCGCCGTACTCGCGGTGACGACGACCGAGCCGGCGACGGAGTTCACCCTGCGCCTCGCCGACCCGGTCAGCGTCGACAAGACGCCCGCTGTCGAGCCCGACGGCTCGCTGACGCTGCCGGCCGAAGCCTGGCTCCGCCTGGCCGCCGGCCGCCTCGCCCCGGACCGTACGCCGAAGTCCGTCGACCTGAGCGGTCCGATCGACCTCGACACCTTGCGCCGCGTCTTCGCGGGCTACTGAATCGGCTGCTGAGCACAGAACCGGCCCGGATCGACTCGCGTTGATCCGGGCCGGTCGCTGGTCAGGTCAGGGGTAGCTGACCACGTTCACCGGGACTGTCCCCGGTGGGGTGACGGCTCCGGTGTCGTTGATGACGTGGGTGATCGTGCCCTGGTAGTTCAGCGAGACCGTGCACAGGCTGTGGAAGCGCACGTTCGCGTTGTTCGGCGCCTCGAAGGCGTTGTAGGCGCTGACCGAGGGGTTCACGTTGAAGAAGTTGTAGCTTCCCAACCCCCAGGCCTCGTGGGACGTGACGTTGTCGCCGACCTTGTACGCCGCGTACCCGTTGCGGCCGCTCGGCCGGTTCCAGCTCGCCTGGTTCGGGACGTCGTACGGCATCTCGTTCTGGAAGAAGATCGTCTTGCCGCCTTGGCCGTTCCAGATCACCTGCGTCTTCTGGTAGTGCTCGACGAACAGACCGGTGGCGAGCACATTGTTGCCGTTGACAATTAATCCGGTGTCGGCGGTGGCCTGCGTCCAGCCCCAGGTGCCCGCGTTGCCGTGATCGGCCCGCCAGGCCCAGATGTGGTCGACGATCGTGTTGTGGCTGTTGACGATCAGGCTCGTGGTCGCGTGCCCGGCGATCGATCCGCCGATCCGGAAGAACACGTCTTGAAGCGTCGTCGGGTTCGCGGCGTGGTTCGCCGATGACCCCGAGGGGCCGACGGTGAGCAGGGCCGCGGAGTTCGTCGTACCGGCGTCGAAGAGCAGACCCTTGATCCGGACACCGTCGACATCGGCGACCTGCATGGCGTTGACGCCGTTGTCCGGGATCAGCGTCGGGTAGCCGATGCCCAGGACGACGGTGTTCGCCCTGGTCACGTTGAGCGTCTGGTTCAGGTGGTAGACGCCTGGCGTGAAGAACAGGTTGCAGCCCGACGACAGCGCCGCGTTGATCGTCGACGCGGTGTCGCCGGCCTTCACGACGTAGAACTGGCTCATCGGGATCGAGGTTCCCGGAGTGGAGCCGTTCGCCCAGCTCGCGCCGGACGCGTTGGTACGAAGCGAAGGCGTGAACACGCGATACTTGCCCGAGCCGTCGATGTACAGGTACGGCACGTCCCGCGAGACCGGCGTCGTGGCGAGCGTCGTCTCCGGCGGGTTGGGGAAGGTGGTCGGCGGAGCGCCGGGCGTGCCCGAGAACACCATGTTCCAGACGCCGCCGGACCAGCTGCCGAGGTTGCTGTCTCGCGTGTACCACTGCTGCTGCGAGATGGACGCAGTCTGTCCGGACACCTTGGTGTCGGCGATGTAGCCGCCGCTGGCGAAGCCGTAGCTCGCCGGGTAGAGCTGCAGGTTGCCGCGGATGTCCATCCGGCGGAACGGCGCCGCCTGCGCGACGGCCCAGCGGTTCGAGCCGCCGATCGGGTTCACCGCCATGTTCTCCGCGGACCGCCAGAAGTTCTGCAGTGCGACGCCCTGGTCCGACTCGTTGAAGGCGTCGACCGTGATGGCGCCGTTGATGACGACGTCACCGGGGTTCTGGCCGAGACCCGCGACCGACGTGTAGTAGCCGACATCGTCGTGCACGCTGTAGGAGCCGGGCTTGAACAGATGCGCCACCCGGCGGCTCGCCATCTGCGCGGTCAACGTGTCCTTCTGTGCGTTGAAGTCCGCATCGAGCTGCGTCTGGATCGCCGTCGACGACATGCTCGGGTCGAAGATCCGGGTGTTCGGCCCGAAGTTCGGTACGTCGGGTTGCGTCGTACAGCTGACCTGCGTCGTACCGATCGTGTACGTCGCGCTGCCCACGGCGGAGTTCGTCAGCCCGGACTTGAGCGCGATCGCGTTGACCGTCCGCGTCGTCGGCACGCTGATCGGCCCGCTGTAGAGCGTCGACGAAGCTGTCGGCGTCGAACCGTCAACCGTGTAGCGAATGGTGGAGCCGTCTGTCGCTGTCGAGATCGTCACCGTCTGCGCACTCGAGTAGTTGCCGCTCCCCGGCGAGAACGTCGGCGTCGCCACCGTCGGCGTGGTCGTGCCGCCGTGCGTGTAACTGAAGTGCGGGGTGTCGTACTGCGGCCCGTTCTTCTCGTAGGTGAACCAGTAGTCGATGACGCTCCCCGACGACAGACCGCTCACGGTCTTGCGCCAGGTCCCGCCGCTCAGATCCATCCGGAAGTTCTGCTGGCCCTGGCCGGCCACGATGTAGTGAACGTCGACGTAGACCGCCGCTGTCGTCGGGGTGAACGAGATTTGGGCCTGCGTCGCGGAGACCGACGTGACCGTCTGCGTGTAATCGTCAGCCGCTGTCGCTACGCCACCCACCAGGAGGGTCGAGCAAACGGCCAGGACGAGCGCGGCCACGGCGGCGCGCCAGCTGCGCCGACTTCGGCGTCTTCTTTCAGGACTCCGAAACACGGGGAACCACCTCCGGGGCGGTAGAGGGGAGAGAGGTGAGAGCGCTCTCATTTGAGCGGACAGTAGACCGATTCCGTCGCCGGGGGAAGAGCTGGACGAGCTACTGACCCGCGAAGGGCAACGGCTTGCGTTCGTACTCGTCCAGAACCAGGGAGGTGGTGGCCGGGCCGAGGCGGCCGACGGCGTCCACGATCCGGGCGAGGGCGGCCGCGTCGGGCGTGTGGACATCGAGGAGGAAGCAGTCGTCGCCGGTGAGGCGGTAGGCGGAGGTCACCTCGGGTAGTTCGTCGAACAGCGCGAGCGCCTCGGGGATGCGGGCGTGGACGGTGCGGATCCGGATCACGGCGTGAATGCTGAGGCCGACCGCCTCCGGATCGACGACGGCCGTGTAGCCCTTGATCACGCCCAGCCGCTCGAGGCGCTGGATTCGGGCGGAGACCGCCGGTTGGGACAGATTCACCCGGCGCCCGACGTCGGCTCCGCTGAGCCGGCCGTCCTGCTGAAGGATCGACAGGATCTGCCGGTCGATGGCGTCCAATGGATCCGTCCTTTCCAGGGCCGTCTGCTTCGCAATCATCGGCGCCGCGGCGTCCGGGCCGGCGATTCCGCCACGATGGCACCTCCACCGATGGAGGTCAGCCATGCATTACATCATCGTCCCGGGCTGGAACGGCTCGGACGCCGACCACTGGCAGTCGATCTGGGCGGCCGATTGGTTGCCGCAGGCAACGCGGATCGAGCCGGCGTCCTGGACGGATCCCGACCGCGGCGACTGGATCCGCGCCATCGATCGCTCCCTCGACGCCATCGACGACGAGGCGGTGTTCGTTGCCCACAGCCTCGGCTGCTACGCCGTCAAGCACTGGCTGGCTGCTGCTCGGGATCGGAGCCGCGTGCGCGGTGCATTCCTCGTCGCGCCTCCGGACCAGCGCGCCGAGGCCTACCCCGCCGATCGCCTCGCCACCTTCCAGGATCCGCAGCCGACCGCACTGAACATCCCGGCCCTCCTGGTCGCGAGCGAGAATGATCCGTACTGCTCGTTCGACGTGGCCGGCCGGATCGCCGAGGGCTGGCAGATCCCGCTCATCACAGCAGGCGAGCAGGGGCACATCAACTCCGAGAGCAAACTCGGCGACTGGCCTGTCGGTCGGAGCCTCCTAACCGGCTTCGTCAACAGCATCACCCCAGACCGAGAGGCTGACGGAGTGCGTTAGCCGGTACTTTTTCGTCGCCTGGACCCGAAAAACTCACGACTAACGTCGACGGGCGTCCGAATGTCTCAGCTCTCGGCGGGCCGCCCGGATCCCCGGGCCGGTGGTCACTTTGACGATCGCCGACCACTCGAGGGTCTCGCCGGCCGGCTTGGTCGCGAGCCCGCGGACCTGGTCGACCTTGCGGCCGGCCAGGTACGGGTCGTACTCGACCGTCTTCCGATCGGTGACCAGGGCGGCGGCCACCGAGCGTCGAACGGCTCTTTCAGCGACGACAGACAGGTCCATTCCACGAACCTATCGAAAAACAGTTCAGATTTTGCCGGTACCTGCGCCGCCGGTCACCAGGGATTTCACATTCTCGGCGGCATCCACGACATAGGAGTACGGAATTGCTGCGACACTTGCCGCGTTCCGGGAAACCGGCGTACCGGACCCGACCAGATAGTTGTTGAGCAGTTTGACGTTGCCCTCGGGGGAGTCGCCGGTCTGGGCGACCACCGTCTTCGAGACGCTCTCGAAGTAGTTGCGCTCGACGTAGACCCCCGCGTTGCAGGTCGAGGCCACGCCGTACCCGCTGTTGCCGCGGTAGTAGTTGTTGAAGACGTGCACCGGGTTGCCGAAGCGGACCCGCGGGTGCCGCTGCGTGGTGCCGTCGAACCAGTTGGCGTAGTAGGTCACGCGCAGCTTGCCGCGGTCCTCGGCGCCGTTGTCGTCGCTGTGGCCGACCAGGCCGACCTTGTCGTGGTTGGAGAACTTGTTCCACGACACGGTGACGTAGTCCGACGCGCGCTTCACGTCGACAGCGCCGTCGTACCCGTGGCTGAAGCTGTTGTGGTCGATCCAGACCCGGCTGGAGTACTGGACGTTGACCGCGTCGTCGTCCCAGTCCCGGAAGTTGATGTTGCGGATGATGACGTTGCTGACGCTCGCGACGTTCAGCCCGCCACCGACGATGGTCGCGCCGCTGCCGACGCCGATGATGGTCTTGTTGGCCGCGACCTTGTTCATCCCGGACAGCGTGATCGTGCCGGAGACACGGATGACGCGCGCGCCGCTGGCCTGCATGTTGCTGATCAGGGCCGAGGCGGTGGTCACGGTCACCGGCGACGCGCTGCCGCCGCCGGATGTCCCGCCTCCCTGCGTGGCCCAGCCTTGCAACGCGTACGTCGACGCTGCCGCCTCCGGCAACATCCCTGGAACGACGACCGTGGTGGCCGCGGTGGCTGCCAGGACAGCAGCCAGGGCATAAAGCTTCATCGGAAAAACCTCCAGTGGGGCGACTGATCGGTAACCGCTTTCCAACGAGGAAGCTACAAAACGGAAACCGGGAGGTCAAGGGCTCGCAACGGGGAAATCGAAGCGATTCGATTTCCGCGTTACTTAAGCAATTCAAAGGGCTTTGTCAGCGAGCGCTCTTGATCGCGTCGATGATGCCTTGCTGGGTCACCGCGGTGTTGCTGCGGTTGAACAGACCGAAGCCGTACTGGCCGTTGTGGCCGTTGTCCCAGTAGACGGCGGCGGCGCCGTACTTCTTGGAAGTGGCGGCAACGGCGCGCGCGAAGTCGGCGCGGTACCGGTTGTTCGAGGAGTCGGCGAAGGTCTTGTCGATCGAGCCGTACTCGCCGACGACCACGGGGTACCCGCGGACGACGAACTTGTCGTACATCAGCTTCAGTTGGGCGTCGAGGTAGTCCTCCTGGCCCCAGGTGGACTTGCGGGACGAGTTGGTTGCGTTGCGCCCCCATTGCGTGATCGTGCCGTTCTCCTCGCCGGCGAAGTCCCACGGCGCGTAGTAGTGCACGGAGATCATGATCCGCTTCTCGGTGCTGGGGATCGAGGACGACCGGTACTGGTCGGTCGGTACGACGAAGCCGTAGTTGCCGGCGGTGTAGTCGATGTTGGTGTTCCAGCCCGGCACGAGCAGCCAGCGTGAGCTGTTGTTGCCGCCGGCCCGGCGGACGGTGTCGACGAAGATCTGGTTGTAGGCGTTGATGTTCGAGTAGCACGGCTGGGTCGGGGCGCCGTACTGCCCGTCGAAGTTCTCGTTCATCGACTCGAGGATGAGCCGGTTGTCGTAGCTCTGGAACCGGGTGGCGATCTGCTGCCACACCTTGAGGTACTTCGCCTTGATCTCGGTCTGGTTGGACGCGTCGCAGATCAGCCAGGCGTTGGGGATCGACTTGTAGCCGTCGCCGTGCATGTTGATGATCACGTGCAGACCACGGTTGTAGGCGTAGTTGACGACCTGCTGGATCCGGTTCAGCCAGGCGGAGTCGACGGTGTAGTTCGGGGCGGCGCCGATGCTGCGCAGGTAGGAGACCGGGATCCGGATTGTGGTGAAGCCGGCGGCTTTCACCTTGTCGATCAGGGCCTGACTGACCGTCGGGTTACCCCAGGCGGTCTCGCTGGGATAGCCATTGGAGTTGGCTTCCAGTTGGTTGCCGAGGTTCCAGCCCGAGCCCATGTCGGCCACGATCTGGGCGGCGGCGCCCGTGGTTGCCTGCGGTGCGGCGGTGGCCGAGTTCGTCAGGCCTGGCAGGGAAACGGCGGCGGTGAGGACGGCGGTGAGAAGAACGACTCTGAGCTTTCCCGTTCTTGATCCCATAGGAGTGTTCGCTTCCTGTGTTGTCGAACGAAGTGCTGTCGAATGAAGTGTCGAAGCGCTTCGACGATGGGGGCGGATACAGCAGGAGAAGGTCACCAGGAGTGGGCCGGAGCCTAAACGCAGGCCGCCGCTCACGACAAGAGTTCGGGCCCCGGTGGCTGGAGTCTTGACGGCTCACGAGCCGCGTGAGTACCGTTCGCGACACGTTTTTAACGTTCATATTCTTGGTGAGGGGCCTGATGAAGAGCCGTGTGAGGCTGTTGGCGGCACTCGTTGCCGGTGTACTGGTGTCGTCCACTGTCACGGCGTCCCCGGCCGCGCCGGCTCCGGCGGCCAGTCCGTTCGTCGTCACCGTGGAGAGCCTGCCCGGCGGTCCGGGGGCGGCCGGCCGGATGGACCTGACGTCGTACGGCGATCTGGACTGGGTGCACGTGAGTGGCGGCGGCACCGAGCGCAAGGCCGGCGTACCGGCCGCGATCTCGGTCGAGAGTCTTGGCAGTGCGCCGGACACGCTCACCGACAGCCCGCTCAGCTTCGCCTGGTCCGACGGAGCCGGTACGGCGTCGTCCCCAGGCGTCACGACTGGCGGAGTTTTCCAGCAGACGGGGTATCGCATCACCGTGCCCGCAGCCGACTCACTGCGGCGGCTGGTGTTCGTGGGAGGCAGCTGGCAGGCGCGCGGCACCATCACGGTCGCCGCTGCGGACGGCCGCGGTGCCTACTCGCTCAAAGTGGCCGCGGACGGCGCCGCGGTCGTCAAGCGCTACAGCGTGACGATCCGCCCGGGCGAGGGCATTGTTGTCACCGGCAACCTTGCCGAGAAGCTCAACCCCAGTGGCAATCTCTCGCTCTCCGCCGCGGCGCTGTCCCGGTTGGGATCGTTCACCGCGACCGCGCCGCCGGTCGGTATGAACCTGACCGCGGAAGGGCCCGACGACTGGATGCACCTCGACGGCTCCACGATCAACCGGCGTACCGGCGGGAGTGCGAACCTGGCCGTCGCGAACAAGCGGGTCGGCGCCACGATCGGCGCCCAGAACGACAACCCGGTGACGTATTCGTGGTCGAACGGCGTACCGACTGCCAGTCAGCCGGGGACGCGGCAGGGCGGCATCTTCTTCGCCGACGGCGCTCCGTTGAACGCAGATCTCACTGATGCCTACGGCTACGACCTGACGATTCCGGCGGCCACGAGCCCGCGGTCGGTGCGCTTCGTCTCCGGCGCGTGGCGGGCGACCGTGCAGATCTCGGTCTTCCTCAACGGCAGCAGTACGCCGGCCGCCGTGAGCACGGACCTGGTGAGCAGCGACGCGCCGGTGACCAGGCTCTTCGAGCTCCCGCTCGCCGCCGGCGACTCGGCGAGGGTCAGCGCGCAGATCCTCCGGAAGACGCACGACTCCGGCAACGTGACGCTGGCCGGAGTGACGGTCGCGCAGACGACGACCGATGGCTATCGGCGACTCACACAGGATCTCCTCACCCAGATCGCCGCGGCCGACGTCAGTGCGGCGAGCGACGCGGCGGCGCAGCAGCTCGAGCGCGAGATCGCGTCGGCGAAGTCGGCGCTGGCGGACGGCGGTGACCTCCGGGTCGGCTATCTGTTGCTGAAGGCAGCCTTCGACGAGGCGGTGTCGTCGGCTGCGAACGCCGAGTTCACGAATGTAACCAACCCGGGGCTCACGTCGTCCTTCGGGTGGGAAGGTGACCTGAACGCGCCGATCGCCTTCATCGACGGCAGCTACAAGCTGCGCAGCCGAGGCAATCTGATGGTCACCTTCGGCGTCCCGGACATTCCGGGCAAGATCAAGTGGACCAACGCCGAGGGGTACCTGCCGGCCTTCGTCAGTGAGTACGCCAAGGACGGTCTCGCGGTGAAGGTGGAGAACTTCGCCGACCTGGTCGTTGTCGGTGGCAACCGGTTCGAGGTCGCCTACTCGCGGATGACCGTGACGAACACGACCACCACCGAGGCTCGGCTGCCGCGGGTCTCGACTGCGCTCACGCCGTTGAACGCCGCCGCGACCACAGTGGGAGCCGGACAGACCGTCGTCCGGGACTATGCGATCGCGGCTGATCGGTTCGGCGCGACGTACGAGTGGCCGACCGCGGTGCAGTTGCAGCAGCTCGGCGGTTTCGACAAGCACTACGCGCATATGCGGAAGTACTGGAACACCCGGCTGGCGGCGATCGCGGACATCACGGACCTGCCCGACAAGCGGCTGATCAACGCCTACAAGGCCGGCTACATCTACACCCTCATCATCCGCGACGACATCAACGGCGCGAAGGAGCTGCACGTCGGTGAGAACGGGTACGACGAGATGTTCGATCACGACACGATCGGCATCGTCTCGACCCTGCTCACGATCGGCGACTTCACCTACGCGCGGGACTACCTGTCCACCTTGCCGGCGCAGCTGCAGTACGACGACGCGAAGTGGAAGTACAGCTGGCCGTACGCCGTGTATCTGCAGCGGACCGGTGACAAGGACTTCATCCGCAGCCGGTTCGAGACGATCAAGAAGAACACGCACACGGTCGAGACTGATCGCATCGACGGCGGCAAGGGCATCATCAAGCAGACCTACGCGATCGACTCGCTCGGCTACTGGACGATCGACAACTGGTCCGCGCTGACCGGACTCACGACGTACCGGTATCTCGCGACCGCGCTCGGCGAGACCGCGGAAGCGGCCTGGGCCAAGGCGGAGTACGACGATCTGTTGCGGGTGGCAACCGCCCGGATCGAGCAGACGATGCGCGAGCACAACCTCGACTACCTGCCGATCTCGATGGTCGAGCCGAACGAGACCGGGCCGCGCAGCGATCCGCGGGACGCGAACTGGGCCTCGATGTTCTTGTTCGGCCGGTGGGCGTGGGACGGCTACCTGTTCGGCGCGGAGCAGACCGGCACGATGCTGGACAAGATCGACGACACCTACACGCACGGGTTCGATCGGCGCAAGGACATCTCCGACACGATCTACAACTTCGGTGGCTATCCGCACGGCTACTTCTCCAGCGCGTACAACGCCGGCTACGGCAGTGCGGCGCTGCGCGGTGAGCAGTACCGCGACCTCGGGATCAAGGCGTACCAGTTCATGATCGACAAGGCGATGAGCGGGCCGTTCGGCTGGTGGGAAGGCGTCGACTACCCGAGCGCCGACTCGCCGTGGGACATCGACCACGCCCGTGGTGGCGGCGGTTCGAACCAGCACATGTGGGGCCAGTCGACGGCCACCAAGGTTCTCTTCGACTCGCTGATCGCGGAGAAGTCCGACGGCACGATCATCATCGGCCGTGGCGTGCCGACCGAGTGGATCCGCGACCACCAGAAGATCGGCCTCACTCGCTATCCGGCGCGCAACGGGACGCGCGTCGGGTATCAGCTGACCACGGTCGGCAAGCGGGTGACCATCCGGTTCAGTGGCCCGGCGACGACGTACAGCCTGGAGTTGCCGGTACTGCGGAACAACGTCGCCGCGGTGTCCGTGCGAGGTGCCGCGGTCGATCAGGGCGCCGGGACGATCAAGCTGCCGCGCGGCACCTCAATGGTGACGATCACGCTCAAGTAAGCATCACGGTGCGGGCCGACTGGTAGCGGCAGCCGAGGGCATCGAACTCGGCCGCCGTTGCCAGCGCCGCCTCCCGGTCGCCGTCGAGGAGGGCTGTGGCTCGCGCCACCTGGGCTGCGGCGAGTGGGTTGCCGGCCACGATGGTACGAGCCTCGGTCAGCCAGTCGGCGGCGTCCGGGTGCCCGGCCAGTACGGCGGCCTCGGCGCGCAGGGCGACGTACCAGTGGTGCCAGATCCAGGTGACCCACTTCCAGATCTCCGCAGATGGTCGCGCGATCCGTTCCAGCGCTTCGGACAGCCGGCCTTGGTCCAGCAGGAGCATCGTGTCGAAGACTGCTCCGTAGCCGAAGGCTTCCTCCGGGGGAGTGTCGAGGCTCGCCAAGACGTCAAGCCAGTCCTGCCGGGCTTCCTGGTCGCCGCGGAGACCGTGGATCATCGCGACCGCGGCGACGGCCGGACCAAGGGATGGGCTGGCCGGGCTACCGGCTCGTTGCCACGCATCGAGGAAGCGGACACTGGCGGCGAGTACCTGATCCTCGTTGCCTGCAAGGGCATCGGCGACCAACAGCCAGCTCGTCGCGCGATGGCCGACCTCGGCCAGCAGCGGGTGATCGGCGAGCTGCGCCGCCCATCGCCGTGCCGCCTGCAGATCACCAGTGCCAAGGCTGGCTTCCGCAGCCTCACCCAATGCCTCGATCAGCTCATGGGTAGCTGCGGGTGTCACTGGAGTGGACGAGAGCAAGGTGACGCGACGCTGGGTCGTCGCGGCCGCGGCGAAGCTGTCACCGGCCCAGCTCTGCGCGCTGGTCAGTACGTCGAGAGCGATCGACTCCGCGAGCGGGTCACCCGCGGCGTGGGCGAGTTCGACAGCTCGTTCGGCACGCGCGATCGTGTCCGCGACCGAGCTGCCCGGATGCCCCTGGGCGGTGATGATCGCGGCATTGAGCGCCTGTCCTGCCTCGGCCACCGCCACCATGACCTGCGCTGGTTGGTCGTCACCGGCCAGCTCGCGGGCACGGGCAACCAGTGCGTCGGACTCCGCGGTGGGCAGCCTGCGCACGAACCTGCCACCGAACCGGTACGACGCGGTGGCGATCGTCGCCAGGTCACGAGCAGTGCCGAAGTTATGGCCATCGGCATCGGCCGCGGCGTGCAACAGGCGGTACACGTCGTCACCGCGCATCCGGCACGCGGCAACGGCTGCGGCGTTCCGGAGCTCGGCCGCGGCGCCGTCGGCGTCCTCGGCGAACGAGGCAGCTTGCTCGTAACGCAGCTGGGACTCGCCGATCAGCGTGCGGATGAAGGTCAGTTCCGCCAGCCGCTTCGCCAAGCGGTACGCGTTCGCGCGCTGTGCCGGCTCCTGCGCCGCCCACGCGAGCGCCGCGCGGAGGTCGTCGGCGATCGCATCGAACCCGCCTCGTTCCGAGGTCAGTCCGGCGGCCTGCTCCAGGCACCAGCGAAGGTGCCTCGCGCGGAGCTCGTCGAGTTCATCGGCCGCGGCCAACTGCTCGGTCCCGTACTGGCGAATCGTCTCCAACGCCCGGTACGCCGTACCGCGCGGTGAGGCGGTCACCACCAGCAAGCTCTGCTCGGCCAACCGCGCCAGCCCGTCGGCCACCTCGAACTCGTCGGCCCCGGCCACCTCAGCGGCCGCGGCGGCGGTGAACGGCGCGACGAAGACCGACACCCGGCGCAGCAGCGCTTGGTCGGCGGAATCCAGGAGAGCGTGGCTCCAATCCAGTGCTGCGCGCACGGAACGATGCCGCTCGTCGGCGCGGAAACCTCCGGTCAGCATGCGGAGCGGATGCGAGAGTGCGGCCGTGATTCCATCGAGCCCGAGCGTCCGATAGCGAGCCGCCGCGAGCTCGATGGCCAACGCCATCCCGTCCAGCCGCTCACAAATCGCAGCGATCTGCTCACGTGCCGTCGAGTCCAACGCGGAGTCGACTGCTGCCGCACGCTCCAAGAACAGCGTGACAGCGTCCGATTCACCGTCGGTGGGAAGCGACAGCGGCGGGACCTGATAGACGTGCTCGAACGGCACCATCAGCTGCGCCCGGCTGGTCGCCAGCACCGTCAGTCGCGGGCAGGTCGCCAGCAGGCGCTCGACGACGAGCGCCACCCCGTCCACCACCTGCTCGCAGTTGTCCAGCACCAGCAGGGCCCGGCGATCGGCCAGCGCGGCGATCACGGATTCGGTCATGTCGCGGCCGGGCTGCTCGCCAAGACCGAGGGTGGCGGCGATCGCGGTCGCGATCATCTCCGGATCCGTGACCGGTACGAGATCGACGTACCAGACAGCGTCGAAGTGGTTGCCGGCTGCTTCGGCGGCAACCGCGAGGGCGAGTCGGGTCTTGCCGACGCCGCCGGGGCCGACCGCCGTCACCTCGCGATGCGTGGTGATCAGCTCGATCAGTGCCGCCTGCTCATCGGCACGGCCGACGTACGAGGTGAGCGCGGTCGGCAACACCGGAGCGGCTGGGGGAGCGCCCGCGCTGGGTGGCTCCGTGGGTGCGCTGTGGGCGAGCGCGCGCCGGTCCGGCACCTCGAGCTTGCGCAGGAGGGAGGAGACGTGGCTCTCCACGGTGCGCACCGAGATGAACAGGAGCGCGGCGATCTCCGCGTTGCTGAGGTGCGCCCCGACCAGTTTCAGCACCTCGGCCTCGCGAGGCGAGATGTCCACGGTTGCCGTCACCGGCCAATCTTCCCTCATCCGTACCGAGACTCCGTGGTGCGGTTCCGTGGTCGCCACGGATGTGGATCGGTGGGCCCGGACGCGAAGCTATGACCACAGCAAGCAACCGACCACCACAGGAGTGATCGTGACCACCCAGGGCATCAAGACGGTGCTGCACCCCGTGTCCGACCTGGCCAAGGCCAAGGCCGTGTACACCGCTCTGCTCGGCGTCGAGCCGCAGACGGATTCGCCGTACTACGTCGGCTTCGTGGCCGAGGGCCAGCACATCGGACTGGTTCCCGACGGCGGACCGCAGGGCATGACCTCGCCGGTCACGTACTGGCACGTCACCGACCTCGACGCGAAGCTCGCCGAGGTGACCGCCGCCGGCGCGACCGTCAAGGAAGCCGCGCACGAGGTCGGCGGCGGCCGCAGAGTCGCCACTGTCATCGACCTCGACGGCAACGTCCTGGGTCTCCTCCAGGACCGCTGACCCGCAATCCACTTCATCCAGCCAAAGGAAACTGCCATGACCACGCTCGCCTCCGTCACCCTCGAAGCCTCCGACCCGGCCGCCGCCGACGCCTTCTACCAGGCCACCGGCCTGGACACCTACGTGACCGTTCGCGGCACCGACAGCCCGTCGACCGGCTTCCGCGGCTTCGCGCTGTCCCTCGTCACCTCCCAGCCGGGTGACGTCGACGCCATCATCGACGCCACCGCGAAGGCCGGCGCCACCACGCTGAAGCCCGCCACCAAGAGCTTCTGGGGCTACGGCGGCATCGTGCAGACGCCGGACGGCACGATCATCAAGGTCGCGACCTCCAAAAAGAAGGACACCGACCCGGTCACCGGCCGCATCGACCAGGTCGCCCTGCTGCTCGGCGTCGACGACGTCAAGGCCAGCAAGCGTTTCTACGTCGACCAGGGCCTCGCCGTCGGCAAGAGCTTCGGCGGCAAGTACGTCGAGTTCGACACCGGGTCGTCGGCCGTCACCCTGGCCCTCTACCCCCGCCGCGCCCTCGCCAAGGACACCGGCCTGCCCCAGGAGGGCTCCGGCTCGCACCGCATCGTCCTCGGCACCGACGCCGCCCCGCTCACCGACCCCGACGGCTTCGTCTGGGAGACCGTCTGAGCTGCAGTAAACTCCCGCGGCATGGTGATGGGGAATCAGGACATCGGGGCCTGGGACGCGGAGTTGCATCGTTCCGGGCGGGTGGTCTTCACCGTTCGGCGGGCGCTGGCCCTCGGCGGGCTGGTCGTCGTACTGGTGCTCGCAGGCATCCCGATCGTCTCGGTCGTCTCGGATCTCGACAGCCGTGACACCTGGTTCACGATCCGGGTGGCGCTGCTCGCCGTACTGGCCGCCGCCTGTCTCGTGGTCGGGGTCCTGGTTCTTCTCGGTCATCCGCGAGTGACCGTGGACGCCACGGGCATCCGGTTCGCGTGGTGGCGGCGGATCCCGTGGTCCGAGTTCGAGGGCACAACCCTGGTCACGCCCACCGGTCTTGCCGCCCCCTACCTGACCATCACCTCGACCCTCGGGCGCAAGCTCCACATTCCCCAAACCAACATCGAAGACCTCAGCGCCTTCGCCGCGTGGCTCACCAAACTCCGCACCCAGCACCAACTGCAGACCAACAGCTGAGCGCCTGCCTCCGCATATCGCTCCGCAGCCCGGGTACCGGATGCCCAGCAGCCAGAGCGAGGAGCAGACATGTCGGTGGTCACGCGAGTGAAGGACTGGTGGCAGGCGCACCAGCTCAACGAAGGCGACGCCCCGGCGGATACCGACGTCGCCGCCAGCCGCGACACGGGTGGTGATCCCGCCGAAGTCGGCGGCGACACCCACTCGACTACCGGCACCGGCGTCAACGACACTTTCGTCGGCCGAGTAGCCGGGGACGACGAAGGCTACGCGGGCGAGACCGGCGCCGAAGCCCGGTCGAACGACCCGGAAAAGTGATTCGGTTGAATTAGCTGACCGGACCGGTCGACTCTCGGACGACGAGGTGCGGAACCAGTGAGATCTGACGGCGTGGCGCATCCGGTACGGCGAGCCGGGCTTGCAGGGTCTCGACGGCGAGCCGGCCGACCTCCAGCTTGGCGGGTGAGACCGCGGTCAGCGGGATCTCGGAGAGGTCGGCGACTTCGTCGTCATAGCTGATGATCGAGAGGTCGCCGGGGACCGAGATGCCGTTACCGACCGCGGCATTGAGCAGCAGGGTCGCCTCGCGGTCGGCGAAGCAGATGACCGCGGTCGCCTTTTTTCGGCGGAGCCGGCCGAGGAACCGCTCGGCGTCGTTGTAGGTCCAGCGCTCCCGTGATTCGCTCAGAACCAGCGCGTCGGCGAGACCGGCCCGAAGTTGCGGCGCAGTGTGCGGGCTCTCGCGTTCGAGATAGCCGATCCGCGTGTGTCCCAGGCTGTGCAGGTGCTGGAGGGCGGCCCGGGCTCCGGCGGCATGGTTGGAGCCGACGAACTCGTGCAGGGTATGGGGATCCTCGAGTCCCCGCTCGACCAGCACCACCGGTACGTCGAGGTCGTCCAGCCCGGCCAGACTCGGTCCGTCGGTCGCCAGGATCAGCCCGGCCGCACCGGCGCTCACCAGCCCGTCGATTGCCCGCCGCTCCTCGGCCGAGTCCCACTCGGTACTCCGGAACAGCATCTGCGCGCCGTGTTTCGCGAGCTCGCGCTCGATACCGACGATGATGCGGGGGAAGTAGTACGTCATCGACGGCACGGCTACGCCGATCAGCGGCCCGGTGTCGCTGCCCGCGATGTACATCCCGGAGCCCTGCCGCCGGTAGACGAGACCGTCCTGGACGAGCAGATCCACCGCCCGCCGGACCGTGCTGAGGCTGACGCCCTGCTCACGGGCCAGTTGCTGCTCGGTCGGCAGCTTGCCGCCGGGCCACCGCAGCTCCGCGATGCCACGGCGCAGTTCCGCGGCCAGATGCTGCGCCTTGTGCCCGCGCCCGGCCTCGGATGCTGGTCCCTGGGATCCGCTCACAGGCCGACTCTACTGCCGGGACGGCGAGGCGGTCGGAAATTCATTCGTATCAATCTGTTGATCTAGCAGACAACTTGGCGCACACTCATGCGAACATCCCTGATCCGCCTCAGGAGACCTCGTGAACAGACGTGCCTTCCTCGCCGGTACCACGGCCGCCGCAGCGGCGCTCACCCTCGACCTGCCGGCCGCCGCGGCACCGGTCGATTTCGCCGCCCTGCGAGCGAAATGGGCCGCCGACCTGACCGGTAGTGCGGTGATCGACCCCGCCGATCCGGACTACGCCGCCGCGTTGGGCCGCCTGGACACCGCAGTACGGTCGTCGCTGGTGAAGCTCGACCGCGCCGCGGACCGCAAACTCGTCTTCACGGACCTGCCGCTGACCGCGGACCCTTCGGTCCCGAACACCTACGTCCGGCTCGAGCAGTGGGCGACGGCCTGGGCGACCCCGGGTTCGGCGTACCACGCGGACGTGGCGCTGCTGGCCGACGTACAGGCTGGGTTGGCGTCGATGGATCAGCTGATCTACAACCCGAGCACGGTCGAGTTCGGCAACTGGTGGTCGTGGGAGATCGGCGCGACCCGGCCGCTCGCCAACCTCCTGGTCCTCCTGTACGACGAACTCCCGGCGGCGACCCGTGAGCGGTACTGCGCAGCCATCGACCATTTCGTCCCGGATCCGTATCTGATGTTCCCGCCGGAACGCGGTCCGGTCATCTCGACCGGTGCGAACCGGGTCGACCTGTGCCAGGCGATCATCATCCGGTCGCTGGTGACCGACGACGAGGCGAAGCTCGTCCACGCTCGCGACGGTCTCAGCGACACCTGGCAGTACGTGACGAGCGGCGACGGCTTCTACCGGGACGGCTCGTTCGTGCAGCACACCTGGGTCGCCTACACCGGAACCTACGGTCATGTTCTGCTCAGCGGGATCGGGAAACTCCTTGCCCTGCTGGCGAATTCGCCCTGGGCGGTGACGGATCCGAAGCGCCAGATCCTGTTCGACTCGGTGACGAAGGCGTACCTTCCGGTCGTCCACGACGCGCGGATGATGGACTTCGTCCGCGGCCGTGCGGTCTCGCGGTACAACGCCTCCGACCACAACGACGGCTACACGGCGATGGAAGCGATCCTCCGCTTGGCACAGGGCGTCGATCCGGCGCTGGCGACGCAGTGGCGGGCGGCGGTCGCGGGCTGGGTGCAGCGCGACACGTTCGGCAACGTGTTGTCCGGGGCAACGATTCCCCGGGTTGCGCTGATCAAGAGCCTTCGCCGTATCACGCCGGTTCCCCAGACCAACGGCCACACACTGTTCGCGAGTATGGACCGCTCCGTGCACCGCCGTACCGGCTGGGCGTACTCGATCTCGATGGCCAGTCGGCGGATCGCCTACTACGAATGCGGCAACGGTGAGAACGACCAAGGCTTCCACAGCGGTTCCGGCATGACCTATCTCTACGACCGCGACAACGGCCAGTACGCCGACGCCTTCTGGCCGACCGTCGACCGCTACCGCCTTCCAGGTATCACCGTCGACAAGTTGCCGCTGGCACCGAAAGCGGGCGGCGAGTGGGGCGCGGCCCGACCCGCCACCGCCTGGGTCGGCGGCTCCACCCTCGACGGCTACGCAGCGGTCGGCCAAGACCTCCAAGGACCCGCATCGCCGATGCGCGCCCGCAAGTCCTGGTTCTGCCTCGACCAGTACGTCGTGGCGCTCGGCGCAGGTATCACCGGCAGCAGCGGCCACCCCGTCGAAACCGTCGTCGAGAACCGCAACCTGCACAGCGCCGGCACCAACATCCTGACGGTCAACGGATCTCCACAGGTCACCGAACTCGGCTCCGCGGCCACCGTCGACGCCCACTGGGCCCACCTCGACGGCGTCGCCGGTTACGTCTTCCTGCAAGGCAATCCATCGCTGCACCTGCTGCGCGAGGCGCGGACCGGCTCCTGGCGAGACATCAACACCGGCGGTCCCACCACGCCGATCACCCGCCGCTATCTGACCATGTGGCTGGACCACGGCGTGAACCCGGCCGACGCCAAGTACAGCTATCTCATCGCCCCGGGCGCATCCCTCGCCCAGACCCAGTCACTAGCCAGCCGCTCCGGACTACTCGTCCTCCGCAACACCTCCGACGCACAGGCGGTCCTCAGTGGGCAACTCCTGCTGGCCAATTTCTGGCACCCGGACCGAGTCGCCGAACTGACCGCGCTCACGCCCTGCTCGGTGATCAGGCGTGTCCGCGGCCGCGAGATCGACGTCGCCATCTCCGATCCGACCCAGCTCGCCACGACCGTGCAACTCCGGATCGCGCTGCCCGGAGCAACCGTCGTACGGGCTGATGCCGGCGTGACCGTGCGACGTACCAGCTCGGGTGTCGAGGTGACCGCCGAGACAACTGCCGGCGCCACCAAGCGCTTGACAATCCGAACCTAAGGCCGAGGGCGCAGTCCGTCGAGGATCATGGCGAGCATCCGCGGGGCGCGGTCGACCGGGGTGGAAGCCGCCCGCCAGAGGGCGCCGGTGAGCTGGAGGAAGTCGCCGGCGTCCGCGTCGTCGCGGATGCTGCCGTCCTTCTTGCCGGCGTCGAAGAGCTCCGTGATCGCGGCGATGACCGGCCCATAGGTCTGCTCGGTGATCGTCTGGTGGGCGGACGGGCTGAGGGCGTCACCCAGCCCGTGCTTGCGGCGCATCGCCTCGACCAGGTCCAGGGTCCAGTGTTCGAGCGCGTCCAGCGGAGCGCGCTCGGCCAGGAGCTCAGGGACGGCTCCGGTGATGCGCTCGACCTCGTCCTGGTAGACCGCGAGCACGAGCGCCTCCCGGGTCGGGAAGTTCCGGTACAGCGTGCCGGCGCCGACGCCTGCCCGCTGGGCGACCTGGTTCATCGAGGTGGCGCCGTCCTGCGTGAAGGCCTCCCGGGCCGCCGCGAGGATGCGCACACGGTTCTCGCGAGCGTCTGATCGGACCATGACAACCTCACCTTGCTAAGCGGAGAGCTCTCCACTAAGCTATCTGGAGACCTCTCCACATAGCTTAGAGGAGCATCATGCAGTACATCAAACTCGGTACCACCGGTCTGGACGTCTCGCCGATCGCGATCGGCGCGATGACGTACGGCGAGCCCGACCGCGGGCATCCCGTCTGGTCGAAGGGGCCGGCCGAGGCCCGGCCGCTGATCCAGCACGCGCTGGACGCCGGAATCAACTTCTTCGACACCGCGAACATGTACTCCAACGGGTCCAGCGAAGAGATTCTCGGCCAGGCCCTGAAGGACTTCGCCGACCGCGACAGCGTGGTGATCGCGACCAAGCTGCGGCACCCGATGCGGCTCGGCCCCAACGGGCGCGGCCTGTCCCGCAAGGCGATCATGACCGAGGTCGACCACTCGCTGCGCCGGCTCGGGACCGACTACATCGACCTGTACCAGCTCCACCGCAACGACCACGCAACCCCGTGGGAGGAGACGCTCGAGGCGCTCAGCGATCTGGTGAAGGCCGGCAAGGTCCGGTACGTCGGCGCCTCGTCCATGCACGCCTGGGAGTTCGCGAAGGCCCTGCGCCTACAGAAGCAGCACGGCTGGGCGCGCTTCGTGTCGATGCAGGACCACTACAACCTGCTCGCCCGCGAGGAGGAACGGGAGATGATTCCGCTCTGCCTGGACGAAGGTGTCGGCACGATCATCTGGTCGCCGCTGGCCCGCGGCCGCCTCGCCCGGGGCTGGGACGACGCCAGGGCGACGACACGCTCGGAGACCGACGGCGCCTTCGCCGACGCGCTCTACTCGCCGGAGCAGGAGGCGTCCAACCGCGCGATCATCGAAGCGGTGGGGCACGTCGCGGACAAGCACGGCGTCAGTCGCGCACAGATCGCGCTCGCGTGGCTGCGCCGCCAGCCGGTCGTCACCGCGCCGCTGGTCGGAGCCGGCTCGATCCAGCAGATCGACGAGGCGGTCGCATCGCTGGACATCGAGCTCACGGACGACGACGTACAGGTTTTGCAGGCGCCCTACAAGCCCCGCTACGACTGGCAGGGCATCTCGGACGAGGCCGAGATGGAGGCCATCCGTCAGCGGGTGCCCGGAATGGCACTGCGATGACGATCATCCGGCCGGGCGCGTCGGCCCGCATCGGGGCACTTCTGATCTTCGTCGGGCCGCTGATCTCCTGGGTTGCCGAGTTCATCACCGCAGCCGCCTGGCAGGACCCGCACTATTCGCCGCTCTACAACTGGGTCAGCCACCTCGGCCTGACCGGTCCCAGCCAGGTCGCCTTCAGCCAGGTCGGCTACTCGCCGCTCGGCGCGGTCATGGACACCGGCTGGGTCCTGTACGGCGTCCTCCTGATCGCCGGCGCGTTCCTCACCTTCGACCTGGGCAAGGGGATCCGCCCGATCCTGATCGTTGCCCTCAGCACCATCGCCGGCATCGGAGTTTCGCTCGTGGGCATCTTTCAGGGATCGAACGCGAACGTCGCCAACGGCCTGATCGCGTTCCACACCTTCGGTGCGCAAGGCGTGATGATCGCCGGCAACCTGATGGCGATCGCCGTCGGAATGGCCGGTGCCCGGGCCGGCCTGAGGCGTGGCCGTGCCGTCGCCAGCACCGTGCTCGGCATCGCCGGCCTGGTCGGCTTCGCGGTCTTCATGGTCGATGTGTTCAGCGGCTGGATGTGGAACATCGGCCTGTTCGAGCGCTCGGCGATCTACCCGATCATGGTCGGTCACGTGCTTCTCGGCTCCGCGCTGCTCGCCGCGCAGCAACGCGACCTGCCCCACCGCGCGGCGGTTCTGGTGCCGGAGGTCAGTCGATGAATCAGGTTCTGGTGACCGGAGGCTCCGGCTTCATCGGCGGTTGGTGTGTCCTCGCACTGCTGCAGGCCGGGTACGACGTCCGTACGTCGGTCCGCGATCTCGACCGTGAGCCGGCCTTGCGCGCACAACTGCACGCCGCGGCCGACTTCGACGACGCGCGGTTGACCGTGGTCCGTGCCGACCTGCAAGACGACGGCGATTGGCCGGAGGCGGTCGCGGGCTGCGACTACGTGCTCCATGTCGCGTCTCCGACACTGCGGAACGCACCTGAGAGTGAGGAGGCGATGATCAGCGCTGCGCGGGACGGCGTACTGAGGGTCTTGCGGGCGGCCCGTGATGCCGGGGTCCGGCGGGTGGTGCTGACCAGTGCGTTCGGTGCGGTCGGCTACGGCCATCCGCCGCGGCCGACGCCGTTCACCGAGGAGGACTGGACGAACGTCGACGCGGACATCGCGCCGTACCAGAGGTCGAAAACGCTCGCGGAGCGCGCGGCCTGGCAGTTCGTCCGCGACGAGGGCGGTGGGCTCGAGCTCGCCGCGGTGCATCCTGTCGCTGTCATCGGGCCGGTCCTCGGTCCCGACGACCCGCCTTCGCTGCGGATCATCCGGAGCATGCTGACGGGTGCGGTTCCGGCCTGCCCGCCGTTCGGCACCAGCTGGGTCGACGTCCGCGATGTTGCGGATCTGCACTTGCACGCGATGACCGATCCGGCCGCGGCCGGCGAGCGCTGGCTTGCTTCCGCCAGCGACAGCCTGCGGATCGTCGAGGTGGCGCGGATCCTCCGCCGACGGCTCGGCGACCGTGCGGCGCAGGCGCCGACGCGCGAGCTGCCGCTGCCGGTTGCTCGGCTACTCAGCCGGTTCAATCCACAGTTGCGTTCGCTGCGCCCGCAGCTCGGCAGAGAGTTTGGCGCTACGAGTGCGAAGGCCGAGCGGCTCCTCGGTTGGCGTCCTCGTCCGCTGGAGGACACCATTGCCGACACCGCGGAGAGTCTGCTCGCGCATGGCGTGGAGGTGGGTAAGTAGTAGGTGATCGAGGGGAGCGCTGATGACGAACGGACCGAGCTGGACTCGCCAGCGTGCTGCTGAGCTGCGGGACCACTGGTGGTGGCGGCCAGGGTGGAAGGTCGGGACACGCTTCTATACCTGGCATCTCACCTTCGGCGATGCGCCGGAGCTGCATGGGCTTGTCGCTGCGTATCAGGATGCGCTGCGTGGGATGGCTGGGTTGGATCCGGTGCCTCGGGAGTGGCTGCATCTGACCATGCAGGGCGTTGGTCATGTCGAGGACGTTCCGGGCGAGACGGTCGAGGGCATCGTCGAAGGGGCGCGTGAGCGGCTGGCGGAGTTGCCGGCGGTACGGGTGGAGTTTCAGCGGCCGGTGATTGGCGCCGAGGCCGTGGTGTTGCCCGCGCTGCCTCCGGACGCGGTCGCGCAGATCCGTACGACGATCCGCGCTGCGATGGCGGAGCGGATCGCCGTACCGGAGAAGGCGGAGGGGTTTCAGCCCCATGTGACGGTGGCTTATTCGTCGTCCGAGCAACCTGCCGCCGAGGTCGCGGCGGCGCTGTCGGCCGTCTCGGTCGCCGCGGTGGATTGCGCGATCAGCAGTGCGTCGTTGATCGAGCTCCACCGCGATCGGCGGATGTACGAGTGGCGCACGATCGCCGAACTGCCGATCGGGCGCGCCTGAGGGTGTTTAGGCGACGACGATCTGTGCGGTCTTGGTCGCGGTGAACCGGCCGGCGGGGCCGCCGCAGTACGAGATCTTGTAGGTGAAGGTGTAGGTGCCGGGCTTCGCGTAGGTGTGCGGCGCGGCCGGCTCGTAGGTCTGGGTGCCGGTCTTCTGCTTGGTCGCGCCCTCGCAGGTGACGCTGCCGCCGTCGGAGCCACCGGGCTCGGATCCGTCGCCATAGGTGTACTCCGCGCCGAGGCCCAGGTCGACGAAACTTGTGTCCTCGGGCAACGGCTTGCGGTCGTCGCCCCCGAGCGGAACGACCGCGGTGCCCGCGACCGTGACCTTCATCGTCAGCACGCGGCCCTTGACCACGGGGAAGAGCGTGACCTCTGCTCCGACCTTCGCCGGCGTCGAGGCGCTGGGGGTCGAGACGCTGGGGGTCGTGGGAGCGGTCGAACCTGCGGCCGACGGCTTGTCATCGTTGTTGCAGCCAGCAACAACAATCGGGGCCACCAGCGCCAAGCTGAGCAGGGTGGTCGTGGTCAGGAGGGATTTCGGCATGCCTCAGGTTAGCGCCGCCGCCCTCAAATTGCCCTATGCAACGATCGCCGCGGCCGGCGATGTGGTGTATTCCTCATCGGTGACGGGGTCGAGCCACTCGACCATGGCGTGATCGTCGTCGGCCTCGTTGATCGCGAGGTGCACCATCATGCGGTTGGGCGCGGCGCCGTGCCAGTGCTCCTCGTTGGCTTCGAACAGCACGCGATCGCCGGGACGGATCACCTCGACAGGACCGCCGCGCCGCTGGCACAGGCCGACACCCTCGGTGACGAAGACGGTCTGGCTCAGCGCGTGCCGGTGCCAGTGCGTGCGCGCGCCCGGCATGAAGTGGACCAGATTCGCGGCGATCCGGGACGGCGGGGGAGCCGCGGCGACGGCGTCGATGTAGACATCCCCGGTGAACCAGTCGGCCGGTCCCTTGACCGTGTCGATGCTGCTGCGCGTGATCTGCATGCCACGACAGTACGACGGCCTGCGACTTCACCGGGAGCGGAGGGATTCGTAGTCGTCGGCGGTGAGGGGGTCGGTGGTCAGGGCGCCGTCGGCGAGCAGGGCCTCGACCGTGGCGCCGTCGTGGGTGAACAGGACCTCGTCGACCGTCGGCAATGCAGTGAGGGACAGGACGATCTGGCCGACGGCGAGGATGTTCTCGGTGGCCGAGCGGCCGTCGGTCTGGCCGGACAGATCGAGGATCACCCGACGGTTCTGTACGGCGACCACCTGCAGACTGAGATCAGGCGGAAGGGCGGTCGTGATGGCGTTGGCCTGTTCGGTCTCGGTCGGCCCGTCCTGCAGAGCCTGTACGACGGCCGCCACGCGATCGCCGGGCGCATCGCGGCGGAGCGGGACCAGCCGGTCCTTGCGCACGAAGTCGACCTGAACGGTCGGTCGACCGGGTGTTGTCCTGGCCTCCGGAGAGGTCGGTTCGTCCGGGTCGCGGAGCTGGGTCGGGATCGCGCCGGGCTCGATCGGGGCGGCCTCTCGCTGGATCGGAATACCGCACCCGGCCACGACAAGCAGGATCACGGCGGCGAGCGCCGTACGGCGGGCTGTCACGACTGCACCTCGGGAAGCCGGACGACGAAGCGGGCACCGCCGGTCGGGGATACGGAGCACCAGACCGCACCGCCGTGCGCCGCCGCCGTCTCGGCGACCAGAGCGAGACCGAGGCCGGTTCCCGAGGACGAGCCGCGTCCGGCCGGACCGGTGGCGAACCGCTCGAAGACGCGTTCGCGATCTCCCGGCGGTACGCCGTTGCCGTCGTCGTCGACCGTGATGAGGACGGTGTCCGCGGACCGGGTGACGGTGACGCTGATGAGGCCGCCGCCGTGGCTCTCGGCGTTCTCGAACAGGTTGCGGAACAACCGGCCGAGTCGTGGTTTGTCGGCGTGCACGAGGACGTCGTCGGCGCCGTGCAGGATCGTCGGGTCGTGGCCGACTTCGCTCAGGACCTGGCGCAGCAGGTCGGCCAGCTCGACGGTGGTGCTGGGGCGCCGATCGAGGCCGGCGTCGGCGCCGGCGAGTTCGAGCAGATCGTCGAGGAGCCGCCGGAAGCGCTGCAGATCGGCGGTGACGAGATCGAGGGCGCGTTGCGAGCGTTCAGGAAGTTCATCCCGCCGGGCGTTGAGGAGGTCGACGCTTCCGACCAGCGTGGTGAGCGGCGAGCGGAGTTCGTGGCTGACGTCGGCGGCCAGCCGGGCATCACGGTTGATGCGCTGCTGGAGCGTGTCGACCATGCTGTTGAACGAGCCCACGATCGTGGCCAGCTCGGGATCGTCGGTGGCCGGAAGCCGGTCGTCGAGCTCGCCACCGGCGATCGAGGCCGCCGTGACGGCGACCCGGTTCAGCGGCGTGGTCACGGACCGCGTCGCCCACGAGCCGAGCGCCGCGCCTGCTAGCGCGGACAGCAGAGCACCGCCGATCAGGATGCCGCTGAGCAGCCGCAGATTGCTGTCGAGCTCCATCAATGGAGCGATCTCGAAGAACTCCGCCCCCACCGACGGGACCGGTACGCCGACCGCCAGCGCGGGTCCATCATCGGACCGGAACCGCTGCGTGGCTGCCTGTCCGGAGGCGATCTGATCGCGCACGCTCGCCGGAACCGCTTCCCGACCCTGATCCAGAGCCGAGGCGTACCACTGCCCCTGCCACTTCAAAATGATCGTGTGACCAGCCGGTGTCCCGGCCGCCGTCAGGACCGCGGACACATCGGCACCGGCACTCTCCAACCGGCGTTGCACGAAGGCGGCGTCCGCAAAGGTCTGATGCTGAACGACCCGCTCGCGCTGCGCCAAGAGGTAGCTCCGAGCCAACAGATAAGTGCTGGCGGCGAACACGGTCGAGACCGACAAGGCGACCAGGGCGAACGCCAGGATGAGCCGGGGGCGCAGCCCGAGGGTGCGCAGCCGCGAGGTCATCGCGGGTCCAGGCGGTAGCCCATTCCCCGGACCGTCATGACGATTTGCGGCTGCCCGGGGTCGCGCTCGATCTTGGTACGCAGCCGCCGGACATGGACGTCGACGATCCGCTCGTCACCGTAGTACCCGTGCTCCCACACCGAGGACAGCAGCGCCTGGCGGCTGAGGACGCGGCCGGGCGGCTGCGCGAGCTCGGCCAGCAGCCGGTACTCCGTCACCGTCAGATGCACGTCCTCGCCGTCGAGCATGACCGCGCCACGCGCCGTCGACAGCACCAGACTCCGCCGCGGGTCGGAGTCGAGGACGACGTCGGGCTCCAGGGTGTCCGCGCTGGTCCGCAGCCGGCGACGCAGGGCCCGGAGCCGGGCGGTGATCTCCTTCACCTGGAACGGCTTGGTGACGTAGTCGTCGGCCCCGGCCTCCAGACCGGCCACGATGTCGTGGGTGTCGGAGCGGGCGCTGACGATCACGATCGGGATGTCGCTCAGCCGCCGTACTTCGCGGATGCAGGTGTAGCCGTCGATCTCGCCGAGCATCAGATCGACCATCATCAGGTCCGGCACAGCCGCACGGACCTGTTCGAGCGCACTGGTCGTGTCGGCGGCCTCGGCGACCTGGTACCCCTCGTCCTCCAGCGCCAGGCGCAGCACCGCCCGGATCCGGTCGTCGTCTTCTACTACCAGGACCTGCATCGGCATCGTCACATCTTGGCAACCGGAACCGCGATTGTGACCGGCGGGCGCGTCCCCGTCATCAGATCGTCAAGTAGGCGTCCCTGCGATCTCAAACTCCGGGGGCCAGAGTGGGACCAGGAACCGCATGCCTTCCGGAGGGACTTCCATGAGCGACACGATGCACAGTCCGCCACCGCAGAAGGCCATCGTCGCGCTCGCCGAGTCGGATCTGGGCAGCGGCCTGACCGCACTGCGCTGGCGCCTGCGTGGACTCGTCATGGACGGCGTCTGCCTGGTGGTCCTCGATGTCACCGAGATCGACCAGATCGACTCGACGCTCCTGGCCGCGCTGCTCGACACGCACCGGGTCTGCCGCCAGCGCGGCGGCGGCGTGGTGATTCGTCATGCGAGTCGCAAGATGACCGACGTACTGCGTCGGACAGGGTTGGACCGGGTCTTCGAAGTCGAAGCGGCGTAGCGGAGCCGGCTGTGTCGCACAATGAGGACTACGTCGACGTGACGATCGTCGAGTTCGCCGCGCATACGGCCTATCTCGACCCGGCCACTGGCACCGGATACCTGGTCGTACCGCTGCCGGAGCGCGATGTGGCCGCGCCCGCGGACGTCCTGACCGAAGCCGCGTGGTCCGACCAGCTCACGGAGACCGATCGAGGCGTTCGCCTGTCCTTGCACGAGGCGGACCGTGAGTCGGCGCTCGCGCAGCTCGCCGCAGACCAGTGGCTGCTGCTCTTCGACGAGGAGGATCGGGTCGACCGCGCAGGGCAAACTCACGACGGTCGCGACGTGCTCTGCCTGCACGGCCCGCCACCGCCCGAGGAACCCACCCTCGAAGCCATCCGCCGCGCCGTGATCGCCCTGGACATCGCCGTCGGCATCCGCACCCGTACCTGACCCGCTGTATCACTGGAGACCAGGCCGTCTCCTAATGTCATGGAGAATCTGTTTCGCTTGATGCTCCTGCGGCCTGCGATCGAGCAGGCACCAGAGCAGTCGTCCATCGGACTCGAGCAGGAGTCCGGGTATCAAGATGCCTTGCGAGCCGCCGTTGTTTCCGGCGGCGGCCGGCCAGGGATCGAAGCCGCTTCGGCGGAGTTCGCAGCGTCCGACGAGTTCGTTTCCGGGGTGCTGGACACGCCACTCGGAGCTGAGCTCGATGAACTTGCTGATCGCGTTGACGCTCTCGAGGCGGCCGGGGAGGTGCCGTGGTCGGAGCTGGCCAGCGCGGTCGAGGAGGTGTTCGGGAGTCCGGCGGCGGACGTGGTGGCCGGTGACGCCTACCAGGAGACGGTACGGCGGCTGCGTGACAGCCTGATCGCGATCAAGGTCCTGCAGCAGCTGCACAGCCTGCCGATCGAACGGCTGACCCGCCAGCTGCGCACGGCCGAGCTGATCGCGGACGTCGCCGCGGATCACACGACCGGAGACATCGCTCGCCGCAGGCGTCGTTCGGTCGAGCTGCCGGTCGAGCTCGAACTGAAGTCCCGGCTGTCCACCCGGGACGCGCGCAAGGAGCTCGAGGCGCAACGCCAGAAGCTTCTCGAGGAGCGCCGCAAGCACGTCGACGAGTTGCTCACCGAGCACGAAGTGCTACGCGGAGCGATCTCCGAACTGGCCGGTCTCGACTCGATTCATTTCCGCGCCACCGAGCTGGTCGCCAGCGAGCCGACCAGGACGCCCGACGTCACGGTGTTGACCCACGCCGTCAGCAGTGCGGCGAGTTACACCGAGATCCTGCGTGAGCAGCACCTCAAAGGCGTTCCGCGTCGTGAGGACGAGGAGCGTGCGGAGGCGCTCTCGATCACGACGCCGTACGCCGAACTCGCGCAGACGCTCGTCCAGGCGCCCGATGTGGTGCTGCCGGTGCGCGCCGCGTTCACACCGCTCGCACTCGCGGAGGTCGGGTTCGTCCTGAAGCCGAGCGTCGGCGACCGGCTGTCGCAGAAGACCCAGGAGGCCCTCAAACGACGCGGTATCGACCTCGGTACGACGCCGCTCGACAAGGTCACCCAACGGCTCCAAGCCGATCTCGCCACCACGGTCGACAAGCTCGAACTCGTCGCCGGCCACCCGGAGAAGCACTCGTTCGTCCGGTTCGGCGACGCCCTGATCTCGGTCAAGACGCCGCTCACGACCGGCTGGGGCGAACTGGGAACGGGCGGCATCCTCGGTCTTCCGTACATCCCGATGAACGGGAGCGTGCCGCAGACCAAGGGAAATGTCGCGCCGGCCGGTGTCGCCGACCTGCTGCTGGTGAAACAGCAACTGACCGGCTACGAAGCCGTGGACGTCGCGCACATCGAGAACGTGCTCAAGGGTGAGCTCAAGTCGCGCGAGCACAGCCGCCGCGAGGAGAGCGAGACGATCACCTTCGTCGAGACCGAGACCAGTACGTCGGAGGAGCACGAACTCGAGACGACCGACCGGTTCGAGATGACCCGGGAGGCGAGCGCGACGATCAAGGAGGATGTCGCGCTCAAGGCCGGGCTGACCATCTCCGGCAGCTACGGCCCGACCGTTGAGTTCGCGGCCAGTGCCGAAGGCTCGTTCAGCCGGTCGAAGGAAGAGGCGACCAAGTCGGCGACGACTTTCTCCCAGGACGTCACCGAGCGGACCGCACGCAAAATCTCCGAGCGGGTGCTGCAGCGGACGACGGTGCGCACCCTGACCGAAGTACTGGAGAAGAACGTCCACTCGCTCGACAACAGGACCGGCACCGGTCACATCTCCGGCGTGTACCAGTGGGTGAACAAGGTCTATCAGGCCCAGATGTTCAACTACGGCCTGCGGATGATGTTCGACTTCATGATCCCCGAGCCCGCTGCGTTCCTGGTGGCCGCCATGAACCAGGCACAGAGCAGCGCGCTCACCCTGACCAAGCCGCCGGACTTCACGCTCGCGCCGGCACAGCTCAGTGAGAGCAACTATTCGTACTGGGTGAAGGTCTGCGGCGCCACCGACGTCGCCCCGCCGCCCGAGTTGTTCCGCACCAAGTCCGCCGACTTCAAGGGCGGTGGCGGGGACAGCAAGACCAACTACAACCATTCCGCGCAGATCACCATCGACGACGGCTACCGGGCGGTGTTCGGCAGTGTGGGCCGGGTCTGGAACGTGTGGGAGTCCGACGCCAGCGTTGATGTCGTGCTCGGCCGCCGTACGCAGCGGATGTCCGGCGGTCAATGGTTGTGGACCACGACGCTGGACGACGAACGCGACTCGATCCCGTTCGCGCTCGACTCGTTCCACGCGTCCCAGGTCGCGATCGCGATCGAGGTGAAGTGCCAGCGGACCGACCGTGCCCTGGAGAAGTGGCGCCTGGAGACGCACGCAAAGTTGCTCACGGCCCATAACGCGCAGGTCGCGGACTACGAGGAGAAGCTGTCGCAGCTCAAGCTGCAGGCCGGCGTCGCGATCCGCGGCCGCAACCCGGGGGCGAACCAGGTGACGATCCGCCGGGAGCTGCAGAAGAACTGCCTGAGCATCCTGACCGATCAGCACTTCGACCTGTTCGACGCGGTCGTCGACTCGGCCGTCAACGGGCTGCCGCAGATCGACGTCTCCGAGGCGGCGGCCGAAGGCGCGTACGTGCGCTTCTTCGAGCAGGCCTTCGAGTGGGAGCACATGTCCTGGGTCACCTACCCGTACTTCTGGGGCAGCAAGGACCAATGGGACGAACGACTCGGGTACGACGATCCCGACCCGGCGTTCGTGGACTTCCTGCAGGCCGGGTACTGCCGGGCGACCGTCCCGGCGCGACCCGGGTTCGAGGGCGCGGTCGACCACTTCCTCACCTTCGGCGAGATCTGGAACGGCGGCCCGCTGCCGACCATCTCCAGCCCGCTGTACCTGCCGATCGCGGACGAGCTGGCCGAGCGGCTCGACCGCCCGGGCGCCGAAGTACCGCAGGGTGAGCCATGGACCGTTCGGGTTCCGACCAGCCTGGTCAAGCTGCGCGCCGACGACGCGCTGCCGGTCTGGGAACAGAACGAGGACGGCGACTGGGTCGAGGCCTGAGCTGATGGGTGACATCTCCCGGCACCGGGACATCTTCCTGTTCACCAGGGAGACCGTCCCGGCTGCCGTCCTCGACAACGTCAAGCTGACCGCCGACGACTTGACGTACCTGGAGCTCGGCAACTACCTGACCGACGTCTCGCAGTTCCGCGACCCGGTCACGTACATCTTCGCCAAGCAGCGGATCTGGCGGGAGTTCGTCATCCCCGCCGTCCAGGACAAGACCCAGTTGCTCCGCGGGATCGCCGCCCTGGGAGCCGGTGCCGCGCTCGCCGCATCGCAGTACCTGAAGACCCTGACCTCCGGTACGGCGGCCGACGTCATCGAAGGCTCCGGCATCGGACTGGCCGCGATCGGCGGGATCATCGCGGCGCTCCCGTCCGACACGTACGCCGACCTGAGCGGAGCCGACAACTGGATCGACTCGCTCCTCGGTACGCCGATCGAGCGCACCCCCGGCGCGGCCCGGGACGACGAGAAACACTACGGCTACCTCGGAGAGTTCTTCCGGCTGTTCATCGAAGGAACCACCCAGATGCTGTTCGCGCAGGACGTGAACCGGCGACTCAGTGGTCCGTGGGGCTCGCTCAAACCGATCCCGGCCAACCGCGTCGACGACGTGTACGGCGAGTTCTTCACGCAGTACTTCCCGCATGAGCACACCGACCAGCCGCCGTACGTGTGGAACGCGGCCAAGCGGCCGGCCAACAAGCTGTACCAACCCAGCCGGCGGCAGGCGAACCTTGCCGACGGCGACGTCGGCGTGATGAACGCGGTGGACGCGCACTACGTCGCCTACCTGGCCGAAGGGCTGGCCGGCATCGAGGACGAGTGGCGGGCGCTCGGACGGGAAGACCAAGCCGGCCGGCAGCGCTTGCTGGTGCGGGTCGGCAAGCTGCTGCACGGCGTCGAGGACTGGTTCTTCCATTCGAACGTGGTCGAGTTGCTCGAGCTGCGCAGCTACCGACCGGCCCAGGTCGAGGGCGAGAGCGACGACGCGTTCCTCAAGCGGTTCGTGGACGACGTCGCGAAGCGCCGACCCGAGTTCGTCGCGGCCCAACCGGCCGAGCGGATCCGGTTCAAACGCAAACTCTTCCGGCGGCTGCGCTATCCGGCGTACGAGGTGGGCGGGAAGACACAGACCGCCGGCGTCGTGAGCAAGACCAAGATGTCCACGCCGAGCACGCGGCACGCCTATCCGGCGTTCCCGTCGGCGCAGGACACGGCGCACACGTTGCTGCATGCGCTCGAGAATCTCGAGCAGAAGGTCATCGGCAAGCCGGGGGAGCTGCCGGAGTGGGCGAAGGAGACGCTCGAGGAGTTCCATCTGGAATTCCTTGGTCTGCTGGCCGAACCGCTCGTCGTCGCGGCCGTCACCCCGGACCTCCGGGAGTCGATCCCATTGGTGCTCACACTGCTGAGCGACGACGAGCGGCGCCGGCTCGCCGCCAACGTCGCCCCCGAGCACTGGCCGCTCAAGCCCGGCGCCACTGCGCCCAAACGCACGACCAAGGAGACCGAGCTCGACCTGCAACTCAAGCGCCACGCTGCCGCCCTCGAACCGAGGCTGCACAAGGACGGCAACACCGAGAGCAACTACGACCAGTTCGTCCGCTTCCTGGTCAAGCGCGGCCGCCTGAACGACAAGGGCCGCGCCGCCTTGCTGGCCGCCTTCGCGATCGACCGCAAGGCCGAGCAACTCTCGTCCGCGGCACCTGGTGCCGGCGGGTTCCTGATGCAGTTCGCTGTCTCGGACCTGCAGAAGCTGCTCCTCGAAGGCAACGCCAGGTCCGCGGAGCTGGACAAGACCGCGGACTCGGTCTTCGCCCTGGATTCCGACAACGGCGCGTTCAACGAGATCGTCGGCTCGCACTCTCTGATGTCGAAGGACACGCTCACGTCGGTCCCGTTCTTCGACGACGCCCGAGTGCTCGCCAGTGTCGCGTCGTCGACCGTCTTCACGATCCTGCTCGAGCAGATCGCCACACCCAAAGCCGACCGCAGGTTGGCGTGGGAAGAGGTCCTGCATCACCTCATCCGCTTCCCGCCGTCCAACGGCGGCTGGGAACGCCGAGCGCTGGCCCTCTTCGCGCCCGAGCAGAAGATCCCGCGGTACGCCGACCTGCCCGAGTTCGCTCAGCTGGTCGCCCGATCGGTCCGGCCTGCTCCGAAGCAGCAGCCTGGGCAGTCCAAACGCGCCGACCTGGAAGAGCGCTACCGCCGTCTGGAATCCGAATTGTCGAAGTACCGCTATCCCTAGGCTCGTTGGAGTCGAGGGCGCGGACCGGGTAAGCGGTCCGCGCCCTCTAGGGCCGGCTTTGTGACACCGGGCAGCCCCTGTGCTGCGTCCCTGAACCCAGAGCTGCGGCGCTGGGGCGACTCGGGGGTATCACCCCAGCGCCTTGGCCTCGCAGTACCCAGGAACCACGGAACGAATCACACCGATCACGGACAGAGTTGGGTGATGCCCTTGATCGAGTTGCGGTCGTCGGTGGTGATCGGGAGCGACCACTTGTGGGCGACCTGGAGGTAGCGCAGGGCATAGGTGCAGCGGTAGCCGCGGTTGATCGGCATCCACTCGCCCGGGCCGGAGTCGCCCTTCGAGGCGTTGGCCGATCCGCCGACCGCGATCAGGTTCATCGCTTCGTCGTTGGCGAAGTCGACGCGGCGTTGCTTCGGCCAGCCGGCGGCGCCCATGTCCCACGCGCGCGACAGCGGATAGATGTGATCGATCTGGATCTCGGAAGCCTTCTCCTTGCGGAACTCGACGCGCTGACCGGTGTACGGCTCGACGAGCAGCGTGCCGGCGATCACGACACAACGGGACTTCCCGCGGAACTTCGGCGCCTGCAACTGCGCAGCCAGTACGTCGTTGCGCGTGTCACAACCGTTGTGGCCGCCGATCCCCGAGTGGTCGTCCGACCAGGCCTTGCCGAATTGATCCCGCCGATACCCAGCCACCTCGGGCCGCTTTCCGAGCACCCGCACTTCGCGGAGTGCGGCCGCGATCGCCTTCCCCGTCCCCGGCGAAGCGGTCGACGTCGCCACTGGCGGCTTCGGCCTCGGCTTCGACGGAGTGGTGGTCGGTCGCGGCTCGGCTCCAGCCAACGTGCACCCGGTGAGTACTACGGAAAACAGGCAAACGACAGCGAGCAGGCGGCGAGTCACCGGCGGGACAGTACCCGCTTGAGCCGCCCGCGCATCTGAGAATCGCCGGTGGTCGAGGCCCGCTCCTGCGTGATCCGCCGTACGTCGTGGATGCTGTCCAGGTGGAGTACGTGTCCAGAGTGCCGCGACCGCTCGACGGGCTGATCGACGACCTCTACTACCTGGAGGGTGCGCCGCCGTACCCGCGGCTGACGCTGCCGCCGCCGTCGGCCTTGCTGATCATCAATCTTGGGGCGCCGTTCCGCATCCGCGGCGGCGCCGACCTCGAGCTGACCGAGTACGCCGACGGTTGCGTCGTCACCATGCCGACTCGTGCCTGGGAGTTCGGCTACCCGCCCCAGACGCGGTCCGTCGGCGTGCACTTCAAGCCGTGGGGACCGGGGCCGTTCCTGCCGATGCCCGCGGCGGAGCTGTGTGACCGGCCGGCGACCCTCGAGCAGGTGTGGGGCGGGCCCGCCGTTGCCGAACTGCGAGACCGGCTGGCCGCTGCTGATGGACCGCTCGCCATGCTGACGCTGCTCGAGGAGGAGCTGGTACGCCGGCTGCGCGAGACAGCCGGCTTGGACCTGGTCAGCCAGGCGGGCAGCGTCATCGCGGCAACCAACGGAGCGGTGGCGATCGGCGACCTGACCGCGGCAGCCGGTGTCAGCAGCACACATCTGAACCAGCGGTTCAAGGAGATCATCGGCGTCACGCCGAAGCGACTCGCCCGCACCTACCGCTTCGCCGCCACCGTGCTCGCGATCGATCCCGCCGTACCGATCGACTGGAGTGAGGTCGCCGCCCGCGCGGGCTACTTCGACCAGGCCCACTTCGGCCACGAGTTCCGCAAGTTCACCGGGCTCACCCCGACCCGGTACGTCGAGATCCGGCGGCGGTTCCTGCGCGAACACCCCGGCCACGTGCTGGACAGCTGGCCGCTGCCGGCCGATTGATTTCTTACAAGCGCTGCCGCCCACAGCTCGCTACTTTGAGGTCTCCAATGAGAAGGGAGAGCCTTGTGGGCAAGGTGGTCATGTACAGCACGGTGTCGCTGGACGGCTTCGTCGCGGACGAGAACGACCAGCCCGGACCGCTGTTCGACTGGTTGACCAGCGGTGACGTCCCCTTGGACGACAGCGGCGTGCTGAAGGTGTCGCAGACGTCGTACGACTACGTTCGGCCGTACTGGGACTCGATCGGCGTGACCATCGTCGGCCGGCACGTCTTCGACCTGACCGACGGCTGGGACGGAACGCCGCCGGGCGGAGTGCCCCACGTGGTCGTCGTGACGCACCGCCCGCCGCCCGAGGGCTGAGACCCTGCCGCGCCGTTCCACTTCGTCGACAGCATCGAGGCAGCGGTGTCCAAGGCCCAAGAGCTGGCGGGCGACCGCGTCGTGGAGGTTGCCGCCGGCAACGTCGGTGGCCAGGTCCTCGCCGCGGGTCTCGTCGACGAGGTGCGGATGGACGTCGTACCGGTCGTCTTCGGCTCCGGCAAGCCCTACTTCGGATCGGCGCAGGTGCAGCACCTGCTGGAGGATCCTGAGGTAGCGATCCAGGGCAACCGCGTGCTGCACCTGCAGTACCGAGTACGTCGCTGACGAATCACTTGCTGGCCTGGATGCCCCAAATGGGCTGGGTGCTCGTCAGCCCGTTCGATCCGGGGATTTCCACCGGCTGTCCTGAGGCGTCCAGGAACTGGGTCTCCAGGGTGGCGCCGTCGGGCTGTACCACGATTTTGTCGGTCCAGGCCTGCAGGTAGACCACCCCGTCCATGGCCCGGCTGGAGTACCAAGGACTGGTTCGGCCGTGGTCGACGATCCGCTGCCGAGCCCGCTGCACCGACGAAGGAACCCGGACCCAGGTCGACGAGTAGCTCTTGCCGCCCTGACTGATCAGGTTGGTCCCCTCAGCAGGCCGGAAGCTGTCGTCGTAGCGCATCTTGCCGGTCGTCGTGATGAAGTTCTCCATCCGGAAGCCCTGGGCGGCGATGGTCCCGTCGGTGACGCCGGTCGGCTTGCCGGAGCAGCCGGTGATCCGGTTGTCGCCTCCCGTCACGCCGTTGCCGCCCTCGCTCCGGCCGAGCCAGGCGACCGTCCACTCGGTCTCGCCCAAGGCGGTCTTGATCTTCGTCGCGTGCAGAGCCTTCCGCATCGTGCCGTTCCAGAACCAGCAGTGCTTGAAAAGCGTCGCGGTCTCGGCCGGCGTCAGTGGTCCCAGATCGATGTCGATCTCGGCGGGCTGGGTCGGCGTCGCGGCCGGTTGCCGGTCCGGTGCCCCGGACCTGAGCGCGGGCGATACGACGACCGCGGCGGTGACGACGGCCGCGGGACTTGACCGTGCCTTCGGGAATACCGAGGACCGCCGCTGCTTCGGCCATCGAGCAGCCGGACCAGGCAACGAGTTCGACGACCTCGCGCTGGCCGGCCGGAAGCGTGGCCAGAACGGCTCGCAGCTCCCGCATCGCGCGTTCGGAGTCGACGTTCGCGGCCGCCGTACCGGAGTGATCCGGTACGGCGTCACCTCGGACCGCGACGCGTAATCGCTCCCGCAGCGCGCGCAACCGCCGTACCGACCGGAGCACGTTCGTGCACTCGAACGTGGCGATCCGGAAGATCAGCGGCCGCGCACTGTCCAGCAGCAACTCGTCCAGCGCTCCGTCGCCCGCCCGCCGCCACAACGCCGTGAACGTCGCCTGCACGACGTCCTCCGCGCTCGACCACGAACTCGTCCGCCGGAACGCGAAGTTGTACACCGAGTCACAGTGCCGACGGAACAACTCGCTCAGCGCTCCTTCGTCACCGCCCCTCAGCCGCTCCCACAACTCGCGGTCCGACGTCGGCTCAAGCCCCGGGCCATCGCTCACCGCCACCCCTAGCTTCGTCCTCATACCCCGCCCGTGTCCGCCACCCGGAATCCGGTTCCCCTTGGATTCTGCTCCCAGGCGGCTCCGGCTCAGAGTAAGTAGTGGTCGATCAGGTCGGCGACGGCTCCTTGGGAGCAGGGGGACACGATGACGTCGGCAGCTCGTTTGACGTCAGGGTGGCCGTCGGCGACGGCGGCGCCGAGGCCTGCGGTTTGGATGAGTTCCAGGTCATTGGGGTTGTCACCGATGGCGGCGACGCGGGCGAGGGGGATCTCGAGGGATGCGGCGAGGGTGGCGAGGGCGGATCCTTTGTCGGCGTGGGCGGGAAGGACTTCGAGGTAGGTCTTTTCGGAGCGGACCAACCGCACTCCGGTGATGGAGTCGGCGATCAGGTCGACCAGGTCGCCTGGCGACTCGGCGATGAGCATGAGTTTGGTGGGGACGCCGGGCGGGGCGGAGGTCTTGAGCTCGATCTGGTCGCGGGCGGCGTAGTCGGTCAGGGCTGGAGCGGATTTGACGATGTAGGCGTCGAGGTCCTGGAAGGCGACGGCGCCGACCGTTGCGGGGAGCAACGGCAGGCTCTGGGTGCAGAGGACGTCCCAAGCATCGCCCAGGGTCAGGTCGAGCAGGCGGTTGCTGGAGGCAAGGTTCGTGATGCGGGCGCCGTTGTACAGGATGAGCGGGGTGTCCAGGCCGAGTTGTTCGTGGTAGCGGCGGGCCGAGTGCTCGTTGCGGCCGGTCGCGATGGTGACGACGCCGCCGGCCGCACGGTAGCGATCGATCGCCTCGGCGTTCCGGGGTGGGATCTGCAGGTCGCGGCCGACGAGCGTGCCGTCGAGATCGGTGACCAGCCAGTCGTACTTCAGGCGCGCGGTCATGCGCGGTAGGTGTCGGCGAAGTGCTGGAGCACTGCCGGCTGGAGGTCCGGGGTGTGCGCGGCGTACCGGGGCTGGTCCCAGCCCTTGCCGCCGAAGCCCAGGTAGGCGCCGCCGGCTTGGCGGACGATGAGTTGTGCGGCGCAGATGTCCCAGGCGCTGACCGACGTGCCGAGTGCGGCATCGGCCCAGCCCGCGGCGACATGGCACAGACTCAGGGCGGCGCTGCCAGGACGCCGGACGGTCCCGTAGCCGGCGATCAGGTCTGCGTAGAGCGCGAGACCTTCGGCTCCGTCCTCGGTCAGGGCGCGTGCGTTGGGGTAGCTGGTGATCAACAGCGCGCGAGCCTCGGTGGTGACGCCGCGGGAGCGTAGCGGTTCGCCGTTGAGCCAGGCGCCGGTGAGGTCGGCGGTGAACAGGTGTCCGGCGATCGGGTCCAGTACGGCGCCCGCCACGATCTGGTCGTCGACGACGGCGCCGATCGACGTGCAGAAGAACGCCAGTCCGCGAGCGAAGTTCGCGGTGCCGTCGATCGGGTCGACGTACCAGGTGACCGTGCTGCCGCCGGGGCGGACGCCGTCCTCCTCGCCGACGATGCTGCTGCCCGGGATCTTGCTGGTCAGCAGTTCGGCGATGGCGTCCTCGGCCTGCCGGTCGTGGACGGTGACGGGATCGTGCTCGTCGCGTTTGAAGTCGACAGTCATCGAGCTGCGAAACGCCTGCTGCAGCTGGGGACCGACGAGTTGGGCGGCTTCCGCGGCGACCGCACGGAGCTCTTGGGACAGGACGGTCATCAGACTCCTCAGTCAGATTGATGCGAGCAGCAGTGCGCGGAGGCCGTCGGCATCCGGTACGACGGCATCGGGGACGGCTCGGACGACGTACGGCCGGTCGTAGGTGCCGGGCGCCTCCATCAGGATCGTTGCGCCGACCCCGGCGCGCCGGCCGCAGACGACATCACGGTCGAAGTTGTCGCCGACGTACCACGTCTGCTCGACCGGTACGCCGAGGGCGCGGACGGCGAGCTGGATCATCTCGGGATTGGGCTTCCGGACGCCGACTTCGTCGCTGTAGACCTGCAGGGCCAGTTGCTTCACGAGCCCGGTCCGATCCAGATAGTCCCGGTGAACGGCGCCGCTCAACGCGTTGCTCACCACGGCGACCGGGATGTCCGCAGCGGCGGCCGCATCGAGCAGCTCGGGGATCCCGGGCCGATGCTCGCGGTCCTGCCGGACCTCGCCCATCCGCTTGCACAACGCCGTCGCGTGCGCGATCACCCAGTTCTGTGGGCCGATCGGCCAGTCGGCGGCGACGAAGTCGGCCCAGAACTCGCGATGAGTCAGCTCTCGTGGGGCGGCCGGGCGGGACATCGCGTTCTTCCACGCCGAGTCCGCCGCGGCTCCGGCCTCGATATCCGTCCGCATGTCGTCGATGCTGAGTCCTGCCGGACCGAACCGTTCGTAGAGTTCGGCGGCGAGTTCTCTCGACCAGTCCGGCCGCTTGGTGGTCGCGACCAGTACGCCGCCGAAGTCGAGCAACAAGGCCGCCGGCCTGGTCAGCTGATCCATTGCGCGGCCTCGTTCCGGACGAGCTGACGGTCGTTGCCCAGGTCGAGACGGTTGCCATCGGCACCGAAGAGGTGGATCGCCTTGCGTTTGACCGCGCAGCGAAGGACCTCACCGGAGGCCGCGGACACTTCGTCGGTGCTGACCAGGTAGAGCTCGGTCGCGCCGACCGTGACCGAGACCGTCCACGCGGCACCGGTCGGAAGGACGGCGCGGACCTGCGCCTCGAACACCCACTCGTTCTCGGTGCCGAGATGCCCGTCCTCGACAACCCGGATGGCCTCCGGGCGCACCCCGATCGTGGCGACGTCATCGATCGCGCGGGTCTGGGTGAGCGTCAGATAGCGCCGGGCATAGCCGCCGAGCGACGAGTCGTCGCTGTCGCACGGCGCGAGGTTCATCGGGGGACTGCCGACGAACGCCGCGACGAAGGTGTTGGCGGGCCGGTGATAGACCTCCAGCGGCGGCGCGAGTTGCTGCAGTACGCCGTCCTTCATCACCGCCACCTGGGTCGCCAGAGTCATCGCCTCGAGCTGGTCATGGGTGACGAACACGATCGTGTGACCGGTCTCCTCGTGCAGCCGCTTGAGCTCGGCCCGCATCTCCAGCCGGAGCGTGGCGTCGAGGTTCGACAGGGGTTCGTCGAGCAGCAGAACAGACGGATTGACCGCCAGCATGCGTGCCAGCGAGACGCGCTGCTGCTGGCCGCCGGACAGCTGGGACGGGTACCGGTCCGCGGCCTGTTCGATCTGCATCATCTTCAGCGCCGCATCGACTCGCGCTGTGCGTTCCGGTGCCGCAACCTTCTGCACCCGCAGCCCGAACTCGACATTGCGGCGGACGGACAGATGCGGCCAGAGCGCGTAATTCTGGAAGACCAGGCCCATCCCACGTTTCTCGGTGGGAACGAAGGTGCCCTGGGCCACTGAATCGAGGACCCGGTCGCCCACGGTGATGGAGCCGTCGGACGGGTGCTCCAGGCCGGCGATCATCCGCAGCGTGGTGGTCTTCCCGCAGCCCGACGGACCGAGCAGGCAGGTGAAGGAGCCGTCGGGGATGGTGAGGTCGAGGTTGTCGACGGCCCGCGGACCGACGCCGTACGACTTGCTCACGGATTGCAGCGTGATGGTGGGCACAGGCCTAGCCTCCGAGTCCGGACGCCAAGCTGGTCCGGGTCAGTCGTTGGGTGAGATAGGTCGCCAGGAACGCGACCAGCGCGATGACCAGCACGACGGCGTTCGCCATCTGGTCGTAGGCGAAGTCGATCAGGTTGATGGAGAGCGTGGTCAGCAGTTGAGTCCCGGTCGTGGTCAGCATGATCACGATGCTGAGCTCCTTGATCCCGGAGATGAACGGCAGCACGATGCCGGTGACCAGCGAGCCGCGCTGGATCGGGATGACGACGGTGCGCACCCGGGTGAACCAGCCCGCGCCGGTGATCTGCGCGGCCTCCTCCGGCTCCCGTCCGAGCTGCGTCATCGCGCTGATGCCGGATCTGGACGCGTACGGGAGGTGGGTGACCGCCAGCACGATCACCAGCAACGTGATCGATCCGTACAAGGCCGGCACGGGACCTCGGCGTACGGCGAACAGGGACAGGAAGGCGGCGGCGAACGCGATGCCCGGCACCAGGTAGGGCAGGAAGCTCACCTGTCGCAGGGCGGTCGCGATCCGCGATCCGTCGGAGCGGACGACGACGTACCCGATCAGGAGGCCGATGAGACCGCAGATCAGTGCGGCCAGACCGACGATCCGCAGGCTGTTCCAGGCCGCATCGAGCAGTTCGGTACCGCGGAGCAGGCCGTGCGGGAAGCCCGGGGCATCGGGCAGATCGCGCGCCAGCCAGTACCTCAGCGTGAAGTTCTCCGCCTTGAAGACACCCGGCGTGATCGTCACGGTGGACAGCGCCAGCGTCAGGACCGGCACCACGACACTGAAGACGAAGATGCTCAGCGCGACCCCACCGGCGACCCAGCGCCAGCGTCCCAGTTCGATGATCCGGTCCATCGCGCCCTTGCCGCCGACGGTGACGAAGCGTCGTTGTTCACGGAGCAGCCGGGCATCCGCCAGGACGACAGCGACCCCGATGACGACGATCACGGTCGCGATCACCGCGGTGATGCCTGGCTCGTGGTTGCGGACGGAGGCGAACAACGAGGTCGACAGCAGGTTGAAGTCGACCGGCAGTCCCAGGATGTACGGCGTACCGAACGTGCCGAGGATCCGCCCGAAGACGAGCAACGTGGACGACGACAGCGACGGCAACATGAGCGGCAGCGTGATCCGGCCGAGCACGGTACGGCGACTGGCGCCGAGGATCCGGGCCGAGTCCTCGAGCTGTGAGTCCAGCCGGCGCAATGCGTTGCCGAACAGCAGCAGGACAAAGGGAAAGTAGTGGAGTCCCAGACAGATGATGATCGGGACCGCGCCGTAGGCCAGCCAGTCCGGCGTACTGATGCCGCGGGCTTCCAGGATGCCGACTTGACCGCCGGAGCGCTCGTTCTTGAACAACGCCAGCCACGCCAGGGCGAACGTCCACGACGGCAGCATGTACGGGACTACCAGCGCGGTGGACAACCACTTGCGTCCGGCAACATTCGTCCGGGTGAGCAGGAAGGCGCTGACGCCGCCCAGCAGGAGCGCCAGCGCGGTCACGCCGACCGCCACGATCAGTGTGTTCAGCAGCGGCTCCCAGAACACGATCGAGCTGATCTGCGAGCGGAAGACGCGCCAGAGGTAGTAGCCGGTCAGCTCACCAGCGGCCTGACCGGTCTTCGGTTCGTCGCCGAACTGCACGCGCGCAGCGTCGGACAGGACAGCGATCAACGGCGCGATCACGAGGTAGAGCAGGACCAGCGTGAGCACGATGCCGATCAGCAGCGTGGGTTCGTGCAGGGCTACGCTCAGGCGATAACGCCGGCGGCGGGTACGGCGTACCGCCGGGCGGGCATCGGTGATGACCATGGGGGAGTCCTTCGGGGAGCAGGGGGATCAGCGATGGTTGAGGCGCCAGTGGTCCTGCATTGTCTGCGCGTCCCGGAAGTCCGCGAGCAGCTTCGAGGAGTCGAACTTCATCAGCTGCCGGCTCCAGTCGTTCAGCCCGGGCGGGTTGTTCTTGCTCGGCGGTACGGCGTTGCTGCCGGAGATCCCGCCTGAGCCCATCTCCGGTGTGATGCCTTCCGCGGTCAGGACGAAACGCAGGAACAGCTTGGCCGCGTTCGGATGTTTGGAGCCGGTCGCGATCGCGCCGAACTTCGGGTACTGATAGCCGACGTACGGCTTGAGGGTGTCGCAGACCTTCATCTTGTAGCCCTTGCCGGCGACATCGCGGAACTTCGCGATCGACACCAGGCCGATGCGGGGCTCCTTCTGATTCGGCGCGGCGACCGCGGCTGAGACGTCGTCGTCGGCCGAGGTGAGCACGGGACTGTTCTTCGCGAGCTGCTTCACCCATTCCTTGGCCGCGGACGATTCCGTCGTCTTGAGGTCCTGCCCGCTGTTGGCCTTGTACGCCGTTCGCAGCTCCTCGTCGTACGTCGAGCCCATCTGGTTGAACCACTCGACGATGTTGGGTTTGCCGAGCGGATCCTGCAGGGTGACCTTGCCCTTCCACTCCGGCGAGGTCAGGTCCCAGAGATTGTCGACCGGGCAGCCCCGCGGGAAGACCGCCGGGTTGTAGATCCAGACGTTCGCCTTGGACAGCACCATCAGCGGATTGCGGTTCGACTCGTCGATCTGGTCGGCGACGTCAGCCGGGATCCAGGTATAGACCGTCTTCTGCGGGAGCAGCTGGCCGACCAGCGTCGGCCCGTTCTCGTACAGAGTCAGGTCGATCGTGACGTTCTTCGCCTGGGCCTCGCGGGTCATCTTCTCCAGCGTGTCGCCGACGTCCGACTTCACGCCGGTGGTCTTGATCCCGTACTTCGTTTCGAACGCCTCGGCCACCTTCTTGATGTCGCCGGTGCTGTCGTAGACGGTGACCGAGCCTTCCTTCTTCGCGGCGGCGGTCAACGCGGCCAGGTCGAAGGCGGTGTCGATCACCGGCTCGGCAATGGCTGCGGCATCGGTGGCGTCCGTGCCGTGCGTCGCCGTGGACGGTGCGCAAGCGGCGACGGCCAGCGTGGCGAGAACCCCGGCCGCGAGCAGCCGGTGCCGGCGTTCGGCGGGGCGGCGAGTAGTCCTGGTACGGCTGACCATGAGCGATACCTCCTGGATCTGACCGGGCGAGAGCCTCGGCGTGGTGCAGAAAGGCTCACTCGGTTACGTCGTTATGTCAAGACATAAGGACGTACTGATTGGGCGATTGTTGGTAAGGACATACTGATGTATGGTCCAGCACACATTCACCGCTCCGCCTGATCTGGAGGTACTGGTGTCAACTCCCCGACGTTCCTTCCGCCTACCGGTCGTGCTCGGTCTGGGCCTCGTCGCCACTGCGGCGATCGGCCTGCCGGCAGACGCAGAGACGACCATCCCCTCGATTCACGCCGTCACCGAGACGCCGGCCCAGTTCGACGACGACGCCGGCGGCAATGCCGACGCCGACGACCCCGCGATCTGGCGCAACAACGCCCACCCGTCCAAGAGCCTGGTGATCACGACCGCCAAGGAAGCCGGTCTGAAGGTCTACAACCTGGCCGGTGCTCAGCTCCAGGTGCTGCCGGTGCCTGCTCCGCCGGCGCCCGGTTCGGAGAGCGGCCGATTCAACAACGTCGATCTGCTGACCGGTGTGCAGTTCGCCGACGGGAAGGCCGACGTCGCTGTCGTCTCCGACCGCGGTCGCGACCGGATCCGGACATACCGGATCAACCCGAACAGCACGACGACACCGTTGACCGATGTGACGGCGGCGTCGGTACCCCGGGTCTTCTCCGCGACCGAGGCCGAGGTCGAGGACCAGAACACGGCGTACGGGCTGGCTGCCTTTACGGACAAGGCGACCGGGAAGCACTACGCGATCGCCAGCCGGCGGAACAACACCACCCTCAAGCTCGTCGAGCTGAAGGTGCTCGGGGCAACTGTTACCTACACCACCGTCCGCAGCTACAACCTCCCGGCCAGTTTCACGCTGCCGAACGGGACGAGCTGGGCACCCTGCGACGAGCCGGGGTCGACGCCGCAGGTCGAGGGCATGGTTGTCGACAGCTACACCGGCAAGCTGTACGCCGGGCAGGAGGATGTCGGCATCTGGAAGCTCAACGCCAACCTGGTCGGGACCCCCGTACTGGTGGACAAGGTCCGCGAGTTCGGGGTCCCCGGGACCTACGACCCGGAGACCGACGAGTGCACGGCCGGTGCCGATCCCGGGTACGGCGGGACGCACATCACGGCCGACGTGGAAGGTCTGACCATCTTCGACGACGGCGATGGTGAGGGGTACCTGCTGGCCTCGAGCCAGGGCGACAACACCTTCGTCGCCTACGACCGTGAGGGATCCAACTCCTTCGAGACCAACTTCCGGATCGCGCCCGGTACGTCGGTCGACGGTTCCGAGGAGTGTGATGGCGCCATGGTCTCCAGTGCGTCCTTCGGTAGCGCCTATCCGGACGGACTGCTCGTCGTGCAGGACGGGTTCAACGCCCCGGACGTGATCGGCGACGACGGCGAGCCGCGCGCCAACACGAACTTCAAGTTCGTCAGCTGGGACGACGTCGCGGACGAGACCGGCCTCGACGACTGAGTCGCGATCACCGAAAGAAGGCCTGCTTCCTGTGCCGTTCCTCCTCCTAGCCGCTGCCATCGCCTTCGTCTTCATCTGCGGCGCCAATGACGGTGGAGCCTTGTTGTCCTTGGGAATCAGGCATCGCGGCGCCTCGTCCGTAGTGGTCCTGACCGTGCTGGCGTGCGCGGTAGCTGTTGGACCTGCTGTCTTCGGGCTTGGCGTCGCCGCGACGTTCGTCGATGTCACCGGTACCGATGGTCAGTTGATCTTTCTCGTCGGTACCGGAGTCGCGATCGGCCTCGTTCTGGCCCTGACCTGGCGAGGTATCCCGACCAGCATCACGCTGGCGCTGCTCGGAGCGGTCGCGGGCGCCGCGGTCGGGCTCGGCTCCGCACCCGACTGGGCTCGCCTCGGCTTCGTCCTCGCGCTGGGTGCCGCTGCTCCCTTCGTGGGGATGGCGGTGGCGTATCTGCTCGGCCGCGCCGTACGGCGGGTGCCGGTGCAGCGGGTCGCGCGCTGGACGAGCGCGGTCCAGCTGCTCGCCTTCGTCGGTCAGAGCCTCGCGTACGCCGCGAACGACGGGCAGAAGATGTACGCCGTAGCCGTGACGACCTTCGGGGTCGCCGGCTATCCACTGGCGCTGGAAACCCAGGTCGTGCCGGTCGCCGCCATCGCGGGCGTCTTCATGATCGGCGCCGCCGTCAGCCTGCGACGGGTGGGCCGCGGGGCGACCTCGACCTTGTTACGGATGCGTCCTGGCCATGTCATCTCCGCCGAGGTGGCGGCATCGGCGGCCGTCTTCGGCAGTGCAGGTCTCGGCGTTCCGGTCAGCATGACGCAGGCCACGACCGGCGGCTTGGTCGGGGCGGCGCTGAACGACGGCCGGCGTTCCATTCGATGGCAGTACACCGCACCGCTGGCCGTCGCCTGGGCGGTCACACTGCCTGCCGCGCTGGCGGGCGGCGTACTGATCGGGCTTGTTGTGAACGGAGTGAAGTCATGAGGATCCGTAGGTTGTACGACGACCTGACCGGCCGAACACATCATCGGGCACTGGAGGCTCTGCGCGGCCAACTAGGGAAGGCGATCGACGGCGTGAGCCTCACCGCGCGAATGGTCAGGGGCGAGATAGGCCCTGCCGAGGCCCGTGCCGAAATGGTCGACGTCGAGCACGACGGTGACTCGCTGCGGGCGGTCTTGGTCGGCGAACTGTCCACGGCCTTGACCACCCCGATCGACCGCGAGGATCTCTACCGGCTGTCCAGATCGGTCGACGACGTACTGGACAACCTGCGTGACCTGGTTCGCGAAACCGACCTGTACGGCGCACTCCCGGACACCGCCGACAGTGAGATCCTGGCAGCGGTCGCCGAGGGGCTGGCTCTTCTGCAGACTGCGATCGGGAGTGTCTCGCGGCGGCCGGCCGAGGTCACCATGACGACGCTGGCGGTTCGCAAGTGTGCCGGCAGAGTGCGGCAGCTCTACCAAATGGCCGTAGCGAAGCTGTTCGAGCAGGAGCTGTCGACCGACCTACTGAAACGCCGGGAACTCTTGCGGAGGCTCGATGTCGTCGGTCTTCGGCTTGGTGAGTGCGCCGACACTCTCTCCGACGCGATGCTGAAGCGCAGCCACTGAGGCGGTCAGTCGAAACCGAAGGAGATGTCCACCGAGTACAGCGATGCCCGGTACAGGTCGCGCCCGAATTCGATCGGGCGCCCGCTGCCGTCGTACGCGGTTCGGTGCACTGTCAGCAGCGTCGCGCCGCGGGATTCATGTAGCAGACCGGCCTCGGCCGGCGTCGCCTTCCGGGCCCCGACGGTCTGCTCGGCCGACTTCACCTCGGTGCCGGCGGCGCGCAGCAACTGGTAGAGCCCGCGGCTCGCCAGCCCTTCGGCCGTCACGTCGAGATCCGCCAGGATGTGGTTACGCAGGATGGCCAATGGCTCGTCATCGGCGAACCGAAGTCGCTCGATCGCGAGCACCTCGGTTCCCGGCTCGAGTCCCAGCGCCGTGGCCACTTCCTCCGGCGCTTCCACCAGCTCACACGACAAGACCTCGGTCCGCGGTCGCCGTCCGGATCGCTGCAGATCCTCGAACAAGCTCGTCCGCTCGACCTTGCGGCGGACCCGGTTGTTGACCACCGACGTACCGACGCCGCGCTTGCGACTCAGCAGCCCCTTCTCGACCAGGTACTGCATCGCCTGCCGCACCGTCGGCCGTGAGATCCCCAACTGCTCGGCCAGCACGATCTCGTTGTCCAGCCGGGTCCCGGACGGAATCTTGCCCGCCTCGATCAGCTCCTGCAGCCGCTGCGCGACCTGAAAGTACAACGGCACCGGACTCGACCTGTCGATGTCGACCAGCTGGTCGAGACTCTGCATCATTCCTCCAAGCCTGTCCGAACACCCAATGTCATTATGTCAGCATCAACGACCAAACGCGCAAAGGCGGGGGAGCGACTCGGTGACCGCAACCTGCCAACGTCGGCACAACTGCCGCGGACGGCGGGAGACTGGGCGGCCAATGGCCGCTAGCGCAAGGACTGTGGATGAAACGACGACATCTGGCTGAGGTTGCGATGGCCGGTCTGCTGGTTCTCGGTGTCGCACCGACCGGTGCCGGTACGGCGTCCGCCGGCGGGCGGACGTTGACGGTCGGGAAGTCAGGGGCGCAGTACCGCACGATTCAGGCGGCGGCCGATGTGTCGAAGCCCGGGGACACGATCCTGATCTCGGGCGGTGTCTATCGCGAGGCTTTGAGGCCGAAGAGCGGGGCGGCGGGGCGGGTGATCACCTATCGGGCTGCGGCGGGAGCGCGCGTCGTACTGGACGGCGACAAGACACTGAAGTCGGGTAACGGGTTGCTCAACCTGGACGGCACGTCGTGGCTGAAGTTCGACGGGATCGGGGTGACGAAGTCGCCGGCTCATGGTGTCTACGGCAACGAAACGAAGCACATCACTTTCACCGGGTGCGAGGTGTCCTCGTCGTCCGACGGTGGACTGGTGCTGGTGAACAGCAGCGACTTGGTCGTCGACGGCTGCGACATCCACCACAACAACGACAAGGGCACCAGCGCGGACAACGAGGCGCTGTCGATCGCCTTCAGTACGCGGTTCGACGTACGGAACAATCACGTGCACGACAACGGTGAGGAAGGGATCGACGCCAAGTACAGCGACCACGCGGCCGGCGTGATCCGGAACAACCTCGTGCACGACAACCGCGGCCCGAACATCTACGTCGATTCGTCGTCCGGCGTCGAGGTGAACGGCAACACGACGTACGGCGCCAAGGAGTCGACGAAGGCCGGGATCGCGATCGCGGTGGAGGACTATTCGGAGTCGCGGAAGGCGCAGAACATCCGCGTGGTCAACAACGTCTCGTACCGCAATGCGGGCGGCGGTATCTCGTTCTGGAAGGAGAGCAGCGGCACGATCTCCGGGATCTCGATCGTCAACAACACGATCGCGAACAACGCGAAGCCCGGCATCGTCGGCGCCTCCGAGGTGAGCGGCTCGAGGAACGTCGTACGGAACACGATCTTCGCGGGCAATCAGCCGGGCATCGGCGGATCGTTCCGGGCCGACCACAACCTGACCACCGATCCGGGATTCGTCGACCCGGGCAACGGCAACTTCCACCTGCGCGCGGGCTCGCCCGCGATCGACACCGGCCGTGCCTCGGGCGCCCCGGCGACCGACCGGGACGGCATCGCGCGACCGCAGGGCAACGGGTACGACGTCGGCGCGTACGAGGGCCGCTGACGGCGGTACTAGAAGCGGTCGCGCTGGGGGAGCCGGACGGTGATGTCGAGCCGGTGCTCAGGTGGGAGCACGTCGAGGTTGCTGCGTGGGCCGAGCAGGGCGTCGTGCCAGTTGAGCCCGATCAGCACGGCCTTGGGATGCTCCGCGAGCCAGGTCGCGGCGGCGCGGAGGAGTGCGGGTTCGGATGGACCGGTAAGGGTTACCAGATGGAGGTTCGAGCTGTTCTGACGCAGGCTGATGGGGCCGTGGTAGGTGCCGCCGGAGTTCTTGCTGGCCAGCAGCGCCGGTACGGCCTCATCGCCGTTGAGAGGCGTCATCCGGATTCACCAGGTCGTAGGCGTTGCTCGGATTGCCGTCGAGCTGGCTGACGTTGTCGTAGTACAAGGTGCGGTTCTCGCCGGCGGTGTAGTGGGCGTCGTCGTAGCAGTACATGCCGAACTTGAGGCCGATGTGGTTGTCGGCGATCTTGGCGAGGCTGTCGCCGTCGTAGGTGCCCCACGACGCGAAGTTGATGCCTGTGGCCCGGTACGTCGGGGCGGAACGTGGCGCGCCGTCGTACCAGACCTCGATCCGGCCGGCGTTCGCCTTGGACACGACGTAGTGGATGACGACGGACCGCCAGACGTCGCGAGGGATGTTCGGGTCCAGGCGGGTGCTGGTCGCGCCGGCGCAGGCGCCGCGGTGGTTGAGCCACAGTTCGTTGTTCTTCACCTCCAGTGTTCCTGCCCAGGAGCTGCAGCCGCCGAGGTTGAAGATCTGCCCGATGATCGCGGCTTTGTCGCGCGGGTAGCCGACGGCGGGGAGCAGGAACTTGAAGCCGTACCAGCCTTCCTTGTAGACCTTCAGGTCGCTGCAGGCTTCGGCGCCGCGGTCCATCCGGGTGCCGTCGTAGCCGACCTGGGTCCAGTAGAACTTCATGGCCTTGGAGCCGTTGTACGGTGCGGCCTGGCCGTAGTTCGGGCTCTGCGTGGTGCAGATCGAGAACGGCGAGATGTTGCCGTCCTCGAAGTCGGATTCCACGACTCCACCGAAGACGATGAGGGCGAGAAGCAGCGGGGCGCACGAGGGGGCGGTAGGCATAGCGGACTCTCCAAAGGGTGAGCTCCAGCAGGCGGTCAGTGGTCGGTGATGCGCAGTGCGATGTCGTAACCCGCGGGCAGTTGTGCGGTGATGGTCTGGCGGCGCCGGTCGACGGTGCTCGGCGCGGTGACGAACCCGGTGCTGGTTCGGTACTGGACCTTGGCCTTCGCCACATGTCCGTGCAGCGGCAAGGTGACGGCTACTGGGGCGGCGGCCGAGTACTGCAGCCCGGTCGCGGTGCGGGTGAGTCCGGCGGCGATCGGTACGTCGCTGAGGGCGGTCAGACGGTAGTCGTGGAGCCGAAGGTCGGTGCCGGAGCCGAGGTAGAGGAACTCGAATCCGTTGCAGGTCTCGGCTGCGACGGCGTGCGTGCCGGTGAAGTCGATGCCTGCGCGGGGCGCTTGGGCGCCGCCGTCGGACGAGCTCAACACGTAGTCCGTCCGGTCTTTACTGACGACCTTCAGGCTGACGGAGGTCGCGGTCGATGCGAGTGCTGTGACGCTTTGCAGCGAACGGCGGTCTTGCAGGGTTGGCTCGAAGACGGCGACGAAGGGTGCGCTCGCCGCGTTGTTCGCGGTCTGGCGGACGATCAGTGTGGGCGTGGCCTGCGGGGACTTGTTCACGCCGGCCGGTGTCACGGTGTCGCCGACCGTGGTGGGCGGTGCGTCGACCGCGTAGATCGTGCGGCCCGGCTGACCCAGCATCCACAGGTCCATGCCGAGTTCCGGCGTACTGGCTGTGGCGTCGATGCGCCAGCGTGCCCGTAGATCACCGGTGTGGCCGATGCTGCGGATGTTGGTGAAGTAGGAGTAGCCGGGATTGCCGGCTGTGCCGAGATCCGTTGCCGGGTTGAGTTCCAGCGCCGCGCCGGCCCCGTCGTACAGGGTGAGGCTGTTGCCGAGGTTGTGGTGGAGGTAGTCGTTGTCGGCTTGGTCGGAGCGGAACACGTCGACGTAGTACCCGGTCGTCTCCGACGTACGGACGATCGTCACCTGGCGACGCTTCTCCGCGGCCGAGACGTCCGCGAACTGCACGTGCGGCGAGATCTCGGTGGTGTTGGTGAAGGCATCGCCCGGTACGGCGGGCTCGATGGCGTTGATGGTGATCGGACCGGCGGTGTAGCCGGGAACGATGGTGTTGGCTCCCGCGGGACCGCTGTGGTACTTGTAATCGGCCGTCCAGTAGGACTCGTAGGCCTTCGCGTTCGGCGCGAGTGCCCAGCCCTGGCCGTACAGCTGAAGGGCGAGTCCGTTGGGGTTGAGATGGTCGGCCGCGTTGTGACCGCCGTAGATGGTCGCCATCAGACCGGATGCCACGTCGTTGCGGTTCTTCAAGGTGACATGGCGGTGATGCGCGGAGTACGCCGTCCGTACGGCGGCCGGCCGCGCGCCGCCGGTGGGAACGGCGTCGAGGTCGACGTTCAGCAGAAGGTTGGTCCAGCTCGTCGTGGTGCGGCTGTACTGCCCGGCAGCGACGGCATTCCGCAGTACCTCGGCCACCTGCGCCGCCCGCGTGGTGTCGCCGTGACCGACGTAGTAGGTGAGGAGCCGTTCGAAGGCGAGGTAGCCCGGCGATCCGCCGCGGCCGTCTCCGAAGACGACGGTGTTGCCGCGGGCATCGAGCCACGGCACGATCGCGAGTGCTGCCTTCTGCATGATCGCGTTGCCGCTGATCGTGTCGAACCCGGCCCGTTCGATCGGTACGGCGAAGTCGACCAGAGTCGAGATGGTGCCGAACGAGTACCCCGGCGATTCGTGCCACAGGCCGGTGACCTGGTCGTACTCCTGCAACAGATCCGGCAGGCACTGGTGGTAGGGGCTGCTCGCGGTCGTGTAGCCGCGCAGGTAGTACTCGCGGCCCTTGCCGTCGGCGTACTGGTCGTTGGGTTCGAGGGCCAGGATGGCCGGCAGGATGCATCCCCAGCCGTTGACGTTCCAGTTGCCGGAGAAGCCGCCGCGGACCAGGCCGATCTCGATGAACCGCTTGAAGACCTCGGTCGACAACTCGGCCACCGTGCGGCCGATCGCCACCGCGTGCGGGTCGGGGTGAGCGTGCAGGTAGTCGTAGAGGAGGTCGTAGACCGGAGCGGCCAGGCCACCCATGGGATCGTGGATGACCTCGTAGTCGTAGTAGCCGCCGATGCCGCCAGGTGCGTAGCCGCCGGGGCCGCCGAGCGACTTGGCCGGATCCAGCATCGGCTGCATGTAGTAGACGCCGAGCAGCCATTGCCAGTAGATGTCCGCGCCGAGCTTGGCGTACTTCTCGTCCGCGGTGACCCAGTGCAGGAACGCTGCCTGCTGCGCGATCGCGAGCAGTTCCTCGTTGTTCGTCCGCACCATGTGTCCGGTGCTCAAGTAGGGGATCGTCTGGCCGGCGGTGTTGATCATCGAGCCGTCACCGCTGTAGGGCAGTCGTTGGCCGAGCGGCGCGTTCTTGTTGGTGTTCCAGGCTCGCGTCGGGTCCACGCGCAGCGTCGGCACCGGGGCGTTGCCCTCGCCGCGAGCGAAGTTCTGTTTGGCGACATAGAGCTGGGTGAAGCGTTGGCCTTCGGTCCAGAACATCGACATCCGCGACAGGATCCAGGCCGGGTCGGTCTGGTGCCGGTTCGCGAGAGGATCGATGGCAGCCTTCAACGCAGCCAATGACTGCTTCGCCCAGTCGGCTGTGGTCAGCTTCTCGATCAGTACGTCGCGCTGGGCGGCGTCGGTGTAGATCCGGGGATGGACCGCTGCCGCCGTGGAGCCGGTCGGCGCCGCGTCCGCGGTCCGGGGGAGAAGCGTGGCGATCGCGCCGGCGGCGCCGACGCCGAGCAGTCCTCTTCGGGTAAGCCTCACGTAGGTCTCCTTCAGCTCCGGCTCGAGGCGGGCGGTCCGACCGAGCCACGCACGACCACATTGGTCCCGAGCGTCAGCTGCGCGGGCTCGTCCGGGCGGCGATCGAGCAGCAGCCGGACCGCCGTCCGACCGACCTCCTCGAACGGAACGCGGACAGTGGTGAGCTTGGGATACAGGTCCAGGGCGAGCGGGATGTCGTCGTACCCGACCACCGACACGTCACCGGGGACGTCGAGTCCTGCTTCCCGCAGCGCCAGATAGGCGCCGGAGGCAACAAGATCACTGCTGGCGAAGACCGCTGTGAACGACGTCCCCTTCGCCAAAGCGGCGCGGACGGCTCGGTAGCCGGGATCGCGCTGGAAGTCTCCGGTTGCGAGCAGTTCAGGATCCGGCTCGATGCCGCGCGACTCCAGCGCTCGCAGATAGCCGGCCTTGCGGCCCTCGGCGGTGCTCTGGCCCGGAACGCCGCCCAGGAACAGGATTCGCCGATGGCCGGCATCCAGCAGATGCCCGGTCGCGCCGTACGCGCCGCCTTCGTTGTCGTAGTCAACGACCACAGCGTCGGCTGCGGACCCGGCCGCGGGCGGCCTCCCGCACAGCACGAGACGCGTTCCGGCGGAGCTGAGGAGCCGGGCGTAGCGATCCATCCGCGCTCGATAGGCGTCGTCGTCGACGGCGCCACCGACCAAGATGACAGCCTCCGCACCTTGGGCCCTCAGCAGGTCGATGGCTTCGGATTCACGGGTCACATCCCCGTTGGTGGTGCAGACCATGCACAACCGGCCCTGACGTGCGGCCTCCTCCTCTACTCCCGAGGCCAGTAAGCCGAACGAAGGGCTGGAGATGTCCCACAACAGCATCGCGATCACGCCCGTACCGGTGCCGTGCAAGGCGCGCGCGTGACCGTTCGCCACGTAGTCCAGCTCTTCCACCGCACGCATCACGCGCGCTCGGGTCTTGCCGGCCACGGGGTAGGTGCCGCCGAGCGTCCGCGACACAGTCGCCGGGGATACCCCCGCCAGCTTCGCCACGTCCAGGATCGTGTGCCTCACAGTGCCCGCAACTCCTCGTGGTAGAAAAGCTTTTCTGTCCTTTCCGTAACTCGCCGATGACGGCGATGTTGCGGTGGGATGTCCACGAGTGTGCGGGTATGAGCCTGGAGCGTCAAGAGACCGACAAAGCTTTTCTGTCATCCGGCGCACGCCAGAGCACAATCCGGCTAGCTCCTCGTGTCTGGGCGGTTTCGGACCGATACGATAAGCCGATGGATCCTGGCTCGCTTGTCGCCGGTCGCTACCGCCTCGAAGAAGAACTCGGCCAAGGCGGCATGGGCTCTGTCTGGCGCGCGGTCGACCAGGAACTGGGCCGCGAGGTGGCGCTGAAGCGGGCGATCGTGGGGACCATCGGGCAGATCCGCCGCGAGGCCAAGGTGGGCGCCGGGGTGTTGCACCCCAACGTGGTGGCGGTCTTCGACACGGTTGTCGACGGGGACACGCAGTGGCTGGTGACGGAGTATGTGCCGGCGACGAGCCTGGATCGGATGATCGAGACCGGTGGTCCGCTGCCAGAGGCGCGGGTGCTCGCGATCGGCGCTCAGCTGGCAACGGCGCTCGTCGCGATTCACGAGCGTGGCATCGTGCATCGCGATCTGAAGCCGGCCAACGTGCTCGTCACGGACGACGATGTCGTGAAGCTCACCGATCTCGGAATCGCTCGCTGGACCGAGGTCACGCAGACCGGGGGAGCGCAGCTGACGGGCACGCTGGGCTATGTCGCCCCTGAGGTCGCCAATGGCTCGGAGGCGACCGCGGCCTCCGACGTGTTCTCGCTCGGCGCCACTTTGTACGCGGCGGTCGAAGGCGGATCGCCGTGGGGTGATGGCGCCGACGGGCCGTTCTCGCAGATGCAGCGGGCGGCGAAGGGCACGCCGCTCCCTTACCGGCACGCACGGAAGCTCGCGCCACTGCTCGATGCGCTGATGGAGCCGGACCCGGCGCATCGACCTTCGGCCGCGGAGGCCGCCGGGCTGTTCCAGGGGAACGATGTTCCGCGCCGATCCTGGAAGCGGCACCTCCGATCGGTACGGCGGGGGACGGTCCTGACCGCGGTCGCGGCAGTCGTCGTGGTGGGCGCCGTACTGCTGGCTTGGCTGCTGCCGCGTGGCACGACACCGCAGGCGGCCACGACGAATCCCATCAGCCTCGGGCCCGATCCGACGGCTGCCGATCCCTGCGCGCTGATCCCCGCGGACGCGCTGCGTGAGTTCGGCGAGGCGTTCGTCGACCCTGAGGTCCGGAACTACGCCAGCTGCGTCATCTCGAGCACGCTCAAAGACGGCACCGGCCAGGTGCAGACCGCGCTTGAGTTCACCGGCCCGGAGGAGTATCCATCGCGCCCGGTTGTGCCCGGCCAAATGGGTGAGATCGAACGGTCGGACGAGAAGGAAGGCAGTTGCGACCGGGCCGTCACCCTGCCTGACACCAACCGGCTCACCATCACGACGTTCCGCATCAACAAGGCGAAGCGAGCAAAGCTCTGCCCGTTCGCGGAGTCGCTGATCCAGGACGTGATGGCGGTCTTGTCGAAGGGCCCGCCGGCGCGCCGAGCGGACCTGCCCGCGAACTCGCTGGACAAGGTTGACGCCTGCAAGCTGATCGACGCCGCTGAGGCCGGGAAGGCACTCGGCGCGAGTGGTCAGCCAGTTCCGGACTTCGGCCACTGGGGTTGCAGCTGGGAGGCAGAGTCGAGCGAGCTGAGCGCGAAGTTCACTCGCGAGTGGCCGATCGAACCCGACAACGAGTGGGGCGGCACGGTCATCAAGGTCGGCAACCGGAACGCGCGGCTGATCCCCGACTCCGAGAACAAGGCCGCTTGTACGGCAATGGTGGTTCACCGGCTCTACACGCCGAGGCTGCCGGTCCTGAAGGGCACGGCGCCGAAGCGCGAAGAGGTGGTTACCGTCGAGCTGGTTGATACCGACGCTCCGAACCAGGCTGCTGTCTGTGCGAAGACGCGGGCCGCCGCCGAGGCCGTCGTACGGCGACTTCCGGACGTTCGTTGACCATGGAGCCGACACCCAACCGGGCGAAGTTCAACCAGCTCCGCAGCCTTCGCCATGTCCCTGAGGAACCGCAGCCGGGCACCTTGAGTGTCCTGACGGTCACCGAGAACCTCGTCGTGCCGCCCGCTCCCGATGCCGAGATCAGCTTCGGGCGGAACCGGCTGGCCGTCGACCTGTGCATCGGCGAGAACGACGTACGGATCAGCAGGGTGCACGGCACCATCACCTATCAGGGTGGGCGCTGGTGGCTGCGCAATCACGGCCGGCTTCCGATCCGGGTGTCGAACGCCGTACTGCTGCATACCGGGGGCGAGCCGCTCCCGCTGGCGGTCGGGTACACGACGCTCTTCCTGCGTGGGAACCGCCACCGCGAGCATCTGTTGGAGGTGCTGGTCTCGGACGGCGATGGCCGGGCCACCCAACCTCGGCCGAGCCAGATGACCGTGCCGCCGAAGCGCTGGCGATTGACCCCGGAAGAACACCTCACGATGACGGTGCTTGCCCAGCGCTACCTTGCCTATGATCTACAGCCCTTGCCGCTGACCAGGGCGCAAGCGGCGGCAGAGCTCGCCGAACTGCGACCGCAAGAGACCTGGACCGTCAAGCGGGTCGAACACATCGTTTCGCGCCTGCGGCAACGACTCTCCGACGCCGGTGTCGCCGGGCTGCGCCGCGACGAGGTCGGCGAACCGGTCGGACTGACCCTCACGGTCAACCTGATCTGGGAGCTCGTGCAGTCCACCAGCATCGTGCCCATGGACCTGGAGTGGCTCGAGCTGGGAGAAAACCCCGGCGCCTGATCCGGCCATCAGGACAGCCAGTCCAGCAACCACCCCCGGTCGGCGGCCTTCACCCCGGCCTGGAACCGGCTGCGCGCACCGAGCCGGTTCATCAACTGCGCCACCATCCGACGGATGGTCCGCACGGAGACCCCCAACTGCGCCGCAGCATGCTCGTCGGTGCAGCCGAGAGCCATCAACCGCAGGACCTCCTGCTCCCGCCAGGACAGCTCCGCCGCCATGACGACATCGGTGTCGCCGAACGGCACCGCATCAGGCCAAACTCGCTCGAAGAAGCCAGTCGCGGCGGCAACCACGCTGTTCAGCCGCAGTACGGCCACCGTGTTGTCGGCGCTGTCCGCAGGGAGCACCGCAGTCCGCCCATCGATGACGAGCGCGTTCATCGCCACCACCGGCGTCGTCCGCACCGCCACACCCGCCAGCGCCAGCGCGCCGAGCCGCCGCGACAACGCCGGAGCGGTCCGGGCACTGTCCGGAAACAGCGCCCGGTACCGAACGCCGGGACGGACATCGCGCGGCCCGAACATCGCCCCGGTCGGCGTCAGCGTGCTGATCGCGATGACCTCCTCGTGAGCATCGGCCAGCAATGCGGCAACTCCACCCCGTGCAGTTGCCTGGTGCGAACCGTTTCGCTGGGAGAGCGTGGTGACAGTCATGATCGTCGTACCTCCGAGAGGTGAGCGTCACAACTTTGTACCGCCGCCCTCGCGGGACCGGTCCCCAAACTCGGCTCCGCCTGGGGACAGTTACGGCCGCAGCGTCTCGAGCAAGTGGTCGAGGAGGTCAGCCGGCTCGTTCGGTAGCTGGAACTGCGACTGGATCTGCAGGCCGTCGGACAAGGCGATCAGCAGCGTGGCGATCTTCTCCGGATCGGCCGCCGTACTGATCGTTCCGGCTGTTTGCCGGTCCTGAACGGCTTCGGTCAACGCGTGCCGCAGCTGCTGATAACGCTCGACGAAGAACTCGTGCGCGCCGTGCTGCGGATCGCCGGCTTCGGCCGAGAAGGTCGAGTACAGCTGGACAAGACCCGGTACGCCGGAGTTGTGACGCACGATGGCCGCCAGTTTGCCGACGGCGTCGGCCTCGGTACCCAATCTCGCCGTGTCGGTCTGGTCGCGTGCTCGCAGGACCTCCTCGAAGAGCTTCTCCTTCGACCCGAAGTAGTGCAGCAGGCCGGCCTCGCTCAGCCCGACGGCACTCGCCAGCTCGCGGGTGGACGTCCTGCGATAGCCCTGCGTGGCGATCACCTCCAGGGCTTTGGTCAGGATCTCCTCGCGCTTGGCGACCCCCTTCGCGTACGGGCCTCTTGCTGGCATGGCTCAAAACCTAGCACTACTCGGTTTTCGCGCCTACAGTGCACTGCATGGATGACTTCACCGCGCTTCTCGGTCGTCTCACCCTCGAGGAGAAGGTCCGGATCCTCACCGGTCAGGACTTCTGGTCGACCCACCCGCTCCCCACGATCGGCCTGCGGTCGATGGTCCTGTCCGACGGGCCGAGCGGCGTCCGGGGCCCGGTGTGGGACGAGCGGGATCCGTCGCTCAACCTCCCGTCCGCAACGGCGCTCTCGTCGTCGTGGGATCTGGCCGTCGCCCACCAGTACGGCGTGGTGTCCGCGCTCGAAGCACGCCGTAAGGGCGTGGACGTCGTCCTCGGCCCGACGATCAATCTGCACCGATCGCCGCTCGGCGGCCGCCACTTCGAGGCGTTCAGCGAGGATCCGGTGCTGACGGCGGGACTCGCTGCCGCCTACGTGGCCGGCGTACAGGAGCTTGGTGTCGGTGCGACGCCGAAGCACTATGTCGCGAACGACTTCGAGACCGATCGCTTCACCGCCGATGTCGTGGTCAGCGAGCGGGCGCTGCGCGAGCTGTACCTGCTGGCATTCGAGAAGGCGGTCGTCGATGCGAAGGCCTGGCTGGTGATGAGCGCGTACAACTCGATCAACGGCGCAACCGCGTCGGAGAACGAGTTGCTCGAGACGCCGCTGAACAGTGAGTGGGGCTTCGACGGCGTCGTGGTCAGCGACTGGACCGCCGTACGCAGCGTGGAGAGCGCGAAGCACTCGCAGGACCTGGCGATGCCGGGTCCCGTCGGGGCGTGGGGAGACGCGTTGGTCGACGCCGTGCGGTCGGGCGAGGTCTCGGAGGAGGCCGTCGACCGGAAGGTGCTGCGTTTGCTCGCGCTGGCCGCCCGGGTTGGCGCGCTCGAAGGATTCGAGAAGCCGGCTGAGGTTCCGGAGGTCGATACGCTCGCGTTCGCGCGATCCGCGGCGGCCGAGGGCTCGGTTCTGCTGCGCAACGCCGACGACCTGCCCTGGAACGCGGCTGCACTCCAGCGGGTTGCGGTCATCGGGCACAACGCGCGGGACGCGCGGACCCAGGGCGGCGGCAGCGCGACCGTGGTTCCGTCGTCCGTGGTCTCGCCTCTCGACGGGCTGCGCGCTGCGCTGCCTGAGGTCGAGGTGACATATTCGATCGGTGCGGTGGTTCAGGAAGGGGTCGCGGAGCTGCCGCTCTCGGCGATGACCAACCCGGTCACCGGTGAGCCTGGCGCCCGGGCGCGCTTCCTTGCCACGGACGGGACCGAGTTGTTCGCCGAGGATCGTTTCTCCAGTGCGCTGGTCTATCTCGGCAGCGACGTGCCGCTCGCCGACGCGGCGGTCTTCGAGTTCCGTACGACGGTCGCCAAGTGCACAGCGAACCCGGTCAGATCGTGATCCTCAACGGGCCGCCGCGGGCGGGGAAGTCGAGTATCGCGAGTGTCATCCAGAACACGTTCGAGGGCGTGTGGATCAACCTGGGCGTCGACCACTTCCAGGCGATGACGCCGCCGCAGTACCGGCCTGGCATCGGCCTCCGGCCGGGCGGCGAACGGCCTGACCTCGAGCCGCTGGTCGTGCGCTTGTACGCCGCCCTGTACGACGCGATTGCCGCGCACAGCCGAGCCGGTCTCAACGTCGTGGTCGATGCCGTGCACCACGATTCGTACTCGACGCCCCTCGGGATCCTCCCGGCATGCGCCCGCCGGCTGGAAGGTCTGCCGGTGCTATTCGTCGGGGTGCACTGCCCGGTCGACGTTGTGCTGCAGCGCCGGCGGGCGACGTGGGGTGGCGTTGGCTACAAGCAGGACGGTGCTGTCGTGGACCCGGTTGGCCTGTGGCACAAGGAGGTTCACACGCCAGGCGTGTACGACGTCGAGGTGGACACGTCGGTGCTGAGTGCCGAGGAGTGTGCGGAGATTATTCGTCAGCGGCTTGGGAGCGGTACGGCGTTCGCGGGATTGGCTTAGGGTCGTCCGGTGGCTCAGATCGGGGATGGTACGACGCGCCTTGTAGTGGTGCGGGGGAATTCGGGGTCGGGGAAGAGCAGTACGGCGCAGGAGCTCCGGCGGCGGCTCGGGTACGGCGTGGCGTGGGTGGAGCAGGACTATGTACGGCGGATTCTGCTGCGGGAGCACGATCGGTTCGGGCAACCGAATGTGGGACTGATCGATCTGACCGTGCGGTACGCGCTGGACCACGGGTATCACGTGGTGCTGGAGGGCATTCTGAACAACCGGACGTACGGCGACATGCTCCGGCAGCTGATCGCCGACCACGCCGGCGTGAGTGGCGCGTACTACTTCCAGTTGCCGTTCGAGGAGACGATCCGGCGGCACTCGACGCGGGAGCTGTCGAAGGTGGTCACCGCGGAGCAGATGCAGGAGTGGTACCGGACGACCGACCTACTCGGAGTCCCCGGCGAGCAGGTGATCGGCGTGGAGAGCACGCTGGAGCAGACGGTCGACCGGATCCTCACCGACCTCGACTGGACCTCCGGTGGTGCGGTCAACGAGCCGATCCAGTAACCAGCTCACGAAGCGCTGCGGCGTGGCCGGCGTGGTGTGCGGTCTCGGTGACCATGGTGAAGAGCAGAAACCCCAGTGTGGTCTGGGGATTCGACCAGTGCGGGACGTTCGCCGGGCTGTCGAGCTCTAGCGACAGGATCACCTGGTCGGAGTGAGCGGCGAGCTCTCGATAGACGGTGGTGATGTAGTCGGTGGACTCGTCCGGCTCGGCCCACATGTCGTTCTCGTCATACGGGTCGTCGCGAAACCAGCTCGGCCGCAGCGCAGGCTCGTACCCGAGACACTCCCCCAGATACCCGTGCTCCTCGCCGGCCAGATGCTTCACCAGCCCGAGCAGGTTGGTACCGCTAGGCACCAACGGCCGCCGCCGGTCGTATTCCGACAACCCGTCGACGGCAGCCAGCACCTCCGCGCGACTACGACGCAGGCTCTCCAAAAGCTCGAGCTTCATCGAATCTCCTTGATCGTGCGGAGTGGTGAGAGTGCTGCGATCAGTACGCCGATGAGCATGCCAGCGCTGGAGAGCACGAGCGTGGAACGCAGGCCGAGCTCAGTTGCGAGTACGCCGGCCAACGCAGCACCTAGCGCCTGGCCGCCAATCACCAGGGTGCGCCAGGTGGCAGTGGCCTGACCCAGCTGATGCGGTGGGATGCGGGACTGGCGCAGTGTGCGTTGCGGGATACCGAACAGCGCCATGCCGAACCCAGCGATCATCTGCCCGAAGTAGATGACCGGCGTGAGCCCGGTTGCCAGTCCGGCGCCGGAGAGAATCGACAGGAACTGCCCCGATAGATAGGCCCGGCCGATGCCCACCCGCTTGCACCACGTGCTGGCGAGCAGCGTCCCGACCACGGTGGCGACTCCGGATGCGGTCAGAGCGATACCGACGTACGCCGGGGACCAGTGCAGCTCGCGGACCAGGTAGAGCACGACGAGCGGCGCCTGCATCGCCCCGAACAACGACGCGACAGTCGCCGACAGGGTCAGCGGACCGAGCACACGGTCGGCGAACAGCACCCTCAACCCGGTCGAGAGCCGGACCGGCGCCCGCTCCGCCGACTCAACACGCTGCGGCTCCCGGATCAAATACACCGCGACCGCCGACACAACGAACGACACGGCATCCACCACGATCGCGAACGGCGCACTCACCGCCTGCACCAGAAATCCGGCCACGGACGGTCCGGTGGTCGTCGCCACGTTGGTGGTGAGCAGGGACGCGCTGTTCGCCCGTATCAGCTCCGCACGCGGCACCAGCGCCGGCAGCAGCGTCTGAGCCGCCGTATCCGCGAGCAGAGTGAGCACTCCGGCCAGTACGGCGACGCCGTACAGCTGGCCCATCGTCAGCACACCCACAGCCGCAGCGGCCGGGATCGACCCGAGCAGTACGGCGCGGCCCATGTCCGCCCCGACCAGAAGCCGCCGCAGCGACACTCTGTCGGCCACCAGCCCCGCGGGCAGACCGAAAACCAGATGCGGCAGCACAGTGAGTGCCGAGAGCAACCCCATCTGCAGCGGCGACGCCTGCAACGTCAGCACAGCCACCAGCGGCAGCGCGACGGTGGTGATCGAGCTCCCGGCCGCAGACACCGACTGCCCCACCCACAGCTTCCGAACCTCACCCTTCACCGAGCGAGGATTGCAGGAAGGTGCAATCCGAACCGGCCACCTATCGCGGTTCGTTATGACTGTGACGGTGGTCACCGCCTAGGCCCGGCAGTGGCCTATTGCAACAAGCTGTAATTCATCCACGGGGAATGGAATTGCCGCGACAAGCGCTTACCTACTCAGCGATACTGGAAAGTGCGCCGTCTTCCGGTCGCGAACCCCTTGCCTAGTGATGATGGGAAGTGCGCCCGTCCAGATGCCTTCTGAGCACCCTGTACCAGCCCCTGTCATAGCTCCCTCTATCGCAGCCCCTTCTCCCCGAACACCCGAGCGCAGCCGCAACCTCTGGCGACTCCGGCCCTATCTACGGCCCCACCGCTGGCGGCTGGTGCTGATGTTCTCCACCGCCATGCTGGGTGTCGGCGTCAGCCTCTCCGTTCCGCTGGTCACCCGGTCCATCATCGACGGCCCGGTCACCCGCCGTGAGCTGGACCTGCTCGTCCCGCTGGCCTTCCTGGCCCTCGGCCTCAGCATCGCCGAAGTCCTGCTGGTCTGGATCCGCCGGATGGCCCAGTCCCGCACCGTCTCCGACCTGGAGGCGTCGCTCCGTCACGACCTGTACGTCCGTCTGCAGTCCCTGCCGATGGAGTTCCACACCCGGTGGCAGAGCGGTCAGCTGCTGTCCCGGGTCACCACGGACCTCTCGACGATCCGCCGGTTCATGGGCTTCGGCCTGCTGTTCCTGGTGATGAACATCCTGCAGCTGGCCGTCGTCACGATCCTGCTGCTGCAGCTGTACTGGCCGCTCGGCATCGTCGTGCTCGCGGCCGCCGTACCGATCGTCATGGTCTCCATGCGCTTCGAGAAGAAGTACCTGAAGATCTCTCGCCAGGTCCAGGACCAGCAGGGCGACCTGGCCACCCGGATCGAGGAGTCTGCGCTCGGTTTCCGGGTCGTGAAGGCGTTCGGCCGCCGGCAGCACGTGCAGCGGCAGTTCGACGACGAGGCGATCACGCTCTACAACACCGAGGTCGACAAGGTCCGGCTCGCCTCTCGGTTCTGGAGCTTCCTCGGCGTCATCCCAAACCTGACGCTGGTGATCGTGCTGCTGCTCGGCGCGCTCGCGGTCGGCCGGGAGTCGATCACCCTCGGCACGCTGGTCGCGTTCATCACGCTGATGCTGTCCCTGGTCTGGCCGGTCACGTCGCTCGGCGGCATCCTCGCGATGGCGCAGGAGGCGATGACCGCGGCGGACCGGATCAGCGAGATCCTCGACACCCACTCGGTGATCAAGTCCGGTCCGCTCGAGCTGACGAACTCGCGCGGTCACCTCCGCTTCGAGCACGTCGGCTTCCAGTTCTCCGACGACTCCGCCGAGATCCTGCACGACATCAACCTCGACCTGACTCCCGGTACGACGCTGGCTCTGGTCGGCGCCACCGGATCCGGCAAGACCACGCTCACCGCGCTGGTCCCCCGCCTGTACGACGTGACCGCCGGCCGGATCACGATCGACGGGCACGACATCCGCGACCTCACGCTGAACTCGCTGCGGACGGCGGTCGCCTCGGCGTTCGACGACCCGACGCTGTTCTCGATGAGTGTCCGGGAGAACCTCAGCCTCGGCCGCCCGGACGCGACCGACGCCGAGATCCAGGAGGCGCTGCAGGTCGCCCAGGCCGAGTTCGCCAACGACCTCCCGTGGGGTCTGGACACTCGGGTCGGCGAGCAGGGCATGTCGCTGTCGGGCGGTCAACGGCAGCGGCTCGCACTGGCCCGCGCAGTGCTCGCCAAGCCGGCCGTTCTGGTGCTGGACGACACTCTGTCCGCGCTGGACGTCCACACCGAGGCTCTGGTCGAGGAGGCGCTCCGCAGAGTGCTTGCCGACACCACCGGCATCGTCGTCGCGCACCGCGCGTCCACAGTGATGCTGGCCGACCAGGTGGCGCTCTTGCAGGGCGGCACGATCACCCACGTCGGTACGCATCAGGAGTTGCTCGCGACAGTACCGGCGTACCGGCATCTGCTGGCGGCAGAGGAAGAGGAGGTGCATGCATGACGACGACCCAGCAAACACCTCCTCAGCAGGACGACCCGGACAACCCGCAGCGGTCCTGGCGCGGGGTGTACGAGGACGAGGGCTCCAAGGAGTTGTCGAAGGCAACGACCGTGCGGCTCAAGGAGGACTCCCGCAAGCTGCTCGGGGAGCTGCTCCGGCCGTACAAGAAACTGATCTGGGTCCTGGTCGCGATCGTCGTGATCGAGAACGCGGCCCGGCTCGCGGTGCCGTACCTGGTCCACCTGGGGATCGACAAGGGCATCCCGCCGATCCTCGCCGGTGACGGACCGAGAGCACTGATCACGGTTGTGATCGCTGTCCTCGTGAGCGCGCTGCTGCAGGCGTTCACCCGGCAGATCTTCCTGATGCGGTCCGGCCGGCTCGGGCAGACGATCCTGCTCGGCCTGCGCCGACGGGTCTTCGACCACTTCCAGCGGTTGAGCCCGGCGTTCCACGACAAGTACACGTCGGGTCGCGTGATCTCGCGGCTGACCTCGGACGTCAGCGTCATCGACGAGCTGCTGGCGAACGGGTTCGACGGTCTGGTGACCGCCGTACTGACCCTGTTCGGCACGATGATCCTGCTGCTGGTGCTCGACCTCAGGCTCGGTCTGATCGCGCTGCTGTCGTTCCCGATCCTGCTGTTGCTGACGGCATGGTTCCGGAAGCGGTCGGCGATCGTGTACCGGCGGACGCGCGAGGCCGTCGTACTGGTGATTGTGCACTTCGTCGAGTCGATGACCGGCATCCGCGCGGTCCAGGCGTTCCGCCGGGAGCCGCGCAACGAGGAGATCTTCGCCGGCGTCAACGAGCAGTACCGGGAGGCGAACTACGAGTCGTTCCGGCTGAACGCGGTCTTCATGCCGTCGATCAAGGGCGTCGGCAACGTGACGATCGTGGCGATCCTCGCGTACGGCGGTTACCAGGCCTATCACGGTCACGTCACCGTCGGCGTACTCACCGCGTTCCTGCTCTACCTGCGGCAGTTCTTCGAGCCGCTGCAGGACATCTCGCAGTTCTACAACACGTTCCTGTCCGCGAGTGCGGCGCTGGAGAAGCTGTCCGGCGTGCTCAACGAGGAGCCCGACGTACCGGAGCCGATCAAGCCGGTGAAGCCCGCCGCGGCCCGGGGACACCTCGAGCTGCGCGGAGTGCAGTTCCAGTACGTCGACGGCGTACCGGTGCTGCCGGGTCTTGACCTGGACGTGCCGGCCGGTCAGACGCTGGCTCTGGTCGGTACGACCGGCGCGGGCAAGACGACCATCGCCAAACTCGTGTCGCGCTTCTACGACCCGACCGGCGGCCACGTGCTGCTCGACGGCCAGGACCTGCGCGACCTGACCGAGGACGACCTGCGGGAACGCGTCGTGATGGTGACGCAGGAGAACTTCCTCTTCACCGGCACGGTCGCCGACAACATCCGCTTCGGCAAGCCGACCGCCACCATGGACGAGGTGGTCGAGGCCGCCAAGGTGATCGGCGCGCACGACTTCATCACCGCACTCCCCCAGGGCTACGAAACCCAGGTGGAGAAGCGAGGCAGCCGCCTGTCCGCCGGCCAGCGCCAGCTGGTCGCGTTCGCCCGCGCCTTCCTCGCCGACCCCGCCGTACTGATCCTGGACGAGGCCACCTCCAGCCTCGACATCCCCAGCGAACGCCTCATCCAGCGCGCGCTCCGCACGATCCTCGCGGACCGCACCGCCATCGTCATCGCGCACCGTCTCTCCACCGTCGAGACCGCCGACCGCGTCCTCGTCCTGGAACACGGCCGCATCCTCGAAGACGGTCCCCCGGACCTCCTCATCACCACCGGCGGCAACTACGCCGGCCTCCACCAAGCCTGGGAAGACTCCCTGGCCTGACCCCGCGGTCGGCGCGTGCACCCCACGCGCCGACCGTACGTCGAACAACCCCACACGCAGGTTGGTGAGCCCGCGGGTGCGCGGGCGCGCGTGAGCGGGTGCGCATGGGTAGGTGAGCGCGCGGGTGCCGCGAGTGGGTGCGCGTGGGTTGGTGGGCGCGTGAGTGGGTGCGCATGGGTAGGTCAGCGCGCGGGTGTCGTGCGTGGGGTTGGTGGAGTGGGGATGCGTCCGTGGTGTGAGTGGGCGCGGACCTGAGCCACTCATCAACCGGCTATCGAGCGTCCCAGGCATGGCGTGCTGAGCGTGAACCGGATGGGATCCCCCGAGTTGGTGAGTGCCGGCGGTCCGCCGTCGCCCGCCGCACCACCCCGGTCGACGCGCCACCACAGGCACCCCGCATCGACTGTGCGGAGATTGCCGTCGGTAAACAATGCACAACGGCACACTGTTCCCACTCGACGGCACCTTCTCGCCAACCCACATCCCGGACCCGAAGGTGCGTCGCCTTCTCTTTGTGCACGAGGTACCGCTTTGTGCACCCATCAGTCGTTTTCGTGAGCTCCGGGTGGTTGGTGGGTGCCCAAGGATGAGCTGGGTGCACAAAGAGCAGCGAGGTTGTCGGGAGACGTGGCGCTGCTCTTTGGGCGAGGTGCGGTTCGGCGTCAGGCGTGGGGGCGGACGCGCAGGCGTGGGAGCGGACGCGCAGGTGGGGGCGGACGCGCAGGCCATCACGATTGCGGGCCGGGGGCCGGCGTACGCCTGGAGATGGGTGCTGGGGTGCACTTGTGATGGTGTGGCGGTTCGCCCGGTGGGCGGCGGCTAGGCGGTCCAGTCGAACTGGGGCTCGGGGATGGCCAAGGAGCGGCCGTGGGACTTGGCTTCGGCTCGGGTGGCCTGGTCGCCGCGGGAGTAGCGGAAGGTGCGTTGCGGGAAGACTGCGAAGATCTCGTGGTTGTTGTGAAAGTCGGCGTACCAGCCGGGGTGGTCGAGTGCCTCTGCCAGGGCTGCAGAGCTTCCGAACCGAAACTTGTCCGAGCTCGTCGTTAGGCTCCCGTTCATGGCAGTGACGGCGTCTGGGGTGTTTCGGCGGACCGCGATCGAGCGGTCGGATCAACGAGTCTCGTGGGAGCGGACAGATCAAGCGTTCTTCGCGAGTGGGGCCTGCCATGTGCTGGCCTGGGTGTGCAGGGACACCTATCCCGATCAGGAGCTCGGCCTGGCGGCGATGTACCTCGGGGACTTCGAGCATCCGCTGCACGTGTACGCACGCTGGGGCACGTGGGCCTTCGATGCCAACGGATGGAACCCTGAGTCCGAACTCCTAGAGGCCAACAGCGCCTTCGAGGGGCTTCCCGTCCGTGAGGTCGAAACGATCAGCAGCGACCTCCGGGAGTTCTGCGAGAAGCACGTCCATCGCCAGCCCCACCAGTACTGGGCGGATCCGACCGAGCGTGCGCGCGACTACGTCAACCGCTACACACCACCCTGGCTGTCGGGATGTTGACGACGTTGGCGGTGGAGAACTATCGGTCGTTGCGGCGGGTGGTGATGCCGTTGCGGGGGTTGAACGTGGTGACGGGGGCCAACGGAGCCGGGAAGTCGAGCTTGTACCGGGCTTTGCGGCTGCTGGCGGATGCCTCGCGGAACGGGGCGGTGGCGGCGTTGGCGCGGGAGGGCGGCCTGGGGTCGACGCTGTGGGCGGGGCCGGAGTTCGTGCGGAAGGACCGGCCGGTGCAGGGGACGGCGCGGACCGGGCCGGTGACGTTGCGGATGGGGTTCGCGTCGGAGGACTACGGCTACTTGATGGACCTCGGGTTGCCGCAGCCAAGTCGGTCGATGTTCGGCCGGGATCCGGAGATCAAGCGCGAGGCGCTGTGGGCGGGGCCGTTCTTGCGGCCGGCGGCGTTGCTGGTTGAGCGCAGCAACAGTCAGGTTCGGATCCGGGCCGAGAGTGGCGGGTGGGATCGAGGCGGGCCGGAGCTGCAGACGTTCGACAGCATGCTGAGTCAGTTCGCGGATCCGCAGCGGGCGCCGGAGTTGCTGCAGGTGCGGGAGCGGATGCGGTCGTGGCGGTTCTACGACCATCTGCGGACGGACATGGACGCGCCGGCGCGCCAGGCGCAGGTGGGGACACGTACGCCGGTCCTCGGGCCGGACGGTGCGGACCTGGCGGCTGCGTTGCAGACGATCTTGGAGATCGGGCCCGCAGGAGCGGTCGCGGAGGCAGTCGATCAGGCGTTTCCGGGAAGCAGCGTCGAGATCCATGAGAACGCGGGGCGGTTCGAGCTCGCCTTCCGGCAGTACGGGCTGCTGCGGCCGCTGTCGGGAGCCGAGCTCTCCGACGGGACCCTGCGGTACCTGCTGTGGGTGGCGGCGTTGCTGACGCCGCGACCGCCGGAGTTGCTGGTGCTCAACGAGCCGGAGACGAGTCTGCATCCAGATCTCTTGCCGGCGTTGGCGAATCTCGTGGTCACGGCCTCGAAGGAGACGCAGGTGATCGTGGTGACGCACTCGCGTCCGTTCGTCGCGTCGATGGAGGCGCTGGCCAATGACGTGCACACGATCGAGCTGGTCAAGGAGCGCGGCGCCACGAGCATCGCCGGGCAGCGACCACTCGACGAACCGCCCTGGAAGTGGCCGGCACGCTAGCGGCCACTTCCCCAGACAGAGCGGTCAGCGGACGACGTCGTACACGAGCTTCTGGATGCCGTTCGAGTACGACGCGTTGTCGACCAGCCGCAGGCTCTGCTTGTCCTTGTCGCTCTCGCTGAACAGCCGCTTGCCGGCGCCGAGCAGGACCGGGAAGACGAGCAGGCTGTAGCGGTCGATCAGGCCGGCATCGGCCAGGTTGCGGTTCAGGGTCGCGCTGCCGTGGATGGTGATCGGGCCGCCGTCGGTCTCCTTCAGCGCGGCGACGTCGTCCAGCGACCGCAGGATGGTGATCTCGCCCCAGTTGGTGACCAGGTCCGACTCCTGCAGTGTCGACGAGACGACGTACTTGGGCATCGCGTTGTACTTCGGGAAGTCCGAGATTCCCGGCCAGACCGGAGCGAACGACTCGTAGCTGACACGGCCCATCATCATCGCGGCGGCCTCGTCCTGCTCCTGCCCCTTCAGCTCGTACGCCGCCTCGTCCATCGCGATGTCCTTGAACGTCCAACCGGCGTTCCGGTACCCCGCTTCGCCGCCCGGAGCCTCGACGACGCCGTCGAGCGAAACGAACGCGGTGGTGATCAGAGTGCGCATCGGAATGTCTCCTTCAGGTGGTTGCTGCTGACACCACTGCGTCGACCCGGCCGTACCGAACTCGACAGCCGGAAAATGTGACGCCGGTCACACAGTCTATTTGACGGATTCGAAGCGGACGAGGACCACAGAGCCAGCCGCGGACAGGACGAAGCCCAGCACAGCCAAGGGCCACCAGCCGGCGCGCACAGCGTCGGACAGTACGGCGACGCCGACAACAGCAGGCGTGATGGTCTGCAGGGCGATCATCGGCGTGGTCGCGAGCGTGACTGAGCCACGCTGGAGCGCGAGCGAGTACAGGACGAACGCCAGCGCACCACTCAGCGGAAGCGTGTACGCCGTCGGACTGCGCAGTAGTTCGCCAAGAGAACCGTCCTGCAACAACCGGGCAGAGATCGCGACGCCCGCATAGCCGAGGCCGGCGAGGAGGCCGAGTAGAGCGGTGGCGAGGCCGTGCTGGGAGCGGGTGACGAGGGCACCGAGGACGGCGATCGCAATCAACCCGACGACAACCCCGATCGTCAGACCGTGGTGCTGGACGTTGGGGCCTGCGTCGCCGGAGGAGACCGCCAGGAGGCCGAGGCCGACGACGACTCCGACGATCGCGGCCCACTCCACCGGACTCAGGTGGTCCGACATCAGCCGGGTCGCGAGCAGGGCGGTGACGACGAGGCTGACCGCGATGCCGGCCTGGGCCAGGTAGAGCGGCAGCAGGCGGAGGGCGACGAAGTGCAGGCCGAAGCCGGCCAGCTGCAGGACCAGGGCACCGAGGAAGGGGGGCTGCCGGAGCAGCGCGACGACAAACCTGAAGAACCGTCGCGGATCGAGTTCGGACTCCGTCGGCACCTTGCGGGAGCCCACCGCCTGCAGGATCGAGGCGATACCGAACAGCACCGCGGCGCCGAGCGCCGAGCCGAGACCGAGGATCAAGTCAGCCGACCTTGCGGCGCGGCACCCAGAACGTCAGGTACAGACTGAGCCCGCCGTAGTACACCAGGTAGGCCAGCGAGATCGCGACCACGATCGCGTTCGGGTTCGGCATCTGCGCCAGCAGGACGGCGTACGACGCCATCCAGATCGCGGTCGTCAGCAGGTTCAGCGACCGGAAGACCTTGGTCCGGGACGGGTAGACGTACTTGACCGGGACGAAGACCAGGATCGAGCAGATGACCAGGATCAGGCCGGTGGTGGTCGGGCTGAGACCGAGGATCACCACGTAGAAGGCGACCACGTTCCAGTAGCTGGGGAAGCCGAGGAAGAAGTGGTCGTCGGTCTTCGCGTCGGTGCGGCAGAACTGGTAGCTGGAGGCAAGCAGCGGCAGCGCGGCGAGCACCGCACCCCAGCCGCCGCCGGGCAGGTAGTGGCCGGTCCAGAGCAGCACGATCGGCGCGAACGCGTACGTCAGGTAGTCGACGATGTTGTCGAGCATCGCGCCGTCGAACCACGGGATCGTTTCCTTGACCCGAAGCCGGCGAGCGAGCATCCCGTCGGTGCCGTCGATGAAGAGCGCGAGCAGCCCCAGCCAGAGCGCCCGGACGGCGTCGCCGTCGATGGCGGCGATGACGATCAGCAGCGCGAGAACGGTTCCGCTCGCGGTATAGGCGTGCAGCGCGAATCCGGCCAGACGCAACCGCGTCGACCCGACGAACGGCTCCCGCACCGCGTCGTGTGTGGTCAGGACGACTCCCAGAACTCAAACGGCCCAGAGTTCGGCGCAGCGCGCCGGGCCGGATCGACACGATCCGGCCGCCGCCAGCGTCTCACAGACCACGTCCTGACCTTTGCATCGGCCGGACCACACACGCCGAGAACTGCCAGAGAACTTACTTGACCGGCTCGAGCAGGAAGATCGGGATCTTCCGGTCGGTCTTGGTCTGGTACTCCTCGTACGGCGGGTAGGCGGCGACCGAGCGGGCCCACCACTCGTCGTACTCGGCGCCCTCGATCTCGCGCGCCACGAAGTCGCTGGCGACCTCGCCGTCGAGCACGTTCACGTTCGGGTCGGCCTTCAGGTTGAAGTACCAGACCGGGTGCTTCGGCGCGCCGCCGAGCGAGGCGACCGCGGCGTACACACCGTCGTGCTCGACCCGCATCACCGGGGTCTTGCGGATCTTGCCGGACTTGGCGCCCCGCATCGTCAGCACGACGACCTTCAGGCCCATCACATCGGCCACGTCGGTGGTGCCGGCCTCGAGGATCTGGTCCACATGGCCGCGCGCGAAGTCGGAAGCGCTCGGAACGTACTCGTCGTTGGTGGTCATACCGGCCATGTTAATGGTGACGCATCAACATCCACAATCACGGCGCGGTGTCACGGCGACGTCAGGGCGCACACGACTGTAACTGCGTGGCGGTCGCGATCGTCGCTTCGATCCAGCGCCGGCGCAGGAAATGCGCCTTCAGCAGCCGGTGCACGCCGTCCAGCACGACCAGCCGGCCGCGGTACGCGACCAGGTTGATCGGGAAGTCCAGGTCCGCGTCCATCACCCGCTGGTAGTGCGGGCGGAAGTTCATCGGGGTTTCGGCGACCTGGCTCGGCGTGACCTTGAAGCGTTCGCCGTCGAGCTGCCACAGCGGCAGCTCGAACATCCAGACCAGGTCGGCGACCTCGATCGGTTCGACCTTGAGGTCCAGCGCCCAGAGCTTCTCGAGCTGCCAGCTGGTCGGCGGGAAGACCGAGCGCAGCTCCTCGGGCATCGACGCGATCAGCTCGTCGAACGAGACATCCGGCGCACTCCGATCCGCAGCGGTGTCCGTGTCACGCATCCCAGCACTCGTCACGACGGAGCAGGCTACGCCATCGCGGGCCGGTACGGCGGTCAGGAATGGGCGAGCCGGTGAATGATCACGATCGCGGAGTCGTCGTCGGGGCCCCCGGCCGCGGTGACCAGCTCGGCCGCACCACCCCGGAATCCCTGTGCCACCAGGCGTTCCGCGTGCCCGGCGAGCCGGTCGGTACCGCGCCCGATGTCGCGGCGCGGTGTTTCGACCATGCCGTCGCTGTAGAGGAACAGCGCGTCGCCCGGCTTCAGTACGCCGTGGTTCGGCGCGAATTCCGGTGCTTCCATCAATCCGAGCAACGGCCCGTCGGCGTCCCGGGTCTGCCACCGCCCCGACCACGCGTCGAACTGGATCGCCGGCGGATGCCCCGCCGTACGGACGCAGAACGCTCCCGTGTCGAGCTGGACCGCGACATGGACGACGGTCGCGAAGTCGTCCTCCCAGTCCTGCCTGCGCAGATAACCGTTGGCCGCGGGCAAGAAGTCAGCCACCGGTACGACGCCCAGCAGCCCACCGAAGGCGCCCGACAGCAACAAGGCCCGGGTACCGGCGTCGACACCCTTGCCCGAGACATCGACCAGCGCGACCTCCAGGAAGTTTTCGCGCGCGGTCGAGACCACGAAGTCGCCGGAGAACTTCGACTTCCCGGCCGACCGGATCGCCACCTCCGCACGCCACCCGGCGGGCAGCGGCGGCAGCTCGCCCTGGGCGGTGAGCGTGTCCCGCAGCTCCATCAGCATCGACTCGCCCCGCGTTCCGGGCACCCCGAGCTGGTTACGCACCTTCGCCCCCGCGATGACTATCCAGCCGATCGTGCCGAGCACCAGCAGGAAGCCTGTCGTCGGGGTGGGCTGCTCACGCGAGGCCAGCACGAACGACGCGATCATCAACGTGACCAGGGTCAGCGCCACCAGTTGCCGGAAGCCCAGAACCATGCCGCCCAGCAACAGCGGAATCACCAGCGTCGAGGCCGGCACATGGGTCGGCCACGCAGTACTGGCGGCAGCGAACACCAGCTCCAGCGAGAGCAGCGCGAAGAACGCCAAGGGGTGCACGCGGCGGGCGCGTCTGACCACCGCGACGACCAGGCGGCCGACTCGTCGTACAACAGCGCGACCGCGACTCCTGATCATGGTGTGAAGAAGATAACGGCACTCCCAGGTCCGCGCATCAAAAAACTTGATAACTGTTCAGACTTACTTGCGGGTGAGTCCCGTGCGCTGGCACTTGGGGCACCAGAAGAGGTTGCGTCCGGCCATGATCTCGGTGCGGATCACCGAGTGGCAGACATGGCAGCGCTGGCCCTGGCGGCGGTAGACGTAGACCTCGCCGCCGTGGTCGTCCTGGCGTGGGTCGCGGCCCATCGCCTCGGGCGTGTGGTCGGCGGCGACGGTGTCGATGCGGCCGGTCTCGACGCCGTACTTCATCAGCTCGAGCAGGTCGTCCCACATGCCTTGCCACTCACGCTTCTTGACCAGGTGGCCGCGCGTCATCGGGTGCAGCTTGGCGCGGAACAGCACCTCGGCGCGGTAGACGTTGCCCACGCCGCTCAGTACGTCCTGGTTCATCAGCAGCTGCCCGATCGGCAGCTTGCTGCGATGGATCCGCTTCCACGCGAGCTCCGGGTCGGCGTCGTCGCGCAGCGGGTCCGGGCCAAGCCGGGAGATCAACGTCTCGCGCTCGTCGTCGGTGATGACCTCACACACGGTCGCTCCGCGCAGATCGGCGTACGCCGTGTCGTTCTGCAGCCGCAGGCGGACCTGGCCGACCGGCTCCGGCACCGGGGCCGCGCCGAAGTCGACCTTGCCGATCAGACCGAGGTGGATGTGCAGCCAGCCGGCGCCCTCGAAGTCGGCGAGGAAGTGTTTGCCGTGGGCCTCGGTCAGCCGCAGGACGTGGCCGTCGAGCAGCGCCGCGCCGTCGACGAAGCGGCCCTGCGGACTGCTCGCCCGGACCGGCCGGCCGCCGAAAGCGTCCCAGACGTCGTTCGCCAGCCGGTGCAGAGTGTGGCCTTCAGGCATGATTCCTCTTATGGGGATTGCAGGTGGTACGCCGAAGGGCCGGTCCGGACCGGCCACACCGGCCGTGGTCGGCATCGGCCGGTCGATGCGGGCCCGCGACGTCTCCCGGCCACGAGAGCCGTTCAAACGCCGCGGGGTCCAGCCTCCGGAGGATCAGGATCAGGAAAGCGGCGGCAGTTCGCCGGTCTCTTCGTAGGCGCTGAGCATGTCGATCCGGCGGGTGTGGCGCTCCTCGCCGGAGTAGTCGGTGGCCAGGAACGTCTCCACGAACCCGGTCGCCTCCTCGGTCGAGTGCATCCGGGCGCCGATGCTGATGACGTTGGCGTTGTTGTGCTCGCGGCCGAGCTTGGCGGTGTCGGTGCTCCAGGCCAGCACGGCCCGGATGCCCTTCACCTTGTTCGCCGCGATCTGCTCGCCGTTGCCGGAGCCGCCGACCACGATGCCGAGACTGCCCGGGTCCGCGACCACACCGGCACCGGCCCGCAGGCAGTACGGCGGGTAGTCGTCGACCGCGTCGTACACGGCCGGGCCGTGGTCGACGACGTCGTGGCCAGCAGCGGTGAGGTGCTGAACCAGATGATTCTTGAGCTCGAAGCCGGCATGGTCAGAGCCGATGTGCACTCGCATGGGCTGCAATCTACTGATACACCGGAACGCCTGGCAGCTTGGGTGTATCGGAGCCGACGTACACAGTGGTCACGTAGCCGCCGTACTTGGGCAGATAGGCCCACCAGTCGCTGGACCGCGGCGGTACGTCGATGAGCTCGCCCTGCTTCTGTCCACTGACCAGAACCTCGACTCCGGCCGGCAGCATGCCCAGGATCCCGCAGGAGGTGTTCGGGGCGGTCCGGACTCGCACTCCCTCACCAGTGGTGGCCAGCCAGCTCCCGCTGCTCCGCACTCCGCCCGGAACGATCAGCGACCGGGTCAGCCGGGTCACGTCGGTGTACGCCTTCCCGTACTGCGTCCCCTTCGGGTGCAGCGTGTACACGGAGACGATGCACCGGTCGTCCTTCCCGACCGTGCCCGTGGTGTGCAGTGCGTCGCTGACCAGGTCCAGCGTGTTCACCGGCTTGGACCGGTCGCTGCCGTAGCCGCTGGAGCCGAGAAAGCCCGACCAGCCTTGCTTGATGCTGAAATCAGGATCGAATACCGAGGCGATCCCGAAGTACTGGTCGAACCCGTCGGTGCCATAGCGCGTGGGCTGGTGCAGCAGGTCCATCACCAGCCGGCGGACCGGCAGAGGTGCGTGATCGAGGATGTAGCGATAGATCCGGACCGTGTCGGCGGCGGTGATCGCGACGTAGCCCCAGAACCCCGGATGCGTAGGCGGCGGGCCCTCGGTGTGGGTCAGCCCGAGCCGCCGCACCATCCGCTCGACGATCGCCGCACCGCCGTTGTGGTCCCAGTAGTAACTGGCCGCGTCGTCGTCGCTGCTGCGCAGCATCACCTCGAGCCGGGCCTGGTCCGCGGGCTCGACGCCGTATGCCGGTCCGCGGTCCCAGAGCAGGTCGAGGACGATCAGCAGTTTCACCACCGAGGCGGAGCGAAACCGGTGGTCCGCGTTGGACTCCTGGACGAACCGGCCGGCCTCGCGGTCGAACACGGCGAATCCGGCGGTCACGCCGGCGGGGACGACATCGAGCTCGGACCGCTCGTCACGCAACGTCATGTGACACCTACTCACCACTTGAAGAATTCCCGTTGGTGAGCAACCTTCACCGGCACAGGGCGCTCAGTTCAAGCCTTGAACCACAGACCGAAACTTTCCGTTTCAAACATGGTGCTCAGTCGAAGACGGGATCGCGGTCGCGGCTGCGCTTGATCTCGAAGAAGCCGTCGGTGTTGGCGACGAGCAGGACGCCGTCCCACAGCTTGCCGGCCGCTTCACCCTTCGGGGCCGGGGTGACGACCGGTCCGAAGAACGCGGTTCCCGCGACCGAGATGACCGGCGTACCGACCTCCATGCCGACCTGGTCCATGCCGGCGTGGTGCGACTTGCGCAGCGCCTCGTCGTACCGGTCGGTGTCGGCGGCCTCGATCAGCGCGGCCGGCAGACCGACCTCGGCCAGTGCCTCGGGCAGCACCGACTCGTCGCTGCCGCCCCGGCCCTCGTTGTGGATCCGGCGGCCGAGCGCGGTGTAAAGCGGCAGCAGCACCTCGTTGCCGTGGGCTTGCTCGGCGGCGATCAGCACCCGGACCCGGCCGAGCTTGCGCTGCCAGTTGGCGTCGTGTTCGTCGCGGTCTTCGTTCAGGACGGCCAGGCTCATCACGTGCCAGGTCGTCGTCACGTCGCGGACCTGCTCGACCTCGAGCATCCAGCGGGACGTCATCCAGGCCCAGGGGCAGGCCGGGTCGAACCAGAAATCGGCGGAGGCAGTCATGTTCACGATCATACAAACTTCAAGAAAGTGATACCGGCTTGGTATCCATCCCCCGATGTCGCGGGGAAACCCGCGACCAACGCGCCGGTCAGGTGCATAGGATGCCGATATGCCTGGAACCAACCTGACGCGCGATGAGGCGCGGACCCGTGCGGGTGTGGTCAGCGATGTCAGCTACTCCGTCGAGCTGGACCTGACCAACGCCCCGAGTGGAGCGCCGACGTACCCGTCCGTGACCACGATCACCTTCGCGGCCACCGAGGGCGCGAGCACCTTCGCCGACCTGATCGCCGACAAGGTCCGCGAGCTCACGCTGAACGGCCGCGCTCTCGACCCCGACGAGGTCTACGACGGCGCGCGCATCCAGCTGGACGGCCTGGCCGCCGCCAACGAGCTGCGCGTGGTCGCGGACTGTCTGTACTCGCGGACCGGTGAAGGGCTGCACCGCTCGGTCGATCCGGCCGACAAGGAGACCTACCTCTACACGCAGTTCGAGGTCCCGGACGCCCGCCGGGTCTTCGCCACCTTCGAGCAGCCCGACCTCAAGGCACCCTTCACGTTCACCGTCTCCGCCCCGGCCCGCTGGGTCGTCATCTCCAACTCCCCCACCCCCGAGCCGACGCCGTACGCCGGTCCGAGCGGCGAGGAGCTGGCCCGCTGGGAGTTCCCGCCGACCGAGCGAATGTCGACGTACATCACCGCTGTGGTGGCCGGTCCGTACCACGTGGTGACGGACGCCTACGAGGGCCCGAACGGGACCTACCCGCTGTCCCTGCTGTGCCGGCCGTCGCTCAAGGACTCGCTGGACACCGAGGACCTGTTCGAGGTGACCAAGCAGGGCTTCGAGCTGTTCGAGAAGGCCTTCGGGACGCCGTACCCGTTCCACAAGTACGACCAGGCGTTCGTGCCGGAGTACAACATGGGCGCGATGGAGAACGCGGGCTGCGTGACCATTCGCGACGAGTACATCTACCGCAGCCGCACCACGCACGCCGAGCTGGAGAGCCGCGCGAACACCGTGCTGCACGAGCTCGCGCACATGTGGTTCGGCGACCTGGTCACGATGACCTGGTGGGACGACCTGTGGCTGAACGAGTCCTTCGCCGAGTGGGCCTCGCACTGGGCGCAGGCGACCGCGACCACCAAGTACGCCGGCGCCTGGACGACGTTCTGCAACGCCCGCAAGAACTGGGCGTACCGCCAGGACCAGCTGCCCTCGACGCACCCGATCGCGGCCGACATGGTCGACTTCCACGCGGTCGAGGTGAACTTCGACGGCATCACCTACGCCAAGGGCGCCTCCACGCTGCGGCAGCTGGTGGCGTTCGTCGGTGAGGACACGTTCATCACCGCACTGAAGGAGTACTTCGCCGATCACGCCTTCGGCAACACCGAGCTGGCCGACCTGCTCAAGCCGCTCGAGAAGGCCTCCGGCCGCGACCTCGACGACTGGACCGAGCGCTGGCTGCGGACCGCCGGGGTGAACACCTTGCACGCCGACTTCGCGGTCGATGCCGAGGGCAAGTTCACGTCGTTCGCGATCGAGCAGACCGCGATCGAGGCGTTCCCCGTACTGCGCCCGCACCGGCTGGCGGTCGGCCTGTACCGGCGTACCGACGAAGGCCTGGTCCGGACCGAGCGCTTCGAGGTGGACATCGACGGTGCCCGCACTGAGCTGTCCGACCTCGTCGGGGCCACGCAGCCGGATCTCGTGCTGCTGAACGACGACGACCTCACCTACGCGAAGATCCGGCTCGACGAGCGCTCCCGGCAGACCCTGGTCGAGTCGATCGACCAGCTGGCCGAGTCGCTGCCCCGGGCGCTCGCCTGGGGTGCGGCGTGGGACATGACCCGCGACGCCGAGATGCCCGCCAGCCAGTACGTCGGCATGGTGCTGCGCGGTATCCGGGCCGAGAGCGACCTGACCGGTGTGCGGTCCCTGCTCTCCCAGGTCACCAGTGCCATCAACCTGTACTCCGCTCCGGAGAACCGGGACGGGCTGCGGGCGCAGTTCGAAGAGACGCTGGCCGAGCTGGTCGCCGGTGCAGAGGCCGGTAGCGACCACCAGCTCGCGTTCGTCCGCGCCTACGCCAGTGCGGTCTTCTCCGCGGCCGGTGCGGACCGGCTGGCCGGCTGGCTGGACGGTCGGGAGCTTCCCGAGGGTCTGGTCGTCGACACCGACCTGCGCTGGACGCTGATCGTCGCACTGGCCCGGCTGGGCCGGATCGGCGCCGACGAGATCGACGACGAGCTGACGCGCGACACCACCATCACCGGTGGCGAGCGGGCGGCCCAGGCGCGCGCCGCACGGCCGACCGCCGAGGCCAAGGAAGAGGCGTGGCGGATCGCCGTCGAGTCCGGAGACACTCCGAACGAGACGCAGTTCCGGACCATCCTGGGCTTCCAGCAGCCCGGCCAGGAGGACCTGCTCCGGCCGTACGTCGAGAAGTACCTGACGGCGGCCAAGGACGTCTACACGCGTCTCGGCTCGTCCATGGGTGAGAACGTGCTGGTCTACCTCTCGCCGCGCAACCTGGCCGAGCAGCCGGCCCTGGACGCACTCACCGACTGGCTGGCCGCGGAGTCGACGACCGTCGACGCCCCGACCCGTCGCTACGTCTCCGAGGCGCAGGCCGACCTGACCCGCGCCATCGCCGCCCAGGCCCGCGACGCGGGCTAGGCCTTAACGCGACAGCGTGCACCCGGCCGGGGTAGAACAGAGGCGATGCCTGCTTCTGACCCCGCCCTGGCCGGTGCAGCCGCTGTCGCGCTGACTGGACTCGCCGAGGCGTACCGCCCGCGCCCTGTCATCCCCCTGCTCCCCTGGCGGGACCCGCACCGGCTGGTGAAGCCGTACATCATCACAGCGCGCGGCCGGCAGTGGGACGACCAGATGGTCGGCTTCGCGCGGTCCGCCGCCGGCAGGCAGCTCGACTTCGACGAAGCGATGGGCTCGGTCGGGCTGGCCGTCGTCGTACTGCATTTGAGTGACGACGGTGCGTACCTCGTCGTGCAGAGCTGGGCGAAGGACTACCAGTCCAGGTTGAGCAGGTTCAGCGGTCTGGACGTCGACGACCTGCGCCCGGTACCGACCGGCGTCGCGCCGAGCGTTTGGGAGCTGGAGGTACTCAGCCACGAACGGACGGCGTACGTGACACACATCCTGGGTGGCGGCGTCGACGTGGACTCCTGGCTGGAGGACGCACTCGACACCCGTCCCCTCCCGAAGCCCGACGGAATCCCTAGCGGCACATGACGTCGTCGATCAGCTGGCTGGCTGCCTTCTCCTGAGCCAGCAGGGCCTCCATCGAGTCGTACAGCTGGCTGGACATGGACACCACCACACTGCGCTTCCCGTCTGCGCTGACCGCCGTACGGGTTCGGTAACCGATCTGGTCACCACTCGGGATCCACACCGTGCCACCGCACGGCAGCGATCGGGAGAAAACGCCGAGACCATAGGCGGCATCCGGCCAGAACTCCGCCTGGCTGCCGACCGGCACGGTCGACTTCAGCTCACGCAGCTGAGCAGGCTTCAGCAACCGTCCGTCGAAGATCGCCCGGACGATCCGGTCCAGGTCCTTCAGTGTGGAGATGTAGCCGCCGGACGCGTCAGCGTCGACCAGCTCTGTCGTGTCGATGTACTCACCGGGGTTGAACCGCGTGTAGCCGTGCGCATGCGGGCCGTTGATCCCCGGGGCGGTTCCCGGGAAGTACGTGTCCTGCAGGTGCAGCGGACGGACGATGCGGCGGTGGACTTCGTCGTACCAGGTACGTCCGGTGACCGCCTTGATCATCAGGCCGATCAAGTCGTAGCCGGTGTTCGAGTAGTCCCACCCCTTGCCCGGCTGGAAGGTGGGCTTGTTGCGCAGCCCGGCTTGCACGATCTCCTCCTCGGTGTGCACGCGATAGCGGTCCGCGTAGTACTGCTCAGCAGTCTCGATCGTGGGGAAGCTCTCGTCACTGATGCCGGCGGTGTGCTGCAACAGGTGCCGGATGGTGATCTTCCGACCGTCATAGCCGGTCCCCCGGACCAGACCAGGCAGCCACTTCTCCACCGAGTCATCCAGCCGCATGCGCCCTTCGGCGACCAGCTGAAGCACCACAGTCCCAACCAGCACCTTGTTCGTGCTGCCGATCCGGAAGCGGCCGTCGGTACGAGGCGCACCGCCACCAAGCACCCGTACGCCGCTGACCGCCGTCCGTGAACGATGTGGTGAGGTCTCCCGAACCAGTACGCCGGTCACGCCGGTGGCGACGATCCGGTCGGCATCTCGCTGCAGTGTGGACCGACCGGCCTCGGCACTCACCGGTACGGCGGCTGTCGCCAGCGTCACCGCGATGGCGGCGAAAACTCGTCTTCTCATGCTTGGCAGGCTCTCAACGCAGTTTTCGCGCCACCATCACCCGTAGACCCGGACAGTGGTAGCGCGAACGCGACCTGTAGCCATCAAACGATTGCTGGTCGGCAGACAGTGAGGAGGTGTGCGCGGACTGCGATGCCCTTGTGCAGAAGGAGATTTCCGCCACCTGAAGAACGCTCACTTCTGGCCCGGATCGGTTTAAGCTCCACCGGAGAGACCTGGGGAGGGGTCCTGTGCCGTGACATCACATCGCCGGAAGAAACAGCCGCAGCGTTCGCGCAGTGCGGTCGGTGCCGCCATTGTGGCGACCGCCGCGATCGCGGGCACCTCTGCCTTCATCCTGACCAGGGGCGAGTCCGCGCCGCCGGCCGACGTTCCTGTCCGGGCGGCCTCCGTACCGGACAGCGCGGCGTCGACACCGACGCCGAGTGCGCACCCCACGGTCGCCTCGAAGGCCGATCGCAAACCGCCGTCGAGCCGGTCGGCTGCCAAGGCGACGACCTCAGCGCCGCCGGACACCGGTCCGACCTCGCCCCGGTTCAAGCCCGGCCAGTGGATCGCGGTGCTGGACAAGTTCTCGTCGGACGTCGGGCCGGATGCCGGCCAGGTCGCCCAGGCCGCGGCAGCCAGGGTCATCTCAGCTGGTGTGCCTGCGAAGGCCATGCTGGTGAACGGCCAGTACCCGGGCATCGCCAACAGCTCAGGTGACGCGATGCTCAACACGTGGGTCGTCTATCTCGGTCCTGGCGCCACCTCGGCTCAGATGTTGGACCTGTGCTCCGCGCCGAAGACGCAGCGCGCCTACAAGAGCCCCGCGTGCCCGACCTACGAACCGGCGGTCGGCGGCCGCTGATCGGTCGCCAGACGCGCATGCAGATGCGAGTCGTGCCGGTCACCGTTCACTTCGACGTAGTAGTCCCGCATGGTGCCTTCCAGCTGGAACCCGGCCCGGAGCGCGACCCGGCAGGACCCCTCGTTGACCAGCGAGTGGTCGAGGGAGATGCGGTGCAGCCCTAACCCGCCTGGCGTGAAGGCCCAGCTGGCGGCAGCGTCCAGAGCGCGGGCTCCGAGAGCGCGGCCCCGCGCGGCCGGACTGACCCAGTAGGCGGCGACCGCCTGGTCCGGGATCCGATGCACATCGCGCAGGGCGACACTGCCGAGCACCCGGTCAGTGGCACGGTCCGCGATCGCGAAGACGGCATTGCCGAGTGACCACGCGTCCAGGCGCGGCTCCAGCCAGCGCCGCGCCCGCTGGGCCGCGGGAGTGCGGATCACCGCAGTCCCCGCGGTCCAGCGCAGGATGTCAGGGTCCTGTAGCGCCTCGGCCACCGCCTCCTCGTCGGAGGGTTCGAACTGACGCAGTACGACGTCGTCCAGCTCGATGCGGTGCGGCTGCAGAGCCCGGGTCACTGCTTGTGCGGCTCGTTGGCGTGCAGCAGTGGTGCCTGGTGCGCGTTCGCGCCCAGCTGCTGCACACCGGTGACCAGACCGCCGGTGAGGTCACCGGTGGCGAACGACGTCTGCATCGTCAGCGCAGCCAGACCGGCCGCGGTGTCGGACAGCTGCCGCTTCGCCTCGGCGCCGGTGACGATCTCCAGCCGGCGACCGGCCGGGTCGACGTACACCAGGACGGTGTGGTCCGGGTCCTCGAGCTCGTTCAGCAGCTCGACGGCGAACGGACGGGTCTCCGAGTCCGCTCCGCCGACGTACACCGAGAAGCGCAGGCCGGACGCCTCCTCGGCGTTCCGGACCGCGCGCTCGATGTCGTAGAGCTGGTCGGGTGTGAACGCGTCACCAACTGGCACTTGCGCCTCCGGTCGTACGAGCGACGCCGGCAGCGGCAGTCGCGGGGGTCCCTGGCGCGGCGGGCAGCTCAGGCAGGTTGGCAGGGTCTGGCTTGGTCGCGACCGGTCCGTTGATCCAGACCGGCGGCGCCCACCAGGACAACCCCGGCCGGTACCGCGGCCCGCTCGCGATCGACCCCGCGAACACCAGCAGCGCCAGCACCGCGACCACCAACAACGGAATCCCGACGAACACCAACACCGTGTGGCCGGACAGCTGAACAATCACACCCGCAGCCTAGTACTCCCCGCGGCGCGGGCCGTCAGCAGCCACCGCAGTTGTAGTAGGTGATGTCCCAGTGGTTGCCCTCGTTGGCGTAGATGTTGCCGGCACCCGAGCGCCACTGCTGGGCGCCGTCACCCCGGTCCGCGATCCGGGTGAACGTGCCCCGGATGTAGTTGCTGACACAGGTGTAGACCGAGATGTCGACCTTGTAGCCGTTGCGGTGGCTGTAGGTGCCGCTGGCGTGGCCGGTCTCGGTCCCGCCGGTGATGTTCACCGCGCACCCGCTGGACTGCTTCAGCGTGCGAACGCCGTACACGGTGGTGTCGTTGATGTTGGTGAACGACGTACAGGTCGAGTTGTTCCAGTCCGAGCAGTTGCCGCTGGACGACCAGGTGATCCCGGCCGCACTAAAGATGGCGGCTGCCTGCGCGTGCGTCATCTTGGTGACCGCGGACGCTTCGACGGTGGGCAGCAGACCGGCGACGACCACGGCTGCTGCGACGAAAAGCCGGAGGACGACCTTCATGGGGACACTCCTTGAAATAGGGGCGGTTATTTCAAAGAGTGCCATGCCCAAGAAAGTTATTTACCAAACATTGTGTGAATCAGAAATTCACATCCGAGCACTGGTAGAAGGCGTTGGCGGTGTCGGCGATGGTCCAGACCGAGACGATCATGTGCCGGCCGCTCTTGCCGGCCGGGAGCGTGCCGGGGTGCGAGAAGTCGTTCGGTGGGCGGCCGCTGTAGGCCTTGATCAGGAACGGCGTCAGCTCGAGCGCCGAGCGGGTCAGCGGGGCGTTCTGGTTCCAGCCGTTCTTGGTGATGTAGTACCGGAAATCGGTCGTCGAGTGCGGCGCGGTCAGGTGCCACTTGAACGTGTACGACGCACCGGAGGTCAGGCGGTTCGTCGGCCAGGTGCCGTTGCGCTGGTCGTCCAGCGGGGCGAACTGACTCAGCCCCGCCGAGCAGATCTTGCCGTCGGGGGGACCGCCGTTCGGGAAGCCCTTCGGACCTTCGACACTCTGCGGTTCCCACTGGATCTGGCCGCAGTTCTGCGCGGCGCCGGTCTGGCAGAACTTGGCCCGGCTGGTCGGCGAGTCGGTCCAGCCGTGGCCGTAGGCCAGCGGCACGGAGGTGCTGAAAGTCAGGGCCAGTGCGCCAACGGCAACACCGGCCATGCTGACTTTGCGTGATCGCAGCATGAGGTAACTCCTTGCACTGTGGGGCGGAGAGACAGTGAAGGAAGGCGCCTTCGTGGTTGATCAATAGAAAACAACTCTTCAAATCTATTGTCAACAACTCGTGACCGCGGAAATACGGAAAGCTAGATTGTCAGTGCGCCGATGAGGCGGCGGAGTCGGAGATTGTTCGGTAGGTCCTCGACGAGAACCGGTTCGCCCGCCGGACCGCCGAGCGGAATCCGCCAGTTCGGATACTCGTCCGTGGTGCCCGGCTGGTTCTGGGTACGCCGTTCTCCGACCGCATCGGTCAGTGCGACACCCACCAGCTTCGACGGAGTGTGAGCGACGTACTGGTGCAGTGCTTCGACGATGCGCTCGACGTCGCCGTCGGTGTAGCGGAGCAGGTGGCGCTCGCGCAGCGCTGTCAGCCAGGCGTCGCGGTCCGCCTCGTCCACGGCCAACTCTTCGGCGACCGGGCGGGTCAGCAGACCGAGCCGGTTGCGCAGCTCGACATGGTCGCCGGCCAGGTAGCCCGCGGTCGGCGGGAGATCGTGCGTGGTGACGGTGGCCAGGCACAGCTCTCGCCAGCGCTCCGGTGCGAGCGGCTTGCCGTCCGCGTCGCGCTCGAACCACAGCACCGACGTACCGAGCACGCCGCGTTCCGTCAGGTAGTCACGCACCCACGGCTCGACTGTGCCGAGGTCCTCCCCCACCACAGTCACCCCGGCGCGGGTGGCCTCCAGAACGAGAATGCCGATCAGAGCTTCGTGGTCGTAGCGCACGTAGGTGCCCTCGGTCGGCCGCTCCGGCGAGGTGACCCACCACAGCCGGAACATGCCGAGGATGTGGTCGATCCGCAGTCCGCCGCCGTGGCGCATCACTGCGCGCACCAGGTCGCGCCAAGCGGCGTACCCGGTCTCGGCGAGCGCGTCCGGTCGCCATGGTGGTTGTGACCAGTCCTGTCCCTGCTGGTTGAACGCGTCCGGCGGCGCCCCGACGTGGATGCCCTGCGCGAGCACGTGCTGCAGCGCCCAAGCGTCCGCACCGTCCGGATGGACGCCGACCGCCAAGTCATGGACGATGCCCAACGACATCCCCGCCGACTTGGCCCTGGCCTGCGTGCGGGCGAGTTGGTCGTCCATCTGCCACTGCAACCAGCAGTGGAACTCCACAGCGTCCGGGTTGTCGTTGCGGAACGCTGTGACTGCGGGACTGGTCGGGTCCTGCAGTTCCTCGGGCCACTTGCTCCACTCCGGCCCATGGACGTCGGAGATCGCCGCCCAGGTGGCGAAGTCGACGAGTCCCTGGTTCTCACGGTCGCAGTACGCGCCGTACTCCGCGATGCGGCCGATCGAAGGCCGCACGCCGAACAGCAGTTGCAGCGCCTCGCGCTTGACCGCCCAGACCGTGTCCCGGTCCAGCGCGTTCGCGTCCTCGCTCAGAGCGCGCGCCTGCAGGCTGAGTGCTCGCACGCGATCACGCTCGGCCGGCGCAAGGTCGCCGTACTCGTCGATGTCCTCGATGCGCAGGTAGATCGGGTTTCCGAAGCGACGCGACGCCGGCAGGTACGGCGAGGGCTCCATCCGACCGGCCAGCTCGGCGGCGTGCAGCGGGTTGATCAGCACGAAGCCGGCACCCAGGTCGTTCGCGGACCAGGCGGCCAGATCGGCGAGGTCGTGCAGGTCCCCGATCCCCCACGAGCGCCGGGAGCGAACGGAGTACAGCTGCAGCACCCAGCCCCAGGTGCGGTTGAGCTTCTCCGGCTCCAGCTTGCTCGGCGTGACGATCAGCGTGCCGACCGCGATCTCGGGACTGCCGCCGACCCGCGCGCACAGCCGGTGATATCCCAGCGGCAGGTCACCCGGCAGCTGGTACGTCGCCTCCCCCATCTGTATGCCGTCGACCCACTCCGGCTCGACCCAGTGATCCTGCTGCGAGATGTCCCGGCGCTGGCCACCGTCCTCCAGATCCACCCACACCTCAGCAGTGGAACCGTGCGGCAGATGCACGGCGAACCACGGCGTCCAGCCCGCACGCATCACCACAGTGGCGGGCAACGTCCGTCGCCAGCGCGCCAACTGGTGTTCGTCCAGCGCCTCAGCAGCCTTCTCCGGCGTGGACGCATCCACACCAAGCGCTGCCAGCACTGTGGAGACAACCTCACTGGGGACGATCACATGCTCGCCTTGCCAGTTCCAGTACTCCGTCGCCACACCATGGGCAACCGCTAGCTCGACAAGGGCCGGGGTGGGAGCAGTCACCTCAGCGAGTCTGCCGTATCAACGCCCCTTGTGTGTAACGCAGCGCCGTGTCAGGTAGTCGGTCGTCGCCGACTCAGCAGCAGTACGGCGAACAGCAGGGCCACGCTGGCGACGACAAGACCGATCGCCACTCCGGCCACGTTGTCCGTCAGCTGGTAGAGCGCAGTCGGCCAGATGACCAGCAGGATCGAGCACCCGACCACCGCGTACGCCGATGCGCGCTGCCGCCCGTAGGCGACCAGCAGTGCGGCCGGTCCGGCGGTTCCGACCGCCAGAGCCATGATTTCGCCGCGCTCCTGGATCAGCCAGCAGATCGACGAGCTGAACATCGCCGCGCCGGCCAGCGACCAGGCAGTCGGCCGGTCGCGGACCAGCCCGAGCACGCCCAGCACGATCGCCACCAGGATGAACCCGGTCCCGGCGATCCCGGCCGAGTTCGAGGCCGAGCCGTCGGCCGGCGTGAGGAGATCCGCGGTCACCACCAGTACGCCGACCGCCAGGATGCCGAACGTTGCCACCAGCAACGATGATCCGGCCAGCCACCACAGTCCGAGACCGGCCAGTGCGAGCGCGACCACGACGCCGATGACCCGGCCCGCCGCACCCTCGATCGCGACGTACGTGGCGAAGCCGGTGACACAGCAGCCGAGCGAGGCCAGTGCCGAGGCGAGCTGGTCCCGGCGGCGGAAGATCCGCAGCACGATCGCCGACCCGAGCAGCACGACCGCGGCGACGCTCCCGGTGCTGATCCGGGCGGCGCGACCCATCTCACCCCAGTTCGCCAGCGTGAGCAACGCCACTGCACCGAGCAGCAGCGCACCACCGACGTACCCGAGGACCTCGACGAGCGCGTTCGAGTGGACGGCGGCGGGCGGCGTTCGCGGCTTGGGCGGCGGGGCCACAGCCGCCGTCGGCTCGGGCTGGGTCCGGGCCAGGGCCGCCTCGACTTCGGCGTCGGCGGCCGCGCGCAGCGCCTCCGCCTGGTACTGGCGCAGCACGCCCGCGCTCACGAGCCTGAGCAGCTCGTCGTCCAAGCGGCTGGGCATCCGATCGTCTCCCTGGTCGGGGTCACTCCGCGGCGTCATTACTATGGGCGGCGAGATGCCTATTCTGACCAGCTACCTTCTGTCCGCGTCCAGTCACCCCCTGTTTTCCGGTGCGTTGGAGCTCCCGACCTTCTTCCGCTGGGGCAACGACGGGAAGCTCGAGGTGACCGACGAGATCATCACCGTTCCGGCGCGCATCGCCGGGCTGATCATCGGTTTCTTCATCCTGCGCTGGGTGCTGCACAAGCTGATCCGGCGGCTCGCCCGCCCGGGCAACGGCACCGTCGCCGGCGTGCTGTCCAGATCGAAGCTCGGCCAGGACTTCGTCGAGAACACCCTGGCCACCGATCGCCGCACCCAGCGGGCCGAAACGATCGCTTCACTGCTCTGCAGTGCCGTGACGATCATCCTCACCGCCGTGCTGGTGGTGATGCTGCTGGCCGAGCTCGGCTTCAACATCATGCCGGTGATCGCCACCGGCAGCATCCTCGGCGTCGCCCTCGGTTTCGGCGCCCAGACCCTGGTCAAGGACTTCCTGGCCGGTGTCTTCATGATCTTCGAGGACCAGTACGGCGTCGGCGACCTGATCGACATGGAGAAGGCGACCGGCACCGTGATCGCGGTCGGCCTGCGGATCACCACGCTGCGCGGTGAGGACGGCACCACCTGGTACGTCCGCAACGGCGAGGTCTTCCGGATCGGCAACCTGACCACCCGCGACCCGCAGTCCTCAGCCTCGTCCGGGGTCGGCAGTGCCACTGAGAAGGCCGAGGAAGCTCACCTTCCGACGGAATAGAACACAATTCATCATCACAGATCTTGACCGCGCCGGCACCGAGGGTCATCATCGCTGGTGATTAGGAAACCTTCCTAACCAAATCCGACGCCCCCGGTTTTGGAGCTAGCGATGCGCGTACCCGCCCTCCGCCGCGCCCTGGCGGCACTCCTGTCCATCCCCCTCCTCGCCACCTCTGTCGTCGCTCTTCCGACCCCCGCGCAGGCCGAGGTGCAGCATCCCCGGCAGCAGTTCCTCCGCGACTCCGTCGGCGGACTGTTCCTGCACTGGGGGATGCGCACGTCCCCCGGCTACACGAGTTGCAGCGGCTGGGAGAACGCCGTGACCGCCGGCGGCTGGGACCCGGCGTACTGGGTCCGGGAGGCCCAGAAGCTGCACACGCAGTACCTCGTGCTGGCCACCTTCCACAGCCGGCTCGGCTACGCCCGGCCGTGGCCGAGCGCGATCCCCGGCAGTTGCCACACCGGCCGCGACCTGGTCCGCGAGACCATCGACGCCGCCTCCGCACAGGGCCTGAAGGTCATCCTCTACATGACCGACGACCCGCAGTGGCATGCCGACGGCCTGCCGGACGGCAAGGACTGGCTCGATTCCGCCGCCTACTCGAAGTACAAGGGACGCTCGGTCGACCTGACCACACGGGACGGATTCGGCGAGTTCAGCTACGACAACTTCGTCGAGGTGATGCAGCGCTACCCCGACCTCGGCGGGTTCTGGATCGACAACGACAACGCCTACTGGGAGCGCAACGGGCTCTACGAGCGGATCCGGCGCGAGCGCCCGTCGTACACGCTGAGCAACAACAACGAGGACACGCCGATCATGGACATGATCAGCAACGAGCAGAAGACCGGCATGTCCCCGGCCTACGACTACCCGCAGGCCGTCTACACCGCGGCGCCGCGGCTGATCGAGGCCGACTTCAAGCTGCCCTCGACCGGCGCCTGGTGGTACGGCGGCTCCGATCCGGCCGTCGATCCGGCCCTGACGATCGGCCGGCTGGTCAGCAACGCGGGCTCGTCGATCAAGGCACTGATGGCCGAGACGGCGATGGTCAACGGCCGCTTCCCGGCCCATCAGGAGAGTTTCAACAACCTTCTTGACAAATTTCTGCGGCCGATCTGGCCGTCGATCGCCGGTACCGAGGGCGGCGGCTACCTGTATGGCGGCCTGCAGCCCGGGTTCTGGAACGACGGCGCCCACGGGGTCACGACGATCAGCCGCAGCAACCCCGACGAGCACTACCTCCACGTGCTGACCCGGCCGTCCACCAGCACCCTGCGGATCCGCGACAACGGCTACCGCGTCGCCCGGGTGACCAACCTGCGCACCGGTGCCGTCATCCCGTACTCACAGGCACGCGGCGTCCTCACCCTGACCGGCATCTCCAGCTGGGACCAGTACGACACTGTCTTCAAGGTCGAGACGGCCGGACGCGAGGGCATCCTGCGAGCCCCCACCAGCGCACCCGCTGCGGCAGACGGCAGCTATCTGACCTTCTGGGACACCAACAAGACCACTCCGGTCTCGCTGCGCTACGACCTCGGCTCGGCCAGGCCGGTCCGCTACCTCGGGATCAACCAGCGCGAGGACTCCGTCGCCTACGCGCGTTCTGCGACCGAACAGTCCGCCCGCATCAAGGACTACCGCGTCTACGCCAGTGCGGACGGTACGAACTGGGGAGCACCGATCAAGACCGGTACGCTGCCCAGCCGCCGCGGTGTCGCCTTCATCGACCTCCCGGCGACCTCCACCCGGTATCTCCGGCTGGAGGTCCTCAACACTCACGCTGCCTCCAGCGACACCACCCGCTACAAGCGGCTGCGCATCGACGAGACCTGGGTCGGTACGTCGTACGCCCGGGCAGTCGGCGCGGCGTACGACGGCTCCCGCGGTACGGCGAGCCCGTACGACGCCGGCTTCCAGACCGTTGCCGGGTACTGCGCGACCGACTCCGCGCAGAACTGCCCTGAACCCTTGCTGGACAACGGTCTGGCGCGGACACCCCCGATGGGCTTCAACAACTGGAACTCGACCAAGTGCTCCAGCGCCTTCAACGAGGCGATGATCAAGAGCATCGCGGACCTGTTCGTGAGCCGCGGCCTCAAGGACGCCGGATACCAGTACGTCAACATCGACGACTGCTGGGCGCTCCCGCAACGCAACGCACAGGGCAACCTGGTTCCCGACCCGGCACGTTTCCCGAACGGCATCAAAAGCCTCGCGGACTACGTGCACGGCAAGGGGCTCAAGTTCGGTATCTACACCAGCGCCGGCACCAAGACCTGCAACACCGCCGGGTTCCCGGGCGGTCTCGGTCACGAGCAGCAGGACGCCAATCTGTTCGCCTCCTGGGGTGTCGACTACCTCAAGTACGACAACTGCAACAACCAGGGTGTGGATGCCCAGCAGCGCTACAAAGCCATGCGGGACGCCCTGCTGAACACCGGGCGCCCGATCACGTACTCGATCTGCGAGTGGGGCCGTACCGGTCCGCCGCCGGTGTGGGTGTGGGGCAAGGACGTCGGCAACCTGTGGCGCACCACCGGTGACATCAGCGACAACTGGACCAGCATGATCGGCAAGGCGCAGGCCAACCGTGTCCTCGCCCAGTACGCCGGGCCCGGGCACTGGAACGATCCGGACATGCTCGAGGTCGGCAATGGCGGGATGACTGCGACCGAGTACCGCACGCACCTGAGCCTGTGGGCGATGATGTCGGCGCCCCTGCTGATCGGCACCGACCTGCGCAAGGCATCGGCCGAGACCTTCGACCTGCTGACCAATCACGACGTGATCGCGGTCGACCAGGACAAGCTCGGCCGCCAGGGCACTGTGGTCAGCTCCTCGGGCGGACTGGTTGTCTACGGCAAGACTCTGGCCAACGGGGACCGCGCTGTCGCCCTGTCCAACGAGACGGGGTCGACAGCCACCATCTCGACGACGACCGCGGCTCTGGGGCTGGGCGGCTCCAGCTCCTACACGCTGAAAGACCTGTGGAGCAAGGCGATTCGGAACACCACAGGTTCGATCAGCGCCTCGGTCCCGGCGCACGCCACGGTCCTGTACCGCGTCTCCCGCGCCGGAAGCACCACGCGGTACGAGGCCGAGGCGGCGGCGTACTCAGGTGGCAGCACGGTCGACACCGACCACTCCGGCTTCTCAGGCAACGGCTTCGTCAACACGCCCAACACGATCGGCAGCTACGTGCAGTGGACGGTCAACAGCTCGCAGCCCGGCCCGGCCACGCTCACCTTCGACCACGCCAATGGCACCACCGCCAACCGGGCCGTGGACATCGCGGTCAACGGGATGGTGGTCGCCAGAAACGTCGCGGTTCCCACTACTGGCGCCTGGACGCTCTGGCGCACGCTCGTCGTCAACGCGAACCTCACTGCGGGTTCCAACACCGTCCGCGTGACAGCAACGACAGCCGACGGCGCTCCGAACCTGGACTATCTCGACGTCACCTCTCCCCCCAGCGCCTTCGCCCCGGACTGGTCGGTGGCGATGGTCGACTCGACGATGGCGCGCTACCAGCCGGCCACGATCGGCGGCTGGTCCTATCCGGTCGGCCTCTATCTCTACGGGCAGTACCTGGTCTACGAGCGGACGAAGAACCCCAAATACCTCACCTACCTCAAGTCGTGGGTGGACAGGTTCGTGGATTCGTCCGGGAACATCACCAACAGCTTCAACAACCTCGACAGCATGCTCTCCGGCCGGCTCCTCGTCCTGCTGCACCATGAGACCGGCGACAACCGCTACAAGATCGCTGCGACCAAGATCCGCACCAGACTCGACAGCTATCCGCGAACCGCCGACGGCGGCTTCTGGCACGCCACCAGCCGGCAACACCAGCTCTGGGGTGACGGGGTGTTCATGGTCGACCCGTTCCTCGCGGAGTACGGTCGCGAGTTCGGCGACTCGACCTATACCAGCAAGGAGACCGTCAGCCAGCTGCTGACGTACGCGAGTCACCTGCAGCAACCCAACGGCCTCCTACGCCACGCGTACGACGAGGCTCGCACCCAGAGCTGGGCGGATCCGAAGACGGGGCTGTCGCCGGAGGTGTGGTGCCGGGCCGAGGGCTGGTACGGGATGGCGGTGATCGACGTCCTGGAGGCGGCACCCGCCGACCAGCCGCGCCGGGCCGAGCTGATCGACGTACTGCGGCGACTGGTGGCGGCATACGCGCACTACCAGGACCCGAAGACCGGTCGGTGGTTCCAGGTCGTCGACAAGGGCGGCCGAAGCGACAACTGGACCGAGACGTCGTGCTCGTCGATGTACACGTTCGTCATCTCGCGCGCGGTGCAGCGTGGGTACGTCGCGGCGTCGTACCAGACCGTGGCCGACCGCGGGTACCAAGGAGTGCTCGCGAAGATCTCGCTCGGCAGCGACGGGCGGACCAACCTGAAGGACATCAGCGTCGGCACCAACGTCGGCGACTACGCGTACTACGCCGGGCGGACGCGCGCGACCAACGACTTCCACGGTCTCGGCGCCTTCCTGATCATGAACGAACAGTTCCACCGAACTGTTGACAATCATTAGGAAACCTTCCTAACTTTGGCCCCGGCTCACTCTTGCCCGCCCCCAGGATTGGAGTTCGAGATGCGCTTGCGCACGCTCACCATCGCCGCCTCCGCGGTCGCCACCGGTGCCCTGGTGCTCGGTGCCGCCACGACAGTCCAGGCCGCCCCGACCGCGATCCAGGCCGATCCCGCCTCGATCGGCGCCGCGCCGTACCTGTATCTCGGCTGGGGCAACCCGCAGAAGCCGACCGACGTGATGAAGGCGGCCGGGAACCAGTGGTTCACGATGGCCTTCGTGCTGTCCGACGGCGGCTGCAACCCGAAGTGGGACGGCGACCGCAGCCTGACCGGCGGCTCCGACCAGTCCGCGATCAACAGCATCCGCGCGGCCGGCGGCGACGTGATCCCCTCGTTCGGCGGCTGGGACGGCAACAAGCTCGGTATCAAGTGCACCTCGGCCTCCGCCCTGGCCGGCGCCTACCAGAAGGTGATCAACGCCTTCGGGCTGAAGGCGATCGACATCGACATCGAGAACACCGAGTTCCAGAACAACACCGTCCAGCAGCGGGTCGTGGACGCGCTGAAGACGATCCGGAACAACAACGCCGGGCTGAAGATCTACCTCACGATGGGCACCGAGCAGACCGGCCCGGACTCGTGGGGCAGCAGCCTGATCACCAAGGCGAAGAACTCCGGCTTCACCCCGGACGGCTGGGTGCTGATGCCGTTCGACTTCGGGGCCGGCTCGGGCAACATGGCCACGCTGACCCAGCAGGCCTCCGAGGGCCTCAAGGCCAAGCTGAAGAGCGCCTACGGCTGGAGCGACGACACGGCGTACCGGCACATGGGCATCTCGTCGATGAACGGCAAGACCGACGACAACGAGACCGTCCGGCTGACCGACTTCCAGCAGATGCTCGGCTACGCCCAGCAGCACCACCTGGCCCGGTTCACCTTCTGGGCCGTCAACCGGGACCGGCAGTGCGGCAGCGGCGGTGACGCCGGCTCGGACTGCAGCGGGATCTCACAGACGGCATACGCCTTCACGAAGGTCGTCGCGCAGTTCCACGGCTGACAAACACAGAGCGCCCCAGTCCACCTGGACTGGGGCGCTCTCGCATGTTCAGGCGGTGAAGGTGACGTCCAGCGTGATCGTCGTACCGGCCAGCGCCTGGGAGACCGGGCAGTTCTTCTTCGCGTCCTCGGCGAACTCGGCGAACTCGTCGGCGGTCAGGCCCGGCACCTTGCCGTTGACCGACAGCACGATCCCGGTGATGCCCTCACCCGGCTGGAAGGTGACGTCGGCGGAGGTGTCCAGGGACTCCGGTGCGTTGCCGCCCTGGGCCAGCGCGTGCGACAGCGCCATCGAGAAGCACGCCGAGTGCGCGGCCGCGATCAGCTCTTCCGGGCTGGTCTTGCCGTTCGCGTCGTTGGCGCGTGACGCCCACGAGACGTCGAAGGTGCCGACCCCGGAGGACTCCAGGGCGACCTGCCCGGCGCCCTCGATCAGCGAGCCTTCCCAGTGCGTCTTGGCCGTACGAGTGGTTGCCATGCTCGAGTTCTCTCCTCGGGGAGTAGGTCTACTTGCCGGACACGTCGATCGCGCCCGGGTACTGCGGTTCGTCGGTGTTCACCATGCTGTGCGCGGCCATCACCATGTACCGCCAGATCTCCTCGTCCCGATCGGGCGGCAGGGCGATCTCGTCCAGTGCGGCGCGCATGTGGCCCAGCCAGCGGTCCCGCGAGCTCGGCGTGACCGCGAACGGCGCGTGCCGCATCCGCAGCCGCGGATGTCCGCGCTCGTCGGAGTAGGTCTTCGGTCCGCCCCAGTACTGCTCCAGAAACATCCGGAACCGCACCTCGGCCGGACCGAGGTCCTCCTCGGGGTACATCGGGCGTAGCTCGGGGTCGGCGGCGACGCCACGGTAGAAGGCCGCCACCAGCCGGTGGAAGGTGTCCGCCCCACCGACGGCGTCGTAGAAGCTCTCTGCGTCACTCATGTCGGTTCCAGTGTCTCAAGTCGACCTAACGGCGCTGAGGAGGGCTGCCCGCTCGGGCTCGAACAGCTCGCGTTTGGCGTGCGTGACGCCGTCCACGGCGACGATCACCGAGACCGCCTTCGCGTACACGTCCTCCGCGCCGCCGCTGCGGTCGACGATCCGCGAGCCCATCGTGTACGACGTCGTACCGACGGACTCGATCCACACGTCCACGTCGTACGGCGGGTGCCGGAGCAGGATCGGGCGCAGGTAGTCGACGGTCTGACTGACCAGGACGCACGGATAGTCGGCGAAGTAGTCCTGGGTCTCGGCCAGCTGACTCAGGAACGCGATCCGGGCTTCCTGCAGATAGTCGAAGTACCGGACGTTGTTCACGTGGTCGTAGGAGTCGATGTCCGACCAGCGAACCAGCACGGGGTGCGTGAAGGTCATTTGCCCACCAGCTTCGACAGCACTTCGCGCTCTTCCGGGGTGATCCGGCGCAGGCGGTTGGCCTTGAAGTCGAACGGGACCAGTTTGGTCCGGGCCTCGACGTACGTCGTCCTGGTCGGCTCGACGTCGAGGATCTCGTAGTCGACGGTGAACTGGGCCGCCTTGATCTCGCTGATCCACAGCTCGATCCGGACCGGCTCGGGACGGAACCGCAACGGCGCGCGGTACTGGACTTCGTGCCGGGCGACCAGCAGCCCGGTATCCAGGGTGTCCGCGCCGAGGTCGGCGGCGGTCCGGAACAGGAAGTCCACGCGGGCGTCCTGGAGGTAGTCGACGTACTTGCCGTTGTTCACGTGACCCAGCGCGTCCATGTCGCCCCATCGCAGCGGACAGAAGTAAACGTGCCGGTTGTGATGATCCACACGGCGATCATCGCATCCTGAGCACTCCCGGGCTCACACAGCGTGGGTAATGTCATCCCCAGCAACGAGTACCTACCGGTAGGGAGCGGCGATGACGCAGCAGCGAGTGGCGATCGTGACCGGGGCAGCCCGGGGAATCGGCGCGGCCGTCGCGCTCCGGCTGGCCAAGGACGGGAACGCGGTCGCGGTCCTCGACCTGGACGAAGGCGCCTGTGAAGGCACCGTCAAGGCGATCACCGAGGCCGGCGGCAAGGCCGTCGCGATCGGTGCCGACGTGAGCAAGGCCGACCAGGTCGCCGCCGCGGTCGAGCGGGTGGTGGCCGAGCTCGGCGCCCCGACGATCCTGGTGAACAACGCCGGCGTGCTGCGCGACAACCTGCTCTTCAAGATGTCCGAGGACGACTGGGACACCGTGATGTCGGTGCACCTCAAGGGCAGCTTCCTGATGTCGAAGGCCGTCCAGGCGCACATGGTCGAGGCCGGTTACGGCCGGATGGTGTTCCTGTCGTCGACCTCCGCACTGGGCAACCGCGGCCAGGCGAACTACGCCTCCGCGAAGGCCGGCCTGCAGGGCCTGGCCAAGACGCTCGCCTTCGAGCTGGGCAAGTTCGGCGTCACCGCGAACGCGATCGCGCCGGGCTTCATCGAGACCGACATGACCGCGGCGACCGCGGCCCGGGTCGGCGTGGACTTCGAGGAGTTCAAGAAGGCCACCGCGGCCTCGATCCCGGTGCAGCGCACCGGTAAGCCCGAGGACATCGCCGCCGCCGCGTCGTTCTTCTGCAGCGAGGAGTCCGGCTTCGTCTCCGGCCAGGTTTTGTACGTCGCCGGTGGACCCCGGAACTGAGGGGTTTCGACCATGGCGAAGTCGTTCAACGGTGTCGACGAAGTAGCGAACGCGGTCGGCACCTCGCTCGGCGAGACCGAGTGGCTCGAGATCACCCAGGAGCAGGTGAACCAGTTCGCCGAGGCCACCGGGGACCACCAGTGGATCCACGTCGATGTCGAACGCGCAACCAAGGGCCCGTACGGCGGCACGATCGCCCACGGGTACCTGACGCTGAGCCTGATCGCGCGCTTCGGCGAGGAGCTGTTCTCCGTCTCCGGCGTCACCGCGAAGCTCAACTACGGCGTGAACAAGGTCCGGTTCCCGACGCCGGTCCCGGTCGGCTCGCGAGTCCGTGCCGGCGCCTCGATCGCCAACGCCGCCGAGACCCCGGCCGGCGTCCAGGTCTCGCTCAACTGGGTCATCGAGCTGGAGAACTCCGCCAAGCCGGCCTGCGTCGCGGAGACCGTCGTACTGCTCGTTCCTTAAAGGGGACAGACCATCACCGAGTGAGTGGCGACGCGGTAGTAGCCGAGCCACTCGTTCACGGCGAGCATCGGCGCATTGCCGTCGTAGTTGGCGGTGTAGCAGTTCTGCACCCCGGCTGCGGCGGCCCGATGCAGGGCGGCGGCCTTGACCAGCTTGGCCAGCCCGCGGCCCCGGAACTCCGGCATCGTCGCGGTCATCTGTGACCACACCTTCGTGTGATCGCCGTTGCCCAACGTGAACGCGGCGATCTCACCGGCGTACAGGGCCGCCACGCTGAGGTCGAGAACCATCACCGGCGACTCCCAGATCGCCCACAACCATTCGCCGTACGGCCGGGCAACGATCTTGGCATCGCCCGGTTTGGTGCGTTGGGCAATCACATCGGCCGCGTAGAGCTGGTGCGGATCGGCTTCGTTCAGCGGGATCAGGTCGACCCCGGACGGCAGCTCTGGAAGGTCCGGCGCCTTCCGCGGATCGATCCCGGCATAGTGCACCTGCCGCGTCTGGCGATAGCCCCAACGGCCGGCCCACTCCCCTGCCGACGGTTCCGCGAACACGCGTGCGGTGGTCGCTCCCGCGGCACGTAGTACGTCGTGAGCCGCGTCGACCAGCCGGGTTCCGATCCCCTGTCCGCGGTACTCCGGGCGAACGAGCACCCGCAACTGTCCGTCGAGCGGATCGGAGCCGGCGATCAACCCGGTCGTCGCCGTCCCCACGACGTGGTCACCGTCCACTGCGGTGAACGTCCCCTGCCCGGGCGCCGGCGGCGTCGTCAGCCGGTCCCGCAGTCCGACCTCGGTGACCACGAGGTAGGGCGCGAGCTGGTCGTGCAGAGCGAGTAAGCCGGCGAGATCGCCCTCTTCAGCAGCCCTGATCTCCATGAGAACTCCTTCACCGAAGTTCCCCGGAAGATAACCTGTGCCGTGGTGGATATTGCAGACATTGTCACGTTACAGGTCGATATCACCACGGCACGTAGCCGAATCAGAAGGCGCGCAGCAAGGCCAGCTCGGTCTGGACCCGGCGGTAGCCGAGCCAGTTGTTGACGGCAAGCATCGCGCCGTTCTCGTCGTCGTTGGACGTGTAGGCGGCGGTGATACCGGCCGCGGCGCAGCGCCGCAGGGCGACCGACTTGACCAGCTTGGCCAGCCCGCGCCCCCGGTACGCCGGGATCGTGCCGGTCATCCCCGACCAGGCCCGATCGCCGTCGGTCTCGACCGCGGTGTAGCAGACCACCTCGGACCCGACCATCGCGGCAACGCTGAGCGACTTGTCGAGACCAGGCGCCGTCCAGATCTCTTCCAGCCATTCGTCGTAGTCGGCCGTGTCCATCGGGTAGTCGCTCGGCTCGTCGAGCGAAGCGACCGTGTCGGCCAGGAACACCTGCCGCGGTTCGAGCTGGTCCACAGTCACCAGCGTGATGTCCTCCGGAGTCGGCGGCTGCGGCGGCAGCACGGCCGTCTGCACCCCGGAGTAGTGCACCTGGCGGGTGCCGTCGTAGCCCCGGTTGCGGGCGAACTCCAGACCGTCCGGTGGCGCGAACGTGCGCGCCCGCACCGCACCGATCTCGGTCAGGTGCTGGTGCAACCGGTCCGCGAGCGTGCTGCCGATTCCCTGCTTGCGCAGGTCAGGGTGCACGTAGATCGAGATGTTGCTCTGGCCCGCTTCGCTGGTCCAGACGTTCAGTCCCGCCGAACCCCAGCCGACCACCTGACCATCGGTCTCGGCGACCAGGGCGAGGAACCGCTCGGCCGGCGACGAGACGGTGATCATGTGCCGGGCCGCGTCCACCGACATGATCTTGTACTCGTAGACAGCCCGGCGCAGCGCCGCGACCGCCTCGGCGTCGGCACTGGTCACCGGCCGGATCTGTACCCCTGTCGTCATGGTCGGACGATAGACAGCGACACTCGCGCCACGCCACGGATTTACGGTCCGAACCGAACAGCAACGTGATCGCAACCGCCGCGCGCGGTCTGTGATTCGGTCGTGCGCCTCCGGGGGATTAGAGTTACCCGGTGCTGTTGGACTGAACGCCCCGACCGCCGGAAGCGCCATCGTGCTGGGACACGACGTGGTCACCGGCGGCGGGGAGTCCGCCGTAGAGCGCAACGGCTCCGCGAGCCAGCTCCAGCAACCGCTCCCGCAGGTCGGCCGGGCCGAGCACTTCGACCTCAGGCCCGAAGGCGATCAGAATCCCGCACGCGGCCTCGCGAACGCGAAAGTCCAGCTCCAGCCCGGTCCACTCGTCGTCACTGGGAACCTCACGCGGGATGGCGCCCTTCGACAGGAACGGCGTGACCACGCGCCGCAGAATGTCGACCCGATCGGGACGCACCCGCACAATCGCCTGAACACCGGTCGGTCCAGAGCCCTGCTCCAGGTTGGCCCGTAGCCGCTCCCACTCGGCTCTGACGTCCAGACCGGCTGGTCGGTCCGCCGCCTCTTCCAGGACGTCGACCTGCTCGATCCGCGACACCCGGTACATCCGTGCGGAGCCCCGGTGTGCGGCCACCAGATACCAGCGCCCGGCTTGCTCAACCAGCCCCCACGGATCGACGGTACGGCGTTGCAGCCCGCTGCTCGCTGATGCGTAACGCAGTCGCACGCGACGCTCGGCCACCACGGCCTGCCGCAGTACCGGCAAAGCGCCGTGGTCCTCGGCCTCGGCGAACCAGCGCCGGCGGTCCACCACGATCGCACTGGAGAGCGCAGCGGCGTCATCCTGCAGTTCTGCCGGCAGAGTCGCGGAGAGCTTGCCCATGGCCGACTTGAGGCTCGTCCGCAGCCCTAACTCGTCCGACAGCTCGGACCGGCCGGACCACGCGAACAGTGCCTGCGCCTCGCGCGGCGTCAGCCCACTGACGTCAGCGCGGTACCCCGGGAGCAGCACGCAACCGCCGTTGCGCCCGCGTTCGGCGTACACGGGAACGCCGGCGGCTGACAGCGCCTCCATGTCCCGCATCACCGTGCGCTTGGACACTTCCAGCCGCTCGGCCAGCTCCCGCGTGCTCAGCCGCGCATGGCGCTGCAGCAACAGGATGATCTGCAACAACCGGTCGGCTCGCACTTGGTCAGAATAGGCGACAGAAGATGTCACCTATCAAGCCCGAAGGTAGGGACATGACGAATGCTGACCCACGCCCCCTGTTCATCCGTGCACTCGACCAGACCCAGAACCTCATCGACCGTGTCAGTCCTGACCAGCTGACGCTGTCGACCCCGTGCCCGGAGTACGACGTCCGCACGCTGCTCGGTCACCTGCTCTCGGTCGTGCACCGCATCGACCTCGCACTGTCGGGCGGCGACCCACTGACGATTCCGTCGGTGACCGACAGCCCGGACATTCCCGGCACCTGGAAGCAACACCGGACTGCGCTCGACGAGACCCTGACCGACGACGGCATCCTCGAGCGGATCTGCAAGCTGCCGTTCGGCACGTTCCCGGGCGCAGCAGCACTCGCCGCCTACACCGGCGAGCTCACCACGCACTCGTGGGACCTGGGGAAAGCGACCGGCCGACTCGACCAGCTCGACGACGCACTAGCCAACCAGGTACTGCCGATGCTCGTCCGGTTCCTTCCGGCTGAGCCGCGTGGCGGACACATCCCGTTCGGTCCGGTCGTACCGGTCGCCGACGACGCATCACCGTACGACCGGTTGGCGGCCTGGCAGGGCCGGCAGCCCTAGCCGGCGATACCGCCGTTGAGGGTGAGGCCACCGTCGATCGTGATGGTCTGACCGGTGATCCAGGACGCCTCGTCGGAGAGCAGGAACCACACCAGCGAGGCGACATCCTCGGGGCGGCCGAGCCGGGCCAGCGGGTACGTCCCGGCCACCTCGTCCTCACGCCCTTCGTAGAGAGCTCCGGCGAACTTGGTCTTCACGACCGCCGGAGCCACTGCGTTGATCCGGATCTCGGGTGCGAGCTCGAGGGCCAACTCCGCCGTGACGCGGGACAGCATCGCCTTGGTCGCGCCGTACCAGCCGATTCCGGGCGACGGCGAGAGTCCCGCCAGCGACGACACGTTGACCACCGCGCCGCCGTGGTTGCCCATCCAAGCGTCCCGGCAGGCCTTCACCCAGGAGATCGTGGCCAGCACGTTGGTGTCGACCATCTTCGCGGCGACACCGGCCTCGATGTCGAGCAGGTCGCCGTAGATCGGGTTGATCCCGGTGTTGTTGACCAGCAGATCCAACGACCCGTACGTCGCGACCGCGGCCGCGACCGTGGCGCCGCGATGAGCGCCGTCCGCGGTGTTGCCCGCGATCCCGAGGGCATGCGGGCGGCCGCCCAACGACTCGACGGCCGCGTCGAGAGCCTCTTGGTTGCGACCGGTGATGACGACGCGAGCGCCGTCCGCGACCAGCCGGTGGGCGATCGCCAGCCCGATTCCGCGAGAGGCTCCGGTGACGATCGCCGTACGGTTCTCGAGGCTCATCAGCTGAGGCGCTCCAGGACGATGGCCATGCCCTGACCGCCGCCGACGCACATCGTCTCGAGGCCGAACTGCTTGTCCTCGAACTGCAGACCGTTCACCAGGGTCGTCATGATCCGGGCACCGGTCGAGCCGAACGGGTGACCGAGCGCGATCGCGCCGCCGTGCACGTTCAGCCGATCCTCTTCGATGCCGAGTTCGCGCGCCGAGCCGATCACCTGGACCGCGAAGGCCTCGTTGATCTCGACCAGGTCGATGTCGCCGATGCTCATCCCGGCGCGGGCCAGCGCCTGCTTCGACGCCTCGACCGGACCGAGGCCCATGATCTCGGGCGACAGACCACTCACGCCGGTGGACACGATCCGGGCCAGCGGGGTCAGGCCGAGCTCACGCGCCTTGGTGTCGCTCATGATCACGACCGCGGCCGCGCCGTCGTTCAGCGGGCAGCAGTTGCCGGCGGTCACGGTGCCGTCGGGACGGAACACCGGCTTCAGGCCGCTGACGCCCTCGAGCGTCGTACCGGCCCGGGGGCCGTCGTCCTTGCTGACGACCGTGCCGTCGGGCAGCGTCACGGGTGAGATCTCGCGCTCGAAGAAGCCGTTGTTGATCGCCTTCTCAGCCAGGTTCTGCGAGCGGACGCCGAACGCGTCCTGGTCCGCGCGGCTGATCCCCTTGAGGGTCGCGACGTTCTCCGCGGTCTGCCCCATCGAGATGTAGATGTCCGGCAGGTAGCCGTCCTCGCGCGGGTCGTGCCAGGTCTCGTTGGTCTCCGCGTACTTCGCCGTCCGCGCGACCGCGTCGGTGAACTGCTCGTTGAACGAGCTCGGGTCGCCGACGCCGGCGGAGCCGAAGTTCTTGTACCGCGAGACGCACTCGACGCCGGCGCTGACGAAGATGTCACCCTCACCGGCCTTGATCGCGTGGAAGGCCATCCGCGCGGTCTGGGTCGAGGACGCGCAGAACCGGTTGACCGTGGTGGCGGGCACGGTGTCCCAGCCCAGCTGCACCGCGACCCGGCGGGCCATGTTGCCGCCGTGCTCGTCGTGCGGCTCCGCGCACCCGAGCATCAGGTCCTCGATCTGGTCGCCGGTCAGACCGATCTTGTCGGTCGCCGCCTTGATCATCTGGACCGCGAGATCGTCGGGCCGGATGGTGGTCAGCGACCCCTTGTTCGCACGGCCGATCGGCGAGCGGGCGGTCGAGACGATGACTGCTTCAGGCATTTCGCGAGTCTCCTTCTACAGGCCGAGGTCGCGGCCGATGAGTTCCTTCATGATCTCGTTCGAACCGGCCCAGATCTTGGTGACGCGCGCGTCCCGCCAAGCGCGGGCGACGCGGTACTCGTTCATGTAGCCGTAGCCGCCGTGCAGCTGGACACAGGCGTCGAGCACCTCGTTCTGCACGTGGGCGCTCCACCACTTGGTCTTGGCCGCGTCCACGGCGGTCAGCCGGTTCTCGTCGTGCGCGACCACGCCGTTGTCGACGTACGCCTGGGTGACCTCGACCTTGGTGACGAGCTCGGCGATCAGGAACTTGTTGTACTGGAACGAGCCGACCGGCTGGCCGAAGGCCTTGCGCTGCTTCACGTACTCGATGGTCTCGTCGAGGATCTGGGCGGCGTGCGCGATGTTCGACACCGCGGCGCCGATCCGCTCCTGGGCGAGGCGCTCCATCATGTGGATGAAGCCGCGGTCGAGCTCGCCGAGAACGTTGTCATCGGCAACGAAGAGGTCCTCGAAGAACAGTTCCGAGGTGCCCGACTCGGTCTGCCCGACCTTGTCCAGCTTGCGCCCGCGGGCGAAGCCCTCCATCCCTTCCTCGACGACGAACAGCGTGATGCCCTTCGCGCCCTTCTCCGGGGTGGTCCGGGCGGCCACGATCACCAGGTCGGCCATGTCGCCGTTGGTGATGAAGGTCTTGGACCCGTTCAGCACCCAGCCGCCGTCGGCCTTCTTCGCGGTCGTCTTCAGCGCGGCCAGGTCGGAGCCGCCGGACGGCTCGGTCATGCCGATCGCGGCGACGTACTCACCGGAGCAGAACTTCGGCAGCCAGCGCTGCTTCTGCTCCTCGGTGCCGAGGTCGACGAAGTACGGCGCGGCGCAGTCGTAGTGGATGCCGAAGCAGCTCGACAGCGAGGCGGAGACCTTCGAGACCTCCTCGGCGAACACCTGGTTGAACCGGTAGTCGCCGACGCTGGAGCCGCCGTACTCCTCGGGGACGTCGAGACCGAGGAAGCCCTGCTTGCCGGCTTCGAGCCAGGCGGCCCGGTCGATCGTCTTCTCCTCGAGGAACTGCTCCATCCGCGGTACCAGCGACCGGTCGCAGTACTCCTTGGCACTGGCCCGGAAGGCGTGGTGATCCTCGTTGAAGATGACGCGGTCCATCGGGTGCCTCCGAGCTCGTGTGATCTGTGGCTAAGCGCTTGCTTAGCTTCACCCGTTTGGTGCAGGGTGTCAACGTGTCCGCAGTCACCGATCCCCTCGATTGGGCCCACGTCGAGCCCGCCGCCGCGCGCCGGCTGCTGACGGGCGCCATCGACGCGTTCGCCGAGCGCGGCTTCCAGGCGACGACGACCCGCGACATCGCGTCCCGCGCCGGCATGAGCCCGGCCGCGCTCTACGTGCACTACCCGTCCAAGGAGCGTCTGCTCTTCGACATCAGCCTCTACGGCCACAACGCGGCACTCGCGATCCTGCGATCGGCCAACGTCGGCGAGACTCCCGCGGATCGCCTCCGCTCGCTGGTCGCCGCCTTCACCGCGTGGCATGCGCGGCACCACACCATCGCGCACGTGGTGCAGTACGAGCTGAACGCCCTGTCGCCCGAACACCTGGCCGAGGTCGCGACGATCCGCCGGGCCATCTCCACGGAGATCGAGCAGGTGCTGGCGGACGGCGTACGGGACGGATCGTTCGCCGTACCGGACCTGCCTGGTACGACGCTCGCCGTACTGTCACTGTCGATCGACGTGGCGCGGTGGTACACGCCGCATCGGGGCGACCCGGACGCCTTGGGCAAGCTCTACGGAGACCTCGCCCACCGCATGGTCCAGGCATGACGAAGCCCCGCACCCACCCGGGATGCGGGGCTTTCGGGTCTTACCTTCAGGCCTGCAGTGCGGCCTGGATGTCGAGGTGGATGTCCACCTTGTCGCCGATCAGGAGCTTGCCACCCTCGAGCGGGACGTTGAAGTCGATGCCGAACTCCTTGCGGCTGATCGAGGTGGAGGCCTCGAAGCCGAGGATGGTCTGGCCGTAGGCGTTCTGCTCGACGCCGAGGAACTCGAAGGCGAGCTCGACCGGCTTGGTGACGTTCTTGATGGTCAGGTCGCCGGCCAGGATGTAGTCGTCACCCTCGGCCTTGAGCGCGGTGCTCACGAACGTCATCTTCGGGGAGTTCTCGGCGTCGAAGAAGTCGCCGGAGCGCAGGTGGCCGTCGCGCTGCTCGTTGCGGGTGTGCACCGAGGCCAGCTCGATGCTCACGTTGGCGGTCGAGTCCTCGAGCGAGTCCTTGACGACGATCTCGCCGCTGAACTCCTGGAAGGTGCCGCGCACCTTGGTCATCAGGTGCCGAACGGTGAAGCCGATCTCGGTGTGCGCCGCGTCGAGGGCGTACGTGCCCGAAACCAGGCCGGGGATGGTGGTGGTGGGGGTGCTGACGGTCTCGGTCATGAGGTCCTCTCAGGAAGTACAGGCTATGTCGGGGGCGACGTGGTCAGTGTCGGGTTGTTGTGTCAACCTGTTGATCACGACACTACGGATCAACGGTTTAAAAGTCAACTACATTCCCGGTACACTGGTCCACGTGACGACGACGACTGAGACCCGGTGGCTGAACGCCGAGCAGCAGGTGGCCTGGCGCGCCTACCTGCTGGGCACCGCACGCCTGATGGCCAAGCTGGACGACGACCTGCGCCGCTTCGGCATCGGTATCAACGACTACGAGATCCTGGTCCGCCTCTCGGAGTCGCCCGATCGGCGGCTGCGGATGGCCGACCTGGCCGACCGCCTGCACCAGAGCCGGTCGCGACTGACCCACACGATCGGACGGCTGGAAGCGGCCGAGCTGGTCCGCCGCACGTCGTGCACGAGCGACAAGCGCGGCGTCTGGGCGGAGCTGACCGACGCGGGCCACAACCTGCTGGTCGAGGCCGCACCGACCCATGTCGAGGGCGTCCGGGAGAACCTGGTCGACCTGGCGAGCCCCGAGGACTTCGCCGCGGTCGGTCGTGTCTTCGACGCCGTCTCCGAGCACATCGGCCAGCACTGATCAGAGCTTGAGTTCCAGTTCGTCGCGGTCGGCGCCGCGGTAGGCCAGCATCGAGTCACGCATGCGACGCTTCAACGACGGCACGTTGTTGACGGTGCGCATCGCGGTGCGCAGGCCGGCCAGCGCCACCCGGCCGATCACGGGCTTGTGGACGGGATCGGCCGAGGTCATCTGCGCGCGGGACTTGAGGACCGCGTCGAAGCCGTAGTCGATCATCTTCGCCTCGTACTCGCGGACCGCCGGAATCAGCTCGCTGCGGCCGTCCCGGACCTCGATCAACTGGCGACAGAGGTTCACGGCGTCGCGCAGCGCGGTGTTCGCCCCGACGCCGCGACCTGGCGTCATGGTGTGGATCGCATCCCCGAGCAGGGTCACATTCGTCGTCTCCCAGGGCTTGAGCGGCACCGAGGTCCGGATGTTCACCGGGAAGCAGGTGCCCGGATCGGTCAGCTCGAACAGTCGGCGCAGATTCGGGTGCCAGCCGGGCGTGAGCTCGAGCGCGGCATCGACCAGATCTTTTCCGGCGAGCTCCATGATGTTCGCCGGGAGCTTGTCCTTCGTCGCTGACAGCCCCCAGTTGATGTAGTCGCGGGTGTTGTCGAACTGCAGGCCCGGCCAACGCCGGATCAGCTCCTCGGTGTTGCCGCCGATACCGTCCTTGACGTTGCCGTCGCGGTCCCACTGGAACTCCATCACATGCAGGATGCAGGCCAGTCCGCGCGGGGCGTTGACCAGGGTGATCCCTTCGAAGACCTTCGCCGGAACCAGCGCTGCGCTCTCCGGCGTGATCGGCAACTTGCCGGCGATCGCGACGATCCCGGTCTCTTCCGTTTTCGCGTGCGGGAGATATTGCCGCCGTACGCGGGAGCCGGCTCCGTCCGCGGCGACCAGCAGGTCGCCGGTGGCCGCCGTACCGTCGGTGAAGTGGGCCGTCACCTGGTCACCGTGCTGCTCGAAGCGGGTGAACTCCTTGCCGTACTCGACCACGTCATCCAGGCCGGTCAGCAGAACCTGCCGCATCGTCATCCGGCTGATCGACTTCTCACTCTCGACCGGATCGGTGACCGGCGGCAGCTCCAGCGAGAGCACCTCCTTGAGGTCCTCGGTGAGCATGTTGAAGTACTTCGGATCGCGGGCTCTGGTCGCCACGAACGTGTCGTACAGCTCGGGCGGTAGCAGCGCGTGCAGCGCTCGGCTGCCGTCCGGGTCGATGCCGACCCGATAGCCGTGCAGGCCGTCGGTGCGCAGCGCGTCGCGCTCGAACACCGCCACCTCGATGCCGGCCCGCAGTAGCCCGTGAGCCAACGCCAGCCCGCCGGTTCCGGCACCGATCACCAACACCTTCATGGTCTTCTCCTCGGATCTTCAAGTATCTTGGAGTTTCGAGTATCTTGGAAATCCGAGAGAATTACAAGCTCTATGCTGAGGCAGACCATGACGAAAGCCAGACAAGAGCTCACCGCCGAGATCCAGCAGCAGGTGATTCGGTTCATCGCGGACGTGATCCTGTTCAACCACTCGGTCTCGGCCAAGCTCGGGCTGGGCGCCAGCGACTCGCAGTTCATGACGCTGCTGCAGACCCACGGCCCGCTCACGCCGCGCCAGCTCGCGGAGTTCAGCGGCCTCACCTCCGGCACGGTCACCGGAGTCATCGACCGGCTGGAGTCGCACGGCTTCGTCAGTCGCAAGGCGGATCCTTCCGACCGCCGCAAGGTCCTGGTGACGCCGTCACTGGAGGCGATCCAGCAGACCTTCCTGCCGCTGTACGCCGAGCAGGGCGCCCGCATGCAGTCGGTCCTCGCGAACCGGACCGACGACGAACTGCGGACCATCCTCGCGTTCTTCGCCGACTCTGTAGCCGCCGACTAAAGCGTTGGCCCGGCACTCGCATCTCCCGACAGACTCGAGCTGTGACAGACCACCATCAGGACGGCCGCGCCGGCATCTCCGCAGAGCTGGTACGGCGCTTGCTCGTCGACCAGTTCCCGAAGTGGGCCGAACTACCGATCGCTCCGGTCAAGGTCGACGGCTGGGACAACCGCACGTACCGGCTCGGCGCCGAACTGACCGCGCGCCTGCCCACCGCCGCGGCGTACGCGGCCGCCGTCGACAAGGAACACCAGTGGCTGCCGATCCTGGCGCCGGCGCTTCCCGTCCCCATTCCTGAGGCCGTCGCCAAAGGCGAGCCAGGGCAAGGCTATCCGCACCGCTGGGCGATCCGCCGGTGGATAGACGGCTCCACGGCGTCTCTCGAAACCGTTGCCGATCTGGACGAGTTCGCCCGGGCTGTGGCGTCGTTCATCCTGGCTCTGCAGCAGTGTGATGCGTCCGGCGGACCATTGGCCGGCGCGCACAGCTTCTACCGAGGCGGCCCGCCGGCGCACTACCACTCGGAGACCGTCGAAGCGCTCGCGTCACTGAAGGAACGGATCAACGCCGACCTCGCCCGCGAGGTGTGGGAGGCCGCACTGGCGACTTCCTGGGACCGGCCGCCGGTCTGGTTCCACGGAGACATTGCCCATGGCAACTTGTTGGTCCAGGACGGCCGGCTCTCGGCCGTCATCGACTTCGGCACCTCGGGCGTCGGCGATCCGGCCTGCGATCTCGTGATCGCCTATACCTTCTTCTCCGGCTCGTCGCGTTCCGTCTTTCGCGATGCCGTTCAGCAGGACGCGGGCACCTGGGCGCGCGCCCGCGGCTGGGCGCTTTGGAAGGCACTCATCACCGAGGACCTGCCGGTCGTCGAGCGCGTCCTCGACGACCACCTCACACAAACGCAGTAACGCCTTCGTACGACGCGGTCGGCGCGGCGCCTTGGTTCTCATACTCGAGGAGCATCAGACCGCTCGGCGTTGCCTCGTGCTTGGTCAGCTTCAGTCCGGCCGTGCCGTCCGAATGCTCGAACAACCGTCGACCTGCCCCGATGACCGTCGGCGCCACGACCAGCCGCACCAGGTCGACCAGGCCGGCCTTCACCAGGGCATCGCCGAGACGCGCGCTGCCGTGGATCTGGAGTTCGTTACCTGTTGCTTTCTTCAACTCTGCAACGTCTTCCAGGCTGCTGACGACGGTCGTGGGGTTCCACGAGCCTTCGGTGAGGGTCCGAGTCACGACGTACTTCGGCAGGGCGTTCATCCGCTCGGTGAACGGGTCGTCGGGGTCTGTGATCTGCGGCCAGTCGCGCGCGAACGCGTCGTACGTGCGGCGTCCGAGCAGTAGGCCGTCGGCCAACGCCAGCCACTCGGCAGTACGCCGTACGAAGGTTTCGTCGATGAACGGGACGAGCCAGCCGCCACGCGTGAAGCCGTCGGTCGTGTCCTCGGTCGGGGAACCCGGGCCCTGGCTGACGCCGTCCAGGGTGACGAACTCGGTCAGGACGAGCTTCACCGGACCGCCTCGACCAGCTCGGCGAGCTGTCTGGTGACAGTCCCCCACCCATCGGCGAATCCCAGCTCCGCATGGCGTTTCCGCGACGCCGGATCGCCATGCCGTACGACGATCCGGTAGTCGGTGCCGTCGGCGTGATCGGCCAGGACGATCTCGGCCACCATCGTGACCGGCTCCGGATTGGCCGGCCGCCAGGCGCTGTCGATCGCGTTCGTGAACACGATCCGCTCCAGCTCCTCGACCACCAGGAAGGTTGCATCCATCTGCGGAACGAAGTCCACGCCGTCGTCGCTCATCTGAGTCACCAGAGCACCACCAGCCCGCGCCTCGAGACGCTCGACCCGGCAAACCGTCGGCGCCGGAACCCACCACTTCGCGAAACTCACCGGGTCGGTCCAGGCCTTCCACACCACTGCTCGCGGTGCGCGAATGACTCGCTCCACGGTCAGATCCAGGTCGGGGTTCATGACTGCTCCTCCATCGATTCGGTGACGAACTGCTCCAGGCGATCAGTGCGGTCCGTCCAGATCCGCCGCTGCTCGGCGAGCCAGTCGTCCACCAGCTCCAGCCGTTCGCGATCGAGCACACAGGTCCGCACCCGGCCGGTCTTGACCGTCCGGATCAACCCGTTCGACTCCAGCGTCCGGACATGCTTCATGAACGACGGCAACGTCATCGGGAACTCGGCGGCCAGCTCCCCCACGCTCGTCGGTCCGCGCCCGAGCCGCCGGATCACCTCCCGCCGGGTCGGATCCGCCAGCGCAACGAACACTCCGTCGACCTCGCGCGAATACTGTGCCATGAAGCTAAGTATTAACCTCCTCTAACACTTAGCGCAAGGGCTAACTATCAAGCGACTGACGGTGAACGATCGAACACCGGCAGTTCCGGAGCTGCCGGTTCCGAAGCCTGGCCGGTTCGAGATTTTCTGCGTTCTCATGGGGATTCCTCGCCGGTCCCCGGACCGGCGTCCGCCCCGAGAGAGGACCATCCGTGAGGCATGTCAGACGAAGGATTGTGGTGACGGCAGCGGCTTCGCTGTTCGCCGTCGCCGTCGCGATCTCGCCGTGGGGAGTCGCCGCCGGCGCCGCCCCCGTGGCCGGCAAGGCACCCGCAGCCGCGCCGACCGTTGCCGACGACGAGGTCGTCGTGGTCGAGCGGAACGCGTTGGGCGCAGTCACCAGCGTGACCCGGTACGAGCCCGCCGGGCCGGCCGAGAAGCTCCGCGCCGAACTCCGCGCCAAGGGCGTCCAGGGCGTCGTACCGGCTGGGCAGACGATGGGCCCAGCGCAGATCCTGGCCTGTTCGCCCTTCGTCGGTACGGCGGCCGCATGGTGCAGCCACGCCTGGGCGTACAACCAGTTCAACGACCCGCAGATCTACTTCCTGGACCACACCCCGGCCGGCTACCCGGTCACTGCCGCGGTGAACGACTGGTACCAGTCACCGGGGATCGACTCGTACTACCGGTGGTACACCCAAGGTTGCCCCGGTAACGGCACGCACTGCGTGCACGTCTACGCGGTCAGCAGCGCGGACTCCTGGTACGGCCTGACGACGTGGGCGCCGAACGCTCCGTCCGGCCCGGCCAAGGTCGAACTCAACACGCGGCTGCTCACCAACACCACGCAGCGCGCCAAGAGCACCTGCCATGAGCTGGGGCACGCCCTCGGCCTCGACCACAACTCGTCCACCAACAGTTGCTTGAAGAGCGGGACGGTCGCCGCGGGCTGGAGCACCCACCCGTCGAACGACGACTTCCAGGTACTCAACCAGCTCTACCCGAAGCCCGGCACGTAAAAAATGACGAACCCCGGGTGGCCGATGGGCCGCCCGGGGTTCTGCCGTTCCATGGCTCAGTCGCGCGTGAGCTTGCGGTGCGTCACGCGGTGCGGGCGGGCCGCCTCCGGGCCGAGGCGCTCGATCTTGTTCGCCTCGTACGACGCGAAGTTGCCCTCGAACCAGAACCACTTGGCCGGGTCCTCGTCGGTGCCTTCCCAGGCCAGGATGTGGGTCGCGACGCGGTCCAGGAACCACCGGTCGTGGGAGACGACCACAGCACAACCGGGGAACTCCAGCAAGGCGTCCTCGAGCGACTGCAGTGTCTCGACGTCCAGGTCGTTGGTCGGCTCGTCGAGGAGCAGCAGGTTGCCGCCCATCTTCAGCGTCAGCGCCAGGTTCAGCCGGTTCCGCTCACCGCCGGACAGGACGCCGGTCGGCTTCTGCTGGTCCGGGCCCTTGAAGCCGAACGAGGCGACGTACGCCCGGCTCGGCATCTCGAAGTTCGCGACCTTGATGTAGTCGAGCTCGTCGGAGACCTGCTGCCAGACCGTCTTCTTCGGGTCCAGGCCGCCGCGCGACTGGTCGACGTACGAGATCTTGACGGTCTCGCCGAGCTTCAGGGTGCCCGCGTCCGGCGTCTCCTCGCCGACGATCATCCGGAACAGGGTCGACTTGCCGACGCCGTTCGGACCGACGATGCCGACGATGCCGGCCCGCGGGAGCGAGAAGCTCAGGTTGTCGATCAGCTTGCGGTCGCCGAAGCCCTTGTCCAGCTTGCTGACCTCGAGCACCGTGCTGCCCAGCCGCGGACCGGCCGGGATGTTGATCTCGTCGATGTCCAGCTTCTTGGACCGCTCGGCCTCGGCCGCGAGCTCCTCGTAGCGGGCCAGCCGGGACTTGCTCTTGGTCTGCCGGGCCTTCGCGTTCGACCGGACCCACTCGAGCTCGCGCTCCAGGATCTTCTGCCGCTTCGCGTCCTTCTGGCCCTCGACCACGAGGCGCTGCTGCTTGGTCTCCAGGTACTTCGAGTAGTTGCCCTCATACCCATACGTCTTGCCGCGGTCCATTTCCAGGATCCACTCGGCGACGTTGTCCAGGAAGTACCGGTCGTGGGTGATCGCCAGGACGGCGCCCGGGTACTTCTGCAGGTGCTGCTCCAGCCACAGCACGGACTCCGCGTCCAGGTGGTTGGTGGGCTCGTCGAGCAGCAGCAGATCGGGCTGCTGCAGCAGCAGCTTGCAGAGCGCGACCCGGCGCCGCTCACCACCGGACAGGTTGTCCACCAGTACGTCGGCCGGCGGGCACCGCAGTGCGTCCATCGCCTGCTCGAGCTGCGCGTCGACGTCCCACGCGTTGCGGTGGTCGAGCTCGGTCTGCAGGTCACCCATCTCGGCCAGCAGCGTGTCGTAGTCCGCGTCCGGATCGGCCAGCTCGGCGGAGATCTCGTTGAAGCGGTCGAGCTTCTGCTTGGTGTCGCCGACCCCCTCCTCGACGTTCTCCAGCACGGTCTTGCCCTCGGTCAGCGGCGGCTCCTGCAGCAGGATCCCCACCGTGGCGTCCTCCGCCAGCCGCCCCTCCCCGTTGGAGGGCTGGTCGAGCCCGGCCATGATCTTGAACAGGGAGGACTTGCCGGTGCCGTTCGGCCCGACCACGCCGATCTTCGCCCCGGTCAGGAAGTTCAGCGTGACATTGTCGAGGACGACCTTGTCGCCGAACGCCTTCCGGACGTTGCGAAGGGTATAGATGAATTCCGCCATACCCCAGAGCCTATGCGCTCGGCACCACCCGAGCCCAACCGGTTGTCCACAGGCCTGAACTCGGGCCTGAATTCCGGGCCGATCGCGTGCATCTTCTCCGATGACACCGCGATCGAAAGGACAGTGGCCACGATGAGCGAGACCTACGTGACAGTGCAGGGCTGGGTCGGCAGCGAGCCCCAGTTCAAGGAGGTCGGCGGCCGGACACCGACGGCGACCTTCCGGGTCGGTTCCACCCCACGATGGCAACAGCCCGACGGCGCCTGGACCGATCGTCCCACCACCTGGTTCAACGTCGAATGCTGGCGCACCCTCGCCCAGAACACCTTCGAGTCCATCCACGTCGGCCAGCCGGTCATCGTCACCGGCCGCCTCCGCACCCGCGAGTGGACCACCGACGCCGGCGAACTGCGTTCCCGAGTAGTCCTGGACGCCGTCTCCGTAGGCCACGACCTCTCCCGAGGCACCACCGTCTTCACCAAGTCAGCCCCCCGCGCCGAAGCACCCTGGCCCGACCAACTCCGCCACGACACCTCCGACTCCGCCCCCAGCGACGCCAACAAGGTCGCAGCGTCCACCGGCGCACGGTTCACCGGCGAAGCATCCACTGACGCGACGTCCACTGGCGGACCCGACACACTCGCAGCGTCCGCCGGCGGAGCCAACACAGTCGCTGCATTCCCTGGCGCGCCGTCCACCGGCGCAGCCGACACAGTCGCAGCGCTGCCCGGCGCAGCGTCCGCCGGCGCAGCCGCCGCCGGCGCCGCGTCCACCTCGGAGCCCGGCCTCGGCGCGCCTTACCCGCCCGACGAGTTCACCACGACCACCCTCCCCCTCACCCCGACCACCCGGGAGGCCGAGGCCGCATGACTATGTCAGGCTTGACTTATATAAGCGCCGACCGGCATTCTGGGCGCCATGATCGACATCCTCGAGCACATCAACGCCGTCCAGCGGGAAGTCAGCCGGACGGGCGAGACCGTCAGCCTGCGCATGCGTCGCGAGTACCGCGCCACACCCGACGAGCTGTGGGACGCACTGACCGACCCAGCCCGGCTGGCCCGCTGGTTCTGGCCGACAACCGGCGACTTCCAGGTGGGCGGCAGCTTCCAGCTGCAGGACATGGCCGGTGGCGACATCCTCGAGTGCGAGCCACCCAAACGATTCAAGGTGACCTACGGCGGCCCGAACAGCTTCCTGGAGATCAGGCTGCACCCGGCAGCCGGCAACTCGACCAACCTCGCACTGGAGCACGTCGTGACGGAGATCCCGGCCCCTGGCGCCGGCGGCGCGCTCTACGTCGGCCCGGGCTGGGACGGCGGCCTGCTCGGCCTCGCCCTCTACGTCACCGGCCTGCCGGACGACTTCAACCCCGTCACCTTCGCCAACTCGCCGGAGATGCTCAAGTTCAACGAGCAGTCCGTCCGAACCTGGCTGCAGGTCGTCCGCGACTCCGGCACGACCACCGAGGAGGACGCACTGGAGGCCGCCAAGGTCTCCATGGCCCAGTTCGCTCCGGGCGTCGAGCTCTAAGCCAGCTCAACCACCACCGAGCGGGCTCCCGGTCAGCGCCAGCGCTCCTCCGGGATGCCGGCTCGCTGGTTGTGGTGGTCGAGCAGTGTCGCCAGGAGGTTCGTCAAACTCGCTCGCTCCTCGGCCGACAGCGGTGCGAGCAGTTCGTCCTGGCTGGCCGCGAGTCGACTCTCCAGACGCCGCAGGTGCCGCTTGCCCGCGGTGGTCAGCGAGATGACATTGCGGCGACGATCCGAGGGATCGGGCGCCCGCTCGACAAACCCGAGCTCGGCCAACTCGTTCACCGTCGCGACCATGTCACTCAGATGAATGCCGCTCCGGCGCCCCAGCGACGCCTGGCTGGCCGGGCCGAAGTCGTCCAGCGTCGCCAGCACGCGGTAGTGGTAGCCGCGCGCACCGACGGACGAGAAGCCGTCGACCACCAAGCGACCGGCGTGCTGAGCGGTTTGGCCGAGCAGCCAGGTAGGCATTCCCGCCCATCTGGGCGCCGCGTTCCCGGAGTCCTCCATCCAAGGAGCATAGCGAATCGTTCGGACGCCGAACGATCATGCTATCGTTCGGAGCACTAACGTTAGTCACCCGAACGTTAGTCCCGCACCCTGCAGATGGAGTGACACCCATGATCGAGCCGTTCCGCATCGACATCCCTCAACCCGACCTCGACGACCTGGCCGACCGGCTGGCGCGCACCCGCTGGCCGAACGAAGTAGCCGTCGCCGGGTCCGACTACGGCTTCCCTTTGGCGCGCCTCAAGGAGCTGGCCGACCACTGGCGTGACGACTACGACTGGCGCAAGCACGAGGCCGCCCTGAACGAGCTGCCGCACTTCCGGACCGAGATCGACGGTCAGAACATCCACTTCCTCCATGTCAGATCTCCGCGACCCGATGCGCTCGCGGTGATCCTGACCCACGGCTGGCCCGGTTCGTTCCTGGAGTTTCTCGACGTGATCGAGCCACTGTCCCGCGACTTCCACCTGGTGATTCCGTCGATCCCGGGTTACGGCTTCTCCGGGCCGACCCACGAGCGCGGCTGGGACATCAACCGGATCGCGCGGGCCTGGGCCGAGCTGATGCAGCGCCTCGGATACGAGCGCTACGGCGCACAAGGCGGTGACTTCGGTTCCGGGATCTCGATGGCGCTCGGAGCGGTCGACCCCGAGCACGTGGTCGGCGTCCACGTGAACTACCTCCCGACGCGTCCGAACCCAAACGCCGGGCTCGACCTGTCCGACGTCGACGAGGCTCGCCTGGACAAGATTCGGCACCTGATGACGAATCGGCCGCCGTACCAGGCGTTGCAGGCGCTCACACCGCAGACCATCGGGTACGCGTTGACAGATTCGCCGGTCGGTCAGCTGGTCTGGATCGCCGAGCGCTTCGCTCAGTGGACGGATCCGCGCTCGACCATCACCGACGAGCAACTGCTCACCAACGTCGCGCTGTACTGGTTGACCGCCACCGCGGCTTCGTCGGCACGACTGCACCACGACACACCACGAGGGGCGCAGCCGTGTCCGGTCCCGGTGGGAGTCGCAGTGCTCCCGCACGACATCACCCAGTCGGTGCGACCGCTGGCCGAGCGGCTGTACGACATCCGGCACTGGTCCGAGTTCGAGCGCGGCGGCCACTTCGCCGCGATGGAGGTGCCGGAGCTGCTCGCTGAGGACATCCGCAGCTTCTTCGTCGGCCTTGGCCCCGTTGAGCTAGGAGACCAACGGTATGAGCCGCTGGTCTCCTAGTGCAGGACAACTAGCCGCGGGCGACCGCGAGGGTGTCGCGGCAGGTGGTGTAGGCCTCGAGCTCGGCCCGGGCCGGCGCCACAACGTGGCTGTCGGCAACCTTCTCGAGCTCGCCGCGCAGCGCCTGCTCGGCTGCACGGGCCCGCCGCGCGGCGCCGCTGACGGCAGCCAGCCGGCAGAGCACCGCGAGGCCGAAGCCAAGAGCTGCACCACCGACCAGCATGATCCATGCGTAGGCGATTCCACCCGCACCTGGCAGCGGCACGTCGCCGCCGGCGATCCGTGCCACCAGCGCGGCGAGCAACCAGGCCGCACCACCCAACGCCACCAGGAACAGCAGCCACTGAACGAACTTCGCGGCATTCCACCATCCCGGGTTGGTGGTGTTGCCGAGGTCCGTCCGGGCTACCGCTTGGTCGAGCTCGTCGCCGAGCGACTCCTCACGACGTCGGATCGCGGTCCGGACCGAGTCGGCCCAAGGCCGCGACAGACCGGCGGAGGCGCGATCGGTGATCGTGCGCACCGCGCTGTCCATCCGGGCCCGCTGCACCGGAGTTGCCGCAGGCAACGAGATGCGCGCGCTGGCGACCTCGCTGGTTGCCGACTTGCGCAACGCCTTGCCCTGCTGGCGGGAGACCTCGTCCAGCTGCAGCCCACGGAGCGGGTCCGGCCTCATCCGCCCGATCCACTTGGTCAGCGGCCAACCGGTCGCGGCCTGCGCGCGCTGCAGGTAGGACCGGCGTACGGCGTCGACCACCACCGGCAGGCCGCTCGCATCCGAGAGCGCCTCGACCAGTTCCGTGACGTCGGCGTCGGCGATCTCCGGAGTCTTGGCCGTGCCGCACTGCTTCGCCATCCGCTCCGCGACGCGATCCACGTCGGCAGCGATCCGCTCCTTGGCGGAGCGCTTGTTGCTGACCCGCTTGACCAGCAGGCCGCGCACCTCGTCCAGTCCGTCACCGCTGACCGCCGAGGTCGCCACGACGGTCGGCGACTTGAGACCGTCCTTCTTCAGCAGGCGCTCGAGGTCCTCCAGGCAGCTCTTCCGCTGATCCGGCGTGAGCTTGTCGACGTGGTTCAGCGCGAAGACCATCACCCCGGAGTGCGAGGCGTAGGGCTTGATGTAGCGATCGTGCAGCGCCGCGTCGGCGTACTTCTGCGGGTCGACCACCCAGACCAGCATGTCGACCAGTTCGACCAGCCGGTCGACGATCAGCCGGTGCTCCACCTCGATCGAGTCGTGGTCGGGCAGGTCGAGCAGGATCAGGCCGTCGAGGTCCTCCGACTGCGCTTCCTCCAGCGAGCTACGGTGCTGCACCTGGTGCCGGCGCGGGATACCCAGCCAGTTCAGCACCTCGCCGGCCGGCTCCTCGCCCCAGACACAGGCCAGCGGCATCGAGCTGGTCGGGCGCCGGGTACCGATCGCAGCCAGGTCCAGGCCGGTCATCGCGTTGAACAGCGACGACTTCCCGGACCCGGTGGCGCCGGCCAGCGCGACCACGGTCAGCTCGCCCGACATCCGGAACCGCTGTCCGGCCCGGTCGACGATCTGGGTGGCCTCGCTCAGCACCACTGGGTCGAGCCGGCCCTGGCCCGCGGCCTTCGCGAGAGCGTCGATCTTGGTCAGGACGTCGGTCGCACCCCGAACCGGGCCACTGACCGTCTCCGTCGTTTCCGTCACGTGCAGTCCTCCACCGCGCGCGCGGCCTCGGTCAGTTGCCTGGCAGCCTCGGGATCGACCGGATGCTGGTCGAGGACAGCCAGATACCGGGCGAATTCGGCATCCATCAAGGCATGAACCTTACCGTCAAGATCCTCGCGCGACTTCGATACCAGGGTCTGTACGGCCGCGTCGCCGAAGACCGCGGTCAGCAGCTTCTGCCCGACGACCGCGCTGCCGACCCCGATGCTCATCTCGGCGCCGGTCGGAATCCCGGCGTTCTCGGCGAAGAGGACCACCATGACCGACAACGACAGACCGTTCACGCCGGCATCCAGGATGCGCGCCGCGAGGCGCTTCTCGGTTCCGACCGTGCGCACCAGGTCGAGCACCCCGGCCTGCCATTCCCGGACCGCCCGCTCCGCATTCGCCTTGAACTGGGGAGACATCGAACCCAGGTCGATCTCGGCATCCGCATCGGCTTCAGCTGTCGGGTCGGCCGGGGTCCCGGCCGCAGCGAGCAACTGGCGTCCGGCGGGCGTCGCCTGCCAGATCTTCTCCGCGCGCTCCGCAGCCGCCTCGGCCTGCTCGACCAGCAACGACGACAGTCCGGACTCGATCGCGTCGTTCAGATCGCGCGTCGGCATCGCGGGCGTGCCGATCGACTTCTTCACCTTGTCGCGCATCTTGCCCGAGTTGCCCTGCAGGCCCTTCAGCAGCTCGCCCGTCCCGACGAACTCCTGCCAGCGCGCCAGCACCTCACCGCGCAACAGCGTCGCGTCCTGCGTCGCCGTCTTGAGGTCCTTGACCGCCTGCTCGTACGCCGCTTCGACACTCGTCCGGAGCTCGATCGCCGTATCACCCTGCGCACGCACCGCCGCAGCGAACGGCGGCGTCGTCTTCACCATCGACGTGACCGCGCCATGCAGCGTCCGGCGGACAACCGCCGCCCGCCCCTCGGCATCCGCGGCCAGGTCCACCAGCCAGTCCTTGATCGAGGCAACCGTCTCGGCCGGCAGCATCCCGTTGCCATCGACAACGGTCTCCTTGATCGAGAACAACGGCGAATCGCCGAGTCCCCGCTCCAGCAGCATCTGCGCCAGGTGCCCGGTGATGTCGTCGATCGTCTCCGCCGGCGCCCGGTCCAGTACGACGGCAACCGCCGTACTGCGATCCGACGCGCTCTGCAGGAACTCCCACGGCACCGCATCCGAGTACCGCGCGGCCGTCGTCACGAACAACCACAGGTCAGCAGCCGCGAGCAGCTGCGTCGCGAGATCACGGTTCGCCTCGACGACCGAGTCGATGTCCGGCGCGTCCAGAACAGCAAGCCCACGCGGCACGGTGTCGGAAGCAACCAACCGCAACTGCCCCGGATCCTCCATACCGCCAGGGCTCTCCGCGGTAGTCCGCGCCATCCCCGGCAGTACCCGATCACCGATGAACCAGTCCGCATCAGCCGGGTGATGAATCAGCACCGGCGACCGCGTCGTAGGCCGCAGCACCCCCGGCTCACTGACAACCTTCCCGATCACCGAGTTCACCAACGTCGACTTCCCAGCCCCGGTGGACCCACCCACCACCGCCAGAATCGGCGCCTCGAGCTGCACCAACCGCGGCAAGATGTAGTCATCCAGCTGGTCCAGCATCGCCTTCTGCTGCTGCCGAGCCTCATCAGCCCCCACAACATCCAAAGGCAGCCGGCTCCCCGCCAACGCGCCCCGCAACTTCATCAACGAGGTAATAAGCGCCATAGCAGCCTGCTCAGCCGCCAACCGCTCCGCCAGCTCCTCCGCACTAACCTCAACCTCAGCCGACTCCTCGGAGTCACCCTCAGCATCCTGCGCTACATCCGACGCCTGCGGCTCTTCATCGGACGCCGCATCAGCACCGCCGTCGGCCACCACAGCCTGAGCCTCAGCAGCATCCGCCGCAGCGTCGTCGGAGTCACCCTCAGCTTCCTGCCCAGCAGCCCCCGACTCCTCGCCCGACGCTGCCTCAGCATCAACCGACTCTTGAGCGCCGCCCGCAACCGCCTCTACCTCGACAGACTCCGCGGCCTCACCCGTGTCCTCGGCGGACTCCGTACCAGCGTCCTCCGGTACCTGCTCGCCATCGGCCACCGCGTCTACCTCGGGTGCGTCCGCGGTCGCCGAGCCGTCGGAGCTGCCCTCGGCATCCTCGTTCACAACCACCGGTTCCCCGGCAGACGCGACGGCACCCGGCACCTGCTCACCGTCGCCGGCAGCATCCTCCGCAGACTCTCCGACCTCGCGCTTGGGCTTCTGCTTGGCACGCTTGTTCGCGGCCTTGGGCGCCGGCTCCCCAGCGACGGGCGACTGCTCGCCCGCAGCTACCTCGGCCTCCACCGTCGTCTCGTCGGCAACCGGCTCCGCAGCGTCAGCAGGCTCGACCGTCTCGGCAGCTGCACCGGACGTCTCCGCGTCCTCCGTCGACTGCTCGGCCTCCGCAGCGACGTCCTCGGCAGCAGGCTCTACAACCTCCGCCGCAGACTCATCACCCGCAGAAGCCTCCCCGACAACCGCCGTACCGACCCCCGCCTCATCGGCAGCAGACTCCTCAGCAGTGCCTGCAGGACCCTGCTCATCGACCTCGCCGGACACCGCGTCCTCCGAGGCCTCTACCTGCTTGTCAGCCTCAGCCGGCACAGCCTCGTCCAAGACCTCAGCCTGTACGTCGCCCTCAGCGGGCGCCGCCTCGTCCAAGACCTCCGCCTGTACGTCGGCCTCAGCGGGCGCCGCCTCGTCCGAGACCTCCGCAGGCTGTTCAGCATCCGCGGCTGCCGTGTCCTCTGTACCGTCGGCTCCGGCCTGCCCTGCCTCACCCGAAGCCTCCGCAGGCTCGTCGGCCACGGCAGGCGCCGCCTCGCCCGAGTCCTCCGTCGGCTCGTCGGCCTCGGCGGGTGCTTCCTCGTCCGGAGCCTCCGCCGACTTGTCGGCCACGGCAGGTGCTTCCTCGTCCGGAGCCTCCGCCGACTTGTCGGCCACGGCAGGTACTTCCTCGTCCGGAGCCTCCGCCGACTTGTCGGCCACGGCAGGTACTTCCTCGTCCGGGACCTCCGCCTGAGGCTCGACCTCGTCCTCGATCGGCTCAAGTCCTGCGGACTGGACGGCAGCCAGCTCCTCGGCGTACGCACGAGCCTCGTCGAGCTCTATCGCCGAGCCATCAGCCACCTTGGGCAGCCCGACGATGATGTTCCCGTATTCGAGCGGGAACCCGTCCGGCGACTCATCCGGCTCGTACACCACACCAACAGTCGGCCGCGGCCGCTCGTCCTCGACCTCCGCGACCGTGCCCTGGTCCTGAGCGGTCGCGTCTTCGCCCCCAGCTGCCGTGTCTTCGCCCTTGGCGGCTCCGCTTTCGCCCTTGGCGGCCGTGTCTACGTCCTTCGCGGCCGTGTCTACGTCGTTGGCGGCTTCCTCAGGCTTGGCTCCCGCGTCCTTGGCATCAGTCGCGTCCTCGGCCCCAGCAGCCGCATCCTCGGCAGCCGCATCGCCCGCGTCAGCGGTTACGTCAGCGCTCGCCGCGTCGGCCGAACCGTCAGCCGCGTCAGCGTCCTCGACGGAGCTCTCCCCTGCATCCTTCGAGCCGCCACCAGCGGGCTCGTCGCCATCAGCAGAGCTCGCCTCGGCGTCATCCGCCGTCACACCGCCATCGGCCTCAGACTCGTCGGCACCGCCACCCGCGTCCTCGGCCGACGCATCAGCCGCCTTCACGGCACCGCTAGCACCGGTCTCGTCAGCCTTCGCGTCCACGCCACTCTTATCGCGAGCACTCGGCACCGTCTCAACAGCCGCAGACTCACCCGACTCCGTCGACGCAGCAACGTTCGACGGCTCACTCGGCTCAGGCTCAGCGGGCTCCGCTACCGGCGCAGGCGTGGCCGGCTCGGGGGCCGTCTTGCGCCGGCGACGGCGCCAGAAGCCCTTGCCCTTGGCACCGGCCTCGGACTGCGCGATCAAGTTGGCCAGCTCCTGGGCAGGCTGGTCCTGGCCCGGAACCTGTGGCTCCGGACCTTCACCAGCTGCTGACTTGATGTCAGCCACGGCGTCCGTCCACGAGCACAGAGTGCCCGGTCGGACAGCACAGAAGCAAAGTCATCGTCATCCCCGTTTGGCGGCGTGGACGGGTGGCAGTCACTGCGATGGTGGATACGGACCGTATCCTCCCGGCGATCCTTGCGGACCAGCGGGTCCCGATGGGTAACCGGGCTGGCCCGCTGGGTAACCGGGTTGCCCCGAGGGATACCCCGACGGAGGCGCTCCGTAACCACCTGCTCCAGGCGCTCCCGCGCCAGGCCCACCAGCTCCCGGTACGCCGGCCCCCGGCCACTCGCCCTGGCCACCCGGCCCCGGCTGCGGCGCTCCCTGACCACCGGCACCATAACCACCAGCACCGGGCTGCGGCGCGTAGTCACCAGCTCCCGGCTGAGGCGCTCCGTAACCGCCAGCTCCGGGCTGCGGTGCACCGTAGCCCGGAGCACCGGGCTGTGGCCCGTAGCCGCCGGGCCCCGGTTGAGGCGCTCCGTAACCACTAGGCCCCGGCGCGCCCGGCCCGCCCGGAGGCATCGCCTGCGGGAACGCCGGCATCGGCGGGAACGGAACACTGGCCCGGCGGGACCGCAGTTCGTCGAGCAACCGCTTCTCCTCCTGCAGCGCCTCCGGCCCGATCACCTGGCGGACGATCTTGTCCCGCAGGTAGGCCAGGTCGGTCGCGTTCGCCTGGAACGCCTTCGCGGCTGCTTCCGCCTGCCCGCCGTACCGGCGAGCGTTCTGACGGAGCGCCTTGCGCCCGCGCATCGTCGCGATCAGCGGTACTTCCGGAGCGACCAGCCAGCCGAACCGCACGTAGTCGTAGAGCCGCGAGGCGATCATCTTGCCTTCGCGCGACCGCAGTACCAGCGCGAACGCCACCATGCCGAGGAAGATCGGCACCATCAGCAGGAAGTAGGCGACCAGGAAGCCGGTGCCCTCGGCCCAGCTCGCGGACGCATTCCAGGCGGCGTGCGCCAGGACAGCGGCCAGGTAGCCGACCACCGGCGCCAGGTACCGCACCGCCGTACTGCGATGGCGGACGGCGATCCCGATGCCGATCGCAGTGAAGGAGGTGAAGAGTGGATGCGCGAACGGCGACATCACGCCGCGCAGGACGAACAGCACCAGGACACCGCGCAGACCCGCGTCGCTACCGGCCTCGTGCGACAGCTCACTGAAGATGCGGCCGTAGTACAGGATGTTCTCGGTGAAGGCGAAGCCGACACCGACCATGCCCGCGTACACCAGGCCGTCGATGATCCCGTCGAACTCCTTGCGGCGCACCAGCGCCAGCAGCAGGATGACGGACCCCTTGGCGAACTCCTCCACCGGCGGCGCCACGAAGATCGCCGACCGGTCGCCGCCGGCGCCGGTCTCGGCCAACTGCTTCGCAACCTCGGTGTTGATGAAGATCGCGACCAGCGTCGCGATGAACGCACCCCAGCAGAGCGCGAACAGAATGTACTTCGTCGGCTCCGGTTCGTAACGGTCCAGCCAGAGATAGAGCCCGATGACCGGGATCACCGGCACCATCGCGAACGCCATCCCCCACGTGAACCCGCCCGCACCGGTCGAGTCGGCCACGATCGCGAAGATCGCCAGCCCCGCGATCGCCATCAGCACCGCGATCACGATGCCGATCAGAACCCGGCGGTTCCGCCGCTGCCCGGGCACCGGATGATTCCCGAGCACGTTCGGCTGTGGATACTGTCCGCCGGGCGGGTACGCCGACGCCGCCGCGGGCTGCGGCGACCCGGCCGGGCCTGGTGAGGGGTAACTCATGCCCGCAGCCTAGTTGGATCCCCGACCCGACGGCAGAACCGCCCACGCGGCGTTACCGTGATGGAACGACAACCCTGTACTTCGACGCCACGCCCAGTAACCCGGCAGCGCGATCACCCGCCCATCTGACAGACTCTTCCTGGCATGCGCCAGTAGCTCAGCTGGATAGAGCGTCGGACTTCTAATCCGTTGGTCGCAGGTTCGAGTCCTGCCTGGCGCGCAAACTACCCTCTGACCTGCTGGAACGCCCGCAAGTCACCCTCGCGAGCTCCTGCGTCGCACTGGACGAAGCCACGAGCCGGAAGTACTGACAGCTCCCGAGCGGGTCCGTCCCGGCTCGGGCCCCTCGTCGTTCTGAACGCATCGCTCAACGGAGCGTAGTCCCAGCCGGCACCAGGTAGTTCCTCGTACGACGATACGAAACGGAGTGGCGACTCGACTTCAGAAGCGACGAGGGTCGATGAAGGCTGCGTCCGCGTACGGCGTTTCGCCGGTGGCCTGTTGGGCGAGGAGTTCGCCGAGGCCGGCGGAGTGCTTGAAGCCGTGGCCGCTGTCGCCGCCGGCTACCACGACGCGGTCGCCGTAGCGGCCGACCAGGAACTGGCCGTCGGGTGAGTCGGTCACCATGCACGGGAGCACCTGGACGGGCGCCGGGTCGAGGCCGGGGAAGGCTTGGCTGACGGCGGACGCCAGTACGGCGATGTCCTCGATGGGGCGGATGGAGCGGTCGAGGTCGTCGGCGGCGAAGCCGGTGATGTGCGAGTGGGCGCCTTCCAGGCCGACCTTCACGGCGAAGCCGTTGTCGGAGCCGTGGCCCCACAGGCCGCGGCCGTCGGCCAGCTCCCAGATGAACGACGGGAAGTTCGCGAGCCGGAACGCCTCTGAGTCCGGGTCCTTCGGCGCGAACCAGAACATCGGCGTACGGCGGGGTGTCAGCGGCAGTTCGGGGAAGAGCGTTCCCAGCCAGGCGCCGGCGCAGACGACCACCTGGTCGGCGTGGAACTCGGTGGTCGGCGTGCGCACGATCACCTCGTCGGCCCGCGGCTCGATCGCGGTCACCATCGTGTGCGGATAGACCTCGGCACCGAGTCGGCGCGCCTCGGCGACATGGGCGCGGACAGTCGGCTCGGCGAAGCAGATGCCCGCACCGGGGTCCCATACGGCGACGTCGCCGGGCAACAGGCCGCCGTACTGCGGGAAGCGCGATTGCAGCTCGTGGTGCGACAAGGACGTGGTGGCCGCTCCCGCTTCAGTTGCGGCCCGCAGTGCTCCGCTGACCGGTCTGCTGCCTGCAGCGCCGACGTTGAGCGAACCGGTCTGCCGGACGTACGTCTCACCGGTGCGCTCCCCCAGCTCGGTCCACAGCTCCAGAGACTTCTGTGCGATCGCAGTCAGCCCCGGGTGCTCCATGCAGGCAACCCGGAACAGCCGAGTCGTCCCGTGCGACGAACCGAGCGGGTGACCGATCGCCTGCCGCTCGATCCCCACCACCTTCACCCCGCGAGCAGCAAGCCGCCACAGAGCCGCCGACCCGAACGCACCGAGACCGATCACGATCACATCTGTCCGCATGCGGACCAATATCGTCGCTCCCGCGGCACCAGACAATCGCTGTGGGCTGAAGCTACTCGGGGCGAGGCGTGGCGATGATTCCGTTGATCAGCATGTCGACGGCCCAGCGACGGCGCTGGGCCGGTGTGCCGGAGAGCAGGTCGGTGCCGTGTTGGTGGAGGTGCGGGAACTCGTCGGCAGAAGCGCTGGTGAGTGTTTCGGTGAGGCGTTGCCAGTCGGCCTCGGCGTTGGTGTCGACGGCGTGCTCCGCGGCGGTCGCGGTGGCTGTCTGCAGGAGGTAGTCCAGACCCCAGGCCGCCTGGCCGGCAGCCACACCACCAGCGGCGAGCAGTCCGAGCAGGGTCTCGATCAATGCGAGGTAGTTAGGCCCGTCCGGGCGAGTGTTGAGCGCGGATTGCGCGAGGCTGGGATGTGCGAGCAGCAGATCGGTATAGCTCGCCAGGACCTGCTGCAGCGCCTCACGCCAGTCATCCACGTCCTGCGCCGGAGTCAGATCAACCTGCGCCAGCAGGCGATCGAGAATCGCCGCGTGCAGCTCATAGGTGTTGGCGACGTAGACATACAGCGAAGCCGGTCCCGTATCGAGCTCCTGCGCGAGGCGACGCATCGTGACTCGCCGCAGACCTTCACTCTCCATCAGGCGCACTGCTGCGTCGACAATGCCCTCGCGGGTGAGTGCAGGTTTGGCGGGACGCTCCCGGCGGCTCAGCGCTGGCATGTCGCCAAATTACTGCACTACTCGCTGAAGAACTTGGTCAGCCGCTCCAAACCATCCGGAGCGAACATGGTCTCCAGACTCTCCGCCGAGGCAGCCGCACTGGCCTCACTGCGCGAGAACAACTCCCCCTCGTACGCCGCCAGCCCAGCCCCGACATCACCCGGGTGAGCGGCGAGCGCCCGGCCGAGCTCGGCGCCGTCGTACATGGCCAAGTTCGCGCCCTCACCAGCGAACGGCGACATCAGATGAGCAGCATCGCCCAGCAGCGTCACACCAGGGGTGGGCTCCCACCGGTGTCCGACCGGCAGCGCGTGAATGCGGCGCGGCACCAACGCACCATCAGCTTCGGCGATCAACCCGCGCAGCCCCTCGTCCCAGCCCTCGAAGTAGCCGAGGACTGTCGCCTTCGCGGCCACTGGGTCGCTGAAGTCGACGGTGTCGAGCCAGCCCTTGTCCACCTTCAGTCCGGTGTAGACGTGCAGGCTGCCGTCGGTCTCGCGGTGCCCCAGGATCCCGCGCTCCTCGCCGAGGCAAATGAAGAAGCCGTCCCCGATGACCGCCGCGCTGTGCGGATGCCGACTGTCAGCATCCAGCAGGTCCAACTCGACGAAGGAGATGCCGGTGTAGCTGGGCTGGGCATCCGACAGCAGCGGCCGAATGCGTGACCAGGCACCATCGGCTCCGATCAGCAGGTCGGTGGTGATCGCCGAACCGTCGGCGAAGCTGGCCTCGTGCCGTCCGTCGCCAAGTGCCCGCGCACCGACGACCTTCTTGCCCCAGTGGATCGCACCGTCGCGAAGCGAGTCCAGCAACAGCTTGCGCAGGTCACCGCGATCGACCTCCGGCCGCCCACCGTCGCCGTCATCGGCCCGCGAGACCTGAACAGTCCCATCGGACCCCACCAGCCGCATCGCCTCCCCGCCGACATGGATGATCTTGCGGAACTCGTCGTACAGACCCGCGGCGCGGAGCGCCTGCTGGCCGTTCTCCTCGTGGATGTCGAGCATGCCGCCCTGCACCCGCGTCTCCGCCGACGGCTCCAGCTCGAAGAGCGCGGCGTCGATTCCGTTGACCTGCAGGACCCGCGCGGCCGTCAGACCGCCGAGCCCCGCGCCGATGATCGCAATGGGGTGATGTGTGCTCATGTCGTCGACTGTAACGAACATGTTCGTTACGAACAAGTTCGTCAGCGCGCCGAGCCGAAGGTGAAGAGGCGGTGGCCGACCTCCAGCGGCTGCTCGGGACCGACGTACCGGTGGACGCCGACGCCGTACCCGGCATCGGGCGCAGACAGGTACAGCCGCTCGAACCTCGCAGCCTCGAACCACGAGCAGATCGTCGGCGCGAGATCCGGAGCCTCCCGGTGCCGAGTCCAGATCAGCACGGCACCCGGCTTGCAGAACTGCGGACAGAACGCGATCGTCCGCTCGATATCCGCATCCGAGATGTTGCCGAAAATGCCGCAGGCGAGCACCAGATCGGCAGGCACGAGACCGACGTACTGGTCGGTGAGCGACGCATCACCCGTCACCACCTCGACCTGGTCAAGCCCAAGCTCCCGTACGGCGTCGCCCGCGACCGCGGTGTTGCGAGGATCAAGCTCGACAAGCCGAGCCCGTACGTCGGTCCGCCGCGGATGCTCAGCCAGCACCTCAATGAGGTCCCGCCCTTGCCCGGCACACAAACTGACCGCTGTGAGCGGCCCAGCCGGAGCATCGGACAGAGCAGTCCGGATGTGACCTTGTACGTCGGCCAGTCGCCGAGCCAGCGGCGTACCGGGGTTGTCGTAGTCGTTGTGCCACGCGGACCAGTCCACTTGCACGTCCTCTCTCAGGGAACTCCTAGGGAGTTCTTAGTGCACGCACGGGGCTAGGCGGGGAACCCGCTCGTCTAACGAGTATTGGCAGGCGAGGGAAGGGCAGTGGCGTGGTAGCGATGAACTTGGCGGTCGTAGGCGCCGAGGAACAGATCCGGTACTCCGGAGACTCCGTGGTCGTGCTGGCTGGGATTCCTGGCGCCGGCAAGAGCACACTGCTGCGCCGGCTCTACCCCGAGGGCGAAGACCACGGCGGCGTCCGGGTCTTCGACTCCGAGCGTCTACGCACGCGGTGGATGCGAGTGCTCGGCGCTGTCCCGTATTCCTACTGGCGCCCGCTGCTACACCTGACCTACTACGCGCAGGTGCTCAGTGCGATGCACAGCGGTCCCATGGTGATCCATGACTGCGCTACGCGCCCCTGGGTACGGCGCCTGCTGGGCTGGCGCGCGCGGCGTGCCGGACTGCCACTGCACCTGATTCTGATCGACGTACCGGGTGAGGTGGCGCGGGACGGGCAGTGGGCGCGCGGACGCGTCGTACGTACCGCGAGCATGGAGACGCACTGCCGCCGCTGGCCGCAGCTACTCGCCAAAGCGACCGAGAACCCGGGCCAGGTGATCCCGGGTGCGCGGTCTGCGATCGTCCTGAGCCGACGTCAGGCGGGTCGGCTGCAGGCGATCACCTTCCGCTGACGACACCCGAAAACTGTCGGTGGCGCCTGATTGGCTTGAACCAAGCGATCGGGAGGGGTGACCGTGAAGGTTCGAGTCGGGCGTGAGGCGCTCGCTGAGGCGGTCGGTTGGGTGGCCAAAGGGCTGCCGAGCCGGCCGAGTGTGCCGATTCTTGCCGGGATGTCCGTCGAGGCAGCCGACGGGATGCTGACGGTGTCCGGGTTCGACTACGAGAGCTCGGCACAGGTCGGCCTGCCGGCCGATGTCGGCGACGACGGCCGGGTCCTGGTGTCGGGCCGGTTGCTGGCCGGCATCTGCCGGGCCATGCCTGCGGACACCGTTGATCTGCAGGCGGAGGGCGCGCGGGTCATAGTGTCCAGCGGCAATGCCCGGTTCGCGCTCCAGACGCTGCCGCTGAGTGAGTATCCGCCGTTGCCGGAGCTGCCCGCGGCCGGCGGCGTGGTGAGCGGTGAGGTCTTCGCGCGGTCGGTCGCTCAGGTGGTGAGCGCCGCGGGGCGGGACGACACAGTGCCGGTCTTCACCGGCGTTCGGGTCGAGATCCGCGGCCCGGTGATCACGTTGCTGGCCACGGATCGCTACCGGTTGGCGGTTCGCAGCTTCGCCTGGGAGCCGACCGATCCGGAGATCGAGGCGGACGCGCTCGTCCCGGCGAAGGTGCTGGCCGACCTGGCCAAGACGATGGCCGGTCACGAAGTCACCCTCGCGCTCGGTTCAACTCGTACAGGGGACGGGTTGATCGGGTTCGAGGGTGCCGGCCGCCGAGCCACCAGCCGGTTGATCGACGCCGAGTTTCCCAAGGTGCGCAAGCTGATTCCGGCACCGGCCGCGATCACGAGGACTGTCACCGTGGGCACGGCCGCACTGATCGAGGCGGTGAAGCGCGTCTCCCTGGTCGCTGAGCGGACCTCGCCCGTGCGCATCACCTTCGTCGACGGGACCGCAACGCTCAGCGCGGGCAACGGTGAGGAGGCCGAAGCCACCGAACCGATCGAGGCCACCCTCACCGGTGACCCCCTGGCGACCGGCTTCAACACCAGCTATCTCCTGGATGCGCTCAGCTCACTCGGCACTCCCATCGCACACTTCGCCTTCACTGAGCCGACCAAACCGGTCAACGTGACCGGACTCCAAACTTCCGACGAAACGCCGAGCGACGACTCGGCGTACATCGTCGTCCCGCTCCGAGCGGCGGGCTGATGTCAAGATGACCCGAGTGCCTCCGACCGGCAGGTGACAGCCCACTGAGCCAGGGAGCATCGCGATGGAGTTCGAGCGCCACTGCCAGTTGATCGTCGAACAGGCGGAGCTGCTGGCCGGTCACCTGAACACGAAGCCACAGCTGGGTGCGGCGGTGCCGTCGTGCCCGGGGTGGAACGTCGGCCAGCTGACCCGGCACGTCGGTGGCGCCCATCGCGAGGCGACCGTGGTGGCGCGCACCGGCGAAGCGCCGCCGAACGATCAGTTCCGCGACCCGACGCATTGGTACGGCACTCCGGCCGAGTGTGCCGCGGCCGATGTCGCCGGGCTCGGTCTGTGGCTGACCGACGGTGCGCACGAGTTGTCCAAGGCACTACTCGAGTTCGGTCCGGACGTTCCGATCGCGATGCCGATCCAGAACCCGACGACTCGCTTCACCGCGCGCCGGATGTGCCACGAGACTGTGATGCACCGCGCCGATGCGGCACTCGCGCTCGCCGTCCCGTACGTCCTGGATCCCGAGCTGGCCGTCGACGGCATCGACGAGTGGATGGAGCTCTGCGCCCTCCCCCTGCACTTCGAGGTCCATCCCTGGATGCGCGAACTGCTCGGCGCCGGCCGCACCCTCACGTTCGAGGCCACCGACCTGCCCGCACGCTGGTACGTCGACCTGACCGGCGAGGCGATTCGCTGGCACCACAACGACGAGCCGGCCGCCGTCACCATCCACGGCCCGGTCACCGAACTCCTGCTGCTGCTCTACAAACGCCGCCCCGCCCACGGCGCAGACCTCGAGATCCACGGCGACACCGAACTGCTCTCCTACTACCTCGACCGAGTCAGCTTCGGCTGACCACCGGTTGGCCGCCACCGACGAGGGCTGCAATCGCGTCGGCGATCTCGGCCGAGCGTTCTTCCGGAAGGAAGTGGCCGCAGGACAGGACTTGGGTTCGGAGATCAGGCGCCCACGACGACCAGATCTGTTGTGGGTCAAAGGGAAGCTCGACATCGCCGGGATCCTGCCAGCAGGCCAGCACCGGCATCGCGAGAGTCCGCGCGGCAGACTGATCCCGCTGATCCTGGACGAGGTCGATGAACGCACTGGCCCGGTAGTCGTCGCAGATCGCATGGATGGCCTCGGGACGCCGTACCGCAGTGAGGTAGTGCTCTCGCACATCAGCCGCGATTGCATCCGGCACTTTGGTCCACACGTCGAGGAAGTGACCGAAGAACGTGTCCGGATCCGCGGCGATCAGCCGCTCCGGCAAGTCACTCGGCTGGGCAAGCAAGTACAGATGAAACGCGAACACACCGGCCGGCCCCTGCAAGGCCGCCCAGTTGTCCACCGTGGGAAGGATGTCCAGCACACCAAGCCGAGTAACAACACCGGGATGGTCAAGCGCCGCCCGGAACGCGACCAACCCACCACGGTCGTGCCCGGCCACCGCGAACTGCTCATGCCCGAGCTCGCGCATCAACGCCACCAGGTGCGCAGCCAGAACCGACTTGCCAAAGGCCTCAGGACCGGGTCCCAGCCGATCGCTCTCTCCATATCCAGGCAGGTCCGGACAGATCACCCGGAACCTGTCGGCCAGCCGCGGAGCCACCGCCCGCCAGGTCCGTCTGGTCTGCGGAAAGCCGTGCAGCAGCAGGATCGGCAGGCCGTCACCACCGATGTCACAAGCGATGTCATGCCCATCGATGGTCACCATGCGAGTCTCGAACGATGCGCTCAAGGTCGTCATACCGCCAACCCTGGCAGGCAGCACCGACAAAATTAGACAAGGTAGCCGGCGAGCACCTGGGTGAGAGTCTCCGGAGACAGCGTGTGGAAGGTGCCCTCGTGCCCTTCGGCGGTTCCCTGCGGAAGCGCAGCGGCAGTCTGCCGCACAGACTCCTGGAACCACGCCGGGCTCGCATTGCTGTAGAGCGCCAGCGTCGGCGTGTGGATCGACTCGAGCAGTGCAGTCGGTACGGCGCTGTCACGCATCTGCAGTGCGTCGTAGACGAGCGTCGGCGCCATCGCTTCCAGCCCCGCCCACATCGGCGTCTCGCGGATCTGATCCACAGCCTCCTTCGGCTGGCCGACCGCCTCAACAATGAAGAGTTCGACCGCCCCACCTGGGTTCCCAGCCGCGATGAACTCCTGTAGCCGCTCGAGATACCGCTCCGGCGCCGGCGGCGCGCCCTCGGTCCGGAACGGCGGCTCGACCACAGCAAGCCGCTCGAACGGCACGCCGGACTGCAGCAACACCATCACCCCGGACGAAAACGCACAGGCGAACTTCGCATCGGTAGCCGCCTGCACAGCGGCCAGGTCTTCCCACTCCCGCTCAACGGCGTACGGCGTCGTGTCGCCGGAGTCACCACGGCCGCGCCGGTCGTAGTTCACGACCGTGAAGGCGGTCGACAGCGCCTCGACGTACGGCGTGGCAGCGGATCGTGCGCTGAACGCACCACCGATCAGTACCAGTCCCGGCCCGCTGCCGACCACGTCGTACGCGATCTCGGTGCCGTCCTGCGAAGTGACCTTGTGCATCGAAAACACCCTCTCGAAGTTCTGCCCTTGCCTCACCGTCGATCGGCGCGCGCCAAAGCAGACAGCCGCGCACTGTGAGCTGGGTCACAGACCATGTCCGTACAGTTGGATTATGTATACAGACAGCTGGTATGCGTAATGCTGCTGCGGCAACTCGAGTACCTTGTCGCCCTCGCCCGGGAGAAGCACTTCGCCCGGGCCGCAGACGCCTGTTACGTGTCCCAGCCGTCACTCTCCGCCGGAATCCGCAAGCTCGAGCAGGAGCTCGACGTACCGATCGTGCGGCGGGGACGCCGCTTCGAAGGCCTCACTCCGGAAGGAGAGCGGGTACTGCTGTGGGCCCAGCGAATCCTCGCCGAGCAAGACGCGCTGCGGCATGAGTTGTCGGTCATGCGCGGCGGCCTGACGGGCACGCTGCGGCTCGGCGCGATTCCGACCGCGATGCCGGTGATCTCCTTGCTGACAACGCCGTTCTGCGAGCGGCACGGGAGCGCCCGGGTGACGATCGAGTCACTCTCGTCGCGCGACATCACCCACAAGCTGGCCGAGTTCGAGCTGGACGTCGCGATGACCTACCTCGACGACGACACGCTCGGCCAGGTTCGTAAGACACCGCTGTACGAGGAGCGCTATCTCCTCCTGACCCCACGGCACTCGCCGCTCGCGGAACTGCCGACGGCAACCTGGGCGCAGGTCGCCGAACTCCCCCTCTGCCTGCTGTCGCCGGACATGCGCAACCGGCGGATCATGAACGGCTACTTCACCGACGACGGCGTCATCGCCACACCGGCCATCGAGAGCGACACGGTCTCGGGCCTCTACAGCCATCTGCACGGCAATCACTGGTCGACGGTCATCTCGCATGCCTGGCTGCACATGTTCGGGGTACCGGAGGGCATGCGCGTCGTACCGCTGAAGGGGCCGGCCGACGGACCACGGGTCGGCCTGGTGATCGCCGCCCGGAGTCCGGAGCCAGTGCTGGCGCGGGCCCTGCTCGACGTCGCACGGCAAGCCGGTGTGCACAAGGCGCTGGACGATCTCCTCGACGTTCATCTGATGGGTTCGTATTCAGCCCGTATGTAAGGCGCATCACGTGAGATGCGGGCATAACCGGTGAGCACACCTGGTTGAATGTATACAGAAGCCAGAATTCACAGAGAGGAACGCAATGATCTTCACCCGTAGGTTCGGCGCTCTGGCGGCTCGCCCGCAGTTCCCGGATGCCCCGGAGCTGCAGCACGAGCTGAACATCACCGCAGACCTGGACTCCGAGCTGGCCGAGCTGACCAGCACGGACGAGCACCAGCGCGCCGGCGAGTCGGCCGCCTGACCGCCTGACCCCAAGGCTGCGAAATCCTTATGTACGGTCATGGCACTTGGTAGACTGTCTACCAAGTGCCATGCTGTTGCTTCAGGCAAACGGGAGGACCCTCGATGACGACGACCAGCACAGGTGCGGAACCGGCCGGAGTGCGGCACGTGAAGCGGCCGCAGCCGTTGCGGGAGTCGGTCTACGAGGCGCTCACCGAGATGATCATCGACGGCACGCTGGAGCGCGGCCGGCATCTGGTCGAGGTCGAGCTGGCCGGCCTGCTCGGCGTTTCCCGGCAGCCGGTGCGTGAAGCGCTGCAGCGGCTCAACAACGAGGGCTGGGTGGATCTGCGGCCCGGCTTCGGCGCCATGGTTCACGTGCCGGCCGAGGACGAGGTCGACCAACTGCTCGCCGCCCGCGCGGCGCTGGAGTCCGAGTCCGCCCGGCTGGCCGCGCGCCACGCCACCAAGGAGGACCTGGCCAAGCTCAAAGAGCTCTGCAAGGTCGGTACGGCGTTCCACGAGTCCGGCGACACCGACGGCGCAGTCCGCACGAACGGCGAGCTGCACGCGTTCATCACGCGGATGTCCGGCAACCGGTTCCTGATCGACTTCGCCGCCCAGGTCGACCGCCGTGTCCGCTGGTACTACACCCCGCTCGCCCCCGTCCGCGGTGCCGCCTCCTGGCGCGAGCACAGCCGCCTGGTCAAGGCGATCAGCGACGGCGACGAGGACAAGGCCGCGCAGACCATGCGCGAGCACACCGAGCACACCCGCAAGGCCTACCACGACCTCCGCGCCACCGAAGCCCCCGCCGAACAACCGGCGGAGCCCGAGGCTCCCCGGCGACGCCGCCGCAGCCTCACCTGAGGTCAACGCCCGCCCGCAAGAATCTGCGGGCGGGCGGAAGACTTTCAAGCGACGCGTTTAGGTGTACGACGACCGCGCCCGGTGGCGGCCTTGCGAGCCTCCAGGGATTGAGCCAGGTGCGCGTACTGCTCGACGGTACGGCGGGCGTACCGATTATGCGGGAGGATGTGCGGCCACCAGTGGCGGCCGATCTGTTCGTGCATCCAGAGGAACCCGATCGCGAACCCCATACTGAGCAGCGCACGGAACGCGAGGAACTTCCACGGTTCGGCGGGCAGACCCGGTGAGCCGGCGACCACCCATTCGGTGGCGACCGCGTGTACCAGCAAAGCGAGGGGAAACGCGATCACCCAGTAGACCGCGGCCGGGGCGAACACCCCGGCCGGGACCTTGCCCAAAGCAACCAGTACGGCGTACCCGACGCCGAACACCATCAGCGGCACGCCGAGGCCCAGCCCGGTGACCAAGGCCCAGCCCAGGGACTGGCCGGCGATCGAGCCGAGGATGCCGGCGACCAGCCCGGCCGCGGCACCCACCGCCGCGGCCGGCAGCGTGAACTCGGCCAGTTCTTTGCGTGACGTCATGTCAGCCCACTGCCACGCCGAAGCGGAACAGGCAGTAGAAGAGCATGCCCAGGTAGAACACCGCGCCGAAGCCGATGATCAGGTTCCGCACCGGGCCGGGTCTGATCGGTTTGGGCAGCAGCTTGTTGTTCACCAGGAGCAACACGATGCAGTAGGCGCCCATCGCGAACGTGGACAGGAACGCGAGCGTGTCCAGGATCCCCGCGGGACCGTCGGCCGGACCGAACAGCAGGATCAGGATGCCGAAGGTGATCACGCCCCACAGGAACCCGGCGTACAGCCGCGACATCGAGAACCGCTTGGCGCCCGGGACGAAGTAGTACGTCATGTCGGCCTGGCCGCGGGAGAACGAGTCGAACAGGCCCAGGGTCGCGTTCAGCCCGATCAGCGCGATGAAGGCGAAGAACAACGTGCCCAGGATCGGCGAACCGGCCGATGCGAACGCGTCCGACATCGCACTCAGCGCCGCTTCCCGGTCACCGCCCTCGATCAGCGCGGCCACGTTCGGGTTCGTCCGCGCCGCAGACATCGCCAGCACCGTGAACGAGACCGTCACCAGCATCGTGATACCCCAGAAGAGCAGCAGCGCGTCGAAGGTGACCCACTTGCGCCAGCCCTTCCACTTCGCCATCTCGGCCGGGTCCTCGGTGTCGAACATGAAGCCGCGCGACGGCATCGCCTCGGCCTCGCCGGCGGCCCGCAACCCGCGCACCTTCGGAATGTGCGCCCCCATACCGGCTCCGCTGTCGCGCAGCTGCAGCGTGTACCACATCTGCTGCATCCCGGACGGGCCGGCGAACGCGATCGACCCGACCACGATCGGGAACCAGGCCGCGGACATCGCCTTGTCCGGGAAGAACCCGAACGCGAACATGCCCTGCACGGTCTGCGCCAGGTCGTCCCAGTTGCCGACGATGGCCGCGATCACCGACGTACCGACGACGAGGAAGCCGATCAGCAACCCGAGGAGTTTCTCGAGGAAGTTGTAGATCACCGAGAGCAGGCTGAACAGGACACCGACGAACACCAGAGCCACGCACGCGGTGACCTGCCAGGGGATGCCGCTCACTTCCTCGAACGCCGCGGCGCCGGCCGACAGGTGACCGGGCCACATGTAGATCAGGATCGCCGCGACGTAGAAGAACCACATCAGCGGTTTGAAGATCCGCGCCGCGCCGAAGAAGATGCTCTCCCCGGTCGCCATCGCGTACCGGGCCATCTCCAGCAGGACGAACGCCTGCAGCGTGACGCCGACCATGAACAGCCACCGGATGTCCGGCCCGAACACCAGGACGAGCCGGGGCCACATGTACGACTCCCCCATCCCCACGCCCAGCGCGACCAGGAACACGGTCGGGCCGAGGATGTGGATGGACGGCGGTGCGTCCGGAAGCTTCCGGATCGGCATCGGTTCGAGCCGGCCCGCTTTCCAGACCCGTTCGGTGACGGCCGCCGCGGCGGGCTCGTCGGGTACTTCTGAGGTCTTGCTTGTGACGTCCAAGGCGGACTCCTTAGATCGACGCCAGGCAACTATCGGCAACCCCCGCTGAGCAACCCTCCCTAAGACTTACGAACCGAGTGGACCCGCGTTCCGGGCCCAGCGGTACTTGGCGCCGAGCACCTGGACCGGTGTCTCGGTGGTGTACGGATAGGCGACCACGCCGTGCTCGAACAGGTACCGGCTGGCTTCTTCGACCTCGACGTCGCCCGACAGCGAGGCGACCACCGGCTTGTCGATGCCCTTGGCCCGGTACTCCTCGACCACCTCGGCGACCAGCTGCGCGAACACCATCGGCGGTGTCACGATCGTGTGCCAGTAACCGAGGATCAGCGCATGGATCCGCTCGTCTTCCAGCCCGAGCGCGATCGTGTTCCGGTACGTCGCCGGCGGCTCGCCACCGGTGATGTCGATCGGGTTGCCGGCGGCACCGAACGGCGGGATGAACTTCTTGAACGCCGCGTCCAGATCGTCCGGAATCGTCATCAGCTGCAGGCCGTTGTCGACACAGGCGTCCGACAGCAGCACCCCGGAGCCGCCCGCGCCGGTGATGATGACGACGTTCTCACCCTTCGGAGTCGGCAGCAGCGGGATACCCCGGGCGTACTGGAGCATCTCGTTCAGCCCCGGCGCCCGGACCACGCCGCTCTGGCGCAGGATGTCGTCGTACACCTTGTCGTTGCCGGCCAGCGCGCCGGTGTGCGAGCTCGCCGCCTTCGCGCCCATGGCGGTACGTCCGGCCTTCAGCACGACGACCGGCTTCTTCCTCGACACCCGGGCCGCCGTCTCGGCGAACGCCCGGCCGTCCTTCAGATCCTCTAGATGCATGGCGATCAGGTTGGTGTTGTCGTCGTTCTCGAAGAACGTCAGGAGGTCATCCTCGTCGATGTCGGCCTTGTTGCCTACCCCAACGATCGCGGAGACGCCCATCCGGCTGGACCGGCTGAAGCCGAGGATCGCCATCCCGATGCCGCCGCTCTGCGAGGACAGCGCCACACTGCCGCGCACGTCGTACGGCGTGCAGAAGGTCGCGCACAGGCTCTCCGGCAGGTAGTAGTAGCCGTAGATGTTCGGTCCGAGGATCCGGACGTTGTGCTTGCGGGCGATCGCGACGACCTCGTCCTGGAGCTCCTGCTCACCGGTCTCGGCGAATCCGGACGGGATCAGGATCGCCCCGGCGACACCCTTCTCGCCGCACTGCTCGAGCGCTCCCCCGACGAACTTGGCCGGTACGGCGAACACCGCCACATCCACGTCACCCGGTACGTCCAGGATGCTCGGGAAGGCCTTGAGCCCGAGCACCTCGCCACCCTTCGGGTTGATCGGGTAGATGTCCCCGGCGTACCCGCCGTTGACGAGGTTCTTCATCACCGAGTTGCCGATCTTGCCGTCCTCGTTGGACGCCCCGATCACGGCGACCGCGCGCGGCTTCATGATCCGCGTCATCGCGGTCAGGATCTCGTCCTGGCTGTACCGCTCGACCGGCTTGCCGGCCTCGGCGTCGACGATGATCCGGAAGTCGACCGCGGTGGCGCCGTCCGGCCCGGCCAGCACCGGGTTCAGGTCCACCTCGGCGAACTGCGGGAAGTCGGTGACCAGGTCGGACAGCCGCTTCACCAGCTCGCCGAGCGCGTCCTTGTCCACCGGCTTGGCGCCACGGACACCTTCGAGCATCTCGTGCGCGTTGATCCCGTCGATCATCTCGCGCGCCTCGGCGTCGTTCAGCGGCGCGAGCCGGAAGGTGACGTCCTTCAGCACCTCGACCAGGACCCCACCGAGGCCGAAGGCGACGATCTTCCCGAAGGTCTGATCCGTCACCGCCCCGACGATCACCTCCTGCACGTCACCGCCGGTGACCAGCATCTTCTGCACCTGAACACCGCTGATCTCCGCGTCCGCCTTGTAGGCCTTGGCGTTCGCGACGATCGTCTCGTACGCCGCCCTGGCCGCCTCAGGACTGTCGACGCCGACTACGACGCCACCGGCGTCGGTCTTGTGCAGGATGTCCGGCGAACTGATCTTGCAGACCACCGGGAACCCGATCTCGGATGCGAGACCGGCGGCCTCCTCGGCAGTCGTGGCCAGCCCCTCATCCGGGGTCGGGATCCCGTACGCGTCCGCGACCCGCTTGGCCTCGGGCGCGCTCAGCGAGGTGCGGCCGCCCGCCAGAGCCTGGTCGAGGATGGTCTGGACCGCTGCCTTGTCATACGTCATGCCACGTACTCCTTCGAAGAGTCAGATCACGCCGGCGGCTTTGAGTTCCTGCAGCTCGGCGGTATCGATCCCGAGCGATCCGTAGACAGTGGAGTTGTGCTCACCGAGGCCCGGCGAGGTCTCGATCTCGACCGGGGAGTCGGACAGGCGGATCGGGCAGCCGACGGTCTTGAAGCTGCCGCGCTGCGGGTGCTCGACCTCGACGACGGCGCCGAGCTCGGCCAGCGTCTCGTCCTCGATCAGCTCGCGGGTGGACATGATCGGCCCGCACGGCACGTTCAGCGCGTTGAGCTTGTCCATCACCTCGAACTTGGTGTGCTGCTCGGTCCACTGCTCGATCAGCGCGAACATCTTGTCGAGCTTGTCGAGGCGAGAGGCAGGCGTGGCCCAGTCCGGGTCCTCGGCCAGTTCGGGCTTGCCGATCAGATTCGCGATCGGCGCCCAGCCCGGTGGCTGGACGATCACGTAGATGTAGTCGTTCGGCCCGCCAGGCGCCGTACGGACTGCCCAGCCGGGCTGGCCGCCGCCGGAGGCGTTCCCCGACCGGGGCACCTCGGTGCCGAAGTTGTCGTTCGGGTACTCCTTCAGCGGACCGTGCGTCAGCCGCTGCTGGTCGCGCAACTTGACCCGGGTCAGGTTCAGCACCGCTTCCTGCATCGCGACCGACACCCGCTGGCCCTTGCCGGTGTGGGTGCGCTGGTAGAGCGCGGCGAGGATGCCGGCGACCAGGTGGATCCCGGTTCCGGAGTCGCCGATCTGGGCGCCGGTCGCGGTCGGCGGTCCGTCCTCGAAACCCGTCGTACTCATCGCGCCGCCCATCGCCTGGGCGACCACCTCGTAGGCCTTGAAGTTCTCGTAGCGGCCGGGGCCGAAGCCCTTGATCGAGGCGAAGACGAGCTCCGGGTTGATCTCCTGCAGCCGCTCCCAGGTGAAGCCCATCCGGTCGATCGCGCCGGGCGCGAAGTTCTCCACCAGGACGTCGGAGTTCTTCACCAGATCGACAAAGATCTCCTTGCCCCGCTCGGATTTCATGTTCAGCGTGATGCTGCGCTTGTTGCAGTTCAGCATCGTGAAGTAGAGGCTGTCGACCTCCGGTACGTCGCGCAGCTGCTGGCGGGTGATGTCACCGGTCGGCGCCTCGAGCTTGATCACGTCCGCGCCGAGCCAGGCGAGGATCTGCGTGCAGGAAGGTCCGGACTGTACGTGCGTCATGTCGAGAACGCGGACACCGTCGAGGGCCTTGGACATAAGAGGGTCCTCTCTACTTGTACATCGTCTGGTTCATGGTTCCGGGGGCGTACGCGTCCGGGTCGACCCAGACGTTGATCAGTGACGGCAGCCCGGACTCGCGAGCGCGCTGCATCGCCGGCCCGATGTCCTTGGGGTCGCGGACCTCCTCGCCGTAGCCGCCGAGGTTGCGCGCGAACTCGTCGTACTTGACGTCGCCGAGGGTGTTGCCGACCCGGCCGCGGTCGTGGCCGTACTTGGCCTCCTGGCCGTAGCGGATCTGGTTCATCGACGAGTTGTTGCCGATGACACCGACGAACGGAAGCTTGAAGCGGACCAGCGTCTCGAAGTCCCAGCCGGTCATCGAGAACGCGCCGTCGCCGAACAGCGCGACGACCTCCTTGTCCGGCCGCGCGTACTTCGCCGCGAGCACGAACGGGATGCCGACGCCGAGGGTTCCGAGCGGGCCCGGGTCCATCCAGTGGCCCGGCGACTTCGGCTGCACGACGCCACCGGAGAAGGTGACGATGTCGCCGCCGTCACCGATGTAGATCGAGTCCTCGGTGAGGAACTCGTTGATCTCGTGCGCGAGCCGCAGCGGGTGGATCGGGTTCGCGTCGGACAGCTGGCGCGGCAACCGCTTCTGGTACGCCGCCTCCTCCTCCGCCCGCAGTTCCTTGAACCAGGCCTTGCGATCGGTCTTCCGCACCCGGCCCGTCGAAGCCTGCGTGACGGCCGCCAGGATCGCCCCCGGGTCACCGACCAGACCGAGGTCGACATCGCGGTTCTTGCCGACCGTGCGGTAGTCCATGTCGATCTGTACGACGGTCGCCGACTTCGGCAGCCGCCGGCCGTAGCCCATCCGGAAGTCGAACGGCGTCCCGACGATGATGATCAGGTCGGCGTTGTTGAACCCGTATCGCCGGGACAGGTGGAAGTGGTGCGGGTCGCCGGGAGCGAGCGTGCCGCGCGCGGCGCCGTTCATGAACGCCGGTACGTCGAGCGCCCGGACGAACTCGGTCGCGGCGTCACTGCCGCGTGAGGTCCAGACCTGACCACCGAGCAGTACGACGGGCTTCTCGGCGTGCGCGATCAGATCCGCGAGCGCCTCGACGGCCGCCGGGTCGCCGATGCTCTTGGTCGAGGCCCGGTAGTGACCGGCCTCGGGGACCGTGGCGGACTCGACCGGGACCGAGTTGTCCAGGATGTCGCGCGGGATCTCCAGGAACGACGGGCCGAGCGCGCCGTTGTAGCACTCGCGGAACGCCATCGAGACCATGTCGGCGGCGCGTGCGGTGTGCGGCACGGTCGCGGCGAACTTGGTGATCGGGGTCATCATGTCGACGTGCGGCAGGTCCTGCAGGGACCCCATCTTGTGCTGGTTCAGCGCGCCCTGGCCGCCGATCAGCAGCATCGGGCTCTCCGCGCGGAACGCGTTCGCGACCCCGGTCACGGCGTTCGTCGTACCGGGGCCGGCGGTGACGACCGCGCAGCCCGGCTTGCCGGTGATCCGGGCGTAGCCGTCGGCCGCGTGCGCGGCGACCTGCTCGTGCCGGACGTCGACCACCGCGATGCCTTCGTCGACGCAGCCGTCGTAGATATCGATGATGTGGCCGCCGCAGAGCGTGAAGATCACGTCGACGCCTTCGGCCTTCAGGGCCTTGGCGACCAGGTGGCCGCCCGAGATCGTCTCCGGCTCCTTCACCTCGGCGACGGGCTGGGTCTCCGACACTGTCTGCGCCATTGGCGGTCTCCTCGGCTGAATGTAGATTGCATACCGTATGTGGTAGTCGTAGTCTTATCCCAGGCCACAGTGCTTGTCCAGAGGGAGACTTCAATGACAATTCACGAAGAGCTTCAGAGAACTCGCACGGCACTGCTGGCGCTGGAGAAATCCCTTGTGTCGTTGAGGAATCACCTGGGCGAACATCTCGACGTGCTGCGGCTGCTGGACGATCTGGAGCGCTGCACGTCCGACCTGCGACGCCTTGAAGGCCAGGTCCAGGTGCCGACCCGTACCGAGCTGATGGTGATCCCCGACGACGACCGCGACCACGGCTTATGGGGCGCCGGGGACGTCGATCACGAAGGAGTGGGCGCTCCGGGCCGTAGGGCTCCATGAGCCGCTAGGCACTGCTTGAGCAAGGTACGGAGTTCGCGGTCGTTGACCCGGTGGGCGGCGACCGCTATTGATTCGGCGACCTGTTCGGGCGCGACGAAGGTGCGGTAGAACGACTCGCTCCAGCGGTGTCGCAACCACCAGCGCCCTTCACCCTCCCCTGTCAACAGATGCAGCGCCGTCTCGTGCGCCTTGCGCAGCCTCACACTCTCTTCACCCGTGGCCAACGCCGTCGAGACGCAGAGCGCGACCACGCGAGCCGACACCTGCACGCCGGGCCGGGCGGTGTCGATGAACCGCGGCGCCAGCGGCAGCAGGGCCCGCCGCCCGGCCGGACTGGAGTGGTCATGCACCGCCCGAGCCGCCGCGCTCAGCGTCGGATGCACGCACGATGGCCGATCCGTCCACGGTTCCCGGGCCAGCTTGGAGACCAGCTCCATCACGCAAGGCTCCGGCCGCGCGATGCGCCCGTACTCACTCACTCGTTCGACCCGGCGACCGGCGTACCGAGCTGGGGGCGAACCGGTAGTGCAGGGCGTCCAGGCTGTTTCAGCAGCCGCACACTCAGTGCAGCCAGTAGACCGAGCAGCCCCGCGCCGAGGAACAACGGCCGGTAGCCGACCACCGCGATCACCGAAGCCGCGACTCCGACTCCCACCAGCCCGCCGACCGCCTTGGCGGAGTACAGGATCGCTTGGTTCTGCACCAGGCTGTTCTCGCCGAAGAACTCCAGCACGAGGTTGGCCATGATCGCGTAGAACGCGCCACCGCCCAGCCCCGCGAACATCGCACAGACGACGAACGCCCAGCCGACGCCGGCCTCACCTGCAACGACGAGGCCGATATGGGTGAAGCTCTCCACCATCAGTACGGCGGCCAGCACGCGCCGTCGGCCGAACCGGTCGGAGAGGGTTCCGGCCAGCGAGCGCCCGAGACCGTTGACTGCGGCAAGCAATCCGGCCGCGAAGCCGGCCACCGCCACACCGAGCCCGGTCGAGACCGCGAAGCTCACCACGAACGCGATGCCGAACAACGACAGCGCTGCGCTGATCGCGAGCATGAGCCACATCAAGGGCAGCGCGCCGGTTCGCATCGCCTCGGCCGGGCGGTAGTGCCGCACGGCGGGCGCGTTGTGCGGAATGCTCCGGTTGAGCTTGCGATCGATCGCCCACGCCTGCGCATCGATGGCCGCGGGCCACCAGTGCCGCGGCGGATCCTTCAGCAACCCGCCACCGATCGCCGTGGCCAGCACAGCGATCACGGCGGTCAGGTCGAAGACCAGCCGTCGACCACCCGCACTGTCGGTGAGCGTCAGCAACGCGATACTCGGTACGGCGCCGATCGCGAACCCGCCGGTGACGAAGCCGATCGTGGCAGTCCGCCGGTCGGGGAACCAGCGCGCCGACGTGCTGATGCATGCGGCGTACACGATGCCGGCGCCGATCCCGCCAAGGAGCGCATAGCCGATCACCACGACCGCATAGCTGTCCGCGTGCGCGAGCGTCGCGAGGCCGACGGCGGACAACACGCCGCCGAGCACCACGAGCTGTGTCGCGGAGGCACGCCGTACGCGCTGAAGCCAGGCGGCCGGAACCGCGACCAGGGCCTGGCAGGCGACGAAGATCGCCAGCAGCCACAGGGTTTGCACAGCACCCCAGCCGCGGTCGGACTCCAGGCCGAGCGCCGCCGTACCGAAGGAGTACTGCAACGGGCTGATCGCCACCATGCAGGCCCAGGCGGCCCACAGTTGCCAGCGGCGCGAGTGCCCGGTCAGTTCCTCAGGATCCTCGCCGACCCGATAGCGCCGGCCGTACACGTCCCTGGCGATTACGTGATCCATGGCGCCTCCTGACTACTGCATACCGTATGAGATCTGTGGTACCTCTCGCCGCCGTCGGTTGTCCAGACCTCGCACCTCTTGTGACCAGATTGCATACCGCATACAGTCGGCACACGACCGCTCGGATCGGAAGGACTGCCCTGTGGACCTGATGGAGCACCAAGCCAAAGAGCTGTTCGCGCGGCACGGCGTCCCGGTGACGCTCGGCCGGGTGATCGAGGATCCGGCCGACGCGGCCGCGGCCGCCGCCGACCTCGGCGGACGTGTCGTGGTGAAGGCCCAAGTCAAGACCGGTGGCCGTGGCAAGGCCGGCGGCGTGAAGCTCGCGGCCTCCCCCGACGAGGCCACGGCCCGGGCCGGCGAGATTCTCGGCATGGACATCAAGGGGCACACCGTGCGCCGGGTCCTGCTCGCGCCGGCCGCCGCGATCGCCGAGGAGTACTACCTGTCCTTCCTGGTCGACCGGGCGAACCGCTCGTATCTCTGTATCGCCAGCACCGAAGGCGGTGTCGAGATCGAGGAGGTCGCGCACACCAATCCGGATGCGATCGCTCAGGTTCCGGTCGATCCGGCAGTTGGCGTCGACGAAGCCAAGGCGGCGGAGATCGTGGCCGCGGCCGGGTTCCCGGCCGGCGCGGAGGACGTCGTACGGCGGCTGTGGGAGGTGTTCATCGCCGAGGACGCGACGCTGGTCGAGGTGAACCCGCTGGTGAAGCTGGCCGACGGTTCGCTGGAGGCGCTGGACGGGAAGGTGACGCTCGACGACAGCGCGGCGTACCGGCATCCCGATCACGCCGCCTTCGAGGACCGCGCCTCGGCCGATCCGCTCGAGGCGGCTGCGCACGACAAGGGCTTGAACTACGTGAAGCTCGACGGCTCGGTCGGCATCATCGGGAACGGCGCCGGGCTGGTCATGTCGACGCTCGACGTGGTCGCGTACGCCGGTTCGCCGTACGGCGTGAAGCCGGCGAACTTCCTCGACATCGGCGGCGGCGCCTCGGCCGAGGTGATGGCGAACGGGCTCGGGATCATTCTGAGCGACCCGCAGGTGCGCAGTGTGTTCGTGAACGTCTTCGGCGGGATCACCGCCTGCGACGCGGTGTCGAACGGAATCGTTCAGGCGCTCGAACTGCTCGGCGCGACCGCCGACAAGCCGCTGGTCGTGCGACTGGACGGGAACAACGTGGCGGAGGGCCGCCGGATCCTTGCCCAGGCCAACCATCCGCTGGTGACCGTGGTGGACACGATGGACGGCGCCGCGGCGAAGGCCGCTGCACTTGCTGCTGAAGGGATTTGATCATGGCCATCTTTCTGACCGAGAAGAGCCGGGTTGTCGTCCAGGGGATGACCGGTGCCGAGGGACAGAAGCACACCAGCCGAATGCTTGCTGCTGGCACCGAAATCGTCGGCGGTGTGACGCCGGGCAAGTGCGGCCAGTCCGTCGACTTCGCGAAGCGCTCGATCCCCGTCTACGGGTCCTGCGCGGACGCCGTCGCTGCGACGGGCGCGGACGTTTCGGTGGTGTTCGTGCCACCGCGATTCACCAAGGGTGCGGTGATCGAGGCGGTGGATGCCGGGATTCCGTTGGTGGTCGTGATCACCGAGGGTGTGCCGGTGCATGACACTGCTGCGTTCTTCGCGCATGCGGCCGCGGCCGGCGTACGGGTGATCGGGCCGAACTGTCCCGGCATCATCAGTCCCGGACAGGCCAACGCCGGCATCATCCCGGCCGATATCGCCGGACCCGGGCGGATCGGCCTGGTGTCGAAGTCGGGGACGCTGACCTACCAGATGATGTACGAGCTGCGGGACTTCGGCTTCTCGACCGCGATCGGGATCGGTGGTGACCCGATCATCGGGACCACTCACATCGATGCTCTGCAAGCATTCCAGGACGACCCCGACACCGACGCGATTGTGATGATCGGCGAGATCGGCGGCGACGCGGAGGAACGCGCCGCGGCGTACATCGCGGAGCACGTCACCAAGCCGGTGGTCGGTTACGTCGCAGGCTTCACTGCGCCCGAGGGCAAGACCATGGGTCACGCGGGTGCGATCGTCTCCGGCTCCTCCGGTACGGCGGCCGCCAAACAAGAAGCGTTGGAGGCAGCCGGCGTCCGAGTCGGCAAGACCCCCACCGAAACCGCCGAACTCCTCCGCTCCGCGCACTGACACGGACGTGTTCTTACCGACGATCTCCAGGTCTCGCGGTGCTCGCCCGGATCACCAACTCAGTCGGTACGGCGACCGGCTGCGGCTGACCATCGGCGAGCGTCGTGAGGAGGGATGACACCGCGTGGCGGCCGAGCTCGGCGAAACATTGGCGGACCGTGGTGAGCGGCGGCCAGAAGTGCGCGGACTCTTCCATGTCGTCGAAGCCGACCACGCTCACAGCGCCCGGCACCGGGCGCGAGTGTTCGTGCAGCGCCCGCAGCACTCCGAGCGCCATCTGGTCGTTCGCGGCGAAGATCGCGGTAACCGACGGATCCGCCGCCAGCTGACAGCCGGCCTGGTAGCCCGACTGTGAGGTCCAGTCACCGAACAGCACCGGTGGCAACTCGCGCCCGTGATTGAGCAATGTCTGCTCCCACCCGCGGCGCCGATGCGCAGCCGGGTACGACGTCCGCGGCCCACCGACGTGATGAACGGTCGTATGACCCAGCTCCAGCAGATGCACGACCGCCTGGCGCGCGCCATCGAACTGGTCGGTGTCAACAACCGGGTAGTCGTAGTGCGCACTCGAGTCGACGATCACCACCGGCAAACCATGCGGCAGCTGGACGCCGGCCTCGTCGAGCAGATAAGCCTCGATCAGAATGATGACCCCGTCGACCGCTTGGGCGCTGAGCCGGGTGAAGGCGTCGTTGACCGCGCGCTGGTTGATGTCCAGCACCGGCATCAGGTTGACCGCGTAGCCGCGTTCGGTGGCTGCGGTGGCGATCTCGTCGAGGACGCGCGTCGTGCCGAAGGTCGAGAGTTCGAAGACGATCACACCGATCCCCCGGAACTCGCCGTTCCGGAGCGCTCGGGCAGCGCCGTTGGGCCGATAGCCGAGCTCGCGCATGGCGGCCCTGACCCGCGCTCGGGTGGTCGCGTCGACGTTCGACCGGTTGTTCGCCACCCGGGACACGGTCTGGCCGGAGACTCCGGCGAGGGCGGCTACGTCGGCCATCGAAGGCCCGCGCCGCGGTCGTCCCGTCGTACTCACACGTGAAGACTAATGGGCTATGAGCGCACTGGAATCTTGCTGGCCAGCAGGTCCGCCACAGCATGTACGGCGCGCAGCGTCGGCGCCGGAGTACCGGTGAGATCGGCGAGCTCGACGACCGCGGACAGGATGACGTCGAGCTCGAGCGGCTTGTCCTTCTCGAGGTCCTGCAGCATCGACGTCTTGTGCTCGCCCACCCGCTCGGCGCCGTCGATCCGCTTGTCCACCGAGATCTCCGGCCGGCAACCGACCGCGGCCGCGATCTCCAGCGTCTCCTCCATCATCAGCCGGATCATCGCTCGGGTGCCCTGATGGGTCGCGATCTCGACCATGGTCGCGCGCGCCAGCGCGCTGATCGGGTTGAAGGCGGCGTTGCCGAGCAGCTTGATCCAGATGTCTTTGCGGATGTCGTCCTCGACCGGACACTTCAGCCCGCCGGCGATCATCGCGTCACTGAACGCGGTGCAGCGGTCGGAGACTCCCCCGGCCGGCTCACCGATCGAGAACCTGGTGCCTTCCAGATGCCGCACCAGCCCCGGGCCTTCCAGCTCCGTCGAGCAGTACACGACGCAGCCGACCGCCCGATCGAGGTCGAGCACCCGGGTGACCGAGCCGTCCGGGTCCACGGACTCGATCCGGCGACCTTCGTACGGGCCCTTGAGTCCGTGGAAGTACCACCACGGGATCCCGTTCTGCGCCGCGACGACAACCGTGCCCGAGTGCAGCAGCGGCTCGATCAACGGACCGGCCGACGCATACGAGTTCGCCTTCAACCCCAGGAAGACATAGTCCACCGGTCCGACCTCGGCCGGATCATCAGTCGCCGGCGTACGCGCGTCGAAGTCACCCCGCGGGCTGAGCACCCGAACGCCGTCCCGCCGAATGGCCTCCAGATGCGCACCGCGCGCGATCAAGTGCACCTCGGTCCCCCCACGGTGCAACGCGGCACCGACGTACGCGCCGATCGCCCCGGCGCCGAGAATCGCAACCTTCATCGACCCCACCTTCCAAACTTTGTATACGGGATACAGTAGGCCGCCAGTCGAATGCGGTCAAGGTCACACTGGCTCCCGCCAGCACGGCGCCGCCCGCTCGAACGTCACATCCCAATCCCGTGACACCGCTGGGGCAGTGGCCACCCATCGCCCCGGGGCTGTGCTAGTCTTTTCATCGGTTGCAGTTTTTGCAGTTCCTCGATCGTTCATTTACGCCCGCGGATTTGTGATCCGCTGGGCTTTTTTTCTGTCCCGGGCCGGATGACCGCAACCACGTCATTACAACCTTTTTTTAGAAAGCGGTACATCATGGCCAGCGGTACAGTGAAGTGGTTCAACGGCGAAAAGGGCTTCGGCTTCATCTCCCCGGACGGCGGCGGCGCGGACGTGTTCGTGCACTACTCGGCGATCGCGACCGACGGCTTCCGTAGCCTCGACGAGAACCAGAAGGTCGAGTTCGACCTGACCCAGGGCCAGAAGGGCCCGCAGGCGGAGAACGTTCGCCCGGTCTGAATGACTTAGGAAGGGCCCGGTCGCTTCGGCGACCGGGCCACTTTCTTTATGTCCAGAGGTACTCGCCGTCGTCCAGCTGATCGGTCCGGCTGAGCCCGACAGCGGTCGCGACCGCGGCTGAGGCTCCATGCTCAGGGTGAACGTGCGCGACGATCCGCAGGCCCTGCGCAGTCAGCCAGTCGACCAGCCCGCTAGCCGCTTCCTTGGCATAGCCGCGGCCCTGCCACGCAGAACCGATCACCCAGGCGATCTCCGCTGTCGTACCGGTCACAGTGCTCTGCACGTAGCCGATGAGCTCGTCCCCGGCCTGGATCACCCAGTTGAGCCAGTACTCGTCGGCTGACGCCGGTCCGGCGACCTGACGCTCGTACCGGGCCCGGAGCGCGTCCACGGTCGGCGGCTCACCACCCGTGAAGGCATAGAGCGCCGGATCGGACAGTACGCCGGCCATCTCCTCGGCGTAGTCGGGTGCCAGCGGAAGCATGGTCAGACGGGAAGTGCTGAAGGCGGCCGTGATCACGGAGCCACGGTAGCGCCGGGCGGCTCGGCAGCTCCCTCCACGGCCGACTCGCCCGGCGCCACCACCCGCATTCGGGCGTTGGTGTGCAGGTCGAACTGGGGCTTGCGGTGGTCGCCCACCTGGTACGGCGCGATCCGCTCCTCGTAATGCAGGTGCGAATCGGCGGCGGACCCCAGCAGCTCGCCCGTCTCCACGGTCTCCCCCTGGTTGACCGTCGGTCCGGACAGCCGCTGGTAGAGGTGCCAGATCGCGTTCGACTCGACCACGACCTGGTCACCGTCCACGTGCACCACCACACCGGCCAAAGTTGCCCGGACCGTTCCTCCGGGCTCGGTGCGGTAGTCACGACCCGGATGGACCGCGGACTCGAACTCGCGGACCACCACTGGTTTGTGCACCGGCGCTGCCATGACCAGATGGTGCGTGCAGACCTTCAGCCAGTCTTAAAGTCGCGCCGGTACGGCGGGATACGGAGCCGGTTCGACCTCCAGCTCGTTCATCCGCTGCACGTAGGTCCGGTACGCCCGGCGCGCCTCACCGTGCGCACCACTCGCCTGGAACGCCGACACCAGGCCCAGGTGCGCGCGTTCGTCGTACTGGTCGCGCTGGAGGATCCGGAGCAGGTATCCGGCGGTCGCGTCCGGGTCACGCCGGCTCCGATCGGCCAGGACCCGCGCCACCCGGACGTAGAGCGCCCGGGCCTCTTCGCGCATCCCGGCGGCCCAGTCGGCGAACACGTCCTCTTCCAGGAAGTCACCGCTGTACGCCGCCTCCGCGGTCCGGAGCAGTCGCAGATCGTTGGCGTTGAGCCCCTCCCGCGCATCGCGGAGGAACTGCTCCACGTCGACCGCAGTCTGGTCGCCGTCGAGCCAGATGGTCGCCCGGTCGGCCCCGATGAAGCGGTCTGGCGGGTACTTCTTCTCCGGGTCGAGCACGGAGCGCACAGTCGACAGGGCGACCGACAGCCGCGGCGAGGCCACCGACTCGTCCTGGTCCGGCCACAGCAGGTCCAGCAACTGCACCCGCGCCACCGGACGGCAGCGCCTGGCCACCAGGATCTTCAACAGGTCCCGGGCCTTCTTGGACGGCCACTCCCCCAGCTGGACCGCCTTGCCGACGCGCAGCACGCGGAAACCCCCGAGGCACTCCACCTTGACCGCAGGTGGACCGGTCTGGTCGCTGGTGGCCAGCGCTGCCGCCGCATAGCGAGTCGCTCCGGCGGCCAGGAAGCGCTGGTGCGCACGCAGCGCAAGCTCGCGAACCTCTGCCCCACTGCTCCGCTTAGCAAGCATCAGCTCGGCGCGAGCCTCACCTAGCTGGTCTCCTAGCTCGCTGCGGATGTTCAGCACCTCATGGAGGACCGATTCGCCACCGGCTTCGGCGTACAGCTCCAGGGCGTCAGCCAGACCGGCGCGGTCGCGACGCTTGCGACAGAGCGCTGCCGCCTCTTGCGCACTGGCTGCGGCCTCCGCATGGTTGCCGGCGTGCAGGGTCACCCAGCCCAGCGCGACCAATGCACCGGACAGACCGAGAACGGGGCCATAGGCAACGGCCTGCCGAGCGAGCTCAGCCAGCTCGGCTGCGCGCTCCGGCTCCTCGACGGCGAGCACCCGCGCCAGACCGGCCAGTGACGGGACCAGCGACTGCATGTCCTTGGTTCCTTGACCGATCGTGATGGCTTCCTCGAAACACGCCCTGGCCATCGCACGGTCGCCCCGTTGGCGGTAGACCTCGCCGAGCACCGACAGCGGTTGGGCGACCCGCTTGGAGTCCAGCTTCTGGTAGAGCGCGCGGGACGCTTCGAGCTCACCGATCGCCTCATCCAGCCGACCGAGGCGCAGCATTGCCTCGCCGCGGTTGTTCAAGGCCAGCGCACGGAACACTGCGAAGCCTGCGCGATCCGCGAGCTCCAGAGCGATGTCGAGTTGCTGCAGACCAAGCTCGTAGTTGCCTTCAGCAATGTGGTGCGACGAGCGGTTCACGCGGATCCGGATCGACTGCAAGAGGTCACCGGCACGCTCCGCGTGGTCCAGCGCATGCCGATAGTGCGAGGAGTTACCGCTCGGATCGCTGTCGACCGCGGCCAGCATCGCCAGCACGGTATGCGAGATCGCCAGCGCTCTGTCGTCGCCAGACACCTTCGCTGTCTCGTACGCCGCCGTCACCAGCGCACGGCACTCGTCGAACTCACCACGCAACCAGTGCGCGCCCGCCCACCACGCCTGCAGCAACGCCTCGTCGTTCGGCTGCGCACCGTCGATCCGACCGCGCTGGTACGTCGCAATCGCCACATCGGTCTGACCGCGGAGGTGGTGGATGAGTCCGAGGCGCCACGCGATGCCGACCGGGATCTCGCCGTCCGGCTCGATGATGCGGTCGAAACACTCGACTGCGCCTTGCCAATCTCCTAGTACTTGCCGTGCTTCGCCTTCCAGCTGCTCCAGAGCCGCGGTGCGCAGCTCTGCCGGCAGTCCGGCGGCCGCGGCGACCACCACCTCGGCCATGCCACCTGCGACCATCGCATGGCCAGTCTCGGTGAGCATCCGGGCCACTCTGGCCGGGTCGACCGATTGGTAGCAGGCCAACGCGTCACGGTGTTCCCCCACCGACTCGAACCACTTCCCTGCTTGCAGAGTAAGCTCGGCCAGCTCTTGTTCGTCCACGACCAGTCTGTCGTTGGCGAAGTTCTTGACGAGTGGATTGAGCTCGTAGCCGTCCGCTTCACCCGCAGAAACCAGCAGGCCGCGGGTCCGCAGCTGATGCAGCGTGTCCGCGGTCTCGATGAGGCCAATCGCTTGGCAGAGCTCGGCTCCGAAGCGCGGGAGCACGGCTACTCCGGCGACTAGGCGCCGCACCGAGGGAGGCTCTGCTGCGAAGACCTCCTCGGCCAGGTAGTCGTACAGCGGCCCGTCGGAACGCAGCGCTCGGCGGAGCCGCGCAGCGCGCTCAGCCGGCGGTGCTGTCCGCAGTGCCTCAACAGCAAGCCGTACGGCCGCCGGCCAGCCCTGCACGGCCGCCTGCAACGGCTCTGCCAGGTCTGCAGTGCCTTCACCAAGCACCTGCTCCAGTACGGCGAGAGTCTCGGGGACTGTGAACGCCAGAGCGGTCGCATCGATCTCCAGCACCTGGCCACGACCTCGGAGGCGGTCGATCCCGAAGGGCATCGAGGTGCGCGAGGCAACGACCAGGTGGAGATTCGGAGGCGCAGTGCGGACCAGACCCTCGATCAGCCTGGTCGCGGGCGCATCTGGGCCCAGCTCGTGCAGATCGTCGAGTACTAGCACCAGTTCCTCGTCGAGGCTGAGCTCAAGGGCGTCCGCGAGCAGAGCGGCGTACGCGAGGGCTCTGGTCTCCTGCTCCGCGTCGGCGTCCGGTCCGCGCGGACTCTGCAGCTCAGCAGGGATTCCGGCGAGCGCTGGGACCTGACTGCGCAGCGCGGCGACCAGGCACGCGACCATTCCGGCCAGTGAGGCGTCCTCGGAGCGCACGGTGTGCCAGGCGCAGGTGCGTCCGGCCGCCCAGTCGGAGAGCAAGGTCGACTTGCCGAAGCCTGCGTCAGCCACCACGGTCAGCAGCCGCCGCTGCACGCCCTCGTCCAGCAAGGCGGTCAGTCGCGGACGCCCCACCGTCCCCGCCACAGGCTCCATCCGCCCCACCTCCTCCCCAGGTCCTCGAACAGGACAGCACTCGCAGCGTGCAGCGCGCAACCATGTTGTGACGGATCGTCTCGGATTGTTGCCGGACCAGCAACGGAACGTGCGATTTCGGCGGGGACCGACCCACACTGGTCGCATGGTGGAAATCGACTGGTCAGAGCATGCGCCCCGCCTCCGCAGCAGTGCAGCGAGTGAGGCCGATTGGAACGAACAGGTTGCGCGCCAACTGGTCCGCCCTGGAGACACAGTCGCCGTCGACGTCGGCTGTGGCGGCGGTGGGATGGCCAAGGCGCTGGCAGCGGCACTGCCCGCCGGTACGACGGTGGTCGCGATCGACGCGCATCCCGACGTACTGGAGCAGGCGCGGCAGCACACCGGCGGCGCCGTACGGTGTGAGCTGGCGTCCATGGACGACGGTCCGGAGCCGTTGCGCAAGGCAATCGACGCACCGGCGTCGCTGATCTGGGCCTCGGCCTCTGTGCACCACGCGGCCGATCAGCAGGCTGCTGTGAACGCACTGGCCTCGCTGCTCGCTCCTGGCGGTCGGCTGGCGCTGGCCGAAGGTGGTCTGCCGGCCCGCAGCCTGCCGTGGGACCTCGGTGTTGGTGAGCCCGGGCTGGAGTCGCGACTGGATGTGGCGCGGGACCAGTACTTCCGGGCGATGCGCGACGGTCTGCCGGGGTCGGTGCCGATGCCCTATGGCTGGACCGACGCACTCACTCGGGCCGGACTGGTCGACGTGGCCACGCGCAGCATCCTCACCGAACAGTCGGCGCCACTCAGCGTGCCGGAGCGGGAGAAGATCGCCGACAAGTTCCGGGAGTGGGTCGGGCGACTCACCGGCGAGGCCGAAGCAGGCCACGGGCACGGGCACGTTGGCCACGACACACAGTGGCTGTCGCCGGACGACCTGGCCACGTGGAGAGCCCTGCTCGATCCGGACAGCGAGCACTACCTGGTACGGCGTACGGACCTCGCCGTACTGTCCGTGCGCAGCATCCACCTCGGTCACGCGCCGAACTGAAACACCCGCCTGCGGCCAGCCGGTCACGAGACTGTCCACGCCCCGCCGTAAGGTGGGTGCCCATGAATGACCGGCTGGTGTGGATCGACTGCGAGATGACCGGCCTCGACCTGGCGGCGGACGCCTTGATCGAGGTCGCGGTGCTCGTCACCGACTACGAACTGAACGTGCTCGGTGACGGGATCGACCTGGTGATCAAGCCACCCGCCGCCGCCCTCGAGCAGATGGGCGACTTCGTCCGCGACATGCACACCGGCTCCGGCCTGCTCGCCGAGCTCGACCAAGGCATCCCCCTGGTCGACGCCGAGCAGCAGGTCCTCGACTTCATCGCCGGCTACGTCAAAGAACCCCGCAAGGCCGCCCTGGCCGGCAACTCCGTCGGCACCGACCGGACCTTCCTGGTCCGCGACATGCCGCGCGTCGAAGCCCACCTGCACTACCGCAACGTCGACGTCAGCTCCATCAAGGAGCTCGTCCGCCGCTGGTACCCGCGCGTCTACTACGCCACCCCCGCCAAGACCGGCAACCACCGCGCGCTGGCCGACATCCGCGAAAGCATCTCCGAACTGCGCTACTACCGGCAGACCGTTTTCGTCCCCCAGCCCGGCCCCGATTCCGAGACCGCCCGCGCCGCCGCGAGCGCCGTCGCCGGCTCCTGAACCCCCGATTTTTTCTATCCGCCCATCATCGCTATGATTACCCAGCCGTCGCAGTAAAGGGCGGCAATGGTGGGTGTAGCTCAGCTGGTAGAGCACCTGGTTGTGGTCCAGGTGGTCGCGGGTTCAAGTCCCGTCACTCACCCTCGGCGAAGGCGACTCGTGTCCGCGGAAAGCGCGGACCGGGTCGCCTCGGCATTTTGTGCGGCTGCGCTTCGCTTGCCGCAGGCGGGGGCTCCGCCACCCGCACCCCCTGACGCCTTCGCTTCGCTCGGCTGCTGGGGCTGGGGTCGACAACCAGCTTGAACGCGGCGAGCCTGCAGGTTGATGCAACTTCGTTGCCGGCAAGAAGTTCGAGCAGACAGAATTCGAGCGACTCTGCCGCTGGCACTCGGAGGGACCCAAATGAAGCGCATAGCCTGTCTTGCCGCAGGACTCGCCCTCGTACTGACCACAGGAGGCAAGCACGACAGCGTCAGCCGTCACCGACGGTAGTTTCGAGACCGAGTGGCCGACTCGCTCACACTGCAAGGGGACCTGGTCGTACGACGGCAGGACCGTGACCGTCGAGGTCGTGTGCGACTGGTGGCGCAAGAGCAGCGCGACACGGAGCTGACCGCGAAGATCATCACGATCCACGACAAGTCGGACCGGAAAACGGCTCACCGCGGGTCCATCTCGAACCACTGGGGAAGGACTAGGGATGTTCACACAAGCGGCTGATGCAGGCCGTCGACCGGCCAACCCGAATGCGATCCTCGTCCCGGTTGACGCGGAAGTGAAGCCCGGAGACCGATGCCTCCGTACGCAGCGAAATCGCCATCTCCTGAGATCTCGCCTGTAGAGATTGAATCGCCGGAACCGATCTAGGCAACGCCGTGTAACACGAGTGGGTTGCCTCTTGGCGACTCCGGCGAAACTCACATGGAGCGTCCTGCCTCGTCAACGGGTGAGCGGTTAGGCAACAGCGCGGTAGCGCATCATGACCACAGTCAGGTGAAGAGCACCTTGTTCCGAGGCTGACGTTGTTCCGGCCAGTCCCGGTCCGCCATCTCCGCAATGGTGCAGTCACGGTCCTGCAATACCAGATCGAAGACGTACTCCAGATCGGCAACGAACGTTTCGGCATGGTCACGGGTCCAGGCCTCGGCTTCGAACTGCATCAGCAAATCAGTGCGTTGTCCTGCGGAGGTGAACCAGCAAGCAACGCCATCGCGCAGCCCGGGGAGTGACAGGTCGTCTTCGATCTCTGTCAAGGTACATCCGGCAAGCTGCAGACTGTTCTGATCTTCCATATCACGCACGTCAAGGAAGCACATCGGCTGCCAGTGCCGGCTCCGGAGGCGATCTGGCTCGAGTTCTTGCTGCAGGATCGCGAGCGGCACAGCGTTGTCAACCGCGTCGAACACCGAACCAAGCAAGGCGGACCCGAGTTCCGCAGGAGTGTCGTCAACGGCTACCTTGTGTCGGACCACCAGTACTCCACTGAACCAACCTACCGAGTTTGCGTACTCCGCACCTCGCAGATCGGCCGTGCAATGAGTCGTCACCACGCTCCGGCCCGATCTGACGTAGCGCACTGCAGCATGCACCGCCATGGCCAGGCTGAACGGAGTCGTGCCCGTCTCCTGCGCAGCGAGCAGAAGGTCGAAGTCGAAGCTATACCTGATCTGGCGCGCAGACCGCGGCCCAGCGGGCGGACGCCTGGCTCCAGCCAGCACTTCCTCGCCGAACGGCGCCAGCGGATCCAACTGGCCTCGCCAGTACGCCATCCGGCCAGTCAGCTCAGCCGACATCAGGCTGGCCCGCTGCTCGGCCGCGTATTGGGCGTAATCGGCGGCAGGTTCGAGTTCTGCGAGGCTCCGCCCCCGCAGACGTAGTTCGTAGGCTTGGGACAGGTCTCGCAGCAGCGTCGTCCACGAGTTGCCGTCGACGGCAATCTGGTCGGCCGCAATCAGGATCCGACCTGTTTCGCTTCCCGTAGATGGTGCCCAGGTGATCTGGATCTTGAAGTCATCGGGAGCGAAAGCTGACCGATGCACGGCGTTAGTGGCATTGGCGAGAGCTGTGACCGACTCCGCATGCCGGACCCGAAACAGCGCTGGATCGAGTAAGTACCCCGTCTGCGGGACCCCGGACGTCAGCGAGTAGCCGATGGTCAGAACGGGATGCCGGACGAGGAGATCGCCGCACGCCTGCTCGAAGGCTACGACGTCGAAGGGCCCAGTGACGCTGTACACGGCGCCGGCCGGGTGATTGTCGATCGGCCGGTTCGCATCGAGGAAGGCGACATCACGGCGCAACCGCATCTGTTGCTGGTAGGACAACGGCACCTCCCTCTGGATGCGGCCGGCCGGCGATGCCTCACTGCGACTGAGCTCGCCTGCGCTCGCTGATCCGTTCCGGACGTCTTGCTCCTTGACCATGTATCAACTCCAAGTTCAGGTCGTGTGGTCGGCGGACGCCAGCGCCCGGAGATCGATCTTTCCGGTCGAGGTCGTCGGAATTCGCTCCACGGGGATCAGCCGCGCAGGAAGCGCATAGGCTGGAAGGGCGTCCGCCAGGAAGTCACGGAGATCGGGCAGTCCGACTGTCTCACCGACGTAATAGGCGATCAGCGTCGGGCTGCCGTTCAACTCCACCACGTCGGCGACGGCCGTGGCGACCGCAGGATGAGCGGCCAGCGCTGCTTCGACTTCGAGAAGTTCGATTCGATGCCCGGCTACTTTGACCTGTCGATCGATCCGGCCAAGAAAATGCAGGTCGGCGTCGTCACGCCAGCAGACACGATCACCGGTGAGGTACATCACGCCGTCCCCGTCGACCGCAGGGACGAACTGCCTGGCGGTCAGTTCGGGCGCACCGAGATAGCCGCGCGCGACACAGGGGCCGGCAATGGCCAGTTCCCCGTACGCACCGTGCGGTACGAGTCGGTGGTGCTCGTCTACCACGAACCCGCGGTACCCACCCAATGGCCGGCCGATCGGCGGGTTCTCGTAGTAGACGCCTTCGCACCTCTTGACGGTGACAACGACGGTCGTCTCGGTGGGGCCGTATCCATTCCAGAACTCGCGGTCCGGGCTTGCCCAGTCCTGGACAAGGTGTCCCGGAAACGCCTCACCGCCGACCGACAACAGCCGCAAATCGGTCAGTTCGTCCGGGTCCAGCATAGGGAGCAAGGCGGGCGGAAGCTCGGCTACAGAGACTCGATGACGCTGCATCAGCCCGGTCAGGAGATCCGGGTCCAGGCGTTCATCCTCGTTGACCAGGCACAGCGTCGCCCCGACCGTGAGCGAAGCGAAGATCTCAAAGACGGAGACGTCGAAGTGCAGCGGTGCGAACCCCAGGACTCGATCGGCCTCCGAGATTCGATAGGCAGCGCAGATCTCCGAGCACATGTGGGCCAGCGCCTCCTGCGTGATCTGGACGCCCTTCGGCGTCCCAGTCGTTCCGGAGGTGAAAAGCACGTAGGCCAGGTCACCGGGATCTCCGGCCACCTCGTCCGCCCGAAACGAAGCCGGATGATCCAGTGCGACCTCAAGACAATTCGTTGCTCCTGCCCAGGCCGGAGTTCCGTCCAGGAACTCGCCACCGGCGTACAGAAGAGCCGTCGGAGCCGCCTGACCTACAATTTGCGCCAACCTAGCGGCCGGCGCCGCGGGATCCACAGGTACGTAAGCGGCACCGGTCATGAGCACCGCCAGAATTCCGACGACTGCCTCCGGGGAACGTCGCATGGCCAGCAGGACCCGATCCCCCGTGCCCGTTCCGTCCCGGCGCAACGTCGCCGCTAGGGAAGCGGCGTGCCGAATCACCTCGGCGTAGGTATAGGCCGAATCCTGGTGGATCAGCGCGATCTTCTCCGGCTGCGCCGCACCGCAGGCAACAATCCGGCTGACGACCGAATCTCTCGGTGCAGCTACCGGTGGTGCTCCACGACCCAACTTGAGCAGATGCTTGCGGTCGGCATCGGTGAGTTGCTCAAGCTCTTTCATTCTGCGCGTGGGCTCGACGACGGCGTTCTGAACCGCCGCACGCAACGACCTGAGAAACGACGTCGGTACGACGGTCTGGTCGGCGCCGGCATCATCTCGCACTCTGAGTTGCAGTCCCGTCGGTCCGTGCTCGATGCGCACCCAGGGAAGGTCGCCGAACTGTAGCCAAGGACCGTCCGCGCGGCTGAAGGACAGACTACAGGCGCCACCGAAGAGCGATTGGGCCGTCATCCGCGCCACTTGTTCGAGTGCGCCGGTGCTGTCGACCGCCAGCCAATCCACCGGTGCGGTCACGGAGTCGGCGTCGTCTCGCCCCTTTCCAGCACGACACCGGACCCGTACACCTTCGTGCTGTTTCCAGGTCTGCGCAACGTAGGCCAGGACGCCGATGACGATCGCCGCCGGCGGGCAGGACCAGTCGTCGGCGAGCTTGTCGAGCCGGCTCAGATCGAGGTGGTCGAGAACGTGGATCACCACGTCCGTTGCCGGTCTCCGATCAGGCATCGTGCTGCGTATCACCCTGCATCGCACCGATCCCGAGCTCGGCCTGCAGTTTGGCGGTCAGACCGGCCAGGGTTGGGTGGTCGAAGACCCAGCGCACGGCAATCGGCGCCCGCAGTTCCTTCTTCAACTGCCCCGTCAGTCTCATCGCCAGCAGCGAACTTCCGCCTTGGCCAAAGAAGTTGTCCTCGGCGCCTACTTCCTCCGCGCCCAGGATCTCCCTCCAGTGTCGTGCCACAACCGCTTCAATACCGATTGCGCTGATGTCCTGTTCGCTGTGCACCATCTTCTCCTCGTCTCGACCCTGCGGAACGATACGTGAACTCGACGATGAATTGGGCCTTGTTGCACGTTTTGTCATCGCTCGCGGTCGATCGTCAGGATGCGCCGCAGATGTCCTCAACGAGGCGCTCCTCCTTCGACAACACGAACGGCTCCTGACCGCCGCCCAGTCTTTCGAGGTACTCGGTCCGGTTCGTGAGAATCGCGCCGTGCTGGCGCCAGTGGGCGCTGTCCCACTGGGCGTCGATGACTTCCACACCGACCTGTACCAGGCAGTGTTCGAGTGCGATCAGTGCCGCTTTGGATGCCCTGGTCTCTCGGTGGAACATCGAGTCCAAGGAGAAGACCGTCCCGAATCCGATGCCGAAGGCTCCACCGATCAGGCGGTCGCCTTCCCAGACCTCGATGCTGTGCGCAAATCCTTGGGCATGGAGCTGCTCGAAGGCCCGTGTCAAGGCCGACGTGATCCAACGCGGTTGCCTGTCTTCAGCGCACGCGGCAACAACTTCTGCGAAAGCGGTGTCGGCGGTGACCCGCCAGCCTCTGGGCGCCCGCAGGAAGCTCCTGGATCGCCGATCCATGTGCAGCTGGCCGACTGGGATCAACGGACGTGGGTCCGGCGACCACCACGGAGTCATGAACGCCTCGGCGGTCGGCCCGACCACCTCGATCAGCCCTGCGTCGATCTCGTCCGCGTACAACTCCGCATAGCCGGTGGCGACCTCGGTGTCGGTGGTCGGCATCGCAAAGATTCCACTACGGTAAGCCTCAAGCAACGTGCGAGGCTCGAGATCACCGCCGAAGGCAACCGGGGCATGTGGGGGTGGTTCTGCTCGTGCCGACCAGAAGTCGTGCACCCATGACGTTCTCAAATCGCCCTCGCTCCGTGGCACAATGCCTTTGTTTTGGTGGTTTTTCGCGCTCCGAGCGATTGTATGGGTCTACGGAGGCAATGACGTGAGGTGCATTCATGGCTCTGGTGGCTGAGCTCAGCAACAGATGGAGTGCGATCGATCCGCACGAGTTCGCGAATCTGGGAATGGATCTGGGGGCCGTCGGCTCCTTCGGCCGGATCCAGCAGATCAGCGACGATCCCCGATGGGCGTTACGCATAGTCAGCGTGACCGAGAACGGCAGGCTCGTCGCCGCGGTGCCTATCTTCCTCGGCCGCGGCGACCGTTGGACCGATCAGTTGCACTCACCCGAGGCCTGGGGCGGACCCCCACCTCCTCCACTGGACGAATGCGCCTTCATCGGTGGACGGCAGGACGTCCGCGCAGGTGTGCACTGCGTCAACCGGCCCGATGTCATCGAGGCAGCTCGGGACATGTGCGCCGAAATGCCGGAGCTGATCGGCCGTCAGCTGCACTTTTCCTACTACGACACAGCCCAGCGGCACCTGGCTGAGCAGATTTTCGGATCGATCACCTGGCAGGCCCAGTTCGACGAGTACGCCTTCCCTGCGGCGGTCATCCATGGAGCCCCGGCGGATCTGCCGAAGCGGACACGGCAGCTCCTCCGGCAGGACCAGCGGCGTATCGCTGAAGCCGGGATCTCGGTCGAGACCTCGTCGTGGTCCGACCATGACGGTCATGCGGCCGAGCTCATCGCACGGCAGAACCGGCACAAAGGTCTGGAGGACCATGCGGAGCTGGTGGAGTACCGGATGGAGCTGTGGGACGAGTGCGAGGACGTCTCTGTGCACGTGGCCTGCGACCAGGACGGCCTGGCGGCGGTGACGATGCTTGTCCATCGCGACGAGTTGGAGGTCTACGAGATCGGCCTGCCCCAGCCGGACACCGCGTACCGGCTCGAGCTGTATCTCGCTCTCGGCTATCACGCCCCGTTGACGCTCGCCCGTGCCAAAGGCCTGACCCGGATCAGGATGGGCATGGAATCAGGCCAGGCGAAGACCCACCGAGGAGCTGTCGCGATCCCTCGCTTCTGCGGTTTCGCCACTCCTTTTCCGCGCTAGGAGGGGATACCCGTTCCCGCAGCCTGCAGTAGTACGTCGACCAAGTGATGCGCCGCGTCAGGGCGGCCGTGGGCACGGGCAGCGCTGGCCATGGCCAGCCGCTGATCCGGGTTGGTCAGAAGCGCAGTGATCGCTGCTTCCAGCTGCATGGACGTGATATCGCCGTCCAGGACTACCGCTGCGCCGAGGTCGCGGAGCCGATGGGCGTTGTGCAGTTGCTCGTTACCTGCGGACGACGCTAACGGAATCAGAACCGCCGGCTTACCGAGGGCGGTCAGCTCCGCGAGAGTTCCGGCGCCGCTGCGGGACACCACGAGGTCTGCCAGCGCCAAGACATCGGGTAGGGCGTCAGTGACGAATCCCACGACCCGGTATCGCGCGGCGAGATGTCCGGGTAACTCTACGATCTGCTCAGCCATGGCCTCGGTATTGTTCGGGCCGCATTGGTGGATCACGTTCGCATGTTCCAGCAGCGTTGGCAGGCAAGCTGAAACAAGCCGGTTGATCTGAACCGCGCCTTGCGCACCACCCGTCACGTACACGACCGGCTTGTCCGGATCGAACGTGGACAGGTCGAGTGCGACCGTCGCTCGAGCAGCATCTCCGCAGAACAGCTCAGGCCGGATCGGATTGCCGGTCACCACAGTTCGCGCGCGAACGTGCGGTGGCAGCAGATCCATCGTCGACGACTCCGAGATCGCGATGGCAGTCGCGCCGCGGACGAGAACACGATTGGCGAGTCCCAGACGCACCGTTTGCTCGTGCACGACCAGAGGCCGGCGTAACTGTCTGGCGGCGAGTCCGATCGGCACCGCCGCATAGCCGCCGGTCGACAGCACAACATCCGGGCGGAAGTCCCGCACGACGGACCTGGCCTGCACGACACCGTTCGCAGCCTGCACCATGTCCGCAGCATTGCGGGCTGTGAGCATACCCAGCGGACTACTCGCCCGGCGCACCTTTCCGGTAGCCACGGGCCGGAACGCGATCCCTTCCGAGGCTGCGACGGTCGCCTCGAGCCCGTCCGGATTGCCTGCCCAGACGACTTCCGTGGTAATGCCGGAGACTCCGAGCCGAGCGGTGAGCGCCCTGACTGTGGTAAGCGCCGGATAGGTATGGCCGCCCGTTCCGCCCCCGGTCACCAGGAGCCGGAAATGCTTCTGCACGAAGATTGTCACGAGGGAGCAGTATGCCAGTTTCTGCTCGCCCGTCCGATGATTGCAACAAGGTGCAACCACCGACATGGATGCCGGAAGCCATGTTTGAATGCTCCGGTGCCAACGGCCCGGAGATTCCTCAGCAAGCTGATCCCACCCACGCCGATCTCGCGCCAGCTCGCGTTGCAGTCCCTGCTATGGGCAATGGGAGCCGGGACGTTTGAGACCGGGGCAGCGTTCTACTTGTTCCACTTCGTTGGTCTGAGCCCGGCACAGGTGGGCCTCGGACTGACGATCGCCGGAGTCATCAGCTTTCTCTTCAGCTACTTCGCCGGCCGATTCGCTGACCGGATAGGGCTGCGACGAACCTGGGCCGTCTGTGCGTTTATCGGTGCCATCGAGTTCGCGTTGTGGCCACTGATCCATGGCTTCGCTGCCTACATCGTGGTGCTGGCACTCTTCAGTATCGTCAATGCCGCAGGAAGTTCGGCACGGAACGCCTACGTGCTCGACGTCCTCCCACCGGACGAACGGGTCGATACCCAAGCCCACATGTACTCCAGCCTCAACGTCGGCTTCACCGTTGGCGCGCTGCTGGCCGGTGTAGCTCTGGCGATTCCGTTCGACGCAGTGCTGCGTTGGGGAGTTCCCCTCTTCTCTGCAGCCCTCTATCTCGCCAACTCCATCTGGATCACCCGCCTGCCAAAGGCACCGCACGATATCCGCCGCGCAGAGCGTCGTGAGACGAGAGCACCGACGAAGCACAGAGGTCCCGGGCCGCTCCGCAATCCGGGTTGGATCATCGCTTCAGTTCTCAACGGGACGCTGACCAGCTATGACGTGCTGCTGGTGACAGTGATCCCGCTGTGGCTGGTGGCAGCGACGGATGCGCCTCGCTGGCTGCTTGCCTGGTTGCTTGTCACCAACACGGTGCTATGCATCGTGCTTCCGGCACACACCTCCAAGGGGGTGCGGACCACGAGCGACGCACTCACACGAATGCGCTGGGCAGGGGGATTCTTCGTCCTTGCCTGCGCTATTACTGCTGCGACCCACGACACTCGCGGACTGGCTACCGCAGCGCTGGTGTGGGTGGGCCACCTAGCTGTTACCGGTGCCGAGCTCGCCCACAGTTCGGGCGCCTGGGCAATGCAGGCCGAGCTGATGGACCCGGAGCGACGAGGCGAGTACGGCGGCGTTGCGCGCGCCGCCAACCAGGCGGGCAGTGCCTGGGCGCCGGCGGTGTTCACATGGCTGGCCATCGACTGGCACGACGGGTCAGGCGGTTATGGGTGGGCCATCATAGCGGCGATCTACCTGGTCGCCCTGATTGCGATACACCCTGCGATCGCTGCGGCTCAGCGCTTTCGCCAGCGTCACTTTTCGCCGGCTGAAGAGGTCACAGAAGCAGGAGCGTCGCAGAGCAGCTAAGGCCGCAGGAACTCGCGGGCTCCGCGCAACCGGGTGCGGAGATGTTGCTGGGTGCTTGTACTGTCCAGCACCACCCGTACCGGCCCAGGAATCCCACGACCGACCCGGGTCGCTTTCTGTAGCTTCCCGGCGGCGAGGCCGTCGCGCTCGGCGATAAGCAGGCCGAGTTCATAGCGCGAGATGGCGTCCGGACCGTCCAGGTGATGCACGCCCGTGCGTTCACCCTCGGCAAGCTCTAGCAAAGCCGCCGCCAGGTCCGCCACGTGGACTGCACAGATGATCTCGTCCGTAAACAGCGCTCCGGGCGCACCAGCTGCCAGCATGTGGACGAGCCGCTCGTGGTCGGAGTCCCCCGCCGATCCAATGATAAGCGAGGTACGCGCGATGACGGAGTTGGGCTGCAGGAACCTGACGGCGACCTCAGCGGCCGCCTTGGCGGCACCGTAGGCCGAGATCGGATCAGGCGATGAGGTCTCGTCGTAGACCTCAGCCAGCCCGGAAAAGACAGCCCTGCTGGAGACCTGGATCATCCGGGCTCTTACCGCAGCTGCCGCGGCAGCCAACTGCGCTGCTCCATCGGCAGTGGTTGCCCAGCCCGAGCGCAGGTACGCGGTGTTGATCACTACGTCAGGGCGCGTGCTGTCAAGGCACTCACGCACCTCAGTATTCGCTCGGACGTCGAGATGGCGCCACGGTACGTCTGCATCGCCCGGCTGCGAGAAGTACGTTGCTGTCACGAGATGTCCGGTGGCAACGCACTGCCGTACAAGCTCCCGGCCAAGGAGACCGTTGCCGCCGGTGATCAAGATTCGCATGAGAACCCTGGCTCAGAAGTCAGCGAGCGCCACTCGGCGAGGCGCTCTGCCGTTGGCGAGATCCACCGACCCAGTGATCTGTGTACCATGCAACGGTTTCGCTCAGTCCGTCTGCCAACTGACGACGCGGCTGGTAGCCCAGCTCGTCCGCCATTTTCGTCCAGTCGATGGCATAGCGAATGTCGTTGCTGCGGCGGTCCGGGACGTTGCGGACCGATTCCCAGCCGGCCCCGAGGGCCTCGAGGAGCAGCCCGGTGAGCTCCCGGGTGCTCAGATCCGTGCCCCCACCGATGTTGTAGATCTCGCCGGGTACTCCCTGACGGAGCACGAGGTCGACCCCGGCGCAGTTGTCCTCCACGTGAAGCCAGTTGCGGACATGGCCACCATCCCCGTGCAATGGCACCAGCTCACCCTGGAGAAGCTTGGTAACGAAGGCGGGAATGAGCTTCTCGGGGAACTGGCGTGGGCCATAGTTGTTCGACGACCGAGTCACGCAGACGGGGAGCCCGAAGGTCTGGTAGTAGGACAAGGCGATCAGGTCGCTGGCAGCCTTCGACGCGGCGTACGGAACGGTCGGGCGGAGCGGCCATTTCTCGGTCGCGACGCCGGTCCGGATCGGCCCGTACACCTCGTCGGTCGAGACGTGCACGAACTTGCTGACTCCATGGCGCTGAGCCGCGTCCAGGAGGGTATTGGTCCCGGCCACGTTGGTCGACAAGAACTCAGCGACCTGCGAGAAGCTCCGATCCACATGGGATTCGGCGGCGAAGTGCACCACCTCGTCGTGTCCGGCGACAAGAGAGTCCACCAGTGGGGCATCCAGGATGTTTCCTTCGACAAAGGTGAACCTGGCGTCGTGGCGCACTCCGGCCAGGTTGTTCGTGTCACCCGCGTAGGTGAGTGCATCCAGCACCGTTACGGCACCGATGTCGCCTGCTCGCAACAACTGCTCGACAAAGTGCGAGCCGATGAAGCCTGCGCCACCTGTCACGAGGACAGTTCTCATTGAGGTCAACCTCCTGCTAGTCCATAACGGCATGTCTGACGGCAACTAAAAATTATGACCATCGCGACGACGTCGTGGCCGTTGCCACGAACAACGAAGAGAGCTCTGCGGCCGATCGACTGGATCATCCTGAGGCCTTGAGCAACAGCCGTCCACTGCTATTCGGGAATTTGCAGCAACCTGCAAGAGGCGACATCCAGGCCCGGCCCGGTGGATATCATCGAACCGTGACTTGGATGATTACCGGAGGCGCGGGCTACATCGGATCGCATGTCGTGCAGGCAATGCTGGAAGGCGGCATGGACGTGGTGGTGATCGACGACCTGTCTACAGGCTTCGCGAATTTCGTCCCCGCAGACGTGCCGCTTGTGCGATCCTCGATCCTCGACCGTCGCGAACTGGAACAGACGATCGCGAAGTACGGCGTCGAGGGCGTCATACACGCCGCAGGATTCAAGTATGCGGGGGTTTCCGTGCAGCAGCCCTTGCATGTCTACGCCCAGAACGTCACTGGCACCGCCACCCTCCTCCAGGCGATGCTCAACGGCAACGTCGACAAGTTGGTCTTCTCCTCCTCGTGCGCCACGTTCGGGTCACCCGATGTCGATGAGGTGACAGAGACCACGCCGGCACGTCCAGAGAGTCCGTACGGCGAGTCAAAGCTGATCGGCGAATGGTTGATCGCCGATGTAGCCCGCAGCAGCCAGCTGACTCATACCTCGTTGCGTTACTTCAACGTGGTCGGATCGGGTCACGCCGGTCTGTACGACGCAAGCCCGCACAACCTCTTCCCACTGGTCTTCGACGCGCTCACCAGCGGAGTGACACCGACCATCTTCGGCGTGGACTACCCGACACCGGACGGCACCTGTGTCCGCGACTACGTCCATGTCGCGGACCTGGCACATTCCCACCTGATCGCCGCACAGAAGCTTGCTGCAGGCAAGCATCTTGAACCGGTCTACAACCTTGGATCCGGAACCGGGTGGAGCGTGCGACAGGTCATGGACACGATCCGCGAGGTGACCGCCATCGACTTCACACCGGCGATCCGGCCACGACGCCCGGGAGACCCGGCACGGATCGCCGCGAGCGGCGAGCTTGCCCGCCGGGATCTGGAGTGGGTCATGCGACACGATCTCGAGTCGATGGTGCGGTCGTCCTGGAGGTCACGCCTCGCTGCTGGTAGCGCGTCCCCCGTCGGCGACATATCGCCGTAGCACGTCGAGTTGTGGTTCTGGCTGGAAGCCGGCCGCCCGGAGCTTGTCGAGCACAAGCACTGAACGGGGTGGCCTCGGCGCGACACCGTTGTTTGCTGCGGAGTACACCTCGGTCGAAGTCGCACGGACGTCTCCACTGCAGCGACCGGACTGCTCGAAGATCTCCGCCGCGATCGCATGCCGCGACAATGGTTCACCTGAGTTGGTGCAGTTGTAGGTGCCGTACTCCGCGGACCTCAGCAGGTGCTTAGTGGCCGCAGCCAGCGTCTCTGTGCAGGTGAGCCGGCCGATCTGATCATCCACAACCTCGGCGTCGATGCCGCTTTCTGCTAAACGCTTCATGCTGCGTACAAAGTTCTCACCGTCTCCGATCACCCAAGACGTACGCAGCAGGTAGTGGCGGGGCACCGTGGCCACCGCCACCTCGCCAGCGGCGACGGACTGTCCGTGCACGCCAAGAGGCGACGGCGTCTCGCCTTCGGTGTGTTCTTCAGTCGTACCGTCAAAGACATAGCCAGACGAGTAGTGCACCAGCGTCAACTGATGTTCACGGGCAACCGCTGCAAGTCTGGCCACACCCGATGCGTTGACGGCCCACGCCTTTCGGCGGCCATCTGGGAGCTCTGCGGTGTCGACATCGACGCCGACACCAGCGTTGAGTACGACGGCATAGTCGCTCCACGGCCATGCTGCGACTGCGTGCTCGGACGTGATGTCCAGCTCGGATCGGTCGACAGCGTCGGCGTCGGGGAACACCGCTGCCAGCGCGCGACCCAACTGGCTGCTCCGGCCCAGGATCAGCCGCTTCTTCGGTTGGACGGGGGTAATGTCGGTCAGTCGCGGGTGATCACGGTCCTTCTGCGAGATCACCACCGCATCCGAGTCGAGCGGTATCGGCCAGGGAATGGCGATTGTCTCGTCGGCGAGGTTCAGTGTCTGGTATTGCCTGCCAGGCACGAAGTGGCCGTTGTTGAGATAGCTGAAGACCGTGCCGTTCTCGAGTGCTTGGTATGAGTTGCCGACCCCGCTCGGAACGAAGACCGCAACGTCCGGCCCGAACTCCAGATGGACAGTGGCGCCGAAGGAGTCGCCCTCTCGCAGGTCTACCCAGGCAGCGAACATCCGGCCGGTGGCCACGGATACGAATTTGTCCCATGGCTCGGCATTGATCCCACGGGTGACGCCGCGGGCCGCATTGAACGACATGTTGTTCTGCACCGGTCCGAAGTCGGGCAGGCCTAGCGCCGTCATCTTCGTGCGCTGCCAGTTCTCCTTGAACCAGCCGCGCGAGTCCGCATGGACAGGCAATCGGAGGACCAACAGACCAGGGATGGCAGTCTTCGCAACCTGAGGCTCAGTCATCACATCGGCCCTTTCGAAGCAGTGAGTTCACTCGGCGAGGTGGAGTAGACAAGCCTGGACAACGGCTCGGCCTCACACCCACGGTTTTTCTTCGGCTGGTGGTGCGATCGGCCGAAGCCGATCAGCTCCACGCCGTGGTCAAGCCCGTATTCGAGGGTCGCCAAGTAGCCGGCAACGTGGTAGAGATCACGGTGGCCCGCCATGCCGGAAGCGAGCCCGATGCTGAGCCCATCGAGGTAACGGCCGGAGCTGCACAGCACTGCGACTGCAACGAGCTCATCGGCGATCCGGGACTCGATCGCAAAGAATTCACCCTGCCGGACAGTCAAGGACTTGAGCCGGAATGCCGCCACACGCGCCGAGGTCGGTTGACCGTTCCGTTGCTCCACTGACGAGAGCAGGCGTCCGTACTCGTCCTCGTGCCCGGCCACGGGCACGCACCGGCTCACGACCCCGAGCTCTTCGCGGGTCCGGAGGTCATGACGCCACGTTCCACGCGCCTTACGGGGAAGGGAGGCAAGGAAAGATTCCAGGTCGGTCGCACCCTGCAGCGGTAGCGTGTACCAGGCGTCAACGGCCGGCTGCGAGCTGATCAGAAACGGTGCAGCCGCCGTCGCCAACTCAAGCTGTGCGTACGGTGTCATGGCGTACGCGCCCTGGTCGTAGGCGCGGTCGAGCGCCTGCCGAAGCAGTGCCTGGACAGGCTGCTCCCGACCACCGGTGGGTGTCACCGCGGCTCTGCCGTGGGCCATGCCTCCGCCGACGAGGTGCACCGGGCCCGAGTCAGGGAGTCCGTAGGCGGCGCGGAACTCAGTCGAGTAGGTCGCTACCTCGGAGATCTCGACACTGACCAGTCGGCACTCGACGCCTGGGCTTTCGGACACGTACACCTGGGCCGATGTGCGCCGATCTCCGGTCGCGGCCGACAATTCATTCTCGATCGTCAGATCCGCCAGTGGGACATGAGGACTCGGCATGGGCTTCAGTGCGCGACAGCGAGCTGGTGAGCCGCCATCGCGTTGAGCGCCGTTCGATCCAGCTTTCCCCGTGCGCCGACCGGGAGAGTGTCGAGGGTCACTAGATGTTTTGGGATCGCAACCGCCGGCAGAGTGGCCAGCAATTGCTGACGAATCTGCCGTACGTCGACCTCCACGCCACTCACCACGAAGGCGACCAGGACCGGACCGGCATCGGACGGCGCGACGCCTACCGCGGTGTCCAGCCCGCCGACCGCGTTCCGGAGCGCCCTCTCGATCTCTTCGGGTTCGAGTCGCATACCACCGACCTTCAGCTGGAAGTCGACCCGACCTCGATAGTGGAATAGCCCGTCTCGCCGTGCGACCCGATCTCCAGTCGCGTAGTAACGCCGACCGTCCACCGACGGGAATCCCTCGTCGGACGAGCGTCCTAGATAGCCGGACGAGAGACCAGGCCCCGAGATCCACAATTCGCCCTCGCTGTCGCCATCCAGCGACCGCCCCGCTGCGTCGACGATCACGGCTTCCGTGCCTGGGATCGGCGTACCAATAGGTACTGGCGACTCGATACCGGAGCACCGGTGGGCGAGGCACCAGACGGTTCCCTCGGTCGGACCGTACTCGTTGTAGATCGTTGCGTCGGGCAATCGCTTGGCCAGCTTCGTCAGCAGAGCAGCGGGAAACTCCTCTCCGCACACGATCAGGCTTCGCAACGACTTCAGTTCATTGTCCCCGGCTCGGTCGACCAGCAGCTCCGCGACCCGTGGCAGGACCAAGGTTGCCGTAACGCCGTACTCGGCGCACGCCCGTACCGTCGATGCCGCATGCCCAGGAATCGGACTCGGGACCACCAGATGGCCACCGGTGGCCAGGGCCCAGTAGATGCCGGCCACCGATGTGTCGAAGGAAGGAGACGAGCACAGCATCAGGACCGGGCGCTCGGGCTGATCGTCGCGGTAGAAGGCCACCCTTGTCGCCGTTGAATACGCGAGCGCAGCACGGGAAACCACAACGCCTTTGGGAGTTCCGGTGGATCCACTGGTGTACATGATGTATGCCGGATGATCGGCGGGCGCCTCGACCCAGGACCGCGCGTGCGAACCCGTCACGGAGGCACCGACGCGACGCCCGTCACTGAGTGCATGGAGCACCGGGGCTCCGTTGATGCCCAGCTCCATCACGTGGCTGCAGCCTGCGTCCTCGATGATCCGTTTCCGCCGCTCCTCTGGGAGGCGGACGTCGAGAGGTACGTAGGCGCGGCCGGACGCCAGCACCGCGACGAAGCCCACAGGGACCCAGCGAGACAGCGGCAATGCGACGGCGACCGGCGCCTGAGACGTGGCGTGATCATCGAGCAGAAGTTCGGCCAGCCCAGACGCGTGGGCATGCAACTGGGCATAGGTGAGGGATCCGTAGGCGTCAGTGACGGCCAGTTCGTCCGAGGCCACGTCCAGTGCTTTCGTCAGCAGGTGGGCCAGCGACGCAGCGCCCGCTGGATCCTTTGCACCAGGCACGAAGCTCATGCGACCTCACTCTCTCTGATTAATGACACAGCAGCCCATTGCGCTATGGGCTGTGCTCCGCGCAGCAGCTTCGGCGTCGGCGATGTAGGGCCTAATCGCAGCATGCCGATTCCCCGCTCGGCCGCAACCTGCATCGGTGCGTACACCAGCGCAATTGCGTACAGCAGACGACGGTGATCCGCGTCGTCCGGAACTCCGAACTCCAGCGGCTCGAGCCGGCCGTTGCCGGATCCCATCAGCACCACTCCGTTCAGGCAGTCGGCTGAATCCCAGATTCCGAACGCTGCCGGCTCCTCGATGTTCGTCACCAAGTGCCGCAACCGCATCCGGAGCAGGCGCGGATCTTCAGGCGCGCCGCGTCCAGCCTTCACTGCGGAGATCAACCTGATGCTGCGCTCCCCGAGCAGGTCCTCGAAGGACAGCGGTCCGTAGCGCAACCCACACGCGCTGAGGCGACGCAGATCGCTCTGGATGACACGCCGTTGCTGACGAGCCAGGGAAGTGGAGTACTCGCGTACCCCGCCGGCAGGAACCGGCAGTAGGTAGTCGTCGCCAATGCGTGAGACCGTGCTACTTTCGAGCGTTGCGCTTGGACGGCTCGGCAAGTACAGCGCGACATTGTGCAGCCTCAGGGTCAGGGCGACCTGTTGGCTGGCAGCCAACAGCAACTCCCACACGTCGTACGCCTGGCTGTAGAGGAAGTCCAGCGTAGTGCTGGAGATTCCTCCGACCAGCAGGCAGGCAGCTGCAGACATCGGGGCGAGCTGAGCCACTGAGGCCCTGCCGAGAACCGCTCCAGGATCTCGGCTGGGGGCCGGGAACAGGATCGAGCGTGGTCTCGACACAGGGATGGCCGCATGCACGACTCCGTTCGCCTCGGCGGTGATCAAGGCGGACTCGTGCCGCGCCTCGCGGAGCACGCCTGCGAGCATCGCTGGTGTCGCGATGCACGACGAGGACCTGAGAGAACCTGCCTGACGCAGTGCCTCTCCCGAGCGTACGTGAAAGCTGAGTGCGCCCTCGGCCGGCATTCCTGGGACGGGCCGATCCAGGAGTTGGTGCAGTTCCGTCATTGCTCCGGCGACACCAAGGCACCGATGATCGCCCCGAGCGTCCCGTCGACGAAGAGAGTCTCGACCGGGATCTCAATTCCCGTCTCGGTCTCGAGCCGTTGCAGAAGCTCCAGTGCGAGCATGGAGTCACCGCCGGACTCGAAGAAGTTGTCGGACTCGTCAGCAGCCTCGACCTGCAGCACGTCGCGCCAGGTGTCCACCGCCACTGTTCGCATTCTCATCCACAGTCCTAACTTCAGAGGGATTCGACGGATGGTTCGCCGTCGTTGATCAGGTGGTCAGCCGCTACGCCCAGCGGCTCGAATCCGATCCGTGCGTAGATCCGATTGGACACCGGGTTGTCGGTATCGGTGTAGAGACAGACGCGGCCACCCTGGTCGATGACGAGTTGCGATGCTGCCGCGACCGCCGCGGCGGCGTAGCCATGACCACGATGTTCGGTGGGGGTGTAGACAGGGCCGATTCGTCCGACCCCGAAGGCCGGCCAGTTGATCCCGGTGAGATGTACAACGAGGCTGTCGTCGTTCTCCCAGAGCGACACCCGGCCATCGGCGATCCGGTCAAGCATTTCCTGGAGGCTGTGACCTGTCCCTGCGGCACCGTTCTGGGTCCTGCCGGTCTGCTGCCGGGCGGCAGAGTCGAAGTCGTTGAACCAGGCCAAGCACAGCTCGGCGTCGTCGGGCCCGGCCGGCCGGAGCCGCCCGGCGACGCCGCGCGGGGGCTTCAGGCTGCCGAGCTCCCACACTCGCGACGCCATGGCTTCGACCACCGTGCCGCCCCATAGACGCGCCGCTTCCTCTGCGCAAGCTCGGGCAGCGGGCAGCGCCCCATTGGCGCCGCCCGGATGCTCACCGCGCCGGTGAAGGACACGGGCCAGTTCCACGGCCGCCTCAGGCGGGGTGGGAGCGAGGAACACCGGCCTCGGTTCGACCGGCCAGATCCGTATCGCTGCACCCACTACCTCTCCGACGCCGTCCCGCGCCAAGGCGAGCCAGTGGTCGCCCTGGGCCAGGACTCCTCTGCCGATCGATCGTTGCGCACCGACAGCGATGACATTCGCCTCGACCGGATGTGCTGCCAGGTAGGGTGCTGCGTCGCTCAGGAAGACAGCGGGATCCTTGTGAAAATGCCAGGAGTAGTTGATGGGCACCGGTCAGCAGGCCCCGACGAGTCGGATGGTGCCGGCAACGAGGGTCTCGGCATTGCGCTGACCCAGCGGGCGCAATGCGTTCGGGTGACGCGGCAATTCCGGGCAGGTACAGCTGCCAGACACGTGCGGTCCCAAATCTGCGGATGAACACGTGACGCCAATATGCCTCGCCACATCCAGGCCAAAGAGAATATGACTCGCCGGACTTTTACTTCGCGCCGGACAGGGCGGTTTCGAAAGAAATTTGGCGCGTTGGAAACAACTGGTCAGGTCGGCGCCAGAGAAGCAACCCGACTTCCTGGCCGAGCGGCTGTCCGGCTGGATGGTTGCCGCCAGCCCGACTTGCAGCGCCTGGAAGAACTCGCGTCGCTCATCCGGATTCCCGATTCGCCGGGCAGCTTGAACACTCGACGAGACAAGCCGATAGATATGACCGCTCGACGACATTCTCGGAAGACCTTCCCATGAGTTTCTGGCAACCGACGTGATCGCCCCGGGCGGCCACCACCGAGAGGAGACTATGTCATGACGGATGCCGCTTCTAGCCAGTTCGGGGCCGCCGCCGATGTCAAAAGGTGCAAATCCGGCCGAACCCCGCCCCACGCACCTGATTTCCCCTGGCCACGGCGGATAGTGGAGTCATGAAAGAACCTGAGAGCGGACGTCCATCGCTGCGATCGGCAGTTGAGGAAGCCTGGTCGCTGGCGACGGGTGCACGCGTCCTGCAACCGGACGCTGCGTTCGCGGCCACGGTGGACAACGACGTCGCGGAGAAGATGGCGGTTCACCTGACCGGCGCGCTGGACGTACCAGTGCAGACCACTACGGTGGTTCGTGGCAGCTCCCTGCGCCAACTCGTGCTGATGCTCGACGAAGCGCTAGGGGAGAGGGGAACTCCGCTATCCACCCAGCTGCCCAACTGGCGACGGCCCTCCGTCTCGCAGCACGACGTACTGCAGAATCCTGCAGCCTACCTGCCGACGATCCCGCACACCTTCCTGATCGAGGGTCAGCTGAACGTTCGCACGTTTCTGCAGGCGGTCGAGCAGGTCATCGACCTGCATCCCATCCTCCGTACGCGATACAAGTGCGTCGACGGACTGACTGGTTCGCGCACGGAGCCGGGCGCGCGAGCTGCCGTCAGCTTCGAGGACGTCAGAGGACCGGCCGCCGAGGCCCGGTTGCGGGCCTGGGCGCTGGATCGCTCTATGGTGCGTTTCCACTACGGGATGTCGCCGCTGGCGGACTTCAGCCTCCGCAGGTTCGACGACCGGCTCTACGGGTTTTCCCTGGTGATCACGCATCTGATCTGTGATGGCTGGTCGATAGAGAATCTGATGGCCGACATCTCGCGGAACATCCTGGAGGCGACGGGCGCTGGGGAGGGCGCGTCATCGGTCGATCCCAAGGATCCGCTCGATTGGGCTGAGGAGCAGCAGGCCTTCGCCATCAGCCCCGCGGCCGATACCCTCGTTGACCGCTGGAAGGCGAGGCTCGGTCACGATCCGGCAGTGTTGGAGGTGACACTCCCCCAATGGACCGGCTTGGACAGCGGCGCTCCGCGTGAGTCGTCCAGGTACCTGTCCCGAGCAGATGAAGACGCCGTGCGAGCCTACGCGCGGACGCAGCGGGCGACGTTGTTCACTGTGTTCGCTGCCGCCACCGCGTACTCGTTCAAGGAAGCATCGGGCCCCCGACTGGTACCGATCTACACCAGCTTCGCCAACCGGAGAACCCGCGCTGAGGGTCGCATGGTCACCTGGGCAAGTGGGGGAATTTACGTTCCGGTACACGTAGGTGCCGATGACACGACGGGAAGCCTGCTCCGCCAGACGCAGATCGCCACCGCACAGTCGATGAAGGACGGCAGGTTGTCCATGTGGCACGTCCGGCGCGCGATCTGGCCGTACGACCTGGGCTCGGCGAGAGGGCCGACAAGCTTGGTAGTCAACGTCAACCGCCCCCGTGCCGGCGGGCTGGTGCTGCCCGGCGTGAAGGTCGCTCATGTCCCGGTCCCGCCCACGGGCACCGTGCGCGGGTTGACGTTATGGGTGAACGACATTCCGGGACGCCTATCTCTGCAACTCCTCTCACCCGCCGATGCCTATCCGGCCCAGATCCAGGAAGCCTTCCTCGAATCGATCTGCCGAACGGTGCTGGCGACTGCCCGGGCGGCACAGTAGTAGGAGCGGACGCCACGTCTCAGGGTCCCACCTGAGGATCTGCAGGGCCGGGTCTTGGCGGCACGAACCATTGCGTTGCCGCGACTGGCCCCAGAGCGAACGCTCAGGTGCCTCGGAGCTCCACTCAACTCGCGAGCCGGGTTTCCTGGAACGTGAACCCCAGCGGGGGTTCGGCGTCTCCGCCGAAGGCTCCCGACGACGTAGGGCATCGGTGGCTCATGGCGTTAGACCTACTCATAGACCGGCTAACGCGGTCACCGGGTGCCTTGAGCCAGATGCCACAGGCAGTGCACGCGCTTGGCCAAGCCGACAGGCTTCCTCGCCGGCAACCTTCTCGATGTACATGATCGACGATGCCCCGCCGGGGTAGGTGTAGACACGGCCCAGCGTGACGAACCGGTCATGGCTGTCCGAACGCTGAGAACCATTTCGTCCAGGAGGTGGTCGATCCGCATCCCTCAGTTCAGCACCGCGGTCCCGTCTGCTATCTCCACAAGGTTCGTCTGGGGCCGCTGGCAACGAATTTCTCCTCCACGTTGACTTGGGGTTGTTGGACTGCGACGAGGCGCATGGCGTCGCAATGGCGCGAATAGGCGGCTAGGCGCGGTGGCGTCGGGATGACCGAGCACACGAGCCGTCAACCTGTCGCCGGTGCCGTCAGTCGGCGGTCAATATCCTGTTCTTCGCTGGCACCAGGTGGACCGGCAACGTTTTCGGGCCGTTCACTACGATGGACGGGAGGAAGGTCGGCTCTGCGGCCTGCACAATCCTGTCGAAGCGTGCGGCGATCTCGGCATAGAGGATGTGGAGCTCGGCGCGCGCGAGAATGCCGCCGATGCAGAAGTGCTCGCCCGTCCCGAGGGATACGTGTCGATTCGGCGTCCGGCGGATGTCGAACGTGTCCGGCGCCGCGAACACGGCCTCGTCCCGGTTGGCGGACGGTATCCACAGCGTCACTCGCTCGCCGGCACCGATGGTGCGGTGCCCGATCCGCACCTCCCGCAGCGTGGTCCGAAGCAGGTGCGTCGGTGTCGAAGTCCACCGCAGCACCTCCTCCACCGCGGTCGGAAGCAAACCCGGCTCGCTGCGGAGCATTTGCCACTGGTCCGGGCTCCGGAGGAGCTGCAGGAATCCACCCGACCCCGCGATCCGCACATTCTCCGTACCGCCGATGAAGAGATTGTCACAGGTGAGGAGCAGATCACGCTGAGGCAGTCGTCGGCCGTCAACCTCGGCAGTGGCGAGGACACTGATGATGTCGTCGGTTGGGTCGCGGCGCCTCTTGTCGATCAGTTTGCCGAGGTACCCCATGAGCTGGGCGTGGGACAGACGACGGTCGTCGGCGTCTTCAGAGCAGAATGCCCGGCTGGTGATCTCGAAGAGGTGTTCGCGGTCCTCGTCCGGGACCCCCATCAAGTGACAGATCACGTACAGCGGGAGCCGCGCGGCGACGTCGTTGACGAAGTCGACGGTCCCCTTCTCAGCCGCATCCTCAAGGAGGGCCGCCGTCATCGTGCGGATGGTCGGCTTCAACCGGCGGACCGCGCGCTCGCTGAACCAGTCCTTGACCAGGCCTCGAAGCTGGCGATGTCGCGGCGGGTCCGTCAGGGCGAGGGTGCGACCGCCACCGGGATCCTTCCCATGACTCGTCGGCCGAAGCAGGATCCCCTCAGCGGAGCTGAAGTCTTCCGTGTTGGCCAGCACGGACACTGTGTCGTGGTAGCTCGTGAGAGCCCAGAATCCCGGCATGCCCCGGGAGGGTTCGTGCCAGTGCACAGGATCGTGGTGGCGCAGCCAGCGCCACGTCTCGTACGGGTCACCAACCGCGTACAGTTGCGGGTCGACCAGGTCGATCTGCGCCGGCCGCTCACTGCGGTCGGCTGCCGGAAGTGACGTCGTCATGGCGGTCAGCCCTTCAGGTTGGGGAAATACGATTGCAAGCCGCCGGTACGGCGGATGTCGACCGTGCATTCACAGGAAACTTCGGCCGGACGGATACCCGTACGTGAACTGAGTGCGATCGCCCGGAAGCCGGGAAGGTGTTCATTGAGATCCACCGACTGAGCTCCGCCGTACCGAAGGAGGCACCTCGGCCCCACGGCGTCGAAGCACCGCTCGGCGTCACTCAGGGCCGCGTTGGTGTCGGCATCGAAACCGCGGCCCTCCCGCATCGAAGTACTCCGTCACGAGTGGGTGGGACCGCAAGTACTCGAAGAACAGGCTCTCCCCGCCGTCATAGGAGGTGACGACAGGAGTCGAGTGAGCATGGCGGTGCCTCCGACCGATGTGCGGGATGGGACAGGCTGGACCGAGTCAGTGGTGTGAAGCGGGGTGAAGTTTTTCTCAATGGTCCAGGTTAGTTCGGAGACGTGATTCGGATCGACTGAATTGCACCTTGTTGCAGGCCGCAAGGTTCGTCCGGCCGCTGGCAACGAGCTTCTCCTGCTCGCCGGCCTGAAGTTTGTTGTACTGCGTCGTAGTTTCAGTTCGGGAGGGCTCCTAGGCTGCAGGCCAACTTTGAATCACCTCTGCCAGCGGCTCCTCGGCGCGCTCACGCACGAACATGTTGGGCGTTGTGCGGCGCGCAGTCGCGAGCACGTTGGAACCTGATGAACTACCCAACTGTCGCGCGGAATGTCTCACGAGCGTCTCACAACACGCCCGCACTGCAGCGCCCAAGCCGTCACGTTCTGCACGCCACTCACCTGGTTGTGGTCCAGGTGGTCGCGGGTTCAAGTCCCGTCACTCACCCTCGGCGATGGCGACTCGTGTCCGCGGAAAGCGCGGACCGGGTCGCCTCGGCATTTTGTGCGCCTTCGCTTCGCTCGGCTGCTGGGGCTGGGGTCGTCTTGATTGCTTCTGGCTTTGGCTGGGCTCACCGGCATGGGGTCTCCAACGTCGGCGGGCGGAGCCTGAAGATACCGGGGTCACACCGCCGACGTCATTGCAGTTGCCGGAGTTTGCAGGTTGTTGCGACTAGGGGCGGGGGCGCGGTCGGCTAGTGGTTGGTTGTGGTTTGGAGTTGGGTGAGGGCGTTGGGGATGCCCTTGGTCCAGGTGGGGCCGTGGCCGGGGAGGACGTACGGGGCGTCCAGGTGGGCCAGGCGGTGGAGGGATTGTTGGGCTTGGGTGGGGTTGAGGGTGAAGGGGGCGGGGGTGGGGCCTTCGGCGCCGGTGAGGACGTTGCGGGTGGTGAGGGCGTCGCCTACGAAGAGGGCGCCTAGGGCGGGGACGTGGATGGTGATGCTGCCTGGGGTGTGGCCGGGGGTGTGGATGATGCGGGGTGAGCCGGGGGCGTCCAGGACCTGGTCGTGGGTGATCGGGGTTACCTCGGTGACGGGTGGGATCTTGAGGCCGCCGTGGCGGGCGGAGTACCAGAGGAACTTCGTCAGTGGGACGACCTTCACGGGGCCCCAGCCTGAGTTGGGTTTGCGGACCTCGAGGCTGGCGCGGTCCATGTCGTCCTGGTGCACATAGACCGGTACGCCGTGTTCGCGGTGCAGGCGGGCCGCGAAGCCGATGTGGTCGGTGTCGCCGTGGGTGAGCACGAGCGCCTTGATGTCGGCGAAACTGCGGCCGATGGCGGCGAGTTCGGCGGTCAGCATCCGCCAGTAGCCGGGCAGGCCGGCGTCAATGACGGTGATGCCCTCGTCGTCCACGACCAGATAGCTGTTCACGATGTCGCTGCCGATCCTGTGCAGCCCGGGTGCGATCCGCATCCGCCCCACTCTCCCTCACTCGTCCTAGACGCAACGACCTGTTGCGTTAAGGATGATTGCATCGGGTCGCCCGAAATGCAACGATGTGGTGCGTTAAGGATGGACCAGCGATTGGGGGCGGGATGAACTCCAGCCGGCCGGGCGGCCGCAGCGCCCGGGTCAAGGCCGCCGTACATCAGGCTTTGCTGGACGAACTGGTCGAGAAGCCGTACGGCCGGATCGGGATCGAGTCGGTCGCTGCCCGCGCCGGGGTTCACAAGACGAGCGTCTATCGCCGCTGGGCGACCCTGGAGACGCTTTTCGCGGAGGTGGCGGAGGAGCTCGCCGTACGGGAGGTTCCGGTCCCCGACACCGGCTCATTGGTGGGCGACCTGCGGACGGTGATGCGGTCCTCGGTCCGCCTGTTCAAGGATCCGTACGGCGCCGCGATCTCGAGGGTCCTGGTCGCCGAGTCGGACCACTCGCCGGCGCTGGCAGAGATGAGCCAGCGGCACTGGGAGCGTGGTGTGGCGAACCTCCGGCCAGTCTTCGCGCGTGCCAGAGCTCGCGGAGAACTAGGCCCCGAACCGACCGACGAGCGGCTCGTCGAGGCGCTCTGGGCGCCGCTGTACCTGCGTCGGCTCGTCAACCGCAAGCCGCTCACCTACGCGTACGTCGACACCGTGATCGCCGACGTACTGGGCTGACGACAGGATCAGAAGACCAGGGTCATGATCCAGGTGACGAAGGCCAGCAGACCCACTGCGAAGGTGACGGCCACGACGACGGCGTAGGCGAACCAGGAGCTTCCATTCACAGACATCATCTTGCCAGGGGTGTGACCTAATCCTGCGGTGGGTGCGTCTAGGGGGTGTGGGCCTAGCGCTGGAGGGTGGATGAAGGGGATTGCGGAGTTCGAGGAGTTCGCTCGGGCTCGGGTGGGTCCGTTGTACCGGACCGCATGGTTGTTGTGCGGGGATCGGCATCATGCCGAGGACCTGGTGCAGGAGACCTTGGCGAACATGCTGAAGGTGTGGGGGCGGGTCGATACGCCGGAGGCTTATGCGCGGACCGCGCTGGTGCGGACGTTCGTTTCGCAGCGGCGGCGGCGGAGCTGGTCGGAGCGGCCTACGTCGGTTGTGCCTGAGACGTCTGGGCCTGGGGTCGATGTCGACCTGCGGGTGGCCTTGCAGGGAGCGCTGAGTGAGCTGGCTCCACTCGATCGCGCCGTGTTGGTGCTGCGGTACTTCGAAGATCGCAGCGTCGAGCAGGTGGCGCTGGATCTTGGGAAGAAGCCGAGTGCGATCACCACGCGGACGGCGCGAGCGCTGGAACGGTTGCGGGCAGTGCTCGGGAACGACGTCGCGCAGTTGATCGCTCAGTGAAGAGGAGAAGTTGTGAACAAGCTTGATGATCAGCTGCCCGAGCTGATGACACGGGCCACTGACGGGCTCGAGCCGGAGTCGGTCGATCTGGTGGAGCGCAGCATGGCGCAGGGCGTTCGGCTGCGCCGCCGCCGGAGCGCGGTGGCCGGCGTGGCCGCGGGAGGCGCCGTACTGGTGACGATGGGGCTGGTCGTGGCCGGGGTGCAGCACTTCGACCAGCGTGGTGGCTCCCAGCCGCTGGTCGCCGGTCCGCCGGTGGCCTCCAAGCCGACGAGTGCTCCGTCCGGTCTGCCATCGGCTGATCCGACGAAGAAGCCGAAGCCCGGGGGCCCGATGTTGAAGACCCTGCAGTCGCTACTGAAGGGGCCTGGGCGGACACTGAGCGCGCCCGAGTCGTGGGGCAGCGAGGACGAAGGGTTCTTGGCCGCAGCGACGGTGGTCGACGACGGCAAGGGGAAGTCGCAAGTGCAGGTGCTGACCCAGCGGATGCTGCTCCCCGGGCCTCCGACCTGCAAGGGCGTCCCCGGCTGCACGAAGCGGCCGGACGGTTCCACGATCAGGTCACAGCAGCTCGGTCATGAGCGCGACGGGGTGCTGTCGAACTTCGTCGAGATCACCTGGAAGGACGGCCGGTTCATCGGACTGACCAGCTACAACGCGGTCAGCGAGAAGGACAGCAAGCCGACCCGCGCCAAGCCGATCCTGACCGTTGCGCAGCTGACCGAGCTGGCCGGGAGCAAGCAGTGGAAGTACCCGGTCAAGGCCTCCAAGTAGCAGACCCGGCTCAGGTCAGGCACCGCGACGGCAGGTCGAACCAGCGCAGGTGGTCGAAGTCGGAGTTGACCGAGCCCTCGGTGTCGGCGTTGCGGTCCTGGCTGGTCGAGAGCAGTTCGCGGGCCTCGGCCAGGTAGTCCTGGAGCGCCGACTCCGGCGCGGTGTGGTCGTGCCGCGGGTAGCGGAGCTTGCCGTCGGCGTCGTAGCCGACAGCGGACAGCCGCATCGGCGGCTCCACCGGTCCACGGTGGTGCCGCCACAGGCCGTTCGTGGGGTTGAACCGGTAGTCGCCGAGCAACCGCGCGCCGCCCTCGGCGACCAGCTTGACCGCTTCCACGACGTACGAGAAGACGGCCTCGGAGATGAAGTAGTTGAAGTTGACCCGCACCCAGCCGGGTTTGATGCCCTCGCAGCCGTGCAGGATCTCCTCGGCGAACTCGGCCGACCGCGCCAGGTCGATGCCCAGCAGCGAATGCCCGTACGGGCCCGCACAGGAACAGCCGCCGCGGGACTGGATGCCGAACAGGTCGTTCAGCAACGCGACCACGTAGTTGTGGTGCAGGTAGCGGCCGGACGGCGCCTTGACCACGAACGACACGATCGACAGCCGCTCGGAGTCCAGGTTGCCGAGGATCTCGATGTTCGGTTCGCCGCGCCAGGCCTCGACCGCGCGCCGCAGGTACGAATCCTCGTGCGCCCGGATCACCTCGATCCCGACCGCCTGCTTCAGCTGGAACGCGAGGCCGGCCCGGATCGACCCGATGATGTCCGGCGTCCCGCCCTCCTCGCGATGCACCGGATCGTCCAGATAACGGTGGGCGGTCGGGTTCACGAAGGCGACCGTGCCACCACCCGGCACGTCGGGCACGCGGTTCCGCAGCAGCTCCCGCCGAGCCACCAGCACGCCCGGGGTGCCCGGTCCGCCGATCAGCTTGTGCGGACTGAGGAAGATGGCGTCCTTGTACGACAACGGATCCTCGTCGCGACCGCCGTACATGTCGATCTCGACGTACGGCGCGGCCGCAGCGAAGTCCCAGAACGACAACGCCCCGTGGCGATGCAGCAGCGCGGACACCCGGTGCGTGTTGCTGACGATGCCGGTGACGTTGCTCGCGGCCGAGAACGAGCCGATCTTGAGCGGACGATCGGCGTACTCGATGAGGCGCGCCTCGAGCTGCGGGATGTCGATGTGCCCGTCGGCGTCCTGCCTGATCGTCACCACGTCGGCGATCGACTCCCGCCAGGGCAGTTCGTTGGAGTGGTGCTCGTAGGGCCCGATGAAGACGACCGGCCGCTGCTCGGCGGGGATGTGGTCGCTCAGGTGATGCTCGTCATCGAGCTGGGCCGGCACTCGCAGCCCAAGGACACCGACCAGTTTGTCGATCGCCCCGGTCGCACCGGACCCGCAGAAGATCAGCGCGGTCTCGTCGTCGCCGCCGACGCTCTCGTGGATGATCCGGCGCGCGTCCTCGCGCAGCCGCGTGGTCTGCAAACCGGTGCCGCTCGACTCCGTGTGCGTGTTCGCGTACCGCGGCAGGACCTCCTCGCGGATGAAGTCCTCGAGGAAGCTGAGCGCTCGCCCGGACGCCGTGTAGTCGGCGTACGTGACCCGCCGCGGCCCGTACGGCCCCGGCATCACCTGGTCGTCCCCGATCACCGAAGCACGGATCCGCCGCAGTAGCGGCGACTCCGGCGGCGCCCCGTCGACGTTCATGGTAAGGATCATGGCATGACATTTTCCGGTGAGCTCTGGAATCGCGGCGGAGCCGCTGTCTACGAGCAGATTGTCCGACATCCGTTCATCACCGGGCTGACCGACGGGACGCTGGATCACGACGCGTTCCGCTACTTCATCGTCCAGGACAGTCACTACCTGCGCGCGTACTCGCGCGCCCTCAGCCTGGTCTCTGCGCGAGCGACGGACGAGGATGCGGTCAGCATGTTCGCACTGCACGCGGCCAACGCCATTGCTGTCGAGCGGGAGCTGCACAGCTCGCTGCTGGGTTCGCTGGGGCTCACCACCGCCGATGTCGAGGCTGCGGGGTCCAAGCCGACCACAACGGCGTACATGTCGTATCTGACGGCAGTCTGCGCCACTGGCACGTACGCCGAGGCCGTGGCCGCCGTACTGCCTTGCTACTGGATCTACCGGGACGTGGGGCGTGAGCTGCTGAAGCGGTCGTCGCCGGACCCGGTCTACCGGCAGTGGATCGAGACCTACGGTTCTGACGAGTTCAATGCAGTGGTCGAGTCAGTGCTCGCTGTGACCGACGGCCTAGACGTGGGGGCGTCTGAGCGGGAGCGTTGTCACCAGCACTTCGCGACCACGTGTCGCTACGAGTGGATGTTCTGGGACGCCGCGTACACCAAGCTCGATTGGCCGGTCTGACAGATGGACTTCTACGACGTCGTGATCGTCGGCGGCGGGCACAACGGCCTCGTCGCCGCCACCTACCTGGCGCAGGCCGGACTGTCCACGCTGGTGCTCGAGCAGCAGCCCCACACCGGCGGTGCGGCGGTCAGCCAGCAGGTGTTCCCCGGTGTGGACGCCCGGCTGTCGCGGTATTCGTATCTGGTCAGCCTGCTGCCGGACAAGATCGTGGCCGACCTGGGGCTGGCGTTGCAGCTCCGGTCGCGCGCAGTGGCGTCGTACACGCCGGTACGTCGCTCTGGTCGCGACCTGGGCCTCATGGTGGAGCGCCCGGAGGGTGCGGCGACCCGGGAGTCGTTCGCTCGGCTCACCGGCAGTGACGCCGAGTACGACGCCTGGACGGCCTTCTACGGCGCTGTGGGCTCACTGGCCTCGGTCATCGCGCCGACTCTGCTCGAACCGCTGCAGTCCGCCGAGACGCTGCGCTCCCGAGTCGACCCTGCGCTCTGGGACGAGTTGATCGAACGCCCCCTCGGTGAGTCCGTCGAGCGACGCTTCGCCGACGACACCGTCCGTGGCGTCGTGGCGACCGACGCGGTGATCGGCACCTTCGCCGGACTGCACGACCCGTCCCTGATCCAGAACCGCTGCTTCCTCTACCACCTGATCGGCAACGGCACCGGCGAGTGGCGAGTGCCCGTCGGCGGCATGGGCGCAGTCACCGACGCCCTGGCGTTCGCAGCCCGCCGCGCCGGCGCCTCACTCGTCACCAACGCCTCCGTGACGTCGATCGAGGTCGACGGCGTCCGCGGCTCGGTCACCTGGCTCGGCGGCGACGGAGAGCGCTCCGTCGACTGCTCCTACGTTCTGTCCAACGTCGCCCCGGCCACTTTGGACACACTGCGTGGCCGTGAAGTTGCGGCGAAGCCCGAAGGTTCGCAGCTCAAGATCAACCTGCTGCTGTCCCGCCTCCCCGCCCTCCGCTCCGGTGACGACCCCACCCGCGCCTTCGCCGGCACCTTCCACATCGACGAGGACTACACCCAACTCGAGACCGCCTACCGCACCGCGGCCGCCGGCACGCTCCCCGCCGTACCGCCGTCGGAGGTGTACTGCCACTCCCTCACCGACCCCTCCATCCTCTCCCCCGAGCTGATTGCCTCCGGCCACCACACCCTGACCGTCTTCGGCGTCCACTTCCCCGCCCGTTTGTTTGCCTCCGACAACGAATCCGCCCGCGCCGAAGCCACCCGCCGTACCCTGGCCGGCCTCGACGCCTACCTCGCCGAACCCCTCGCCGGCTGCATCGCCACCGACGCCGACGGCAACCCCTGCATCGAGGCCAAAACGCCGTACGACATCGAAGAATCCGTCGGCATGCCCGGCGGCCACATCTTCCACGGCGACCTCCAATGGCCCTGGTCCACCGACCCCACCACCGTCGGCCGCTGGGGCACCGAAACCGACACCGCCAACCTCCTCATCTGCGGCTCCGGCGCCCGCCGAGGCGGCGCCGTCTCCGGCCTCGGCGGCCACAACGCCGCCATGACAATCCTCTCCCGCTAACCGATTTCACATCTCCCCAAATCCCCTGCTAAGCTCCTCTTCGTTCGCAAGCACCACCACAAAAGAACATGCGCCGCTAGCTCAATTGGCAGAGCAGCTGACTCTTAATCAGCGGGTTCGGGGTTCGAGTCCCTGGCGGCGCACAAACACCGAGGCCCGGGCAGACATCGCAATCTGCACCGGGCCTTCGTGTGTCTCCGTGCACCTCTTATGCACCTCATATCCCCAGAGCTCACCTGGTCCAGCTTTACGTGATCGTGACTGTGCGTCAGATCACATCACTTCGCATCCTTGCCCCGATCTCGGATTCATGCACCCGACATCCGTTGAGCAGCCAGTTGCGACATGGACTGGAGGCTTGAGATGGGATCCGGACGACCACCGTTGCCAATCGGCTCCTGGGGCAAAATCTCGTCCCGGGTACTGAAGACCGACGCCAAGGGCAAGGCGACCCAGTACCTCGCGAAAGCTAACTTCCACGACCACGACGGCCACGTCCGAGACGTCTCAGCCACCGGGCGGAACAAGACTGCCGCGGAGCAGGCCCTCCTCGTCAAACTGAGAGACCGCGCCAAGGTCAGCCAGGCTGGCGAGCTCACCGCCATGGACAAGATCGGCAAGCTACTCGACCTCTGGGAGGAGAAGTTCACGAAGCTGGTCGCGGCCGGCACTCGCTCACCAACCTCCTACGACACCTACCAGCGCGTCACTCGTCTTCACATCCGACCCGCAATCGCCGGGCTCCGCATCGGTGAGGCCACCACTCAACGGCTCGACAAAGTCATCTCCAAGATCACCGAGAACGCCGGCGCCTCCACCGCCAAGACCGCCCGCGCCATCATCTCCGGCGCAATGAGCCTCGCCGTCCGCTACAACGCCATCACCGTCAACCCAATGCGCGAGATCGAAGCCATCGAAGCCGCCCCCAAGAACCCACCCCGAGCCCTCACCGCCGAAGAAGTAACCCTCCTCCGCAAAAGCCTCGCCGCCGACCCACGCGCCGTCGACGCCGACCTCCCCGACCTCGTCGCCTTCATGCTCGGCACCGGCGTCCGCATCGGCGAAGCCCTCGCCGTCACCTGGTCCCAAGTAGACCTCGAAGCCGGCACCGTCGAAATCACCCACACCATCGCCCGAGTCCGCGGCCAAGGCCTCATCCGCAAAACCACCAAGTCAACCGCCGGCCAACGCCTACTCCCCCTCCCCCACTGGCTCATCGCCATCCTCCGCGCCCGCCAAGCCACCGGCTTCCGCCTCGACGACCCCGTCTTCCCCGACACCACCGGCAACTTCCGAGACCCCTCCAACACCCGCCGCCACCTTCGCACCGCCCTCTCTCCCATCGGCAGCACCGCCCGCCGCAACCTAGGCCTCACCCTCCGAGCCCTCCGCCGCACCACCAAACAAACCCGCAAAGACGTCGCCACCAAGATCGGCTGGCCACAACACCGAGTCGAACTCATCGAAACCGGCCGCATCAAACCCACCACCGACCTAGTCACCGAACTCATCGCCGCCTACGGCCTCACCCTCGCCGACTCCTCCGACCTAGTCACCCAACTCGAAGCAGCCACCCAACCCGCCGACTCCGACCGACTCTCCTGGATCCGCTCCCACGCCCTCCGCAAAACCACCGCCACCGCCCTCGACGCAGCCGGCCACACCGCCCGCCAAGTAGCCGACCAACTAGGCCAAACCAAAATCTCCATCACCCAAGACGTCTACATGGGCCGCAAAGTAGCCAACCCAGCCGCAGCCGAAGCCCTCGACGACGCCTTTGGCGACCTCGACATGGGTTAGCTAACCGCGGCCTGCATCCTGGGTGTCGCACCAGTCATGAGCGGGTTCCCCATAGCTGCGATGGCGCGATGTGGCCTGCGTATCCGCAGTCCCTAGGCACTGCCGGTCCGCGGATAGATTGCCCGCCAGCCAACGAGTATCGGCTGAATCTCCTGCGCAAGCTTGTGAGTCGACCGCCCCTGGTGAGTCAGCAGGCTCGCTGTTGCCTCCTGCACGGCAAGCAGCACCGACGTGAACCAGATCGCCGCATTAGGCAGGGTCATCCCTGCCTGCGCACTCAGAACGGACGGATCCGATACCGTCTCAACCGCCGTCTCGCGTGCTATGTGCATGATCGGCCCGTACTCGAGGCCGTGAATGAGCGATGAAGCAAGGCGATACATCATCTGGTTGACGTCAACCCCACCAGGCTGAATCTCCTGCTCGATCAGGCGCTTGACCATCTTGATCTCGCTCTCGGCGACACCGAAGCCGTACCCCTGAGCAAGCCCTGCATAGGGCTTCGATCGCTTCGCAAACGGATGACCAATGGATGTCTCCATCTCACGAAACCGCTCAATCCGCGCAACCGCGCTCGCACGCGCCTCTGAACCCTCCGGATACAGATTCGCCTGCTCCACGGCAGATTCGATGGAAAAGTTCGCCCACCGTCGCACACGCTCGCGCGTATCGACCGTGCCATCAGTTAGACAGATGCACCGACTCGCAGAGACCATCACCGGCCGAATCAAGGCGATCGGACTGTACAGCGTGCCCTCCGCAGCCAGCAGGTGCGCAACACCCCGCGCCATTTCACCTGCCAGTGCCAGACACCGCCCAGCCATCAACGTCAGCTCCAGCCCGGGTCTCGAGATGTAGGTAAACGCATACTGCGATTCCGCGGCGTCAAGCCCGGCCCTCGAACTGGGCTGGAATCTGGAGCTGTGCTCGGCGTAGTAGGCCGCGAGATTGGCGACCGTCAGCAGATCGTCACGGAGATCTTCGAAACCAGCGGGCTTTCGCACAATGGCACGCTACCCACTGCCCCGACGCCACACCATCGAGATTGGAGAACCAAGACGACCACCGGACTCGTTCCGGACGCCTCACAGTTGACGATCGGCCAGCTATGGCCCGCATCATTCGACGCTCACTCCTGCCTTGCCACGAAGAGGTGCCGACTTCTTGGCTCTTTCGGGTGCGCGTACTCCCGCCAGCCCACCGCCCTCCAGAACTCGTCTGCATCCTCCGAGAACGCAATGAAGACCCGTCCTGGATACTGCGCTTTGACCAGCCTTAGCACCGCAGTCCCGAGACCTCGACGCTGACGATCTTCGCGCACGTCGATCTTGTAGACCTCGACGAAGCCCTCGGCCGGCACCGATACTCCGTATCCACTCCCCCAGTCCGACTTGACATCGAGTTGGACGCGAGCAACTTCGCTGTCGTCGGCATCGAGGACTGAGAAGTTCACCTGCTCGCCCATGCCGAGGTCACCGTGGTCATCCCACCAGCCCGGCGTAAAGCCGCCATCGTCACTGGAGGCTGTCCTGGAATACCAAACGGCGTCGATAACACGAAGATCCATCGTCAAGAGCCCCCTATACTGGCCGCCTGCGAGAGACATCCAACATCGGTGGACGCTTTCCCGCCCGTCTCAACTCAGCAGAAGTATCCCTAACGATCCTCAGGTCGACGACTCGATCTGTTCAGCCCCTTCGACGATGTCGAGGATCTTGGCGGACCTCGATGGAGCACGTCGGCTTCCGCTGCCGATCTGCCTCTGACGTGGTCAGTCGTTGGCCGACAAGACCGCGACGCGGCGGCGGAGGCGACGAGGTTCGAAGCCGGCCCAGATGAGCAAGGCGGCGCCGCCGAGACGCAGGACCACTGTCCACCACTCGCGGTCGCCATCGAGCAAGGTCAGCGCTGAGCTCAGGACCAGGAAGATCGGCCCAACGACGACCGTCACACGAAACCAACGAGAACGGACGCGTTCCAGTTGATGGCGAGCGGCGGCCAGCGCGGCTGCCCGCAGCGCTGGGTCGGCAGGGACCAGGCCTCGGCGAGAGGTACGCCAAACGGCTTGGCGTTGTTTCCGGGTGAGGTTGCCGTCCAGAGGACAGCACGCGTTCCGACCGCCGGGAGATGAGGGCCATCCCGATGCCGAACGACGATGCGGTTACCGCTCCGGCGACCACGGCCTCGGTCCAGCTTCCCGACGTGAGATAGCGCGCGCCAAGACCGAACAAGACGCCGTACAGAAGGCCGGCGCTCACGCCGACAAGCCAAGTGCGCATGTTTCATCCTGTCGTACTTTGTGGCGGTCGCGGGAACGAAGAAGTCGGGAGCTTTTAGTGCCCGTGCTCAAAATCTTTTTCGTCACCCGATCTTCAAGCCTTGATAAATTCCCCACCGAGGTCTGCGAGGCATGGCACCGAGAATGGTATAGGCTAAGACTTGTGGGAGCATACCAAGCCAAGGACGAGTGGCAGACTGAACTGCCTCTAAGCGAAGCTCGGTCAGTTTGCCTGGAATTTATTCGGGATCATCATGGCCAGGTACACGAGGAATCCGAATTGACCCTGAAGGCAAAGTTCGGTTCGCGGTCCCATTTTCGGATGTGGGGATTTCTCGCAGATGACAGCATCCTGCCGATGACTTTAGAGCTAACCCTGGGCGACGAGGCGGACGGCGCTACCGTTGCTTCGATGTTCGAGAGCGATGAAGGTTGGTACCTCGTCAGAACGAAAGCAGCCGAGCAGAAATTCAGTCGCGAGTTCAAAACGAAGACAGCAGAACTTCGCAGCGCTTTAGGTCGCTGAAATCGACTGGCGGGACCGCATAGCACGCCACTAGCTACCCTCAATCAATGCCTTTTCGATGGCTCAATCGTCGACTCTCGAATCGTCCGAATCGTCGCCCAGGCAACGCCGGAGACAGTACCGGCGATTGTTCCGGCCACTCGTCGACGCCGGCTCCCAGCACACAACCGATCCCGCCTGCGGGTACTCCCGCCGCGCAGGCTATCGTAGCGCCGGCACCTGGCTCAGCGGGTCTTGGGCGGTCCAGATGGCGGTGATCCCGTCGCTCGACAACGAGCGGCACCAGTCAATCCACGGACCGCCGCCCGGCGGGGCTGGCACCATACGGAGCACATGCATTACACGGCGCGGAGGTGCACCCTCCGAGTCAGATTGGTGACCGGGGCTAGTGCGGTGCGGCGGCGCTGGTGCGTCTGATGATGAGCTGGGTCGGGATGACGGAGTGCAGGGACTGATTGCGTCCTGATGCCATCTGTTCCAGCAGGAGTTCCAGGCAGCGGCGGCCGGCCTCGACGAAGTCCGGTCTGACTGTGGACAGGGGTGGAATCAGGTAGGCGGCTTCCGGGATGTCGTCGACGCCGATCACACTGACATCCTCCGGCACTCGGCGGCCTGCTTCGCGGAGAGCGCGGAGGAGGCCTAGTGCCATGAAGTCGTTGGCTGCAAAGACCGCCGTGACATCCGCGCGGGCCGCCAGTTCGCGGCCCAGCAGATAGCCCGACTCTGCCTCCCAGTCGCCGACCAGGGGCTGCGGGACGTCGGCGCCGACGCGCTCCAAGGCTTCTCGCCAGCCCGCGCAGCGTTCGCGTGCCGCAAAAGAGCCATCAGGGCCGGCAATGTGCCACACGGTACGGTGCCCAAGCTGGAGCAGGTGTTCGGTGGCATGGGAGGCGCCACCTCGCTCGTCGGCGGCGGCGACCGGTACTTCGGAATCGAACGACGCGTCCACGGCGACGCGGGGAATGCGGTGCGGCAGGTCGAGGAGGGCTCGGGCCATCGCCTCTTCCGGTGCGATGGTGATGAGTCCGTCGACCGCGTGCAGCAGCAGCCGATCCACGGCCTGACGGACGGACCGGCGATCCGCGGATCGTACTGGCATGACGCTGATGGCGTAGTCGGCGTCCCGGGCGACCTGGCCGATTCCTTCGAGCACCTTCGCCGGGCCGTAGTGGAAGGTGTCGAACACGACTACACCCAGTACGCCGGTCTTTCCCGTCGTCAAAGCGCGAGCCGTCGAGTTCGGCCGGTAGCCCAGTTCCTTCATCGCCGCCTCGACCTTGGCCCGGGTCGTCCGGCTGACGTTGGGGTTGTCGTTGAGGACCCGCGACACCGTCTGCTTGGAGACGCCGGCCGCTCTGGCGACGTCCGCCATCACTGGCCTGGCCGCGCCGACGGCGGCAGTGTCGTCCCCCACGCCAAACCTCCTATCACTTGACCGCTGTTCGGTCGCTGAGCAGCTACCAGTATCAGTCCTCCGGAGACTACTTGCACATTGACATCCGATGTGTGACCGGTAACACTCACGTCATCACGGCAACTCGCGGGCGAAACATCGGTTCTCTGCCCATAGTGTTCGAGCTCTGGCCGAAAGGAGCCCCCGGATGACCACACTCGACCCACCCGCCGAGCCGTCGGCGACCGACCGGCCGGTGGTGATGGCGGATGTGGCGAAGGCCGCCGGCGTCTCCTTGCAAACGGTGTCGCGGGTGCTCAACGCGCATCCCCGCGTGAGCCTAGAGACCAGGCAGCGAGTGCAGGCGGTCATGAGAGCGCTGGAGTATCGGCCGAACTCGACCGCCCGTGCGCTGGCCACCGGTCGAACCAGGTCGATCGGCGTGGTGACCTTCGACGCCACTCGGTACGGTCCGGCCTCCACGCTCAGCGGAATCATCAACGCCGCCGGCGAGGCCGGCTATCTCCTCACGGTCGTCCCGCTCCCCGGCACGGACCGCTTGTCGGCCCGAGCCACCGTCGACAGGCTCAGCCGGTCGTCGGTCGACGGCATCATCGCGATCGCGCCTCAGCAGGAGCTCGCGCATTCGCTGTACGGCCTCGCCCAGCAACTGCCCGTCGTCGCGCTGGACAGCAGCCTCGAGGAGTATGTGCCCGCGGTGGCAGTGGACGAGTTCGAAGGCGCCAGGCAAGCGACGCGGCACCTCCTCGAACTCGGGCACTCGACGGTCCACCACCTCGCTGGACCGACGGGATGGGTCGCCGCACGAGAGCGCACGGAAGGATGGCGGGCGGCTGCCGCGGAGGCGAAGACGTCGGTCCCCGATCCATTGATCGGGGACTGGACGACTGAATCCGGCTATCGGCTCGGCCGAGAACTGGCTCGTGATCCCGACCTGACGGCTCTGTTCGTCGCGAACGACGAGATGGCGCTCGGCGTTCTTCGCGCCCTGCACGAAAGCGGCAGACGGGTGCCGGAAGACGTCAGCGTCGTGGGCTTCGACGACATCCCGGCCGCGGCCTACCTGGCACCGCCGCTCACCACTCTGCGACCTGACTTCGCCGAAGTTGGCCGAGAGAGTGTGTCGGCCCTGCTCCACCAACTCGACCACGATCCGCCCTCCTGGCAGACAGTGCGGGTCCCGGCAAGCCTGATCGTCAGACACAGCACCAGCTCCCCGCGACGCCCCAGCTGAGGTCACGCCCCGCTGGCCTTTTTCGCCTGCCGTTCCATGTGAGCGGTAACAATTCCCCTGAAATGGAGTCAACATGAAAGCACGCAAGTTGCGGTCGGCCGTGGCGCTCGCCGCGGTCGCCGCTCTGGCCCTGACCGGCTGCGGTGGATCCAGCTCACCGGCAACCGACGCCGCTGGAAGCAGCGGGCCGGTCGAACTCACCTTCTGGTCGTGGGTCCCGAAGATCGACAAGGCGGTAGCGCTGTGGAACAGCACCCACCCGCAGATCCAGGTCAAACTCAATGCGGTGCCGGGCGGCTCACAGGGGACGTACACAAAGATGTACGCCGCCGTCAAAGCCGGCAACGCACCTGACATCGGACAGGTTGAGTACAGCTTCCTGCCGAACTTCGCCCAGCTCGGTGACGTCCAGGACATCAGCAGCCACCTGAGCCCGGGGTTCAAGGACCAGTTCCCGGAGTGGACCAGGGCACAAGTCTCCAGCGGTGACGCAATCTTCGCCGTACCACAAGACATCGCGCCGATGGGTCTGTTCTACCGCAAAGACCTGTTCGCGCAGGCCGGCGTCACCTCGCCGCCGGCCACGTGGGAAGAGTTCGCCCGGGCCGCAGAACTACTGCACCGGAAGAACCCGAAGCAGGTCATCACCAACTTCCCCACCAACCAGGGCGACTGGTTCGCCGGACTGGCCTGGCAGGCCGGTGGTTCATGGTTCGCCCAGGATGGCGACAAGTGGAAGGTCGACATCGACTCGCCCGCTTCCCGCAAGGTGGCGGAGTACTGGCAGTCACTGGTGGACAAGAAGCTGGTCAAGGCCGAGGGCAACTGGTCGGATCAGTGGAGCAAGGAACTGCAGGACGGCACCCTGGCTGCCTGGATCACCGGCGCCTGGGGCGGCCCGAGCCTCGAGAGCGCAGCACCGGCCACCAAAGGCAAGTGGGCGGTCGCGCCGCTGCCCCAATGGGAGGCCGGGCGGACCGAGACCGGCAACTGGGGTGGCTCCACCAACGTTGTGATGAAGGGCTCGAAGCATCCCGCCGAGGCGGCCCAGTTCATCCAATGGCTGAACACCGATCCCGCCAGCACCGCACTGCTCAGCAAGGAGAGCGGCCTGTATCCGGCCGCTACCGCGTGGACAAGCAGTGCGGCCTATCAGGCCGAGTCCCCGTTCTTCGGCGGGCAGCAGCTCTCCAAGGTGATCGGTCAGCAGCACTTGTCACCCGACTTCCGCTGGGGCCCGACCTCGTCGGACACCTTCACGGTATTCCAGGACGTCACCGGAAAGCTGGAGTCCGGGCAGGGCCGGATCGTCGATGCGCTGAGCGCCGCCCAGACCAAGACGGTCGCCACCATGAAGGGGCAGGGATTCGAGATCGCAGGCGGCTGACGGCGTACCGACCGCATTGTCCTGTTCTTCCACCGCCGAAGGAATTCCGATGGCCATCTCCACCTCTGTCGCACCAAGGAAACAGCCGGCTCTGCACGCGACCGGACCGGGCCCGTCCCCCCAGACGCGGCGCCGCATGCGACCGAAGTCCGCACCGTATGCGCTGGCGCTGCCGTTCCTCGTCCTGTTCGCGCTGTTCTACCTGTTGCCGATCGGCTACGCGATCTGGGACAGCCTGCACAAGCGCGTTCGGTCCGGCGGCTTCGGCAGCTCCCGGACCGTCTTCGCCGGCTGGGAGAACTATCACAAGGTCCTGTCCGACCCGGCCTTCGCCCATGGGGTCCTCCGGGTCCTTGCCTTCGGCATCGTTCAGGTGCCGGTGATGCTCGGCTTGGCACTCGTGCTGGCGCTGGTCATCGACAGCGGCAAGGCGAAGCTGGTCCGGTTCTTCCGGATGGCCTACTTCCTGCCGTACGCCGTCCCGGGCGTGATCGCCGCGATCCTGTGGGGTTTCCTCTACTCCCCCGCGATCAGCCCGATCGCCGATCTGCTCGGCCGGACACCGATCGGGCCGATCGACTTCCTGGGTGACCACCTCGTCCTGTGGTCGATCGGAAACATCGTCACCTGGTCCTGGACCGGGTACAACATGCTGATCATCTTCTCGGCCCTGCAGGCGATCCCGCGGGAGATCTTCGAGGCCGCGGAGGTGGACGGCGCGAGCCAATGGCAGGTCGCCCTGCGGATCAAGCTGCCGATGGTCGTACCGGCGCTGGTGCTGACCGGAGTTTTCTCGGTCATCGGGACCCTGCAGCTGTTCACCGAACCGTCGGTCCTGAGCAAGCTGACCGGGTCGGTCGACAGTGCCTACACCCCGAACCTGATGGCCTACACCGCGGCCTTCACCGCCAACAACACCAACCTGTCCGCAGCGATCTCGGTGGTGCTGGCCTTGGTCACCTTCATCTTGTCCTTCGCCCTTCTCCGCCTGACCTGGCGCCGAGCACTCGAGGCCTGACATGCAACTCACCACTCGCCGGCGCATGGCCACACCGGTACTGCTGACCGCCGTACTGTTTGCCTTCGGCATCTACTTCCTCTCACCGGTGCTCTGGCTGCTGTTCGCCTCGACCAAGACCACGGCCGAGCTGTTCAACACCTTCGGGCTGTGGTTCGGTCACCATTTCTCCCTCGGCAGCCAACTCAACGCCCTGTTCGCCGAGGACGGGCACATCTATCTGCGCTGGCTGGGCAACACCGTCGTGTACTCGCTGCTCGGCGCGGGCGCGGCGACCGTCCTCGCCGCCGCCTGCGGCTACGCACTGGCCAAGTACCAGTTCCGTGGCCGTGAGCTGACCTTCTCGGTCGTGCTCGGCGGGGTGCTGGTCCCCGGCACCGCGCTGGCCATCCCGCTGTATCTGATCATGAGCAAGATCGGTCTCACCGATACCTACTGGGCTGTGCTGCTGCCGTCGGTGGTGAGCCCGTTCGGGGTCTATCTCTCCCGGGTGTATGCCACGGCGGCCGTTCCCGACGAGCTGATCCAGGCCGCCCGGATCGACGGCGCCGGCGAGTTCCGGACCTTCGCCACGATCGGGATGCCGCTGATGTCCCCCGCCCTCGTCACGGTCTTCCTGTTCCAGTTCGTCGCGATCTGGAACAACTTCCTGCTTCCGCTGGTGATGCTGTCGGACGAGCGGCTGTATCCGGTCACCCTCGGCCTGTTCACCTGGAACTCCCAGGTCACCCACTACCCGCAGTACTTCGGCCTGACCGTGATCGGCTCGGTCGTCTCCGTGCTGCCGCTCGCGGTCGCCTTCATGATGCTCCAGCGCTTCTGGCGGGCCGACCTGGCCGCCGGCAGCGTCAAGTAGCACCCTCCTCTGCGAAGAAAGCCACCAACCATGCGCACCGTGCCGTACTACGAAGACCTCTCCCCCGGCGACGGGCAGCTCGCACCGCGAGCCCATTTCACCTCCGATGCAGCGACAATCTCGCTGAACGGCTCCTGGCGGTTCAATCTGGTATCCACTACGCCCGCAGCAACGGAGGGATTCGAGACCACCTCGTTCGACGACCAGTCCTGGGCGGAGCTTCCGGTGCCTTCGCACTGGCAACTTCACGGGTACGGCGATCCCGTCTACACCAACGTTCAGTTCCCGTTCCCGATCGATCCGCCGTACGTGCCGGACGAGAATCCGACCGCCGAGTACCGGCGCAGGTTCACCGTGCCCGCGGAGTGGGCCGGCGAGCGGGTACTGCTGCGGTTCGACGGCGTGGACTCCTGTTTCGTGGTCTGGCTCAACGGCACCCGGCTCGGCCATGCCAAGGGCAGCCGGTTGACCCATGAGTTCGAGATCGGCTACCTGCTCCAGCCCGGCGACAACATCGTCGCGGTCCGAGTGCATCAGTGGTCCTCCGCCAGCTATGTGGAGGACCAGGACATGTGGTGGTTGTCGGGGATCTTCCGCGACGTCACGCTGCTGCACCGGCCGGCCGAGGGAATCGACGACTTCTTCGTCCACACCGGCTTCGACCATCTCACCGGCCAGGGCTGGCTTCGGATCGACACCGAAGCCGATGCCCGGATCGAGCTGCCTGAGCTGGGCCTCACCGGCGGGCAGGTTGACCAGACCCACCGGTTCGACCTGGTCGAGCCGTGGTCGGCCGAACTCCCCCGGCTGTACGACGGCGTACTGGCCACCCGCGGCGAGCAGATCCCGCTCCGGATCGGATTCCGCACGGTGGAGGTGGCGGACGGCCTACTGAAGGTCAACGGCCGGCCGATCCTTTTCCGCGGGGTCAACCGGCACGAATGGCATCCCGAACACGGCCGCGCCGTCCCTGCCCAGACGATGCTGGACGACGTGCTGCTGATGAAGCGGCACAACATCAACGCGGTCCGGACCAGCCACTATCCACCGCATCCGGCCTTCCTGGCACTGTGCGACGAGTACGGCCTATGGGTTATCGACGAATGCGACCTCGAGACGCACGGCTTCGCCGCGGTCAACTGGACCGGCAACCCCTGCGACGATCCGGCCTGGTCGGCCGCGCTCCTCGACCGGATCCGCCGGACGGTCGAGCGGGACAAGAACCACCCTAGCGTCCTCAGCTGGTCGCTGGGCAACGAGTCGGGCGCGGGAGCGAACCTCGCGGCGATGGCCGCCTGGACCCGGGACCGCGATCCGGGCCGACTGGTGCACTACGAGGGCGACGTGGACAGCCCGTACGTCGACCTCTACTCGCGGATGTACGTTCCGCATGCCGAGCTGGAGGCGATCGGCCGCCGGGCGGAGCCACCAACCAGCGACCCGGCGCACGACGCCCACCGCCGCGCGCTGCCGTTCATCCTCTGCGAGTACGCCCATGCCATGGGCAACGGTCCGGGCGGTCTCATCGACTACCAGCAGGTGTTCGAGCGCCACGAGCGTCTGCAGGGCGGATTCGTCTGGGAGTGGATCGACCACGGCATCCTGCAGCGGCACCCGGACGGGAGCACCAGTTATGCCTACGGCGGCGACTTCGGAGAGACCGTGCACGACGGCAATTTCGTCATCGACGGACTGCTCTCACCCGACCGTGAACCGTCACCCGGCCTGCTCGAGTACACCAAGGTGATCGAGCCGGTTCGGATCGCGGTGTCGGATCAGGACGAGTCGCAGCTGGTGATCAGCAACCTGCACGACTTCCGGTCGCTGGATCATCTCGTCTTCGAATGGTCGGTGGAGGTCCAGGGAACGCCCACGGAGCAAGGAATTCTCGACGTACCGCGAGTTCCGGCCGGCCGGGCAGTGGAAGTGGAGCTGCCGAAGACCGCCGAGTCGTCACAGGAGACCTGGCTCACCGTCCGCGCGGTGCTGGTCGAAGATCAGCCTTGGGCCATGGCCGGCCACGAGATCGCCTGGGCCCAGCTCCAGCTCAGCGCACAGACCCAACCTGCTCCCGAGCCACGGCCGGGTGGCGCCTGGCCCTCCGCTCGAATCGCCGCGCGGCCGGCGACGGCCGACATGCACGGTGCAGACCGAACTGCCGGGATTGTGGTGGGTGCGGGCAGCTTCGACCCGGTGACCGGCACCTTGACGGGGCTCGGTGACCTGGAGCTCACCGGCCCGGTGCTGGACGTCTGGCGCGCACCCACCGACAACGACCATTCGTTCCACGGCACCTCGGTCGAACAGGAGTGGCGTCGCATCGGCCTGGACCGCATGACCCATCGGGTCGACGAGGTCGAGAGCGTCGACGGCCGGCTGCAGGTCCGCACCCGCGTCGCGCCGGCCACCACCAATCTCGCTCTCCGCACCACCTACGGCTGGAGCGACGAGGCCGGTCGGCTGCGGCTCGACCTGGCGGTCGAACCCGAAGGAGACTGGAGCTCGACGACATTGCCGCGCCTCGGGCTTCGAATGTCACTGCCCGCAGAGTTCGACCACGTCAGCTGGTTCGGTCTCGGCCCCGGCGAGGCATACCGCGACACCCGGCAAGCCGTCCGCGTCGGCCACTTCGGCCTCTCGGTCGACGACCTGCAGACGCCGTACATCTATCCGCAGGAGAACGGCAACCGGATGCAGACTCGGTGGGCAGAATTCGGTCCACGGGCCGGTACGGGTCTGCGAATCGAGGGCGCGCCGTACTTCGACTTCACCGCCCGCCGCTGGACGCCGGAGGACCTGGATCGGGCCCGAAAGCAGTCCGACCTCGTACCGCGCGACCGGATCTACCTCACGCTCGACCTGGCCCATCAGGGCATCGGATCGGCCTCTTGCGGACCCGAGACGCTCCCCCAGCACCAACTGCGCGCGGAGCCGGCCACGTTCACGCTCTTCCTTTCACCACTCGTGCCCAACGGAAAGGACCGTCAATGACCATGCACAAAAGGATGTGGGGTAGTGCTGCAGTCCTCCTGATCGCCGCCGCGCTCCACCCGGTGACCGCCTCCGCCGCCGGTGTCATCCGCTACGTGTCGACGACCGGCAACGACGGCAATGCGGGAACCGCGGCAGCGCCGTACCGGACGATCAGCAAGTGCGCGGCGATCGCCCTGGCCGGCGACACCTGCGAGATCGCGGCGGGGACCTATCGCGAGACGGTGACGCCGCCCCGATCAGGAACCGCCACGGCGCCGATCACCTTCCGGGCGGCGCCCGGCGCTCATCCCGTCATCGACGGAACCGATCCGGTCTCGGGATGGACCAAGGACACCGGCAGCATCTACAAGGCCCCTGTCACGCTGTCCGGCACAGCCGCACAGCCTTACAGCTCCACGCCGTATCCCGCCAACTCCGATCTCTGGGCCAACCAGGTCTTCGTCAACGGCGCGGTCTCGCCGGAAGCTGCCTATCCGGCCCCGAGCCCGGATCCCTGGAACCAGGCCTTCATCACCGGCGGCTGGAGCTCGACCCGCAGTGCGAGCGGCGACTGCACCACCCCGCCCTGCAACACCACCCTGACCGGCACCCTCACGTACTCCGGGCTACCGGCCTTCGGTGACCTGACCGGCGCGGTTGCCTACTTCGCAGGTGGCTGGGTGGCGCTGTCCGCCAAGGTGACTGGTGGAAACCTTGACGGCACCAACAAGACAGTGCAGCTGAGCTTCCCGAAGAGCGACGACAGCGTCTATCCGGGCGGTGGTAACAACAACAAGTTCCGGCTGGTCGGCAAGAAGTCGTTCCTGACCGGGGCGAACCAGTGGTTCTACGACGCGGCCGCTAAGCAGCTCTACCTCTGGGCGCCCGGCGGCGGGGTTCCGTCCGGCGTTACCGCGAAGAAGCGCAACTACGCCTTCGATCTGCGCGACCGCAGCTTCATCAACGTCACCAGCGTCAATCTGTGGGCGAACACGATCACCACCGACGACAGCAGCCATGACCTCGTTCTCGACCAGGTCAACGGGCAGTACCTCTCGCACTGGCAGACCGCCCAGTACGACGCCACCCTGCCGTACGCCGGAATCTACGATGCCAATCACCGCTTCGACAGCGGGCTCCTGCTGCACGGCACCCGCAACACGTACAAGAACGGCACCCTGCAGCAGTCGGCCGGCAACGGCGTCAGCCTGAAGGGTTCGGGCCACACCGTCACCAACGCGCTCATCCACGACGTCTCGTACGGCGGCACGTACACCGCGGCCACGGCGATCGAGGTCGGCAGCAGCAACCTCGTCATCACCAGCAACACGATGTACAACATCGGCCGCGACGCGATCAACATGAATACCAACGCCTATCCCAACAACGGCTACAAGAATCTCCGGATCGCCTGGAACAACATCTACGGCTACGCGAAGATCTCCTACGACCTCGGCGGGATCTACGTCTGCTGCGACACCGCGATGACCGGGACCCGGATCGATCACAACCGCATCCATGACCCGGCCAACGCCGGCAACGGACTGCACTTCGACAACGGAACCTATGACATCGCGGTCGACCACAACGTGATCTACAACCTCAACGGCACCGGTGACATCGCCCACGGAGGCAACGGAATCAGCTTCGGCGGTCACGCCAACCGGCCTCCAGCCGGCTCCGCGCTGCCGTACCTGAAAGGCACGATCCAGAACAACGTGATCGTGTCCGGCGACAACGCCACCATCTTCAACTACTTCGCGACCGCGGGGCACGTCGCGAACACGACCGTTCGCAACAACATCCTCGACGGTTCCCACCCCGCCGGCCAGGAGTACGCCTTCATCGCCGGCGGCAAACCGGTCACCGCCACGAACCTCGTCACGACCCGGAGCGCGGACGGCACCGGCCCCGATCCCCTCTACACCAACCCGGCGGCCGGCGACCTGTCCGTCCGGACCGGCTCCCCCGCCATCGACGCAGGCACGGTGATCGCCGGAATCACCGACGGCTACGCGGGCACACGGCCGGACATCGGCGCCTACGAGACCGGCCGGACACGCTGGCTGGCAGGCTGCTGGTTCACCGGCTGTTCCCGGAACTGAACCTTGCACCGGCGCTAGGCCCGAAGGTGAAGTGAACCGTCCGTTGATAGGGGCCTTGCGCAACGGCCGGCTGGCTCTGGGGACCGAGCGCCGTCGGCGGATCGAACTTGGTTCCGATCGCGGGAATGGCGTCGAGGAACGACAGATCACCGGCAGGGAACGGGGGTGAGGTGAAGCGCGGGTCCGGACCCGCCTTCGGAGTACCGACGCGCAAGAACAGGTCTTCGTTCTCCGTGACCATCGTGATCGTTCCCTCGGTCGTCCGCAGCACAGCCCAGGAGAGATTGGCGTGGTATCCCTTGAACTCCGGATAGTTCCACCCGCTCGCGCCGGTGGCCGTATCGTTGTAGTCCTTCGACCACACGTCGACAAGGAGTCCGCGTCGGCGGTTCTGCCAGACGCGATACGGTCCCTGGCCGAGCCAGGTCAGGTTCTCCATGGAGTCTTGGGGATAGTCGAAGTCCACGCCGAAGAACTGGTGGACTCCACTCAGCTCGTACCGATAATCCAGACGCAGCCATCCACTGGGGTAAAGGCACCAGCGGACAGTGCTCAGATCTCCGCTGTACTGCGCCTCCACGAAATAGGCGGAACCGGCCCGGCCGTGGGTGAGTTCGCTCAGGGTGGCCGAGCCGGTCGCCAGGGCCGGACCGTTGGCAAGCGAAACAGCGTCGTCGCGGACATGCACCTGGGCCAGCCGGCCCGTCGTCGCGTCGATGCCTACCTCCGTCCCGCCCGCCTGCATCACGACCATGTCACCGGCCATCGTCGCGGCCACCTCGCCGCGGCCCTCCCGGCGTACCACCCGCTTTGCTCTGTCTGCCGCCTTGCTGATCACCCATCGCCAAGTGACGATGGCAAGGCCTGCGGGGTCGTGCACAATCACGGTGAGAGCATCGAAGCGTCGCCAGTTGAGCGGGAGATCAAGTTTTACTGTTCCTGTCTCGCCTGGCCCGAGGTCTGGTCCGTGCACCGTGCCGCTCGCACGCACGGTCGAGCTGGTTCTCCCGCCGACCGGGGCGGCGAAGTCGGCCAACGACCAGGAGAAGCGGCAGCTCCGCGTGTTGGTGAACGCGTAGCCGTTGGCGATGGTGATCCGGCCCGCGAAGTCGGCCGGCAGCCCATCAGTACTTGGAGCCATGAGCTGGATCGGCGACCAGACGTCCCGCACGGTGTAGTAGCTAGCCTCCTTCTCGCGGAACGGTCCCACGATGCCGTCCGGAGCGGCGTTCCCCGCCACGTCCATCACGCCACCCAGATCGTCGCGGACCACGCCCTCGTCGGCCAGCGCCCAGAGGAAACCACCAGCCGACCGCGGGTGGTTGCCCATCAGCTTCCAGTAGTCGTCCAACCCCGCACCGGCCCCACCGTCGTACAGGCCGTGCAGGAACTCGGTGGGCATGAAGATGTCCGGTCCGTCCAGGATCCGCTTGGTGCTCTCATAGCTCTCGTAGTGATCGGTGTTGATGCCGTTGAAGTTCGCCCAGGGATGCAGCACCTTGCGCTGCTGCGGGTCGTACAGCGCGAAGTCGTCGTCCAGCGCAGTGTTCCAGCCGCCTTCGTTGCCGTTGTCCCAGAACAGGATCGACGGGTGGTTGACGTCCCGGGTGACCATCGACTTCACCAAGGGGGTGGCCACACCTTCGTCGTACTTTTTCTGCCAGCCGGCAAGTTCGTCGAGCACGTACAGGCCGAGCTCGTCGCACAGATCGAGAAAGTGCGTATCGGGCGGATAGTGCGACATCCGGACCGCGTTCATGTTCATGGACTTCATCAGCATGATGTCGTCACGGCTCAGCTTCTCACTGCTGGTCCGTCCCGAGGTCGGCCAGCTCGTGTGCCGGTTCGCGCCCTTGAGGACGACCTTGGCGCCGTTCACGTAGATGCCGTCGCCAGGCCGCACCTCCACCGTCCGGAAGCCGAAACGCTCGGTGGTCCGGTGCAGAATCTTCCGGTTCCGCACGAGCTGCACCTCGACCTGATAGCGATTCGGCGTTTCCGCCGTCCAGGGGCGAGCCTTGACGATCCCCGTCCGCAGGGTGGTTTTGGTGCCTCCGGCCTCGATCTCAGCGGTGAACGGCCTGCCGACCGGGGCGCCGTCCAGGCTACGAATCTGCGCGACCACGCGGGCCGCCTCGATCAGGCCGTCGACGTACACGTCGACAGTGAACGAGCCATCGGCCCGGGCATCGACCGCGAGCCGCTCCACTGACTCCAGCGGCACCGACCGCAGATAGACGGGGCGATAGATGCCGCCGAAGTTCCAGTAGTCGCCCAATCGTTCCGCCCGGTTCACCGATGCATCGGTCGAGTCCTTCGTCACCGTGACCTCGAGCCGGTTCGGTCGACCCGGCAAGAGCTTGTCCGTCACGTCGTAGCTGAATCTGTAGAACCCGCCCTGGTGGACCGGCCCGGCCGACTGGCCGTTGAGCCACACGGCAGTGTCGGTCATCGAGCCCTCGAAGACCAGGTGGCTCCGGCGGCCGCGCCAACTACCGGGTGGGGTGAACGAGTGGCGATAAAGACCTTTCTCGTCAGGAACGAGGTTCCAGCCATAGTTGTAAGTACCGAACCCATGGAACTCCCAGTTCGAGGGAGTCGGGATGGTTGACCAGACACCGCTGCGGCGTCCACTGGTCACCATGAACTCCCACTCGACGGGCTGATCCCGGTCTTCTCCGGACAGCCGAAAGAGTTCGGTGTCGACGTTGCCCCCACGGGCGGCTGCAACTGCGGCTGTTTGCGGGAGCGCGAGGCCGGCTGCACCGGTAGCTCCGAGGGCAAGGAAATGGCGGCGTTGAAGAGTCACGACAGTAGTCCTCACGGGCGGTTCACTCGGGGCGGGAAATGGGCACTGCGAATGGCCGGACGAGATGGTGAGGTCCCGTCCGGCCGACTCCGGCGCGGCTAGGAGAAGCTGACCGAATAGCTGTTCGTGGTGAAATTGAGACCGCCTGCCGAGGAGGTGATCTCGAAGCCGAACTGCACCTCGTTCATCGTCACGTCGCCGAGCCAGGCGCGGTTCTTGATCCAGTTCATGACGGCCTTGATATCGACCGAGCCGGAGTTGGTGTTGCTCGTCCGGACGAAGGAGAAGACAGCGTTGGAGCCGTTGCTGCCTTTGTAGACATCCCAGGTGTGGCCGCCGACGGTGGCCGTGGTCTGCTTGGTGCCGAGCGGACCGACCGCGCCCTGCTTGTTCATCCACAGCATGATCTCGTAGGCGTTCCCGCCGGCCCAGATGTCGTACGCCGAACTGTAGGCGCCACTCCCCGGACGCGTCACGTTGAAGCTGCTGGACAAGCTGCCCAGAGCGCTGATCTTCTTGCCCACGTTGCGAGCCGAGTGAGGATAGGACTTCACCCCGCCGGTGTTGGGATGATCGGCCCAGACCCCCCAATTGCTGTAGGAGTTGGCCCAGATCGACTGGGCACCTGCTCCGCCTCCCCACACGTCGTTCCGGACCGTGTACCCGCCGTTGGACCAGGTCGCCCATTTGTCGCTGGACTGCCAGGTAGCCGCGTTGGCGGGGAGCGCGGCGACCATGAGGCCGGCCAGTAGCGTCACCAGCGCCACCGCCACCTTGTAAGACCTGCTCGGAATTCTCATCGAACTTCCTTCCCACGAGACCGGGGCGGCGTCTCGGAGCAGATTCGAAGCGCTTCGAATCTGCGTCAAAAAAAAGAGCATGCGAAGCCTGCCTTGCGTCGCTCCGGATGATTTCCACCGAATTCGAGTCGAATCGATGAATGGAAACTCCCCCGAGAACTCGACGGAGTGAGAGAACTATGACAGCGAAGATCTTCCCTGGTCAACGGTCCGTAGATCCGGAGCCGCCGACACTCGGCGCAGCCGCCGTCCCGGCGACGGATCAGGGGTTCTCCGCCTCCGCACCGTCGACGATGTCGCGTCGCCTGCCGGTCGACACTGTGACGACGTCAGAATTTTCCGTTGCCAGTAAGGGTTTTGCGGCCCGCGAGTCCGACGCACTCCTTGCGACGGCTTCACCCGACCGGTGCGCGAACCCAGTTGCCCTCATGCCCTTGCGCCCGGCGGCGGACCGAGTTAATTTGTTCCGCAGCCAAACTAATCCTACCCATGGAGACGTGGCGCGAGCCCGCTCCAGAGGGGCATTGATATGCACCTATCTGCAGACAGCTCCCCCAATCGGCGCACGTTTCTCGGTCTCCTGGGCACGGGGGCCGCCGTCGCCGGCGGAGCACTGACGGGCTGTTCCTCAGCCGGCAAGAACTCAGGCACCGAAGGGCATGCCGCGACGGAGAGCAAGCTCGCGAGCCTGATGCCGGCCTACGTGCCGTACGAGCCGGTCAAGCCGGATCTGCCAGGAGAGGACGGAAGCTCACCAGGTTTCCTCAAGTGGCCGAGCCAGCTGCAACGAGCCGTACCGGGCAAGCCCGTGACCAGCGGCAAGGAAGTCACCGCGATGACGCCGCTGTGGGGCCCACCGCCCCCTGGCCTCGGCCACAACGCGTACTTCGACGTCAACAACGAACGGATCGGCGCGCCGGTGCGGTTCAACATCGTCGACGGTGGCCAGTACACCGACAAACTCGGTCCGATGCTCGCAGCCGGCACCGTTCCCGAACTGACGGTGATGATGGGCTGGATGGCTTCGGGGTTCGCCCGGTTCAATCAGGCCGCCGACAAGCTGTTCGAGGACCTCACGCCGTACTTGGCCGGGGACAAGGCCAAGGACTACCCGATGCTGGCGAACCTGCCGACCCGGGCCTGGGCGTACGGCGTCTGGAACAACCAACTCAAGGCGGTTCCCTACCCCGGAGCCGGGATCCCGTGGGCCCTGTTCTACCGCAAGGACCTCTTCGACCAGTACGGCGTGGAGGCACCCAAGAACATGGACGACGTGCTTGCTATAGGCAAGGAGTTGACCAACGCCAAGGCGAATCGATGGGCCTTCGGGGCGATGGTGGCCGAGGTCGCCCGCGCCTTCCGGGCCCCGGCAGGCTGGCACAAGGATTCCGCCGGGAACCTCAAGCATCAGATCGAGACGCCCGAGTACGAGCAGTCCGTCGCGTTCAACCGCCGGTTGTTCCAGTCCGGCTACGTCCATCCAGCTGTCCTGGGAAACCCCTCGGCCGATGTGAAGCCGCTGTTCGAGGGCGGCCAGGTCCTGATGTACCAGGACGGTCCGGGCTCATGGGCGGAGGCGCTACAGCGCCAGTTGCCGATCAACCCCAGGTTCACCATGCGCCCGGTGATGCCGTTCGCCCACGACGGCGGCGAGCCGATCGTCTGGAAGGGTGACCCCGCGGGAATCTTCACCTTCGTGAAGAAGGGCCTCGGCGAGGAGCGCATCAGGGAACTGCTCGGCGTGCTCAACTACACCTCTTCACCCTTCGGCACCGAAGAGGCCGCACTGTGTGCCTATGGCCAAGAAGGCAAGCACTACACCCGGGACGCCACCGGCGCACCGAAACTCACCGCCCTGGGCACCAAAGAGGTTGCCAACAGCTACATCTTTCTCGGCGGACGGCCGTCGGTGATCAATCAGAGCCAGTATCCCGGTTACGTCGAAGGCATGCACGCCTGGGAGAAGGCATCGGTCAAGCATGCTCAGGAGAACCCGTTCGAGGGCATTCGCGTCGAGCAGCCGTCAAAACTCGCCGCTCTGAACCAGCCGTTCGACGACAAGCTGCAGGACATCCTGCGCGGACGCCGCCCGATGAGCGACCTCAAGGTCGCGCTGGACGAGTGGCGCAAGAAGGGCGGCGACGAAGGACGCGAGTTCTTCGCGAAGGTCCTTGCCGACAACGGCCGGTAGCACCACCGTGGGAAGGCGGCGGCCTGCCTGGCCGAAGCACCCATCCCCGGTGTCCGGTGCAGCACCCCGATCCAATGCACACTTGCACCGACAGAGGAGGACTCGGTGCCGGTCGTCAAGGAGGTGTTCGACCCTGGTGGGCGCGGGCTGCGGCGTGAGTACTGGCTTGTCGGACTCGTGGGCTGGGTGGTGCTGTTCGCTCCCGTTCTGGCGGACTGGGCCTTCGAGTTGTCGGAGGAGCAGCGGGTGGGGTGGGCGATCGGTGGCTTCGGTCTACTCGCGTACCAGATCGTCGCCGTACTGGCCGCGATCCGGCGGTTGCACGACACCGACCACTCGGGCTGGTGGTTGCTGATCGCGCTGGTACCGGTAGTTGGCAGCGCGGTGCTGTCGGGCGGCTGAGCGGTGGTATACCCCCGTACTCCCTAGCTGCGGTCGAGTTGATGGCGGTAGCGGCGGTAGGAATCCAGGGTTGCCGTCAGGTAGCGATGGACAGTGTCGACTTCTGCAGCGCTGAAGTCACGGGTGGCATCGTGATGCAACGCGCCTAGCGGCGTGAAAAAGTCACTGTTTCTCGTGGCGAGCGTCGTCGCGTCGTTCTTCGCCGCGTTCGGCGCGAGCTGGTTCCTGTCCAGCCGCGCCTTCGGATCTCCCGCGCTGGACGGTTCGGTCATCCTGCTCTCGTTCTTGTTCCTGGTCGCACTCGGCATCGACTACAACATCTTCCTGACCACCCAGGCCCGCGAAGAAGCCAGCGAACACGGCACCAGGCAGGGCATGCTGAACGCACTGACCCTGACCGGCGGCGTCATCACCAGCGCCGGCGTATTGCTCGACACCCTGCTCGTCCGAACCGTCGTCGTACCCGCCCTGGCCTTCTCCTTCGGCGATCGCTTCTGGTGGCCTGCTGGGAAGCATCTCGGGTCTCCGCTTAGATGAAGGCATGAACTTCTCCGACGCTGAAGGCTTCGGCTGGGGACATCTGGATGACGGCACCTACGCCAATCCTGTCCTCGCCGGAGATTATTCGGATCCAGATGTGATCCGAGTGGGAAGCGACTACTGGATGATCACTTCCACGTTCCAGTACTCCCCCGGCATGGCTGTGCTGCACTCCAAGGACCTCGTCTCGTGGCGCCACGTCGGTGCCTGTGTTCCCGACATGACCGTGCTCGGCCAGGCGTACCGCTGGGACCGGATGGAGCGGTACAACGTCGGTATCTACGCCGGCAGCTTGCGGTACCACGCGGGTCAGTACTGGGTGCACTTCACCACTCTCGACGAGGGAATCTTCGTCACCACGGCTGAGCACCCAACCGGCCCCTGGTCCCCGCTGCACCGGTTGACCGATCAGACCGGCTGGGACGACCCCTGCCCACTGTGGGACGACGATGGACGTGCATGGCTCGTGGCCAGCTCCCCAGGGCGCGATCACTGGTTCACCTATGCCATGCCCATGAGCTTCGACGGGCTCTCCATAGATCTGGACGCTCGGCAGGCCGTCAACCCCTGGCACAGCAGCGAGGGGAACAAGATCTATCGCGTCGACGGCAAGTACTACCTTCTGCACAACGAGGTCCGGGGAGACGGCAACCGGGTGTTGTGCGTCATGCGCTCTGACTCGATGATCGGTCCGTGGGAGAAGCGCCTTCTGCTCCAGGGCACTGGCCCCGACCGCGAGCGCGAGCCGAACCAAGGGGCGCTGGTGGACCACGCCGATGGCACCTGGTCCCTGGTCACCCACCACGGACGCGGCGGGTACGCCGAGGGCCGACCCGTCAGCGTGCTCCCGGTGCGATGGGAGGAGGGCTGGCCGATCGTTGACTCGATGCGCTGGCGTGCCGAACCACCGGTCCGTACAGCCGCGGCGACAGAGCAGTCGCTACACGACGATTTCGACCGAGCAGTTCTCGATCCGCAGTGGGAATGGAACCACGAGCCGCGGCCAGGGTCGTGGCACCTGTCGAACGGCCTCGTACTGCGGTCGTCGCGTGCCCTGAGCGACGACGACCTGCGCGCGACTCCCTCCATGCTGACCAGGCGAATCCTCGGCACGAGCGGCTCCACCGCGACCGTTCGCGTACACACCGAAGCCTTCACCGACGGCCAGTCCGCCGGCTTCGGCATTCTGTGTCACTCCAGCTCGGCCATCACCATCACCAAAGAAGCCGGCCGCTTCGTCCTGGCCACGGTCGGCAACAATTCAGCGAGCGGGCCGGCGATCAGTTCCGGCCCGCTCTGGCTTCGCCTCACGATCGACGACAGCACCTACCTCACCTACGCGTTCAGCCTCGACGGCCAAACCTTCGAACCGGTCGGCAACACCGACACCGTCTCCTGGGCGAGCTACCGCGGCGCCCGAATCATGCTGTTCTGCACAGCCGCAGCTGACGATGCCGGCACCGCCCGGTTCGACGCCTTCCGCTACCGCGTCAACAACAGAACCCGCATCCCCTCCCTCAATGAAGAAAGCGCTCACTGACGCAGATAGCGACGCAGCGAAATCGGCGCAGCGGCCAGCACGACCTGCGCCATCCGATCCGCCCCGTACTCCGAGAAGTGGGTGCGATCCTTCTTCTGCGGCAGATACAGGACCGATGATTCGCTGGGGCCCAGCGACTGCAACAGCTCCTGGCTGCCGGCTGTCAGGTCGATCAAGGGCAGCTCGCGCTCCGCTGCCAGCGATCGCATCTCGTCCGGAAGGTTGACACCGAGGGAGTTCACGTGGAGTGCGGTCGGGGTCAGCTTCCCATCGGCGCCGAACAGCTGCCTCACCGGCGGGGTCACCAGGATGGCTCGACCTCCGCGAGCGGCGATGCGGTCGATGATCTGGCCCAGGTTGCGTCGATAGTCGACGGCGGTGGTCGTCTTGTCGTTGTGGCCGAACTGCACCATGACGAAGTCGCCGGGATTGATCCGGCGCTCCATGGCCGGCATCAAAGCCTCGTTGTCGAGGAAACTTCCGGAGCTCTCGCCGGAGTCGGCGTAGTTGGCAACCATCAGATGCTGATCGAAGTACTGCGGGAGCTGCTGGCCCCAGCCCGTGTACGGCGGGTTGGCCTGATCGCACACAGTCGAGTCTCCAGCCAGGAACAGCGTGCGCACGTGCCGCAGCGCGGTCACCCGAACGGCGGTGACGGCCACCGGTGAACCGTCCGACGCCGAGATACGGAGCTGAAGTCCCGGCGTACCGCTGCCGCCCTGTGCGGTCGGCTCGCCTTCCGGCTCACGAACGTCAACCGCGAACGTTGGCGGACGCCGGCCGGACGAGGTCTGCGTCAGCACCGTGCGCCTGGCCTCAGCGCTCACCGTGATGGCGGAGGACTGTTCCCGGGGCAGCATCAGAGCGACGCGGTAACGGCCGGGCGGTACGTCGAAGTCACAGGTCACGAGCGCAGACCCGTTGCCCGAGCATCCCTTCGGCTCAGCGGGCAAAGCGCTCGCGGACCCAGCTCCCGCCGCAAGCAGGACAACGCTGACGACCGTGCAACTCCCCATCAGCCGAACCGCGAACCGGGCGTCATCGAGTCCCATGCAATCTCCTTCGGAATATTCGAGCAGGCGGGGGCACAGACCGTAACTTTCATCATCACCTGAGTCAATCTCCTAAACGATTCGGATCACATCCCACCGAATTCGACTCAATTCGATTCGGGAAGATGCCTTCGGAAACTCCGAGGTATTTTCCTATTTATGGCCGGAACCGGTCATTTCCAGGTGTCCGTCCGCGGCGATATTGACAGGGCAAAAGCCTACTCGTACGTTCACGGTAACCGCTTTCCATGCGCCCACCTTGGACGGTCTCCATGAAACGAACCAGTGCCGCAATGACGACCTTGCTCATCCTGAGCGCCTTCGCAGCCGGTCTGCCGGCTGCGAACGCTCAGAGCGCCGAACCACCGGCCAGCAGCCCCGGCCAGACCAATTCCGCAATTCCCACGGATACCGCCAATCTCGGTCGGGGCCTGGTGAGCCTGCGAACGGGCGAGGGCAACTTCCTGACCTGGCGACTACTTCATGGTGACCCGCCCGATATCACCTATGCGGTGTACCGCGGCAACACAAGAATTGCGACCAGCAAAGTCACCAACTATCTCGACCGAAACGCCCCGGCGTCGGCCCGATACAGCGTCCGGCCGTTGACGATGAACGATAAGGCCGGACCGCAGACTCCCGTCGCGGCCGGTGAGGTCGGGACCCTGGCCGGCAGCCAGGATGTCCCCATTCAGAAGCCCTCCGGCGGCACGACACCCGATGGGGTTGCTTACACCTACACCGCCAACGACGCCTCCGTGGCGGACCTTGACGGCGACGGCGCCTACGAGATCGTGCTCAAGTGGGATCCGACCAACGCCAAGGACAACTCACAATCCGGCTACACCGGCAATGTTTATCTGGACGCGTACGAACTCAACGGAACCCGCAAGTGGCGGATCGACCTCGGCCGCAACATCCGCGCGGGCGCCCACTACACGCAGTTCCAGGTGTTCGACTACGACGGAGATTCCCGCGCCGAGGTTGTCGTCAAGACTGCCGACGGCACCAGGTCCGGTACCGGACAGGTCATCGGCAGCGCCTCGGCGGACCACCGGAACTCGTCCGGATACATCTTGGCCGGACCGGAGTTTCTCACAGTGTTCAGCGGCACCACTGGTGAGGTGCTGGCGACCGCGGACTACGTCCCGCCCCGGGGGACGGTGTCGTCCTGGGGTGACTCCTACGGAAACCGCGTCGACCGGTTCCTCGCCGGCACCGCGTACGTCGATGGTTCGCATCCGTCGATCATCGAAGCGCGCGGCTACTACACCCGTTCGGTCATCTCCGCCTGGGACTACTCGAACCGAAAGCTGACCCGGCGCTGGACCTTCGACAGCAACAGCTCGTCCAACGGCTCAAGCTGGGCGGGCCAAGGCAACCACCAGCTGTCGATCGCCGATGTGGACGGCGACGGCCGCGACGAGATCCTGTACGGCGCTATGGCAGTCGATGACAACGGCAACGGTCTGTGGACCAACGGACTCGGTCACGGGGACGCGTACCATGTCGGCGACCTCGTCCCCAGCCGTGCAGGTCTCGAAATCTTCAAGCCGTCCGAAGACTCGTCGAAACCTGCGGACTGGCTCGCCGATGCGAGGACCGGTCAGACTCTCTGGCGCTCGTCGTCCTGCGGTTGCGACAACGGTCGCGCCGTGGCCGACGACATCTGGTCGGGCAACAGCGGCGCCGAGGTCTGGTCGTCAGCCGTCGCGGGCCTCCGATCCGCCGCCAATGGCAATCAGGTCGCCTCCCGCAAGCCAGGCTCCGCCAATTTCGTCATCTGGTGGGACGGAGACGCTCAACGCGAACTCCTCGACGGCACGCACATCGACAAGTACGGGACCAGCGGGGACACCCGCCTCCTCACAGCCAGCGGAGTCCACTCCAACAACGGCACCAAGGCCACACCGTCTCTCCAGGCCGACATCATGGGCGATTGGCGCGAGGAGGTCATCTGGCCGACCTCCGACAACACGGCTCTGCGCATCTACTCCACCACGGCCTCCACCAGCATCTCGCACGTCTCGTTGATGCAGGACCGGATGTACCGGCTGGCCGTGGCTTGGCAGAACACCGCCTACAACCAACCGCCACACGCGAGCTTCCTGAATCCCTGATCCCTCTAAGTCAGCCGCCGATCACCGGGACCGGCGGCTGACTTGAGAGCACTCAATCGAAAATTTCGCGGGTCGCTCGATCGTTGACCTCGGTCGTTCTGGACGACGACTCTGGGGTCAGCTTTGCACTCCATCGCCGCACCCGTCAGGAGCCCGCGTGACCGACCTGGCCAATCCGCCCCGCCTGCAGGACGATTCGGAAGTCGACGTACTGGCGGTAGATGCCCTCAGCACCGGTACGCCGCTCGACCACTACTGGTCGCGAGTCGTCGGAGCGGGCCGCGCCCACGAAGCGCTACGGGCCGACTGGCAGGATCATCTGACCCGGGCGGTCGCCGACTGCGGCTTCGAGTACGTCCGCTTTCACGGTCTGTTTCATGACGACATGTTCGTCTATCGAATCGATGCCGACGGCAACGAGATCTTCAACTTCCAGTACGTCGACGCCGTCTTCGACCGGCTGCTCGGGCTAGGCATCCGGCCGTTCGTCGAATTCGGCTTCAGCCCCGGCGATCTCGCCCGGGAGAAGAACACGGTGTTCTGGTGGAACGGTCACGGCTCACCGCCCAAAGACTACGACGCGTGGCAACGGCTGATCACCCGAACTCTCGAACACTGGGTCGCCCGCTACGGCATCAACGAACTGACACACTGGTACTTCGAGGTCTGGAACGAACCCAACCTCGATCCCTTCTTCCGCGGCACCCGGAGCGAGTACCTGCAGCTGTACGCCGTCAGCGCGCAGGCGGTCAAGGCCGTCGACAGCCGGCTCCGGGTCGGCGGTCCGGCCACCTCGAACTTCGTCGCCGACCAGCGCTTCGCAGGCGAGACCGAAGACGTCACCCAGCACATCGTGGCCGGCCCGGACACCCTCGATCAGCTCGACTGGAACCCGGTGTGGGTCGAGGCCTTCCTCGAGTTCGCCGCCGAGCGCGGGCTTCCCGTGGACTTCGTCTCCTGCCACCCCTACCCCACCGACTGGGCACTCGACGAACACGGCCGGGGCGCGAAGCTCACGCGCAACTCCGAGGCCACCCCGTCGGACCTGCGAAAGCTCCGCAGACTGATAGATGCCAGCGCATTTCCGGATGCCGAACTCCACCTCACCGAATGGAACTCCTCCTCGTCGTCCCGCGACCACACCCACGACCAGTTGCCGGCAGCCACCTTCATCGCCAAGGCCGTGAACGGCGGGCTCGGCCAGGTCGATTCGCTCGCCTACTGGACCTTCACCGACGTGTTCGAAGAGGTCGGCGCCGGTGACGAGCTCTTTCACGGCGGATTCGGCCTCATCACGCTGCCCGGAGTGGTGAAGCCGACCTTCCATGCTTATCGGATGCTGCATCGGCTGGGTGACACTTTGCTCGGCCGGACCACCTTCGCGGTTGCCAGCCGGCACAGCCGCTCCGGGCAGATCGCGATCCTCGCCTACCACTATCCGCCGGAGGTCGACCGCTCGGTCCCCGCATCGTTCGACAACCGGCAGGTCGCGGACCTGACAGCCCGCACTGGATCGCCGCGGCGGCTCGAGCTGGATCTCACGAACCTCGCGCCCGGATCCGGCGTCTTCACAGAGATCCTCGACGCCACCCACGGCAACGCGATCGAAGCCTGGCGCCGGATGGGATCACCCTCAGCACCGACCCGTGAACAACTCGACCAGCTCCGAATGATGGCCGACAGCACCCATCTCCGCACCGCTCATGCCGACCGGCACGGACGGCTGCGCCTCCAGCAGGACCTGGCGCCCTGGTCGATCTGCCTGATCACAGCTGTCGCGAACCGAACCAGCTGACGACCACGTCGACCATCTCGGGCGGGCGGCACCGGTGATGCCGCCCGCACTCATCGGCTTGCTGCTCAGCCGTAGATGGTGGCTTGTCGGGAGCTCTGACGGATTCCATTGGTTCCGTTGAGGAACCGCTGGCCCCATGTCGTCAGGTTGGACGGGTTGAACGATCTGACCATGTCGAGGTACTCGACGCCGCCGCCGTTGCCGCTCCAGGACCAGCCCAGGTAGCCCAGGCCGCGGGATTGTGCCTGAGCCATGATCGTGTTCTCGTCCGGATCACCGTCGCTGTGCATGCTGCCGAACTCGCCGACGACGAGGGGAAGACCGGCATTGCGGAACGCATCGAAGTAGGCGTTCACCTTGGCCGCCGTGTTGTACACGCCGTACATGTGGATCGAGAACACCGTGTTGCGCTGCGGGTCGGAGTTCAGGACCGACCCAGCGTTGTCGCGCATGATGTTCTGCCAGTCCTGGCCCCACATCGGCGCGTCCGCCATCAGGAGGTGCTGGAACCCGGCCGAGCGGAGCCGCCGGATCGCGCTGGTGGTGGCACTCGCCCAGGTTGCGCTGACCTGCTGATTGTTGCCGAACGGTTCGTTGCCGAGGTTGATGACGACATAGTTCTCTTGGCCGCGGAGCGCTCCGGCGACACTGATCCAATAGCTCGCCGCCTGGTCCAGAGTCGCGGCCGCTCCCTCGTCGCCGTACCCGGTGGTGTCGTGCACCTCCAGGACGCAGATCAGCCGGGACTGCTTGCACAACGAGACGATGTTGGTGACCTCGTTCACCGAGGTCGGTCCCCACCGCTTGCCGCTTCCGAGCACCACGCGGATCGTGTTGGCGCCGGTGGCTTTGATGTTGGCGAAGGAGCTGTTCTGGCTGGGGTACCAGACGTACGGATGATTGACGCCACGCATGACGAACGTGGCGCCGTTCGCCTCGACGATCCGGGTGCCGCTGACGCGAAGGCCAACGGCCTCCGGAGCCAACGTCGGCGGCAGGGCCGCCACGACCGCGGGGTACCAGCGCCGTTCGATCTTCTGGATTCCCGAGGTGCTGTTGGGATGTACGCCGTCGGCGGTGTCGGTCGCGGTGTTGAAGCCGCTCCATTGGTCGACGACGGTGATCGGGGAGGCGGCCGTGCTGTGCGCTCGTGCCCACCCCGGAATTGCGCTGTTCAGGTCCACGACGCGCTGTCCGCAGGCGGTGCAGCCGGACGGGTTCATCGGGATGATGCGGGCCATGACGAGCTTGATCCGCGGATTGCTTGCACGCATCTGACCGAGCAGAGTGGTGTAGGCGTTCAGAATCGAGCTGGTGGAGATGTTGTTCCACACGTCGTTGGTGCCCAGGTGCATCAGCACGATGTCGGGCCGCGTCGTGGCCAGCCATCCCGGGAGCTGGTTGTTGCGCACGATACCGGTCGCCAGGAACCCACCGTGCCCTTCGTTCTCGCCGTCGTAGGCGAATCCGCACCCTTGGGCCGGCAGCGTGCCGACAAAGTCGATGTTCGGGTGGCCGGAGTCGCGTAGATGCCGCCACAGCAGAGCTCGCCAGCAGCCGGGTGAACCGGTGATGGAGTCGCCCAGCGGCATGATTCTGGTGGCTGCGGCCTCTGCTGCTCGGGCGACCGGCGCCGTCCGAGCAGCGGGTGCGACGAAGAGCATGGATGCCAGCAGCACGAACAGGACTGCGAAGTTCAATCGTTTTGTCATGCGTCCCTCCGGTGGAAGGTCTACGGATCTGGGGCGGTACGACGCGCACCGGCGCACTGCTCTGGTGCGGCCGTAAGAACCGAACGCGACACGGCCGATCACTGCGCTCGCGCCGAGCATGCCGGCACATGAGAAGGGGCGGGTGCTTGCTACTGGACCGGTCCAGTAGCCTTGATGCTGGACGTTACTTGCCCGGTCCAGTGACGACAAGATCCAAGCTCGGGTAAGTTCCTGGCCACGACGTCGCGCGACGTCCGCGACGACCGGGAGGACGCTCCGTGGTGAAGGTGACGATCCGGGAGATCGCCCGGCGGGCCGGGGTGTCGAAGGCCGCGGTCACCTACGCGCTGAACGGTCAGCCGGGGGTGTCGGAGGCGACCAGGGCCAGGGTGCTGCAGATCGCCGACGAGCTCGACTGGGCGCCGAACCAGGTCGCCCGTCAACTGTCGGTCGCGCGCAGCGAGACCCTCGGGCTGATCCTCGCGCGACCGGCGCAAACACTGAGCGAGGAGCCGTTCTACATGGCTTTCGTCGCCGGCCTGGAAGGTGTTCTCGGGCAACGGTCCTACACCCTCGCGCTGCGGATGGTGAACGGCCCGGACGAGGAGCTGGCGGCGTACCGGAAATGGTCCAGGGAGAAGCGGGTCGACGGCGTCGTGGTCGTCGACGTCAACGCCGACGACGCCCGGATCCCGCTCCTGAAACGGCTGGGACTCCCTGCCGTCCTGGTCGGTGACCCGCAACTGGCCGACGGCCTCGCGTGCGTCTGGACCGACAGTACGACGGCGATGTCAGCGGCCGTCGATCATCTCGCCGAGCTCGGTCACCGCCGGATCGCCCGCATCGCCGGTCCCGCCGACCACGGCCACGTCTGGATCCGCGACACCGCCTTCGCGGCGGCGACCCGCCGTACCGGATTGTCGGCCGAGGTCGTCCACACCGACTTCTCCGGCGCCCAGGGCGCCGCGGCCACCCGCACACTGATGGCGTCCACCGGACGACCGACGGCGATCATCTACGACAACGACCTGATGGCCGTCGCAGGCTTGTCCGCACTGGACAATCTCGACATCCGCTGCCCGGACGACGTTACCCTGATCGCCTGGGACGACTCGGCCTTGTGCCGGATCACCCATCCCACGTTGACCGCGATGAGCCACGACGTGGTCGGGTACGGCGCCGAGGTGGCGACACGACTGTTCGACCTCCTCGAAGGCGCCGCCCCCGCCGCACATCTCTACTCCACACCCCAGCTCCGGATTCGCCAGAGCTCTGGGCCCTTAAGGGCTTAAGCACAACATCCAGTCTCAACTCTTGACCGGCAGGAACTGCGAGCCTATGGTCGGGCGCAATTTACTTAAGCGCTTCATGTCCGGGAGGCTGCGATGCCGAACTTTGGTGGACACGCCCTGCGCCGCGCGCTGACATTCGTCGGCATCGCCGGCATCGCAGCGTCGGGCCTGCAGACTCCCGCACGGGCGGCCGAAACACGATCGAGCCTGCCGCCCGCCGTACAGATCGTCGACGACCGCGCGACGCCGGCCACGCGGTCCTTGTTCGCCTATCTCCAGCAAACGCAAGGCAACGGGATCCTGTTCGGTCATCAGCACGATCTGTCGCACGGCTTCACCTTCGACACCCCGACCGGCAAGGCATCCGACACCAAGGCGGCGGTGGGCGACTATCCCGCGGTCTTCGGCTGGGACACCTTGATCCTGGAAGGCAAGGAGCGCCCGGGCGCACCCGGGGCATCGGAGGCGGCCAACACCAAGGCCCTCAGCTGGGCGCTCGAGCAAGGAGATGCCCGGGGAGGGGTGAACACCCTCAGCGCTCACCTTCCCAACTTCGTCACCGGTGGAGGCTTCTACGACACCTCCGGCCGCGTGGTCAGCCAGATCCTGCCCGGTGGGGCGAAGAACGCCGCGTTCCGCGCCTTCCTGGACCGCATCGCCGCTGCGGTCACTGGCGCGAGGCGGCGCGACGGCAGCGCGATCCCGGTCATCTTCCGGCCTTTCCACGAGAACAACGGTGGCTGGTTCTGGTGGGGCGCCGGGCACACCACCTCAGCGGAGTACGTCGAGATCTATCGCTACACCGTCGAGTACCTGCGCGACACCAAGCAGGTCCACAACCTGTTGTACGCCTACTCTCCCAACAGCGGCTTCGGCGGTGACCCCACCGGCTATCTGAAGACCTACCCTGGTGACGAGTTCGTCGACATCCTGGGCTACGACGCGTACGACGGCACCTCGGGCTCGGCCGCCTGGCTCAACGGGCTCGTCAAGGATCTCGGGATGGTCGTTCGGCTCGCCGACCAGCGCGGCAAGGTCGCGGCGTACACCGAGTTCGGCGAATCCGGTCCCGAAGGTGGCGACCCGCAGTGGTTCACCAAGCTCCTCGGCGCACTCGAGGCAGACCCACTCGCGCGCCGCGTGTCGTTCATGCTGACCTGGGCCAACTTCGGCGGGACGAACCGTGCCTACGTCCCGTATCCGGCCCACGACGGCGTACCCGCGCACGTGATGCTGCCGGACTTCACCGCCTTCGCGAACGACCCGTACTCCGTCTTCGCCTCGGGAGTCCACGGAGCGTTCTTCGTCCGGACTCGACCGGTCCACAACGCGCCGTACCTCCATCTGGTGACGCCCACCGATCGTCAGCGCGTCACCACGACCCAGGCCAAAGTTCGGGTGCGGGTGACCGGTGCAGCCGCCGGTCGGATCATCTACTCGGTCAACGACGGTCCAGGCCGGCCGCTGCGGCGAGACGCCGACGGGTTCTACTCGGCCGACTGGTCGATCGATCCCAGCTGGCTGGACAACCGCAAAGTCACCCTCACGGTGAAGGCCACTGTGCACGGACGTGTCTTGACCGACTCGGCGCTGGTGTTGCTCGGCGAGGTGCCACCGCTCGCCGCAGGATGGGTGGACGACTTCGAAGGCTATGCGGGAGACGACCTGACGCTCAGCGAGGCGTACAGCCACGTCAACACCAACACCACCGCCCTGTCCCCTAGGCACAAGAGCGCAGGATCGTACGGGCTGGCCTACGGATACGACTTCGCCAGCGCCGGCTACACCGGTATCGGGAAGCCCATCGACGCGGACTGGTCTGTCTTCAGCTCGCTGCAGCTGTGGCTACAGGGCGACGGTTCGGGCAACGGCGCCACGCTCCAGCTTGTTGCCGATGGCGTCTATTTCGAGTACAACGTCCCCCTGACGAGCACGGCCGGGCAGAACATCGTTGCGCCGTTCAACGAGTTCAAGCCTGCTCCTTGGGACACCGCCCACGCCGGCGCCGTCCTCGACGCCGCACACCTCAGCAAGCTGACGGCGTTCAACCTCTACCTGGGCCACGGCGACGGGGCCCCGACCAGCGGGGTCGTCTACGTCGATGACATCCGCGCTGCCTGACGTCGCCCCAGCGGCGCCGTCGATGAGCGCAGGGTGAGCTCGGCCGCCAGCTCGAACATCGTCCCGCCGCCGCTGTCGATCGAGCCCGTGAGGATACCGATGGCTGTTTTGGCCATGGCTGCCACGGGCTGCGCGACGGTGGACAGTGGGGGCTGGGCGAGGTCGCAATCGACGGTGTCATCGAATCCGATCACCGAGATGTCGTCCGGGATCCGCAGCCCCTGTGCGGCCAGGACGCCGTACCCGGCCAGCGCCATCTTGTCCGACCCGTACACGATCGCGGTCGGGCGGCCGCTGCACTGAACCAGGCGCCTCGTTGCCGCGATCGCCCCGTCGGCCGTGAAGCCTCCGCGTTCGACCAGGCGGTCGTCCAGCTCGATGCCGGCCTCCTCGAGCGCCGCGCGGTAGCCCTCCAGCCGCCGCGCGGATTCGAGGTTCTTCTCAGCTCCGGTGACCATCGCGATTCTCCGATGGCCCAACTCGATCAGGTGGCGAGTTGCCCTGTGCTCAGCCTCGTAGTTCAGCAGGCGAACACCGCTGATCCCGGCGGGCTGAGTCTTTCCGTCGATGATGCAGACCGGTAGCTCTTGGGAGAGCAGGTACTCGCGCTGAGCATCCGACAGCTCGATCATCACGCCGACGACGCCGCTGCTCCCACGGCCGGCCAGATTCTCCAGCCAGCGCCGAGGTGGAGCCAAGCGGGTCGCCGGATCAGGCAGTGAGTTGACGACCATGCTCAGCCCCTGCTCACGCGCCTCGAATTCGAGTGCCGCGAGCAACTTTGCCGCCCAGGTGGTGTTCAGCTCGTTCAGTACGACGTCGATCAACGAGAGCCCGGCGACCTTCTCCTGCCGGGGGTAGTGCAAGGCGTCGAGCACCTCGTTGACCTTGGCCCGCGTCGCAGCGGCCACGTCGGATCGGCCGCGCAAAACCTTCGAGACGGTAGGTACTGAGACGCCGGCGTGTCTGGCGACGACCGCCAGGGTCGGCGGTCGCACGGTCCGGTCGCTCATCCCCGCACTGTACGCCAGAGCAGGAAATTATCCGTTGGGGTTGACCAGGTCGAAGGCGTTGCTGGGGTTGCCGTCGAGCTGGCTGACGTTGTCGTAGTACATGGTCCGGTTCTCACCGGTTGTGTAGTGGCCGTCGTCGTAGCAGTACATGCCGAACTTCAGACCGATGTGGTTGCCGGCGATCTTGGCCAGGCTGTCGCCGTCGTACGTGCCCCACGAAGCGAAGTTGATGTTGGTGGCCCGGTACGTCGGTGTGCTCTTGCCCGCGCCGTTGTACCAGACTTCGACCCGGCCGGCGTTGGCCTTCGAGACCACATAGTGGATGATGACCGACCGCCATGCGTCGCGGGCGATGTTCGTGTCCAGGCGCGTCGAGGTGGCGCTGGCGCAGGCACCGCGGTGGTCGACCCACAGTTCGTTGCTCTTCACCTGGAGCGTCCCGGCCCAGGAGCTACAGCCGCCGTTGCCGAAGATCTGCGCGATAACTGCAGACTTGTCGCGTGGGTACCCGGACGAGGGCAGCAGGAACTTGAAGCCGTACCAGCCTTCTTTGTAGACCTTGAGATCGCTGCAGGCTTCGGCCCCGCGGTCCATCCGGGTGCCGTCGTACCCGACCTGGGTCCAGTAGAACTGCATGGCCCTGGCGCCGTTGTAGGTAGCGGCACGACCGTAGTTGGGGCTTTGAGTGGTGCAGGTCCAGAACGGAGTGATGTTGCCGTCTTCGAAGCCGGTTTCCTTCTGAGTGGCGGTGTTCGTTTCGACGACCGAGCTGAGCTGTGCCGAGACCGGACCGGCGGATCCCAGCACCAGGCTGAGACCCGACAAGCAGGCCAGGACACGGGCGGCGCGCCGGCGGGACCGGGGCTTGAAGGAGTGGGCGGGGGGAGGGCATGTGGCCATGGTGGATCTCCTTGGGCCGAGGTGGGGCGGTGGTGGGGACCTGCCGCGCCGGTGCTGCCGACGCGGCCGGCCATGTGGACGTCGTGAAACGGGAGAAGTCATGAGGTCCTGTGTCAGCGGTCGGCGATGCGCAGTGAAACGCCGTAGCCGGCTGGGAGTTCGGCCGAGATGGTCTGGTGACGCGGATCGATGACGCTGGCCGCCGTGACGTAGCCGGTGCTGGTGCGGTACTGGATCTTGGCCTTTCTCGCATGGCCGTGCAGCGGCAACGTGACGGTCACCGCGGCATCGGCCGAGTACTGCCAATCTGTTCCCGCTCGGCTCAGTCCGGCGGCGATCGGAGCATCGGCGACGGCGGTCAGACGATGGCGACCGAACCTCAGGTCGGTGCCGTGGCCGAGGTAGAGGAAGTCGACGCCGGTTCGAGCCTCCGCGACGACTGCGTGGGTACCGGTGAACTCGAGGCCAGGCTGCAGGACCTGCGTGCCGCCGTCCGGCGAACTCAATAGGTAGTCGGTACGCCGGGTGCTCTCGATCTTCAGACCAACGAAGGTCGGAGTGGAGGCCAACGTCGTGATGCTCTGCAGACGTCGATCGCCACCAAGCGTCGGCTCGAAGACGGCGACGAACGGCGCACTAGCGGCATTGTTGCCGGTTTGCCGCACGATGAGCGTGGGCGTGGTCTGCGGGAGCTTGTTGACGCCGTTGGGGGTGACTGTGTCGCCCAGAGTTGTGGCCGGTGCGTCGACGGCGTACAGAGTGCGTCCGGTCTGACCTGACATCCACAGGTCCATGCCGATCTCGGGTGTCGTGGCAGACGCGTCGATGGCCCAGCGGGCTCGCAGGTCGCCGGAGTGACCGACGCTGCGAACATTACCGAAGTAGGAGTACGCCGGGTTGTTCGCCGTACCGAGATCGGTCGCGGGGCTCAGGCTGAGCGGTGCGCCGGCACCGTCGGACACTGCGAGGGTGTTGCCAAGGTTGTGATGCAGGTAGTCGTTGTCGGCTTGGTCGGACCGGAAGACATCGACGTAGTAGCCCGTGGTCTCGGACGTGCGGACGACCGTCACCTGCCGGCGCTTCTCGGCAGCCGACACATCGGCGAACTGCACCTCGGCAGAGATCTCGGTTTTGTTGGTGAAGGCATCAGCCGGGACGGCCGGCTCCATCGCGTTGACCGTCACCGGGCCGTAGCTGTAACCGGGCACGATCGTGTTCGCTCCGGCAGGACCGCTGTGGTACTTGTAATCGGCCGTCCAGTACGACTCGTACGCCTTCGCGTTCGGAGCCAGCGCCCATCCTTGCCCGTACAGCTGCAGGGCGAGCCCGTTGGGGTTGAGGTGGTCGGTCGAGCCGTGACCGCCGTAGAGGGTCGCCATCAGGCCGGAGGCGACGTCGTTGCGGTTCTTCATCGTGATGTGGCGGTGATGCGCCGAGTACGCCGTACGGACGCCGGCGCTCTGCGACGTACTGACGGGGACCGTGTCCAGGTCGACGTTGAAGATGAGATTGGTCCAGCTGGTTGTCGTGCGGTTGTACTGGCCGGCGGCAACAGCATTGCGCAGTACCTCGGCCATCTGCGTCGCGCGTGGGGTGTCACCGTGACCCAGGTAGTAGGTCAGGAGCCGTTCGAAGGCGAGGTAGCCCGGCGACCCGCCGCGGCCGTCGCCGAACACGACAGTGTTGCCGCGGGCATCCAACCAGGGTGTGATCGCGAGCGCGGCCTTCTGCATCGTGGCGTTGCCGCCGATGGTGTCGACGCCCGCGCGTTCGATCGGCAGCGCGAAGTCGACCAGCGTCGAGATGGTGCCGAAGGAGTACATCGGCGATTCGTGCCACAGGCCCGTGATCTGGTCGTACTCACGCAACAAGTCAGGCAGACACTGGTGATAGACGGTGCTCGCAGTCGTGTAGCCGTTCAGGTAGAACTCGCGGCCCTTGCCGTCGGCGTACTGGTCGTTGGGCTCCAGCGCCAGGATGGCCGGCAGGATGCTGCTCCATCCGTTGACGTTCCAGTTGCCGGAGAAACCGCCGCGGACCAGGCCGATCTCGATGAACCGCTTGAAGACCTCGGTGGAGAGCTCGGCCACGGTCCGGCCGATCGCAACGGCGTGCGGGTCGGGGTGTGCGTGGAGATAGTCGTAGAGCAGGTCGTAGACCGGCGCGGCCATGCCGCCCATCACGTCGTGAATGACTTCGTAGTCGTAGTAGCCGCCGATGCCGCCTGGCGCGTAGCCGCCAGGGCCGCCCAAGGACTTGGTCGGGTCGAGCATCGGCTTCATGTAGTAGACGCCCAGCAGCCACTGCCAGTAGATGTCCGCGCCGAGCTTGGCGTACTTGTCGTCGGCCGTGACCCAGTGCAGGAAGGCAGCCTGCTGTGCGATGGACAGCAGCTCCTCGTTGTTGAGGCGCACCATGTGCCCGGTGGTCAGGTACGGGATCGTCTGCCCCTCGGTGTTGATCATCGAACCGTCGGCGCTGTACGGCAGGCGCTGGGCGAGCGGAGCGTTCTTGTTCGAGTTCCAGACCCTCGTGGCGTCCATCCGCAGGGTGGGCACCGGTGCGTTGCCCTCGCCGCGGGCGAAGTTCTGCTTCGCGACATAGATCTGGGTGAAGCGCTGTCCTTCGGTCCAGAACATCGACATCCGCGACAGAATCCACGCCGGATCTGTTTGGTGCCGATCAGCCAGCGGATCGATGGACGCCTTCAATGCTGCCAGGGACGCCTTCGCCCACTCCGCCGTGCTCAGCTTGGCGATCAGCGCGTCACGGCCGGCCGCATCGGTGTAGATCCGGGGATGCGCGACGGCAGTCGCGGCGAAAGCTGACGACAAGACGCTGCTTGCGGAGGCCACGTCGGGGAGGAAGGCCGCCATGGCCCCAGCGGCTCCTGCGCCGAGCAGCCCGCGTCTGGTGAGTCTCATCCGATGCTCTCCTTTGATCACTGTTGCCGACGGCTACTGATGTAGTGACGGCGAGATCAATATCGCGTTACGTCCAGATGTCATCAATGCCGAGGCAGAGTCGAAAAATTTCGGAGCCACCGCGCACAACGCCGTACTGCCCGGGACCATGGAGCGGCCCGGGCGGTACGACGTGGGGTCAGGACAAGAAGAGCGTCAGCTGCCCGCGGCAGCTTCGGCGTACTCGGTGGCGAGCTTGTCGCCGCCCCGGGCCTTCCACTGCGGCAATCCGGTGCGGGTCCAGTCCGCGGGCTTCTTCCGTCCGAGGACGATGTCGTTGGCGAAGTCGCCGGCCAGCTTTCTGAGGACGGCGCCCTGGGTGCCCTCGGTGGTCGAGTACAGCCCCGTCGTCGGCTCGGTCACGACCGCTTTGGCCACCAGCGACTCGTAGTCGTGCGTGAGCTGAACCTGGTCGGGGTTGACCGTATTGATGATCGGCACGGGGGCTGCCGCGAGGTAGTTGAATCCGAGCGGCGCATCCTGCTTGTACTTCGGAGTCTGCACCGGCGTACCGCCAGTGACGGTGTGGTGGATGCCCTTGACCCCGAAGGAGATGGCGAACTCCTCCTCGGAGCCGAAGGGGGCAGCCGTGTAGTTCGCGACCCGCAAGATCTCCTCGATTCGCTCCTTGCTCAGCCCCTTCTTGATCGCGGTGAAGAAGGAGTGCGCGGGCGCGGCCGCCACCGGTGCCAGTGTTCCATCGGCCTTGTAGCCCACCCAGGCCCCCAGCTTGCCGCCTTGCTGCTTCAGAGTGTCGTAGTTGACGCCCCAGGCCGGCGTGGAGCCGATGGCCAGCAGGGCCTTGCCGGAGGTGAACAGCACGTTGCCGTCCGCGGTCGGCCCGTCCGGGTTCAGCAGCCCGGCCGCGTTGGCCTTGGCGGCGTACTCGAGGGCCTTGATGTAGGCCTCGGTCTCGTAGACCGAGGTGAACTTGCCATCGGCAACCGTCCAGTCCTGTCCGGCGCCTACGACGACGCGAGCCATCTGCAGGGCCGTGGACGGATTGGTGATCGCCCAGGTACCGTTCTTCGGACTGTTCGCCGCCTTCAGGGCTTCGAACAGTTCGTCGGGATTCTTCGGGTTGTCCGGGAAGCCGGCGGCCGCGAACTTGTCGGCGTGCACGAACCAGATCCCGGAGATCGTGGCCGCCTGACGGGGCAGTCCGTAGATGCGGCCGTTGTACACCGCGCCCTTCCAGGCAGAAGTCGACAAGCCAGCCAGGTTCGGATACTTCTTGACGTTGTCGCCGGACAGGTAGTCGCTCAGATCGGTGAACTTCGAGTCGAGCAACTGAGGCAGCTGGGGTACGGCGAAGTACGGCGAACCGAAGGTCATGCACTCGGGCAGGTCGCCGCCGGCGATCGTGGTCTGCACCTTGGCCAGATAGTTGTCGCCGGGGACGCCGTAGTACTCCCACTTCACACCGACGCGCCGCTCCATGTCCTGCCAGTACAGGTTGCGCTCGCGCTGAGTCGGGCTGGCACCGAAGTTGAAGGTCTGGTACCGGATCGTCCCACCAGCCCCCGGAACCTCGTCGACCGTCTTCACCAGGGAGTCGAGCGGGTACTTCAGATAGCCGGCCCGTACGCCGTTCTCGCCGGCCGGCAGATCGGGCTTCGCGCCCTGATGCGGAACGTAGGTGGGCAGCGGCACAGCCTTGATGGTGCCGCCACCCGCCGATCCGTTCGAGGGTGAGCAGGCAGTCAGGCCAGTGGTTCCGGCGACCGCGGCAGCCGCCAGTCCGCCGAGGACGCTGCGTCGACTGATCGCAGAGGTGGTCATGGGAATCTCCTTAAAGCGAGGGATACTGCGACAGGCTGAGCGTCATCGATCGGCCTAACCCTTCACCGCTCCGGTCAGCATGCCCTTGGCGAAGTGCTTTTGCAGGAACGGGTAAACGACGATCACAGGCACGATGGAGACCACCAGAACGGCCATCTGCATCGCCTGCTGAGGGGGCGGAACGAACCCCTGGGAGCCGGCCGGATCGAAAGCGTTGCCGTTGATGGCGTACTGCCGCAGTACGAGCTGGAGCGGCCATTTGGCGGCGTCGTTCAGGTACAACATCGCGTTGAAGAACGCGTTCCAGTAGCCGACGCCGTAGAACAGCGACACCACGGCGATCGCGGCTCTGGACAACGGCAGCGTGATCCGGGTCAGGATCTTCCACTCCGTCGCGCCATCGATGCGGGCGCTGTCGATCAGCTCCTGCGGCAGGTCCATGAAGAACGACCGGACCACAATGACGTTGAACGCATTCACCGCCACCGGCAGGATCAAGGCCCAGTAGGAGTCGATCAGGCCGAGCTGCTTGACCATCAGGTACGACGGGATCAGCCCCGGTGAGAACAGCAAAGTGAACAGCACCATCATCAGGATCGGCTTCGATCCCGGCGACTTCGGACGCGACAGCCCGAACGCCAATCCGATGGTGGCCGAGACGCTGATCGCTGTCCCGACCGCGGTGACCGTGGCGCTGACCAGCAGCGCTCGCGTCACGATGCCACCGTCGAAGACCTGCCGATAGGAGTCGAGGGTCGGACTGTTTGTCCACAGCACGAATCCCCCGGCCCGGTTCAAGGTCTCCTGGTCGCTCAGGCTGGTCGAGACGACTGAGACGAACGGAAGGACGACGAGAACGATGGCAACAGCAAAGACAAGGAACCTGACACTGCGGAAGGCCACCGGGACACCATGCGCTCGTCTACTGACTACAGAGCCGCTCATGATTGGTAGATCCCTCTCTCACCGAAGATGTGCGCGACCTTGTTCGCAGAAAGAACGAGAAACACACCCACCAGACCTTTGACCAGGCCGACAGCCGCGCTGATTCCCCATTGCCCGCCGAGGATGCCGTTGTTGTAGACGTAGGTGTCGAGCACCTCCGAGGCCTCGAGACCGACTTGAGGCTGCTGCAGCACGATTTGCTCGAAGCCGACCGTCAACGCGTCCCCGAGCCGCAGAATCAGCAGCAGGACGATCAGTCCACGCAGGCCGGGCAACGTGACATGCCAAGTGCGTCGCCAGGCCGCTGCACCGTCGACCGCTGCCGCTTCGTACAGATTCGGGTTGATCCCGGACAGGGCGGCCAGGAACAAGATCATCGCCCAGCCGGTGTCCTTCCAGATGACCTGGCTGGTGATCAGCAGCTTGAACAGGCTGGGATCGCCGATGATGTCGATCGCCCCGAGTTCATGGGTACGAAGCAACGAATTCATCAGTCCCCCGCCGCCCAGCATCTGCTGGAAGATGGCGACGACGATGACCCATGACATGAAGTGCGGCAGGTAAAGCACGCTCTGGATCGCCCGCTTGATCCGCTCGGACAGGAAGCTGTCCAGCAGGATCGCCATACCGATCGGGATCGGGAAGACGACCAGCACCTGCAGCGTAAGGATGATGAGCGTGTTGCCCAGTGCCTGCAAGAACGCCGGATCGCCGTTGAACAGGATCGAGAAGTTACTGAACCCCACCCACGGTGAGTCCCGGATGCCCAGAAACGGCTGGTAGTCCTTGAAGGCGATGACGTTGCCGAAGATCGGAAGATAGAAGAACACCACGAAGAACGCCATACCTGGCACGGAAAGCGCGATCAGCGGCCAGTCCCGCCGCAGCCGCTCGAAGCGCCGGCCGGACGAGTTGGCCGCGGTGCTGACCACCTCCCCGCGGTGCCTCCACGAGACTTGACGCGCCGACGTTCTCCAAATGCCATTCAATGTCTTCTCCGCACAGTGGACGCCGACCCGATCGATCACACGCAAGGTATGAGCGCCGCAGGGCCCGGTCAATACTGTCCGGCAGTAGCGAAAATTTCGATCCGCCAAAAGTTGCCGCTAGCAAGTAATGCGGAGGTGGCGGCGGTCAGGCCTGTACTGCGGTGATCCAGGCGTCAGCGAGGATCCGCTGACCGGCGTACGTCGGATGGATGCCGTCCCACACCCAGCACTCCGCCGGAGCCCGCGTGACGGCGGCGTCGAGCGCGGCTTGGTAAGGCACGAAGGTCGCCCCGAACTGATCGGCCAAGCCGCGCACGATCGTGGCCCGGGCCTTCACCGCGGCAGCCCAAGCCTCCCGCTCGGACTCCACCGGGCTCGTCGGCAGATAGAACGGCTCGCCCAGCACCAACCGCACTGACGGCAGCGCCGAGAGAGTCCGCTCCAGCAACAACCGGTACTCCGACTCGAATCTCAGTTCGTCGATGCCGTTCACACCAACCAGGACGCTCAGCACATCAGGCTGGTGGTCCAGCGCGTCCTCCTGCCAACGCGCAGCCAGGTCCGACACCTTATCGCCGCTCACTCCGCGGTTGACGAAACGCCAGCCACGCTCAGGGTGTCGTGCCGCGGCCTCGGACGCGATCAAGAACGGATACGAGTGCCCGAGCACATGATTCGGATCGTCAGTTCGCCCCCGCCCGCCATCCGTGATCGAGTCCCCCTGGAACACCACCAGGGATCCCGCCGGCAAGAATGTTCCGGTGATGTTCAACGCTGACCTCTCTAGCCGGAGCGAGACGCGTACTCATCGGTTTACGCCGGGGCACCGATGGGTTGTCAGTCTGTCACTGACCTCGTCACGCTCTCGAATGGTGAACAGATGTTTCTCTTCTTCAGCAACCGGCTCGGCTGCGGTCTGTCTCTTCTCCTGTCGCTGGTGGTGACCGGGGTTCTTCTGCTGATCTTCGCTCGCTGAAACCTCAGCGCCGGACTGCTCGCAGTCGAAGACAGGTGAAGCCGCCGCCTGCTTGCTGCATCTTCGTGAAGGGCGAGGGCAGGATTGAGAAGCGATTTTGAAGCGTGTTCGCCACCTCGACCTCCACGGTGTTCCTACCGTCGCGGAGGCCCGCGGTGATGTCGACCTCCTGCCACGGTGTCGGCAAGTCGGCAAGCGGCTGACCGTTGACGTGAATTCGCGCGGAGGACTCCAGGCCCGGGATCGAGAGCTGGACGGTCTCGTCCGTGGTCTGCCAATCGAAGTCGGTCTGGTAGCGAACAATGCCTGAGAAGTCGTGCAAGCCGTGATCGACGAAGGAGGCAGTAGATGCTGATCCCGGACCGAGTGTCCAGGTGATCGGTCCAGTGAGGACCGCCGCACCGCGATAGCCGAAGGTGCCGCGGTCCACCTCAATCAGCAGTTCGTCCCGACTCTCGACCAGTCCGCTCGCCCTGATGACACTGCGGCCTCGATCGTTGGAGTCGATACTCATCGCCTCGTGGGACGACACCAGCGTCGCCGTACGGATGGTTCCGGCCGTGCGGAGCTCAGCGGCCTGGAATCCTGGCGGGGTGAGCGTGCGAATCCAGACCGGCTGGGCGTTAGGCAGCGGATCGAAGGTCAAGCAGGGCTGATTGCCGAACCACCAGCGCAGCCTGGCTCGCGGCGGTTCCTGCGGGATGTCGGTGCCAACGGCCACGAAAGCTCGGGTCGGCTGGCCGCCGGAAACTTCTAGGCGCAGGAGCACAGAGTGCCGGCCTGGAATCAACGACACTTCGGACAACTGGGTTTCGACGCTTAGATCGCGGAGGTTCCAGGCGGGAGTTCGCCGCGGTGCGACCTCGGCGGTCCGGCTGAGCGAGGGCTCGCCGTCGATCCATACCCGGTACGGCGATCGCGAGCCCGCCGCCACTGTCAGGACCTCCGCAGCATTGCCCACCTCGATCGTCGACCAGAAGTAATACACGGAGCCGGCCGGTGCATCGGAGTCCAGCACCTGAGGATCGAGGAACTCGTCGGGAACGTTCTTGAGTCCGTGGGGACCCGTCATCCGGTCGAGCAACAGCGGGTCCCCCGTGACACCGGTCTGATAAGAGAAGCTGTACGGCCGCCATCTGGCCGAGTCCACGACGGCTCGAGGCCCGTCGCGGAGTACGAGCTTCTCGACCTCGTCGACGCTGCTGGGCGGGACGGGGCCCAAGGCAAGGAACTTGACTCCGTCGCGCGCGCAGGTGCTGGTCCACGGTCCCTCCGGAGACGCACTGGTCGAGAGGTGCCAGGTTTCGACTCCGAGCGGCTCGGCACCGTACTCGAAGTCACCGAACGAGTTGTCCAGTGTCGGCTCGACCTGCAACCGCCATGGTCCGACGAGCTCAACGGTCCTGTCCGATGCTGCCGGTTCGCTCACGGGTAGCGCCGGGCGGCTTCCATCGATCACCACCACTGTGGCCGAGCCGGGCGCGAGGTCGATGTCCAGTCGGGTACTCACTTGCTTGCCGGGTGCGGGTCGCGAGTCCCGCGGGCGGATCGAGCCTGTCCAGGCATCGAAGGTCTCCACCCTGCCCTGAGCGCGGACATCGATCGACGCTTCGACCGCAGCATCCCCGACATTCGTGATGAAGTAGAGGTCCGTCGTACCGGATCGGCGGTGGCTCGCGACCAATCCGCTGCCTAGGGCGTCGAAGTCGGGTTCCCAGCGGCTGGACAACAGCCGCAACATGCTCGGCAAGTCGTCCGCTGCGAGCATCAGTGCGAAGTTCCAACTGCCGGCCGGGCAAGGTCCAAGTTCCGTCAGCGTGGGGACGTCTCCTAGCACGATGACGGTTCCGCCGGCTTCGGCGTACCGCCTGATGGCCCTCAGCGTCTCGTCTCGTACGGCGTGGAGGTCCGGCACCACCAAGGCCCGGTAGGCGCAGTTGCCGACCGTCAGGCGCTGGTCGACGGTCCGCGCCTGAGCGAGATGGTGCGAGTCGATCAGGTCGCTGTCATGACCGGCCTCCGCGAGCGTCGCGAGCACCTTGACGGCAAACTCGGGTGACCCTGTGGTTTCGCCCGTCAGGTCGAGATCCTGCGTTGGATCCAGGACCGCGACCTCGGCGACGCCGGTGCCGTATCGCAGCAGGGCACTGATCCGGGTGATGTAGGTCCACAGCGCCTCGGAATGCTGCCACCAAGGCTGCCGGAAATGGAAGTCGGGCGACGCCCACTCCCACCAGCCGCCCTCGGTGGTGTGGTTCAGGCCGTGCATGATCACCTGATTCACGCCGTACCCGAAACCGGCGTTCAGGCCGCCCAGGATCTTCGCCGGAGGTATGCCCCAGCCGCTGCTGTGGAACGCTTCGCTGGGCACTATCGGCCGGTCGTTCAGCCGGGCGATCGACGTACTGACCTTGAAGGCCGCGACCGCGCGCGGGGCGGTGAGGTCCGGATCGTCGTTGCCCGGGCCGTTGTACCAGCGCATCATCTGCAGGTAGTCGCCGTAGGCGTGCCGGCCAGCGCGGAGATCGCCGCGGGCGATCTGGTCCATGAACATCGACGTGCCGTGCCGTTCGTGCCATTTGAAGATCGGTCGGAAATAGTGATCCTCGAGCAACCCGACGACGGTATCGCGATACGCGGCACGGAAGAGGTGCGTCCGCGGCCCGAGGTCGAGCCACAGCGCGGGTAGCCATTCGCGATGGTCGAAATCGTGCAGCTCGCGAAGGTGCGCGGCGACCAGGTCGTTCCACAACGGCATCTGCAGCCCGAAGTACAGCTCGTCTTGAAAGAACGTCGTGAAGGTCGTCCCGAAATGCAATCCCAGACGGTCGCGGAACGGCTGGTACAGCAGCTCGATCAACAAAGCGCCGGACTGCGGATGCATCGGGTCGAACGACGACCGGTGCGAGCCGATCGATCCCTCGCGCTTCAGCACGATCGACACCTCCCACTCCCCCGGCGGTACCGCGTACGTCGGGCCAGTGACCGCGAGCGCCTGCACGGAGCCCGACCCATCTCGGCCCACCACCGCAACAACGGCGCGACCTCCAGCCGGGATCTCGTACGTCGCAGGTCCGGTACGCCGCTCAACCGCATGCTCGAGCGTCCCCGCACCGAACTCACGGGTCTGCTCGCCGGCTCTGCGCAGGATGGGGCCGTTGATGCCGTAGTCCTGAAAGCCGACGGTCATACCCCACCGAGCGCTCTCCTCGGTGAACCAGCAGAACAGCTCCCACCACTCGTCGGTCAACGGCGCGGGGCTGCCGTGGTCGAGTTCGCCGTCAGGCAGATGGCTGTAGCCGACGATCGTGCCGCCGATGCCTTTGGAGGCGAGCTCAGTCAGCTGCGCGGCGAGGCGTGTGCGATCGACATCGCCACCGCTCCACCAGAAGAAAGGGGTCGGACGGCACGCCGGGTCAGGGGCGGCGAACACGTCGTACAAGGCACGCATGCTGGCAGACAGCTCGGGCTCCGTCATCGAAGCTCGCTTTCTCGAAGAAGCGGTCAGTGGGTCGCAGCGGCAAGCCGCGCAGATGGTTCGAGGTCAGGCGGCGTGGAACGACCAGCGCCCGGACCCGACCTCCCTCGATCCGAACGGACCAGGGAGCTCGATGCGCGCCTCGACCCCCACCGGTATCTCGACCTCGAGCCGGACGCCGCGGTCATCGCGCGTCCATGAGCTGGTGAGCCGGCCATAGGGCGTCAGGATCGACGCCGAGGCAGCGGTCAGGTCACCAACCAATGCCGGGCGGATCACCACGTTCCGGTATCCCACCGAATGATCGGCCTGGTCGATACCGGCCAACCTCCGAACGAACCAGTCGTCGATCGCGCCAAGCATGAAGTGGTTCTGAGAGGCACCGGTCGTCGGCCCGTCCCAGGCCTCGGTCAGGGCGGTCGCACCATGTTTGACCTGATAGCCGTAGCTCGGCCAGTCGGTCCGCGACGCTACGCGATAGATGAGTTCGTCGTAGCCACCGGCCGACAACGCCCGCAGCACTGCGGGCAAGGTGACTTCACCAACCATCAGGTGGTCACCGGCTTCGCTGATCGTGTGGGCGAGTCGCGCCGCGACCCGTGACCGTAGCGCGGCTGGCACCGCGTCCATGTCCAGCGCGAGTGCGTTGATGGCCTGGCCGGCCCCGTAGCTGTCGGTGCCGTCGAAGAAGCGCTCGTGGAAAGCTGTCCGGATCTGAGTGGCTAGCCTGCGGTGGTCGTCGGCTTCGTCCGGCTTGCCGATCACGTTGGCGATCTGAGCGAGTCTGTCGGCGGCGCGCTGGAAGCCCCAACTGGCAACCGCAGCTCGGGGCGGCGGGTCCTCCAAGGTGTACCAGTCGCCCAATCCGTGATCCAGGAGGCCTTCGTGGGCCCGGCTCCGCAGATAGTGCAGGTAGCGGCGCATTGCCGGATAGTAGGTCGCCAAGGTCTGTGAGTCGCCGTAGACGCGATACTGCTGCCACGGCACCTGGATGATCGCGCCACCCCAGTTGGGGTCGTCGCGAAACCCTCCGTCGAAGACCACGTACTCCGGCGAGATATCGGGCACCATGCCGTTGTCCAGCTGGGATTCGGCCATGCGCCGGACGAGATCGCGGTAGTACGCGCGTACGTCGTACCCGTGACTGACGACGCTGAAGAGCAAGTGGGTCTCTTCGAGCCAGCCGAGCTTCTCCCGATGTGGGCAGTCGGTCAGCACGCTGAACATGTTGCTCTGTACGGCGCGATCGATGATCCGGTGGATTCCGTTCAGCAGCGGGTCGGAGCAGGAGAACTCGCCAGTCTTCTCGTTGTCCGCACGCAATGCCAGCCCGGTGCAGGCGGTTGGGCCGCTGCCGGCAGGCAAGCCATGGACTTCGAGGTAGCGGAAGCCGTGGTACATGAACTCCGGATGCCAGCTCTGCTCGCCGCCGGTGGTCGTGTAGGAACTGGCGACCGGCGTTCCGATCTCGCGTTGGTCGACCCGGCCACGAGCGTCGAGGATCTCGCCGGGGATGATGGTGATCTCGTGGCCTGCTTCGGTGTTCAGCTGGAGCAGGGGCCATCCGGCGAGGTTCACACCAAGGTCGACGACTGTGACACCCTCGTCGGGCTCGCTGATCGCTGCGGCCGAAACAGCTTCAACCACCCGGATGGGCGGCGCAGCTCTCGCTGCGAGCCGGACTTCGCAGGGCACTACGACCGCCGACGACCACGACGACCGGTCGCCGGCCGGGCTGTCCCAATCTGGATCGGCTCTCCGTGCGTCGAAGACCTCTCCGCCGTACCAATGGGACCGCAGTGTGGGTCCGAGCGTCGCCCTCCACGTCTCGTCGGTGACGACCCGCTGAATTGATCCGTCGTCGGCGACAATCTCCAGCTGGGCAAGCGCTCGTGGACGGGCGATCGTGGCCGCGAACTTCGTGTACCGGTCGGCGGGTGCCGTGACATGGGCGATTCCGGTGCCCAGTCGCAAGCCGAGAACGTTAAGCCCTTGCCTGACCAGGTGGCCGACGTCGTACGTCGAATAGTCGACGGTGCGCGCGTAGTCGCTGTACGGCGGCTCGAGGACGGCGTCGGTGACGGCCTGGCCGTTCAGGCCGGCCACATAGACGCCCAGTCCCGCCACGTACAAGCGCGCTGACCGGATCGGTTGAGCGACCTCGAACTCTGCGGCAAGCAGCGGGAGCGCATTCGGATCGGAGACCCCCGCCCACTCCGCGTGAGTGATCCAGGAGGCCGACCAATCGCCTACGTCGAGCCCCGTCTCATAAGACGCCGGCTCCGACCAAGCCGACCACTGCTCCGCGATTCCCTTGGCCCTGATTCGCCAGAAAACGGCAGTTCGGCTGCCGAAAGGCACACCGTCGTACCTGAGCCACGGCCTCTCGATTGCCCGCTCCCCCGAACTCCAGGCCACCGTCGCGAAGTCGCGATCTCCGGCCACCTGCACCTCGCAGGCGACCTGCCGCTCGGCTCGTGCAGTCGCCCGAATTGTCCAACTGAAGACCGGTTGCCGCTCATCGGCACCGAGTGGATCGATCCGGTCGCCCGCGCGCAGACGTTCGATTCGCAGTGTCACTAACACTCCCTGTCCGAAGGCCCGAGCCAGAATAGATCAGATCTCTGAAACCAGCGGAAGCTGTTGACCGATACCGGCCACGCCCAGACGAGCGGTGTCATTCGTTATTCATCCGATGTTTCGTCATCGAACGGATGGACCACGGTTCAGCTGGACGGCCATGGATCAACGCTCAGGTCAGCCCTAACCGAGCTGGGTCAGCTCCGCCGTGTACCAAGCGGCGACGGCGTCGACCGGAACCTTCGGCCTGCATGTCCACCACCGGGAAGGCGAGACAGATCTCGGTTCACAGACCGCACATGACGAATCGGCGACGGCCGGTCCCCTGCAACGCCCGGCGGAAGGCGTCGTCGTACCAGGCGTTCATCGTGCTGCGGTCGATCTCGGGGCCGCTGGGAATCTCATCCCCGCAATACAGCGAGGGTCGAATGGTTGGTGCCTGATGTGACCCCGACCGCGCCCAGGACCACGGGCATCTTCAGCTTGACCGCGAGACGAGCCAGCGCTTTCGCGTTGAGCATCATCAGTTTGATGTTCACGGAACGTACGCCGGCGTACATTTCCGGCTGATAGTCGGCTTTCGCGGCCACCGCCGCCGTACCGGCCACCAACAAGGCACTGCGCCGACTGATCCGTCCGGTCATTGAAGTACTCCTCCAGAAGAGGCCGTTCAGGATCCACTACTGCGTGATACCGTGTACCGGTAGTCAGTGATACCGAGTACTGGGGGCGGGGAGGGCTCGTGATGGAAGGTCTGACGGAGATGCTGAAAGGCACGCTCGAAGGCTGCGTGCTGGAGATCATCAGCGGTGAGGAGACGTACGGGTATGCCATCACGCGGCGGCTCAACGACCTCGGCTTCACCGATGTCATCGAGGGCACGGTTTACACGATTTTGCTGCGGTTGGAGAAGAACGGGCTCGTGCAGGTGACGAAACGGCCGTCCGAGCAGGGGCCGCCGCGCAAGTTCTATGCGCTCAATGACGGAGGGCGTGCTGAGCTCGCGACGTTCTGGGCGAAATGGGCCTACGTGAAAACACGGATCGACAAGCTCAAGGAGGGCTGCAGATGAATTTCTGGGAGACCATCACCGGCAGCGATCTGACCAGGGAGTGGAAGGCGTTCGAGGCCCGGGCCGAGGCGCTGCCGAACGACTACCGGGCCGCGTGGGACGAGATCAAGACGCACCTGTCGCCGTATTCCGACTTCACGGGCCGGAATCTGACGCCGATTCTGGACGGCGCCTTGGGGCTGCTCGAGGAGTCCGCGGCCGACGGGCAAAGCATTTACCAGGTGGTGGGTGACGACATCGTTGGATTCAGTGCGGCGCTGGCCGGCGGTGAAGGGGCACGGAACTATCGCGACCGGTGGCGTGAGCAGTTGAACAGGAACGTCGCGCGGAAATTGGACCGGCTGGGAGGCTGACGTGGGTATTCAGGACATCATCGAAGGCAAGCGGCAATGGCGGGCGCATGTGGCGCGGGTCAAGGCGCTGCCGCCGGACTATCAGATCGTCTACCAGGAGATTCAGCGGTACCTGTTCAAGGTTGGGCCGATCGACTTGGTTGATGGCCCGCTGCTGCCGGGGCTCGTCGACTTCTTCGAGGAAGGGGCTGCTTCGGGCAAGGGAGTGCTGCAACTCATCGGTGCCGACGTCGCCGCTTTCTGCGACGACCTGGTCAAGGATTCCCGCACCTACGCGGACGTCTATCAGGAATCCGTCAGCCGAAACCCCGGCACGGCCGAGAAGTAGCACGGAACAGACATCACTGGCGCCCAGGTGACTCTTCGAGGAGCCGATCGAGTTCGTCGCCGGCCTGGTCGTAGCCGGCATCGCGAATGCGCTGCAAGGCCAGGAGGTCTCCAGCAGCGACAGCGCGGCGGGTGAGGAAGAATCCCGCGCGGTCGCAGCCTTCGTCCAGCAACTCGGTCAGCTCCTCGAGATCTCCGCGTTCGTCGGACAGGTCTGCGAGCCGGTTCAGCGCCTTCTCGTTGCCTTCGTCGGCCAGCGCCCGCAGAGTCGATCGGTCAGCGGCAAAGTTCGTCATGCCTCAGGACGATGGCCACCAGGAAGCCTTTGTGCGTCAGCGGTCGACCAGGGACATGTGGTGTTCGTTGTAGCGGTCGCCCTGGACCGGGATCCGGGTCGCGAGCTCGTCGAGGTCGGCGATCTCGTCGGCTGAGAGCGCCACCGCCGTGGCCGCCGTGTTCTCCTCGATCCGCTCGATCCGGCGTGTGCCCGGGATGGGCACGATCCATGGTTGCTGGGCGAGCAGCCAAGCCAGGGCTATCTGGCCCGGCTGGGCGTCCTTGGCCTGCGCCAGGTGGGTGACGTGGTCGACCAGAGCCTGGTTGGCGGCGCGGTTCTCGTCGGCGAACCTGGGAATCGTCGCGCGCACGTCGCCGGATGCGAACTGCGTGGCCGAGGTGACCTTGCCGGTCAGGAACCCTTTGCCGAGTGGGCTGAACGGCACGAACCCGATGCCGAGCTCATGGCAGGTGGGTAGCACCTCGGGCTCCGGGTCACGGGTCCACAGCGAGTACTCGCTCTGCACCGCGGTCACCGGGAAGACGCTGTGTGCCCGGCGGATGGTGGCAGCGGCAGCCTCGGACAGGCCGAAGTGCCGTACCTTGCCCGCCTGGACCAGCTCGGAGACTGCGCCGGCGACGTCCTCGATCGGTACCTCGGGGTCGACCCGGTGCTGGTAGAACAGGTCGATCGATTCGACCTGGAGACGCTGCAGCGACGCGTCCGCGACCCGCTTGATCTGTTCGGGACGGCTGTCGAGACCGACCGATCGACCGTCCTCGATACGCCAGCCGAACTTGGTCGCGATCACGACCTCGTCGCGCAGGGGTGCCAGAGCCTCGCCTACGAGCTCCTCGTTGACGAACGGGCCGTACACCTCGGCTGTGTCGAAGAAGGTGACACCTCGCTCGACGGCGGCGCGCAGTACGCCGATCATGGCTTCTCGATCGCCAGGATTCGGCCCATAGCTCTGGGACATGCCCATGGCACCCAGACCGATGGCGGACACTTGCAGGTCTTGGCCAAGCTTTCGTGAATGCATTCGCTCTCCTCGGCTCAGGGACGCAGCAGCGCCTTGACGGCGCGGCGCTCGTCCATTGCTCGGTAGCCCTCGGCGACATCTGACAGCGGCAGCTCGAGGTCGAAGACCTTTCCAGGGTTGATGCGTCCGGTCCAGATGCGGTCGATCAGGTCGGGCAGGAACCGGCGTACCGGCGCTGGTCCACCGAGCAGTTGCACGTGGGAGAAGAACAGCTCCTCGCCCGGCAGGCTCACGTCGTGGGCGACGCCGACGTACCCGACGTTGCCCCCGGGGCGGGTGGAGCGGATCGCCTGCAGCATGGATTCCTGGGTGCCGACGGCCTCGATGACCGAGTGCGCGCCGAGTCCGTCGGTGAGCTCCTTGACCTTGGCCGCGCCCTCGTCGCCGCGCTCGACGACGAGGTCGGTGGCGCCGAACTCCTTGGCCAGGGCCTGCCGGTCGGCGTGCCGGCTGAAGACGATGATGCGCTCGGCCCCGAGCTCTTTCGCAGCCAGTATGCCGAGCAGGCCGACCGCCCCGTCGCCGACAACAGCGACCGTCTTGCCAGGTCCGGCGCCGGCGGCGACCGCGCCGAACCAGCCTGTTCCCAGCACGTCAGAGGCAGCGAGCAGGCTGGGCAGCAGGTCGTCGGAGGGCACCTCCGGGGTCGCGACCAGGGTGCCGTCGGCCAGGGGGACCCGCAGGTACTCGGCCTGGGCACCGCCGGCGCCGGCGTACTGGCGGTTGACGCAGGAGGTCTGGAAGCCCGCCCGGCAGATCTCGCAGGTGTTGTCAGAGGCAAAGAAGGAGCCCACGACGAACTGGCCGGGTTTGACGTGCTGCACGTCCTGCCCGATCTCCTCGACGATGCCGACGTACTCATGGCCCATCGGCGTCGGCTCGGTGACCTTGTTGATGCCGCGGTAGTCCCACAGGTCCGACCCGCAGACACAGGACGCCGAGACCCGGATGATCGCGTCGGTCGGGTCGATGATCGTAGGATCATCGCGCGTCTCGCTGCGGACGTCACCGGGACCGTAGATCAGTGTCCCTCGCATAGCGTTCCCCTTATCCTTGGCTACTGGTTGCCACCGGCAAAGACCTGCTTGGCGACGCTCATTGCCGACATCGCCTTGGGCCAGCCGCAGTAGAAGGCCAGATGGGTGATCGCCTCGATGAGTTCGCTTTCGGTAGCGCCGTTCTGCTTGGCGTACTCGAGGTGGAAGACGAGCTGCTCGGTGTTGCCGCCCGCGGTCAGCGCGGCGACGGTGATCAGGCTGCGCTCCTTGGCGCCTAGCTCGGGGCGCTTCCATACTTCACCGAACAGCACATCGTCGGTGAAGTGGACGAGCCCGGGCGCGAACTCGCCGAACATCTTCTGCGCGCCGGACGGTTCCTGGTCGGCGGTGTTGTCGGACATCGTGCTTCTCCTTCCCCGGCGCGGCACTGCGACCGTACGCCGGTACGTTCGTCGTTCCCATCCTTCGTCGTCCGGCCGGAACGGGACAGGGAGAGAACTCTCCCCCTGTCACCTGAGGTCCCGGATCGCCTCGATCAGTTGCCTCAGGAAACCTTGCGGTTGCTGACCTTGTACTCGTAGACCTCCGCGTCGGTCCCGTCGAGACCAAAACTGATGATCCGCTTCGGATGGATGCGGATGATCGCCCCGTCAAATCCGGTCTGGGCCAGATCGGCCGCCCAAGCGGAGTCGCCGGGCTCGACGATCGCCTCGCCCGCACCGCGGATCTCCACACACCGCGGCCGCCACGGCTGCACCGACGCGACGTCGTCGATCACGAACGCCACCTGGCTGTTCGCTGCAATGTTGCGGAACTTCCTGCTCACAGCCATCGCCCGGCCGGCGATGTCGATCGTGCCAGTCTCCTGGTTGTACCGAAAACCCACCGGGCTGACCTGAAGCGTGCCGTCCGGCTGCACCGTGGCAAGCCTCCCCAGGCGCTGTCCGGCCAGATATTCGAGCTCGATCTCAGTGAATGACATGAGGGATCCTTTCAATGTGCGAGGCGAGGGAACAGGCGCTGGGCGTTGGCTGTTGTCAGGGAGCGCCAGGTGAACCCTTCTGCCGGTGACTGGGTAGCGTCGACGGCCGCGAGATGTGCGCCGGCGACCTGAGCAGGAGTCCAGCAGTAGTCGCTGCCGAACAGGAGTTGCTCCGGCGGCACCAGTTCGAGGAGCGCCGGCACCTGGCGCGGGAAGGCTGGGCCGGCGATGTCGTAGTACAGGCGGCGTAGTTGCTCCAGCGCGTCGGGCGCGTCCGGTCGCGGCGAGCCGATGAATTGCGTCCTGAACTCGTTGACGCGGTCGGCGAGCACTGGCAAGGCTCCGCCGCAGTGCGGAACGATGACCGTCAGGTTCGGGTGTCGTTCGAGCACCCCCGACATGAGCAGATCCGTCACGGTCCGCGCGGTGTCGAAGATGTACTCGACCATCGGGCGCGGCCGACCGAGTGCCGACCGTTCCCAGCACACCGGCGAGGTCGGGTGCAGAAAGACGACGGCCCGGCGGCGGTCCAGTTCCGCGAAGACCGGCTCCAGGCTCTCGTCGCCCAGATACTTGCCCTGGGCATTGGTCATCAGGACGACGCCGTCCGCGCCGAGATCATCGATGCCATGGGCAATCGCTTCGAGGGTGCCATCCAGGTCGGGCAACGGGACGGACGCGAAGAACCCGAAGCGGTCCGGGTGGTCAGCGGCGAAACCGGCGGCGTCTTCGTTGACCTGCTGGGCGAGCCGGCGTGCGGCGGCATCGTCTCCGAAGTGCACACCCGGCGATGACAGCGACAGCATGGCCGTCTGGATGCCATGGCGGTCCATCAGCTCCAGGTGCGCCTCAGGCGACCACTCGGGCCACTGGCCCATTCCGTCAGGATGCGCATGACCCGCCGAGCTCGCCTGGTCAACGTACGACGGCGTGATGAAGTGAGCGTGGACGTCGATGAACCGGGACTCGGTTGGTGACATGGATGTCGGCTCCTTCCGGCATTCCATCCTTGTCCGCCTGGCACAACTGGAACAGGGAGGGAACTCTCCCTCTCACGGTGCCGGCCGTGAATGCCATCGTGGAGCCCATGCCCAGGAGTTCGAATCTCCGCGCGTTGGGGGGATTTCTCAAAGCTCGCCGCGCCGAGCTCGCCCCCGGCGATGTCGGGCTGCCTGAGAGCCGGCGGCGTCGCCGGGTTCCCGGATTGCGCCGGGAGGAGGTCGCCCTCCTCGCGGCCATCAGCACAACGCACTACACCCGCCTCGAACAGGGCCGGGCGACGGTCTCAGGACCGGTACTACGTACGGTCGCTCAAGTGCTGCGGCTGAGCGAGGACCAGTGCGGCCAACTGTTCGAACTCGCCGGCCCCCAGGTGTTCGATCGCCGGTACCGGCGACCCCGCCAGAAGGTTCAACCCCAGTTGCAGCGCCTTGTGGATGACCTGATGGCGAGTCCCGCCGTCGTGCTCGGCCGCCGTACCGACATCCTTGGATGGAATCCATTGGCTGCCGCCCTGGTGACCGACTTTGGGCAGATTCCCTCCCGGCATCGGAGCTACGCCAGGCTGCTGTTCACCGATCCCGCGATGCGTATGCTCTACCCGGACTGGGAGAACGTCGCCCGGAGGGCTGTGGCACAGCTGCGAGCCGAGGCGGCACGCGCTCCGGGCGATCCGCGGATGAGCACGCTGGTCGGCGAACTGTCGACGCGCGACGAGGACTTCCGAACCTGGTGGAGCGCCGACGCCGTCGCCGGACGTGGGGTAGGCGCCAGGGACCTGAACCACCCGGTGGTCGGGGCCCTCCGTCTCGACTGGGACACCCTCACCAGCGCGGCCGACCCTGAGCAGCACCTCATCGTGTGGACCGCCGAACCCGGCAGCCCTTCCGACGACTCACTCCGCGTCCTGGCGTCCTGGGCCGCGGAGGAACGACCTATCCGGGGATGAATCTGCCCCTGGCCGCTCCGGGCAGCCGCTGCGACCGTGGCAGAGCAATCACCCCAAGGAGCACACTCATGTCCGAATCACCGAACACCGCCCTTGTCCGCCGCCTGTACGACTCCGGTATGGCCCCTGAGGTCACCGCCGAGATCCTCGCCCCCGACCTGGTCTGGGACATCACCCCCGGTTTCCCCTACGGCGGGATCTACCACGGCTGGGAGAGCGTCGGCCGGGACTTCTTCGGCAGGCTTCTGCCCGACTTCGCGTCTTTCGCCGGCAACGGGGACCAGTTCTTCGCTGCCGGCGACGACCACGTCTTCGTTCTCGGCCACTACCACGCCGTCAGCAAGACCGGCACCGAGGCCGACGCACGCTTCATCCACCTGTGGACGATCCGCGACCGCAAGCTCACCCATCTGCGCCAGGCCGCCGACAGCCACGTGGTACGCGAAGTCCTGAACAGCTGACACCCCACTCTTCGAAGGAGTACTCCATGGCAAAGATCCTCTTCGTCATCACCGCCGCCACTCATTGGACCCTGGCGGACGGACACCGTCAGCCGGCCGGGTTCTGGGCGGAGGAAGCCCTCGGCCCGTACGCCGCTTTCAAGGCGGCCGGGTACGAGATCGCGGTGGCCACGCCGGGCGGTGTCCCGCCCACTGCCGACGCGCTCAGCCTCACCCCCGACTTCAACGGCGGCCCTGAGGGAGCGGAGAAGATGAAAGCCGCGCTGCGTGACGCGACCGAACTGGCCGAACCGCTGCGGATCGAAGACGTTCGGATCGACGACTACGAGGCCGTCTTCTACCCAGGTGGCTGGGGACCGATGGAAGACCTGCCCGGCAACGCCGAATCGGGCAAGCTGCTGACCGAGTGGCTCGCCTCCGGCAAGCCTCTGGCTCTAATGTGCCACGGACCGGCCGCCCTGCTTGCCACTGTCGACGCTGACGGCAAGTCCCCGTTCCACGGTTACCGCCTGACCGGGTTGTCCAACGCCGAGGAGAAATTGAACGGGCTCGCCGAGCGGGCCAAGTGGCTGCTGCAGGACCGCCTGGTCGCCGACCTCGGCGCGGAGTACCGGGAGACTGAGCCGTTCACCTTGCACGTCGAGGTGGATCGGACCCTCTACACCGGCCAGAATCCCGGCTCGGCCGTCCCGCTGGCCCAGGAACTTCTCAAGGCCCTCAGCTGACGCCACGCCGCCGCGCTACCACAGGTACGGACAAACCAGGGATAAAACTGTCCCTGTGACAATCCAGACGCCGGTGCGACGCTGATGACATGAACCGCGATCTCCACCGCAGTGACCTCGGGGCATTCCTCAAGGCGCGCCGCGCGGAACTCGATCCGGCCGCCGTCGGTCTGCCCGTTGCGGGCCCACGGCGGGTCGCGGGTCTGCGTCGCGAGGAGGTCGCCGTACTGGCCGCCATCAGCACCGACTACTACTCCCGCCTCGAACAAGGCCGGATCCAGGCGTCGCCGCCGGTACTGGAGTCGCTTGCCCGGGTACTGCGTCTGGACGACGACCAGCGCGCCTACATGTACGAGCTCGCGGCGAAGGACGACTATCGCCCGGTCCGTCGTACCCCGCGGCCCAAGGTCCAGCCACAGCTGCAGCGAATGCTCGACGGGATGGTGCTGACGCCCGCGTTCGTCATCGGCCCTCGCACCGAGATCGTCGCCTGGAACGCCCTGGGCGCCGCCATGATCACCGACTTCGGGAAGATCCCCGACAAGCAGCGGTACTACATCCGGCTGCTCTTCGCCGACCCCTCGATGCGCGAGCTCTACGCGGACTGGGAGGGAGTCACCCGACTCGCGATCGCCCAGCTGCGAATGCACAACGCGAACAACCCGGGCGACGCGAAACTGGCCGAGATCGTCGGCGAGCTCTCAGTCCAGGATGCCCAGTTCCGGCAGTGGTGGGCCGAGTACGACGTGGCCACCCGCGACACCGGCACCAAACACCTCCGCCACCCCGTCGTCGGAGATCTGCACCTCGACTGGAACGCCGTCACCTGGGCGGCCGATCCCGATCTGCAGATCATCGTCTGGACCGCCGAGCCGGGCACGCCGTCCCACGAGAACCTGCGCTTGCTGGCCTCATGGGCCGCCGAGCCCACCCGCTCGGTCAACCAGACGTGACATCACACGGCCGATCACAGCCAGGGAGGCAGGCTCGGTGAAGCGGGTGACCTGGCTCGAGCTGTTCTTCGATCTCGTCTTCGTCTTCGCCGTCACCTCGGCGGCAGAACTCGTCCACCACGATCACTCGTGGCTGGGTGTCGGCCGTGCCCTGATCGTCTTCATCCCGGTCTTCTGGGTGTGGGTCGGCGGCACGATGCACGCGAACCTGCACGAGATCGACACAGTCCGGGGACGGCTGGGCATGTTCGCGGTCGCTTTCTGCGGCCTGATACTCGGGCTGACCTTGCCTGAGACGTTCGAGCACGCCGCCGTCTGGTTCGGTGGAACCTACTGGGCCGCCAGACTAGGCCTATTGCTCGCGATCAAAGGCCTGCCCCATCGCACCGCCTTCACGACGTTCACCGTGGGTGCCTTCGTCACCGGGCCGCTCTTCGTGGTTGGCGCCCTCCTACCGCCTGGGGCCCGTACGGCGGTCTGGGCCGGCGCCGCCCTGATCGACCTCAGCGTTCCGTTCCTTGCCCGCAAGCGGCTGAGCTCCGCACCCTTCGACGCGGCACACGTCGCCGAGCGGTTCGGGCTGTTCGTGATCATCGCCCTGGGCGAAACGGTCATCGCGACCGGATCCGCAGCCGCGGAACACCAGCTCGATGCCCTCAGGCTGGCCGCGCTCGCCGCCGCCTTCGCCGTCTGCTGCGGCCTGTGGTGGGTGTACTTCGCCTTCTCTGCCCCAGCCATCCACGAAGCGATCGAATCGTCCACAGTACGGATCGAGATCATCCGTCCCGTGCTCTCCTACGGACATCTGATGCTCATCGCCGGGATCGTCGGCATCGCGGCAGCCATCGGTACCGCCGTACGGGATCCAGCTGAGCCGTTGCACCTCGACGAAGCGGCCCTGCTCTTCGCCGGCGCCTGCATCTACCTCGGCGTGTTCGCCTTCACTCGCTGGCACATGTTCCACACCCTGGCCACGCCCAGACTGGTTGCCGCCGCAGTGTGCCTCGCACTCATCGCGGTCGCACCGAGGATCCCAGCCATCGCCTCCGTCGCGATGCTGGCGGTGCTCCTGATCGCCGTCAACATCGTCGAGCACCAAGTCGTCCCACGAACCCTGCACCGGACCTCATAGGAGCGAGCCGACCAGCATCATCGGCGACGTCACCGGAACGGTACACCGAGCTGCGGCTCCGCATTCCCGAACTGCCCAGATCGACCTCCAGCCAGTGGTGCGAGAAGTTGCTCTTTCAGCGCCAACCAATCATCGCTCCAGCCTCGCAGGTGAGGGCCTCAAGAGTGGAGCAGGTCGCGGAATCGCCTGCTCTGTGCGGTTGCGCATGTGTCTCCAGTCCGTCGTGCTCTCTCTGAGACGTCGCGCCGTCGGCGTCCAGGCAGGCTTAGTACCGGTGATTCGACAGGTCGGCGTCGGGCTTCCCTGAGCTCGCGGTGAGCAGCAACCAACTGGTCGCGCAACTCGGCGACCTCGCGGCTGAGTTGTTGGTTGCGTCGGTGCGCGGCTTCGAGCCGGCGAACGAGGGAAGCGGCGGAGGCGCGCTGCTGGCTTGGCACCGGCCGCCAGGTCACCGCTTTCGTGAAGGGCCGCGATGTGCTGCTCGAGGACGGGGCGAGTGAGCTGCCGGATCGAGTATTGGGCCTGACCGGTCGAGGTCAGGAAGGCCGATAGGCGGCGCAGCGCGAGCAGGTCGGACAAGACAGTGTTGACCGACTTCTCCTCGACAGTAAGCCGCCAGTGCAGCCAGCGTTTCGCGGCCTCAACCAGCCAACGCTGACCGATGTCGGTGAAGCCGGGGCCGTCCAACAGATCGGCGAGCTGCTCGACAATGAAGCCGAGGAAGACCCGGGACGTCGCTCCGTGCTTGGGATGTGGCCACTACCACCGAAAGAGCGCGAGCCACTCGGCGCGGTTGCGGTCCAGCGGCGTAGTAGCGCCGTGGTGAAGCAGCAGGCGCGTCAGATAGCTGACGAGTGCGCGCTCCCCGGGGACGGTGGAAGCGCTCGCGCGCGTTGATACGCGCAACGCGCGCGACCTGGTGGACCCTTCTACCCATGGGTTTGGTAGCCACCTGCACTTGCAGGTGCCCCGCCGGAACCACCCGTACACGAGCTCGGCGAAGCCGGCCTCCATCTTCGTGAACAAGTCAAGTTCGACGGTCGGGCGGTCTGGCTGCCAGTCGGCCAGCTGACAGGGACTGCCTTCGCCCGCCTGGATTGTGCCCGGGACGACGGGTCGCCGTGAAGACGTGAACCTCTCTGCGGTGACGGTGGAGCCGTACGGGCTGACGCCCGACGAGCTCACTGCTGCGCGCAGACCGGGGCAGCCAAGAGTGCTGGCGGCCAGACTGGTGCCCAGATCAAGGCGCTACGGAAACCGAACCTGGCGGCATGGTTGGCAAACTTGCTGGTGCGCACCAGGCACGTCGGGAGCCGCAGGGTCATGGCAGGTTGGCCAGCCAGGCGGTGAGGGCTGTGGTGATCTCGTCGGGCGAGTCTTCGGGGAGGAAGTGGAGACCGGGGACGGTGACTTCTTGCTGGTTGGGCCAGGTTCGGCATTTGCGGCGTAGCGGGCCGGTGAGCAGAGCGCCGGGGTCGCCGTTGATGAACAGCTTCGGGATGAGGTTTGAGGCCATCCATTCGGCATTGCGGGTGACAGTGTCGTGGACGTCGGCGGGTTCGCCGTCGATGGGGATTTCGCGGGGCCAGGTCAAGGTGGGGCGGCGGGATTCGCCTGGTTGGACGTAGGGCGCGCGGTAGGCGTCCATCTCCTCGTCGAGGAGTTGCCGGATGGTGCCGGCGGGGAGGACTTTCTCGACGAATACGTTATCGGCCAGTACCAGCTGCTCACCGGCAGAACTGCGCAGCGCTTTGAACAGCGCGGGATCGGGCGCGTTGTCGCCGGTCCACGAAACGGGAGCGATCAGTGTTTCCAAATACGCGATTCCCCGGATCGCGGACGGGTGGCGGCGCGCCCAGTCGAACCCCAGTACGCCGCCCCAGTCATGGCCCACGATGACCAGATCGTCGTGGATCCCGATCAGCTCGAGAAACGTCTCAAGCTGATCCGCATGATCGGCGAACCGATAGCTGGTAGGACCAGGATCCGGGGCCTTGCCGGAAGCACCCATTCCGATCAGGTCAGGAGCGACACAACGGCCGTAGCGTGAAACCGGATCGAGAAAGGCTCGCCACAGGTACGACGAGGTCGGGTTGCCGTGCAGGAACACGATCGGCCGACCGGTGCCGATCTCGCGGTAGGCCATCCGCAGACCGTTGACCTCGGCGAACCGCATGTCAGACCAGCGCACGCAGTTTCTGCTTAGCGGTGCGTTCGACGAACAGCGGGACGAAATCGCGGATCGGGTTGCCTTCGAACTCGGGGACGCTGTCAGAGACGGCATCTTCGACGATGGACGGCGGCAGGCCAGGGAACAGCTTCATGAGTCTCTCAGTGGCCTCGGTGATTGCTCGAGCTTTCTCGGAGCGGTTCATGGCTCAAGCGTTGCGCAGGTAAGCGACTCGCGCAATCACCTCCGGTGTGAGAACCATCCGATCGTGCAAGGGCGGGTATTGCAGCTGCTGAGCGATCTCGCGGAACTTGGTGGACAGCCGACGACTTCACTGCTGCCATCGCTGCTTCGGGAGCGGGGAGCCGGCCAGGGCAACTAGGGCGCGCGCCAGTTGCGTCGTTGATCCGTTTGTCGCAGAGGCGGACTGGTGGCTACCTCGAAACTCCTCGCCGTGTGCGACTTTCGCCGTCCACCTCGGCTCGCAGGATGTCGATCGCGTCGTCGGGGTCGAGCTCCTCGACCAGTACGCGCAACGTGAGTCCGTCGGACAGTGCCAGCAATCGCCGCGCCGCGGCACCGGCTCGCGCGTCATCGACGCCGCGCAGCGCCGCCACATGAGCGGCGCATTCCGCCTCGCCGCGACGGAGCGCTTCGGCGAGGACCTGGCGGATGCGGTGGTCGGTGACCGCGGTGGCCAGATACGCGTACCAGACCGTGACGCCGATCCGTCCCAGCTCACTGCGCGGCACCTGTTGGACCAAGACATGCAGCAGCCGGTCGCGGGGAGCGGCGCCGGCGGTCGCGTCGTACGCGGCGCCCGCCTGCGCGATGAGCCGCTCAAGACCGGCCAGCACGAGTGCCTCGCGGCTGTCGAAGTAGTGCTGGATCCTGCCGATCGAGACCTCGGCGGCCTGCGCCACCTCGCGCAGGCTGACCCCTTCGAGGCCGTGCATGGCGATCACCTGCCAGAGCGCGTGGACGATCTCGCGGCGGCGCTGCTCGTGGTCGACGATCTTCGGCATCTCCCGATCTTATCCGGTACGGCCATACTGCAACCTGTTACAATACGGTTATATTGCAAACGCGATCGCGGGAGAAGGCCGGAGATGACTGCTGAGACCAAAAAGAAGAACCGGCGACGTTGGCCGGTGGTGCTACTGGCCTGCGTTGCGACCTTCTCCACTGGCGGTCTGGTCACGCTGCTCGCGGTGAGCGGACCTGGCGTCGGACATTTCCGCACGTTGGCCGGACACAATGCCTACGTCACTGCCTATCAGGCGGCGATGGCGACGCTGCCGAAACCGACCCAGGTCCGCGACCTCACGACCAGCTTCGGCACAGTGCGCGCGTACGCCTGGATCAACAGCCGTCCGGTCGACGATGTGCCGGTGGTGCTGCTGCCAGGTCGCTCCAGCGGGGTGCCGATGTGGGGGACCAACCTGCCGGACTTTGCCGGTCACCGCACCGTTTACGCCTTCGACGCCATCGGCGACAGCGGCATGTCGACGCAGACCATTCCCATGCGGGAAATCGGCGACAGCGCGCAGTGGGTCGAGGAGGTGCTGGCCGGTCTGGACCTGCATCAAGTGCACCTGGTCGGCCACTCGCAAGGCGGCGGCCTCGCCGCCGCGGTGGCCGTACGCTACCCCGGCCGCATTGCCAGCCTCACGTTGCTGGAACCGATCCTGACGCTGGGGATGGTCCCTGTCTGGGCCCTCGGGTGGACGGCGGTGGCGTCTGTTCCCGGCCTGCCGAAGTCGTGGCGGGCCCACGCGCTCAACAAGATCGGCGGCATCCAGGACGATGCGGTCGACCCGAACGATCCGATAGCCCGGATGATCGCCGCCGGCAGCGAGCACTTCGATTCCAGCAGCCTGCCAAATCCGCACCCGCTGACCGACGACCAACTGCGGGGCCTGCGGATGCCTGTGTACGTCGCATTGGCACCTCACCACTCGCTGGCCGGCGGCGACGCGGCCAAGAAGGCCCAACTGATCCCCAACGTGCAGGTCAAAGTCTGGCCGAACACCACACACTCGCTGCCGATGCAGGCCGGTGCCGCACTGAACGTGGAACTCGAGAACTTCTGGGCCAACCATCGGTAGGTCCAATCCCGTCCTGGCGCTCATCAGGAACGGCCAGCACAGCCACGGACCACAGGAATGGTTCGCCGGCGTCGTACACCTCACGCCGATCGCCAAGCTGGCCGCGGATTCGCGACCGGCATCCGTACGGTCAGGTGCCCGAGGTTAACGGCGCAAGTAGCTGGCACCCACAGCTCCAGCACTGCGGATCCGTTGCTGCACTATCACAGTCGACTGGAGCCGCAGCCTATTGACCGGCCGATCCAGTCAGGCTTTCAGCCCCGCCACGGTGCACTGCATCTCACTGCAAGAGTCGGTGCACCAGCGGCGGCACGAGAACTTGCCGATCCCGTCGCCGGTCGCGCCTGGCTGCGGGCTCAGCAGTAAACGTAGCGGGTGGCGACCATGGTGACGTCGGTGCGGCCCCAGAGAACTCCGTACGCCATCTCGCTGTCGCGGCCGGTCATATTGAGTTTCTGACCGTCATATACGTAGCCAATGAGGGTTTTCCACTGAACGTTGTAGAACGCGATGGGCTGGCCCGGCTGCCCGTGGATGGTGCAGGTCACGAACTCGGCCGTGGCCGGCGCGGCTTCAGCAGTGAGCGGGGTCGCGTTGGCGACTCCCGCGGGCAGAAGCGCGACGGAGGCCAGGGCAGCTGCGGCAACGGCAGCGCGCCCAAGTGTCCGGGAGGTTTTCGACTTGTACACGGGACTCCTCGATGGTTGGTGACAACGGGCGAAGTCCATCAGCTCCGCCGAACGGATCAAACCTTTCCAGCCTCATGGAATCGAGCGTTCGCGCGAGCCCGAAGGAACGTCGGTGGGGCCGTCAAGGCCGGAGCCATCAATCCCTGCAGCTTGACATGTTCAGTGACGAAAGCCGTCCCACTTCGACTCGACCTGTGAACCCCCGGGCAGGTCACGTTGCCCGGCAAGCTCCAATCCGAGCGGCCGAGAAGATCGGGCGACAGTCTGGCCAGCCTGCCAGTGTTGCCATGAGAATCGGTTCACGCCGGCCCCGGCTCTGTGGCGATCCGGCTACCGACCGATTGCATGTCGCCAGGTCTGTCGCGACCTTGCCCATCCTGCGAAGTCCTCGGGTCGGAACGCGTCAGGGCAACTCTGGCCCCGGGGCCTCATCGACGTCGGTCGCGGACTGCAGCGAACCAGCTGTCCCGCGGGACGATCGGTAGTCGACGAGCGGGCGAGTGAGCCGGAGTGCGTCATGGAGGCGCTGGAGGCCGCCCGGGGCCAGCGCGATCCTTGCCGGCGTCTGCCCGCGGGGAAGCTCGACAGCCTGCACCCTTCGGAAGGATCCGGTGAGATCGCGGTAGCAGTCTGTCAGGACTTGCTGCGCCGTCCTTTTCCCTGTGACCAGCACGATCACCGTGTCGGCTGCCGTGTAGGAACCTAGGATCCTTGTCTGTTCGGCTGACAACAGTGTGTCGCACAAGGGAATTCCGATCCACCGGCCCCCGCCCAGGCGGCTGAGCCGTTCGATCGCGAAGGCATCCAGCGGGTTGTTGACCAGTATTGGCTGAGCTTCGCCGTCCAGCAGGTCGAGCTGCTCGGCGACGCCGATCAGGCTGGCCGATCGCCGATGGACCGCGGTCGTCGGCGACGACGCGTAGTACGGGGCTCGCTGGCCGGTCCGAAGGCCGATGAATCCGGTGACCTGCAGGCGATCGTTCCTTGCCGGCAGCATCAATTGATCTCTGAAGCGGTCGACGGTCCGGCCGTCAGCGTCAAGGATTCCGAGTCCGGCATCGCGGACCGTAGCCAGGCTGAAGCCTTGAGATCTCAGGTGGTCCACGAGACGCGAACGGGCATCCGGGGCGTATCCCAATGCCCAGTGCGAATCCGGCGCGAGCAACTCGGGCACCCCACCGCGCATCAGGTAGTCCCGAACCCAACTCTTCTTGTCACGCATCAACTCTCGCCGATGGAACCTGGCGGCGGCAGCGTTCACCTCGATCAGCCGCTCACGCGAGACCGCGTCTCGCGTCGCAATCTCCTTATCTGACTGAGATTTCGCCGCCTTCTTCCAAGCCTCCAGGTGATCCACGACTTCGACAGTCGTGACCACCCGGACGATTCAGAACCTCGTTCTGCGAATCAAGGACTTGCCAGGAAACTAGGGCGCAGGTCGATCCGTCCGGGCGGACCCGAACGACAGCAGCGGGACGTTGTACAGACCCGGATCGCGCTGACGCGAGAACGCAGGTCCACTCACCTCGACGACGTACATCTCGGTGAGGAACTGAATCTTGGCGCCCAGCAGATGACTGGTGTGCGCCACTGCCGACTGCGCCTTCAGCCCGACCGACACATGGATGTGCGGGAGCACGCTGCCGGTCGCCGCGTCGTACGCGAGAGTGCCCGCACCGACGGCCTCCACGTTTTCGAGATGCACCGAGCTCCACACGGGTGCGTCCGGGTTCTCCAGCTTCTCGCAGGTGCCAACGATCTGCACTTCGCGCATGCCGGCGATGAACATCGGGATGAACCCCTGCCGTACGTCGTGCTCCGCGCAGAACTCGGCCAAGGCTGCGTAGAAGTCGTCGCCGTGGTCGAAGTGAACTGCGAAGGTCCGGCCCATGGTGAGTTCAACTGCGCGCAAAGTCATCTCCTTCAAGAACGTCCATGTGGGCAACGTAGCCAAGCGCGGTGTTCAGCCCGCGGGTCGACACCAGACGGCTTCGTGGGTGGCAGATGTTGTCGACACCGACCGCCGCCAGCTCGCCACATCTCCGCCGGAACCATACCCACGGCACCCGCAGGTAGTCCGCGGCTGCCGCCAGTCGTCCAAGCGGAGTCTCCTGTGTCAGCAACGACTCTGCACCGACCTGCTCACTGATCTGACGGTAGGTCGCCAGCCGAGACGCAGACGCGCTGGCCTCGACACACCACAGCCCGGGACTGCCCAGCCAGTTCGCCACGATCGCCCGATCGGCCAAGACGAACCCCTCGACCTCACCGTGGTCGGATTCGACGCTGATCTCCACCCGGATGCCGAAAGCCTCCATGAGCGCCATCGACAACAAAAACATCACCCGCTCGAAACTGGGTGAGGCCTCGACCTCACTCTCCGGGATGCAGAACCCTCGCCGTGCGCGCGGGAACTTGCGCCACACGCCCCGGAGGTACTCGAACTTGTGGGCCCACAGCAACCAAGCCGCGGCCTCCTCTCCACGCTGCTCACGGGTCCAGAACAAGGGATCGTCGCCCAGTCCGTCGAGGTGCCGCAGTATGTAACGCGAGCAGAACTGCGACCCCAGCCAGTGCGCCGCCACCCGGTTCAGTGACGGCACCTCGTCGACGTCTCCTCGCGAAGCGTCGCGGTTCTGCTGATGCGTGACGTACAGCTGGCTTCGCTCAAGCTGAGCGTCATCTGCGAGCAGGGCCGAGTCGGCGTTGGCGGTCGCCCAGATGATTCCGACCGTCAGATCATCAACGACATTCGCCGCCGGAACCGCTTGCGACATCTGCCCGCTGCTGGCCCGCTCGACGACCCGCCGAGCGTCGGCAACATACTTCAGCTGCTCCTGATCTGCCACAACGACCAGGGAACGCCGGTCCGGTCGGCGAAGTTGCTCCAACGTCTGCTCGTCCGGCGTGATCAACAGAAGGTTGGAACTATGTCGCTCGGCTTCCTGGTAGTACGCCGAGAGCTCAGTCCCGAAGTACGACCGGCCCGACGGCACCACCAGGCTCACTGGAGCATCCGGAGTGAGGGGTTTCCCAGCAAGTGCTGTCAGCTCAACGGACGCGGGCGGCCGGCGCTTGGGCCTGCTGATGTAGAACCCGAGCTCCGCAGGCGTTCGCACCTTGAAGATCTCGCACAGCGCACTACGTACGTCGTCGCCCGGCCAGGTGTACCACCCGCGCTCGTAGGCCGAGATCATCTTCGCGTTGATCCCGGCGCCCTTGCCTGTCGCCCGAAAAATCGCCGCGTTGACCTTCTCGGCTAGAACCTCCTGCGACATCGAGCCCCGTGCACGCCGGAGCAGTTCGTTGGGCTTACGGCCACTGTCAGCCACGACTGAGCCGCTCCGCGACAGGCAACCGGCGGTAGTCCCGGCGATCGAGACCGATGTACGCCGAAGCGAGCGGATAGTCGCCCTGCGGATCCAAGAGCCGAATCCGCACCCCGGCAACGAAACCCCGAGGAACACCACGCCGCCGCCCGACCACCAGCAGCCGGCCACCGCTCAGCCGCCCGGTCTCCTCATGGATCCACCGCTCTGCAATGCTCCGTACGCTCGCCTTCGGCGGCCGGCTGAACTGCCCTGACCCGGATGCCACCGTCGACCACGAGCCGTCTCGGCCGCGGGTCGCAATCTCGAATGCGTACATCCTTCTGCCTCGCATGGTCCCTCCTGAGGTTCCTGCAAGCAGGATGCGGGACTGCCCCGAGTTCAGTTGACTCGCGGGGTTTGGTGTTTCAGGCCGCGAGTGCGACGGGTTGAATTGTCTCAAACTCGATGGGTGTGAGTTT